>NZ_MSCH01000003.1:1018823-1837913 GCF_002954545.1 Psychrosphaera saromensis | reverse complement strand
GTTTCGAGTTTCGAGTTTCGAGTTTCGAGTTTCGAGTTTCGTAAAGTTAATTTTATTATCAGCCTTTGCAAGTATAAATAGCTTATTTGTCGCTTTATCTCGTAACTCGTAACTATCGTTCTTTTAGCTCTTTATTCGCAACTCGAAGCTCGTCCCTCGTAACTAAAAACTATTGTTCTTTTATCTTTTTACTCGCCACTCCTTTCTCACAACTCGCAGCTCAGTTCTCGCTTCTCGCAACTAAAGACTATTGTGCTTTTTTGCTATCTAACTTAAACGCAATCGCCATAACAATTGCGCCGGCAAATACCATAGGTAATGATAACCACTGTCCCATCGACATACCTAAGGTTAATAAACCTAAATGGTCGTCTGGTTGACGGAAGTACTCGACAATAAAGCGGAAACAACCATAACCTAATAAGAACAATCCACCAGCAGAGCCAACTGCGCGTTTAGAGCGGGTGTACCAAAATACAATAATGAATAAAACAATACCTTCTAACACAAACTCATACAGTTGTGACGGGTGACGCGGTAATGGACCTGCACCTGGGAATACAATCCCCCAAGGAACATCCGTGGTTCTGCCCCATAATTCACCATTTAAAAAGTTACCAAAACGTCCAGCGCCCAATCCGATAGGCACTAATGGCGCAACAAAGTCACCAATTTGAAATAAGGTTAGTTTGGTTTTTCTAGCAAACATGATCAATACAAATATGACCCCTAACAACCCGCCATGGAATGACATGCCACCTTGTTGGATTTGGAACAGATACAGCGGATCTTGAAGAAACAGCTCAAATTGATAAAAGAACACATAACCCAGACGTCCACCTAGTACTGCGCCCATAAATCCATAAAAGATTAGATCGCTAACTTGCTGTTTAGTAAATGGAGAACGGTTAGCTTTCACTTCACGCATTGCTAAGAAATAGGCAAAACCTAATCCAATTAAATACATCAAACCATACCAACGGATTGCCACTGGCCCTAACGACACAATAATAGGGTCAATTGCTGGGAAAATAATAGGATCTGCTAACACGAATACAACCTCAACTTTATTTTTATAAACTGTTTAGTTTTAATTAACTTTACTTAAACACGACTGTTTTACAGTTAAATGAATCTTTTAAACTATTTGTTCAAGCTAATGCTTAGGCTAACTGATCAAATAATAACTTAGTGGCGACCACCATCATAAAGATGGCAAACACTCTTTTTAACTGAACTTGATTTAACTTATGCCCTACTTTTACTCCCAACGGAGCCGTAAAGTAAGAGAACAACATAATAACTAACGCGGTTGGCCAATGCACATAACCGGCAAATTGATTGCTGTCAGTCCAACCATGGCCACTAATGAAATAACTAACGGAACCGAAAATAGCCACTATCATTCCACATGCTGCCGCTGCGCCAATCGACTTTCTAATATTTACGCCAACAACGGTTAGGTAAGGAACTAATATGGCACCGCCACCTAAACCAGCAATAGCGGCTAAAAAGCCAGTAAACAAACCACCGAACGCTAATACTTTATTAGACGGTAACTTATCAACGTCTGCATTGGTTTTTCTGCCAGTGACAATTTGCAGCGCTAAGACAAATAGTAAAATGGCAAACACGCTGGTTAATAAGGAGCTCCCCATCCAAATCGCGACATAAGGGGCAACAACCGAACTAATTGCTACAGCAACAGCAATTGGTAATGTTATTTCTTTATGCAGATTGCCTCTTTTATAATGACTTTTGGCCGATGAAAATGCGGTGACCACAATAGTCATTAATGACGTTGCAACTGCAATAATAGCGACATTATCTGAATTAACTTGGGGTAATAAAGGCAACAAATACAATAAAGCAGGAACTAAGACTATCCCACCACCAATACCCAATAATCCAGACAAAAAACCTGCAATTATGCCAAGTATTGGGGCTATGTATAATATCTCTAACAAAATCTGTACTGCCTATTTTGAAGGTAAACCGTGCTTTTAATAAACTGCTTCACGTCTACGTTATTTACCAGCTCGTAATATACCTGCGGCACCAATATTTAACATATATCGGTTCACTCTAAATTTAACTTGATCCGGACGAATACAATTTAAAACGTCATCGGCTAATTCAGTTAACTGTTCTGAATTGGTTTTTTTCAGTACCCATTTAACTCGTAATAAGTTTTTGGTGTTCATACTTAATTGAGTAAAGCCCATACCCGCTAACAACATAGCGCCGCCGGGATCGCCTGCTAATTCACCACAAACACTACATGGAATACCAATTTCTTTGGTGACGTCGGCAATCATTTTAATCGCGTTTAATACGGTTGGATGAAATGCATCGTATAGATTAGCGACTTTGTCATTATTTCTATCAACCGCTAATAAATACTGAGTTAAGTCATTGGTACCAATAGAACAAAAGTCGACTTTACCTTTAAGGTGCCTTAACTGAAATAACATAGATGGTACTTCTAGCATCACACCAAATTTAGGTTTTGGTACAACAGCGCCAGCGTCAGCATCTCTGAGCTCGTCTTGAACTTCTAAGTACGCTTGATTAAACAATCTGCGGGCTTCATCAATTTCACCGATATCAGAGATCATCGGTAACATAATATGTAAATTGTCGGTAAATACGTTGGCTTTGATCATAGCGCGAATTTGCACTAAAAATATTTCAGGATGGTCCAGCGTTAATCGAATTCCACGCCAGCCCAAAAATGGATTATCTTCAATGATTGGGAAATAAGGTAACTGTTTATCACCACCAACATCTAACGTACGCATAACAACTGGCTTACCAATAAAGTCACTCAGAACTTGTTGATACAAGAGTTGTTGCTCTTGTTCCGATGGAAAACGCTGGCGCATCATAAATGGATATTCGGTACGGTATAAGCCAATACCTTCTATATGTTCTTGCTCTGCAAACTCGCCATCAAAGCCCATTCCTGAGTTGATAGATAAGAAAATACGTTTACCGTCTGCCGTTTCTACTATTTCGTCCGACTCTAGTTTTAACTGGTTAGCAAACTCTAAATCTTCCGACTCTAAATTTTTGTACTCTTCAACTATCGCTTCGGTAGGGGAGGTAAATACTTGTCCGTTGTAACCATCAACTATGATGTCTACGCCATCAAGTTGCAGTAACGGAACATCTCGTAATCCCATAACCGCAGGAATACCCAATGCTCTTGCCATAATAGCTGCATGAGAGTTTTCCGCACCTTTAATGGAAACGATACCTTTAATTTGATCTCTTGGTACTTCCGCCAACATGGACGCGGTAACTTCTTCGGCAATAATAATAGCCGCAAGTGGAATCGTTTTGTGTTGAGACGACGCATTGGTTAAGTGTTTTAGCAGTCGTCGGCCTAAGTCTTTAACATCAACAGCACGTTCCCTAATATAAGGGTCTTCCATCTTTTCAAATTCAGACACATAACGTTCCACCACAATTTTAAGTGATGAAACCGCACACCAATTCTTATCAATTTTTTCTACAACTTCATTACCTAAACTCGCGTCTTCTAATAATTGTAAATAAATATCAAATATCGCTAACGCTTGTGTTGGCAGATGCGCCGACATGCGTTCCGCCATTTTTTTAATGTCAGCACGCGTGGCCTCTACCGCATTAAAGTAACGTGTTTTTTGGAATTCTGGATTTGACACTTTTCGTAAAGAAACATCTGACAAATCAATTTCGGTTTGTACTAAGTAAGAATGCCCAATACCAACACCCGATGAAGCCGACACACCTTTTAACACTAAAGCGTTGTTTTCATGTTCAACATAAGTTGACTCTGACTTCATCCTCAAGCTGACATTGGCAATAGATGATGCTAATTGCGCACTTAAAGTTACAAGAAAGGCTTCTTCGTCTCGGTCAAAAAATCGAGCTTGCGACTGCTGGATAGTGATAACACCCAAGACTTGGCGTCTGTGGATAATAGGCACACCTAAAAAGGCAGTAAATTCATCTTCTTGTACATCAGGAAAGTTTTTAAATCGTGGGTGACGTTTGGCATTGTGGATTTTGATGGGTTCTTCGCGCTGAGCAACCCAGCCAGTTAAGCCTTCATCAAAGCTCATTTGCGTTAAACCAATAGCTTTAGGGTTTAACCCGTCAGTGGCTTGTAAACGTAATATGCTTTGATCTGACTCAGCTAAATAAATGGAACAACAATCAGAATTTAGAGCACTTTTTATGTCAGTGACTAGAGAAGCAAGAGCCATCTCTAAAGATGGCTCCTGAACAAATGAATGAGTAATGCTTCTTAAATCATTTAACATAATTTGTAGTCAAAACGCCAAGGACAACAAAGCCATTAATAAAAACTGGCAGAACTATCCACGTTGTTTATTTTGATTATTCCTATTATAAGGCGACTTATTACCACGACGTTTATGGCGGTGGCTTGTTGGCTTATTGCCACCAGAGTCACCTTTACCAGCATTTGATTTAACAAATGGCATCACAACGCTCACAAATTCTTTCATTGCTCTGCGATAAACATCACGTTTAAACGACACGACATTTCTAATTGGATACCAATAGCTTACCCATCTCCAGTCATCAAATTCTGGATGAGAGGTTTTTAATAAATCTACATCGGATTCTTTGCAACGAAGTCGTAATAAAAACCATTTCTGTTTTTGGCCAATACATACCGGCATACTTTCACGACGGATAAGTCGTTTAGGCAACCTGTATCTTAACCAGTTTTTACTA
Organism: Psychrosphaera saromensis; assembly: GCF_002954545.1. Lineage (GTDB taxonomy): Bacteria > Pseudomonadota > Gammaproteobacteria > Enterobacterales > Alteromonadaceae > Psychrosphaera > Psychrosphaera saromensis. The sequence goes on along the minus strand of NZ_MSCH01000003.1, from coordinate 1,833,164 downwards.
ACAGCAAGGATTTCAACATCATCCTGCTTTAACCCGACCTCTTCTTCTAACTCTCGGTACATGGTTTGTTCAGGCGTTTCACCCTCATCAATCCCACCTTGAGGATACTGCCAAGAATGTTGGCCGTATCTACGAGCCCAAAAAACTTGGCCTTTGTGGTTGCAAATCACGATGCCTACGTTGGGACGAAACCCTTCGGCATCAATCACAGTTTCACCTGTTATTATTCTTTTTTATATACTCTGATTCTTCCACAAAGGAGCCATTAGAGCAAACCAAAATTTAGCTGGTATCGTGTTAAAGTTAATTAGATAATCCCTTGTCGCATAATAATTGGTTTACTTGGTTAATTAATGAACTTTTCTCCACCACCAAAAACAATTGAAGAACTCCAACAAAGAATAGACTTAATCGCGGGGTTAACTTTAGGTGACCTTGCACAAGAGCTAAATGTTGTAGTTCCTGAGAACTTACAAGTAGAAAAAGGTTGGCCCGGTCAATTACTGGAAGCCTATTTAGGCGCAAGCGCCGGCAACTTACCCGAGCCTGATTTTCAGTTACTCGGTGTGGAATTAAAAACCTTACCAATAAATCGTGAAGGCAAACCGCTAGAAACCACCTTTGTGTCGGTGGCGTCCTTAACACAATCCAAACCAGTTAGCTGGCGTGAGTCATCCATTTATAAAAAACTACGCCATGTTTTATGGGTACCCATTATTGCAGAGCGTGATATTCCCGTACCTCTAAGACAAATTGCTACCCCGTTTTTATGGCAAATGGATGAACAGCAAGAAACAACATTGCAAACAGACTGGGAAGAATTGATGGAATTGATCACCTTTGGCCATCACGACAAAATATCGGCATTACACGGTGAAGCGTTACAATTAAGACCAAAAGCCGCCGACAGCTCAGTACGAACTCAAGCGTTTAACCAACAAGGCAAACCGATTCAAGCCCCACCAAAAGGCTTTTATTTGAGAACCAGCTTCACCAAACAAATTTTAGCAAAACAGTTTCAGCTAACTTATTAACATAATCAAAGCGATTTATATGAACGACAATAACAATAAACAAATAGAAGACGCTGAAGCACAAACATGGCAATGGTTAGACAAAGCCGTTATTGGTTTAAACCTGTGCCCTTTTGCCAAAAAACCACGTGCCAACAATCAAATAAAGTTAGTCATCTCACAAGCTGATAACAGCAACGACTTAACAAACGATTTACTCGCTGAACTTGATTTTTTAACCAATACACCAGCAGAACAAACCGACACCACCGTCATCGTCATCCCAAACTTTTTAACAGACTTTACCGACTACTTACATGTGTTAGATGTCGCCGACATGTTAATAGATCAAATGGGCTACCGCGGCACATTCCAACTAGCCAGCTTCCACCCCAACTACCAGTTTGACGGCACAGAACCAAACGACGCAGAGAACCTAACCAACACAGCCCCCTTCCCAATGCTGCATCTCATTAGAGAAGACAGCATGGAAAAAGTACTAACAAAATACCCAGACCCAGAATCAATTCCAGTGAATAATATAAAGACTGTAGAGTCGCTTAGTGAAGAACAGATGGGGGAGATTTATTCTTTTAAAAGAAGCGGTAAGCCGTAAGTTGTAAGCCATAAGCCATAAGCCATAAGTTGTAAGTTGTAAGTTGTAAGTTGTAAGTAAATAAAGCAGCTTTAAGGCTTTAAGGCTTTAAGGCTTTAAGGCTTTAAGGCTTTAAGGAAAATAAAACACCAATACCTCACTCAATTAATCAATTTTATAATGCCGTTAGAATTTATTGCATCTTAAGTTAAAGTAAAATATTGTATATTTTAATTAACAGAATAGCTGAAGGTTAGTAGCCTGAGACTCTATAAAAGGATAGTTCAATGGGTGGAATATTAACGTTACTGGCTGGTATTTGGTTATACCTTGCAGCAGTAGGAAAAGTTCAAATGAATCCGGATCAAATGAAATCAGAAGAGTGGCGTAATAAATTTGGCACCGTTTGGAAAATAGCAGCTCCAATTCTTATTCTTTTTGGTGTGTTTCGTTTATATTCTGCGTATTTCTAACTTTAGCTTTAATAAATCACATATAAAAAGGCACTTTAAATATAATTCAAAGTGCCTTTCTAAGTTAATTGATACAGCTAATTAAGACTATTCTAATTCCTTTAGAAAGTGGATATGTTCAGAAGGTAAAAATTTTGTTTCTATATGTTTTAAAAGCTTATACTTTTTAACCAATGGATATAATTTTTCATCTCCAAATGAACTCAAACAATTATAAAAAATAATGAGCACTTCATATCTTGATAACTGAGCTCTTAATAGCTTGGTATAAAAAGATTTATTCTCAATATTTACGCTACTATCCACAAACTCCAAAATATTATAAAGGATACGGAAATAACCACCAAATGCCTCACCAAAGGTATCTTCATAGAAGTTTAAGTACTTTGTATTCAAACCCTCTTTTGATTTAGTGGAATCATCAATAACTATCGTTCTCTTTTGATATGGATTCGAGTCGTCATCTTTAGTTACATCTACTTTAAGATAAGTATTTTGAAAACTACGGTAATAATGTTCAACGGCTTGCTTACCTTGATATTCCACATTACCGTATTTAATAAATTCAATATTGGCTCTATAATTATCAAAGTGTTCAAGTAGCTTAAAAAATGAATTTTCAAATCGTTGAATTGATAAGTTTTTATCTTGCGACTCTAGGGCTAAGGTTGATTTACTTATCTCACTTCTGGTTTCTTTTAGTTCATCAACTTGAAAGCGGACCGAGTAAACTAATAGTAGAACAGTTAAAAAAGTTAAGAATGGATTTATAAGCCCACCAAACAAGTCTCCTACTTGACCGATTTGATCTGGTGTAATTTCAGCCCAATACCAAAAACCAATAAATACGATCACAATAAATACGGCTGAAATTGGAACTACATAACGTGCTATTTTATCGAATGTATTCTCGTTCTTATTTTTCCGTACTTCCATTTAATTCCATCTCCTACATAACGCAAACACTCACTCTAATTTCCGCAAAGGTTTAAGTCAATTTATTGCTCGCGAACCGTAAGGTTCGTTTTGCTTTTGCTTTTGCTTTTAGCCCCACTTTAAAATATCTGTATTGAATATAACTTTTCTCAAATCGAGCGGGCATGGATGCCCGATTGAGGAAAATATTCAGGGACGAATGTTTTTCCGTATTTGAAGGTAAAAGTTACTATTTAATACAATTAGATATTTGGTGACGGGCGGCCTTTTTGGGTTACGTTTTTGGGCTGTTGCAAAAAGGTAACTCGCCGAGGGGCGAAACCTTAAAGTTCAGCTAAACGCAATTTAACAGTTATACGACTAAAACAACCTACCTAACTTCAACACTAACCTTATATTTACACTCAGCTGAAACGGCAATATCTGCGATGGCGGCCAACTCACCATTAATATAAACCAATGGAATATGATCACGCCACCATGTTGGACAACCGGTTTCTTTTAAATATTTATTTAATTTTTTATGACCTGAGTTTTTATGCGGCTGAAACATCTCGCTAAATCTCGCCCATTTAATGACAGCGGTATGCTCAGCAGCAACCTCAACTTTTATCTCTTTATAAAGCATATTCTCTGGTAATACGCTCCATTTGCCACTGCTAACCATTAATTCAACAGCACTTAAGTCTCGTGTACTTGAACCGTTAGCTTCTTTTATAAATGCGTTAGCTAAGTCATTAACTAAGTACAAATGGGTTTTGTGGGTTTTTAAAAAGCTATCAGCCACTTTTAAGTGGATATTGGTGTCTGGATTTAAATTGTTAATTTGCTGCAGCAATTCATTTAAAATGGTTAGCGCTGGATAAGTATTAATTTGACGATAAACAAACATGCGCACTACCGCTTTTTGTTTGCTTAATGACAAGTCCGTCAACGAATTAATATCTAATACAGCTTGCTGATTAAAGCCTTTAGCTAAACACGCTAAATAGTCTTGCTCAACGTATTCATTGAGTAAGTCCAGTTCCTGCTGTAACAATATGGTACTGGTGTTTATTGATTTTCCCGCTAACGGCCAGCGCTTAAAAAGCTGAGGCAAGATAGATAATCTGGCATAGTTACGGTCAAAAGCTTCGTCGCTATTGGAGTCATCTTCAACCCAAGTTAAGTCATGAGTTTTGGCAAAATCGACAATGCTTTGTTTAGGGACACTTAACAAGGCTCTCGCTAACTTAAGTTGTTTTTGTCTACCCGCAAGGTGCGGAAATAAACTAACCTCACGCATGGAAGCAAGTCCAGTTAAGCCAGAACCACGCATTAAGCGTAATAAAAACGTTTCCATTTGGTCAGACTGGTGATGGCCGGTAAACAATATTGAATGTGTATTTAATGCGTTGGCAATGGCTTGGTATCTGGCGTCGCGCGCTTGTTGCTCTAACGAGGTTCTGGACTGCGCTTGAATACTCACCTGTTGGACGATTAACCTTACGTCTTTTTGATCACACAGTACTTGTAACTTATCTTGCCACTGTTGCGCGTATTGGCTTAGACCGTGATTAACGTGTATTGCGCTAAAGTTAATTCCAGTGTTTTCGCGCAGTTGTAAAAACAAATGAAATAATGCAATTGAGTCGACACCACCACTTAACGCAACAACAAAATCTGGTTTTTCATGAGCATGTTCAAGCTCTGACTCAAGAGTGTGTTGTTTTATAAAGTGCTGTTTTGCAAAATGTTGTTCTACAAAAGAGTGTAAATGTTGCCAGTCTAAATTCACGGTTTAGGTTATTCCAATAATGTAACTGCTATAAAATACAAACAAAAAAGCCATCTAAAATGATGGCTTTGATCAATAATTACGAAGTATCGCAAAGATTTGTTTTTAAGGCTACTTTATAAAAAGTGCTTACGGTTTTATAAACTAGTATTCACCAGTTTATAAATATCCGTAACCCATTAAACGTTCATAACGTTGGTCTAATAGCTCTTCTGTAGACAAAGCTTTTAAGTCAGCTAAGTCTTCTTTAAGACGTTGTTTTAAATTAGCCGCCATTAGCTCCATATCTCTATGAGCGCCGCCAAGTGGCTCTTCAATTAAATTATCAACTAAACCTAGATCTTTAATTTTTTGTGCGGTAATGCCCATAGCTTCTGCAGCTAGTGGTGCTTTTTCTGCAGATTTCCATAAAATTGATGCACAACCTTCTGGAGAGATAACTGAGTAAGTGCTGTATTGCAACATGTTAACTCTGTCGCCCACGCCAATTGCGAGTGCGCCACCAGAACCACCTTCACCAATAACAGTAACGATAACCGGTACTTTTAAACCTGACATCACTTTTAAGTTACGTGCTATTGCTTCACTTTGGCCGCGTTCTTCTGCGCCAATACCAGGATAAGCACCTGGAGTATCAATGAAAGTGATAATAGGCATATTAAAACGCTCTGCCATTTCCATTAAGCGTAACGCTTTACGGTAACCTTCAGGTTTTGGCATACCAAAATTACGTTTGATTTTTTCAGCCGTATCACGACCTTTTTGCTGACCTATGATCATGACAGGTTCATCGTCCAAACGGGCGATACCACCAACAATAGCTAAATCGTTAGCGTAGGTTCTGTCCCCTGCCAATTCATCAAACTCAGTAAAGATACGTTCAATATAATCTTTGGTATAAGGACGTAAAGGATGACGAGCAATTTGTGCTACTTGCCAAGCGCCTAAGTCGCCAAAGATTTTTTTGGTCAGTTCATGGTTCTTTTTCTTTAAGTTTGAAATTTCATCTTCCAAACCTAAATCAAGTTCGCCACTACGGTTAACATTCATCAGCTCATTTATTTTTGCTTCTAATTCAGCAATTGGCTGTTCAAATTCAAGATAATTAAGACTCATACTTCCACCGGTCTACAGATAATATTTAATACTAGTTGTCATATCGTTGACATAACAACCCATTAGAATTCTAAGTTAGGATCAATTTCCAAGGCTTCCTTAATATCAACAAAAAGTTGATCATCAGGATTAACTCGCCAACTGGTTCCTAGTTCAATCTCTGCGATTGCCAGTTCATTTTCATAACTAATACGAACTGGAGTTGTGCCATCTTTATAAGGTAATAACAGCTTTTTTAATTGTTGCTGTATTTTATTACCCTTTTCTACACTATTAACATTCAGGTTAATACAATTAACGTATTTTTCTCTTGCCTGAGTTAACGACATAACATCGCGAGCAGTCATTGTATTGCCGTCACTGAAATTATCAAAGCTGACCTGTCCAGAAACGACGATTATTTTTCCATCTTGCAGCTGATCTTTATACATATCGTACTGTTCTGGGAAGAATCTTAAGTCTAATCTGCCGCTTTTATCGTCAATTTTAACCAATGCCCATTGACGATTTTTTTTGTTCACCAAAACTCTTACATCTATCACCAAGCCAACAAGGGTAACGGTTTGGTCACGACGTGTTGGTGTGACTTCTGACAGTTTTATCTTAGTGTAATGACGTAACTCTTTACGATATTCATTAATTGGATGACCCGTTAAAAATAAACCTAAGGTTTCTTTCTCACCTTGTAACCATTTTTTATCTGGCCATAAAGTCGCGGGTTTAAATTTTTGTTGTACATCGGCGTCATCTGTCGCTAATAAACCAAATAAATCGGACTGGCCTAAATCTATATTTTTCGCTTCTTGGTTCGCGGCTTTTAACGCATCTTCCAAGGTGGCCATAATAATCGCGCGTTGGCCTTGTGTATGTGGTGCAGGACCAATTTGATCAAGAGCACCGGCTAATACAAGTTTTTCCATTACACGTTTGTTGAGTTTCTTAATATCAACACGGGCACAGAAGTCGAATAAGTCTTTGAACTTACCGCCTTTCTCACGCGCTTCTAAAATAGCTTCAACCGGCGCTTCACCCACGCCTTTAATTGCGCCAATGCCGTAAATAATATGTTCTTGTTCGTTGACTGTGAACTTGTATGAACCAGAGTTAACGTCTGGTGGCTCAATCACTAGTTTCATGCGGTCGCATTCATCAACTAAGGTCACAATCTTGTCTGTGTTATCCATATCCGCAGACATTACCGCAGCCATAAATTCAGACGGAAAATGGGTTTTCATCCATAACGTTTGATAAGACACTAACGCATAAGCGGCTGAGTGAGATTTATTAAAACCGTAACCCGCAAATTTTTCTACCAGATCAAATATCTTGGTGGCTAGCTCTGGATCTATGTTGTTATTTTTGGCACCTTCGGCAAACGTTGCACGTTGCTTTTCCATTTCTTCAGGTTTTTTCTTACCCATAGCACGACGTAACATGTCGGCGCCACCAAGTGAGTAACCTGACATTTCCTGTGCTATCTGCATTACTTGTTCTTGATAAACAATGATGCCGTAGGTTGGCTCTAATACTTCTTTAAGGCACTCATGCTGATATTCGTGATCTGGGTAAGCAACTTCTTCTTCACCTTTTTTACGTAAGATAAAGTTATCTACCATGCCAGAGTCCAACGGCCCCGGACGGAACAAGGCAACAAGTGCGATTATTTCTTCAAAGTTATCAGGTTCTAGTCGTTTGATTAAACTTTTCATACCAGAGGATTCCAACTGGAATACCGCGGTAGTTTCTGCGTTTTTCAACATTCTAAAACAAGCTGGATCAGCCACATCTATTGACGCTATATCAATAGGTTTTCTGCCTGCTTTAGCTAATTTTGCATCGGCCATTTCTATGGCCCACTGCAAGATAGTTAAAGTACGTAAACCCAAGAAATCGAATTTAACCAGACCTGCTGTTTCAACGTCATTCTTATCAAACTGAGTGACTGGGTTATTACCTTCATCATCACAATACAAAGGCGCAAAGTCGGTAATTTTAGTTGGCGCGATTACCACACCTCCGGCATGTTTACCGGCATTAGAAGTCACGCCTTCTAACTTACGAGCCATATCAATCAGCTCTTTTACATCAGAGTCGCTGTTATATAGTTCGTTTAGTTGAGGTTCTAGTTCAAAGGCTTTTTTTAAGTCAGTGCCTGGTATCGTTGGAATGAGTTTTGAAATACGGTCAACAAATCCATAAGGATGACCAAGTACACGACCAACGCCTAATATAACGGCTTTTGCCGCTAGCGTACCAAAGGTGATAATTTGCGATACCGCATCACGGCCATACAATTCTGCCACGTGATCGATTACTTCTTCACGGCGTTCCATGCAAAAGTCGATGTCGAAATCCGGCATAGATACACGTTCAGGATTTAAGAATCGTTCGAATAAAAGTGCAAATTCAAGCGGATCTAAGTCGGTGATCTTTAATACATAAGCAACCAAAGACCCAGCACCTGACCCACGGCCAGGTCCAACTGGAATATTGTTATCTTTACTCCACTGAATAAACTCAGCAACGATGAGGAAGTAACCAGGGAAGCCCATTTCGTTGATTACGCCAAGTTCAATCTCTAATCGCTCGTCGTATTCAACACGTTTTACTTTACGGTCTTCTTCATCTGGGAATAAAAAGACTAAGCGCTCTTCTAGCCCTTCTCTGGAGATTTTTATTAAGAAGTCAGCTTCAGACATGCCATCGGTAGGACAAGCTGGTAGGAAGTACTCACCAAGCTTAACCGTGACATTACAACGCTTTGCAATTTCTACTGAGTTTTGTAGCGCAGAAGGAATGTCGGCAAATAGCTCACACATTTCTTCTTCAGTTTTAAGGTATTGTTGTGGGCTGTAGTTTTTGGGACGCTTCTTATCATCTAACGTGTACTTTTGATGGATACAGACTCGAATTTCATGAGCGTCAAAATCCTCTGCCGACATAAATACCACGTGGTTGGTGGCAACAATTGGAAAGCCAGTTTGCTCAGCAAAGTCTAATACTTGATCATTATAAATGCGTTCTTCAGGACGCCCTGTACGATTCACTTCAATAAAAAAATGGTCTTGAAAATGAGTTTGATAAGGCTCGATAATTTCTTGTAGTAACTTGACATTGTTTTTGGCTAAACCAAAGGCTATATCGCCTTGGTCTGCACCAGATAAGATGATCACACCTTCTTTGTGTGCGATTAGCCAATCTTTTTCAATAATCGCTTTACCACGCACAGAGCCTTTTAAATAGGCATTTGAGATAAGGTCGGTAATATTCTTATAACCAGCATTATTTTTGGCTAACAAGGTTAATCTAAATAGTGGTTCATCGTCTTTTCGTTGAACCCAAACATCAACACCAATAATTGGTTTGATACCTAAACCGTGTGCACCTTGGTAAAACTTAACCAAACCACATAAATTCATTTGGTCGGTTAATGCAATCGCTGGCATTTTTAAATCGGCGGCATTCGCTAAGATTTTTTTAACCTTAGTGACACCATCCATCATAGAGTAATCGCTGTGAACTCTAAGATGTATGAATTTAGGATCATTACTGGGATCAGTATTGGAAGCTTTGATTTCTGACATATTTATTAATAGTTATCACTGTTATTGGTCACAATTTAGTGACGGTATTACTTAAATTTAGCTGCTGTTCTAAGTGCTATTTAGACTCTATGTAGCTGATATTAACGCCGCTAGCACTGCTCCATACTGCAATAGTACGGCGCTGACACTGTAATAGTGCTGCAATAATTATTTTAAACCAAGTGCATCTTTAACAGGTTTAAATGATTGTCTATGTTGAGGGGTTGGACCGTATTTAGCAAGCATTTCAAAATGTAATTTTGTTGGATAACCTTTATGTTTGGCAAAACCAAATTCTGGGTAAACTAAATCGAGTTCTTTCATCTCGTTATCTCTGTGCACCTTAGCTAAAATAGACGCGGCGCTAATTTCAGCAACTCGTAAGTCGCCTTTTACCAGAGCTTCAGACGGCATAGGTAATTCAGGACAACGATTACCATCGATTAATACAAACTCAGGTTGAATCGGTAAACGCGCTATCGCACGAGTCATAGCTAGCATAGTAGCGTGTAGGATATTAAGTTCGTCAACTTCGTGTGCATCAGCTCTAGCGATAGACCAAGCTAGCGCCTTTTCTTTAATCTCTATCGACAAAGACTCACGCTTTTTCTCAGTTAATTTTTTCGAGTCCGTTAATCCTTCGATAGGGTTATTGGGATCTAATATCACAGCAGCAGTAACAACGGCTCCAACTAAAGGACCTCGACCAACCTCATCAACGCCTGCAATTAATTGGTAGTCTGGGTAAATATATTCAGGAAATATTTTCTCTGCTTTTTTTGTCGTTGTTTTAGTTACAGCTTTAGCCGCTGTTTTATCCATTGTTTTAACCAATGCTTCAGCCCCTTTATTTGCTTGAGTCATTAACTGGCTTCTTATGATCGATTAACTGCCATATAGAATCTGCAGCTCGTTTACTGGCATCTCGTTTGATAGATTGATGAATGTCGGTAAACGTTTGTTTTAATGTCGTTTGAGGTTCCCACAACATAGGTTTTATGTGTTTTATAATATTGTCTGTGGTTAAGTCATTTTGAATTAACTCAGGCACTATCATCTTTTGTGCTAATAAATTAGGTAATGTGAAGTACGGCGTTTTTATCATTCGACTGAATATTTGGTAACTTAACCAACCTACTTTATAACCTGCCACCATAGGTGTTTTCATTAACATGGTTTCAAGCGTTGCAGTTCCAGATGCTAATAACACGGCATCGGATGCAGCCATTACCGCTCTTGCGTTAGCAATGGACAGGGTTACGTTTAAGTCTGCGTACTCTGCATTAATGATATTACCAATAAGCACGCCACGGTTTTCATTAACCGCAGGCACTAATATTTTAAGCGCTGGAATTTGTTGTTTGAGTTCTCGCGCTGCGTCTAAAAACGGACGTAACAATAGTTTGATTTCAGAGCCACGGCTGCCCGGTAACACACCGAGTACTTTATCGTCGACCGATAACCCGAGTTCTTCGCGATATGTCTGTTGTTGATCTTCTAGCGGTACTTGGTCTGCCATGGTGTGACCAACAAAGTCACACGGCATATTATGATCATCGTAAAACTGTTTTTCAAATGGCAATAAAGCTAATACTTTGTCGCAGGCTTTTTTGATTTTATGGATTCGCGATTGACGCCATGCCCAAACTGATGGGCTAACATAATGCACTGTTGGAATGCCATGCTGTTTTAAGGCGAGTTCCAAACCTATATTAAATTCTGGCGCGTCGATACCAATAACAACATCAGGCTGCCAATCTAGTAAGTCTAATACCAATTGTTTACGTTTTTTTAATAATCGTGGCAGACGTTTTAATATTTCGACTATGCCCATAACGGCAAGTTCTTCCATGTCGAATAGAGTCTCGCAACCTAAGTCCATCATTTTAGGACCTGCAACGCCTTTAAATACAATAGACGTTTCTTGGTTTTGTTGTTTGGCAAGATCCAAAAGCGCCGACATTAAGTCAGCGCCTAAAATATCACCCGAATGCTCTCCGGCAATAATTGCTATTTTTATTTGTTTCATACTTGCTCTTTGATAGGCCCAGTTTATAACTAGGCTATTTAATTAACGTATGATGCCTCGTGGCGAGTCGATTATAAATTGTTTTAATGCCGTAATAGCTTCGCTTGCATCTGGTATATTCGCTAATGCTTCATCTACAGAGTTTCCTTTACGGTATAACTCTTTGTAAGCACGTTTAATCGCAAGTATATCTTCTGAAGAGAAACCTCTACGCTTAAGACCTTCGGAATTTATTCCGTGAGGCTTGGCACTTTGGCCAGACGCTAAAACATAAGGAGGCACATCTTTAACTACCATAGAATTTAAGCCGCAAAAACTATGAGCACCTATATGACAAAATTGATGAACACCAACCATACCGCCTAATATTGCCCAATCACCAACATGTACATGTCCGGCAATGCTCGCATTATTAGCAAAAATAGTATTATCGCCAACCATACAATCATGGGCAATATGTACATAAGCCATGAGCAAGTTATTGCTGCCGATTTTAGTTAAACTTTGGTCTTGGATAGTGCCGCGATGAATAGTCACGTTTTCACGAATAATATTATTGTCGCCTATCTCTAATCGAGTAGGTTCGCCATTATATTTTTTATCCTGACAATCTTCTCCCACGGAAGAGAATTGAAAAATTTGGTTGTTTTTACCAATGATTGAAGGGCCTTTAACCACAACATGAGAGTGGATAACTGTGTTATCGCCTATCACTACATCATCGCCTATATATGACCATGGTCCAATAGAAACGTTTTTGCCTAACTTGGCACTGGGGGATACAATCGCAGATTCGTGGATCAAATTATACTCTCAACTTCTCAACTGTTAGTTATTCACAAACAATTGATAAAACTATTTTTTATCAATTCGTTATATTCTAACGTAAAATTAGCATAGGTAAACTGGGAGTTTACCTATTTTATTAATTTTCTTAACAGAACGTTTATTTACAATACTCTGCGAGCACACATGATTTCAGCACAAGCCGCTAATTTGCCATCAACAAACGCTTCCCCGCTGAATTTCCAAATACCTCGACGCTCTTTTATAAACTTCACGTGGAAGTGAATTTGGTCGCCAGGTACTACAGGCTGCTTGAAACGAGCTTTGTCGATTGCAGCAAATAAGTACAATTCGTTTGGATCAACTTCACCTTTTTGAGCTTCAATGGTTTTAAACCCTAACAAACCAGTTGCTTGAGCCATAGCTTCTAGTATTAAAACACCTGGAAATACAGGTCTGCCTGGAAAATGTCCGGTAAAGATAGGTTCATTAGCCGTTACATTTTTGATTGCGTGTAGCGTCTCGCCAACTTTATAATCCAATACTCTATCTATTAACAACATAGGATATCTATGTGGTAGATAAGACATTATTTCTTCAATTTCAAACGAATTTAGTTGCTCAGACAAGGCAATCTCCTTTTATATGTGCTCAGGCATTCTGACCACATTACTTATTTTCTAATTTTTTAACTCGGTCAAATAACTCAGTGAGTTTTCTGTATCGAGCCGTATTATTGCGCCATTCTTTATTTGTTGTTGCCGGCATTCCTGAAGAATAAACCCCAACTTCTTTAATATCTTTCATAACAAAGCTTCTACCTGTGATAAACGCTTTATCGACAATGGTAAGGTGACCACTGATAGCGCAAACGCCACCTATAGTCACATTACGACCAATTTTAGTGCTACCCGCTATCATAGTGCCCGCAGCAATTGCGGTGTAATCACCAATTGATACGTTGTGACCAATCTGAATTTGGTTATCTATGATCACACCTTGACCAATAACTGTATCGTCAATTGCACCACGGTCAATTGTTGTTGAGGCTCCGATTTCGGTATTGTCACCAATAGTGACGCCACCTAGCTGAGGGATTTTAATCCAATGCTGGTCGCCATCAATTGACTGTGGAGCGTATCCAAAACCGTCTGCACCTATTACACTATTGGAATGTACGGTACAGTTTTTACCTAATGTAACACCGTGATAAATCGTAGTATTTGGCCACACTCTTGAGTTATCGCCGAGCATTGTACCCCGACCGACAAAGCAACCTGCTCCGATCTGTACGTTTTCACCAATAACCGCATCATCTTCAACCACAGCATTAGCTGCAATCGAACAATTCTTAGACACTTTAGCGGTAGAAGAAACCACCGCGGATGGATGAATATTCATTGGCTGTTGTGGCGTATTATCCAAAACCTGTGCAACGACCGCAAAACCCACGTATGGATTTGACATAACTAATGCAGAGCCTGACCATGCATCGAGTTCACTCTCTGCAAGGATCACAGCACCTGCTGAGCAATTCTCTAGGTGTTTTTTGTATTTAGCATTTGCTAAAAATGTAATGTCTTTGCTACCCGCTTTATCTATAGTCGAGATTTTATCTATGTTTGTTGTTGGGTCTCCAACAATCTCCACGGTAATACCTGAAAGCTCTGTAATTTTTTTTGCGAGTTGTTGTAACTGATATGACATAAACGCTCCTCTAATGCTCAACGGGCAATATAATACTCTAATTGATTTAGTATGCTGTATAAATTAAAAAAACCCACTATAGAGCTATAGTGGGTTTTAAAATGTACTTTTTAAATTAAAGTTAGATTAATTTAATTTACTAACTTTCGCAGCTACTTTTTCTGAAATATCTAATTCAGGTTTAGCAAATGCTAAGCTTTGTGCATTTAATACAACATCTATCTTATCTTCTGCTGCAACAGCAGAGATAGCTTGTTGAATTAGAGCGAAAATCTTATTACGTTCTTCCGTTTGACGACGACGTATTTGTTGCTCTAATGGCTGTGCTTTAGCTTGATATGCTTTCTGTAATTCTTCAACTTGAGTACGTAAAGTTGTTTTTTGCTCATCACTCATTGTCATAGATTCACGTTGGAACTTTTCCATGTTGAATTTAATATCACTTTCAAGCTTTTGAATTTCTTCAGTCGCACCAGCAAATTCATTAGTCAATGTTTGTTGCATTGCCGCAGTTTGTGGAATTTTGCTTGCTACTAATTGCATATTTACCACAGCCATTGTTTCAGCGAACGCTGAGGCCGAAAAGAAAATACCTGCAACTAATCCTAATAAAGCTTTTTTTGTTATTGTCATTTTATACTCCATAAATATTGTAGGACCTTTAATTAAAAAGTGGTTCCAATGTTAAAGCTGAAAAATTCGTGTTCATCACCGTCATATTGTTTAATTGGTTTAGACCAAGTAAAGACCATAGGTCCCATTGGGGATAACCATTGTATTGACATCCCAGCTGACGATCTATAAGTCCCAGGGTCAGAATAATCGGTTAATACATTTTGTTGCGAGTCAGATAAATTAGAATAATTATCCAAATCGAACTCAGTGTCCCATACATTCCCCGCATCAACGAAGAATGACGTTCTTACTGAATTTGAAAACTCATCACTCAAAAATGGTGTTGGAGTTATTAGCTCTAAACCACCAAAGAATGAGGCATTACCGCCAGTTGCACGATATGTCGTAGCTATAGTATCAAAATCATCACCAAGCACAACAGTACTTGTACCACCGAACGCATCAGGTCCGCCAGCAACACGACTTTTGGTTCTAATTATACCTTTAGGGCCAATAGTATTACTTTCAAATCCTCGCAAATCTGTTGAACGTTGTTGCATATTTTCCCAAAATGGCAGTGTTTGATCATTACCATCTAACTTGCCATAACCGTTACCATAGTTCATTTCTAAACGCGTTAAGAAAGTCCACTTATGGCTTTGACTGAGTGGAAAGTAAAATTTAGAGTCAAAGTTAATTTTATAGTATTGAACATCTGAACCTGGTATAGACGCTTTCATACCTAGATATTGACTTGAACCATCTGATGGAAATACGCCACGGTTAAGTGTAGAGCGGCTCCAACCAAGACTTGCTTCTACATTTTCAAATTTAAATTTAGCATCTGGGTTATTCGGGTCTAAAAATGAATCAGAGAATGTTTTAATTTGGTCATAAGGCTGCAATTGGGATAACTCTAGGTTGTTATAATACAATCCGACATTAATACGATTATTTTCCATTACAGGCCAACTTAAGGTTGGTCCAACTACGACTTTTTTCTGTGAATATGAAACTAAGTTTACTTTGGAAGCATCATAATTACTGAAAGAAATTTGACCACCTAAACTCACACCATCATCTGTAAAGTAATTATCTGTATAATTTAATGAAATGGTTTGTTGCGCCGTCCACGTATTAACTGATAGACCAATTTGGTTACCCATACCCAAGAAATTATCTTGTTGTATGGCTGCATTAAACGCAAGTCCAGTATAGTCACCATATGATATACCAGCCTGGAATGAGCCTGATGGTTGTTCTTTTATCTTAAATACGACATTTACACCATCATCGACACCTGGTATTTCGTTAACAATAAAATCAACAGTCTCAATATATTTTAATCTTTGTAGGTAACTTTTAGATGCTTCAAGTAAATCATTAGATAAGGTTGAACCTTCAAACTGACGTAGTTCACGTCTTAAGACTTCATCTGATGTACCAAAGTTGCCTTCAAACGTTATACGTTTAACATAAACACGTTTGCCTGGGTCAACGGAAATAGTTAGTGCAACTTCTTTGGTTTCTTCATTTAAATCTGGGATAGTTTGAACTTTAGCGTTGGCATAGCCAAAACGAGATAAGTATCGAGTGATCATTTCTTCGGTATAAGTGATCACATCACCGTCATATAACTCGTTAACTTGAATAGGCACTATTTTAGTTAAAAACTCTTCCTGCCCAAGTAAATCACCAATAAACTCAAAACCAGTCACTGTATATGGTTCATCTTCGTCCACGTTAAATGTGATATAAACCGCTTCTTTATTTGGGTCTACCGAGACTTGTGTAGATTCAATATCGAACTTCAAGTAACCTCGAGCTAAATAATGATCACGAATGATTTCAATATCACCTTGTAAAGCTTGTTTTTGATACCTGTCGTTGGAAGTGAACTGCCACCAATCTAAATTAAATTTAGATTCAATTTTTGTTAACAGCTCTTCGTCAGTAAATACTTTATTACCTACGATATTAATTTGTTTAATTTTTGCAGCGTCGCCTTCTTCAAAATCAAAATTAAGACGTACACGGTTTCTTGGTAGGTAAGTTATTTTAGCTTCAACTGTTGCATTATATTTACCAACGCTGTGATAAAAGTCTGTCAGGCCAGTTTCAATATTACTAATTATGGTTCTATCTAATGATTCACCAATGCGAATATTACTGTCATCTAAACTCGATTGCAGTTGCTCATCTTTTATATCGCTATTGCCCTCAAACTCTATTTCACTAATCGTTGGGCGCTCGGTTACAAGATAAATTACAGTATCACCATTACGGAAAACCTTTACATCAGAAAAGTAACCTGACTTAAATAAGGCTTTAATAGATTGACTAATCACATATTCAGAAACTTGATCACCAACAGAAAAAGGAACATTGGTTAACGCGGCACCTAAGGCAACGCGTTGTAAACCTGTTATTTGAATATCTTGAACTTTAAAATTTTGACTATTTGCCGAGGTAAACCAACTCACAGAAAAAAGGACAATACTAACTACGATGTGTTTCATTATTTTATAAATTCCAATACTACTGACTACAACAGGCCAAATTAAGTAAGTTTACAACCGACCAAAATCATTAATAATGGCGATACCCATTATCATCATTAATATAAATGCTCCGATTTTGAAGCCCATTTCTTGCACCCTCTCAGAGACAGGTTTACCGCGAATTAGTTCAATAATAAAATACATTAAGTGCCCACCGTCCAATACAGGTAATGGTAAAAGATTGACGACACCTAGATTTATACTAATTAATGCAAGAAATTTAAGAAAGTTAACTAAGCCACTCTCAGCGCTTTGTCCAGCACCTTGAGCAATTGAAATCGGACCACTTAAGTTGTTTAATCCAATATCACCAGTAACTAATTTTCCAACCATTTGAAAAGTTAGGCTAATAAATAACCAAGTCTGTTCAACTGATTTTTTCAATGCAGGAAAAATACCATATTGAACATCAAATACATAGCCTTTTGGCCAATTCTCTACATCAGGTGCAACGCCTAAATAACCTTGGCTAAATCCATCTTTTGTTGGTCTATTCTCTGGTGTAATACTTAAGGTTAAATTTTGTCCATTTCTATCAATAATAACCGTCATCGCTTTTTCTGCGTTGCTAGCTATTATTTCAGTTGCTTCTTGCCATCCTGATAAAGCTATCCCGTTGATTGACAATAATTTATCATGCACTAGCAAGCCACCAACTTGAGCTGGAGAGCCTTCAGCAATAAGAGCAAGTGTTAGCAAAGGTGTTGGTCTGTAAGGTTGAATTCCAAGCCCTTTTAGAACTTGTCCATCTTCAATTCCCCAACCATTAGCTTTAACTAATAAATTTGTCTGGTCGTTGTTTCGTTCAACTATTAAGTCAAACGACTCTTTTCCAACTTGTTCAATTAATGCGAAATTTGCACTTTCCCAACTTGATGTCTCTTGTCCATCAATCGATAAAATAACATCATTGGCCATAACACCTGAATTTGCAGCAATAGACGATTCATCAACTTTGCCAACAACAGGTTTTACGGCTTTGCCACCCATCATAAATACAGCAAACAAAACCACAATGGCAAAAATGAAATTGGCCATAGGCCCTGCGGCGATAACAGCGATTCTTTCTAATACGGTTTTATTATTAAAAGCAGTTAGCTTATCTTGCGGTAATACTTCATCAATACGCTCGTCTAACATACGAACGTAACCACCTAATGGAATAATGCCCACCACAAAGTCAGTGCCAGACTTGTTACGCCAGGTATAAATTGGCTTACCAAATCCAACTGCAAATTTTAATACCTTGATGCCGTTTTTCTTAGCAACCCAGTAATGGCCATATTCGTGAATGAATACCAAAATACCTAATGCTAAGATAAAACTAAATAGATTCCAGATAAAGCCTGTCAAAAATAACCTCTATAATTGGGAGATCAAGCCGAGTGCGACTTCTCTAGTTTGTTGATCTAATTCTAATATATCGTCTAACGTTATCGGGCTAGATGAGCCTAACTGCTCTAAACATAATTCATTTAGTGTTGCGATATTGTTAAATGATATTTTTCGATTTAAAAAGTGTGCGACTGCTATTTCATTACTCGCATTTAAAACCGTGGTGGCGCCTTGTCCGACTTTTGATGCCTCTAATGCTAATCCTAAATTAGGGAAACGAGAGAAATCGGGAGCGCAGAAACTAAAGTCAGCCAATTGTGTAAAATCTAAAGGTTTAACACCAGACTCAATTCGTTCAGGAAAAGACAAAGTGTGGGCAATTGGAATGCGCATATCAGGTTGGCCCATTTGCGCCAACACAGAACCATCAGAGTAACTCACCATTGAATGAATAATACTTTGTGGATGTATCACAACATCAATCTGTTCAAAGCTCGCATTAAACAATAACTTAGCTTCAATGAACTCTAAACCTTTGTTCATCATGGTAGCGGAATCAACTGAGATTTTGGCCCCCATACTCCAATTAGGGTGAGCAACCGCCATTTCAGGTGTAATTTGAGAGAATTCGTTTAACTGCTTAGTTAAGAAAGGTCCACCTGAGCCAGTTAAGAGTATCTTCTCAACACCAGCATCAACTAATGCACCGCCGGATTGAACACTTGACGGCATAGCTTGGAAGATTGCGTTATGTTCGCTATCTACTGGCAACAGGATGGCATTACTTTCAGCTACCGCTGATAAAAATAAATCGCCACTCATTACCAGAGCTTCTTTGTTTGCTAATAATATACGTTTGGAATGTTTTGCTGCGGTTAAAGTAGGCTGTAAGCCTGCCCCACCAACAATGGCCGCCATTACGGTGGTCACTTTTGGCTCTGAGCAAACTTGTAATAAACCGTCAGTTCCAGATAACACGTCGACATTAGAGCCTAACGTTTTTAATTGTTCATGTAATTGCTGAGCGCTTTTTTCATCAGCCATAACGGCAATACTAGGTTTATATTGCTGACACAATTCAATCATGCCTAATACATTTGTATTACCTGTAATGGCATAGAGATCAAATTTATCGGGATGTCTTTTTATAACATCCAGTGTTGATAAACCGATTGAGCCAGTAGCACCTAGTATCGTAATGGTTTGCATATACGAGGAACGATTAATTGTAGTAGTGAGTAAAAAAGACCAAAAACACAGGCATAGCTGCAGTTAATGAATCAATTCTATCCAGTAAACCACCATGGCCTGGGAAAATATTCCCACTGTCTTTTATCCCTGCATCGCGTTTCAACATGCTTTCGCTTAAGTCCCCAAACGCTGAAATAACACCAATGACAACACAACAAATGATCATCACAGGCCAATTTTCAAAAGACACATTTTGGTTCCACAAAACGACTAACGTTAAGATCACAACAGCAACAATACCGCCAATAAAGCCTTCAATGGTTTTACCTGGACTAACATTTGGCATCAACTTACGTGCACCAAAACGTTTGCCAGAGAAATAAGCGCCTACGTCGGCAGCCCATACAATACCAAAAACAAATAAAGCTAACCAAGCACCAGCATTGAAGTTAATAGCGTGATCCCATTCTCGTAGAGTGACTAACGCTAACCAGGCTGGAATTAGAGTGAAATAACCAAATGAAGATTTTACGATACAATTGTGTTGCCATACTCGTTTGCCTCTAGGGTAAATAAGTACTAGCACTGAACTTATCGCCCACCAAATACAGGCAATAAACATCAGGTTATAATTTTTTTCTGTCAGACTGCCAGTGAGTGTCCATAAACTAGAGTCTAAATAAAGCAGGTAGATAGCACCACCGACGCCCATCAAACCTGCAGAATACACAAGCTGATTAACTTTACTTTTTATTTCAGCTAATTTACTCCACTCATAAGCGCCATAACCAAATATTGCTAAAGCTAACCAAGTGAATACTTCCATTGGCACATAGAACAAAATAGCCAATAAGATGACGCCCAAAACGATGGCTGTGGTAATTCGTTGTTTTAACAAACTGAAACCCTACTAATAAATTAAAATTAATCTTTTACTTGTTCGCCAGTTAGACCAAATCGTCTCTCTGTTCCAGCAAAAGATTCTATAGCCTGTGCAAAGGTTTGATCTTTAAAATCAGGCCAATATAGCGGCGTAAAATATAACTCTGCGTAGGCCGCTTGCCACAGTAAAAAGTTACTAATTCTCATTTCCCCACCCGTTCTGATCATTAAATCTAATGGAGCTTGATCTGAGAACGAGGTAACACTATCAAATAATTCTTCTGTTATATCACCCGAGTTAAGTTCATTTGACTTAACTTTCTCAGCTAATATCTTAGAAGCCTGAACTATATCCCAACGTCCACCATAGTTGGCAGCTACGTTTAATATCAATCCAGTGTTATCTTTTGTCAACTCATGAGCTGATACTACTTTATCTTGAATGGATTTACTAAACCCATCTAGATCACCGACAATTTTCAACCTAACATTGTTTTTATGTAAGGTTTTTACTTCTCGAGTTAATACCAACATGAACAGTTCCATTAAGCCTGAAACTTCATCTTCCGGTCGTTTCCAATTTTCGCTTGAAAAAGCAAACAAGGTTAACGATTTAATTCCCACTTTACGAGAAAATTTAACCGCCTCTCTTACCGCATCTACGCCCTTCTTATGACCGTAGACTCTTGGCATTCCTTTTTGCTGTGCCCAACGACCATTTCCATCCATAATAATACCTACGTGTTGTGGTATTGATTCTGAATAGAATTCTAGCACTTGGTCTGCGACATCAACTTTTGCCATTTAACTCTCTCAATAAATAACAAAACGCCGCGTTATGTATTATCACGGCGTTTTGACTTTCTAACTTAAATTCTCGTTAATGAATTTATATTTCCATTAACTCTTTTTCTTTCACAGCCAACATACCATCAATAACTTTCATTTTAGCATCTGTGATTTTTTGAATTTCATCTTCTGATTGACGCGCTTCATCTTCAGAAATCTCTTTATCTTTTAATAAAGATTTAATATCGCCGTTCGCATCACGACGAATGTTACGTACTGCAACACGTCCGCCTTCAACTTCACCTTTAACAACTTTAACTAAATCGCGACGACGCTCTTCCGTTAACATAGGTAATGGGATACGAATAACCGTGCCTGCAGACATAGGATTTAACCCTAAGTCAGACATCATAATTGCTTTTTCTACGGCTTGACATAATGACTTATCAAAAACCGTTAATGCCAAAGTACGAGAGTCTTCAATCGTCACATTAGCAAGTTGGTTTAATGGTGTATCTGATCCGTAATAAGAAACCTGAATACCATCTAAAAGACTTGGATGTGCGCGGCCAGTACGGATTTTATTTAACTGAGAGTGAAGAGATTCGATACTCTTGTCCATTCTTACAGTTGCGTCTTTTTGAATTTCATTTAACACGAGTAAATTCCTTAAGATTATTTATTCTGGTTTTGCTTTATTTGAAACAATTGTGCCTTCATCTTCACCTAAAATTACACGTTTAAGTGCACCAGGTTTATTCATATTAAAAACACAGATTGGAGTGTTATGGTCGCGCGCTAGTGTAAACGCGGCTAAGTCCATAACTTTTAATTCTTTTTCTATAACTTCGTCATAGGAAAGCTGACGATATAATTCAGCATCAGGATTTTTAACTGGATCATCTGAGTAGATGCCATCAACTTTAGTCGCCTTTAAAATAACATCAGCTTCTATTTCAATACCGCGTAAACATGCAGCAGAGTCAGTTGTAAAAAATGGATTACCGGTTCCTGCGGCAAAAATCACAACACGGCCACTTTTTAATAAGCTTATGCCTTCAGCCCAAGAATAATCGTCACACACACCTTTTAATGGGATAGCTGACATTAATCGAGCATTAACATGTGCTCTGTGCAGCGCGTCTCGCATTGCAAGTCCATTCATAACAGTTGCTAACATACCCATATGGTCGCCAACTACTCTATTCATTCCTGCTTCAGCCAATGGAGCTCCACGGAAAATATTACCACCACCGAGTACCACGCCAACTTGTACGTCTTTTTCAACTAATTCTTTTATCTCTTGAGCCATACGGTCCAACACTTTTGGATCGATACCAAAACCGTCATCCCCGCACAATGCCTCACCACTTAGTTTTAATAAAATACGTCTGTAAACCGGTTTTGTGCTCATATATCTCCCGAGTGATGAATTGTCTAGAGGTGCAAATTGCCGCGTATTCTAGGTGATTTTTATAGATAATACAAAAGCTAGTTTTCTATTTTATAAAATTTAGTCAATAAAAAACCGCACATTAGTGCGGTTTTTTTAATAGAGCAATTTCTTTTAGAAATTATGCTTTTTTAGCAGCAGCAATTTGAGCTTCTACTTCAGCAGCGAAATCTTCAGATTTCTTCTCGATACCTTCACCAACTTCTAAACGAACAAATGAAGTTACTGTAGCGCCTTTTTCTTTAAGGATATCGCCAACAGTTTTCTTAGGTTCCATGATGAATGCTTGACCAGTAAGAGAAACCTCACCAGTAAATTTCTTCATGCGACCAATAACCATTTTTTCAGCGATTTCAGCAGGCTTGCCTTCATTCATCGCGATTTCGATTTGGATTTGTTTTTCTTTTTCAACAACTTCAGCAGGAACGTCGCTTGGGTTAACAAACTCAGGCTTGCTTGCAGCTACGTGCATTGCAATGTGCTTAAGTGTTTCAGCGTCAGCTTCACCAGCTACAACAACACCAATCTTATCACCGTGACGGTATGATGCTAGTGCAGTACCTTCAATGTATTGAAGACGACGAACATTGATGTTTTCACCAATTTTTGTAACTAGAGTTACACGAGCTTCTTCAAATTCAGCTTGAAGAGCTTCAATAGTCGTTGTAGAAGCAATCGCAGCGTCAGCAACTGCATTAGCGAATGCTAAGAAGTTTTTGTCTTTTGCAACGAAGTCTGTTTGACAGTTGATTTCAACTAGCGCAGCAACACCATTATTTTCTTTAATAATGATTGTTCCTTCAGCAGCAATGTTACCTGCTTTTTTGGCAGCTTTAGCTTGACCATTTTTACGCATATTTTCAATTGCTAACTCGATGTCACCATCAGTTTCAGTTAACGCTTTCTTACAATCCATCATGCCCGCGCCAGTGCGTTCACGTAGTTCTTTAACTAATGCAGCAGTTACTGCCATAAGGGTATCCTCACATTGTTGTTACCGCACTTATATAAGTGCACTAACCTATTAATTTGGAAAATAGGGTCAAATTAATGACCCTATACATTGTCTTGATAAATCACGAATGATTTAAGACAATTATTATGCTTCTACAAAATCTTCAGCTTGAACTTCAAGATTGTTATTACGACCTTCTTTAATCGTATTAGCAACTGATGAAGTATAAAGTTGAATTGCACGAATCGCATCGTCGTTACCTGGAACAACATAATCAATATTGTCTGGGTTAGAGTTAGTATCAACAACAGCAATAACTGGGATACCCAAGTTATTTGCTTCAGCAATAGTGATGTGCTCGTTATCTGCATCGATCAAGAAGATCGCGTCAGGTAACCCGCCCATGTTTTTGATACCACCTAAGCTTTTTTCAAGCTTAATCATTTCACGAGTACGCATTAAAGCTTCTTTTTTAGTAAGCTTTTCAAACGTGCCGTCGTCAGACTGTGATTCTAAGTCTTTAAGACGTTTGATCGATTGACGAACTGTTTTCCAGTTAGTCAACATACCACCTAACCAGCGATGGTTAACGTAGTATTGATCACAAGAGATAGCTGCTTCCTTGATAGCTTCGCTTGCCGCACGCTTAGTGCCAACAAACAAGATCTTACCTTTACGAGCTGCAACAGTCTTAATAAAATCCAACGCTTCGTTGAACATTGGAACTGTTTTCTCTAAGTTAATGATATGAACTTTGTTACGTGGTCCGAAAATGAAAGGTTTCATTTTAGGGTTCCAATAACGAGTTTGGTGACCGAAGTGTACGCCAGCTTGTAGCATGTCACGCATTGATACGTTTGCCATTTTAATTTCCTCTAATGGGGTTAGGCCTCCATATATCCCATTCCTATCCGACTTTGGCGTTTTGCAACGCTTCAGCACCCCGGGGAATGTGTCGATATATGTGTGTTATTTAATTTAAATTAATGTGCTATTTATTACGCTAATAACTTAGCTTACTTACTTTTTTAAAAATGATTTAAGTAAATACTTAAAAAACCTTTGTAAAAATAAGGCGCGCTTTATACCATAAGAGGCTTAGCAAACACAACTAATTGCCAATAAAATCGTTCATTTTTTAACATTTTAGGCTTTTTCCTTTAAAGTTGTGTCGTAACCGAGAGAATATTTATGTCAGCAATTATTAAGACACCAGAACTCATTGAAAAAATGCGCATTGCCGGAAAGTTGGCCGCACAAGTATTAGAGATGATTGGTGAGCATGTGAAAGTCGGTGTAACTACCGATGAATTAAATACCCTTTGTCATAATTATATTGTTGATGTTCAAGGTTGCATTCCCGCACCATTAAATTATGGCTACCCGCCATTTCCAAAGTCAGTTTGTACATCAGTTAACCATGTGATTTGTCATGGCATTCCAGATGATAAACCGTTAAAAAATGGCGACTCAGTGAATATTGATGTTACCGTTATCAAAGATGGTGTTCATGGCGATACGTCAAAAATGTTTTTTGTTGGAGAACCAAATATCCAAGCTAAACGTTTAGCTAAAGTGACACAAGAGTGTCTTTATAAAGCCATTGAAATTGTAAAACCAGGTTGTCGTTTAGGTGACATTGGTGAAGTAATACAAAAACATGCAGAAGCCGCATCTTACTCTGTTGTTCGTGACTTTTGTGGCCATGGTATTGGCGAAGGTTTCCATGAAGAACCGCAAATTGTTCATTACGGAAAAGCGGGGACTGGTGAAGAATTAAAAGCCGGTATGTGTTTTACTATCGAGCCTATGATCAATGCGGGAACTTACCGTTTAAAAGTATTAAAAGATCAATGGACTGCCGTGACTAAAGACAGAAAATTATCGGCTCAGTGGGAGCATACTCTGTTAGTTACTGAAAACGGGGTAGAAGTACTTACTTTACGTAATGATGAAGACTTCCCAAGAGTGATATCACATTAGAAGTGAGTCTATAAACCACTAACCACAGTGTCAAAAAAGTAAAACATCAATCGAAACTATCTATTGTTTAACAAAGAGAAAAAGATGATATTTGAAATACCAGCACCTATGTTAACACCACTACCAAAACCATTTAATTTGGTGGAATACAAAGAACGTATCAAGCAGTTTTCAGATTGGAGTGAACAAAACTTCAATTCCATCCCTGTCCGTTATTTGGTTAAAGCTCGTGCTGAGTTTGTTGATTTTATCTTACGAAATGTTTGGACTTATACAGGCTTAGATGAAGATAACAATCTAAGTTTGGTTGCGGTTGGTGGTTACGGACGAAAGGAATTACATCCTCAGTCGGACGTTGATTTATTGTTACTTTCAAAAAAATCAATTTCATCCAGTTCGACTGAAAAAATTAGCTTATTCATTACCACGTTGTGGGATTTAAAATTTGATGTTGGCCACTCTGTTCGCACCATAAAAGAAACACTAAGTATCGCAAAGGATGATATTACTATTGCGACAAACTTAATGGAACGACGCCCTCTTGCTGGCAACAACGACATTTTTAAAGTTTTATGTGATGAGCTAACCAATTCAAAGTTTATAACCTCCAAAGAATTTTATTTAGCTAAACGTGAAGAGCAAGTACAAAGGCACAATAGATACCATTCCACCTCTTACAATTTGGAGCCAAATTTAAAAGCTAACCCAGGTTGTTTACGTGACTTACAAACTATTTCTTGGGTTGCAAAAAAACATTTTGATACCCAAAGTGTGGCCGAGTTAGTGAAACATGGCTATTTGCAGCAAGATGAATATCAAGAAATGGAAGAGTGCCAAGATTATTTATGGCAAATGCGATTTGCCCTGCATGTAGTTGCAAAACGTAGTGAAAACCGTTTGTTATTTGACTATCAGCCAGAAGTCGCTGAAATGATGGGATTTGGTGATGATGGTAAAGCCGCGGTAGAACGTATGATGAAACGTTTTTTCCGTGTTGCTAGACGTGTTGTTGAGCTAAATACTATGTTATTACAAGTTTTTAACTCCGCCATACTCGGTATTACACGAGAAGTGACGGACATTGATAATGACTTTGCAATTCATGGACGTTCTTTGTTAGCTAAACACGACGATGTATTTTTTAACCGCGCGAATATGATTAAGATGTTCACACATATTGCTGAACACGACGAAATTGAAAAGTTACATTCTTCCACCATCAGGTTATTGCGCCAAGTGCGTCGTCGTTTAATGGGTGACTTGCAAGATTTGGCGTATTGCCGAGAAGCCTTGCTTGAATTTTTCCGCCACCCTAATTCAATGGGAAAAGCATTTACACTCATGCTACGTCACAGTGTTTTGGCTTATTACATGCCTAATTGGCGACATATCGTTGGGCAAATGCAGTTTGATTTATTCCACGCGTATACCGTGGATGAACATACTCATAGATTGATCCAAAATCTGCATAGATTCACAATTCCAGAATACAAATCTGAGTTTCCGCTTTGTAGCGGTATTATGAAACGTTTAGACAAACCAGAATTACTTTATATGGCAGGGATATTCCACGATATTGGTAAAGGACGCGGTGGTGATCACTCTAAATTAGGCGCGATAGACGCAACCAGTTTTGGTGAATTACACAAGCTTCCTAAATCTGACACTAAGATCATCAGTTGGCTAGTTGATAATCATTTATTAATGTCTGTAACCGCTCAAAAAAGTGATATATACAATCCCGATGTTATTGCTAAATTTGCAAAAATTGTAAAAGATGAAAACCGCCTCGACTTATTGTATTGCTTAACAGTAGCTGATGTTAGAGCAACCAATACAAACCTTTGGAATGACTGGAAAAGCACCTTGTTAGCTGATCTTTACCTTGTAACGCAACGCGCATTACGTCAAGGCTTAGAAAATGCTAAAGACATGCGAGAAACAGCAAAAGCCAATAAAGAACAGGCTTTGGTATTATTAGAAAAGAACGGTCATTACGCTGACCACGTTCAAAAAATATGGAAGCAAATAAGAACCTTGTACTTTGCACGCCATGCTCCAAAACATATTGAATGGCACACTGAGAAGTTATTAGCTCACTCTAATCGCTCTAAACGACCTTTGGTATTAATTAGTGAAACCGCCGTACGTGGTGGTACACAAGTCTTTGTCTATGCAAAAGACCAACCGGGGTTATTTGCCGATATAGTAACAACCTTTGATACTAAAAATGCTAACGTAGTTGATGCCCATATACTGAATACCAAAGATGGTTACGTTATTGATACGTTTATCATTTTGGAACAAGATGGCTCTTTGATTTCAACCGCAGAACGCAGAGAAGACATAAGAGTACTAGTTGAAAACGTGATCTTAACTGGCAAATGCAGCTCAACATTCTCAAAACGTATTCCTAGGCAAATTAAGCAGTTTAAAATTCCTGTTACGGTTAACTTTAAAGAAGATTCAAATAAATACAGTAACATGATGGAATTAACCGCGTTGGATACACCAGGAGTTTTAGCTAAGATCTCAAAAGTATTTAAACAAAACAATATCATGTTGTATTCTGCCAAGATATCGACCATAGGTGAAAAAGCCGAAGATATTTTCAGAGTATCGACAATAGAAAGAACCAAACTAAATGATGAGCAAAAAGCCTCATTAGTTGAAGCATTAAAACTAGAATTAGAATTAGATTAAAACAATTAAATAAATTTAGGAAAGTCATGACTGAGTTACAAAACCTAACGTCTCTACAAGAGACTATTGAACAAGCATTTGAAAACCGCGATGCGATTACACCAGCGACAGTGACTGCTGAAGTAAAATCTTCTGTGGAACAGGCATTAGAATTACTTGATAGCGGTAAAGCACGTGTTGCTGAAAAAATTGCTGGCGAATGGGTTGTTCACCAATGGTTGAAAAAAGCCGTTTTATTATCATTCCGTATTCGTGACAATGAAGTTATGGACGGCGGCGAAACTAAGTTCTATGACAAAGTAGACAATAAATTCGCGTCTTATACTGAAGCTGATTTCAAACAAGGCGGCATGCGTGTTGTTCCTCCTGCAGCTGCACGTAAAGGGTCTTATATCGGTAAGAATGTTGTTTTAATGCCTTCTTACACAAACATTGGTGCTTATGTAGACGACGGCACTATGGTTGATACATGGGCGACTGTAGGCTCGTGTGCGCAAATAGGTAAGAATGTACATTTATCTGGCGGTGTTGGTATAGGTGGCGTTTTAGAGCCTTTACAAGCTAATCCAACGATTATCGAAGACAACTGTTTCATTGGTGCTCGCTCTGAAGTCGTTGAAGGCGTGATTGTTGAAGAAGGTGCTGTGCTTTCTATGGGTGTTTACATCAGCCAATCTACACGTATTTTTGACCGTGAAACTGGTGAGATAACCTATGGTCGTATACCTGCAGGCGCGGTTGTTGTTCCTGGTTCATTACCGTCAAAAGATGGTACGCATTCTCTTTATGCTGCAATTATCGTTAAAAAAGTTGATGCACAAACTCGTGCAAAAGTTGGCGTTAACGCGTTATTACGTAGCATTGACGAATAACTCGTAGCTCGTAGCTCGTAGCTCGTAGCTCGTAGCTCAAAAGAATAGAGGTGCATTTAATTAATGCGCCTTTTTTTTTGTGTTAATTTTACACTCGTTACTCATGCCCCATTATTATGCACCCCTTATAGGTTAATTTAATTCACCTATTGAGTGAATTCCTATCATTTGTTACTTAGGATTAGATACTTTACTCTAATCTCAATTCGTTGCTCCTCAAGCTCGAATTAACCCTGTTGATTGATTTTATTTAGTGTCTTGTTGTGGACGTTAAATACTTAAAGTCTTTTGGGCATCCAATTTGGATGCCCTTTTTTTTCGCCTAAAATTTAACATTCGCCCTAGGTATTACTTCCACCTATTAAATAACATAATCAGCTAATATTATTATTGGTATGTATAGTTAACACTCTAAAAAAAGATCATAATCAATGAGTGAATAAAATTAACTTATTGAGTGAATTCCTATCGTTTGCTACTGATATATAAGTACTTTATTCTAATCCCAGTTCGTTGCTCCTCAAGCTCGAACTACCCTGTTGATTGATTTTATTTAATATCTTGTTGTGGATATTATATATAGTAGTATTTTTGGGCATCCAATTTGGATGCCCTTTTTTTTACTTATTATTGACCACTTCACTTACCACTTTTCATCTGATTTTTTAGCAATAAATTTTAACTAGACTTGTATTCCAAAATACATATTTAAAATATTAAATTGCGATTTATTTGTTTTTACTAACATCTGATTTTTATTAATGACTTGTTGATTATCGTTTTACTGCTACATTTATGAGTGAGAAAAATTCACTCATCGAGTGAATTGCAATCGTTTGTCTCTGGTTTTTAGATACTTTACTCTAATCCCAGTTCGTTGCTCCTCAAGCTCGAATCAACCCTGTTGATTGATTTTATTTAATATCTTGTTGTGGATGTTAAATACTTAAAGTCTTTTGGGCATCCAATTTGGATGCCCTTTTTTTTGTCTAAAATTCATTAATCACCTCTGCATCCCTTTCATATAAGCTAGTCCCTACGTTTCTTCATTGGTGTCTTATATTTTTATATGTACAAATAGAGTGATCATTAACTTATAAGTTTGAACAACAACTAAAACACCATAAATCAGTATTTTTGAGCACCCTATTTAGGTGCCTTTGTTTTATTTTTTGAACACTTCACACCAAATTGGTGCAATAAAAATCCTTAAAATATATAATCCCTTTAATATCAGGTAGTTGAAAGTTGGCTTAAGCATTGCTAATTAATCTATACTTTTAATATTTATAACAATGGGTGTTATATGGCTGTTCAAACGCCAATTCGAGGCTTAAGGTCTTTTTGTGTTGCGGCGAAGTGCTTAAGCTTCAAACATGCAGCAGCACAACTATACCTAACCCCTTCTGCAATTAGTCATCAGATCAGATTATTAGAGCAGCAAATAGATAAGCAATTATTCTTACGACAAACTCGGGCGATAGAATTAACGGAAGATGGTAAATTATTCTATAAAAAAGTTGCCCCTATTATTGAGCAATTAGAAACCACCATTACTGAATTTACTAACTCAGGTTCGCTTTCTACCATTAGTATTACGCTACCTGAATTCTTCTCGAGTGAAGTCTTTGTACCTAGACTTAATGAATGGTCGGATAAACACCCAAACATTAACCTGCAATTAGAAACGGTAAAAAATAGAACCCAAGCTTCAAAAGAAACAAACCTATCTATCGTATTGGCTAGCACTAAGCCTGCAGATGCAATCGTGTATGAGCTATTCCCTATCAGTTACATGCCAGCATGTAGCCCTGATTTGTTTAAAAAACTTAAGCCTTTTGGTAAAGATGCATTAAATCAGGCACCTTTAATTGTTCATCAATCTCGTCCTTGGGCTTGGCACCAATGGGCCGAAGAAAATGACATTGAAGAGTTTTCGCCTAAACGTATAGTACAAGTGGACAGTATGTTCTCCGTAGCCAGAGCGGCTCAACAGGGAATTGGGGTTGCGTTAATACCATTACCTTTAAGCCAAAACTGGTTTGATGAAGGCGTGATATATCCATTATTTGATCAACAGCTAAAAACTCGTGATAAGTATTATTTAATTCAACACGACTGGCATGCATCTCGTGAAGACTTAGACATTTTTGTACAATGGTTATTGTCAGAATTTAGTATGTAACACTTTTTCCTAAAAGTTATAACAACAGAACTGCTTTTTTATACTTAACCCTATAAAAACCAGTTCTTTTTTTTGCCTAAATATTTGCTTAAACCATACGTGAATTTTATTTCACTATTACGTTGATTTATCTCCTTTGTCAGTCTCGGCTCCTTTCTCTACATTGAACGTAACGAAAACATTCGTTACCCCAAACTCTAGGAGAAAGTCATGAAAAAACTACTTACATTAACACTAGCTTCTTTATTTGCATCAAGTGCATTTGCAGAAGCACCAGCTACTTTTAAAATGGCTGTAGTACAAGGAACTAATGGAGCATCCGATATCCGCAAAGGTAATTATGAAAAAGGAATTGACAGTATTGTTACAGACACTAAGGCAATGGAAGCCAATGAACAGCTCGCAATGCAAATGAACTTGTGTGTTGCTTACGCTAACTCAAGTCAGTTTGCACTAGCTAATAAAGCCTGTGATCAAGCCATAACCTTATCTAAAACCTTTGTTGAATTGGATAACACGGCTACCAAGTTTGTCGCCTTTGCGTTAAACAACAGAGCCATTTACAAGACAAAAATCCAAGACTTTGATGGTGCATTACAAGATTTAATGGAAGCCGCTCAAGTTAACAACACTTCAATTGTTGAAGATAACTTATTAAAGCTTATTCACCAGCAAGCAGATAACATTCAGTTTAAAACGGTGCAGGTTACACAAGCATAATAAGGACACTATTTTGATAAGTAATATGAAGCGGGGGCTGATTATAGCTCCCGGCTACTTCTAAAGAATAATATTCTCAGCACACTTTGAGATTCACACCTTACCCCCTTGCTCAACATTCTATTCATAACCTATTCATTCTAGCCACAACCTATTAACACTCCCATACAAAGAACTGATAAATTAGAACACCTTTGTGTTAATAATCGTTGCTTTTTGTTGATAGTTTATCAATCATACCGACAGCATTAATTAACCCATCAATTCCACATACTAATTTTAGTATTGAGAAGCGAAGCACTCCAAATGCCAGATATTAATATAATTAATAGCTATAATTTGGACTGTAAAAATCAAAGCGAAGCTATTAAATGTTTGACCCTCAAGTTATCAAAGAAGCGATTAACACAACTATGCCGTTTGGCAAATATGCAGGTCGTAAATTAATTGAACTACCTGAACCATATTTAGTTTGGTTTCATCAGAAAGGGTTTCCACAAGGCAAGTTGGGGCAACAATTAGCGTTATTATATGAGATTAAATTAAACGGCTTAGAGGGCATGCTAAAGCCATTGATCACCAAAGGTTAATCACGGAGTGGTTGTCAGTTATAAACTAGGTGACAATCTTTCTAGACGCTTTGCTGCTAGTTCATTACCTAATGACTTAGCTTGTTTATAATACCCAATCGCTTTTTCAAACGAGAGTTCACAGCCCCAGCCCATTTCATGACACTTAGCTAAAAAGTAAAGACCATAAGGGTCATTCTGATCAGCTGCTTGTTTATACCAATAGGCTGACTTAACTGTATTTTGTGGTAACCAGCGCCCTTCAATATAGCCATGACCAAGTAATAATTGTGCGTTTGCATTATTAAGTTGTGCCGCATCGTATAACAACGAAAATGCCGCACTGTGCTCCTGTAATTCAAGGTAACTCTGGGCGAGTAATGTCATCGCTGGAGGGGAATTTTGCTCCGCTGCCACTTTTATCCAAGCTAGATACTTATCATTATAATATTGTTTATCAGTGCTATTTATTGATGCCCGGTTTTTCTTAGCTAAATAATAGCTCCAAAAATTCATTGCCACTGGCGTTATCTTTTTATAATCCTGATTGTCGGTAATATGATCTGCGTATTGTTGTGACAAAGGTAAGTCTAAATATTCCATGAAACTTAAATCTGGAAATAATTTATAAGCAGTAAATTCGGTATTTTTACAGGTATTTGCTTTGTATAATTTTCGCCCTGCGAGATATTCAGCGTGTTCCTGGCTTGTCTTATTTGACGCTACAAAGAGATTACTGCTTATCCATTTGGCAGAGTTAACTACGCATAACTGTTGCTGTTGTTTGGCTTTAATTTGGTATTCGTCGGTATAGCCTAACCAATGCGCTAATTCATGAATAAAAACTTGGTCGGTATCGTCCTTGTCCAAGTACATCAAACCACCACGAGTATTAGCATCGCCTTTTTCCACTATCACCATTAAATGATTGTAACTACGTGGGTCCACTTGGGTATTTTCCAATAAACTCTGGGCTAGTTTATCAAGTGAACATTCAATTCTGCTGTGTTGGTCTTGTTTGCAAATCGCTGGTAAGGCTAACATTACCTTCGGAGGCAAAAAGCATATCGACAAACCATTCAATTTTGAGTCTGTAAAAGCCTGACTAAACCGTTTAGCATTGGCTAATAATGACGTTGTACTAACCACAGCTTGAATACTAATAGCGCACTTTAATAATGACGGTGGCTGATTGAATAAAACATTATTTACGGCATTAGGGGGAGTAATGGAAGGTGAGATATGAACTGACTTGTTACTTTCTACCACAGCGGCTAAAAGCGACTTTATCTGGGAGTATTGTTCACCTAACTTTCCTTGTAGATTAGTTAATATTTCATTATGTGAATGCTCAAACTCACTGGCTTTATGCCAATGTTCGTTCGTTGTTAAGTTCTGTAGTTTAATTAATGTGGCTTGTGGATGTTTTAAATTAATGGCTTGTTGTAACCAGACAGTTTGACTTATATGCTGATTTTCTTTTTGAATTAAATACCACTGAAACACTGATTTAACATGATTTAATCTGGCTGCTTTTTTTAGCCATGATTGATCTTGGGTTGCTAAGTATATTTGGTAATTTGCTTCATTGTTGCCAAGAAGTGCGGCGGGATAAACATAATGTTGTGATTGTTTAAAATAATAGTCGACTAATGATTTAGAAAAAATAATGCTGTCGGCTTGTGCCAACAGCAAAAATAATAAACTAAATATTAGGGGCTGTTTATCTTTCATTTTTTGCAACGCTGGCGGCTATTTGTTGCATCCAGCGAGGCAGAAGACTCGCAAATAGTGGTTCTATTTAAGTGTCTGGCTAAAGTAACAAGAACGAAGTTGGGATGACAAATAGACCCAGCCCTTCGGGTTGAGGTTAAATAATCCCCACTCTTTGTTATAAACATACTTATTTAACCCATTAAACCTCGATGTTTACGCCTTGATTGGGAATCATTTTCCACTCAACGTTGCGTAAAATGAAAGATAAACAGCCCCTAATCGACCAAAAAATATGAGGGCGGCCATTATGGTTTAGTAGATAACATCTCTAAATACTTTTGTTTATCTTCTCGGTACAATTCATTCAATTCTAAACGTGCATATTTATGCTCTACAAATTCATGCACATTAGTAGATAAAACAAGTCTAAAGTAATTTTTAGCCGCTTCAACTTCATTGTTGATCAACTTAAGCTTGGCTAGGTAAAAATACCCTTCACATAACCTATCAACTAACTGGCGGCTATCTTGTACGTTTTTACCCATATTATCAATGAAGTCTTGCTCATCGAGTTTACCCAAATATAACGCAACTATTTGATTTGCCCATTTGGACTTATCTAACATAATGGCATTGCCAGCCAAACGTAATTTCGCTTCTTCTGGGTTGTTTTTGTATTCTGCTAAATATAACCAAATAGCACGATATGGGTCGGCTTGATCATTAATGAAAAACAGCTCTAAGTCATCAATAGCTAAACCGTTACGCCCGAAATAATACGATGCAATACCGCGGTTTAAATGTGCGTAATTATGATCCGGTTCAATTTCTAATGCAGAGTCAAATGCTTCAGATGCTTGAGTGTATTGACCAATCAAAGTCATGTGAATACCAATAAAATTATAAGCATCTGCATGATCAGGCTTAAGCTCTAGCGTTCTGCGAAAATCTAATTGCGCTAAAGAACGTAAACCTAAGCTGTCATAAATTACGCCTCGGTCATATAAGATTTGAGCTAATTTATCTTGGTCTAATTTAACGTGATTGATTATCTGGGTTAACTTTGCAATCGCAAGTTCACTCTTATAATCAATAGCAAGTGGTTCTGTAATAACGACTCTATTTACAACATGAGGTTCGCTATTACCTGATATATTCGGTTTGGTTGCACATCCAGCTAACAAACTAGTTGCAATAATTACAACCAACAAAAAAGGTTTCATATTCTCTCCTACCTGTAGATACCTATTAATAGCATAAAATTACTTAGGTAATAAGTGCTAATAACTCATATATGTCTATATCGAGTTGTGGATTATTCTTTCTATTTTAATGACATAAGGTGAATAACCTTAGTCATCAATCGGCAAAACCGCTACCAATAGCTCTAAATGGCATATTAAGTTCTAACTCTGGAACTTGTAATCCAAGCCAAGTTGGAAATGTATTGCTATTAGGCCCTGGAAATAATGTGTACTCATTGGCCCAAGGGTAACGCTGTACCGCTGCAACAATTTGCGGGATTAACTCGCTTGCCTTGTCACCCGTTATCGATAATATTTTTTCTGGTTTTGCACCATACCAATATGTATCTGGGGTTGCCGTTTTATATTCACGTAATGCTGGCAAGCCTCTTTTTACTCTCCAGCCAGTTACTTCATAAACCGTATATTCAGACGCATCCTTTGGTTTTATTGCTACCCAAGTATGAACAGCAAACCATCCGCGCCAACTAAACGCATCAGCCCCATAGAATTCAATAACAGCTTGTTTCTCTATTATAGGGTTAGGAGCTAAACCAGATGACTCTCTACTAGCAGTGCGCCAGTCGGTATTAGTACAACCAACAATAAGGTTCATCAGTAATATAATTAGAATAAATTTAGACATCTTGCCTCATATTTATGGCTGACGTTTTACAACAAACGTCTGGTTAATAACTAGTTTTTAAGCGATTTGCCCAATTACCATTATGCTCAGTTAAACAGCTCATTTCGTTGTCGAACTGCATTAACTTATCGAGTTTTTTTATTTTTATTGCCACGTCCGTCAACTTCTTATTTAAAACAGATAACAGCTGAATTTGGTTTATGTTGGCGGTTGTTGGAAAAGATAAAAATTGGTCAATATCACTTTGCTGCTCAAAAATACAAATCACTTTTAAACTGCTTGGAAAATTAGAATAATCAACAAGATGAGTTAACCATTTAAAGCCGGAGACACTCTCAAAATAATCTTCACATAATTCTGTGAGTATCTGTCTAATTTGATTATCGATTTTTTTATCGGTTTTACGCATAACACAACGTCTGCGTAATCCTGCGGTTTAAACCATCATTGTTAATAAAAATCATCTAATCAAGATCATTTAATGGCCAAACGACAATAAAGTCTTCGTAAAGCTCTTCTGCAATCATATTATCGAAAACGACTTTGCCCCTAACCGACATGCCAGCTTGGTGCATTTTAGACTTTTTGCCTTTATTTAATAGCGGATGCCAACTTGGTAATCCACGCCCTTCTTGTAAACGGCGATAGCTACAACTGCTCGGCATATAAAATACTTGGTCAAGATTATCTTGAGTTAATTGCACGCAGCTTGGGACTAATTTTGTACGTTCTAGGTAAACGGAACATTCACATTTTTTATCATTCAGATACTGACAAGCAACAGAGGTAAAATGCAGTTGCTCAGTGTCGGCCATTTCTGTGGTAACAACCATGTCTTCTTGTTCATCATCGTCTATCAGCTTATGTAAACAACATTTGGCACATCCATCACATAACGACTCCCATTCTGGGCGAGACATTTGTTGCAATGATTTGGTTTTCCAAAACGGTTCCATTTTTTCTCTTTCTATACAAAAATTAAGACTAACGAACTGTGCTATTAAATTGCCAATTTGATTTTGCTGATGACAAAGAAAGTTCTAATTTATCGCCACATTTTAATGGGCCAACACCAGCAGGCGTTCCTGTCAGGATCACGTCACCAGGCATTAAAGTAAAATGCTGACTCATTTGAGCAATCAAGGTATTTATTGGTCGTATCATGTCTACGCTATTACCATCTTGGCGAATTTGTTGATTCACAGCTAAGCGTAAATTGATATTTTGCGGATGTTCTATTTCAGATTTGTTGATAAATGGTGAGATTGGACAAGCCCCATCAAATCCTTTAGCTAATTCCCAAGGACGACCTTGTTGTTTTAACTCAGACTGCATATCTCTTAACGTTAAATCCAACGCTAATCCATAACCCCAAATAGCCTCTTCAACTTGATCTTCTGTTACCTTTTTTAAAGGTTTAGCGATCAACACAGCTAATTCCAACTCATTATGGCAAGCGCCTGAGTTTTTAGGAATTTCAAAACTAGATTGGACTGGACATAAGGCACTGTTAGGCTTTATAAAAAATAGAGCTTCTGGACGTTTAACACTGTTAAGTTCAGCAATATGGTCGGCGTAATTCTGGCCAATACAAACTACCTTCCCCGCAGGGAAAGGTAGAAATTGACCGTTTATATCTTGATGAGAGTAAATCTGTTGCATAACAAGTATCCGAGCTGATTTAGTCTACTTTATTTTTGGGTAACCAATTCTGTCAGCAAGTGAGCCAACAGACGTTACAAAGTAATATGAACGATTCCAGTGCATTAATGATTTATAGTTATCATAAGCTAAGTAGATTCGACCTTTCGCATCATCAGGCGTGATTAATACAGCGTTAAGGCTTACTTTTGGTAATACAGCGCCGTTCATTCTGGTGACGCCTAACTTGCTCCAATCAGCTAATGACTTCTCTGCATCGTTCCAATTATTTAACCATTGTCTACGACCTTTGCTGCCTTTTGACATGATCAAAGATTTATCAAATCCAACAGGTAATTTAACTTGGCGTCCCCACGTTTGGCGATTAGACCAACCTTCAGATTTTAAATAATTAGCAATTGATGCAAATACGTCGGCTTTATTATTCCAGATATCTTTTTTACCATCGCCATCACCATCTGCCGCATACGCAATAAATGAAGTTGGGATAAATTGACATTGGCCCATAGCGCCAGCCCAAGAACCTAAAAATTTCTCTTGGCTAATATGGCCTTCTTTTAAAATAGTTAATGATGCCCAAAGCTGATTTTTGAAGAATGCTTCTCTGCGTCCGTCATAACTTAAGGTAACCAAAGAGTCGATAATTGGATGCTTACCTTGAATGCGCCCAAAGTTTGTTTCCAACGCCCATAACGACACAATAAAGCGCGGCTGCACGCCAAACTCTTTACTAATACGAGTTAATAACGGTAAATTTTCTTTATACGCATCACGCGCTTTTTTTACTTTCCACTCAGGCACACGTTTAGGCAGATAAGTATCTAACGTTTCTTTAAACTCAGGCTGATTCTTATCAGCGGCCACGATTCTATTTAGGTAAGTTAATCCCTTTAAGTGATCGTTTACAAATTCAGATTCAAAGCCTTTTGCAATGGCTTCTTTTTTTAAATTTTCTACATATTGTTCAAAACTGACTTCAGCAGCAAAGCTGTTTGTTGCAGTTGTAGCTGATACAGAAAGGAATAAACCAGCTAACCAAAATTTTATTTTCATAATTAATCTCTATTTTTATAATGTAT
The DNA here is from genome assembly GCF_002954545.1 of Psychrosphaera saromensis. Classification (GTDB taxonomy): domain Bacteria; phylum Pseudomonadota; class Gammaproteobacteria; order Enterobacterales; family Alteromonadaceae; genus Psychrosphaera; species Psychrosphaera saromensis. Next base: position 1,793,988 of record NZ_MSCH01000003.1, on the reverse strand, counting down.
AAGATTCACTCTATGACTACTATTGTGAAGATCCGTTCAATTCTTTGTGTTGATCTAATAAGTTTTTTTCAGGTGGTGGTAATTGGAAATAAAATCCTTTATCGACCAATTCACTTTTTACTTTTGCTAAGTTTGCCACTCCTAGCTTTTTTCTACCATCTAAATCTAACGTCATAAATAACTTTGGAGTACCTATCATCTTTTTTAAAGCGTCAGGGACTTTGGAAAAATCATCTGTTTTTTCGATAAACAAAAAAGCATCTGCTTTTTTTGAGCATTTATAAATTGTACAAAGTTGCATTAACTCAGCCTATATTTATTAGTTAATTAGTTTCTAATGAAAACTCATCATTCCATTTTAGCAAAACAGGTTCAAGTAACTCGTAACGCCACGACAACTCAAAGTCTGACGGTTCAGCATACGCTACTTTCCATACCCATTTTATCCATTGATTTAACTGCTTTTTAGTCGCCAGTAATTCCATTGGAACGCCTAACTCTACTGAACGTACTGTGGCGGCCTGCTTCAATGCCTTAAAGCTTTGTTTATACGTTGGATAGTCGGTTAAGCGTGGGACTTTAACTGGACATAAATCATCAGGGATTTGTTTACCTTTGGCGACATGCTCAAGAAGCGCTTTACCATGAATGCGAACTTCGTGTGGATTAATATCTGGAATACTTCGTAAGCTATTTAAGTCGGTAGGTCTGCGTTGAGCTATTGAAAATAAAGTCGCGTCTTTGACGACAAAACCAAGCGCCGAATCTTTCTCTTGAGCAACCGATAAACGCCATGTAGCAAGTTCTTGTAAAACGGCTAATTCTCTTGAACTTAACTGCCACGCATTACCAAAGTCTAGATATAAACGATCTGTATTTTTATCCACACTTTTTTGCGTTACTTTTAGTTTAGCTTCATCTAAATTATATTGCTGTAACCCTGCATCTTGTAGCTGTTCATTTAACTTATGATACAGAGGCAACAAATACTTTACGTCGTTCATAGCGTAATGCATTTGACTATCCGATAACGGACGCTTCAGCCAATTAGTTCTGGCTTCACCTTTATCTAAATCAATACCTAGCTCTTGAGATACCATGGCACCAAAGCCAAGTACTTTTCCTTGAAAAAGGAATTGTCCTGCAATTTGCGAGTCAAATAACGGCATAGGCAAACGATTAGCGTAATATTTAAAAACTTCTAAATCTTCGTGGCAGGAATGCAAAACTTTTACGATTGAGGGATCGGATAATAATTGCCAGAAAGGTTCTAAATCTAAACCACATAATGGGTCGATTAACGCAACTTCTCTGCCATCAAAAACTTGAATTAGCCCTAAATGAGAGCGTAATGTTCTAGTACGAACAAACTCGGTGTCCAAAGCTAATACGTCTGCTTGTTTAGCTAACTGACAGTATGTATTTAACTGTTCTTGTTTCTCTATATACAAATATTCACTATTCAACTTGTTCACACTATTTCCATCTGGGTACAAAAAAGCTGGCATAAGCCAGCTTTATATAAAAATTGAACTCAGAGTTTACTGAGTTATCAATCTTTTAGCATTCGGCGTAATATTTTGCCAACGTTTGATTTTGGCAAATCGTCTCGGAATTCTATCACTTTAGGTACTTTATATCCCGTTAATCTTTCACGACAATAGGCAATTACATCTTGCTCAGTAAGTGATTGGTCTTTTTTAACAACAAACAATTTAACCATTTCACCTGAAGCATCATTTGGTACACCAATCGCAGCACATTCTAAAATGCCTTCATGAGTAGCTGCCTCGTCTTCGATTTCATTTGGATATACGTTAAAACCAGAAACTAAGATCATGTCTTTCTTACGATCGACAATATATAACAAACCTTGTTCGTCTAGCTTAGCGATGTCGCCCGTTGCAAACCACTCGCCATGCATAACATCAGCAGTGTCTTCTGGACGGCCTAAATAGCCTTTCATCACTTGAGGGCCTTTTACCCACAACTCACCGGCTTCGCCAGCAGCTACGTCTTCACCTTCATCAGACACTAAACGTATATCTGTAGACGGTGCAGGTACACCAATACTGCCAGTGTACTTACCAATAGTATAAGGAACAAAAGAAACCACTGGTGCACATTCTGTTAAACCGTAACCTTCTAGCAAATCGCATTTAGTTGTCGCTAACCAGCGCTCAGCTACCGCACGTTGTACAGCCATTCCGCCGCCAATGCTTAACTTCACTGAAGTGAAGTCTAGTTCAGAAAATCCAGGAGTGTTTAATAAACCATTAAATAAGGTATTAACGCCACTGATTGCCGTGAACTTATATTTACCTAATTCTTTAACGAACCCAGGCATATCTCTTGGGTTAGTGATCAATAGGTTAGTTCCACCGAATTTTAAAAACAGTAGGCAATTAGCGGTTAAAGCGAAGATATGGTACAGAGGTAACGCGGTTACTATTGTGTCTTCACCTTCATCCAAACATGGGCCTAACAATGCAGAAACTTGTTCTAAGTTAGCAACCATATTTCTGTGGGTTAACATCGCTCCTTTTGAAACGCCTGTTGTACCACCGGTATATTGTAAAAATGCAAGGTCTTCACCAGTTACTTCAACTGGTTTCAAGGTTAGGCTTCTGCCTTGTTTTAAGACTTGCTTAAATGCAATTGCTGTTGGTAATGAAAATGATGGAACCATTTTCTTCACATATTTAACAACAAAGTCAACGACATGACCTTTAGCACCTAACATGTCACCCATTTTAGTTAAGATCACGTGTTCAATTGGGGTTTTATCTAATACTTCTTCTAACGTATCAGCAAAGTTGCTAACGATAACAATTGCTTTAGCATTACTATCGATCAACTGGTGTTCTAGTTCGCGAGGAGTATATAACGGGTTAACATTTACTACGACAGCACCCGCTCTGTGAATACCTAACAAAGCAACAGGATATTGTAGTAAATTAGGCATCATAACGGCAACAGCGTCGCCCTTTTTTATACCTAGGTTGTTCTGAAGATACGCAGCAAAGTCATCAGCATATTCATCTAGCTCGGTAAAAGTTATACTTTTTCCCATGTTGATATAAGCTGGCTTATCGGCAAATTTAACGATACTTTGCTGATAAATATCTAACAAAGAATGATAATGCTCAGGATTTATATCTGCTGGTACACCACTTGGATAATTATTTAACCACGTTTTTTCCAAAACAATCTCCTAACGAATTAATTTTCAGCCAGTTACCTTACTTCAACTGATCGGATCAGACAAATATTTTTCACTTATATTGTATTTTTAATGACCAATAAAGCGTTTTATTTCAATTGCGGTATCAATTGGCTCATCCATATGACAATGATGCGAGCCTGAAACGTCTTTTTTGATTAAATTAGGATAGTAGGTTTTGTATTTTTTATAGCCAACTTTAACCATTTCATAACCATTTTTTGCTACGCATAACAAAGTCGGCGCTTTAATATGTTGGATAATTGAAATTGATTGTTGTTCACTTAAGCGAACTGGGGAACTTGTTCTCAGTCGTTGATCGGTTTTCCATTGAAAACCAGTTTCACTCTCACTAATATTTCGTTTCACTAATAATTCTGCTGAGCTAGGTTTTATATCACCGGCATAGGTTCTTGCTTTCACTGCGGCTTTCAGTGAGATATGTTTTGTTTTTTGTTTTTTTGCTTGCTCAACTCGACTATCTAATGCTTTTCTAATATCGGTAGCATCTTCACTTTGCGTCACTAGACCTACCGCATCTATCACTATTAATTTTTTCACTAATTCTGGGTATACCCCAGCTAAAACCGTCGCCAACATGCCACCAAGTGAATGGCCTACAATAACCACAGGCTCATTATTATATTTAACTTTTATGATACTGATTAAATCAGAGATCCAGTCAATAAAATGATAATGGCAATGCTCAGGTCTATGATAACTATTACCATGACCAGGAAGGTCTATGGCGGTCCAATTGAACTCAGGCAATTCGCTCATAAGAGGGATGAAACTTGCAGCATTATCTAACCAACCATGGATAGCTAAGATAGGCGTTTGATTAGCTTGATGTGTATTTTCTAATGCTGCGATTACACCGCTTGATAGCGGGATACTTTGTTCTTTGAACAAGTTAATTAACCGTTTTTATAAACTTTAATGTCATACGATCACTTTCACCAATAGCGACATACTTATCTCTATCTGTCCCACCCATAGCTAATACAGGAGGCAGTGCATAGACCCCTTTAGGGTAATCTTTAGTGTCGTTTTCATTTAAGTTAACGTCACTGCTTGAAGCTAATTTAAAACCATTATTCTCTATAGCTTCAATGACATAACGTTCACCTAAGTAACCTTCGGCGGCAGATGATGCGTTTTGTGATATCGAATCGCCTCTGTGTTGTACAATCGCTAACACGCCACCCGGCTTTAATACCGCATATATCGCTTGGATAGCATCGTTTAAAGCACCATATTCATCCCAAACATGTAAATTTCTAATTACGTAAACAACATCAACAGGTTTAATCCCTGTTAAATCAAACGATTTAGGCGGTTCAAATTCAAAAAAATCAACATTTCCATATAGACTCTTATCTGACATTTTCTCTTGGTATATCAATGCATTCTTACTCCAAAACGCATCTCTTTTATTGCTAGAATTTAGATTACCTGTGGCAAATGTTACCGCTGAGAAATGGCCTTTATCTTTTACATAAGGTGCTAATATTTCACTGTACCAACCATCACCAGGCCACATTTCTAAAACATGATCAGTTGGTTTAGTACCAAAAAAATCTATTGTCTCTTTTGGGTGTCTTGCCTGGTCACGAGATTTGTTCTCATCACTTCTATGTGATGATGATAATATTTCAGTCAGTTCATCAGCAGAGGCTGGGCTAACGAATACGTTAATGCCAAATAATAGTACAATCAATATTGATTTCATTGTTTCAATTTTCCACTTAACTACATTTAACTAATATACAACTCACCTTCATCAACAGAATTAATCGTGAGATAACTTAGGTTTTGCTTGAGCTGCAGGGCTTTTAGTTTTCCCTTGTCCAATAATATAGACGTGTCTAACGCCGCCTCGCCAATACCAATTTGGTTGAACGCCATGCCAACCGTAATTAAATTGTACTTGTGGAGCTTTTTGCAATGGCCCCCATAAATGAATGTTTTTACTTATTAACGTTGGGTATTCATATTCATACTCACCAATCTTTGCAGTTTCAGACGCTTTCAATTGTCCTAAAGCCGTAATAGCTTTGCCTTGTTTATAGATAGCTGGGTCGATAAAACCTTCCATAACAACACGAAAACGCCCTAGAGGTTGGTCACTGGTTTTTGGACGACCATTTGTACTTGCCGGATAATAAAGTACATCGAATTTAGTGACTTTCTTTTCATTCGAAACTTTAGCGATTATGCCGCTCCAGCGAACCGTTTTACCGATAAGAGCCGAGTCTGATTTAGATACCTCTTCGAAACTGGTTAATTCAGTTCCATCGGCAACAGATACGTTATCAGGATATGATGCACAACCTGATAAAACTAAGGCTAAACTAGCGAGTAAGATTTTTTTCATTGTGAATCCTTAAGAATTATTTTTAGTTGAATATCCAATGGGATATTACTTATTTTTCAACTGTTTAACATAGTCCGATAACGCTGACGTTAGTTGAGTATAAACTTCTCTATCTTGGCAGCTTTTAACCATTTGCGGAATGCCACTCATAATACACATAAAAAATAACGAAATTTGTTTACTATCTACTGATGAGCCGACATCACCGTTTAACTTGGCTTTATCAATACCCTGACTAATTATTTTCTGAATTTGACAAAAAAGGCCATCAACTCTGTGACGTATATTTTCATCGACTGAGGCAAGTTCTGAAGAAATATTATGCACTGGACAGCCACAACACATCTCTTCGTCGGAGCCTTCTAAAGATAAGGCATCGACTATATTTATTATTTCATCAATCGGGTTTTGTGCCGTTGTAATGTTAATCCAACGTTCTAAAAATTTGGCCTGGTAAACTTCATCAAAAACAGCATAAAGCAGTTCTTGTTTATTAGAAAAGTGATGATACAAAGCACCTTTAGAGATTTGAGCTTCACTCAAAATATCCGACAAACTGGTGCCTTTAAACCCTTTTTGATGGAAAATAGCCGCGGCCACTTCCATAATATTGGTTCTTGTTTTGTCAGGATCTCTTAATGCCATTTAACTCTCTTTCTATAAATAAACTGATTACTAAGGTTTATAAATCTGCCTTGATTATATAATGCTTGAACCTTTATACAACATACATTCTGTAGTTAACCATTTATATGTGACAGACAAATGTAACTAAAGTTCAGTTAACGTCCCGGTAATTTTTTCCAACTCACTTCATCACGCACGTAATTAGGTTGCGCAAACTCAGCAGTTACACTCAAGCCTTTATTAAACGCATCGAGTGCTAGCGGTAACATATACTTGGCATTCGGCAGTTCTATGTCCGTTACCTTAACATCAAAACTCGATGTTAATAGTTGATTATAACTCGTCCATCCGGTTCCAACACTAACACTGTTATTAAGGTCAAAGTCTTCTTTTCGTAATAATTCAGGTTTAATAGCAATTTCGTTGTTAATTAATTGCGCAAACCCATTAACATTTTTATAACAACCTAAATAGATTTCTGACATACGAGCATCAATTGCAGCCACAATAGACTCAGCATCATGCTGCTCTATCGCTTGTTGCGCCATGATGGCTAAATTGGACACTCCAACGACAGGCAAGTCAGCACCAAATGCTAAACCTTGCGTTACGGAAACGCCAATTCTAACGCCCGTAAAACTGCCCGGCCCTTGCCCATATGCAATGCCATCTAGCTGATCTAATTTGATCCCAGAGTCAGATAATATCTTTTCAATAAAAGGCAATAACTTTTGTGAATGCTGTTGTGGACAAATTTCAAATATCGAACTAATTTCCCCATCATTATATAACGCAACTGAGCATGCTTCAGTTGCTGCATCAACGGCTAGTATCTTCATGTTATAAACCTTTTAAAAATGTTTTTACTGTATCTAAATCTCGGGTACGTTTCATATTCGGTAAGCTACGCATAAATACTTCACCATATTGGCGAGTAACCAGCCTTGGGTCACAAATAACCAGCACACCTTTATCGGTGACATCTCGGATTAAACGACCAACGCCTTGCTTTAGCGATATAACCGCTTGGGGAATTTGTACATTTTGAAACGGCTCTAACCCTTTCAATTTACAATCTTCTATTCTAGCTTGTAATAGAGGCTCATCTGGCGAAGCAAAAGGCAGTTTATCTATCATCACTAATGACAACATATCTCCACGTACATCAACGCCTTCCCAAAATGATCCTGTGCCTAACAAGACGGCATGTTTCAATTTGGTAAATTGTTCCAATAATAAACGTTTACTTGTTGTGCCTTGTACTAGAACGGGATATTTAATTTCGTCTTCAATCATTTTAGCCACAAGTGTCATCACTCTATGGCTGGTAAACAATAAGAATGCACGGCCTCTACTGGCTTCCACTAATTCTAAAGCAAGCTCAGAGAATGCTCTTACTGCGGCTTTGTCATTTGGTTCAGGAAAGTATCTAGGTACACAAAACATAGCTTGGTTTTGATAATCAAACGGGCTACCTAGCATTTGAGTTCTAGCGTCTGGAATACCTAATAAAGAAGTGTAATGATCAAAGTTATCATCCACAGATACAGTCGCTGACGTAAAGATCCAAGATGAATTTGATTCATCAACGATCGCACCAAACTTATCGGCAATAGATAGAGGCGTTATGTGTAATGTGAAGTGACGTTTCGTGGTGTCGAACCAATAACTGTAACCATTTTCTTGGGTTTGATTTACTTTTTCAAACTTACCTTTTAGCTGCACTAAACGTTCAAAACAATTATCTATAGTTTCGGTACGAGAAATCGCTAATTTTGTCACGTCGTATAAAAAGTTAAATGCTTTTAATACATATTGAATCGCATTAACTATGTCATCAGATTTTGATTTGTCTCGCCAATTCCCACGTTCAGGATCTTCAGCGAAAACCAAACGCATATCTAAAATATTTTTTTCTAATGTCATTGCCGCTTTATTTAACTGCGGCATATCACGCAATTGAGCTTGGTATTCGGCTTGAATATCTTTACATAACTCGAACACCTGACGAGAGGAGAAATGCTCGCCAAAGTACTCAGAAGCGATATCTGGAATTTGATGTGCTTCGTCGAAAATAATCACATCGGTATCTGGAATTAGCTCACCAAAGCCCGTGTCTTTTAACGCCAAGTCAGCAAAAAATAAATGATGGTTCACTACAATCAAATCGGCTTCCAATGCTTTTTTTCTTGCATTCATCACGTGGCAGTCTGCAATGTTTGGGCAGTCTTTACTTAAACAATTATCAACTGTACTCGTTACAAAAGGCAGAACTCGACTATTTTCTTCAATTGACGTTAACTCACCAATATCACCGTCACTGGTTTCCGATGACCATTTGCGTACATTAGAAATATCGCTAAGGAAACTAGGATCATCATACGGAGGATGTTCACCGTTAACTTCTAAACGGTTGATACAAAGATAGTTACTACGACCTTTTAACAAAGCCGTTTTCATCATAGGTCTTAAGGCTTTTTTAACTAAAGGTAAATCTCGATGAAACAACTGTTCTTGCAGCGCTTTAGTTCCGGTAGAAACAATCACCTTTTTACCCGCAAGCAAGGCCGGTGCTAAATAAGCAAAGGTTTTCCCTGTTCCTGTGCCAGCTTCAACAACCAATTGAGCTTTATCTTTAATTGCCCCACGCACAGCCGTAGCCATGTCCAATTGTGCTTGTCTGGCTTTAAAACCTGGAATTGCTTGTGCTAATGCACCGTTTTCAGAAAAACACTTTGATATAGAGTCACTCAATTCAATATTCACTTATCTATTGCTTACTTTGGCTTATTAGCGCCGTGGTATGAGATACAGCTTGTTAAATGATCATTCACCATTCCAACAGCTTGCATAAAGGCATAACAGATTGTTGGGCCAACAAAATTAAAGCCTAGTTTTTTTAACGTTTTGGACATTAGTATGGATTGTTCGGTTTCTGTTGGTACTTGAGACTTATCTTGCCACTGATTAACAATAGGTTTGCCACCAACAAATTCCCATAAAAATGAACTAAAACTACCAACACCATTTTGCTCTTCGTAGGCTAAATATGCTTTGGCATTTTTTATAATCGAATTCACTTTGAGACGATTACGTATTATGTTGGGATTCAACATTAATTCTTCAACTTTATCGGCATCATATTGACTGATTAACATAGCGTCAAAATTAGCAAAAGCGTCTCGATAACCTTGCAACTTTTTTAAAATAGTTATCCAGCTTAATCCTGCTTGCTGTCCATCTAAACATAATTTTTCAAATAACTGTTGAGAGTCAAATTCAGGTTTCCCCCAAACATTATCATGATATGCAATATATATCGGGTCGTTGTTGCACCAAGCACATCGGCTTATTTCTTTTGAAACATCAGACATTGAAACTCTCAACTTATTATTAACGGCCCATTTATATCATGAAACAAATTACTGGCTCATTAACTTTTGATAACGTTTAACCAGTTTTGCCGTTCTGATTTGGTCAAGTATTAACGTAAACAAAGGTGATAATTTTGCACTGGCTTTTTTACCCGCTCCAACTCGTCGTAAGTTACGTTTTACTAATGCCATAATGGCTAAACTTCTGAACGTTTTATTTTTCCAATTTACTTTAGGGATAGCAATCTCAGCATTTTTACCTAGCAGCCATCCATTTGGTAAGTCTGGCTGTAACGCTAATGCCGTTGCAATTCCGACTAAATCAACGCCTTGAGCTAATACGGTTTTTGCCGTACCAAATTTATAAATTCCACCGGTTGTCATAATCGGAATCGAAGTGTTTTTAGCAATTGAAGCAGCAAAAGATAAAAAGTAAGCTTCTCTGGCTAAAGTTCGCCCGTCAGCCGTCACACCTTGCATAGCTGGCGCTTCATAACTTCCGCCAGACAGCTCAATCATGTCTATATTTAACGCTTCTAAAGACTTAACGACGGCCAAGGCGTCTTCTTCATCAAACCCGCCACGTTGGAAGTCAGCTGAATTTAACTTAACCGATATAGAAAATGACTCTGATACGTTAGATTTAATGGCTTTAATAACTTCTAACAATAAACGAGAGCGATTGTCTAACGAACCACCCCACTGATCATCACGCTGATTAACTAATGGTGATAAGAACTGAGCCAACAAATAACCGTGGGCTGCGTGTACTTCAACACCATCAAAACCAGCCAACTCAGCTTGCTTTGCGGTATCAGTAAAACGACTGATCACATCGCTTATTTGTGCTTCAGTCATCGCAGTTGGGTGACCAAACATATCTGATAACTTACCCATATTTAAAGCAATGTCTGATGGAGAGTAAACTTTACCCCCCATTTTTTTATAAACCTGGCGTCCTGGATGACTAATTTGCATCCAGACTTTGGTTTTATTTTGTTTTGCCGTATCAGCCCATAACTTGAATCGAGTTAATTCACTGTCTTTGTCTAATACAACGCCACCGGGTCCCGTCATTGCTTCTTTGTCTACCATGACATTGCCGGTAATTAATAACCCACTGCCACCTTTAGCCCACATACCATACAAATTAATTAACTCATCACTAGGTAATAAGTTTTCATCAGACATATTTTCTTCCATCGCGGCTTTAACAATGCGATTTTTAATAGAAGTAGAGTTTGGAAAAGTAAATGAATTAAAGACAAGAGACATTACAGAGGTGCTTCCTAATATGATTCAATTTAATGAATTAAAATTTAACGAGCTGAATTGTCGCTAGTATACAAGATATCTAAGTGAGGGGATGTATATATCTAAGTATTATTTATCCAGAAACAAAAAAGCCTTTGTTTCCAAAGGCTTTTTTATGACTTTTAATTTATGCCGTTAAAGCAAAAAATATTAAAGTTGGTCAGCATTCTCAGATAAGTACGCTGCTACACCAGCAGGTGAATCAACCATACCTTTCTTGCCTTCTTCCCAACCAGCAGGACAAACTTCACCGTGCTCTGTGTGGAAGTTTAATGCATCTACCATACGTAACATTTCATCAATATTACGACCTAAAGGTAAATCATTAACAACTTGATGACGAACAACACCTTCTTCGTCAATTAAGAATGATGCACGAAAAGCAACACCCGCTTCTGGATGTTCAGCATCATATGCTTGAACGATTTCATGTTTAACATCTGCAACTAGTGGGTAACCAACTTGGCCAATACCACCGTCAGCTACAGCTGTGTTACGCCATGCATTGTGGCTAAATTGTGAGTCGATAGAAACACCAATTACTTCAACGCCGCGCTTTTTGAAATCTTCTAATCTGTGATCAAATGCGATCAACTCAGAAGGACATACAAAAGTGAAATCTAGAGGGTAGAAAAATACTACTGCTTTTTTACCTTTTGTTGCTTCTGCAAAGTTGAAATTATCAACGATTTCGCCATTACCTAAAACAGCTGCTGCAGTGAAGTCTGGTGCCTGACGGCCAACTAAAACGCCCATGAAATTCTCCGTATTATTTATTTAGTGTGAATTGTGTAATCCACAAGTTTGTAACCTCTAGATTATATATAGATTAAATTGATTAAACCAAGGGCATTTCTATATGATTTTTCGATTAGTATTATCGAATTCAGCGATAAGGAAAAATAATTAGCTAAACGGAGTAAAAATAAACAAAAAGCACTTGCATAAACACCAAATGAGAATTATTATCACTCGTATCAATAATAGAAGGTAATTAATATGTTCGTTTGTCTATGTAAAGGCATTACAGATTCCGATATACAACAACTAGTGCTTGAGCACGGAGTTGGGTCTATTCGTGAATTAAAACAACATGTTGCCTTAGGTAGTGAATGTGGTAGCTGCACTAAAGTTGCTCAAATGGTCATTGATAATACAATTATGGATGAAACATTATTCAAAGATGTTGGTTAATTTTCCCCTTACCAACATCCCCTTCTGAGTCAATTCAAATCTAACTACAAATCATTGTTATTATTAAACTATTGTTTTAATTGAATTTTTTCTACTTATTTCTGTTTTTTCTTTGTGTATTTCAATTCAATCATTATACTTAGCGCATTATTAAATGGCTGAGGCATTATGATGCAAAGTACTTCAACAATATTGACTATGTTAAACGAAGTGTTAACAACCGAACTAACGTCAATCAACCAATATTTTTTACATGCACGCATGTATAAAAATTGGGGATTCAACACTCTTAACGACAAATGTTATAAAAAATCCATAATGGATATGAAACAAGCCGATAAGCTAATTGAACGTATTTTGTTCCTTGAAGGATTACCTAACCTACAAAGATTAGGCGCATTATCCATTGGTGAGCATACCGTTGAAATGATCAAATGTGATACTGGTGTACAACACACTCAAATCGAACAAATGAAAGCAGCCATTGCCCTTTGTGAAAATGAAAAAGATTACGTGACTCGTGAATTACTCACTGAAATCTTAGAGCACGAAGAAGAACATTTAGATTGGTTAGAAACCCAAGACTATCAAATACAAAGCATGGGTATTGATAAATACTTACAAGCTCAACTTTAACCTTAATTATTGGAGATTAAAATGAAAGGTAATCAAGACATAATTAATGCCCTTAACGGCTTACTCGCTTACGAATTAGCCGCGATGGATCAATACTTCATTCATTCTCGCATGTACGAAGATTGGGGTTTTAATAAGTTATTTGTCCGTATCGATCATGAATTTGACGATGAAAAAGGCCATGCATCTAAGCTAATTGAACGCATTCTATTTTTAGAAGGCACACCAGATATGGTGACTCGTGATGGTTTACAGATAGGCAAAACTGTACCAGAAATGCTTGCAAGTGACTTACGCGTAGAATATGCCGTTGACCAGGGTCTAAAAGACACCATGGCATTGTGTGAGAAGCACAACGACTATGTAACTAAGAACATGTTACAAGTTTTAATTGACGACACTGAAGTCGACCACGCCTTCTGGCTAGAGCAACAATTACGCTTAATTAAAACAATTGGCCTTGAAAACTACTTACAATCTCAAATGTAACAGCCTAGTTTTTAATTTAACCTTATAAAATAAAAAGTGAAATTAGCGCATGCTAATTTCACTTTTTTTGTATTTTTCACTATGTAATAACTATTGCATAGTTAACACTTATTCTGCGGAGTCAGCTTTTACACTTGTATCTGCTTTATCAGCTATTTTTTGTAAATTACCATTGATTTTAAATAATACAATTAATAGCTCACACCAAATTCTGACACCGATAGCGCCACCAACTAATACCCCTAATCCCTTAAATAGTCCACCATTGTAGCCTGCGAACATCATTGTCACACTAGAAACAACAACACTAATTAACAGTATCCAATAAACAACTGTAATAATTTTAGGTGTTAGCATAGAGTCAAAGAAAAAAACATTTTTCATCAATAAATCCTTTTTATTTTTCCAATTAAGGTTAAAAGCAACTCAATTAAATTTACGTTAGGAGCCGAGTTGTAAAAACCCCTAACGTATTACAACAAAATCAAAAAAGTATAAAATTCTCTTACGAATTATAATGTTAGGTGTAAGTTACGCATCACTGTTTTATTTTTCAATACGTAAAAACCCTGCTTTAGTTAAATACACTTATATCTATTCAGTACAACCTAAATTTTAGGCACAAAAAAAGAGAGCCTAGGCTCTCTTTTTATTTCCTAATTCTAAGTTCGTTATTGAGAACTAAGAACTAACCGTTAGGTTTATTCAGCAGCTGGAGCGTTTTCTTCAGTTGCTTCTTTCATGCTTAAACGTACACGACCTTGACGGTCAATTTCTAGTACTTTAACAGCAACTTCTTGGCCTTCAGATAATACGTCAGTTACATTTTCAACACGCTCGTTAGAGATTTGTGAAATATGAACTAAACCATCTTTACCAGGAAGAACGTTAACAAACGCACCAAAATCTACGATACGAGCAACTTTACCTTGGTAAACACGACCAACTTCTAAGTCAGTAGTTAATTGCTTAACACGTTCGATACAAGCTTGTGCGCTTGCGCCGTCTGTCGCTGCAATTTTAACAGTACCGTCATCATCGATTTCAATTGTTGTACCCGTTTCTTCAGTAAGAGCACGGATTGTTGCGCCACCTTTACCGATAACGTCAGCAATTTTCTTCTGAGGAATTTTAACTGTGTAGATACGTGGTGCAAATTCAGACATCTCTTCACGGTGTCCGCCAATTGCTTCATCCATTACTGTTAAGATATGTAAACGAGCCGCTTTAGCTTGAACTAAGGCTTTGTCCATGATCTCTTTAGTAATACCTTCAATTTTGATATCCATTTGTAAAGCAGTGATACCTTCAGTAGTACCCGCAACTTTAAAGTCCATATCGCCTAAGTGATCTTCATCACCTAAGATGTCAGAAAGAACAACAAAGCTCTTATCATCTTTAACTAGACCCATCGCGATACCAGCAACAGAAGCTTTAATTGGAACACCAGCATCCATTAATGCTAGAGATGAACCACAAACAGAAGCCATTGAAGATGAACCGTTAGATTCAGTAATTTCCGATACTAGACGAACTGTATACGGGAATTCAGCTTGTGAAGGCATTACCGCTAATACACCACGTTTCGCTAGACGACCGTGACCAATCTCACGACGTTTAGGAGAACCGATAAATCCAGTTTCACCAACACAGTACGGAGGGAAGTTATAATGAAGCATGAACGGGTCACGTCTTTCACCTAACAATGAATCAATGATTTGAGAATCACGTTCAGTACCTAACGTACAAGTAACGATTGCTTGAGTTTCACCACGAGTGAACAAAGAAGAACCGTGAGTACGTGGTAAAATACCAGTCTTAACGTCAAGAGCACGGATCATGTCTGGTTCGCGACCATCGATACGTTTTTCACCCGCTAAGATGCGTGAACGTACAACGTCTTTTTCTAAGTCATGAACTAATTCAGATGCTTCTTTTGGATCAAATGCTTCATCACCAGCTTCTTCTGTTAATTTAGCAATTGTTTCAGCTTTAACAACACCAACTGCAGCATAACGCTCCATTTTGTCAGCAATTGAGTAAGCTGCAGCGATACCGTCTTCAGCAAGCGCTTTAACTTTGTTTTTAAGTTCAGTGTTTTCTACTGGCGCAGACCATTCCCATGCAGGAGTAGCAACTTCAGCAGCAAATTCTGTAATCGCTGTAACAACAGCTTGCATTTGCTCGTGTCCGTACATAACGGCACCAAGCATAGTTTCTTCAGATAACACTGCAGCTTCTGATTCAACCATTAATACTGCGTTTTCAGTACCAGCAACAACTAAGTCTAAGTCACTTGCTTTTAATTCTGTTTGTGAAGGATTCAAGATGTATTGACCATCTAAGAAACCAACACGAGCGGCACCGATTGGACCGTTAAATGGAATCCCAGAGATTGAGATAGCTGCTGATGCACCGATTAGCGCAACGATATCTGGAGCAATTTCAGGGTTTACTGACATTACTGTACAAACAACTTGTACTTCATTTTTGAATGCATCTGGGAATAAAGGACGTAATGGACGGTCAATAAGACGTGCAATTAACGTTTCTTCTTCTGCAGGACGACCTTCACGTTTGAAGAATCCACCAGGGATCTTACCGCCAGCATAAGCTTTTTCTTGATAATTGATTGTAAGTGGGAAGAAATCTTGCCCAGGACTAGCTTGTTTTTTACCAACAACTGCAACAAATACAGTTGTGTCGCCAATGCTTGCCATAACAGCAGCACTTGCTTGACGTGCGATTACGCCCGTTTCAAGAGTGACCTCGTGTTGACCATACTGAAATTTCTTTATAATTGGAGTCACGTATTTTTCCTTTAATTTTCATTTGGATCCAGCTTTATCATAGGCTGTCTTAATGACAAATATATTTCATCTGAAATATAACTAAACCTGCTGAATCTTGTTTTTATCGTTTTAAATTCGAGGCATATTATACGTGGGATTTGATGATTTGCTAGTTTTTATCAAAAGCGAATGAGGAATTTTTATGGTTATTTTACTATTTAATCTGAAAGCGAAGGAGTTCGTTCATATTCACTAAATTTTAGGCATAAAAAAAGGAGCATAAATGCTCCTTCTTTCTAATTATGAAAACATCGATTAACGACGTAGACCTAATTTTTGGATCAAATCTTTATAAGCTTCAAGGTTTTTACCTTTGAAGTAATCTAACAATTTACGACGTTGGCTAACTTTACGTAAAAGACCACGACGTGAATGGTTGTCTTTTTTATGCTCTTTAAAGTGGCCTTGTAATTTGTTGATATCAGCTGTTAATAACGCAACTTGAACTTGTGTAGAACCAGTATCGTTTTCGCCAGTGCTGTGTTCAGCTAGGATTGCTGCTTTTTCTTCAACGCTTAGTGACATAAGTCTCTCCAGAAAATAATTAATTGTTATGCCAGCCGATCACTAACTCAGCCAACAAAGGAACCCTCTATACAAAAGAGGAACGCGCATACTACGCGTTTAACGCTATTTTGCAAGTCATATATATGGAAAATATAAATGACCTTTTTCTTAAACCTAACTTTATTTAAATAAAGTTTTCGGTTACCACCAATCGCTTAGTCCTGATCTCTCCGCCTCTAATAGAAACAACGCCGATAAACTCACCGGTTTCTATTTGATAGGCTTTTAAATCTTCTTCATCTGGCATTTGCCTAGCTGGAAATTGACCATGACGTAAGGTTTTAACTTCATCTGCGGTTACTTCTATTCGAGTTAGCCCTTCCAATGCGGTATCCATTGGTAATAAATGGCTATCAAGCGCCGTACAGTCAACACCATTACTTTCGTCACCGTCAATAAAGTTGTCGTCTTTAAGCTGTTGAATTTGATCAACCGTTAACATTTTCTCAATTGGGTAATCTGCGACTTTAGTGCGGCGTAATGCTTGAACATGAGCGCCACAACCTAACATTTGGCCTAAATCATCCACTAAGGTTCTTATATAAGTCCCTTTTGAACAATGTATTTCAAAGTCAGCTTCATCGCCTTCAAAGCGCAACAACTCAAAGCTGTAAACGGTAATTGGACGAGCTTCACGTTCAACTGTGATGCCTTGTCTTGCTAATTTGTATAACGGCTGGCCATTATGTTTTAAAGCAGAAAACATGGTTGGGATTTGTTTAATTGGACCGGTTAAGGTTTTCTTAAACTCAAGAATTTGTTGCTCTGTGATGTTTACATCATGAGTTTCAACAACCTCACCATCTGCATCACTGGTGTCAGTACGCTGGCCAAACTTAGCCGTTACCACATAGGTTTTATCAGAATTTAATAAATACTGACTAAACTTAGTTGCCTCACCTAAACATACTGGCAACATACCCGTTGCCAAAGGGTCTAATGCCCCTGTATGCCCAGCTTTTTCAGCACCGTAAATAGCTCGAACTCTTTGTAATATATGGTTTGAAGAAGAGCCTTGCGACTTATCAACCAAAACGATACCGGAAATAGCCCGGCCTTTTTTACGTCGTGCCATCTTTACTCTTTTTCCGCGCTATCTGTATCTATATCAGCAGGGTTTTCGCCGCTTTCTGCACGTAAGTTGTTATCTTTAGCAATTGCTTCATCAACTTTACGAGCCATTGTAATACCTGTTACTAAGCTGTCGTCGTAACTAAACTTAATCTCAGGAACAATTCTTAAACGCATACGTTTGCCAATTGCTGAACGGAAGAAACCTTGAGCGTTGTTTAAAATCTCAATAGTTTGTTTAATTTTATCTTCGTCTTCTTCTTGACCTAACAATGTTACAAACACAGTTACGTAAGCAAGATCTCGGGTTACTTCTACTGAAGAAACGGTAACCCAACCAACACGAGGATCTTTAAAGTCACGTTGTAACAACATAGCAATTTCTTGCTGTACTTGTTGAGCAACTCTATCTGTTCTAGAAAAGTTTGTTTGCACTTTTCTCTCCTAATCAATTTGTGGTTTCACTAAGGCCAACGGCATTCGTTTTGCTGGCTTAGTCAAACACGAGTTATAAAGCTAAAAAAGGGAGCAATCGCTCCCCTTTTTCACTAGCTAATTGCTGTTTAAGAAATAGTACGTTTAACTTCTACTACTTCAAATACTTCAATTTGGTCACCAACTTTAACGTCATTATAGTTCTTAACGCCGATACCACATTCCATACCGTTTCTAACGTCTTGAACATCGTCTTTAAAGCGACGTAACGACTCAAGTTCACCTTCGTAGATAACAACGTTATCACGTAATACACGGATTGGAGCGCTACGTTTAATGGTACCTTCGGTAACCATACAACCAGCAATTGCACCAATCTTAGGCGATTTGAATACATCACGAACTTCAGCAAGACCAATAATTTCTTGTCTAAATTCTGGAGCTAATAGACCAGACATTGCTTGTTTAACTTCATCGATAACCGAATAGATTACACTGTAGTAACGTAAGTCAATATCTTCTTGTTCTATTAAACGACGTGCTGATGCATCGGCACGAACGTTAAAACCAACAACAATTGCATTTGATGCTTGAGCTAATGAAGCGTCAGTTTCTGTTAATCCACCAACACCGCTACCAACAATAATAACTTTAACTTCGTCAGTCGAAAGACCAACTAGCGCATCAGTAATAGCTTCTAATGAACCTTGTACATCTGTTTTAAGAACGATGTTAAGTTCAGAAACGTCACCGTCTTCCATGTTAGCAAACATGTTTTCAAGTTTCGCTTTTTGTTGACGAGCAAGTTTAACTTCACGGAATTTACCTTGGCGAGAGTTAGCAACTTCACGCGCTTTACGTTCATCACGTACAACTGTCGCTTCATCACCTGCCGCAGGAACACCAGAAAGACCTAAGATTTCTACTGGAATTGAAGGTCCAGCTGATAATATTTCTTTACCATTTTCATCTTTCATTGCTTTTACACGGCCATATTCAAAGCCACATAATACGATATCGCCTTTCTTCAACTCACCTTCTTGAACAAGGACAGTCGCTACTGGACCACGACCTTTATCTAGACGAGATTCGATTACAACACCATGTGCTGCACCGTGATCTACCGCTGTTAATTCTAGTACTTCTGCTGTTAGGTTAATTGCTTCCAATAATTCTGGAATGCCTTCGCCAGTTTTAGCTGATACATGAACAAACTGAGTTTCGCCGCCCCAATCTTCAGGGATAACGTCTAGTTGAGCTAATTCGTTTTTAACACGATCCGGATCAGCACCCTCTTTATCCATTTTGTTAACTGCAACTATTAGAGGTACACCTGCTGCTTTAGCATGTTGTACCGCTTCTTTAGTTTGTGGCATAACGCCATCATCTGCAGCAACAGCAAGAACAACGATATCCGTAGATTTAGCACCACGAGCACGCATTGACGTAAACGCCGCGTGACCAGGAGTATCTAGGAAAGTGATCATACCGTTTTCAGTTTCTACATGGTAAGCACCTATGTGCTGAGTAATACCACCTGCTTCGCCGTCAGCAATATTTGCTTTACGGATATAATCTAGAAGCGATGTTTTACCATGGTCAACATGACCCATTACAGTAACAACTGGAGCACGTGGAACTGCATCGCCTTGACCTGAGTCACGCTCTGCTAATACTTTTACTTCAAGTTCATTTGATTTAGTTAATATAAATTTATGACCTAATTCTTCAACAACTAAAACAGCAGTTTCTTGGTCTAGAACTTGATTAATCGTAACCATTTCACCCATTTTCATCATAGTTCTTACTACTTCAGTACCTTTGATAGACATACGAGATGCCAATTCAGATACAGATATAGTTTCACCTATGCTAACTACTTGCTCTACTGGAGCAGTTGGTTTTTGGAATGCATGTTGGTTTTGTGGTTTATTCTTACGACGACGACCCGTTAATTGAGCAAGTTCATCAGCGGTAGCTTTACCGGATTTCTTACCTTTACGACGATTTTTCTCTTCGCGTTTATCTTGGTCATCTTCAGCTAACTGAGCGTAAACAGAAGAGTGAACATGAAGGTCATCTTCATTTTCATGCTCTAATTTGTATTTACGTTTCTCTTCTTCTTCAGCCCAAGCTT
The DNA here is from genome assembly GCF_002954545.1 of Psychrosphaera saromensis. Lineage (GTDB taxonomy): Bacteria > Pseudomonadota > Gammaproteobacteria > Enterobacterales > Alteromonadaceae > Psychrosphaera > Psychrosphaera saromensis. Next base: position 1,773,692 of record NZ_MSCH01000003.1, on the reverse strand, counting down.
TTTCGTTGGCTAATGCCATCGCTTTCGCTTCTTCGCCTAGACGTTCAGCTTCTTCTTCAGCTTTCTTAAGCGCTTCTTGTTCTACCGCTAAACGAAGTTTTTGCTCTTCGTCTGTTTCACCAGGCTTTTTCGCCTTTTTAGGTGAAGCTTTAGTTGCATTATCCGCTTTACGCTTAGCATCAACCGCTTTCTTAGCTGCTGCTGCTTCTTCTTTTTTAGCTTTCGCTTCAGCTTCACGTTTAGCACGTTCTTCTGCTGCTTTTTTAGCTTCAGCTTCTGCTTCAAGTTTCGCTTTTTCTTCTGCTGCCGCCATTTCTGCTATTTCAGCATCACTGCGTTTAACAAATGTACGTTTCTTACGAACTTCAACTTGAACGTCTTTTGATTTACCTGAACCACTGTTAACACTTAACGTCGATTTTGTTTTACGTTGCAAGGTCATTTTCTTTGGTTCAGAGCTCTCGCCGCCATGGGCTTTGCTCAGATGTTCCAAAAGCTGTTTCTTTTCGCTTTCATTAACCATGTCACCGATATTTTTAGTAATACCTGCGTCTGCGAACTGAGAAACCAATTTCTCGATTGGAGTACCTACATCTTGTGCTAGTTTATCTAAACTCACTTCTGTCATATTCTTTACTACCTCCACATTGAGCTTTAAGCTTCGTCACTAAACCAAACAATATTACGAGCTGCCATAATTAATTCACCGGCTTTCTTCTCGCCTAGTTCTTCAATATCTGCTAAATCGTCAGTGCCTTGCTCAGCTAATTCTTCTAAATTTGTTACACCCCTGCTAGCTAATACAAACGCTAAATGACGGTCAACGCCTTCTAGATTTAATAGCTCTTCAGTAGGTTCTGATTTTTCTAATGATTCTTCATTTGCTAACGCTTGAGTCGTTAACACTGCTTTTGCACGAGTTCGTAATTCTTCAATTATGTCTTCGTCTAAACCATCAATTTCTAATAGTTCAGCTACTGGTACATAAGCAATTTCTTCTAATGAAGAGAATCCTTCGTCCACTAACATAGTGGCAAAGTCTTCATCAAGCTCTAGGCCTTTCATGAACACTTCAATTGTTTTGCTGTTTTCTGCTTGATGTTTTTCAGCCATATCAGCTTCAGTCATCACGTTTAAGTCCCAGCCAGTTAACTGACTTGCTAAACGTACATTTTGACCACTACGGCCAATTGCCATTGCCAAGTTATCGGCAGCAACTGCTATGTCCATTGATTTGCGGTCTTCATCAACAATAATTGATGCAACTTCCGCAGGAGCCATAGCATTGATAACAAACTGTGCATCGTTACCATCAAACAATACGATATCGACACGTTCGCCATTAAGTTCACCAGAAACAGCTTGAACTCGAGCACCACGCATACCAACACACGCACCAACTGGGTCAATACGACGGTCGTTTGATTTTACTGCGATTTTGGCACGAGAGCCTGGATCACGAGCGGCAGCAACGATATCTAACATTTCTTCGCCAATCTCTGGCACTTCAATGCGGAATAATTCAATCAGCATTTCTGATTTAGTACGGCTCACAAACAATTGAGGACCACGAACTTCTGGTCTAACAGCATATAAATATGCACGAACTCTGTCGCCTGGACGGAACGTTTCACGTTGGATCATATCTTCACGATATAAAACCGCTTCAGCATTGTTACCAAGGTCTAACGTAACATTGTCACGATTAACTTTTTTAACGATACCTGTGATTAGTTCACCAATTTGTCCACGGTAAGCGTCAGCAATCTGGCCACGTTCCGCTTCACGTACTTTTTGCACAATAACTTGTTTAGCCATTTGTGTAGTAATACGGTCAAATTTAATTGAATCAATTTGTTCTTCAACGTAGTCGCCTAGTTGAAGTTCTGGTTCATCATACTGAGCTGCAGAAATACTCATTTCAGCTACAGGGTTTTCCATTTGATGATCATCAGGTACAACTAACCAACGACGGAAAGTGTCATATTCACCAGTTTCTTGGTCAATTTTAACTCTTACTTCGATATCAATTGCACTTTTCTTTTTTGTTGCCGCTGCTAGAGCAAACTCTAGCGCTTCAAATATTTTTTCACGTGGAACGGCTTTTTCATTCGATACCGCTTCTGCCACTAGTAATAGTTCTTTTGCCATTATCTCGCTCCTTTAAGTATGATCAGCCAAATTTAGCAATTAAATTTGCTTTCGAGACATTATCTATTAATAAAGAGAACACCTGGTTATCAACTTCAACATTTATCATGTCTTCGTCAATCGAAACCAATGTGCCTTTGAAATTTCTACGTCCATCTTGTGGTACGTTTAATTTAACACTCACCTCTTCTGATACCACTGCTGCAAAATGCGCAAGGGTGAACAGTGGGCGGTCTACACCCGGAGATGAAACTTCTAAGCTGTACTCATTTGCAATAGGATCTTCTACATCCAAGATCGCACTAGCCTGACGACTAACGTCTGCGCAGTTGTCTACAGTAATTCCATCTTCATGGTCGATAAATAAACGTAAAGTAGAATGACTACCCGCGCGTAAATATTCAATGCCTAATAAGTCAAAACCTAAAGCATCTACTGCAGGGCTCAACATTTCAGTTAAACGCAGTTCTAGATTGGTCAAATTACCACTCCTATTGCTAAAAATAAGTACAAAAAAAGGGCCTAAAGCCCCAGTTCCATGAGCTCAACTTATATTGAACCCACAATACAAACTGTTAAAGTAGCAGGCTTAAAAAACCAAAACGCCCCGACGTTACGAGGCGTGTATCTACCTTTATAATTTACGCATTAATTAAGCTCATAACTTCCTAATTAAAATAACCAATTCAAACTAATTGGTTGCGGGAGCTGGATTTGAACCAACGACCTTCGGGTTATGAGCCCGACGAGCTACCAGACTGCTCCATCCCGCGTCCGTAAATTACTTGGCTAATTGTTTATAGTCTAATTCCAAGGACTCGAGCTAGGTCACTTAACTTCGTAGTATTTATTGAATACAACAAAGAGCTTTACCTAGCGTTATTGCGGGGCATTATACTTGCTATCTCAGTAGATTCAAGTTAATAGCTGTCTATTTGCAAAATATAGTTGAATGTCCTTGTTTTTATTTCAACAAAAGTAAATTTTAACTTACACTTTGCATCCAAAGCGTGATTAGTGAATTAAGGTCAATTTCCATAAGCCACATAACTAACGCCCTTATGATCTGAATTAAAACACAATAAACGAAAGGTATTGCCACAATGAACAAAACTGCAAATAACTTAGCTGAACTAATCGGCGATACGCCATTAGTTAAAGTAGCTAGCTTAAGCCAACTAACAGGCTGTGATATCTATGTTAAATGTGAGTTTTTGAACCCAGGCGGCTCAGTGAAAGACAGAGCGGCTTTGCAAATGGTAACTGATGCAATAGCAAGTGGTGAACTTAAACCAGGAATGTCTATAGTCGAAGGTACTGCAGGGAATACCGGTATTGGACTGGCTATCGTTGCTAAATCGTTAGGTTATGATCTTGAGGTAGTAATGCCAAAAGGACAGACCAAAGAAAAAGAACAAATGATTGAGCTGCACGGCGCTAAATTACATCTTGTTGATGCCGTACCATTTTCAAATCCAGCGCACTTTTATCATACCGCCAGAACAATGGCTGAGAACAATCCTAAGTATTGGTGGGCAAATCAATTTGAGAACCTCAGTAACGCTAAAGCTCATTTTGAACAAACAGGCCCTGAGATTTATCAACAAACGGATAAAGAAATTGATGTCTTTGTTTCAGTCGCTGGCACTGGTGGCACCTTAGGTGGTATTTCCGATTACTTAAAATCACAAAACCCAGAGATTAAAACTGTGGCTGTCGACCCAGACGGCTCAGGTATTTTAAATTACCTTGCACAAGGTAAACATATCGCAACGGAAGGTGGTTCATTCACTGAAGGCATTGGCATTATGCGTTTGGTTGAAAACTTCAAACAAGCAAAAATTGATTATGCGGTTAATTTACCAGACAAAGATATTGTCACTGTCGCGAATTACGTTAGAAAACATGACGCGTTAGTTTTAGGCAGCTCTAGTGCATTGAACGTAACAGCGGCTTTCTTTAGCGCATTGAAGTTTGGTCCTTTAGGCAGTAATGAGAAGCACAGTGGACAAAAGCACACTATTGTGACGATAGCCTGTGACCTTGGTGAACGCTCCATATCGAAACTTTATAATGATGAATTTTTAGCGACTAAGAACATAAATGTGGCTGAGCAAAACATCGAACAGTTAAAACAGAAGTATTTAGCCAATACTGAGTCACTTAAAAAAGTCGATTTCTCTGCTTAACTCATCTGGTAATAGAATTGGGAATTAAAACCCCTTAAACAAAAAAGCGAAGTATGAACCTCATTCATACTTCGCTTTTTTAATGCCATATTTTACCGGCTATTAAGAACGACTTTAAAAGCGAGTTGAATTAACCGCTCGGTCTACTTTCTTTTGTGGCCAAAACTTGGCAGCGGTTGGCGCTTTACCCGCTTTAATGGTTGTACCTTGACCTGGCTTTGTCAGTACCGTTGTACCAAACTCATTAGTGATCACAATCTCATGTTCACCTTCAACAAACAAAACATCGATAGCGTCTTTATCTAAATATCCGCCCCAAAAATCAGTACCGCGAATACCTATACTGCCCATTAGTGTTTTTACTGTATAGCTAGGTGTTTTTACTTTAGTGATCAGCCCAGTTACGGTACGAAATACGCCTTTAACTAATTCAAATTCTGCCGCTGGCGCTTTGTCATCTGCACTCCACTTATATTGTTTGATCAACATTTCACTATCGCTACCAAGCGTTGTAATAGTGCCATCATTAAACTTAAGTGATGTTCTAGCGTCCAGACCTGTAACTACAATATCTTTTTCTATTAATAGCGATTTTCTTTTAGCGGCAACTGTCCCGGTAGCACTAATGATATTTACATCGCCCTTTTTAGCTAACACAGTCGCTACGGTATCTATGTTTTGTGAATACACTTGACCTGATATAAACATACCCAACGTGAATAACACGACTACCTGGCTTATTTTACGCTTCATAATTTTGACCTTTTATTGTTATTTTTTTGTCTTGTGATCTGTTTGATTGAACTTGTCTTTGCTAGATTTGGTTTTTCTGCCTTTGTTTGAGCGAACATAGGTTAAACAACCACTCAACTCATCAACCACTTTATGGGGACGTGCGTTTTTAGTCAACCTAAGTTTTATTCACAGCAGTGCTGCTTGGTAATCCAACGACTAATTGTTAATTTTATAAACCGCGGCATTGTTCATTTCTAAGCTGCCAAGTATTAAACTATCCTGATATTCAATCACGCTCGTAATAGCGAATAATTTATTGCCACCTTGTAGATTAGATTTCACTTTTCCATCTAAACCAACACCAATGACAAAACCATATGGCTGAGCTGGTTTTAACCAAGCTATCGGTAGGCCACCCGCTAACTTTCTAATAAATGGATATTGAGCTAATCCATCTATTAAAGGGTCTCTTAGGTTAATCAGCGGTATCCAAAAGGTATCTTTACCATTAAAGGTAAGGTTATCCGGCATGGCAGGTAAGTTTTTAATGAAGATATCTGTGGTGCCTTGTTTATCGCCCTTTAGCCATAAACGGTGTATTTGTGCTTTTCCGGTTTCGTTAATTAATACAAAATCATCATTTGGCCCAAGAGCAACACCATTTCCAAAAAACAAATTAGAGATATGAACTTGAGTCTTTTTGGTAACAGGAGAATAACTTAACAAACGCCCTGTGGCGCTAACCTCAACAAAGTCATAAACAACTTGTTTATGACCAAACCGTTGTGATGCATCAGAAAACCAAATAGTGCCATCATCAGCAATATCAAGGTGGTCCACAAACTTCATCTTAATGCCATTAATAGAGTCAGTGAGTACTGACACATCACCATTTTTTGACACTGACAACAACCCTTTTTCGGCATCGGCAACAATTAAATCGCCTGCTTTATTAAACTTTAAACCTAAAGGTCGTCCACCGGTATTCGTTAATAGTTGAACATCTGACTGTGTATTATTTTCCAGCTTAAAGCTGATAATTCGGCCGTCTTCAAACCCTGTATATAAACGTCCATTGTTTGATAAGACAATATCTTCTGGTCCTTTACCTAAATTTTGTAGGATCAATGAACTGCTATCTAATTTATTATTTTTGTCAAAATCGCCCACTAAGCCTGCGCTTTCATCTGGGTACCAGGAAACAGGTTGAAGAGAAGAGTTCGCCCACAGCAAAATAATAAGACTCAGAACTGTGCCGAATACGATCCCAACTGGCTTAATAAATTTCATTGCATTCCCTGTATTAAAACGCGTATTAACTGGCTAGTTAAGTATCTGCTTCATGTATCTGCGTAGTATAGAGCTATCGTTAAAAACAATATATAAAATATAGACATAAAAAAAGACCATTAAACAATGGTCTTTTTTTCGGTTAACTATCTTTAACTGAAATAGTTAATTTATAATTTAGCTTCAAGCTCAGGTAGCGCATCAAACAAGTCTGCTTCCAAACCATAATCCGCAACCTGAAAAATTGGTGCTTCAGGGTCTTTATTAATAGCAACAATGACTTTTGAGTCTTTCATACCAGCTAAATGCTGAATTGCACCTGAGATACCAACCGCAATATATAAGTCAGGAGCAACAATTTTACCTGTTTGACCGACTTGCATATCGTTTGGTACGAAACCAGCATCAACCGCTGCACGTGATGCACCAATAGCCGCGCCTAACTTGTCAGCAATACCGTCTAACAATTTAAAGTTCTCGCCATTTTGCATACCACGACCACCAGAGATCACAATACTCGCTGCGCCTAAATCAGGACGAGCAGAAACCGTTAACTCATCTTTAACATGGCTAGAAATCCCAGCGTCAGTTACATTTGAAAGCGTTACTACTTCAGCGCTTCCGTCTGTGTCAGCTGCATCAAATGCCGTTGCACGTACAGTAAGTACTTTTTTAACATCTAAACTTTTTACCGTAGCGATGGCATTACCCGCATAGATTGGACGTACAAACGTATCGGCACTTTCAACATCAATAATGTCAGAGATTTGTGCAACATCTAACAAAGCAGCAACGCGAGGCACAAAGTTTTTACCCGTTGTTAATGCTGTTGCCATAATAGTGTCGTAATCAGCTGCAAGCTCTAATACAAGCGCACTTACGTTTTCAGCAAGTTGGTGTTCATAAGCTGCGTTATCAGCAACCAATACTTTTGTAACACCAGTTACTTTTGCAGCTTGCTCTACAACTGATTGGCAATTAGCGCCAGCAACTAGCAGATGCACATCACTACCAATTTTTAATGCTGCCGTTACCGTTTTAAGCGTATCCGCTTTTAACTCAGTATTATCATGTTCTGCGTAAACTAAAATGCTCATGAGATCACCTTCGCTTCAGTCTTCAATTTTTCTATTAATTCATCAATTGATCCAACCATAATGCCAGCTTGACGCTCAGCAGGTGGTGTTACTTTTAACAACGATGTACGAGCCGTTAAGTTGATACCAAAATCAGCCGCTGGTTTTACATCTAAAGGTTTACGTTTGGCTTTCATTATATTTGGTAATGATGCATAACGAGGTTCATTTAAACGTAAGTCTGTTGTCACAACAGCAGGAAGAGTTAATGCTAATGTTTGTAAACCACCGTCAACTTCACGAGTTACGTTTACTTTATCGCCATCAACTACCACTTCAGAGGCAAATGTACCTTGAGACATCCCAGTAAGGGCGGCTAGCATTTGACCTGTTTGGTTGTTATCGCTGTCTATTGACTGCTTACCTAAAATAACTAATTGAGGTTGTTCTTCTTCAACTACTTTTTGTAATAATTTTGCTATGTTCAGAGCATCTAACGATTCGTCAGTTTCAATTTGAATAGCACGGTCAGCACCTAATGCTAGTGCAGTTCGTAACTGCTCCTGACATGTTTTATCGCCAACAGATACAACAATGATTTCTGTTACTGTGCCAGCTTCTTTTAAACGTACAGCTTCTTCAACAGCGATTTCACAAAACGGGTTAATAGCCATTTTTGTGTTAGTTAAATCAACATCAGAATTATCGGCTTTAACACGTACTTTGACGTTGTAGTCAATTACGCGTTTTATTGGGACTAATACTTTCATTAAAATTACTCACTTTTCTAATTTTTATATCTGTTGTATCCAGAGTGTTGCACAATTTACTTTATTTACTGGAAAATTCAAACGGTTGTTTTAATTTAATTGTTATTCCTGTCAGCAGCGCCAACAAAGAAGACAAACAGCTAAGTTAAATATACAACAATAAACAAACTTATTAACCATGACTTTGTTATATAGGTAATAGCTTCACCTTTGTCACTAATTCAGGGCGAGTTTACTAATTAAAATGGTATTTGGATAACACAATTCAATGCTCGCGAGGTTAATCACATTTAGTGCAATGCAAATAAAGGTACATTTAACTTTACGACAAGCATACAAACTAACATTTGATCGACATCATTATTATCTCAATTTTATCCTTCCCTTTATTTCTTTCTTTGTAATTCAGTTCCATTTACTGCTAGTCTGACCAGAACCAAATAATAATAAATTGAGAGAATGGAAATGCCTGAATATAAAGCGCCCTTACGCGATTACAAATTTGTCATGCAAGAGTTGTTAGATTGTGAAACGCACTACAGTACTCTTGGTTATGAAGATGCCAGCTTAGATATGCTCGATGCAATATTGTCAGAAGCCGGTAAATTTACCGAACAAGTGATAGCCCCATTAAACCAAATTGGCGATGAGCAAGGTTGTACTTGGACAGACGGTAATGTCACCACACCGGATGGTTTTAAAGAAGCGTATCAACAATACGTTGATGGTGGATGGCCAACCCTCTCCTTGCCAGAAGAATTTGGTGGTCAAGACTTACCTCATTCAGTCAACACCGCAATTGGCGAAATGATGTCAGCAGCCAATCATAGTTTTGCTATGTATCCAGGGTTAAGCCACGGCGCAATAGCCACTTTATTAGCCCACGGCACTGACACGCAAAAACAAATGTTTTTACCTAAATTAGTGGAAGGTAGCTGGACAGGTACTATGTGCCTTACAGAAGCTCACTGTGGTACAGACTTAGGTATGTTACGTACTAAAGCTGAATTAAATGATGACGGTTCTTATCGCTTAAACGGCAGCAAAATATTTATCTCAGCTGGGGAACATGACCTTTCTGACAATATCGTTCATATCGTTATCGCCCGTATTCCTGGTTCGCCAGAAGGCACTCGTGGTATTTCGTTATTTGCAGTCCCTAAGTTTAACATTACAGATGATGGCGTAGTAGAAGATAGAAACGGCGTTAACTGTGGCTCTATTGAACATAAAATGGGGATTAACGCTAACGCAACTTGTGTGATCAACTTTGATAACGCCAAAGGTTATTTAATTGGCGAAGTTAATCGCGGATTAAATTGTATGTTTACCTTTATGAATGCAGCTCGTTTAGGCGTTGCTAATGAAGGTGTTGCTGCATCTGAAGCGTCATTCCAAGGTGCGCTTACTTACGCTAAAGACAGATTACAAATGCGTTCTATGTCTGGTGTTAAAAATCCAAATGGCCCAGCTGATCCAATTATAGTGCATCCAGATGTACGCCGTATGTTACTAACTCAAAAATCATTTGCCGAAGGTGGCCGAGCATTGGCGTCTGACTTAGCGCAATTAGTCGATACCGTACACGCAAGTAACAATGAAAATCACAAAGCACTTGCAGAAGCTAAGTTGGCGTTATTAACCCCTATTGCAAAAGCCTTTTTGACTGAAACCGGTTTAGAGTCCACCAGCCATGGCATTCAAGTATTTGGTGGTCATGGGTTTATCAAAGAATGGGGTATGGAGCAGCTAATGCGAGATACCAAAATCAGTTGTTTGTATGAAGGGACAACGGGTATTCAGGCGTTAGATTTATTAGGTCGTAAAATATTAGGTTCACAAGGTGAGCTACTAAAAGGCTTTGCGGCTGAAGTAGTGAGCTTTTGTCAAAATAACGCAGGAACACCAAGTCTTACAAGTCACTGCCAAACACTAGCAAGTTACTTAAAAGAGTGGCAATCAACCACAATGGAAATAGGTAAAAAGGCAGCTAATAACCCAGACGAAATAGGTGCAGCTTCGGTTGACTACCTTATGTTTTCTGGCTACGTCACACTCGCTTATTACTGGGCAAAAATGGTTGCATGCGCACAGAAAAAATTAGATGCGGGTACTGACGAAAAAGACTTTTACTTAGCGAAAATACAAACAGGTCAATTCTACTTTGACCGTATATTACCGAGAGCTAAAGGTCATGCCGCTTGTATTACCGCTGGTGCAGAAAGCATGATGGCATTGGATGCAGAGCATTTTAGTTTCTAAGCTGCTCTAGTTTCTGAGTACGTTATCTAACAAAACAATAAAATGCATATAAAAAGGCCGCGTATTAACCATAATACGCGGCCTTTTTTGTTCTGTTTATCTTGCTTTGATTTGATTTGATTATAAATTCTTATCAAACCAGAAACTAAATCAACTAATCCACGTTAGGGAATGTTATCGCTGGTTTTTCAACAGAAAAACCTGCTGCATTAAAGTGACCGCCTCCACCAAACTTATTGGCAATGGCCGACACATCAATACCATCTGCAGATGAACGTAATGAATAAATGCGTTTAGTGTCTGTTTCAAAATACATAGCAGCAAAAGGATGCCCTTGGCATAACTCATTACCCAAATCACTAATCAACGTTGTGGTATTCACGCATGGCACTAAGTAACCACATAATGTGATCATCTCAGGCGTTTTCTTCATCGCGCGTTTAATTTCCATTTGTTGGTAAGCTAAGATAGTTCTGCCCTGCTCTATAATTGGCAACACAGCCTCATCAGTTAACAACTCACTCCAAGTTTCAAAACTCATTTCCATTAGTTGTAAACCAGCAGAGAACTCTTTGCTATCTGGTAATTTCCACTGCCAGATATCACGATCTTGAATATAAGCAATTAACTTAGGCACAGGTAAGTCTTTATTAAAGTGTTCCCACGCTAAATACGCGCCACTTTTGCTCATATCAAATTGGCAAAAGTCCAATCCTTCCAATGCCGCTTGTGCCGTTTTGTGATGGTCAATAACAATTAACGATGCAGCTTGTTCATGCATCTTAATTAACGTCTCTCTAGAATAAGCAAAGTCAACAATGTAAACATGTTTGCCTGTTACATCTGGTGCATCATCATCGTGGCGAGCCGGTAACCATTCATGTTCATCTTCGCTATGCTCTCGTTGCAAAAATACGTTTACAGCTAGTGCTGCGCCAAACCCGTCTGGGCAACTTTTATGATAAATACACAAGTGAGACATTTAATTTCCAATTTCTACAGTAATTTGCGGGGATTCTGAATTAAATATTCGAGAACCTCCAGATAAAACCGTATTTATTTAAGATACGATTGGTATATATTAACATCTTGAAATTAATTAAGATCCATTTTGTCACATTTAACGTATAAGGTGACATACGAACAAAATAAACCACGTAATTATAATAGGATGTGTTTTGCGATATTTATCATTTACCCCACTTTTAATAGTTGGTCTATTACCATTGATGGCTAATGCGACTGACGCCAAGCTAATTGAAGCTAGCCCAGAGGTAGAAGTTTCGACAACTGAAGATGAGGTTGAGCAACCTTTAACAGCGCCTCCTCAATTAACGAGTGTCGGCCGCCCGCCTGAAACAATTCGCGTTATTGGCAGCAGAGACTCTGGCATCGAATTAAGCTCAGACAAAATATTAAAAGTACCAGGTGCGGGTAATGATCCAATAAGAGCAATTGAAAGCTTACCGGGTGTCGTACTGGCTAATGGTTTTGCACCTGCAGTAAGAGGTAGCTCGCCAAGTGATATGTATTATCAAACCGACGGCGTGCCTGTCGGTTATGTATTTCATAACGATAGTTACAGTAGCTTTCACCCTAACCTGATTAAAAGCTTTGAATTAAAAACCGGCGCTTGGGAGTCTGGTTTCTCTGACTCTATTGGTGGAGTTATCGACACTAAATTAAGAGACCCAGAAATTAAAGACTTTAGCGGTGTCGCTGACTTTAGCTTTTTACGTACAGGCTTATTGATTGAATCTAAACTAACTGACTCGTCAGCATTTTATTTAGCGGCCAGACAAAGTTTGATCCATATTTATATAGATGCATTTTTAGATGATGAAGATTTTAAATTTACCCAAGCACCTATCAATAACGATTACCAATTCAAATACATCAATTACCTTGACGACAATAATAAAATTGTTGTGCAAGCCACTGGCGCTAATGATGATGTTGAATTGTTATTCTCTGACGAATCTTCACAAGTACAAAAGAATCCTGAACTAACCGGCGGCATTGGCTTTGAAACCTATTACGACAACCAAAGTATTATTTGGACCAATGAGTCTGACTTTGGTCAAACGCAAGTATTCCTTAACCGTTTAGTTCGTAATTCAGACTTTTTTGTTGGTCAAATAATCGAGCTTAATGCAATTACCACCGACAGCATGTTTAAAGTACTCAATACCCAGTTATTCGATAGTGGCGCGTTAAACTCTGGTTTTGAATTCAGACAACAAAACATTGATTACCAAGTAACGGGCAAAAGCTCACCTTGTAATAATGAGTTTGAAATTTGTGCACCTAGTTACTACGCACCATCGGTTTCAGAAGCGGCAGAAATAGACATTAGTTTTATGACAGTGTTTGCTGATTACGACTGGGATTTATCAGATTCCGTTATGCTACGTTTAGGCGGCGCGGTAAATACTAACGACTTTAATGATGAAACCATAGCAGAGCCAAGATTGATGCTGAAATGGCAAGCCTTTGATGATTACGGATTAAAATTCGCATACGGCCAACATCACCAATGGTTTAGAGAATATAAATACTTATCGGAAACCTTTGGTAGCTTGAACTTAGACCAAGTTACGGCCGAGCATTACATATTTGGTATCGAATACGAAGGTGACTCAGATTGGGCATGGCGCATAGAAAGTTATTACAAAGATATGGATGACTTAATTGTTAGTAATCCATCTCAACAAGTAACATCTTTAACTGACAGAGACAGCGCAGTTGAAAATGATTTAATGCAAGCCGACAACTATTTAAATGCCGGAGTTGGCACCGCGTACGGTGTTGAGTTTCTACTAAACAAAGCAATTTCTGACAACTGGTATGGTTGGTTAAGTATCGCTTACAGTAAAACAGAGCGTACTAATGAATTAACCGGAGATGAGTTTAATTATGAATTTGATAAACCTTGGATCATTAACTTAGTCGCTAACTACGAAATAAACGACAACTGGCAATTTGGTGGCCGCTGGCGCTTCCAAAGTGGTGCTTTATATACACCAATCAATGGTGCCGTTCCTGTATACCCTCTGGTTAACAACGAACCGGATAGCAGCCAAGAGCCAATCTTTTATGACCCAATTGAAGGTGGCATAAACGAACAACGTTTAGATGATTTTCATCGTTTAGACGTTAGACTTGATTACAAAACTCAATGGTGGGGACAAGAAACTAACTTATACTTTGAAGTGCTCAATGTGTACGGTAAGAAAAGCTTAACAGGCTATGATTACAACGAGGACTACACTGAAAGAGATCCTTCATACCAGTTCCCAGATACACCAATTCCATCCATTGGTTTACAAATAGAGTTTTAGAAAATCTCTTTAAACTCATTTATATAAATAACAAAAGGCTAGTTTAACTAGCCTTTTGTTTCTCTACCACCAGCCCTAAACAAAGTGAACACGGCTATTCATTACACCTTCTGCTACAGGCTTATTTTTCTTTTTCATTCCTGCTATTTATTCAGCCACAAATAAAACCTTAATTTCAAAGATAATGCTTGATCTAGATCAAGTTAAGTTCTAAAGTTTCAGAAATTACTGAAACTTTAGAAAGGTTTGATATGTTACTTAGTCCAAAACTAGAATCGTTTGTTATGCACTGTGGTGAAATGGGCAGTCGTTGGGGCTTTAACCGTACGGTTGGTCAAATGATTGGGTTGATTATTGTCAGCGAAAATCCAGTCAGTGCCAACGAATTGGCTGAAACATTAAATATTTCTCGTGGCAACGTCAGCATGGGAATTAAAGAATTACAGTCTTGGCGCTTAATCCAAGTCCAACATATTCCTGGCGATAGAAAAGATTACTATGCACCTGCAGGCAGTATTTGGGATTTAGCCACACGCGTGTTTGAAGAACGCCGAAAACGTGAAATGGACCCGACTCTATCCTTGTTACGTTCAAGTATTTTAGACCAACCCGCTAACCAGCAAGAAGAGTACGCGCAAGAGAAGATGCATGAAATTCATGACTTACTTGAGTCCGTTACTTTATGGGCAAGTGAGCTGCAAAACATGAGCCCTGAAAAACTAAAAACCTTAATGAAACTAGGTGCTGGCGTTGGCAAGGTATTAGACATGAAAGATAAGCTGCTTAGGTCTGGCAACTAATACAAGCTCGCTACTAAATTATTCATAATGGCTAAGCGGTTAATCAAGCTCAGTCATTTAAACAAAGCACACTCAACAACATATTTATTTCTTAACCACTCATTATATGAGCGAACGAGGCCGACATGTTAGACACGTTATTGTTATCTCGAATTCAATTTGCAACCAATATCAGTTTCCATATTTTATTTCCAACTATCACCATAGCGCTATGCTGGTTTTTGTTGTTTTTTAAAATACGTTTTGACCAAACCGCCGATCCTATTTGGATGCGCGCTTATCGTTTTTGGGTGAAGATATTCGCCTTAACCTTTGCTCTTGGTGTGGTAAGTGGGATCACTATGTCATTCCAATTTGGTACCAACTGGCCAGGGTTTATGGAAAAGGTTGGTAATGTCGCAGGACCTTTGCTGGGTTACGAAGTGCTCACGGCGTTTTTCTTAGAAGCCACGTTTTTAGGCATTATGTTATTTGGTAGTCAGCGAGTACCACAAAAGGTTCATACATTGGCAACCGCCATTGTTGCCCTTGGTACTACTATGTCGGCATTTTGGATATTGTCGTTAAACTCATGGATGCACACGCCAACAGGCTTTGAAATGCGAGACGGTGTGGTTATTCCAACCGACTGGTTAGCGATTATATTTAACCCATCATTTCCGTATCGATTTTTCCATGTGTTGTTAGCCTCGGCTATTACTGCATCGTTTTTAATTGCCGGCATTAGTGCATACCGTTTATTACATGGTGACAACAAACGAGCGCCTAAAATGACGCTTAAAGTCGCCTTAACCGCCGCCATGATATTAACGCCTGTACAAGCGTTTGTTGGTGACTTACACGGATTAAATACCTTAGAGCATCAGCCACAAAAGATTGCAGCAATGGAAGGTGTTTGGGAAACAGAGAAAGGCGCACCTTTATTGTTATTTGCCATTCCTGATGAAGAAACTCGTAGTAACCATTTTGAAATTGGCATACCTAACATGGCAAGTTTAATTTTAACTCACGATGCAGACGGAGAGATCAAAGGGTTAAACGAATTTGTAGGTAAACATCCACCAGTCAAACCTGTATTTTATTCATTTAGAGTCATGGTTGGCTTAGGTATGTTGTTGTTATTGGTTGCCTGGGTTACTCGTTTAACCTTGTACAAAAACAACGAATTACCGAACTGGATGTTAAAAGTATTAGTCACGCTTAGCTTTTCAGGTTGGGTCGCTACATTGGCGGGCTGGTATGTAACCGAGATTGGCCGTCAACCTTATATTGTCTCTGGCGTATTAACGGTAAAAGAAGCGGCCACTGATATCGCTCCGGAGAATGTAGCTATCTCACTTGCCCTGTATGTAATTGTCTATCTTGGTTTGTTATACGCGTATTTACACACCATTTTTGTGATGGCGCGCAGAGCAGTAGAGATTGAAGAAATCTCTGATCAGCTAAATGAGCAAGAACAGGAAAATGAAGAAAAAAGTATTCTGCTTAATAGCGCAGTCACAAAGAGCACAGTCACCAACAGCCTAGACACCAATTTAGACAAAAAAGTGGAGAATGATCATGTTTGATAAAGAGACTCTAGCCGTTATATTTGTTGGCTTAATGGGATTATCCGTTTTAATGTATGCAATTTTAGACGGTTACGATCTTGGTGTTGGCATGTTGCTACCACTGGATAACCAACAACATGCCGACATTATGGTGGCCTCCATTGGTCCATTTTGGGATGCCAATGAAACCTGGCTAGTATTGGCAATTGGTTTGTTACTTATTGCTTTTCCTGCCGCACATAGCCTGACACTCAAAGCATTATATTTACCCGCAACCTTTATGTTGATTGGGCTTATTTTACGAGGTGTGGCTTTTGACTTTCGTGCCAAAGCGTCTTTTGGTCATCGTCCTACGTGGGATAAATTATTTAAGCTAGGATCTTTATTTGCAGCGTTAACCCAAGGTTATATGCTTGGCATGTATGTGAACGGCTTTGATACTTCTCTATCTGGTTACTTATTTGCCATGCTCAGTGCGATTGGCGTTAGCTGTGCTTATTGCTTTATTGGCGCAACTTGGTTGGTAATGAAAACCGAAGGAGAGCTACAGTTAAAATCAATCAAAACCGCAAAACGAACTTTGGTTATTGCCTTTATTGGTATCGCAACAGTATCGGCGACTAACTTATTATTTAATCCAGATATTTACGCTAAGTGGTTCACCTTCCCTAACATCTTATTTTTGATGCCAATTCCAATAGTGTGTGGTGCGTTATTTGCCCTGGCATTTATGTTGTTAAAACGCTTACAAAAAAATCCACACACAGGAGCAGGTTTCCCCTTCTTACTATGTATTTTAATATTTACCTTAAGTTTTGCTGGATTAGGTTTTAGTTTCTTTCCGTACATAGTGCCAAATCAATTAACTATTTGGCAGGCAGTTGCGGCACCAGAGGCATTAAACTTCTTACTGTACGGCGCTATTGTGGTGGTACCTACGATTTTGATGTACACGGCTTATTCTTACAGAGTGTTTTGGGGTAAGGTACAAGAGCTGCGTTACTATTAATATCGAGGTTACAATTAACAATAGTATCTACAGCTCATACATTTATTTACAAAGATAGGTTTGACTTTAATGACGAATTAACAAACTCTAGACTCTAAAATTAAGAATAAAAATTTATGAAAATGGAGTTTGTTATGTCATTCAATCGTGTCTATCTGGCCGTCAGTCTTTTGCTTGTTTCATCTGTTAATTTTTCTGTGAACGCCGATACATTAAGTGATGTTAAATCAAAGTTAGAAACCTTAAACGGCGACTCGGCCATCAATGTTGAATTCACCTCAAAATACACAGAAACCTCAGGCAAAGACGACGAAGCTAAAAGTGGACTTATCACTTTACCGTTAAGTTATAACCATAAAGGCCTACAAATAACTTACAACAAAGACATACTCGACAAGGTAGCTAAAGAAGAGTCCCAAAAAGAGCAGGATGAAGGTGCGAACACACCAACCTTAAGTGCCATGTCTCGTGTTGAAAGCTCAGATCTTTTAGAGCAATTATCATCAGCATCTTCTTTATTACGCTTTTTAAACAAAGCAAAATTTGCCAGTGAAAAAACAATAGAACATCGAGGCAGTTCTGCAACGGAATTAATTTTTGATCTGCCTATTGAGAGTATTATTACTGGAGAAGACGCAAGGGAGTATATTGACGAATTTGCAGGTCAATATCGACTGGTAGTAGATAACCAAGGAGTCCCAATAGAAAGTGAATTAACGTTTGCCGGTAGTGGTAGTGCTTACGTATTTTTTAGTCTTGAAATGGAACAAACTTCGACAAGCCAATATCAAGTAGTGGGTAACCGCCTAGTAAATACCAGCCAAACTTATACAAGAAAACAATCATCAACCTTTGGCGATAGTGAGTCAGTAGGTGAAGAAACGTTAGCGATAATGACCAGTGATCTTGTCGGTAATTCACAGGACAACATTGAGGTAGGAAGCTGTAAAAAAAGTTAGAACAACTCTCGGTAAAATGTATTAGCTTTATAAAACAGATTAGTTTTATAAAGCATGTGGCCTAAAACTTAAGGCCACATACATAATTTAAAATTTTCAAAGAAGCTTATAAAGCCAGTTGAGATTGAACCCAACGTTTTATCTTTTGTTCTAAAATAGGCATAGGTAAAGCACCATCAATTAATATTTGCGTATGGAAAGCTTTAATATCAAACTTTTCGCCCAGAGCTTGTTTAGAATAATCGCGTAACTCTTGAATTTTGAACTGACCAAGCTTGTAAGAAAGTGCTTGTCCAGGCCACGCTATATAACGTTCAACTTCAGCAACCACATCACTTTTAGCCATTGAAGAGTTGGCCAGCATATAATCTATCCCCTGCTGACGAGTCCAACCTTTTACATGAAATCCAGTATCTAGAACTAAACGCATTGCACGTAACTGCTCATCAGATAAACGGCCGTACCACATATATGGGTCGGTAAATAAACCTAGCTCTTTACCAAGGCTTTCAGCATAAAGTGCCCACCCTTCAGCGAATACAGTGTAACCACCAAATTTACGAAAATCAGGTAAGCCGTCAATTTCTTGCTGTAACGCTATTTGAAAGTGATGGCCTGGAGCCGCTTCATGAATAGAAAGCGTTTCAAGTAAAAACTTAGGCTGAGCTTTTAAATTGAACGTATTAATATAAAAAATGCCTGGTCGTGAACCATCAGGAGCTGGAGATTGATACGACGCACCCGCTGCAGATTGAGCACGGTAGGCTTCAACTGGTTTTACAACATACGACGCCTTTGGTGCGATATCAAACAACAGCGGCAAACTCGCATCAATTTTTTGTTTTACATTCTCGTACGCAGCTATTAGCTCATCTGCGGTATTAAAATAAAACTCATCTGAGTTACGTAAATGACTAAAGAAGGCTTTTAAGTCACCTTTAAAACCAACCGTGTCTTTTACTTTTTTCATTTCAGATAAAATACGCGCAACTTCGCTCAAGCCTATTTCGTGGATTTCATCTGCTGATAAACTTAATGTTGTATTGGTCTTAATCTGATATTCATACCAAGCCTTACCATTTGGCAAATCACTATAACCAACCGAGTCACGACTGTTAGGAATATACTGTTCAACAAAAAACGTATTCATACGCTGATATGCTGGTACTAAACCATTCATGATAAGTTCACGATATTGAGCCGTGATCTGTTGCTTTTGCTCTGGAGTAAATGACGCTGGTAAGTTTTTAATAGGTGACCAAAACAACGAGTCTTCGGCTTTTTCTACTATATGAGTTTCAAATTGACCTTGTAGCTTTTGTGACAATGGCTTTGGTAACACAATGCCTTGTTTGATCCCCTCAGCCATTGACGTTTGAACGCTATCAAACCAAGCAATAAAACCATCTGCACGTTTTAAGAAGTCAGTATAATCTTGAACTGTATTAAATGGTTGAGCACTTTCACCCGAGCCCAAAGATGCAAATGTATTATGCGCGCCAGACATTTGATTAATTGGCAGCAAATAACTTAAAAACTGCATGCCTTCTAATTTTAGCGCTAAATCACGTTCAAGAATTTCATAACTTAGTAGTGACTGGCCTTTGAGCTGCGCTTTATCAATTAACGCTAAACGAGCTTGGTAATCTTTATAAAACGCGGCAACTTTAGTTCTATTCTCTTTTGAAATAACCGGAGTGAATTTATCATTGAAACCTTCGCGGCCAATATAGGTTGCGCCGATAGGGCTAAAGACAAGTGAGTCGTCGAAGTATTGGCTAACAAGTAAATCTAATTGTTGTTCATGTGATGATTTAGACATTTCAGATGCCTGTGCATCTACATTTTCCAATGACGATTCTGTCTTCATACAGCCTGTAAGTGCGAACATAACACCACAAGTAATAAGCGCAAATTTAACGGTTTTCATACGAGTCCTTTTAAAGAAATATAAGCCCAGATTATGCGACCTTTCCTGTTACAAATAAAGCAATTAACCACAGTTACTTTATCTGTAATAGAAAAGGCTGAGGAAATAATACTCAGCGACAAAACTTAAGTTATAAGCAATAATATTAAAACTCATATTGAGGAAACGTATTAATTAAGGAAACACATTGAATAGCCGTCTTATATTATCTGGTGTTGTATCGTTTGTTTTTTACTTTGGTTGGGCTTACTGGGCCAACTCTGCAGATAATATACCAAGCTCTGTTACTTTACAGGCTGCTTTGGTACAAGGCTTGTACAGCGGATTTGTTACTTTGTTTTTCACTTTAATATTGGAAAAGGTCGTTAATAAGTATAAAACCAGTTACCTGTCTTTGGCTTTTGTAACCCCAATCCTATGTTTATTTCATTCTAAAACACCGCAAAACTTAGCCGTGAAACAAAGCCTTAATAACGCAATTAACCGTTCTGCTGCATACTTCAAACACAAAAAGTTAGCAGGAACACTATTCGCTCCCATCATACCAATTGCCGTTCAATCTGTTTTAGTTATAGGTGTTAATGTTGCAAATCAAACACCTAACCTAGCACTAACCGTCGCACCTAGCATTCTATTCACTGCGTTATATGCATACACATATATGTTTGCGTTACTTAAGCGGTAGGTTTATTTTTTGATATGAGCCTTTGAACTTAATCGCTTTAGCAAAGCTAGTCTATTTTCGCTCAATATTTTTATAAACAAGCTGTACTATCAGTAAAATAGGATATTTCAGAATTAATATCATATTAATAATTTAAGGTACGAAGGTGTCACCTTATTTCAGGACGACACAAGTCTTACAAAAAAAGCGCTGAAATCAGCGCTTTTTTATTGGCTAGTAAATGAATTTATTTCTTAGAAATAAAAATCGCACTTACTTTTTTGTCTCTAACAAATCAATGAATGAACAACAAAAACAAACAGCAATACAAATGTATAAGAATAAAATGATGGCTCGATATAGGTTATGCATTATGAGTTCAAAAAATTTAGAAATTAGCTTAATGACTAACCTAGCAAAAATTTCTAATTTTTATTCATAGGTCAAAGACGCTCTTTATCTATTAACCCCGTTTTAATTTATTTACTTCTAGCGCCAAAACTATTGATCTAAATGTAATAAATAATGCCCAAGGCACAGCAACAAAAAGAGCTTTATTTACTAAACTAACATCCGCAAGTAAAGGATGAAGTGCCTCTGGTGAAGCTCCAAATTTAGAAAATAAACCGATGGCGATTACGATCATAGCTGGTGCATTGTAAAGACCCAGATACATCATCTTTTTTTCAATGACCTTTAATCTATCTGTAACTTTTTGCTGTTCTAAATTCATTGATAAATTCTCCATGACTAATACTGTATATAATGCCTCATTCAAAGGCGAATACTTCGGGGTTAACAATAGCGATTAAGCTTATAACTTAAATTACTTATAAAATCATAAGCTTATCTAATGGAATCACGTTTCCATTATTATCTGTTGTTCCTAAAAAAATAAAGCTTTTTATGATCAGGTGAAAGTTCAACACAACCGCTTGTATTATCTAAACACGAGACCACGATCTGTTCTATTTCATCTATTAATTGGGGTCTTTCAGCATAGGCGTATAGTTCTAGTATCAAGCTGTACTCTTTATATAGGACTACATCTTGAATAGGACCATGTATTATATTAGTGTAGATTTACAACCGAATTAAATATGAATTAAATCAAACCTATAGTTCTTCTTTAGAGCTATTTAAATGCGACTGCATACGCTCTAACAAATCACCTTCAATTGGTACTGCTTTGCCTGTTTTTTGATTTAACACCACAAACGTAATATCCGCATCGGCTATGGCTACGCCGCTTCCTGCGATTGAAATGTCTTGATGGAAAACTGCGCTCTTACCGCCTACTTTAGACAAAGAAGTTTTGACATCTAAGGTATGACCCATAGTTGCTGAAGCTCGGTAATTAATATTAATGTTTACAATTACCCAGGCTAAACCAAGAGATTGAAAGAACTCAATATCGCCACTGTCTTCTAAATATTCCCAACGCGCTTCTTCTAAAAACTCTAGGTATCTTGCATTATTTACATGCTGATAAACGTCTAGGTGAAAACCGCGAACTTTGATTTGTGATGTGTGACTCATGTTTATCCTTAATAAATTAATTTGGCTAGCCCACGGAGCTAACAGTTAAAAACGTTTGGCAGCAACAATATGGCTATGATCTACGCATAAACCTTATTTACAATAAAAGCTGACTTTTTACTTTTACTTTTACTTTTACTTAAAACGTTTCACTAAATTTGGGTAAGTCTAATTTTTGGTTTAGCTTTGTAAATTGGGGCTCAGTGTATGGCCCTTCTATTACTTCATAAGGCTTAAGGTAAATATTGTCATTTTCCTTATCTAGTACAAAATAAGAAATCACATCAGGCTCCGAAGTTAATTGTTTAACAACGACATACTTTTCATTAGACCCTACTGCGATTACTTTATTCTCGACTCGGCCAATAAAAGAACCATCATCATCAACTTTAATCCCTAACTTAACATCGCCATCTATATAATAAACAGCATATACGTCATCTTCCCACATACTTGAGTCACCCCAGATAAGCAGAATGACAATAAACATTGCGATAATCGATGCAGCTAATTTCATATATGTTTACTCTAATAGTATTAGAAATCATGAACCTTGTTATGAGAAAAGTTATTCAAGCCCATCGCATGAGTGAGGCCTAAATAACTGAGTAAAAACACCACAACTATCTGCGCGGGCGCTTTTTACCTTTCTTTTTCTCTTCAAATGCTTTTTTCTTAGCAAGACGTTCAGCTTCTTGTATTTTACCAATCGCTTTTGCTTCAATGCCTTGCTCTACCGTTTCTAGCGTGATTGCACCAAGCATTCCTGAGCGATAATCGTTTAGGATAATTTCCGATACTTTATATAAGTCAGCTATGCCGCCTTTACGGATACAAGCACGGTTTACGGCAATGGCGTCCATCACCTTAATTGGCGTTTCTGGCATTTCTTTTAATTGGTAACGTTCAATCAATAGCTCAGGGTAATGAGTCATTAAATATTCAATGGCGTAATACGCTACGTCTTCCTTTTCTGTCACTGTGTCTTTAATGCCGCCTGTAATGGCTAGACGATAACCACAATCTTCTGGCTCTAATTTAGGCCATAAGAATCCCGGTGTGTCGTGCAATACAATATTGTTATCTAAACGGATACGTTGCTGTGCCTTGGTTACACCAGCTTCATTACCTGTTTTAGCTATAATACGGTTGGCCAAAATATTAATCGCGGTGGATTTCCCAACATTTGGAATACCACAAATAAGTGCGCGCAATTGTTTGTCCTGGCTCACTCTGTGTGGAACCATGTCTGAAATAACGTTTAACAGATCTTTTATTTGTTTTGGATCTTGCGAGGTTACGGCAATAGCTGTGATACCACGTTCTTGCTGTAAGTACTCTAGCCATTTTTGCGTTTGGATTGGGTCGGCTAAATCGCTTTTATTTAGTATTTTAAGAACCGGAGTATCACCTCTAAGTTCTGGCACTAGAGGGTTCTCACTAGAAAATGGAATTCTGGCATCGAGTATCTCTATGATCACATCTACTTGAGGCATGATCTCTGCAATTTCTTTTCGAGCCTTGTGCATATGGCCCGGAAACCAGTTAATTGCCATTTTATCTCCGTTGAATTTGTACGACTTATTTATCGTACAAAGTTAGTACTAAAGTTAATTACCTTGATTTTACCGTGTTTAGCTCAGTTCACAAACGACTAATTTTTCTTTTATCACCTCAACTAAATGAATAGCCAATTAACGACACATGTTAGGAGTAAATTTATTGTTAACATTGAAATCCCTCCCTGCCAACACCACTTAGTTAACACATGTAAAGAATCAAGTTATGTATTTACCATTGAACCTGGAAATTAAATTATGAAAACAGCAGTTATTACCGGTGCAAACCGTGGTATTGGTTTATCTCTAAGCCAACAACTTGCAGCCAAAGGCTGGGATATTATTGCAATATGCCGCAGCGAATCAGAAGAAATTGAAGCAGTTGCGGGTATGGTTATTTCTGGCATCGACGTAACCAATCCAGATGATATTGAACAAATCAAAAAGATCATTGGCGATCAACAAGTTGACTTACTAGTGAATAACGCTGGTTTATTACGAAATGAAGAACTCGGCAATATCGATTACGACTCTTTACGTGAGCAATTTGAAGTAAACGCTTTGTCACCATTGCGCGTCACTGAAGCACTTATTCCTAATATGGTTGAAGGCAGTAAAATCGCTAACATCACTAGTCGTATGGGGTCTATGACTGACAACGACTCAGGTGGTCGTTATGGTTACAGAGCGTCAAAAGCGGCATTAAATGCGATTGGTAAATCTCTTGCTGAAGACTTAAAAGGCAAAGGCATTGCGGTTGCACAATTGCATCCGGGTTGGGTACAAACTCGTATGGTTGATTTTAACGGGCTAATTAGTCCAGAAGACTCAACTGCCGGATTAATTGACCGAATTGAAGAATTAAATTTATCGAATACAGGTGGGTTTTGGCATACCAACGGTGAAGTACTTCCTTGGTAACTGTTTATTAGTAGCAGATCTAGCTCTTAGCTAGGTTATTCGTTACAATTGCCCACAAAATCAAAATCTAATTATTAGGAAATATTATGGTTGTTTTAACAACAAACTTTGGCGACATTAAAATTGAATTATTTGCTGAAGAAGCTCCAAAAACAGTTGAGAACTTTTTAAACTATGTGACATCTGGTTTTTATGACGGTGTGATCTTTCACCGTGTCATTCCTGGTTTCATGGTTCAAGGTGGTGGCATGCTACCTGGTATGGAAGAGAAAGACGGTAATGCGTCAATCAACAACGAAGCAAACAACGGCCTTAAAAATGACCGTGGTACGCTAGCGATGGCTCGTACTCAAGAACCTCATTCAGCTTCTTCACAGTTTTTCATTAACAGTGCTGACAATGCATTCTTAAACTTCCGTTCTGAAACGCCTGATGGTTGGGGATACTGTGTATTCGCAAAAGTTGTTGAAGGTATGGACATTGTAGATAAAATCTCTGCGACTAAAACAGGTAATGCAGGTTATCATCAAGATGTACCAGTTGAAGACGTTATTATTGAAAAAGCAGTTGTAACTGACTAATTCAATATCGTTATAGGGCATCGTTTGATGCCCTTTTTATTAAGACTGAAAATTATATGCCATCAATATTAGTCATTGCAGACTTACACTTAAATCCAGACCGCCCAGACATTACTCAATGTTTTTTAGACTTTTTACAAGCGGAAGCTAACCAACACTCATCGTTATATATTTTAGGCGACTTATTTGAATCTTGGATTGGGGATGACGACATCAACCAATTCAGTACATTAATCGCAGACTCTATCAGCAAATTCTCACAGCATACGCCTGTGTTTTTCATTCATGGTAATCGTGACTTTTTACTTGGTAAAAAATACGCAAAACGCTGTGGCATGACATTACTACCCGAGAGTTTTATAACAACAGAATTCAATAAAACCATTTTGTTTATGCACGGCGATCAGCTTTGTATCGACGATGTGGATTATCAAGTATTTAGAAGAAAAAGCCGTTCTTGGTGGTGGCAAACCTTAATGTTAAGTTTGCCTTTGTTCTTACGTAAAAAGAAAGCAGCCAAATACCGCAATATCAGCAAAAAAAGCCAAATGGATAAACCAGAATCCATCATGGACGTTGCAGAACGTGAAGTACAACGCGTAATGTCAAACTCAAGATGCGATTGGTTAATTCACGGCCACACCCACAGACCGAACATACATAGCAGACCACAGAACAAGCAACGAATTGTGGTTGGCGATTGGTACACTCAAGGTTCAGTGTTAGTGTTGTCGGATGAAGGCCCTGAGTTAAAAGCCTTACCATTTAACCGTTAACAAAAAAATAATTATAAGCGCACACATAATTGCAAAAAAAGGATCATCTATGAAACGATTACAATCAAAAACATCTAAGCTTAAGCTGACCTTAGCATTAGGTTTACTAACATCTTTAGTACTTGCTGGATGTGGACAAAATACGACTGAAGAAACGACGACTGTCGACACATTAAAGCCTGAATTTGCATCTCGCCTTGATATCTATACTCCCGTCACATTAACTGCCGACTTGTCACATTTAAGTGATAAACAAAAACAAATGCTTGCTGTGTTAATTGATGCATCAAAAATCATGGACGAGTTATTCTGGCAACAAGCTTACGGTAAAAACAAAGATGAGTTTTTAGCTAGTATTGCTGATGAAAAAACCAGAACTTATGCCGACGTAAACTACGGCCCTTGGGATAGATTACAAGGTGATGAAGCATTTTTAGCGGGCCAAACAGCAAAGCCATTAGGCGCACAGTTTTATCCTGAAGATATGACTAAAGAAGAATTCGAGTCAGCGGATATTGTTGATAAGACAGGTTTATACTCTGTTGTTGAACGTAACGATAAAGGCCAGTTATATTCGGTACCTTATTCAGTTTATTACTTGGAGAAATTAACCAAAGCAGCTGAGTTGCTATTAAAAGCATCTAAATTAGCTAGCAACAAAGAGTTCGCAAATTACTTAAAACTGAGAGCCGACGCTTTATTAACCAATGAATACCAAGCATCTGATTTTGCTTGGATGGATATGAAGTCAAACTCAATCGAATTAGTTTACGGTCCAATCGAAAACTACGAAGATATGTTATACGGCTACCGTGCAGCGTTTGAAGCTTATGTATTAATTAAAGATATGGCATGGAGTGAAAAGTTAGTTAAATACGCTTCTACCCTTCCTGAATTACAAAAAGGCTTACCGGTTGCAGATAAGTACAAAGCTGAAATGCCAGGTTCTAATGCTGAATTAAATGCCTATGACGTTGTGTATTACGCTGGTCATTCAAACGCGGGTTCTAAAACCATCGCGATTAACCTGCCAAATGATGAAGAAGTGCAATTAAAGAAAGGTACACGTCGTTTACAACTTAAAAATGCAATGCAAGCTAAGTTCGACAAAATATTGTTACCTATCGCCGACTTATTAATTGTGCCTGAACAACGTGAAAACATTACCTTTAATGCGTTTTTTAATAACACTATGTTTCACGAAGTTGCTCACGGTTTAGGCATTAAAAATACGATCAACGATAAAGGCACCGTACGTCAGTCATTAAAAGAATATGCTTCTGCGTTAGAAGAAGGCAAAGCCGATATTTTAGGCTTGTACATGATCACTCAGTTGTTTGAACAAGGCGTGATCACAGAAGGTAAATTGGAAGATTATTACACTACGTTCTTAGCTGGTATCTTCCGCTCAGTACGTTTTGGCGCAAGTTCTGCTCACGGTAAAGCAAATATGATCCGCTTTAACTACTTTGCAGAAAACAACGCATTTAAACGTAATGAACAAGGTTTATACAGCGTTGATATGACTAAGATGCGTGATGCAATGAACGGTTTATCAAAACTAATATTAACTATACAAGGCGACGGTGATTACACTGGCGTAGCTAAATTAGTTGCTGAAAAAGGCGTTATAAAAGCACAACTAGCCGCTGATTTGGAAAGACTAACAACTGCAAATATCCCAGTTGATATTGTATTTGAGCAAGGTAAAGAAGTATTGGGTTTATAAACGAAGGCGTGTTTATAAACTAAGACTTGGTTATAACTTTGTTTATTTATAAATCAGTGCATTAATACTGACGACTTAAACTAAAAAAGGCTCCTTATAGGAGCCTTTTTGTTACTTTGAATTAAACTCTATTAGAATTTATACGTAGCTTTTACGTAATAAAGTCCACCGTTGAAACCAAATGGAGACGTTTCGTAATATTGTCCGCCCCACTGACTATTGCTACAACCGCCACAAGCAGCTGCTCCGGCTTCAGTAAAGTTAATTTCAGTTGCTTTTTGGTCAAGTAAGTTTTGTGCACCAACAGATACAATTATCTCATTAGTAACAGAGTAACTTAACTCCGCATCTAGCGTTACAGCTGCTTCACCTGTATTAATGGTTGCATCGTAATCAACGTGTACGCCTTGATATTCACCATAGTAATTACCACGTAGCAAGAAGTTTACTTTCTCCCACTTTTGCGCCCAAGTTAATGTAGCACGGTGATTTGGCAAGTCATTTTCTAAACGAGATACTTTAAAATCACCAGTGATTTCAGTAAAGTTATCTACTTCAGTTTCATTATAGTTGTAGGCCAAACTAAAGGTCGCATTACCATCAAAAAGGTCGGTCGCGTAGTTAGCAATAAAGTCTACACCTTGTGTCGTCGTATCAAAGTCATTGGTAAAGAAACTTACTAATTGAATTGAATCTACATTAGCAACACCGTCTGCTTTAAGAGCTATTTTATCAGCGTCACTTAGCTCGTATTTAGTCGATTGAGAAACTCGGTCTTCAACAGAGATATTGTAATAATCAAGAGTGATAAATACTTCACCTACGTTTAAAACCGCGCCCAATGTATAGCTTTGAGATTCTTCTGGTGTTAACTCGGTTGCACCTAATTGAATCGCAACAGGGTTAGTTGCTGGTAACAATGCAGAATCAACCAATGCCCCATCTTCTAACGCAGTTTGCACATTAGAGTAGTTTGCTTGACCAACTGTTGGAGCACGGAAACCAGTACTCACTGAACTGCGTAATGAGAAGTCATCCGTCAAATTCAGCTGTGCAGTTAACTTGTAATTAGTATCAGTACCAAATGTACTATAATCTTCAAAACGTATGGCTGCACCGATTAAGAATCCATCAGTAACTTGAGCCTCTGAATCAACGTAAAAGGCACTATTTTTACGAGTATATTCACCAGCGGCTTCCGGCTTAAATCCTGGAAAACCATTTGAACCAATACCAAAACCTTGTGAGGTATATGGGCCTGCAGTATAAGAATCTACATCACCAGCCGTCACTTCAAAAGATTCATCATGCCACTCATAACCACCAGCAAGCATTAGTGATTCAAACATATCTACATTAATTTCTTTGGTGAAATCCATGTTGAATGTTTTTTCTAATTGAGTGTGTTTACCCGGATTAAAATCACGTCCAGTATCAAGACCTAATGAGGCATTTACTGTGTCATAAATAACATAACTAGATTGATTGTAACCAACTGAACCACTGAAATCGTATGTGATACCACTATCAAATTCACCACGAGTCCCCATAGTGATTGAAGTATCAACGATACTGCCACCGAAGTTAGGCGTAAAACCACCAGGTAACATTTCATTAAAACTAAAACAGTTATCGTTATTAACAACATTATTAATGTAATTGTCTTGAGTTAACACATTGCCACTTGTAATTGGTACATCAAGACATGTTCTTGCAGCTCCGCCAGCTTCAGCAATATCACCAATGAGTAATGTCTCGCCACCGTCATTTGAATATACACCACCACGGTCGTGTGGATTACGATAATAGAAGCCACCACGAACATCACGCTTAGAGTAATTACCAAACATATATGCTTCGGCATCGTTTGCTAAGTCCAAACCTGAATTCACAAAAATAGTTAGGTCATCGTTAACTTCAGGAGAACCCCAAATTTGTGCTAAGTCAGAAACAGCTGTATTACCGGCGGCAATTAAGCCAGCGGCATCTGGACGTTGAACACTGCGACTCGTCGCCTCAGAGTCTTTATATTGAAAACTTACATTAACAAAACCAGCTTCTGTAAGCGGCATACCAATGTTGCCCGAGATTTCTACAGCGTCGCCATCACCTTCATAATAAGAACCATAACGAGCCGTTAACGAGCCGCCTTCTGCATCGTCTTTTAACACAAAGTTCATAACACCAGCGATAGCATCAGAGCCGTATTGAGCCGCGGCACCATCACGAAGTACTTCAACCTGTTTTAATGCTGAGCTAGGAATAACTGATATATCAGGTCCTTGAGCACCATCATTGATACCACCGCCTAATAAAGCAATAACTGAAGCTCTATGGCGACGTTTACCATTAACCAGTATTAATGTGCTATCCGATGACAATCCACGTAAGTTAGCTGGTTTAACTAAGCTTGCAGCATCCGAGATTGGATTACTGTGGACATTGAAAGAAGGTATTGAGCCTTTAAGCAGTTCAAGCATATCGGTGTTGCCACCACGTTCTAATTCTTCACCACCAATTAGGTCAATTGGAACTGGTGAGTCATCAACTGAACGAGGAGCGCCTCGAGAGCCAACAACGGCTATGCGTTCAACATTTTTAATAAGATCATCTTCTTCGGCAAAAGCAAAAGTAGAGGTGGATGCTGCAGAAATTGTTAGTCCTGTCATTAATGACAGTTTTACTAATTTTGATAATGGAGATAATTTGTACATATGTATTCCCGTATTCGTATTGTTATTATTATTTTATTTTTATAATTATTATTGGATTTATGATGATTAATTTCATAAACCTAATTTATAACGTAATAGTTATTTCTAGAATTGCCACTAATTAGATATAAAAAAACAAAATAATAGATTATTTTTTCTAATCTTTTGTAAATATTGAGGTTATTTAAACTAATCAATACGATTAATTTACACTCAAGCGGTACAATAAAGCAACACTTGTGAATTGATAGCGAAAAGTAAAACCTCGTTGTTTATAAAAACAACAAGGTAATTAATGCAGGTTTTTGTGACAGATATAACTGAGTTTTTTGCGGGATTTTCTGGGTATTAATTTTAAAGCTTTATCGCTGGAATTTATGAAAGTTAAATAGCGCCGTTAGAAACGTTTTCCAGCATAGTTAAGATATGATCAACCGGTTGTGCACCTTCCATCCCATAAGCTTCATCTATAATAAAAAATGGAACAGATTCAATACCAAGCTCGGTTGCCAAAGCTTCATCTTCTTTTACTTGGTCACTATAAACATCAGAGTTTAATAATTGCTCGGCTTTAGTTTTATCAATACCAGCGTTTGCGGCGATATTTAACAGGATATCATTTTGGCTAATAAGCTCACCTTTAGCGAAAAAGCTTTCAAACAATAAGTTTTGTACTTCTTGCTCTTTACCTGACTCAGTCGCTAAATGGATTAAGCGTTGGGCGTTAAATGTGTTGGTAGGTTTGTTAATATCAAAATCAAGAGTTAAGCCAATTTCAGCACCTTGTTTGGCCATATCGTCGCATGCTAATTCAGCCCACTTTAATGGTTGGTCGTATTTTTTAGCCAATAACTCATATTTATTTTCTTGATAGGATAATTCTGCGTTTGGATCTAGTTCAAAGCTACGCCAAATAATTTCAACATTATCTCTACCGTCAAATTTTTCAAGGGCCATTTCAAAACGGCGTTTGCCTATGTAACAGTAAGGACAAGCGATATCTGACCAAATTTCAACTTTCATTTTATTATTCATAGTAGCAATAACGTTCATTTATTTTAATTAGCTTTTCCTATGCAAAGATTGTGCACAAAAAAATAGCCAAAGAAACATCAGCCACTTTTAAAGATATGATTTTGATATATATAACAGGATAAGTAGATAGTGACTTTCTATAAAGTGAGTAGCGTTTGCTTAGTCTGTACATAAGACTAAGCAATTCACTCTTGACGTTAGTCATTGAAATTGAGTCTAAGCGCTTGCAACACTTAGCTTAGTTAATGCTTAGCTTGGTTAATGCTTAATATTTTTATAAAGATGTTCATATTTAGCTTTATGTTCGCTAAATAGAAATTGTCGTAATATTTCCCGGGACTCACCTTCGGCACTAATTTTTGCAGCCATGACACCATTCTCAGTTCTAACTGGGTCTAACATTACGTCAAGGCAAGCACCATTAGGTAAAATCAATTGGCTAAGGTGTGTCATTGTAGTATCAAAGTCTTGCGGTACTTTAATTGTCATACCTGAGCTTGATAGAGATAAAACCTCAACATCTTTTTCGGTGTCATTATCAACTAGCTTTACATTTTTAACATGGTCAAGACGCCAACTACGTTCGCCACCACGCGTATCAATAACTTCAGGTATGCCTAACTCAGGTGAAAGCGTACCAAAATCATCGACTTTTAGCGTTAATGGAAACCACAAACGATAATAGCTAATTTCAGCCAGCAAAGTTAATTTAGCGTTACCTAAAATATGAGTCAACACGTCTGGTATTTCAGTCGCGACACTTAATGAATGTCTCGATAGTGAATTATCAGCGCTATCGTCTATTGGAGAAAAGGCACCGCTAAAATAAGCGAGTTCTTCATTAGATAAAACAGACATTTATACAACCTTTTTATGCACTTAGAATCAATGTGTATAGTACACCTTTACATCACACTGAACAAACTTTAACCTATTTTAATTGTGCTTTTATTATACAGCCATAGTGGCTGAACAATAACAATGTAATCTAGGTTAAAAGAAAATGTTATCACTCCAAATAATCATTCACAGGTTTACTTATTTGCTTAAAGTCGAACTCCGATATATTTATTAAATATTTACTTTGTTCCAAACGAACCCAGTAACTTAGAGTCTCTCTATCATTTTTATACAGCTGTAAGGTCAACGTTTTGCTTTGTACTTTATCGTCCAGCATGACTTTATTATCTGGCTTGTCGATTAAGCCGTTATCCAAATACGTTAACACGATACTTTGCTGCAACTTCATTTCACTCGACTCTGCTAACTTAATATCTTTGGCCGTTATGTTAATTATGTTTCTAACTAAGCCAGTAAAAATAGAGTCGTATTGTGGTACTTGTTCTTTAGTCTTGTTTAACAGCTCAAAGTTCCCTGCTAAACTATCAGTCTCACTTTCTTCATGGGCTTGACGTGCAATAGCAAACTTATTGCTGGATTTTTTATTCGACTTTTCATTAAAAAAAGCAATATCAACCTGGCTGACTTGGTTAACGTTTATTGGGATTATCTTCGGCATTAACCAAGATGAGTCGTCGCTAGGGAGATTAATATCCAATGTCACTAAGTAACTCTGCTCTTGTCTAGCAAAACGTACATAACGTCCTGTTGATGATTGGCTTTCATTTCCAATTAAAAGCTGAGTAAACTCATCACCCGCAACTAATGTTAACAGTTGTGCCTGGCTTTTTTCTGCATCTAGTTCATTGCCTTGATCTAAGCTTTGTAAACCCAAGCGCGAATAATACTTTGCTTGCTTGGTTTTCAATTCAACTATTTGCGTATCTTTTAAATTTTGTAACAGCTTTGATAATTTTTTAACATCCGCTGCATAACCAAATTTATTAGGTAAAACCCACTTACCAGATACTTTCTCGGCACTAATAAATTGTTTACTAGCCGCATTTTGTATTTGAATTTTATCAACTAAATTGACGTCAAAATCGGTCAACAACAAGGTGTCGTCAAAACTTTGCACGCCTTTGTTTTTACTAATAAAGTAACTACTTAGCAATACCGCTAATACGCCAACGGCTAATACCTTAATTAAAAAACTAATTCTCATGTTAATTCCTACTTCTTAGTTTTAGCTTTTGTAGCTTCAGGCGTTTGTTTAGCTTCAGCTTGTGGCTTAACTTGGTATTGAGCCGACATTTTATAACGAATGCGTCTAGCTAATAATCCTAACCCTAACGTTAAAATCAGTGGGAAGAATGCAATATTAAGTAACTTAATCACAGTACCTAAAGATTCAATATCTTTATTCAACTGGTGCTGTACTTCTCTAAGCTGTTTTCTAATTTCCAATTTCTTAGCCACAAATGACTCAACAGCCGCCTCTTGCTCAGGACTTAATACTAGAGAACCATTATCAGCTTGTTGATTTTGCAGTTCAGCTAATTGGTTTTCAGTTTCATTTAACTGCTGTTGCAGTTGCTGCTCTTGCTCTCTGAACTTAGCTTCGGCTTCAACCGTTAATTGTTCAACAACATCAAATGGACGTTGATAATCACCACGGCCACGGATTGAAAGTAAGGCTGAATTACCACCTAAGTTATCTACGGCGTTAACAACAAAGTCGCCATTATTAGCAAATGGTTGTAAAACAGTTTCACCAAAAAAGTTACTACTTTGCACCCAAAAACGGTCAGTTAACAAATCAGTATCGGCAACCACAATTAACTGTATATTGTCAGAAAACTTAATCCAATCTGTACCAGCAACACCTTCAGGTAACGTGTCGAATGCGGTTTTAGCTGCACCGCTTATTCTTGCAGCTAATACCACATTGGCATTTCTCGCGGTGAAATCAGTCAATAAAATATCAGGATTGGTTCCTGACATTTGATAGCGCGCAAGATCGGTAAAGTCTGTGTATTCTGAACTAATTAACAAAGGTGATAAGCTTGTTGTCGCATCATCCAATAAGCGTAACGCGCCCATACTTGCGCCATTAATACTTGATAGTGAAGCTGTGACAACATCAAGTTCATCTATGTTGTCTTTATCCAAACCTAAATAACCGATATGACGTCCAGGCATACCGTCGGGCATCATAATCTCTAACCCTTTTGCGCCATCTAACACGACAGTGTCAGGGTCGTAGTCGATTCCCCAAGCAGTAAATAATGGTTCAAGGTTTGACGTTGATACTTCTGGAACGCCCATCACGTTAGTCCCTTGTGAGTCTGAGTCGGACGATGGGTCTACCAAAATAAAGGTTTTGCCACCCGCTAACACATACTGCTCTATGGCGAACAATTGAGCGTCGGCTAGCTCTTTAGGGTGGATGATCATTAACACATTGGTGTCTTCTGGAATTGTTTCTGCGTTCGTCTCTAACATTTCAACTTGATACAACTGTTTCAATTGATTCAACACAGCCCATTCTGGAAATGTTTGAGCCTGCCCCATTTGCATCGCCATTGGATTTGGATTGGTTCCGCCTTGAATTGGCAGTGACGACAGTATAGAAACTTTAATTGGGGTTGGATCTGACAACTTATGTACTAATTTGCTCAGTTCATATTCCAATAGGCTTTCTTGGCTTGGGTCAAAAAATGCGATGATTTCTTTATCATCTAATGAATTTGTCCCTGCTAGACCAAAGTAAATAGAGTCGCCCGTTGCGTTAATTGGTGCAGCCACTAATCCCATTTCAGATGCTTTATCTTCCGCTTCAGAAAATGCCTCTGGGTCAATGATCTGTAATTTAATTTTGCCATCAGCGTAAAGCTCATATTCTTGTAATAAGGTTTTCACACGATTGGCATAATTACGTAAAGACGTTAATCCTTCAGTGGCTTTATCTGAAAAGAAAAAGTACAAGGTAATAGGCTCATCTATTGCTGACAATACTTGATGAGTTCCATCGGTAATGGAATACACATTACCTTCAGTTAAGTCCAATCTAACTTTGTTTAACAACACATTGTTTAATAATACCAGTGCCAGAAAAGCAAACGCGATAACGCCGAGTGCAATTGGAAAAGAAACTCGTTTAATTGACGATTTTGAATGCATTTGGGTCTCCATTTTAGTGTCCGTTGTATTTTTCTTTGCCATACTAGCTCGCCTTTTTATCTTCAATGATCACTAAACCAGCGGTTAACCAACTAATGATCACCAGTAAAAAATAACCCACATCATTCAATGCAATTACGCCTTTGGCGATTGAGTCAAAATGTTGGATAAAAGATAACGACGCAATAACGTCAATCGCGCCTGTAGGTAGCACACCTTTAAATGAGTTAATAACCGCTTCTGTACCACTTAATACAAACAAAAAACTGATAGAGATAGACAAGATAAACGCAATAACTTGCGACTTAGATAGCGCTGACATACAAATGCCTATGGCTAAAAACGCCCCCGCCATTAACCAGCTGCCAATATAAGCAGCAAAAATAACGCCGTTATCTGGTTGCCCCAAGTAGTTAATCGTTATCCAAAGCGGAAACGTTAATACCAATGCAAGTCCTAACACCAACCAAGCTGAAATAAACTTAGCCACCATAGCTTGGAATGCGGTTATCGGTAACGTCATTAACAATTCTATGCTACCGCTGCGACGTTCTTCGCTCCATGAGCGCATGGCAAATGCCGGAACTAAAAATAGATATAACCAGGGATGGAAATTAAAAAAGGGTAATAAGTCGGCCTGCCCTCTTTCATAAAGGGAGCCTAAATTGAAGGTCATAATACCGCTCATGATCAAAAATATAGCGATAAAGACATAGGCAATTGGGGTAGCAAAAAATGACATAAACTCACGTTTAGTCAAAATAGAGATCATGGACAATTGGTCCATAACTGATTGGTTACTAGACGACTGATTCATAATAACGTCTCCCTTATAAGTCAGTTGAATTAGATGAAGTGGTTAACTCACGGAATATATCGTCGAGTCGGCCTTTTTCACTGTAGATAGAATAAAACGGCCAATCTAGCTCACGTACTTTGTCGTAAACCGCAGTAAAAATACTCTGACCTTCACTTGGCAACACCGTCACTTTGTTTTTCTCAGTAAGAACAAAAGCCACTTCCGGTAACGAAGTTAACGCGTTGGTATTTTCTACTTCCGCACTTAATTCAATAGTGACCGCATGATGAAATGATGACTTGGCTTGCAACTCTTCTGGTGTGCCATCAAATATTTTAACGCCCTCAGCTATGATTAAT
This sequence comes from Psychrosphaera saromensis, assembly GCF_002954545.1. GTDB lineage: Bacteria > Pseudomonadota > Gammaproteobacteria > Enterobacterales > Alteromonadaceae > Psychrosphaera > Psychrosphaera saromensis. Next base: position 1,736,931 of record NZ_MSCH01000003.1, on the reverse strand, counting down.
GCCCGATTACAAACAGCCGTCACTTCTTCTAAAATGTGGGTAGAAATAATAACAATCTTATCTTTTGCAAGATTCTTGATTAACTCTCTAACATGATATTTTTGATTAGGATCTAATCCGTCGGTTGGTTCATCTAGAATAAGCACTTTAGGATCGTGAATAATAGCTTGAGCTAAACCGACTCGGCGTTTAAAGCCTTTAGATAGGTTTTCTATGTTGCGGTCTAGCACCGATGCTAGCTCGACATCTTTAATAACACGGGCGACTCTAGCTTGTTTTTTTCTGCCAGTTAATCCACGAACATCAGCAATAAAGCTTAAAAATTGTAATACCGTCATGTCACCATAAGCTGGTGCACCTTCAGGTAAATAACCTAAACCTTGTTTTATGCTCAAGGGATCGTCTTCTATATTTATCCCATTTATGGTGATGGAGCCTGAACTTGCTTGCAAGAAGCCCGTGAGCATTTTCATAGTGGTTGATTTGCCTGCGCCGTTTGGTCCTAAAAAGCCAACAACTTCACCCGGTTTAACATCGAATGACAAATCATTTACCGCGACAAAGTCGCCAAATCGTTTGGTTATATTTTTTATTTCGATCATCTATTTCATTACCCCTGCCAGTGTAGGCAACTGTATGTGTTAATAACTATATTTGTTAATTATTAGAATTTTATATTGTCGTTTTTCACGAATTCAAGTTATGCATTTATCATTTGAATCAAAAGATTTTAAAATCATTTTAACTTGAATATATTTCGTTCAAATTGAACTACACCTGAACTACACCTTAACTACAACAAAGTACAAGGATATTACACTAGTTGCTCACTAACCATTACCTAATAACTTATTTAATAGCGTATTTAACAATTAACATTTCACAATCTTGTTTGTCTGTTTAGAATACATTCAGTTCATTACTACGAAAAATAAATTATGTCCCAAAACCAAGACCTGTCCCAGAGCTACTCCTTGTCCCCAATAGGTGAAATCCAATCGCCTTTTAATGAAAAGTTTGGCATTCCAAGGCAACCAGGTTTGTGCAATGCCGCCGTTGGCAGTATCAAACTATTGGGTGAATGTAATAGTGATGAAGCAGTAAAAGACTTAAGTTTGCATAGCCATATTTGGATTTTATTTCTTTTTCATCAGAACCTTAAACAAGGCTGGAAACCCAGCGTTAGGCCACCAAGATTAGGCGGCAATGAAAAAATGGGCGTATTAGCTACCCGCTCGCCATTTAGACCTAACGGCATTGGCATGTCTGCAGTAAAATTATTAGGTGTCAGAAAGTCAGGTAAACAGTGGTTTATTGACGTAAAAGGGTTAGATTTGTTGGACGGTACACCTGTGGTGGATATAAAACCGTATATTCCTTATTCTGATAACATCCCAGATGCTCAATCTGAATTAGCCGATACCGCTCCGGTTAATTCACTTGATGTTAAATTTACAAGTCAGGCGAAAAATCAGTTAGAAGCACTGTCAGAAAAAGCAGAACAATATCCAAAGCTCGCCCTATTAATTGAACAAGTATTGCAACAAGACCCAAGACCATCTTATAAACAAAATAAAGCTGATGATAAAATTTACGGCATACTTTTATATAATTTGAATATCCGCTGGCAAGTTACCAACAATCAATGTGACGTACTTGAGATTGCCTCATCACAATAGTTAGTACAAAATACATGGCTGATATGTATTTTGTTAATAACCGCCCTTAACTAAAACTAGAAAAAAAGGAGATGTGAATTTATGACCTCTACAAATATCTTGTTCAAAACCGTATTAATTTTTAGCGCTATTTTGTCGTTTCAATCACATGCCAAACTTAACTTACCACCACTCCCAGAGCCAGTTACCAACAATGCAGTGGCGTCTGTCATTATTGATGGTCAACAAAGTATTTTAAGTTTTTCTGGCTTAAGTGCGGATAAAAAACTCAGCGGTATGCACAACAAGGCTTGGAGATTAGATGTTGTTAATGACGTAGCTAATGACAGCACTCAAAACGCAACTAACAGCAGCGCTAACGACAAGCTCAATAAGAAGAGCATTAGCTCTGAATTAAAGACAGAATCAAAACCGCTCTCTCCCGCTAATTTTTCTTTTGAAATAGAAGCAAACACAAGAGTAAAGGTTGCAGCTGATTTTAAAAATAAGTGGCAAGCCATAACATCATTGCCGTCGCTACAAGAGCCTCATGGTCGTATTGGCAGTACAGCCGTTGGTGTTAATGACAGCGTATATATTTTTGGTGGTTACAACTTAAGCAGTTCAAAGTCTTTTGATACTGCGCCCGGAGTTTATAAATACCATGTACCAACTGACACTTATGCGCAATTAGAACCTATGCCAGTATCCGTTAATGATGCAGTAGCTTTGGTTTACCGAGATCGTTATATCTATGTAATTTCGGGCTGGAATAACGATGCCGCTGTTAACTTAGTGCAAGTATTCGACACCTTAAAAAATGAATGGTTTCAAGCAAGCCCATTCATTGGCACGCCTGTTTTTGGTCATGCAGGTGGCATAGTTGATAACGTGATCATGATTTGTGATGGTGCAAAAGTAACACCACAACTAGCGGCAAACAGAACCATCACCCAACAAGCCAGCTGTTACTTAGGTGAAATCAACGTTACCAGAGCCGACAAAATAAGCTGGTATCAATGGGTACACCCTACCGACGCAGGAAGATTTAGAATGGCCGCAGCCGGTGATACAGAAAACGACAGAATAATCTTTGTTGGCGGTACAAATGCGCCGCATGGTGCTAATGGTGAAAGAATTGATGGCAAAGCAAACTCTAACGATAGCAAAAAACCAAAAGCCCTAACGCCCAACAGCGAGATTTGGATTTACAACATAGCCAAACGTTCATGGCAAGTAAGCAACAGCCCACAAGCCAGTATGGATCACAGAGGTTTATTAGATGTAAACGGCAACTGGATAACCATTGGAGGCATGGTAGAAAAACAGCAAATAACGGATAAAGTTATTGTTCATATTGGGCGTTAGCCGCGAATTTAACTGGGGATAATAGTAATTAATTCAGAGCCGCAGAAATAAACAGAGCGCTTTTATCGTAATGCATTAAGGCTGTAAATTCTCATTAGTTAACAAACGACTCTGACATTTTACTTCTTCTCTACTTCTAATATAAATAAATTCTTATTTGGGATCTCGGTGATCTTATCGGATTTAGTTTGATTCTTTCTGTAACCTTTTGTTAAATATACTACCCAATATTCAACATGAGGAGATTTCCACTTCTCTATAAAAGCAGCCCCTATTTCGTCTTGTTCTTTATAAAATTCAATTTCACCTAATAAATGTGCTCTATGCTTTTCTGATTTTTTAAAGGCATCCCAAACATCGACTGCAGTACTGTATCCACCAGCAATTGCTTCAACTTGGTTACTATTAAAATTAACACCATAATAGCTTGGCAATTTATAATTTGCATTTCGTAGACGTAAATTAGGACTTCCTTCTAAATTATGAGAAACCAAGCCTCGTTCAGACATGGCTTTAGCCTTAGCTTCAGCTACATCAGTTAATAACTGGTTACAACGAAGACTTGTTCGACGCTGACCTTCATCTTCTTTAATTAGCTTAACTAAAGCTTTAGCTTCTGCATTATTACCACACTTATCAAGTTCCTCAGCAAGAACAGACATTGGTAAAATAATAAATAAAACCACAACGTAAAAATATGACATAAACTTCCTTTATTAATTAAGGATTAACTCAGACGTTCACTTTAAATTCGTTAGAATACTTAAAATAAACAATCTAAATTTATAGCTACTCATTTAGGAATAAACCAAAGTCTGTAATAACCCAATTAAAACTATCGACTAACACATCTCTTGCAGACTGTGCTTCATCAGAAAATTTAGCCTCAACATCAAATTGAACAGTATGCTGTAACTCCAATGTTGCCCAACCACTAAGCAAAGCATCGTAATTTTCTATCGACAAAGCTGAAGATGAAAACATATTAGTCATATCCGCAACACTTGATACATTCCAACCACCAAGATCTTGATTAAAATTATAAGCCTTATAAAACATCCAACTCATATCAGTCACATTAGATACGTCCCAACCGCTAATATCTTGATTAAAACGAGCCGCGCCAAAAAACATGCGGCTCATATCCGTCAATTTTGACACATCCCAACTACCAATATCTTGATTAAAATCATATGCATAAGAAAAAATATAGATCATATTGGTTACATTAGACACATTCCATCCACTTATATCTTGATTAAAATTAAGAGCCTCTCTAAACATCCAACTCATATCAGTCACATTAGATACGTCCCAACCACTAATATCTTGATTAAAGTACATAGAGCCCTTAAACATACCACTCATATTTTTCACATTACTCACATCCCACCCACTTATTTCTTGGCGAAAATCGCGAGTATGCGCCAACATCCAACTCATATCAGTCACATTAGTCACATCCCAAGTATCGATAACTTGATTAAAATAAGAAGCTATATAAAACATATTACTCATATTAGTGACATTAGACACATCCCAACCACTGATGTCTTGATTATAATAACTGTTTTGAAACATAGAGCTCATATTAGTGACATTAGATACATCCCAAGCTCCAATACTTTGATTAAAAGATCTAGTACCATCGAACATCGAGCTCATGTCAGTGACATTAGACACGTCCCAATCATCAATACTTTGAGCAAAAACTAAAGCTTCACCAAACATAGCATGCATGTCTATTACATTAGAGACATTCCAACCGCCAATATCCTGATTAAAACGAGCAGCGCCATAGAACATAGAGTTCATACTCGCCACATTAGAGACATTCCAACCGCCAATATCCTGATTAAAACGAGCTGCGCCATAAAACATAGAGTTCATGCTAGTCACATTAGCTACATCCCAACCACCAATATCCTGATTAAAGTTCGTCGCACCATAAAACATAGAGTTCATATTAGTGACATTAGAAACATGCCAATCTTTAATATCTTGATCAAAATTCGTCGCACCATAAAACATAAAACTCATGTCTGTGATCTTAGACACATACCAACCTCGAATGTTTTGATTAAAGCTAGCTGCGCCATAAAACATAGAATTCATATCTGTGACCTTAGTCATATACCAATCACTAATGTCTTGATTAAAACTCGCTGCGCCTTTAAACATAGAACTTACTTCCGAAACATTAGAAACATTCCAGTGAGTGATATCGCTGTTAAAGTTTGTTGCTTGAGCAAACAGGCTTTTCATACTTTCAACTCTAGAAAGATCAGGGGTTTTACTATCATTGATCACTAAATCTGTTGCACCATAGAAAAACTGCTCCATCGATAACCAAACTCTATCTCCCCACTGTTCAATTGAAATCAGCTTTACTGCCTCGGTTTTATTATTTGAATCAATGTCATTGAAGTAAAGCTGCGGGAACTGCCCGGTAATCGACACGGTATATTCACCCGCTACATCATAAGTGTGGGTAATACTTTCGGTGATATTAGAATCAATATTGTCATCCCCCCAATCAACATTGAAATCATAACTATATGAAGAAGATGTAGAGATTGTGATTTGGTTGTCGGAACTTAATGTATTCGAATTGTCAGTTTTCCATATAGTGATAAATGCACTAGGCTCGGTAACCTCTAATGAAACCAAAGCCGATGAGCTACCGTTTGTATTAATGGCTGTTACAGTAAAACTAATGTCATCCGACACCAATTCAAGCTTTGCGCTGACATTGCAAGTATTTGTATCTGCAGATACTGCTACATCTAAACTATCGACAAATTCATCCAGTACATCATCTAAAGTACATGACGTTAATTCACCGCCATTGCTATTTTCAAGCAAAATACCAACCCATTTGCCTCGCACAAAAGTTAAATTAGCATCATTAAGAGCTGGTGCAGCAATCAACACTTTAATATCAATATTTACAATGCTACTACCTGCATTATTATTCGTTATAACGGTATGAGTCGTTCTAGCTTCTGATGTTCTAGGGATGCCATTGATTTCACAACTAGTTAAGTCTGAAGAAATCGCTATCGTTAAACCGACTGGTAAACTATCCGCTCTACATTCTGTTAATTCACCACCGCCATCATTTGTAAAAACAAAGGGGGCAATCGCAGTATGCGTAATCAAGGTTTGTAGTTCCGGAGCTTTGAGATTTGGAGGAGCTAGTTCGGTTATAAGTATTGGAACTGGTGTTTGTGTTTGAACTGGTGTGGCTGTTACTTCAGGTTCTGGTGTTATTACCGACTCGTCTAAATCTGAATCACCACTACAAGCATTTAATATAAAAGTAGTGAATAACAAGATACTCACTTTTAAAAATAATTGATTATGTCGCATAACTTATAATTCCATCTACAGCTAATTTAAAATTCAAAAAAAGAGGGACATTTTCCAGTCTATGGTTTTACATAAAAGATGAGTTTCAACAATAAAACTTGAACAGACACTCCCACTTTAAATTAAAGCCCCTTGGTTTGTAAACGGAGAGTTAGTTATTATTCTTTTTCTGATTTACATTTTATGCTTAACCTTATGTTTAAATCTTAGATAGAGTTATCTACAGGCTCAAATAACCACAAAAAGTAGCTAATAAAAAATAGTACTAAAAATAGCAAGGACATCAGCCTGGGTGTGGTATTAATTTCAATTAGTTACAAAAAAGCGAACCTGTTTATCACTCAAGGTTCGCTTCTTTTTTGTTTTACGTTTTTAGTAAAAACACTTAATACACTTAAATCATATTATTCATGTCTTAATGCTTTTATTGGATTAGCTTTTGCTACGCTAATAGAGTTAGTGGCAACCGTTATCCATGCAATAAGCAGAGCGCCAATACCAGCGATGGCTGATAATAATAAGATGTAGCTATTATCAATACGGTACACAAATAACTCTAACCAATCACTCATAGCCCAATATGCTATTGGCCAAGCAATTAAGTTGGCGATAAATACCGGTTTGCTAAATTGCCATAATAGTAATTTCACAATATCGAATACCGATGCGCCCATGACTTTTCTAATACCGATTTCTTTGGTGCGGCGAGTTGCTGTGAAATTAGCTAAACCATATAAACCAAGACAAGCGATAAAAATAGCTAAGCCAGAAAAGGCTGCAAACATTTTGGCTTGGCCTTGTTCGGTTTTATACATGTCAGCAACGTCTTGGCGTAAAAATGAATAACGAAATGGAATGTTGGCTATCGCATTGCCCCAAATCGCTTCAACGTTTGTTTTTAATGTATCTGGGTTCCCATTAAATCTGACTGAAAGGGTTTGGCCCCAAGTTGCATTTAAGTTATATATTTCAGGTCTTATGGTCGCGCGTAAGCTATCAAAGTGCACATCATCAACCACGCCAACCACTTCCAATTCAGCTTCTAAATTTTCATTAGGGTTTCCTCGGCTAGTAAATATAGATTGTCCTATTGCATCAGATGCACTGTTGAAACCTAAACGACGAGCTGCAGACGAGTTAATAACGATGGAGGACTTTCTACTCGCACCTTCACGTATTTGAGCGGTAGCAAGTGGCGTGTCATTACGTTCTTTTTGATAAGTACGTCCAGCCAACACCTTAATTTCATAAGTAGCAAAGAAGTCATAACCAACACCACGCTGCCCCATCAATAATGCGTCGTCTTTCGACATACCCGGTAAACGGAGCATGGTATTGTTTTCATTGGTGTTGCCAGGGGTTTCATTTGACCAAGTAACTGCGGTAACTTGTGGCGTTTTGCTGATCTCTTTAACTAGCATATCCAGTTTTTCGCTTACCACATCTAAACCAATGCGGTGGACTAACAGCATATTGTCTTTATTAAAGCCGGGATTCATTTTTTCTGCATATTGCATTTGGCTATAAACCACAGCGGTAGAAATAAACAAGCCAATGGATACCGCAAATTGCATGACAACTAAAATGGCTCTTAATTTAACCGAGGCGCTAGATTCAGCCGATTTATTGGCTTTTAATACCGTTGCGGGTCTAAAGTTAGACAATACAAAAGCAGGGTAAAGCCCACCTAAAATACCAACGATTAATGCCAGTCCTGTAATTTGTAACATGTCGGTGGAAGCATAATTGATGGCTAGCTCTTTATTTAAAACCTCGTTATAAAAAGGCAATGCAAGTTCAACCAAACCAATAGAAATGGCTAACGCAATAAAGGTTACTAATACCGACTCACCTAAAAACTGGAAAATTAAGTTGGAACGAGACGCGCCCATCACTTTACGTAATGACACTTCTTTTGCTCTTTGACTAGCACGCGCCGTTGATAAGTTCATAAAATTGATGATGGCGATAATTAATATAAGTACCGCTATTGCTGAGAAAATAAAGACTCGAGTCGCATTGCCACGTTCAGTCATTTCACCGCTGCCTACCGCATGTAAGTGTAAGTCTTTAATATTCATGGCACTTAATTCTATAAAGTCAGATGCTTTAGCGTCTGCACCACCTATTGGAAGTTTTGGAAAATTACGATTTGAAAAATCGTCAAACGTTGCGTTGATATGATCTAAGTCAGACGGGTTTTTAGTTTGAAAATAAAGCTGTGCGTTGACTGAAAACCACTGTGCAAAAAGAGAGGTGCGATCAGTCCAGTCATTTTCATCAATTAACGCCAGCGCTTTAATTGGTAGTTGGGTATTTGATACTGAGTTTTCAATAACCGCGGTTATTTTGTAATCCCGTTTAAAATAGTCGTAATCTAAACTGAGAGTCTTACCTATCGGGTCTTCTTGACCAAAGTATTTGACCGCTAATTCTTTGGTTAATATTAACGAGTGAGGGTCGTTTAACGCATTAGTTAAGTCGCCAGATAATGAGGTTAAATCAAACATAGTTAAAAAGTCTTTATCAACCAAGCTAACTTGTTGAATAAAGGTTTCTGCGCCCACCATAATTGCAGGTGAAATATTTGCCACACGAGAAGCTTGAGTTACTTGTGGGTAATCTTTTTTTAATGCATGGATTAATGGTCCTGGAGCTGACACCGCTTTAAACGGGTCGCGTCCTGGAATTTTAAATACAATATGAGAACGGTGTAATGTATCGGCGTTTTTCCAAAAGGTATCATAGGATAATTCAGAACGAACAAATAAGGTGATCAAGGTAACTGCCGCTAAACCAATAGCTAAACCTAATATATTAATGCTTGAAAACAGCTTATTGTGGTTGATGTTGCGCCAGCCACTTAATAAATAATTATAAATTAACATGTCAGTATTCCTTAGCTAACGGCTTTTAAAGCAGGCTCTACAACTTGACCATCTAATAAGGTGATAGTGCGAGTGGCAAATTCAGCATGTGCTGGCGAGTGAGTAACCATAACGATGGTCTTACCGTTTGCATTGAGTTCTTGTAGCATTTCCATCACTTCATGACCGTGTTGGGTATCTAAGTTTCCGGTAGGCTCATCGGCTAAGATCATGGTTTGGTCGCCAACCACAGCTCTTGCCACGGCAACACGTTGTTGCTGACCACCAGATAACTGGCTTGGCATATGATTGGCTCTGTGGGTAATGCCAACTTGTTGCATGACTTTCTCCACTCTTTCTTTACGCTCAGCGCTTGGAATGTTGTGATAAAGCAATGCCAGTTCAATATTTTCTCTTACGCTTAGCTCATCGATTAAGTTAAAGCTTTGGAAGATAAAGCCAATATTATGCTTTCTAATATTGGCTAGTTTTGCCTCTGAGTAATTTGCTACGTCTTCATCGTTAAACCAATAATGACCAGACGTTGGGCTGTCTAACATGCCAATAGTATTTAATAAGGTAGATTTACCACAGCCCGACGGCCCCATAATGGCAATGAATTCACCTTTTTTTATCTCAATCTCGATATTGTTTAATGCCGTTGTCTCAACGTTTTCAGTACGGTAACTCTTAGATAAATTTTGAATTTTTAACATTGTTGTTATTCCCTATTAATTCTTGTTTAGTAATGATTGTCAGTGATCTTTATTTGTTCTATATCGGTATAAGCTTGGTAGGTTGAGCTAATAAACTGCTCACCTGCGGTTAAGCCTGTTACCACCTCAATAAATTGATTGTTTTTGCGGCCAAGTTTGATGTTGCGGCGACTTGCCGTGTTGGTACTTTTATCGATAACAAATAACCAATGTCCGCCAGTGTCTTGATAAAATGAACCATTTGGGATCAACAAAGTATTTACCGGCTCACCTAAGCTAAATTTGGTGGCCATGGCTTGTCCTCGGCGAATATTACTAGGCTGGGTTTGCTCAAATTTAAGATCCACTCTAAAGGTGCCGTTGACGATTTGAGGATAAATTTTGCTAACACTTAATTGATAAGTTTCACCGTTATGAGTGGTGCTGGCCAATTGACCTATAGTGACTCGGCCTAAATAAAACTCGTCAATACTCGCCTCTAATTTAAACGCCGACGGCTCATCAATCTGACCTATACGTTCGCCGCGACTAATAGACTGACCAATTTCTAAATCAAAGCCGGATAACTTCCCTTGCACTGGTGCTTTCATATTTAGGTTGTCGATGTTTTCACGAGCAAATTCCAAGCTTTGCTCTAAACGTCCACCAGATAAGGTTAAAAACTTAAGTTGATGTTCTTGCATTAACGCATCTGTTTTTTGGCTCTCTAAGGTGATTTGTTTGCGTTGGTTGTGGTAATCAAGCAGGTCTGTTGTTTGTTCAAGTGCGCTTAAGGTGAGATTGCCAGCGGCTAATGCACTTTGTTCTCTGGTGAGTTGGCGGTTAAGTTTTTTTACTTCGTATTCAATCTCAATTAAGTTACGTTTGTGATTTAAGCGGTTTTGTTCCAACGACAACTCAATGGTGCGCATATTATTTAATTGCTCAGTCACGGCAGCTTCATTACGCATCACGTCTAACTGCAATTGAGTATTAGACAAGACAACAATAGGTTGACCTATTTTCAATAATGTCCCGTCATCCACCAATATTTTTTCTACTCGTCCTCCTTCAACCGCGTCGAGATAAACCGTTTTTAACGGAACTACGCGGCTTCTTATTGGAATGTAATCTTCAAATACACCAGATGATACCGACTCAATACTGATATCACTGCCTGATACTGTCATCGCTTTACCATCAAAAGACGACTGACTTGAATAATAAGTCACACAAGCTATAACAACAGCCGTTAAGGTTAGATACATTTTCCATCGTGACGGTTTGGTTTCTACGACCTTGTCCATTGCCATACCTGAGTTAGCTTTGCTGGATGTGTTAGATGCATTAGGTGTGCTGCTTGTTAAGTTTTCCATGTACTGCTCATTATTTTTATGGTTTATCGAATTGATAATTATCAAATTTACAATTTGTGTAATTTATAATTCGTCTAATTTATAAAAGTATTTGCAGCGCGTGTGCCAAACCTTAACCATTTGTTTTAAATGGTTATTTTTTAATTTGTTGGAATGTAGCGAAGTGCAAAAACCAAAAAGTAGTTAACTAAACCAATGACTTAGTGTTTTTCACCACTTATGTTTATGAGTTTTTAATGATGCGTTTTGTGTGATTTTTTGGGTGGATTGATTTACATTTTTTTGCGGCAGCTTTGTAAAGCCATACATGCTTTTGTTAATTTATTCTAAAGTGCTTATCTTAGCTGCCGATATATTAAGCAACTGTTTTAAAAGAGTTCTTTATATTTTAGGGATGAAGATATGAAAACAATTCCATTATCAACGGTTAACTCTGGTGTTAGCCAACTAAACACAAGCAGTGTTAAATTCACACCTTCAACGTCTAATTCAGATGATGAAGTTGTCGCAAGAAGAGAAACCGCTAACAAAGCTTGGGAAGAAACAAAAGCCTCACCTCAAATACAAGACTCAACAGAGCATTATAAAGAGTTACTTGCTATTGAAGGAGAAAGACTATTTTCTTTACCATCAAGACGTACAGACAGTTACCAGCAAATGGAAAAAGGAGCTAAAGAGGTAATTGCACAAATTTCACTAGAACACCCTGAAATACTGGCTAAGGATTTTGACTTTACTCGTACCATGGATGGAGTTGAAGTCGTTGAGCATAACCTAACAGAGTCTGAATATAACTACGTTAAATACGTTGCTAATAACAACCGCAACCTTGTAGATGGTTCAGATAACTATAACCAAGTATTTGCTGAAGCTAAGACCATACAATGGCAGACCGTTAACGGAACGGGTTTACGCGTAGATGAAGCTAAACCTTATATAAAAGAAGACGTTGCAGGTAATATTAATATTTTATCTTTTATGGATGATGTACTGGATTTTATGTGGGACGAAGGTAGCCCTATAGATTCACGAAAAGACGATATTTTTAAACAGAGCTATCAATACAGAGCTGATTTTTCAACTAGATATGAACTGTTAAATAGCGTTGCTGTTTTAAAAAATATAGATGAGATGGTTTAATTACAGTGGATGGCCTTTTATCCGCTTTAGCGACGAAAGGCGAGTACCTATGTCAGCTGTAAGCAAAAAAACGTTACAGGCTTGGACAATGATCACCAATTTATTCTTATAATTATAATTATCATTATCTAGGGTAATTTGAGTGAATTTCACTTTTACCCTTCCCTTTCACTCCGTTGTCGGCACATATATATCAATAATAGAATTGGGTTTGTTCCAATTAAAACGATAGTCATATCGTTCGTAGTGAATAAGCTCCCGGTTTTCGTTTAAACGAATACCCAATGATGGAATAATTTCTTTATAAATCTTATAGATAGTTGATTTAATTAAATCCATTGAACCCATATGCTGAAAACAACAATACTCTGCAGTGTCGAGTATTAAAGTCTCAAAGCCGTCAATCTCACCCCCATAAGCAACAACATCAGACGGAATTGCCGTCATATAATAATAACTATCACCCACCTTCTTAGTGATACCGTACTTCACCCAATTACGCCCTAGCTTTAAATCTTTGGATTTTAAAATATGATTAAATGCTTGCCAGTGTTTTGCGATTATTTGATGGTTTTGATTTTGAGAACGAGTTAACTGAACAGACAGACCACTAAGTTTTATACCTTCCACGATCACTGGTTTTACATCCATAATTTTTTATCTTATATGTTTAATTTAGGACTGTAGTTCCGAGGTGCGAGCCACGAGTTTCGAGGAAAAGCTAAAAGAAATAACGTATACAACCACTCGAATATAAATTGTATGTATCCATTTAAAATCAAAGTGATCTGATCCTGTTGATTTTGACTATCCCTGTTAGGCTTAAAGCTCAGATAATTTCTGTTTTGCCCACGTAACTGCATTAGCATGTGTGAAATCTCCACCACCTACTTGTGGGGATAGGACAGACCCTGACTAGTTTTATTCTCTTAATTTGAAATTATCTTTAATCCAATCAAAACTATCTATTCCAATAGTAACGTTGTCGACTGTAACAACAGAGTTTACTCGGCCATGGAAAAGATCATTTCTAAATTGTTGAATTTTTGAATAATGTTTAATTAGATCTCTGTGGGTTGTTGCCATATCTACAGCTTTATATAAATACTTCAATTTAGCAAAAATACTTACATGAACTTTATCAGGTGGCCAACTAATCTTACCTTTCAATTCAGGATATTGATTAGATATTGTTTCCTCAGCTTCCAGCCAAAAAGCCTTTGGACTTTTCAAGTCATCTTCCAATGTAGATAAACCTGAATACTCAGCGATCAAGGGTATTTGCTCTTCAAATAATGCTTCCACGCCTACATTTAGCCAAAATAGAGCTTCTTCTTTTTGTCCCATTTCGAAGTACATAATTGAAAATATTCTACACTGTTCTGACCAATTAGGTTCCTTTATCTCCCCCAAGTCAATAGATAAAGGAACATCAGATGGAGTAAATAGTTGCATTAATACAGAAGGTGAACTTTTCTTTTTCCACTCAATTTGAGGGTTGTTCGATGAATGAAAACACCACTCAATATCAAAAATATCAGTAGGAGCAGGAACCCACTGTGTTAACCCACCGTGCTTTAACCTGAGGCTCCAGGCTACTTTTTTAATAATTTCAAAAGCAATATTAAAACACTTTGGCCATCCATTAACAGGGCTTTTTTCTTTATGTATGGCTTGTAATGGTTGTGCATACAAATCACAGTCAATGAGAGCTTCAAAACATAAATGAATGTTTGTATATCCACTATTCCATCTAGATGGTGCTTTTTGTTGTATTGCAGCATTGGTAGAGACAAAACTATTTTCTGTTTTTGTAAATATTGGTTGTGTTTTCAAACAAATATTCAAACCATTCCATTTCAGATCTAGTATTAATGGCGACGAATGGATAACAAATGGAATTCGTGTTTTTATACTGGTTCTTAGAGATCTATCTAATATACCGTCTAAAATAGACAATATTTTATATTTATCGTCTTGGAACTCTTTCAACTTTTCTGGCTGTACTGGGCTAGAGATATTCTCAACTTCACTTTTTATAGAGTCAATAACTTGGTTTTCTATATTATTAATTGGGATGCTATCAAACTCAGAATAAACTCGATTTCGAACAGCTCTAAGTGAAAAAATAGCTGTATTTGTGGGATCGTGATGTACAGATTTAATGAACTCTTTTATAAAGTCATCAAAATATCGTTGTTTATTTATTTCATATACAAATGGAGTTGGAATGTTGAATCTATCAAATTTAAGACAACCAGTATAAAGAAAGTTTAAAATTGAAAATCTATTATCATGTTTGTTTAAGTCGATGTTTTTTTTTAATGACTCTAAAAGTGTTAAATACTCTTCTTCAGAATAATTATTATAATATTCTCTCGAATCAGATCCGACTGGAAACATAGAATCTAATTTCTTTAATAATCGAAGTTTATCAATTGTTTCAGCCATAAAACTTACTTTTCCTAGTAACTTCAATGAAGTATGATTGTGTAAAGCAAACTCTTCTTTAAATCCATTATCAAAAAGTTCATTTATTACACAAAAGTATAACGTGAGCACCCACTCTAATTTGCACAAACTAATAAGTCAATTGATCAGCAACGAACCGCAGGTTCGTCTTTTTGCTCTTAACTCTCCATCACAAAATCACTTTGTTAAATATTATTTTTTATAAAATTCGAAGCATGGATGCTGAGAAAGGACTGGTTGTCAGGGACGATTTTCCAGTCCTTTTTTATAAACAAAAATAACTATTTAATGAAGTATTAGATTTTGTTTGGAAGCGGCCTTTTTGGGTTACGTTTTTGGGCTGTTGCAAAAAGGTCACTCGCCGAGGGGCGAAACCTTAGAGTTAAGAAGAAAATAAATCCAAAACTATTACTAATAAATATTCATATAAAGCAAATTAGCTCTTAAAAGTGCCCTCACTTCACGCCTGAAGTGAACGGCTACTGCCAATCCCAACTCACATTAGACACCAACAAACACGCATCACATTTAAAATCGAACAAGCCATGTAATGGCTCTTGTATTTTACCTTGCCGATCCACCTGTGTTAGCAGCCAATCACCATCACAACTTGGACAACAACGTTGTTGCTCTGCTTCCAAGCTTTCGCCACCAACACGATACAAGTATTGATAAACCGGTAGGTTAATTTGTTGTTGAATGGTTTTAGCTATGGCGTTGCCGTTTTGTAATAACTCACTATCAAGTTGCGATAACTGCTCAATGGCAAAGGGTTCTATTTCTGTGATTTCATTCATTTGCAATTGGTCACAAGCTGCTTGGCTTTCTTGCCATTTAATTAGCGGTTTTCTTACCTGTTCAGGCATTTTGTATAACGGCACTGGAGCAAAGTGTTCTAAGCAGCGCAGCGGTGAGCAAGACTGTACATAAGTAGAATATAAAACCAGTGCTTTGGGTTGGTCACACGTATCAGAAAAATCAGACTGGCATTCCAGTCCTTTTAATTTGAATTCTGGTGCGGCTAATCCAAGTTGTTTTAATTGTTCAAAGGCTTTTAGTACAGAGTCGTTATTATATTTAACCGCTAACGAGTCTTGTTCTGGGCAAACAAAGGTGATCTCAAACTTATCGTCAACCAATGTAAGTGGGAACTCGCGGCCAATGATTTGTCCGTTGTAACGGTATTGGTCTAATAACATGGAAATGGCTTGTTGGGCTTCATCAAGCTCTATGTCTAATTCGCATTTAAAAGACAACTGGCATACGTACATCTGGAGATCCTTTTACTGGGGTTTCACTCAACAAGTTCAGCTTTTTAACACTAAGCAGCAAAATAACATGAGTTATTTGATATTAATTGTTTATAACTAAAGGTTTGATTGCTAAAATCGCCGCCATTCTAGCCTAATTAAAACAATTGATTAGGCATTATTTAATATTTATGTGAACGGACAAATACGAATGCGTACTAGCCAGTATATTATCGCGACTTTAAAAGAAACGCCTTCAGACGCTGAAGTCATTAGCCATCAGCTTATGTTAAGAGCTGGAATGATCCGCAGACTTGCTTCAGGTTTATACACTTGGTTACCCACTGGTTTAAAAGTTGTACGTAAAGTTGAAGCAATTGTTCGTGAAGAAATGGACAAAGCTGGCGCGATTGAAATGTTAATGCCTGTTGTTCAACCTGCCGATTTGTGGATTGAGTCTGGTCGTTGGCAAGAATACGGTCCAGAATTACTACGTATTAAAGACCGTCAAAATCGTGATTTTGCTTTAGGGCCAACTCATGAAGAAGTTATTACTGAGTTTGTTCGTAAAGAAATAAACAGCTACAAGCAGTTGCCTCTTAACTTGTACCAAATTCAAACTAAATTCAGAGACGAAGTTCGTCCTCGCTTTGGTGTAATGCGTAGCCGTGAATTTACAATGAAAGACGCTTACTCTTTCCATTTAGACCAAGCGTCTTTACAAGAAACTTACGACATTATGTATCAAGCATATTGTAATATCTTTACTCGTTTAGGTTTAGATTTCCGTCCGGTTATTGCTGATACCGGTTCTATTGGTGGTGACGCGTCTCATGAATTCCATGTACTTGCTGACTCTGGTGAAGACGATATCGCATTCTCTACAGAAAGTGATTACGCTGCTAACATAGAAAAAGCGGAAGCCTTTGCGCCACAAGATGCTGCAGATGCGCCAACACAAGAGTTAACCTTAACAGACACACCAAATGCAAAAACCATTGCTGAATTAGTTGAGCAATTTAATGTGCCTGTTGAGAAAACAGTTAAAACCTTAATCGTTAAAGCCTCGGCTGAGTGTGTTGCTGAAAATGGCGCTGAATATGTTGCGTTAGTTATTCGCGGCGACCACGAACTTAACGAAATCAAAGCTGAGAAATTAGCCTTTGTTGCTGAGCCGTTAGAAATGGCGTCGGATGATGCAATTAAAGACGTAATGAAAGCGGCACCGGGTTCTTTAGGGCCAATCAACTGCCCTATTCCAGTGATTGTAGACAGAGCGGCTGCGGTTGCTTCTGACTTTAGTGCTGGCGCAAACCAAGATGGCAAACATTACTTTGGCATTAACTGGGAACGTGATTTACCACTACCAGAGGTTGCAGATCTTCGTAACGTGGTTGAAGGCGATGTTAGCCCATGCGGAAAAGGCACATTAACCATTAAACGTGGTATTGAAGTGGGTCATATATTCCAACTTGGTAACAAATACTCAACCGCTATGAACGCTGGCGTGTTAACAGAAAGCGGTAAACACCAAGTATTAGAAATGGGTTGTTACGGTATTGGTATTACGCGTATTGTTGCTGCAGCTATTGAGCAAAACCATGATAAGTACGGGATTAAATGGCCACTAGCGCTAGCACCGTTTACCGTTGCTATTGTGCCTATGAATATGCACAAGTCACATCGTATTCCTGATGTTGCACAAAAGATTTATGACGAATTAAAAGCCGCTGGCATTGAAGTATTATTTGATGACAGAAAAGAACGTCCTGGTGTTATGTTTAACGACATGGAATTGATGGGTATTCCGCATCAAATTGTTATTGGTGAACGTAACCTTGATAACGACCAAGTGGAACATAAAGATCGCATTAGTGGTGAGAAAACGTTATTGACCATAGATGAAGCGGTTGCGTTTGTTGTTAACAAAATAAAATAATAATTTGCTGTTTAACTAGCGAATTAGCATTACTAAATTAAAAATAAACAGATTAAAAGTAGTTAAAATATGAAATTAAATACTGATAACCTGAGCCAACTGGCTTGGGATAAGATGGATGGTCTATTGCCATGTATCGTACAAGATGCAATGAGCGGCAAGATATTAATGCAAGGCTTTATGAATCAAGAAGCCATGGCTCATACATTAACGACTAAACAAGTTACCTTCTTTAGCCGCAGCAAACAAAGACTGTGGACCAAAGGCGAAGTGTCTAACAACACATTAGACTTGGTTGAGTTATCGTCAGATTGCGACAACGACTCTATTATCGCTTTAGCAACACCAAATGGCCCTACGTGCCATACAGGTACTGAGTCTTGCTGGAATGACGATGCAGCGCAACCAGATATTAGCTTTATTGCTGATCTTGAGCGTTTAATTGCTTCACGTAAAGGTGCTGATCCAGACTCGTCTTACACCGCTTCTTTATACGCCAGTGGCATTAAGCGTATTGCACAGAAAGTGGGTGAAGAAGGTGTTGAAACCGCACTTGCTGCAACCGTTAAAGATTTAGAAGAGCTTAAAAACGAAAGCGCTGACTTGCTTTATCATTTGTTAGTTTTGCTACAAGCGTCAGACTTAAACTTATCTGATGTGATTGGTGTGTTAAAAGAACGTCATAAGAAATAAGCTGATGCTTTAATGCTGTAAGGCTGTAAGGCTGTAAAAGAGTTAGACACTAAACCTTGAATACAAAAATAAAAAGCTAGTTTTCAGTTAATGGAAACTGGCTTTTTTGATCTTGTTCTATTAGCTTTTTTATTTAGCTTTTTATTTAGTTCTGCGTTCAATGCTCATTGAGCCTAAGCGGAGATAGGTTTCGATAAATAATTCTTTATCTTTTAGCTTATCTTTTAACTTAACGTTTGGTTCACTGAAACCACTAACTAAACTCTCCAAAGTTTTACCACTGGGTGTTTCTGCCACGAGTATAAAACCTAATATCGGCTGTTGTGTTAGCTCAGATAATGTTGCGGGGGTTTCTTGCCAGTTTTGCTGCCAATAAGCCGTAAGATCTGTACTTTTTATTTCAAGTTCTAGCCAAGCGCTATCAGTTAAATCAGGAGTGTCAGTATCTAAAACAACATCAGACAAACTGGATGGCAATACGATTAGCTTTTCAGAGTAAGCGGTTTTGACTGTATAGTCCGAATGGTTTTCACCATAAAACATTAATTTAAATCTTATGTTTTGGCCTATTAAATCATTAATTATTTTTTGCTGTGAAGGCTGTTTTTCGTTTGCCTGACCAAGCGCTTGCTCGTTGTGCTGCTGTTCTTTGTGCTGCAGTGCTGTATTAACAACGGATGACAAACTTGCAACTTGTGGAGTAAAGCTCAAAGCGCGATTTAACTGAAAGCGCATTTTAAACGAGGCTAAGTTACCAAAGGTAAACTCTCGCTCTTTTAATCTCATTTCAATGCCATTGGCGTGCTGGCGTTTATTGTGAATTAGCTTTTTTACTAAGACGATTTCGCGATTATAACACTCTGCGTGTGGTGACTGAGTGTTTATACTTTTGCTTTTACTTTCACTATTACTGCTGCGTACCGATGTTAGCCTGTATTTAGAATTTCCATTTTCAGCTCCCAAAAAACGTAAACCTGAAAACTCATCACTGTGAGTATTGGTATGATCCCAGTAAGACAGATCTTTAACACTTAGCTTGTTAATGCTTGGATTGTTTAAGTTTAGTTGGTTTGTGGCAGCCTTGGGAAAACATGAGTCAACGAGCACAACAGGTGTCATGCTTGCCAAACAAGAAGTCGTTATCACTAGGCCACTAGTTAAGAGACTGGCAGCTAATACGCTTTTAATTAACCAATTTCTGTGTAACCAAGCATCAGCTAACTGATAACGACTCCACCACATGTTATTTACTGTTTTTTACTGACGGCTTTAACGTTAAAGTCGAAAACACGCTAGCGTCAATATAACCTAAGTTTTTGTCGCCATTTACCGCTTCAATGGTAGTAGAGCCCATAAAGTGTTCTCTTTGCTTGCTACCGTCGTTATCGCAATAAGCCAACATAAAGCCCATTTGTTTATTGGCGTTAAGCTCAACAGGTTTTACACTTGCATCGCTTACTTTAAAGCTATCGTCATATATTTTTATCGCCAGTTCCCAAATGATCTTAGTGTGATCATTGGCGTCTCTTGCCCAGCGACTTTCTACATGATCGTTAAGTAGAACAAAAGGTTCTTTATTTGTTAGAGTTTGCTCGCCGATATCTACCGCTTGATTATCCAGCGCCACATGATAGGCAAAAGCGTTAAAGTTAAACTGGTGATTACCACCAGATTTATCTTCATCAATAAATACTTCTAAGCAGTCGTCATCCCAGTATAAATTTAACGGATTTGGGTATTGATCAAACAAAACGTCATCAACAATTTCAGCAAGTAAATACAACTGGCCTTTGTCCCAAGCCAATTTAAAACGTCCGCTAAAGTCATCGCTCGTTGGCAGGTTGCCAATCATGTCACTGTGCATTGGATACCAGGTTGCTTGTGACCAGGTACTTTCATCCGCTTTACCATCAATCTTTATCGCGCTGCTAGTGTGAAGTGCGACAAAGCTTTCTCTTTCGTTTGCTTTTTCACTTTCGTTTTTATTTTTGTCATTCGCGACGGCATTACTTATAAAAGCACTACTGATAAAAGCACTGGCAATCAAACCAGCCAAAGCACGTTTTCTTAGTGTATTGATATATTTAGTCATTTGATAATTCCTGATTAATTTCTCTAACAATGTCTTCTAATGGCTTATCAGCATCAATTGTTATAACGGCTTCACTAGAGCTCGGCACTTCAAGTGCATCAAATTGTGATGACAATAATTTAGGATCAAAGAAGTGACTTTCTCTTTGTTCAAGCCTTGCAGCAATAACCTCTTGCGCCACATTAAGGTGAACCACATTTAACTCAAAACCTAACTGAGTAAACATTTCTCTATGAGCCGCTTTTAAGCCTGAATACGCTAATACGCAAGATTGGCGATTATCCAACAGCATAGCTAAAAACTTTTGAATACGTGCCAACCAAGGCAGTCTGTCGTCGTCCGTTAATGGTGTGCCACTTGCCATTTTTTGCTTTGCACTTTCATCGTGAAAACTATCGGCATCTACAAATACACGATTATTTAATGCCGCGACTTGCTCGCCAACTGCATTTTTACCACAACCGCTAACGCCCATCACTATGGTTAATTGCGGAAGTGATAGCTTCTCTAGTGGCAACAAAACTTCCACTTTATAAGTTTGCCCAGCTTGTACATCGCAAATTTTATGCTGCGCTGACACTTCACCGTTAATAGTAACGACTGTGTCTTTGATTTTATCTGATTTGATAACATTTAGTTCAATACTCGCGCCTCTAAACTCACGCTGAACCTTTAATGTTGGCCAATGTGATGGCAGTTGAGGCTGAATAAGTAAGTCGTTCCCACAACCTTTAAGACCACATAAACCTTCAACCACACTACGGAAATACCAAGCAACGGTGCCGGTATTAAATAAATGACTTGAACGTCCTGCATGATGAGGATGTTGGTAATAAGCACCGCGGTAATAATTAGGCACAAAAACAGGTAACTGGCCTTGAGCGTCTGCATTTTGTTGACTCGGCAACATGCGTTTTAACACGTCAAATGCTAGGTCATTTTGACCTTTGGTGTATAAAGCAAAACCATAAAACATAGCAGCATGGTTATACACAGAACCGTTTTCTGACACACCAGCTGACTTTTGTGTAACCCGGCCAATGTCTTCACGCATTTGGGTAAAACTCGGCGCTAACATAGTCACGCCGTAAGGTGTGGCTAATTGTGAAAATATTTGGTTATTCATTAACTTATATTGACTGTCTGAGGCGGCATTACTTAACATGGCCCAGCTTTGTGGGTTTAAGAATATTCGACCTTCAACGTCTGTTTTTGTACCAAAAACATTACCATCATCTGTTATGCCACGGGCAAACCAATCACCATTCCAGCAATGTTTATTTACTTGTAAATTTAATGTATCGGCAGCACTAGCAAATTCAGCGATTGTCTTTTTAGACTCAGACAATTCAGCGTTAGTTAACTCAGAGCTCAGATAATAGGTTTCACACACCTGATTCCAACAACTGATGGCATAAGAGCTAGCTAACGATAACCAAGCAGAAACACCTTTACCTTTGTAGCCAACCATATTCATTGGATCGCACCAGTCACCCTGTTCTATGTAGCTCAAACCTCTAGCGTCGGTGGCACTTAATAACCACTGCATGGCTCTGTCTAAATGAACTTTAACGCTTGCGGTTTCAGGTTCAGCGTCCGGCGTCGCCTCAAAAGCAACCTGCTCGCTTAAAATACTGCTATCGCCAGTTTCATCTAAGTAAGCTTGTAAACATATCGACAGCCAAACACAGTGGTCTGTGTGAGGTACTTGATTGATATATTTAAGCTCAGCTTCATCTGTTAGTAAAATACCGTCTGGCATCGCACCTGAACGTTTTTGTTGAGACAAGGCAAGTAACAACCTTTCTCTGGTGACCGCTGGCGCAATGTAAATCATTCCCATAGCATCTTGTAAGAAGTTTCGAGTTTGTGGGTCGGTACTGAGTCTGTTCACGTCACCATGATAAAATACCTGACGCGGTAACCAATGATTTACGTAATGATCAAAGTCGGCATCTGGCGACGTTATCGATAACGTACCTTTGCCTTTATTTATGTAGTCTGAATAGTCTTGTCTTACGTCTTTAAACTGCTCAGGCTTAGCTAACAGTTTTGCTTTTAATGTTTTAATCTCTTCTACGTTTTTAGCTGGGCCAAAAATGATATTTAAGTTTTGCTTCTCATTTGGTAACAAGTGTTGCTTAAACTGTTGCACTCCAACGGGTGTTTCATAACAGGCTGGTTTGTTTTCCAAACGCGTTTCTTGCAGCATGGATGGATTATGCATCCCCCCTTCACCACGGAAGGTTAATAAATTACAGCACCAAGAATCTGGAACTTGATCTGCCACCATATACGTTAAGTCTTTTAACTCTTGGTTCTTAAAGTAATCTTCTACTTTTTGATATGGCGTAACCGAAGTAGCAACGATGCCTGACAACTCAGCATTAAAATCAGCAGACTGACTCATCCATGACATATAACCAATAGAGAAACATGGATAAATCGATACTGATAGCGCTTTAGAGTTGCCATTCACAACTTCTACAGACCACAATTCAACAACCAAATCTTTGGTTAAAGATAAAGTAATCGTGAACTCAATGCCCCATTTGTTGATGATCCATTTAACATCACTTGTTCCGGCAGAAAAGCAGAAAGAGTCGAGTTCAACGCGCATAGGTTCATATGGTGCAGAAAACATTTCGCCCGTTTCTTCATTTTTTATATAGAAGAAACGACCTGGATGATCGGCATAATAAGGTTGCTCTGGTTGAATAAACGTCTTTGCTTCTAGATTAGGCGCATAAGAATACTTTGATGGCTCTGGCTGCATAAACTGTGAGGTCATATAACCTCGGCAGTTTATTTGAGCCACCATTTTAGAATTCCACAAAAAAGTGGTCGCACTAGACATAGTTAAAGGACTGAACAATTCTGTTCTTGCTAAGTCATTTTTGATTGTATTGGTAAATGTATTCATTGCCATGATCTTATTCTGAAGCCCCTGCTTGATAATTACTTTTTTGTTTTAATTCGTTTTGCACTTGTGACAGCGTTTGCTGACCTAGCGGATAAAACCAAATACACGCTACCGCTAATACCGCAAACACGGCTGGAATTATCGACATCAATAGTAAGATGCCCATTTCCGACGCTGAATTTTGTGCTTGGTTTGCTACATAACCTAGAGAGCCTAAAAGCCAGCCCATCATGCCACCAGCGATAGCTCCACCTAATTTCTGAGCAAAAGCTGCGGCAGAAAAGATCATAGCCGTAGCACGTCGACCATTTTTCCATTCGGAATAATCAGCCGTGTCGGCATACATAGAAAAAACCAGTGGTGATTTAGGGCCTAAACATAAGCCAATTAAGATCTGAACGGCGAATATCAAAGGAAGGTTGTCTTTTGGCAGAAAGAAAAAGATTACGGACAGGATTGCCACTAGTCCCATTAAGATAAGTAACAGTTTCTTTTTGTCTAAAAACTTCACCAATATAGGTGTGCTGGCGGCACCAACCATTAAACTCAGCATATACGCCATAGAAAATGAGCCTATTAAGTCTTCCCTGCCAACAAAGTATTTAAAGTAAAATGTGCCGGAGCTACCACGTAAGGTAATGGTTAACATGATGATCAAGGCAAGACTAAACAAGATAATCCAAGGTTTATTCTGAGTGAGGTCTTTCAAGTCTTGCAGTATTGGTGTTTTCTGCTCTGCTGGAGGTGATATTCTTTCTTTAGTCGTAGCAAAAGTAATAAAAAATAGAACCGCTGCAACCGCACCATAAAGCGCCATCGTTAACTGCCAACCTAAAATTTCATTACCATTGCCTAAGTATGCCACTAAGTCTGGTGTTAAGTACGCAACGATAGTTCCGCCAGAGAATGCACCGATAAAGCGGAAACTGGTTAATGTGGTACGTTGATTAGAGTCTGAGGTGATCACGCCCATAAGCGCACCGTATGGCACGTTAATGAAGGTGTAAGCTAACATCATAAAGATATAAGTAGCATACGCCCAAATCAGCTTACCTGAGTCCCCAACATCTGGAACGGTAAAGGTTAAGACACCTGCCGCCACGATAGGAGTTATGCCCCAAAGTAGATAAGGTCTGAATTTACCGTACTTGGTTGACGTTCTATCTGCCATCGCGCCCATAAGCGGATCTGAAAAGGCGTCGATTAAACGCGTCACCAACATCATGGTACCTACAGCGGTTGCAGATAGACCAAATACATCGGTATAAAATATAAATAAAAATACATCAAAAACACGCCAGTAAAAATTAGATGCTACATCCCCACATGCGTAACCAACCTTTTCTTTTAACGATAATTTATTCGATTGCTTAATAGATGAACTGCTGACTTCCATATAACTTAACCTTGCTATTATTATTTGTGACTATTCAACCATCTTATGTAAGCGCTTACAATGAAATTTTGATCATACTTGTTATTTATTACAATCTAGCCCACAGCCGCCGTAGCGTAAGGGGTTATAGAGCTTTAACTCTATAATACCATTACAAATTTACCCTTGACGATGTGCATATTTTGGATTATTTTATGGATGTAAGCGCTTTCAGTTTTTGCAACAGGAAACAATGTAAGCGCTTTCAGTGCGAGTGACCCTAATAATATATAATCACAACATCAACAGGAAAGTGCGAGAATAATATGAAAAATAATCGCTTTACAAAAACACAAATAGCAACCAGCTTATCAATCGCTTTAGGTGCATTTACTGCTCCTATGGTTTATGCAGCCGATGAAGCTGCAGACAATGTAGAAGTAATCGAAGTACGTGGTATACGCGGAAGTATTATTAAATCGACAGCAATGAAACGTGACGCCTCTGGTGTTGTAGATGCAATTTCAGCAGAAGACATAGGTAAATTCCCAGATACAAATCTTGCAGAGTCAATGCAACGTATTACAGGTGTATCAATTGATCGTTCAAATGGTGAAGGCAGTCGTGTAACGGTTCGTGGATTTGGCCCTCAGTACAACATGATCACTCTAAATGGCCGAGCAATGGCATCTACTTCATTGCCAGAAGGAGGAGGCGCTTCAGACTCTAGAGCGTTTGACTTTCAAAATTTATCATCTAATGCTATAGATTCAGTAGAGATTTATAAAACAGCTAATGCGGCGGCGGCAAGTGGCGGTATTGGTGCAACAATTAACATCAACACAGCTAAACCTCTTGATAATCCAGGATTTGTTGCCAATATTGGTGGTAAATTAATGATGGATAATACTGTAAGAGATGGTGTTCGTGATTATAGCGACTTAGTTACCCCTGAACTTTCTGGTCTATTAAGCTGGACTGATGAAGAGGAAATGTTTGGAGCATCTTTTAATGGTAGTTTCTCTCAACGTGATAGCAGCTCAACAAGTGCTGGTGTTGCCCAATGGCGTAATTCTGCATTTGATGGCACTATAGATAACCAAATACCTGATGGTGCAGACACACCAACTCTATTAATGAGTGCTCCTGATATTGGAGAGTCTTATGCACTTCCTTCAGACATTGCATACACGTTATGGGATAGACAGCGTGAACGTACAAACGCACAGTTAACACTTCAATATCGTCCTATAGAAAATATTACCGCTACTCTTGATTACACTTACTCTAAATTAGAGCAAGAACAGCAAGGTACTGATTTATCAATTTGGATGGATTCTTATAAAAGTACGATTGCATTTACTGAAGGCTTAAACCCTTCTCCTTTATTTTATGCTGAAAACAGAATAGAACAAGCGCCTCGTGATATTGCAGTAAAACAAAAATATCGTAACTCCGTAACAGAAGATGACTCTATTGGTCTAAACATCGAATGGTTAGTGAATGATGACTTAACGTTAAAATTCGATTATAACGACTCCTCTTCTGAATCGTCTCCTATGTCAGACTATGGTAATGCTATAACGTTTGGCCTTGGTGCTAATGTGCTAGCTGGCCAAGGTGGTACTTTTTCAGCATCAGGCTTACCAGCAATCACTATTGCTTTTGATGATTGTGATCCTCGTATTAATGACAAAACTGATGATAGTATCGATAATGGTGGCTTGAATTGTAGCAATACCCTTGATCAAAGTGATGTAGGTTCTTCTATCTACCAAAAATCATATGCTGTTAATACTAATGACATTACCCAAGCTCGCATAGACGGAACTTGGTTATTTGACGACGGTCAAATTGACTTTGGGATTGAATCAAGAGAAATGGATAATTATTCAGTTCAATCAGATGCAAATTTAGCAATGGGTGACTGGGGGGTAAATAACCCTGGTGAACTACCAGAGGGTATATTAGAAGCAATTGATTTTAATGATTCATTGGACGATTATAAAACAGAAGGTTGGACTCAAGGCTTTAGAGGCGACACAATTGAATTAGCGGAGTGGGCAGCTGAAGAATACGGTATCGATTTAAGCCGTAATCCAAATACAAATGTTCGCCGTCGTATTCAAGAAGATATTACAGCCGCTTATGTAAAAGCATCATACGCGGGTGAAGTAGCTGAGATGTCTTACAATGTATTTGTCGGTTTACGTTATGAAAGCACTGACTCTTCCTCTATTTCTTATGTAGCAAAACCTACTGCTGTAATATGGAAAAGTAATAATGATTTTGAAGTCGTTCAAGGCGACGCAGAAGCTGCAGAATTAGTTACTACAACTAACTCTTACGAGCATTTTTTACCTAATATTGATTTTGATATTAATTTAACAAACGACGTAAAAGCTCGCGCATCTTACAGTCAAACCATTGCTCGTCCGCAATATGGTCAGTTAAGTAATGCAACAATCATTAATGCTGGCCCATCTACACCGACAGCGCTTGGTGGTACTAATGGAGCAGCAAGTACAGGTAACCCAAATCTAGTTCCAATAGAGTCAAGTAACATAGACCTTTCTGTTGAATGGTACTTTCAAGACACAAGTTATGTTTCTGTAGGTTACTTCAGAAAAGACGTTGATAAGTTTATAGGTAACGGACCTCTTGTAAATGACTATTACGATTTAACAGATGCTACTGGTGGCCCAAGAGTCGAGCAAGCAATTGCTGATTTGGCAACTGCGGGTATAGCATTAAACGATACAACACTGTTTTCACAAGTTGCAGCAACGCAATTAGGCGAAGCATTGTATGCTAATGGACACACTGACAACTACTATGAATCAGCAGTGGATGTTATCGCTAATAGTGATGATCCATTGATGACATTTTTATCACAATCACCTGTTAACAATAAAACAGCTGTTATTGATGGTTGGGAATTAGCAACTCAACATTTCTTTGGTGATACTGGTTTTGGTGTTCAAGCTAATTATACTCTTGTTGATGGCGACATTGAGTTTGATTTAACCAGTACAGCTGAACAGTTTGCTTTACTTGGTTTAAGTGACACGGCCAACATCGTTGGTTTGTATGAGAAGGATGGTTTCTCAGCTCGAATTGCCTACAACTGGCGTGACGAGTTCTTAAACAATGCAGCGATTTATGAAAATGAACCTGAGTTTACTGAAGCTTATTCTCAAATTGACTTTAGTATTGGCTACCAAATAAATGAACAGCTATCTATGACATTTGCAGGTATAAATATTACTGGCGAAGATCCTCGTAGACATGGTCGTACTGAAAATCAATTAACTTATGCAGAAGAGTGGAGTTCACGTTATGAACTTGGAGTTAGTTACAACTTCTAATAATAACGAGCTCAATGTAAAAATAGATCTTTAATAAACTAAAGGTCTAATATAAACCGCTGAATTTTAAATTCAGCGGTTTATTATTTTCTACTCCGGTACATTAATTACTCAAATGCATAATAAAAATAATTAAATTGCATATCTATTAACAGGACCTTCCATGGCTAACCTCAGCATTCTCGATAATAAAAACCACAAAGATATAAAAATAATTACTCATTTTAATGATGCATTTTCTGAAAAAGTTAACAGTGCATTAATATTTCCAACAGAAATTAAAGAAGCTCAACGTGATTACCCTATTCTATTCATTAAAAGCCCTGAAACAGGCCAATTTCAAAGTGTAGTATTACTTGGATTAGTTACTGACGAAAACCTGTATATTAATAATGGTTGGCAAGCCAGTTATATACCAGCGATGATCAAGAAAGGCCCTTTTACTATAGGTTTTGAAGAGAAAGATGAAAATGGCAAAGTAACTAAAAACCCAGTTGTCGCTATTGATATGGATAACCCAAGAGTTAATAAAACCCTTGGTGAGTCTATTTTTCTAGAAAACGGTCAAGCTAGTCCATACCTCCAACATGTAAACCAATCTTTAAAAGCTTTACATGAAGGCTCACAACTAAGTCCAAAAATGTTTAAGCTTTTCTTAAAATATGATCTAATTGAACCTTTAGTCTTAAACATTGAGTTAAAAAATGGTGACAAGTTATCACTTAATGGAAACTATACGATTAACGAAGAAAAACTATCTAACCTTACCGGTGATGCCTTAAATGAGCTTCATTCATCAGGTTTCTTAAGACTTGCCTATTTAATTACAGCGTCTTTGGGTAATATTCAACGATTGGTCGATATAAAAAACGATTTATAATTCAATAACCAACCATCTGGATTGGAGTTTTAAATGAATAATAAAAACATAGTAAAAGTGGTTATTGCTGGTGGCGGAACTGCTGGCTGGATGGCGGCAGCCTCCTTATCTAAACTATTAGGTAAAGCTTTCGATATCACATTAGTTGAATCAGATGAGATTGGTACCGTTGGTGTAGGAGAGGCAGCTATACCTACACTGGCAGCATTTCATCGATTATTAGGTATTAATGAACAAGACTTTATGAAAGCTACCCATTCGACATTTA
Source organism: Psychrosphaera saromensis (assembly GCF_002954545.1). Classification (GTDB taxonomy): domain Bacteria; phylum Pseudomonadota; class Gammaproteobacteria; order Enterobacterales; family Alteromonadaceae; genus Psychrosphaera; species Psychrosphaera saromensis. The sequence goes on along the minus strand of NZ_MSCH01000003.1, from coordinate 1,707,195 downwards.
AGTTAGGTATTAACTTTGAAAATTGGAGAAATGGTAACGACGAATATATGCATGGCTTTGGGCGTGTAGGTAAGGATTGCTGGGCTGGTGAGTTTCAACATTTTTGGTTACATGGAAAAAAAAATAACATCGATTATAACTTTGACAACTACTGCTTTGAAATCCAAGCAGCAAAAGCTAGAAAGTTCGCCCTTTCTAAGGGAGGGCTTAATTACTCGTATCACCTTGACGCAACTTTGTATGCTAAGTACTTAAGGACGTTTTCAGAATCTCACGGGGTTAAGCGCATTGAAGGTAAAATAAGTACAGTCTCTAAAAACAAGGACACTGGTGATATCACGTCTATACAGCTAGAGAATGGAGCCTCAATTGAAGGTCAGCTCTTTATAGATTGCACTGGCTTTGCGGGCGTACTTATAGAAAAGTCACTACATACTGGCTATGAAGATTGGTCACATTGGTTACCGTGTGATAGTGCGGTAGCAGTGCAAACCAAAACAGTATCAGAGCCTCTCCCATATACACGCTCCATCGCTCATAAAAGTGGCTGGCAATGGCGTATTCCTTTACAGCATAGAGTAGGAAACGGATTAGTATTTTGTAGCAAATATTTGTCTGATGAAGATGCTAAGAATTTATTATTAAAAAACATTGAAAGTGAACCACTTAAGCACCCCAAAGTTATTAAATTTAAAACGGGTCGGCGTAGAAAAGGTTGGAACAAAAACTGTGTAGCACTAGGATTATCTAGTGGCTTCTTAGAGCCTTTAGAATCGACAAGCATACACTTAATTATGTCTGGTATTTTGCGACTAATTAGATTATTTCCTTTTCAAGGTATAACGCCTTCTGCTGTGAACGAATATAATAAACAATTTACATCAGAGCTTGAGCATATTAGAGATTTCATTATTCTCCATTACCATTGTACTGAAAGAGACGATTCTCCATTTTGGCAATATTGTAAAAATATGGAAATACCTGGCACCTTAAAACAAAGATTAAATTTATTTAAGGAAACTGGTCGAGTGTTCACAACTGAGAGTGAGTTATTCCGTGTCGATTCTTGGTCACAAGTTATGTTAGGACAAGGAGCTTATCCTAAACAATATCACCAAATAGCAGCTATTATGAAACAACATGAGTTGGAGAGTTTCTTAACTCAAATTAGAGAAACTATAGATAATGCAGTGGATAAATTACCTTCTCATCAAACATTTCTAGATCAGTACTGTCGTTCAACACCTTAACTTAATTACAGAAAGGCTGAGCTATGGATATTTTAAAGTTATCTATACTCAGCCTTAATTTAAGTAGCTCGAAGAATTACACTAAATAAAAGCAACTTAACGTTAGACCTTTTGTAAGCCATATAATTTTATTTTATCAATCAAATCTCTATTGCTAGGTAAAGCTGACAAATACTTTTGAGTTAAACTTTTATTCTCATTATAAAATCGCTGTGCAGCTTCTTCATCATGAAATTTTCGAGTCATTGTACTCTCGGTTGTTTCAAAGCCCATACCATATAATATATATTGCCAACTAGCCGAAGGGAAAACCTCTTCTGCATGGTTAAAGTCTTGCGGCCCTGGAGGATGATACTTCCACAGAGTTAATAATTCACTTAAACTTTCAGGAATCGATTCTGGTTTCCTGTTATCTAACCAATATGCTGAATCCGTTCTTTTAGTTAAAGCATAATGTAGTTTTAAAAAATCAATAATCCGATCCCAACGATAAAGGAACTGTTTATTGTAACGTTTGGCCACAATATCCATTGTTTCACGTGTAGCTGGCATTTCATTGCTTATTTTAGCTGCTGCAAGTTCAACTAATACTAGTGCTGACGCTTCAAGTGGCTCTAAAAAACCAGCAGCCATACCAATGGCAACACAATTTCGGTGCCAAAATTTTTCACGATGTCCTGGATTGAAACTTATTTTTCTAACGTTTAGTTTGTCAGTTTCTACTTTACCAATTGAAGTCTCTATATATGCACGTAATTCTATCTCAGCATCTTTATCATTAGAGTGTTGACTCGAATAGACATAACCTACCCCACGCCTTGAGGGTAATCCTATATCCCAAATCCAACCTGAGCTTTGAGCGGTAGATATTGTATGTGAAGCTATTGGTGCATTGTCATCAAGATAAGGTACCTGCACAGCTAAAGCGGTGTCATTGAATAGTATGTGTTTTTTGCTAATAAATGGTACATCGAAATGTTTACCTAGCAGTATTGAAGATAAGCCTGAACAATCGATAAACAAATCACCACCAATCTTACCGCTGACATTAGTGTTCAATAATTCAATATCGCCATCATCAGATGAAATTATACCTGTCACATGATCAACTATATGCTTAACACCTAAGCTCTCAATACAATGTTTTTGTAAAAAGAGACCTAGCTTTGTTGCATTGAGGTGATAAGCATAATTTGTAACTCCAGCGTATTCTGGAGTTGAAATTAACTTAGGAGCTCTGCCATTCTCACATATATGGCCTTGATAACTCATGGCGTCAGAAAATGAAATAGCCTCTCTATTTTTCTGCCATGGAAAAACAAGGTCTGTTTTCAAATAGCCGTGAGGTAATACAAATGGGTGGGTATAATTATCGTCTACATCTCCGGTAACCCACTTGGAAAATTTAGAACCTTGCTTAAATGATGCCTCACATTCTCGAAATAAATCAGTTTCATTAATTCCGATTTTATCTAATGTCTCGCGCATTGTTGGCCAAGTACCTTCTCCAACACCTATGGCACTGACATCCGGTGATTCAATTAAAGTAACTTGTAAACCTGACTCAGACTTTGAATTATGCTCGGCAGCAATAACACCTGCAGTTAACCAACCAGCGGTTCCACCACCAACAATGACGATTCTTCTCACGGCTTCACTCATAATTATTTACCATATTATAATTATATTGATTTATAAGATTAAAATTATGACACATTAAAGAATAACTTAGTTAAAAGAAGCCGCTAATTTAGCGGCTTTTTTATTTTTAATCATATGTACGTGTGAAGAGAAAATACTAAGCACTATTTAAGTACTAATTAAGCACTGATGGAATTAGAATCAAATACAGTTTCTTCGCCCATCACTATCACGTCTGCTTTTTTGAAGAAGTTAAAGTCCGTTGCAGTGCATGAACAATACGCGCCCATCATAGTGCTGACAATTAAGTCACCATTGTTTAGTTTTGGTAACATAATATTGTCTGATATCACATCAATACTGTCACAAGTAGGACCTGCTAAAACCGAAGAGTAAACCTCATTAGACTGCTTTACACTTTTAGTTTCGTACTTAGCTTCGTCAAACATTAAGCCGCTAAACGACCCATAAATTCCATCGTCTAGATAGTACCAAGTTTGTCCATTGCGTTCAGCCTGTCCCATTACAGAGGCAATATTGGTGACTGATGGCGCCACTAAGTAACGTCCCGGCTCTGCAATAACTCTAACCGTTTCTGGCAATACGTTTAATGCTTGGCGAATAGGCTCGCAAAATATACTTATTGGTAATACATCTGCCGTATATTGCACTGGAAAACCACCGCCAATATCAAGCGTGCTTAAAACTGGTAAGCCTGCATCGGTCACTTGTTGCATGATTTCATTACAACGTGATATTGCGATAGCGTATTTGTCGCCAGAACGCGTTTGTGACCCAACATGAAACGACAAACCTTTAATACGAATACCTAAGTCAAACGCATGAGTTATAAGCTCTAATGCTTGCTCTGGTTTACAACCAAACTTTTTAGATAAGTCGGCAAGAACATCGGCATTAGGAAAGCTAACGCGCAATAAAAGCTCAACTTGATCACGATAAGGAATAAACTTTTCTAATTCATTAACATTATCTACCACAAACACAGTACAGCCATAACGTAATGCGTGTTGAATATCACTGTCACGTTTTATTGGATGCGTTTGAATTGTACGTTCGCTAGGTACGCCAACAGATTGCACTAAATCGACTTCGCCGTTAGTGGCTAAATCAAAATAAGCCCCTTCTGCCAGTAACGTTCTAACTACCGCTGGATGAGGTAATGGCTTAAGTGCGTAATGCAATTCAACGTTTGGTAATGCATCTTGTAATGCACGATATTGCTGACGAACCACGTCACAATCTAATACCATTAACGGCGTGCCAAACTGCGTAACTAAAGAGCCAATAGTATTACTGTCTAATGAGTTAGCAACATCACCGTTAATAGGTGAAACAATGGTTGAGGTTAAGTTCTTTTCTAAGTTTGTAACAGACATCGCAATTTCTCCAAACGTTTTCATAAAGCTATATAAACCAATTAAGGTTTGAGCGAGTTCAACATATTTAAATATTCAAATTCACTCTTGGATAGTTGCTCTATTGCCTGGCCGCATTTGCGATGTACTTGGATTGGCTATCAACAAGAAGTGGCGGGATAATAAATAATTTCTGGTCTAATGCAACTTTTTATTATTCAATAAAATAGATGTTTTGATGATGTTTTTTCTAGATATAAGCACAGAGGAAATCAACAACACCTGACAATTAATCCATAAATTTCAAACAGTTAAATCAAAGTACACATTTGCAATTATGTTAAGTGCAGGATAATGAGAACGGTTTTGGAGCCTATATCCATATCCTCAAAATATTTTTATCGTGAACTAATAAAATATTTATTGAAATGGTGTTAATCAAGTAATCCACTTAGTTTTCATTAAAAAATAAAAGTAGATAATTATTTCCCCAAAAAAAAATGGAAGCTAGGCTTCCATTTTTAATCATTATTTATGTATCAACGTTTCGTGAATGAAAGGTACGTAGCACCTAGCATTTAAACACTATTGATTACTGACAGCTAATTGTCGCTTGAGCAGCTGTATTAGGCTCAAGTTTAATGTCTGCAACACTAAGTTTAAGCTTACCTTTTGATGATAATTCAAATGGTACAACTAAGTTACTCATGATAGTGCCTGTATTTGCATAACAAGCCATATCAATTGACAGAGTTTGCCATTCGTTTAAAGGCATTGCGTTTAGCTGTTTTGTAATATCAATGCTTGAACCACAGCTATTTTGACTATCGCCTTCACCTTCGCAGTTCATCGATAGTTCAACTTTACCAGTTGGCTTTTCCATAACGTTAATTTGGAAATGTAATGCAGAGTTAACTTCTAAATCTGAACGTAAGTCTTCACGGAAACTACTCTTACTCGCGATTCTTAAGCCCGCTCTTTCTGAGCCGTCTAATGTTATTTGACGAGCATCTTCTTGCACGACTTTATCAACGGTACGATAAGCTAATGCACCTAATGTTTGCGCACTAGATTTAACTTCCACTTCTTTGTCGCCAGAGAATAACCATAACAACCAAGGCTTCTGCATTTCACCGTTAAATATTTGTCTCGTCGTTACTTGAGATAAGTCACGTTTAACAACATCGTTTAAATCATCAGCCAATACATTTTCATCGCCATACTGCAGACCAAAACCATACGGTAATAATGGAGCGTAGTTTTCGTCAAAGCGATTAATCACTGCTTGGTCTGGAGATTTAGGCCAAGTAAAAGATAACTTACCTTTGAAGTCATTTTGAACTGAACCATCTGCATTGGCTAAAATAACATCAGCAACACCTTGTCCCTCTGAACCTGGTAACCATGCCGCTATAAATGCATCACTTGCATTTAACTCTGCATTAACCCACATAGGACGACCAGATAAAAAGATTGAAACAACTGGAATACCTTGAGCTTTAAGTTTCTTTAACAAAGCTAAGTCTGACTTTTCGCCACGTTGGTAATCTAGGTTTTCACGGTCACCATGGCCTTCAGCATAAGGTTCTTCACCAAATACAACCACTGCAACGTCAGGTTTAGTTTTGAACGTACCATCTTCACTTAATGTTACTTTACCGCCTGCTGCGTTTACTTGATCCGCAATCCCTTTATAAATAGATGTGCCACCTGGGAAGTCAGCATTTATGTTGTTAGTACCTTGCCAAGTAATTGACCAACCACCAGACTGCTTGCCAATATTATCAGCACCGTTGCCAGCAACTAAAATATGACTAGTTGGTTTAATAGGTAATACATTTTTGTTTTTTAACAATACCAAAGATTCTTGTACCGCTTGGCGTGCTACATCTCTATGAGCTTGAGCACCTATCAATTCAACTTTACCAGAGAATTGACGTTTAGCTGGGCTTGGTTTATTAAACAAATCCGCACGTAACTTAACACGTAAAATACGAGTAACTGCATCGTCAATGCGGCTCATTGCTATCACGCCGTCTTTAACTTGTTGTACTGTATTTTCAAACAAAGGTTTCCAAGCAGCGGTTGGCACCATAAAGATGTCTAAACCAGCATTAATTGCTTGAGGGCAATTTTCGTTAGTACAGCCTTTAATTTGACCATGACCATTCCAGTCACCAACAATAAATCCATCAAAACCCATTTGTTCTTTAAGAACATTAGTTAATAGATATTTATTACCGTGAATTTTATCACCGTGCCAGCTATTAAATGACGCCATTACAGATTGCGCACCAGCAGATAAACCGCCAACGTAACCTTGTGCATGAATATCAAATAACTCTTGTTCAGATGAAACATTATCACCCTGGTCATCACCTTTTACGGTACCGCCGTCACCAATGAAATGTTTAACCGTACTGATAACACGGTCATTACTTAAGAAGTCTTTATCTGCATGACCTTGTAAACCTTTTACAATAGACGCTGCATAACTACGAACAATCTCAGGATCTTCAGAGTAACCTTCATAAGTACGACCCCAACGGTCATCACGAACGACAGCTACAGTAGGAGCAAATACCCAATCAATACCAGTAACCATTACTTCTGTAGCCGTTACCTTTGCAATCTCTTCAATTAAGTCTGGATTGTTAGCTGCACCAAGACCTATGTTATGCGGGAACAAGGTCGCGCCAATAACATTGTTATGCCCATGAACCGCATCCGTTCCCCACATTGTTGGAATATTAGAACCATCAACGCTGTCATCAATAGATGCTTGATACAAATCTTCAGCTAATTTAATCCAATCCGCAGGTGTTGAATGTTTATTATTATTTGGAAATGCACCGCCACCATTTAGGTAAGAACCAAAACCATACTTACGCATGTCTTCAACGGTAATATCTCGAATTTCAGGTTGCATCATTTGCGCAACTTTTTGCTCAAGTGTCATTGTTGACATTATTTCAACAATTTTACTTTCGATTTTGTCATCTTTTTTAACAGCAATATCTAATACAGGCCAAATATCACTAGCATCTTTTTCAGATGTTTCAGGGCCAGTTCCACAGGCAGCTAATGTCATTGCGACAACAGAAGCGATTACCGTCTTATGGTTTAAAAATGATTTTTTCATATTAATATTTCTCATAAATTATTTTACTTTAAACGTTAACTGATTCTGGTTTGCTACCTACTAAACCGTAATAGGCAATGTAGCCGTAACATACGATTGGTAAAACAAAGGCAAGTTGAACACCAATTGAGTCAGCTAATACACCTTGAAGTAAAGGAACAATAGCACCACCAACAATGGCTAGACATAAAACGCCTGAACCTTGGCTTGTGTGTTTACCTAAACCATTTAACGCTAAGCTGAAAATAGTTGGGAACATAATCGAATTAAATAATCCCACTAATAAAATAGACCACATGGCAACAGCACCAGATGTCAAAATAGTCACAGCAATTAATATCGAAGCCATCGATGCGTTAAACGCCAACACTTTTCCGGCTTCAACTTTTTGCATAACAGCTGCACCAAGGAAACGACCAACCATCGCGCCCCCCCAGTAATAAGTAAGGTATTTAGCCGCTTCTGCTTCTTCTAAGCCTGCAATGTCTGCCTCACCGAATAAGCTCACTAAGAAACTACCAATAGATACTTCAGCGCCCACATAAACAAAAATACCAAGCGCACCTAACACTAAGTGGCGATACTGCCATGCAGAACCTTCAAGTACTTCGCCCTCTTGAGTTTCAGCATCTTCTAAATGTGGAAGTTTTAAATAGGCAAATACTGCGGCTAATAGCAATAACATTGCAGTTAACACAAGATAAGGTATTTGTACTGACTCAGCCGTGTCGGCTTTAGCAACTTCAGAGGTTGCTTGATCCAGTATTAATATAGCGCCCAAATATGGAGCTACTGTCGTACCTAGAGCATTAAATCCTTGCGTCATTGTAAGACGAGATGAGGCTGTCTTTGTCGGACCTAACAAGGTTACATAAGGATTAGCGGACACTTGCAGTAATGTAATACCACTGGCTAATACAAATAAAGCACCTAAAAACAGCGGATAACTATGAACAGCTGCGGCGGGATAAAACATCAAACAACCTAATGCGGCAATAACCAAACCAATAACAATACCTTTTTGGTAGCCTAGCTTTTTAACTAAAGACCCTGCTGGTAATGACACTAAGAAGTAAGCACCAAAAAAGCAGAACTGAATTAACATAGATTGTGTGTAGTTAAGGTCAAAAACCCCTTTTAAATGCGGTATTAATATATCGTTCAAGCAGGTAATAAAGCCCCACATGAAGAACAAAGTCGTTAATGACGTTAAGGCAAAGTTGTAATTCTTACCGTCATTTATTGTGTTATGCATATCTGTTGAATGACCAGATGAAGCCATGGTGTTCCCCTCAAGATTGATTTTTTTATTATTATTGAATATTTACTGGTGAATATATAGGAGAAAAGAATAATTTGTCGGATTAAAAATCATTATTGACCTTTGCCCAATTACTAATTACCCTTAGCTCAATTGTAAGCGCTTTCATTGTCCGTATTAGAAAGGTTTATGCCTATTTTTTCAAGTGTTTTATAAGCGCTTTCTATATGTACGCTGCAAACTAAAACAAAAACTGAGTTAGAGTTATTATGACCGTAATTAAATTACCACTAAATTCAAAAATGTTATCGCCAAAGTTCACCTTTGGTGTAGCAACCGCCTCCTTCCAAATTGAAGGTGGTATAGACGACCGACTACCATGTATATGGGATACCTTTTGTGCCAAAGAAGGTACCGTTGTAGACAACTCAGACGGTAAAGTTGCTTGTGATCATTATAATTTATGGCAGCAAGATGTTGAATTAATTGAATCTTTATCTGTTGATGCTTACCGCCTTTCTATTTCATGGCCACGTGTTATTACCCTTGACGGTCAATTAAATCCAAAGGGTGTAAAGTTTTACACTGACTTATTAGATACCTTAAATGCCAAAGGAATTAAAACTTTTGTTACTTTATACCACTGGGATTTACCACAACATCTTGAAGATCAAGGCGGTTGGTTAAATCGTGAAACAGCTTACAAATATGCAGAATATGTTGATTTAATTACTAAAGCATTTGGCACTCGAGTTCATTCTTATGCCACGTTTAACGAACCATTTTGCAGTGCATTCTTAGGTTACGAAATTGGGGTACATGCTCCAGGTGTTGTCGGTAAAGAGTTTGGTCGTAAAGCAGCTCATCATATTTTATTAGCCCATGGCTTAGGTATGAAAGTACTACAAAAAAACAGCCCTGATAGCATGAATGGTATTGTTCTAAACTTTACCCCTTGTTACCCATCTACAGACTCACCTGAAGATAAACTAGCAGCAGATTACGCCGATCAATACATTAACCAATGGTATTGCAAACCTATCTTTGATGCAGCTTACCCTGCAATGATTGATGAATTACCTGATAACTGTAAACCAGTAATACTTGATGGCGACATGGAGATTATTGCTCAGCCTCTTGATTTCCTTGGTGTTAATTATTACACACGTTTAACTTACACAGCTCCTACCGAAGTTGGTGAGTTTTATACTGAGTTAGAACATCTATATCCTAGAACAGACATCGGCTGGGAAATTTATCCAAAAGCATTAACTGAATTGTTAGTGTCTTTAAACAAGCTATACAAATTGCCTCCGGTATACATAGCAGAAAATGGCGCAGCTATGCCTGATAAAGTAGAGAATGGCGTGATCAACGACTTAGATCGTATCGATTATTACAACACTCACCTTAATGCAGTAAACGACGCCATTGAACAAGGTGTTAATGTACAAGGTTATTTTGCTTGGAGCTTAATGGACAACTTTGAATGGGCTGAAGGTTATTTAAAACGCTTTGGTATTGTTCGTGTTGATTATGTGACACAAGAAAGAACCATTAAAAATAGTGGTCACGCTTATAAAGCGTTAATTAGCCAACGTCAAAAATAATGCAAACAAGGCCTTTTAAAAGGCCTTGTTTTTATCTTAAAATCAAAAAAAATAACAATAAGAATCAATCATGACAAAAATTCCATTTTACGAAAAAGTAGGATACGCCTTTGGGGATGCAGCAGCTAACTTAGTTTGGCGTGGTGCATTAGCGTATCTTGCAGTATTTTATACTGATACATTTGGCTTAACGGCAGCAGCAGCCGCTATGTTATTCCTTGTGGTTCGTCTTACCGACGGTATTACCGATATTATAATGGGTATGATCGCCGACAGAACAGACACTAAATGGGGTAAATTTAGACCTTGGATTATATGGTCTACGCCATTTTTAGGCCTATTTATGGTCCTAGTTTTCACCACACCAGATTTAAGTGAAGGCGGTAAGCTAGCTTATGCATACTTCACATATATTGGTTTAACCTTAGCTTATACCGTTAACAACGTGCCTTACTCTGCACTTATGGGCGTAATGACTGACGACGACAAAGAACGTACTAGTTTGTCTGGCTTTCGTTTTGCTGGTGCATTTTTAGGTGGTTTGGCGGTTATGGGCTTTACCCCACAACTTGTTGCTTGGTTAGGTGCCGGTGATGATGCCATGGGTTATCAGTACACTATGTATGTGTTTTCAGGTGCATTAGTGATACTAATGCTTATCAGTTTTACTAGCACAAAGGAACGTATTACACCGCCAGTTTCAGCTGACACTGATTTAAAATCTGAACTATTTGATTTAACCAAAAACCTACCATTTATCATTTTACCACTATTATCTATCACTCTGTTTTTCTATTACCGAGATTTAAACAGCGGATTATTCTTTGCTGCTGTAATGGTTGCCATGTGGTTTGTAATCAAAAAACTAATTAATAAAAACTCCGACGAGATGAGCGGAACTCAAAGAGATATGGTTGATTTGTTAACTAATAAACCTTGGTTAATCTTATTAGGTATGGGCTTTTTGACTATGATGCTAAATGGCATTAAGTACGGTGCTATTGCTTATTACTTTAAATATTTCATTGGTGATGATTTGATGGCTGGGCAATATTTTGTTGGCTTATTAGTTGTTTCTATCATTGGAGCTTTATGTACTAGCCCGCTTTCTAAATGGTTAGGCCGTAAAAAATTATTTATTGTATCGTTAATATTAAGTGGTTTACTGACAATAGCTCTTTTTTGGGCACCTCAAGGTGATGCAACTTATGTATTTATTGTCGGTTGTAGTGCTGAGTTTTTCGCCGCAATATTACCAACACTATATTTCTCTATGTTAGGCGACTCAGCTGATTACTCTGAATGGAAGAATGGTCGTCGCGCAACTGGTTTAATTTATTCTGCAGGCACCTTCGTACAAAAAACTGGCGGCGGCTTTGCTGGAGCATTAGTGTTAATCGTACTTGCGGGTTATGGATATGACGGTATGGACCAAGCAACCATTGAAAATTCATTACCTGGCATGCAACTCCTTATGAGTTGGATACCTGCCGCATTTGGCTTTGCCGCAGCAGCGTTAATGGTTTTTTATCCACTAACTGATTTAAAACAACAACAAATGAGTAAAGACTTAATCCAACGTCGATTAGACAATAAATAATAAGTATTCTTACTACTATTTATTACTCATCTAAAGCTGAGGTTGTTATTACCAATTAATTCAATTGGTATTAACAACCATTAAGGTTAGACTGGCAAAATAAATTCCCTTATACCCCCTCAAAAGGAACACAATGGCCACCATATACCAAGTTTCTGCTCTTGCTGGCGTTTCATTAGCGACGGTTTCCCGCGTTATGAACAACAATGCCAAAGTAAGTGATAAAACGAAACAAAAAGTAGTGGATGCCATGAAAGAGCTAGGCTATCGCCCAAATGCAACAGCTCGTTCCCTTGCATCGAGCCGCAGTGATAGTGTCGGCTTGTTAGTTTCGGAGCTACATGGGCCTTTTTTCGGCCAAATGATGGGTGGAACTGAGTCTGAGTTACGTGACGCAGGAAAACACGTCATTATCACCACTGGACACAGTGATGAAGAAAAAGAAATTGACGGTATTGAATTTTTATTAAGCCGAAATTGTGATGCATTAATTTTACATGTTGAAGCCGTATCTGATGAATACTTAATAAAATTAAATAAAGGCAAAGTGCCCATTGTTCTTATTAATCGTTTCATTGAAGAAATGGCCGACAGCTGCATTACTTTAGACAATGCACTAGGTGGATACTTAATGACAAAGTCTATCCTAGAAAAAGGTCATACTGAGATAGCTTATATCTCTGGGCCTAAGTGGAAATCAGATTCCAACGAGAGAATTAAAGGTCATAAAAAAGCCTTACAAGAATACAACCTGCCATTTAATGAACAACTCATGTATCAAGGTGACTTTACCCAAAGCGGTGGTTGTGAAGGCATATCCAGCCTACTAGAAGTTGGTCGTCCTTTTACTGTTTTGATTTGCGGTAATGATGAAATGGCATCTGGGGCATTAGCAACCGCTCGTCAAAAAGGCTTAGATGTACCTAAAGACCTATCTATTGTTGGATTTGATAACGTAATTTATGCCAGTTTATTATTCCCAACTCTCACTACCATAGACTACCCAATCAGAGACATGGGTCATATGGCAGCAAGGCTAGTATTGAAAAATATATACGGTCAGAAGAAGTTAGATATTCGTCATCAATTTCTACCAGAGTTAGTTGAACGAGACTCTACAATCTCCATCTAGTGCACTTTTATTGTTTATTGGTTGTAGTTTATTGGTTGTGGTTTATAGATTGTGACTATTTAATTCATTGCTTAGCAGCCAGGTATAAACATCATCACCTGAGTACACTCTAGTCCAAGCATCGTGCCCCATATCTTCGTGAACCGTAAACCTGACGTCTTTATGCCCCAATTGTTCTAACCGATTAAGACCATGATAAAACAACTCAACCACCACGGCTGAATCTCGCCCTCCAGCAAATGCCCATACAGGTAACTGACGTTCCGCTATTGGCTCCATTAAACTAGGATGTCCCCAACCTACAACAGGCACCATGGCCGCAAATAACTCAGGATGCCTACTGGCCATATACCAAGTGCCTACACCGCCATAACTTAACCCGGTAATATAAACTCTAGAGTTATCCGTATTAAAGCTTTGCTTAACCTGAACCAACATATCTAATAAGTCTTGCTCAACTTGCTCCCACCCCATAGGAAATAATGGTGATATCTGAGTCATATCAACTGCTGGAACACCTGTTAATTCACCACTAACATCAAATGCGGCTGGTCTTTTAGGTACGCCGGTTGGTAACCGTTTTGGAATACTGTCGTTGCTGCGATTATCTATGTAATCAATACCGACTCGGTCAAAACCAAACATAGGCAATTGAGGGGATATTATAATAAAAGGTAGATCTTTCTTTTGGATCCAGGCTTCATATAAAGGTCCATGTTTTAATACATGTCCCAACTGTTCATTTCCATCACCACGTTCGCCATTGCCATGTAAAAATAGCATTACTGGCCACTTTTTATCTTTGGCTGTTTCATAACCTTTTGGCAAATAAACAAAATAATCGCGGTCTACTTGCTCAGTTTTACTTTGATAGGTGATTCTTTTTAGTTGAGGTTCAGAGGCTACTTCTACCACTTTATCGCACCCAACTAATGACAATAAACTCATGCCTATTAATGCTAATCGAGCCATGTATTACTCCAACTTATAAATTTTCAATAATATTGTCTAAAGCCAATTTAGACTGAGCAATTGCTTACCAAAGAACTAACGCATCATCTCAGCTTCAATCTCTTCTAATGACTTACCTTTGGTTTCTGGGAATAGTTTTATAACTAACACTAAACTAACTAAAGCACACACACCGTAAATTAAGAAGGTTACTGCCGAACCAAGAACCTCCAACTCCCAAGGAAATACAAAGGTGACGGTAAAGCTAACAATGCTGTTAATAACACTGACAAACGAGATAGCGATACCCCGTACATGATTGGGGAATATTTCAGAAAACATCACCCACATTACTGGCCCTAAAGAAAATGCAAAAGAGGCAACAAAGCCTAAAATCCCCAATAAAATAATGGTCGCATTCATGGTCGCCGCTAGTTTTAAAATATCACCTTGATGTGTACTAAATATCTGTTGACCAACTAATTTAATCGCAGCCTGTTTAAACTCAACATCTGACTGATAAGTCTCAGGCTCTATGGCATGCAATTGAGTTAAAAGTGGCTCTTTTAGCTCGAGCTGTTCTATATCTTGCGAAGATAATTTATAGGTCGCTTGAGAGAAACCATAAGCACATAAAGCCATGCTCAGAGCTACACCTGCCAAACCTATAGTTAACAAAGGCTTACGTCCTAACTTATCAATAAGCATCATAGCGGCAATGGTAAACAACACATTGATAACCCCAACTAACACGGCTTGGGCAAACGCTGCGTTAGTCCCTACTCCACTTTGCTCAAAGATACTTGGAGCATAAAAGAAAATGGCATTAATCCCGGTAATTTGCTGTGCGATACCAACAATAATACCTATGGTAATAGCGAATCTAATTTTTGAATTAAACAAAAACTTAATGCTTGCTAGTAATGAGGTGTCTTTATTTTTTAAAGATTGCTTAATTTCATTGATATCGTCTTGATAATTGTGAGCTGTCTCATTGGGGTTCAATTTCTTGAGAACTTCAACGGCCTCTTCGTCTTGGCCTTTTAATGCTAACCAACGAGGACTACGAGGTATGTAAAACAACAATACAAACCAAGCTAACGCAGGCAGAATTTCTAACCCTAACATCCAACGCCAAGTATGAGTATCAAGCCCAATAGCCGTTACCCAAGTTGCTGCAGACTGACTAAGTTCAAGCACATAATAATTGGCAAAGTACGCGGCAGAGAAACCAATAACAATATTAAGCTGGTTAATTGAAACCAGCTTACCACGCTGTTTGGGTTGGCTGATTTCAGCAATATACATAGGTGCTATCATAAGTGAACAAAAGGCTAATCCGCCAATAAAGCGAGCAGACACTAACATCCAATAGCTAGTAGAAAATGCAGATGCAAATGCTGACAACAAATAAAGCAATGCAATAGCAATAAGTAGATTACGACGGCCAAAACGGTCAGCTAGTACACCAGCTGTGACCGTGGCAATAATAGCGCCTAAGGTGGGAGCGCTAACCACTAAACCTTGCTCTATTGAGCTTAAATTAAACTCTGCAACAATATAATTTAATGTTCCAGAGATCACTGAGGCGTCAAAGCCAAAAATAAATCCGCCTAAGGACACTATGATTGTATACAGAACAACTGGGGATATTTTCATTTTATTTCTACATTAGGTTTCATTACTTAATATTGACGCTACTTTATCACGCCAACAATTAATTGGTATCGCTTACATACAAACTATTCGCATCCACTATTTATTGCTCAACGACAGTTAATTCTATTCTTTAGCTAATAACTTCAAACAATAACACTCATCGTTGAATTACATTGTTTCAGCGTGAATTTATATGATGTCACAGAGTACAGGCGTAATATTTTAACGAGCATGTTCTAATTACTTTTCTAACTTTAAATTATTTAAGGATAACTAAATGAATAAAAAAGCCTTACCGAGATTATTTGGCTTATTTGTTTTATTAGTTTTAGCTGGCTTCACACAAGCTGCTGAAACAAAAAAACAAGATAAAAGAGCCGACTACATACGTTCTCACTACGCTAAATATGAATACCAAATTCCAATGCGAGACGGTATAAAGCTATTTACTTCAGTTTATATTCCTTACGATAAAAAGTCTGAATATCCGATGATGATGCAACGTACACCATATCGTGTTGCTCCTTATGGTGCCGATAAATATAAGACTAAGTTAGGTCCAAGTGAAATCTTTGAAAAAGAAGGTTTTATCTTTGTATTCCAAGATGTGCGCGGTAAGTTCATGTCGGAAGGCAAGTACGTCAACATGCGTCCTCAGGATGCAGGCGATAAAGGCGGAAAAGCCACTGACGATGCTACGGATACCTACGACACCATAGATTGGTTAGTTAAAAATGTACCAAATAACAATGGCAAAGTCGGCATGTGGGGAACCTCTTATCCTGGTTACTACACTTCTGTCGCTGCGATAAATAGCCACAAAGCGTTAAAAGCAATATCACCACAAGCACCAATTGCAGATTGGTTTTTTGATGATTTTCATCGTAACGGTGCTTTCTCTACGCCAATGGCATTTATTTTCTTTGATACATTTGATAAACAACGCGACGGTGAATTTGCTTATTGGCCTAAAGGAATGGACTCTGTAACACCTGATGGTTATGAGTTTTTCCGTAACTTAGGGCCTCTTTCAAATGTTAATAAAAACTACTTTAAAGGCGAGCGTCCGTTTTGGAATGAATTAACCGAACATCCAAATTACGATTCATACTGGCAGAAACGAGATCTGTTGCAGCACCTTGATAATGTAAAACCTGCAACTCTAGTTGTTGGCGGCTGGTATGACACTGAAGACTTATACGGTCCTTTAGCGACTTATAAAAAAATGTCGAAAGACAATAAAAAAGACAATGTTCATATTATTATGGGGCCTTGGTATCACGGTCAATGGAATAGTAAAGATGGCTCAAAAATGGGTGAAGCTGATTTAGGCTTTAACACCAGTGAATGGTTCCAAGAACGTATTTTACTGCCGTTTTTCAAAGACAACTTAAAAGACGCGGACTCTAACAATGAAGCTGGTTTTTTAGCACAAGCAACTATATTTGAAACTGGGGCCAATCGCTGGCGTGAGTTTGACACCTGGCCACCAAAACAAGGCAAAGATGTCACTTTATATTTAGGTAATAATGAAAAGTTACTTACTCATAAAGACAAACAAGGCGGCTTTAGCGATTACATTAGTGATCCTAAAAAACCAGTGCCACACTCTGCACACACAAGTCGTGGCTGGGATCGCCCATACATGGCTGAAGATCAACGTTTCACAGCTCGTCGTACTGATGTTCTAGTATTTAACACTGATGTGGCAACAGAAGATCAAACCATTGCAGGTGCAATCGACTTAAACTTATGGTTCTCTACAGACCAAAGTGCAGCGGATATTGTGGTTAAATTAGTGGATGTATTTCCAGGTATGGACGCAAACAGTAATAAGGTTGATAAAGAGACTGGCAACCGTCATGAGTTAGTTCGTTGGGGCATTATTCGTGGTCGTTTCAGAAACAGCATGAGCATCCCTGAGCCATTTGAAGCAAATAAACCAACATTGGTTAAGTTTGAGTTATTGGATGTATTGCACACCATAAAACGTGGGCATAAATTACAAATCCAAGTGCAAAGCAGTATGTTTCCGTTCATGGATATGAATCCACAAAAATACGTAGACAATATATTCAAGGCTAAAGCTGAAGATTATGTAAGAGCAGAGCACAAGCTTTATCACAGCGACAAATACCCAAGTTCAATCGAGTTTAAAGTTATAGACCGTTAGAATATAACCGCTCTTTTAAACAGACTAAATCCTCGCACTGTGCGGGGATTTTTTATTTCAAAGGCAAATTTCAGCTTAGATTAAGCTTAACTTAAGTTTCATATTTTAACATAGAAGCACTTACTTATAGGTGTTTATATGAATTCTAACCGTTTACCACTTTTCACTAGAGCCGATAACTTTGTTAAAGATTTAACTTTAACAAGCAATCAATTATTACTCATCGTTTGTGCTTACATTGCACTAATTTTAAACCTTCCATTTTTATTTAAAAGCGCGAATGCGATTACCGGCTTAGATGATTTTAATTGGTTGTTTTTAATTACCTTTCCAATATTTCTCTTTTCTATAACCCTTTTAATACAAAGTCTTTTTGCCGTTAAGTGGTTAATAAAACCTATATTGATCATCACAGTTATTATTTCCACTTTAATGTTTTACGCCACACTGACTTATGGAATTGTATTTGATTATGGCATGGTACAAAACACGGTTGAAAGCGACAGTGCAGAGTTACTCTCTTATTTAAACTTATACGCCGTAGTCTTCTTTATTGTCTTTGCGGTTATTCCTGCAGTTTTGATTTGCTCAATTAAAATAAGTTACCAACCTTTTTTAAAAGAGTTATTTAACCGAATTACATTGTTTGCGGGAGCGACGTTAATCACCGTATTGATTGGTACAATCTTTTATTCTAATTACGCCTCAGTAGGCAGAAATAACAAAGATTTAATTGATTATATCACCCCCTATAAAGGTATCGATTCTATTTATAAATTTGCCCGTAAACATTACTTTTATCCACCACTAAAATTCCAACTGTTAGATACATCACCTCAGATTATAAATAAAAATAACAACAAACATGTGACGGTATTTGTATTAGGGGAAACCGCACGAGCGCAGAACTTCTCACTAAATGGTTACAACAGATTAACCAATCGATATACCGCAAATCAAGATGTTATCTCATTCACTAATATAAGTTCATGTGGCACAGCCACCGCCGTTTCTGTGCCTTGTATGTTTTCACGTTTAAACAAAAGTAATTACGACAAACGACTTGCGACTTCGCAGCAAAATGTCATAGATATAGTGCACTTAGCTGGCACTGACGTATTATGGATCAGCAATAACAATGGTAGCTGCAAAGGCGTTTGCACTCGGGTTAATACGCAACAGATTGCAACAACAAAGAGCAACCCTTTATGTGATGGTGAATACTGTTATGACGAAGCCTTACTGCAACCATTACGTGAAAAGTTACATAAACTAGAGTATGACAATACGTTAATTGTATTACATATGATTGGCTCTCATGGCCCAACTTATTTTAAACGCTATCCGTCAAATAAAATCCTGTTCACGCCAGACTGTCAACGTAGCGATATCCAAAACTGTACGCAAGAGCAACTCGTTAACTCTTATGATAATTCAATTGCCTATACCGATTATGTACTTAATCAAATCATTATCGAATTATCACGTTTATCTGAAACTGAAGATGTCGCTAGTTCTATGTTGTATGTATCTGACCATGGTGAATCTTTAGGTGAAAAAGGAATGTATTTGCATGGACTACCTTATGCCTTCGCTCCGCAGGAACAAACCCATGTCCCCATGATATTTTGGGCCAGTGCACAGGTTTCAAACTCAACACCTGATATAGATTTAACCTGTTTAAAAAACAAATCTACCAATGTCTTTTCTCACGATATGGTATTTGATGCTGTACTCAGTATTACCTCAGTAAAAAGTAAAACTCACCATATCAAAAACGATCCATTTTACGGCTGTAAATCCGCTAGCTTTGTACCTTTACCCTTACTAGAAAGTGCTAAGAAAATTCAAACACAATCAAGTGGAGAACACTAAATATTCGACAAGAAAAAACTCTAGTTAAATAAAAACGGCCTAACATGATTTACCATGTTAGGCCGTTTTTGTTCTAGTTATGAATCTAGATTAATTGCTGTATTACTCTTTAATTACGCAGCATGAGCAGCTTGGTAGATAGAGTTGAATGTATTTTCTAAACCTAGGTTCATATTCAATTTTAACTTTCTGACAATGTCACTCGATGAAATAACGCCACGTATGTGGTGACTATTTCTATCTAATACTAAGCAGTGACGAAGTTTGTAGTTGTCCAGTGCCTTTAACACGTCGTTAACGGTAGCGTTTTGTAACTCATCAAAATCAAATGCGTGTAAACGATATTTAGGTATCATCAAGTCTTTCACCAATACATCTTTACGGCTATTACTTTTAGAAACTTTAGCCTGTATCTTTTGCTCAGTAAGCTCATTACTACTGATTATCCCTAAGAAATCATCACCTTGAGATACGACCAACTTCATTCTAACGTGGGTTTTCAACATCAATTGCAATGCAGCTTCCGCTGAAGTATCACTGTCTACGACTAAGGCTTCGTGCTTTTTAAAGTCGGTAAATATAGTCGTAGCTGGTGAGTTTAAGTTTGTCGTTTCAAACTCATCTGGTGAAACTACATTGTCGGTTACGTCTAAGTTAAATAATTGTAAATTTTTCATTTTGATCTCTTTATTCATAATCTACGCGATCAAAAAAGTTATTGTGTAATTCTGTTATTTAACAGATTGAATACGATAATGGTGCTTTAAATGGTTTATTAAGCAGCCTATTACATAACTTTTATTTTAAATTTTGATCACTGAACTTTATCTATAACATTTTACTAAAAGGTAAAACGTCTGATTTTTAAAACATTTAGTTTGATTTATGAATGTAGAGTTGGGGGAGCTCTTGATTTGGTATTTTCAAAGTGTTGTAGTGGAAGGTATGGCTGAGAGTAGCTTGAAGCCGACTGAGTATAATAATCAGCAATAAAGCTAACACGTGCATTATCGACAGCAAACGGGTCATCTAAGTCAAAGTCAGGAATTGATATTCCATCAACCGTCACTAAGCTTGAATCCGCTGAAGTTAAACTATGCTCGCCACTGAGTTCAATTTCTTTTCCAGAAAAAGTGCTTAATACAAAAGCGAAAACAAATAATAGTTTAAATAACATTGCACTTACCTCCTGAATTAAAACTTAAATAAGACTCGTCTAACTAATATTGTAGATTTCTTTCCTATATTCAAGCTTTAAATGTAATTATTTATTTCTTAAGATTAAAATCAACCAATACAATGCCAGTTCATACGGTATGATAAGGCAATAAGAGAATTTAAGAATTTGTATTTATGCTTCCACTCATAACGGTCATTATATTAACTCTACTCGCTGGCTTAGCGATGCCTCTTGGCGCTTTTCTGGCAAGCAGGAAGTTTATTAAAAGTAGAATTTTACAAAGTGAATTCCAACATTTTATTGTGGCATTTGGCGGTGGTGCTTTGTTGTCGGCGGTAAGTCTAGTTTTAGTCCCAGAAGGCAGTCGTAGCTTATCTTTACCCAGTACTGCACTTTGGTTTAGCTTAGGTGCTTTGTTGTTTATGGGACTAGATATTTTACAGCAGAAAGTTAAAACATCAGCAAGTCAATTACTGGCAATGCTGAGTGATTTTGTGCCTGAATCTTTAGCGCTTGGCGCAACCTTTACCATCAATCAAGAACTGGCGTTATTACTCGCAGCGATGATCGCAATGCAAAATATTCCAGAGGGATTTAATGCTTTTACTGAACTAAAAAAAACAAGTGCGTACTCAGCAACAAAAATCATTATTCTATTTAGTTTATTTTCATTGCTTGGGCCATTGAGTGCTGTGGCTGGATATTTATGGCTGGTTGAAGATCCTGAATTGTTATCAATTATTATGATTTTTGCATCCGGTGGGATTTTATATGTAGTATTTCAAGATATTGCACCTCAGGTTAGGTTAAAGAATCACTATTTCCCACCTATGGGTGCAGTTTGTGGATTTTTACTAGGTATATTAGGCTATATGCTAACAACACTATAAAACGCGATTCCTTCCCTCTTGTTTGGCTTTATAAAGCGCAAGATCTGCTAATTTAACCATGTCTTTCCAGGAACCTGCTTTTTGGCTACACAAGCCAATACTAACCGTTAGCACATTTAATTTACTGCCTAAGTGTTCGATATTAGCCTGTTCAATCGCCGCTCTTATTCGCTCAGCAGCAAGATGGGCACCTTCCTGTTCAATATCATTCATGATAATTAATATTTCTTCACCGCCGTAGCGATAAACTCTATCTGATTTACGCTTAACTTTTTTGATGATTTTAGCAACGGACTGCAATGCTTTATCACCTAATTGATGGCCATAATGATCGTTGTAGTTTTTGAAAAAATCGACATCTATCAAGGCAATAGCATAAGACGACTTATTGCGTTTCGCCTCAGCTTGTTTGTACTTTAAATCAATTTCCATGGCATGACGGCTACCAATTTTCATTAGTGCGTCTTCTAGCGCTAATGACTCTAATTTTTTATTTGTTTTTCTTAGTGCTTGGTCCAAGTCCATCAAATCAATATAAGTATTTAGGAGTTCGGTTTGAGATATGATCCCAACTAGATTGTCGTCATCGTCAACCACAGGTAAGTTTTTTAGTTGATTGACTTTAGCGGTCACTAATGCCTCATAAACCGAGGTATCTTGGTGCAAACAGAAAGGTTTAGAGTGCATCACATCAGCAACCGTTAATTCTGGCGAAGGAAAACAGTTCTCATTATTAAATGATTGCTGACACATCAACATGATATCGCGTGCGACCACCATGCCATGTAATTTACTGCCATAACCAATTAATCCACATGAATGATTATTAACTAACATCTCATTGAGTAATTGCTTAAAGTTTGATTCAGGCGCTGCATTAATTTTTGCCGGAACCATTATTGATTTAATCTTCATTCGTTATCTTAATTATCACTGTGCCTACTTAAAGAAAGTACCAGTTTTATACTACTAAAAATAAAAAAAGGCGCTGCTTTTGCGCCTTTTTTTGCTGATCTAATTTCCTTATATGAATTATTACATATTTGGGTAATTAGGACCGCCACCACCTTCAGGTGTTACCCAGGTAATATTTTGGGCCGGGTCTTTTATATCACAAGTTTTACAATGTACGCAGTTTTGTGAGTTAATCTGGAATTGGTTTTCACCAGTTTCACTTTTAACAAATTCGTAAACGCCTGCAGGACAGTAACGTTGTGCTGGCTCATCAAATTTCTCTAAATTAACTAAAGGAATTGTAGGGTCCGCGAGTTGCAAATGAACAGGCTGATCTTCTTCATGGTTAGTATTAGACAAAAACACTGACGATAAACGGTCAAAGCTCAGTTTGCCATCTGGCTTACTGTAATCAGGTTTTGAGCATTCTCCAGCAAGCTTCATATTGGCATGATCTGGCGTGTTGTCGGTAAAGTTAAATGGCAATTTACCACCAAACCAATTTTGGTCGAGCGTATTATAAGCGCCACCTAAGAACACACCGAGTTTGTGCATTACTGGGCCAAAATTACGGCTTGATTTTAATTCGTCATACAACCAACTTTGCTCAAACTTATCTTGTAATTGAGTTAAATCAGACTGACCTTCATCGCCTGCTTTTAACGCATCAGCAATAACTTCCGCAGTGATCATCGCAGATTTCATCGCTGCGTGATTACCTTTAATTTTTGCGTAATTTAGCGTACCCGCATTACAACCCACTAAAAAACCACCTGGCATCGACATCTTAGGTAACGAATTTAAACCACCTTTGGCAATGGCTCTAGCGCCGTACGCAATGCGTTTAGCGCCAGTTAAGTGTTTAGCGAATATTGGATGATGTTTCATACGCTGAAACTCGTCAAACGGGCTCACATTAGGGTTTTGGTAATTAAGGTCGATAATCAAACCACAAACAACTTGATTGCCTTCTGCGTGATATAAATAACCACCGCCACTTAGCTCACCGGTTAACGGCCAACCTGCAGAATGGATAACTAAACCTTCTTGATGTTGCTCAGCGGGGACATCCCAAATTTCTTTGAAACCAAGTCCATAATGCTGTGGCGACTTGTCGGCATCTAATTGATATTTGTTAATTAACTCTTTACCTAAATGGCCACGACAACCCTCAGCAAAAATTGTGTATTTTGCTCTTAGTTCCATACCCGGCATAAATGAATCTTTTTGCTCTCCAGCTTCATTTAATCCCATATCACCCGTTTGAATACCAACGACGTTATCTTGCTCGTCGTATAATATTTTTGATGCAGGAAAGCCTGGAAAGATCTCAACGCCCATCGCTTCAGCTTGCTCAGCTAACCAGCGACAAACATTTCCCATCGAAACGATATAGTTACCGTTATTGTGCATTGTTTTTGGGAATGAAAAGCTAGGGATTTTTGTTGAAGCTGCATCACCGCGTAAGTAATAAACTTCGTCATGACTGACTTTTGTGTTTAAAGGTGCGCCCTTTTCTTTCCAATCTGGAATTAATTCGTCTAACGCTTTAGGTTCAAATACAGCACCTGATAATACATGAGCGCCAACTTCAGAGCCTTTTTCTACCACACAGACCATTAACTCTTGTTCATTTTCTTGTGCTTTTTGCATCAATCTTATCGCTGCTGACAAACCAGCTGGTCCCGCACCGACAATCACGACATCAAAGTCCATTGATTCTCTTTCAATTACAGACATTGAAGCTTCCCCTTAAATTTCATTATTTTATTGTTTTTATTCTACGATTGCTTTTATTTTACATAGTCCGCTTAGGTGCATAACTAAGCATAAGACTGACAATCTTTATTGTTGAGCATAGTATCTAATTTTATCTACATGTTTAACTACTTTATTAAGATATAACATGCTTTTCACCGAAATTGTCGACTTAAACATTTAATAAACTCACTATGCAGCCCCAGTTTTTTTTGAGCTTACAGCGGCTTATTTATTTAGCTAGATTAACCTAATTGGTAACAATTACCTTCTTCAGTGCCTTTATCAAATACAATCTCAATAGTTGAATGCTTAATAGCATACTGCATTGCCAACAATTGCTTAACTTGCAATAGGCTGCCGGAACTGGCTTGTTCTTGTAATGACAAACTCGCTTCTAACAAGGTTTCGTTATCATCAAGTTGCCAAACATGAATATGATGTACTTTTTCTATATTTGTTAACGACTCAATTTGATTGCATAGCTCATCAACATCAATCCCCTCTGGTGCAGCCTGCATTAAAATATTAATACTTTGTTTTGCTAATGATAAACCGTGGTAAATAACATAAATAGAGATAGCGATTGTGGCAATTAAATCCACTACATACCACTGATATAGAATGATCAAAGTACCAGCCACAATCACCACGACTGATGCAAACGCATCTGATAAATTATGAATAAAAGCGGCTTTCAAATTTAAGTTATCTTTCGCACCCGACTTATACGTTAACCATGCTGTTGCGGTATCGATCAACAATGCAATTGTTGCTATCCAAACGACTATCCAACCGTCTATCGGCTCAGGGTTAAAATAACTAGATACGGCCTCGTAAACCAAATACAAACCCACAATGATCAAGGTTGTACTATTGATTAACGCACCTAAAATTTCGGCACGTTTAAAGCCATAGGTCATTTCTTTACTGGCGGGTCGTCTAGCAACTTTCCTAGCCACAATAGCAATAACAATCGCGCCTGCATCACTTAAGTTATGCAGCGCATCTGCGATAAGCGATAGGCTACCTGAAACTAATCCACCTATAATTTGTACTACCGTTAATAAAATATTAATGAACACAGCAATACTTAATTTGCCATCGTGCGAGTGCCCATGGTGAGAGTGAGAATGCCCATGATGATGAGAGTGATTATGACCCATGAATAATTGTCCTATAGTTGGATACATGAAAGAAGCAAAAGGAAGAATAGCTCTAAAATCATATTGTAACAGCAAAAAAAACAATAAAACCAATAGGAGCTAATTTGGCTATTTATAAATAGTAGCGTTTAGCTTACTTAAAAAGAGGCAAAAGTTTACAAATTTTAACGATAGCTGCAAATGAAGTAAAAATTGGAGATGAAAAGCTAGAGATAAACAATGAGACTAAATAGTATCAAGAAAAGTATGAGTTGATTTTGATTTTACGTTTAACTTGCTGTGTCACAGATATTAATATAAAAAAAACCACACCTTAGCAAGGTGCAGGATTATCTTAAGCAGAGTAAATTTACTGGCCTGCGGGGGGAAATTAGCGAGTTAGAATTTTATCCGCTAATTGAATTAAATCAGGTGCCGCGTAATCGGCTTTATCGACCAATTCAAATTCATATTGACCAGGACGTGCTATAAAACCCGTTTGCATGCCGACTTTAGCAGCTCCGGCAATGTCCCACGTATGTGCTGCAATTAACATTGCATCAGCGGCGTCCACATTCATTTGTTCTAGCGCCCATTTATATACTCGTAAGTCTGGTTTAAAAACCTGTAAATGCTGCACAGTTAATGAGCCTTCAAAATACTCAGTTAATTTCGCATTTTTAAGTTGGCTTGCAATACCCGCATCTGACGAATTAGTCAGGGTTATTAATTTAATGCCGCTGTCTTTAAATTTTTTCAATCCCATAACAACATCAAGATGTGGCTGTAAGTCTCTAAATGGTGTTTGGATAGCCAGCTTAGCTTCATTTTCAGTTAATGGAATATTGTTTTGCTTAGCCACCAATTGCAAAGCCGCTACGCCAATTTCACCAAAATGATGGTAATCGTTAATCGCATTGCTCACTAAAGAGTAATGCAACATAGTTGTGAACCAACTACTTACCAGATCATCTCTGCCTTTCAAGGCAACCGTCACCGACTTAGCGACATTACTTAAGTCTAATAATGTTTGGTTAACATCAAAAAAGATAACTTTAGGTAAGGCTTTCTGTTCATTCTGTAGACTTTCTTTTGCGATTGAAGGCGTTGTGATCAGCGCCAACAAAGTGCAGATAATAAATAACTTAACTTTCATTTTCTACTCTTTCTATTTTATATGTTGTATAGCCATTCAGGCATGATATCTAAAGCTAACATTTCTAGTGTACGGTCAAAGCCAGTAAAGATTATCAAGGACAACAGTATCAATGATACCCCCATAACTTTTTTGGCTACTGATGCCTTAGTCGCCCATTTGCTTAATGATTTTCGCACTAACAAACTAAAGCCAATTAAAGGAATCGCGGTTCCAATACCAAATGCCAACATGACTAAAAATGCAGACCCTAAGCTTTGCCCTGTAGATGCTAACGCAATAGCGGCTCCCAACGTTGGCCCAACACAAGGTAACCAAACTAATCCTAACGAAGCACCTACGGCAAATTGTGTTAAAACACCGTCGCCTTGCACGTTATGATTTGGCAAACGACTCATCAATAAAGACAACCTAAGGGTTAACCAATCACCAATCGGCTGTATTAATATTGCAGCAGCAATGAATAATAATAAACTCGCAGAAAAGTACCTTAAGACTTCAGGTGACAAGCCTAAACTTATCAGTGCAAAGGTGAGTAAAGTCCCCGCCAACGCAAATGAAAGGCTAAGGCCAAGTGCTAACATTATGATCCCTTTACGAGAACTGCGAACAGCAGAACTGGCAACAACGGGTATCATTGGTAATACACATGGGGATAGTAAACTTAGCACCCCAGCAAGGAATGCTAATGGAATAGCGACCAAGTCCATATTATTTAACGGCTGAGTCTATTGCGGCAAAGATTTTTTCTTTGCGAGTTTCAGCAACACTAAACCACTTTTGTTCACCATTTTTATATAAATATAAGGTTGATTGACGTGGCGCTTTAAAATATTTAACCCACTCAGTTTGATTGTCGTAATCAACAACTAAGACTTTAACTTTGCTTTCTGGGTTGGCAGAAAAATACTGACCAATTACTTTCTGTTGTTTTTTACAAGTAGGACACCAAGGTGCATATACATCAACAAGCACAACTTCGCCGTTAGCTTGTAATTTATCAAACAACTCTTTTTCAAAAGGCGCTTTTGCAAAATCAGCCGCATTAGCTGACACACTAGATAACAAAGAAACTGCTACCGTAAATACCGTGAATAAAAATGAACGTTTTAATGACATAACTTAATCTCCTCTGATTATGAATTAGCAGTATAAAAGATAAATTATTTTTGATAATGGTGGTAAAATCGAATTCACTTTCAATTAAATTTTGAAAATAACCATGAAATTTTTTGACGTTAAGGTTTTTGTACTCGCAAGCGAGCTAGGTAACTTATCTGCAGTAGCACGTGAATTATCAGTAACCCCTGCGGCTGCAAGTGCCGCGCTAAAAAGGCTAGAGCTAGATTTAGACACCCGTTTAATACAACGTTCTACCCGCAGTTTAACCTTAACGCAAACCGGTCATAACTTTTTGCCTCACGCCAGAAAAGCGCTGGAGAGCTTAACTCAAGGGAAACAGTCAGTTCAGCTCAATAGCTTACAAGGAAGCATGACCTTATCGGTACCGTCAGACTTTGGCCGCAATATTCTTATGGAACACCTTTGTGAGTTTCAAATTCAATATCCAGATATAAAACTAAAAGTGCGCTTAAGTGATAAGTATGCCAACTTTTACTCGCAAACCGTTGATGCGGCTTTACGTTACGGTGAGCCAAACGACTCATCTTTAATATCTTTACCTTTAATAAGAAACAACACTCGAATCTTATGTGCATCTCCAGAGTATTTAGCTTTGCACGGTACCCCATTAAAACCTGAAGATTTACGACAACATAATTGTTTGCACTTTACCGGTGACGATAACCTAACGGATATCTGGCGCTTCTTTCAAAACAAACAGGTATTTTCAGTAAAAGTAACGGGGAAACATTTATCCGATGACGGCGACTACCTTCGCCGATTAGCATTAAAAGGGGCTGGGATTGTTTATAAGACAGGGTTTGATGTTATCCAGGATATTGAAGCTGGACGTTTAATCCCTTTGTTACCTGAGTTTGAAAAAGAAAACTCACCACTAAATATGATATTACCTCATCGTAAAAGTTACGATGCCAACCTAAATACATTACGAGAGTATCTACTTACTGCCCTAGAGCAGCAGTAATTTAGTTCCGCAATAATCAATCTTATCATTTTCCTAATATCTCCTTAAAACCACAGCGACCAACAGACAAATACACATTTGCTAATAGAGCCTTGCAAGCTATAGTTACTACTCCTTTAATAAAGTCATGTGGAGTGTGCGGCTAGCATCTATAAGTTTCCGGTGATGTGATGTCTTGTTAAACATTTAATTTTACAGATTTAGTATTAAAAATGAGTATGTTCAGAGTATGGCAATAAATAAGACACAAATTATCCTGATCAAACATCTGTCGACAGTAGTGTTAATCGTCTTAGCCATTAATTTTTTAATGACTTGGTTATTATTATTTTTCCACCAAATATTCTCATCGCATATTCAAGCAACGACTGACATAACCAATTTCTCTCTAGCAACCACACATGAATTGCTCATTAATGAATTTATATACTTATACCTTACAGCTTACTTAGTGCCTATTCTGGCTGGAATTTACATTCATTACCCATTACTTAAAGCTATTGGCAGCAAAGAATTAAAGATTTCACAACAAGTTAAAACACAAATAATTAACTTACCTATCACCTTATCTAAAGTGATTTTATACGGTTGGTTCTTTTCCATATTTCAAATCATGGTTTTAGTGTTTTTAGATTTAATCCCATCCAGTGGATTTATTACCACCAATCTGGCCGTACAATTAACCATTAGTGTTGCGGCTTATGCCTTTACCTTTTTTGCTTTAGACATTTACAATAAAAGAATATTTTTCACATCAATTTTCAAAAATGACAACTCAATGTTTAGTCATGAAAACAAAGCCCTAAGTTTTAGAAATAAAATTCAGATGCTTTTTCTCGCCGTTGTATTATTTCCTTGCGCTTTATTTGGGATCATTATCTATTTCCTACTGATCACCGAAGATTCAGTATTTATAAACAATCAATATCCAGTGTTATTTTTTATGTTATTTGTCGTCATCGCCTTTGGCTGGAGTTTGTCAGAAATGTTATTGGCCACATTCAAACATTCATTTAAAGAACTTAACGTAGCAACAAAGAAAATAAGTAATGGTGATTATGATATTAATCTTAAAATCACGAGTTTTGATGAAATCGGCTATTTAATGGATAGCTTAAATAATATGGCGTATGAAATTGGTAGTCTTAATAAAGATATTGTAGAAACTCAAAAAGAAATCATTTTTATGATGGGGGCTATTGGTGAAAGCCGCTCAAAAGAAACCGGCAACCATGTAAAAAGAGTGGCGGAATATTCTAGAGTATTAGCGGTGGAATATGGCTTATCCAGAAAAGAGTCTGAAATATTAAAACAAGCCAGCCCAATGCATGACATTGGAAAGGTTGCAATACCAGACTCCATATTAAATAAACCAGGGCCACTTACTGCGGATGAACGCGAGATCATGGACTCGCATGCGGTATTAGGCTACGACATGTTGCGCAGTAGTAACAGAGACATTTTACAAGCCGCAGCTATTGTTGCTTATGAGCATCATGAAAAATGGGATGGCACAGGTTATCCAAATAATAAAGTGGGCGATAACATCCATATATATGGAAGAATTACCGCGATAGCTGACGTATTTGATGCATTAGGTAGTAATCGAGTTTACAAAGAAGCGTGGAGCGATGAACAGATATTTCAGTTACTTAATGAGCAAAAAGGCAAACACTTTGACCCTGAACTAATTGATATATTCTTTAACAAGTTCCATCTTTTTAACGAGATTAGAAGTCAGTTTGACGACCATTTACCACAGGAAAGTCATTAACTCCTTCTAGTTCTTGCACAGCCAATCCATCGATAGTTATTCGTTTTATTTTCAAGGTATATATTGTGTTAGTGACCGAGTGAATCGGCCACTAACATCCATTTTTAATATAAATACACGTTAACCGTTATAAATTTTCTTCCGCAAATTGCGCTAAACGACTGCGAACAACACCGTTTAAGTTCACAGTTGCACTGCCTTCAAAGTTTTTAAATCTCTCAACTATATAAGTTAATCCTGAAGTTACCGCGGTAAGATAGTTACTATCAATTTGCGCTAAGTTGCCTGAACACACTAATTTAGTCCCCTCACCGCAGCGAGTAATAATTGTTTTTAATTGTGATGCGGTTAAGTTCTGACATTCATCTAACAACACCACTGCATTTTGTATACTGCGACCGCGCATAAAGTTAACGGACTTAAACTGGATGTTGGCTTTTTCCATAATGTAATTAAGGCTAGAGCTCGGGTTCTCATCGTTTTTATGCAGCACTTCTAACGAGTCCGTAATCGCAGCTAACCAAGGTGCCATTTTTTCTTCTTCCGTTCCCGGTAAAAAACCTATCGACTCCGCGATTTCTGGCGTATTACGCGTCACTAATATTTTATCGTAAATACCTTGTTCCACCACCATCTCAAGTGCAGCAGCTAACGCCAGCAAGGTCTTTCCGCAGCCAGCAGGGCCGGTTAAAATAACCAGTTCTATATTGGGGTCAAGTAAGGCATTAAGTGCCATTCCCTGATAAATGTTTTTAGGTTTAATTCCCCAAGCTTCTCTAGCAAGCAGACGCTGTCGGCCTAAATCAAGTAAGTCGATATGATCATCGTCTTTTTTTACCACACGTGCTGCAAAGTCAGATTTATCGTCCAGTAAATATTCATTGATAAATGTATTTTCTAAATTCTCCGCTTTAACTGAATGTGTGGTGTCTCGGCCTATTGTGGTTGTTTCAACTGCAGCAACGTTTTGCCAAAAGTCACCTTCAAACTCTTCATAACCTTTGGTAAGGAAACGTATGTCATCAATTAGCTGATCGGTTCTATAGTCTTCAACATGTTTTAACCCTGCACCTTTAGCTTTTAATCGCATGTTAATGTCTTTGGTAACCAGAACAACGGTGACATCCGGCTCATTTTTTTGACTGTATTTTTTTTGTAGAAATAACGCCGCGTTTATAATTTTATTGTCATTTTCACCACCAGGTAAACCTGACACTTCTGGATTAATATGGTGATCGTTTAAAATAAGAAGATGCCCAGTCACTGTACTGTCTTTTAAATCCCCTCGGTTAAGCGGCACACCTGCAATCATTAACTCTGGAGTTACATCTTGTAAGGTGTTTTCTAATGAACGAATAGCCACACGTGCATCGCGGGATACATCTTTGTTACGATCTTTAATATGGTCAAGCTCTTCCAATACGGTCA
Organism: Psychrosphaera saromensis; assembly: GCF_002954545.1. Taxonomy (GTDB): domain Bacteria; phylum Pseudomonadota; class Gammaproteobacteria; order Enterobacterales; family Alteromonadaceae; genus Psychrosphaera; species Psychrosphaera saromensis. Next base: position 1,675,133 of record NZ_MSCH01000003.1, on the reverse strand, counting down.
TTGGAATTAATACATCATGTTCTTGGAAATTGAAAAATGCATGGGGGTCGTGCAGTAATATGTTGGTGTCTAAAACAAATAATTTTTTATCAGCGCTACTTTCTTGTTGTTTTTTCATATATCGCCCTTTAAATAAATATCAGTGCTTAATATAAATGTAGCCAATAAATATGAATGTTTGATGAAATTTTTTCATTGTTACTCAGGTCTTTAAATATACATTAAGTCGTTTTGTCTACTAAACTCACGATGTTTAATATTAATTAAAGGGTTAAGAATTTTCATGAAGTATAGCCTCCTAGTCAAACTGCTATTGATTTTAGTTATTCCATTCAGTGCCTTAGCAGATATAACTGCTTTAAAACAACAGTACAAACGCCCTGATAGCATCCCCTTCCCAGCAGATAATCAATATTCAGCAACCAAAGCCATGTTAGGTAAAATGTTATTTTTTGATCCAAGATTAAGTAAAGATGAAAACCTAAATTGTAGCTCTTGCCATAATCCTTCCTTCGGTTGGGAAGTTCCAAGAGCCAAAGCCGTTGGCGCTCAAGCACAAGAGTTACCAAGACACGCACCCACAGTATTAAATATGGCATGGGTAGAACCGTTTTTTTGGGATGGCCGAGCCGCCACACTAGAAGAGCAAGCTCTAGGTCCAATAGAAAGTAATGTAGAAATGAACCTACCTATACAGGAAGCGATTCAACGCTTAAGTAAAATTGAAGGTTATAGAGACTGGTTTGAAAAAGCATTTCCGTCAAAGGGCATAAGCAAAGAAACCATTTCAAAAGCAATTGCCACGTACGAAAGAACAATAGTTTCTTCTCAAGCCCCTTTTGATTTATGGGTAAATGGTGAAGAAGACGCGATTAGTGATTCGGCAAAAAATGGATTCAGTCTTTTTAACGGTAAAGCTCAATGCTCCACATGTCATACAGGTTGGAACTTTACCGATAATAAATTTCATGATGCTGGTGTATTCGACAGCGTGGATTTAGGTCGCTACGAACTAACACAACAAGAATACGATAAACACGCCTTTAAAACTCCAGGACTGAGGAATATTAACGAACGTGCACCTTACATGCATGACGGAAGCCTTGCATCTTTAGAAAGCGTTATTGTGCATTATATTAGCGGCGGCATGCCAAGACCATCTCTCAGCCCACTTATGTCACCAATCGCTCTGAATGCTCAAGAAATGCAAGATATCATTGAGTTTTTACATACTCTGACTGGGCCTGCGATGGTTGTGTCACTTCCGATTTTACCGCAATAGGACATATTCATGAGTATTTATAAACGCATATTACTTAGCTTTTCCTTAATGAACAGTATTTCAATACTGTTAGCTATCATACTTTCTTATCAGCTTTACAGTTTGAGTAATCAAACAATTAGTACCTCTAATATCACATTAAGCCAAGTCGACCATGCGCGTGAAGCTTGGGATGGTTTTCGTGACCTGAAAAGCTTTATAGACCGGATAAAATTAAAAATCCAACCTTATGACAACAAAGAAGTCACTGACACTGTCCATAACAAATACAACCTAATGATGGACGACTTTTCCACATTAAAACAACTATCTACCTCTGCTGAAACATTAAAAATGATCAATGAAGTTATTAATGTTTCGGCTTTATGGCGCGACGAACAGTTAAGTATTATTGCCGGGCAAGGATTAGCGGTTATTCCCGCAGACGCTTACCTAGATAAAGTTGAAAGTGACTTACAGTTATTACTCGCCAATGTCATAAAACAAACCATTGATATGGGGAAAGAAAAACAGTTAATGGCCATCGAAGATGTGAACAATTCGATTACTTTTGCCATTATCATAGTCACGCTGGTTCTTATTGCTGGCATTGCACTTACGCTAGTCGTTACGCGCTCTATTACCCTCCCTATCCAAACTCTACATGCATTTATGGCAAAGTTAGCTGACGGAAAAGGAGACTTAAGTCAACGTATGAAAGTAATTGGTAATGACGAGATTACTCAAGTAGCTTTAAAATTTAATTTGTTTATGACCACGCTACAAGACATGGTACGTATGGTTGCAAGCTCAGCAAAAGAATTAACGGATGCCACCGACAACGCACAGCGTAATATTGTTAACATTAATCAAAACATTGAAAAACAAAACACTATTATTAACGGTGCAGCAGAAAAAACGGAGCAACTTAGGTCATTCACAAATTCGATTGTAAATGAAGCCCATGATGCGTCTGACGTATCCAAAGATGTTTCTAACAATGTACAGCACACCAAAGATGTATCGGAAAAAACACTGCACAGTATCAACGAACTTTCATCTTCTATTACCAAAACATCTGAAAATATTAGTGAGCTGACAGAAAGCAGCGCCGAGGTTAGTAAAGTGCTTGAAGTAATTAAAGGCATTGCTGATCAAACAAATTTACTCGCTCTCAATGCGGCCATTGAAGCGGCAAGAGCAGGTGAAACTGGTCGTGGTTTTGCTGTTGTTGCAGATGAAGTAAGAACCTTGGCAATTAGAACGCAAAAATCGACAGGCGATATTGAGTCCATTGTGGAACGTATTCAACAGAGCGTGTTAAGTTCTGGAAAAAATATGGAAATAAACATCAGCAGAACAAAAGTATGTGTTGATGAAAACATTAATATTAAAGAAGCGTTAGAGACTATGTCTTTGTCTGTTGTTCAAATAGAACAAATGAATGAGAGAATACTAAGCGCTACAGAGCAGCAACAAAATAGCACCAATGAAGTCGATACAGGTATCCAAGAAGCAAGTTCAATTAGTGTGTTAACCGCCGCCAATATGGAAGAAATAACCAAAGAAAGCCATGAGTTGAAAAATACAGCGACCTCACTGGCAAATATAGTAAAAGGCTATTCTTTGTAACCTATCAAAAACATGTGTTATTGCAGTGTAATAAAAGCGGCAATAACACAGATGGTTTCTTACCTACAACGTCTCCAGTAAATTGGTTCGATACAAATCGCCCTGCACTTCTATTATTTAGAATAATATTGTTCTATTTTAAATCAAATTCATTGATTCTGACCTATCGTTAACAGTAATAGTTTGTCACGTTTGTGTTAACTAAATTAATTACTGTAATTGTTCGTTAAGGCAAGTACAATACGCGCCCTCAAAAGCGGTGTAATCTGGGTATTCTAGGAGTTTCATTAATGAATTTTGCAATTGGTCAACGTTGGGTAAGTCAAGCCGAAAATAATTTAGGTTTAGGTACCATTATCCAAGTGGACACTCGATTTGTTCAAGTCCTGTTTCCTGCGGCGGATGAAACAAGAAATTACGCCCAAGACCAAGCTCCATTAATGCGTGTCGAATTCTCAGCGGGTGAAACCTTATCTTCCTTGGAAGAGTTTAAATTTGTTGTTGAGCATGTTGAAGAAATGCAAAACACACTAATTTATAAAGGTAAGCGTACCGACACAGGCGAAGATGTCTCAGTAAAAGAGATCATGCTCGACCATCACATTAAATTAAATACACCAGAAGCTCGTTTATACACAGGTAACTTTGACCGTAGCCAATGGTTTTCATTAAGAATGGAAGCCCATCAGCATAAAGCAGAATTAGAGTCATCGAATTTGCAAGGCTTACAAGGCGCTCGAGTTAGCTTGATACCTCATCAGTTATTTATTGCCGACACCGTAGGTAAACGTTTTGCGCCAAGAGTGTTGCTAGCCGACGAAGTGGGCTTAGGTAAAACCATTGAAGCCGGTTTGATCATCCATCAGCAATTAATTAGTGGCCGCTCACAGCGCGTATTGTTAGTACTGCCTGAGAGTTTACAACATCAATGGTTAGTCGAAATGTTACGCCGCTTTAATTTACATTTCTCCATCTTCGACGACCAACGCTGCCAAGCTGAATTAGAAACCGCAGGGGAAGAAGAAGACGCGGTATCGCCATTTGATAGCGAACAGTTAATTCTTATTAGCCAGGAATGGTTATCTCGTGATGAAAAATGGCAAAAAGCATTATTACAAAGCCAATGGGATTTGGTTGTTGTGGATGAAGCACATCATATTACTCCTGAAAATGAGTCAACGTTGAATAATGCACATTCTGAAATTCAACAGTTATACACTCACGTGCAAACAATTGGACAGCAAACTAAAGGTTTAGTGCTATTAACAGCCACGCCTGATCAATTAGGTCACTTTGGACACTTCTCTCGTTTACAATTGTTAGATCCAAACCGTTTCCATGATTATGAAAAATTTAAACAAGAAGAAAGTCATTACCAACAAATTGCAGAAATCGCTAATGCATTAGTATCTGAACAAGCATTATCCAGTGAGCAGTATAAGGTTTTATCTGGTTTATTAAATGACAGTAGTAGTATTAAAAACGTAGACGACTATCAAGCGAGCTCAGATAAAACTGAATTAGCACAAACCTTAATTTCTGACTTGTTAGACCGTCACGGTACTGGCCGAATTATGTTCAGGAATAGTCGTCAAGGTATTAAAGGATTTCCAGAACGTAGCGTAACGCCTTATCCGCTAACTGCTCCAGAGGGTTATCCAAACGGTACGACGTTTATGGGCTTGCAACCAGAGACTCAACACGACAGTGGCGTGACAGAATCTTTTACGGAAAATAATGCATGGTGGAATTTAGATCCTAGAGTTCAGTGGCTTTGTAATTTCTTACTAGAAAACAAAGGCGAAAAAGTTTTAGTGATTTGTGCTCATGCTGAAACCGCGATGAAGATAGATGATGCTCTGTTTGAAAAAGAAGGGTTAAAGTCCACCGTATTCCACGAAGGCATGACCATAATTGAACGAGACAAAGCTGCCGCTTATTTTGCCGATGAAGAAAATAGCGCACAAGCGTTAATTTGTTCTGAAATAGGCTCTGAAGGCCGTAACTTCCAGTTTGCTCATCATTTAGTGTTATTTGATTTACCCGCTAACCCTGACTTGCTAGAGCAGCGTATTGGCCGCTTGGATCGTATTGGTCAAACAGAAACGGTAAAAACTCACGTTCCATATTTAATCAACAGCGCACAAGAGAATTTGTTCAATTGGTTCCAAAATAGCTTTAATGCGTTTGAACAAACGTCAACCACAGCACGTATTGTGGCCGAAGAATTTAAACAACAAATATCTGACGTGCTGTTAAATAGATCAGAACAAGATACCCAAGCCGACTTAATTAACGCTTGTCATGTTAGAAACTTAGAATTAAAACAAGATGTTGAAAATGGCCGCGACCGCTTACTTGAACTTAATTCAAGCGGTGGCGAAAAAGCTAAACAGATATGCCAAGAAATTGATGAAATGGATGACTCCACAGAGTTAATGACTTACATGGGCCGAGTCTGGGATCAATTTGGCGTTCAGCAAGAAGAGAAAGCCACATTTAGTACTATATTGCATCCAGGCGAACACATGTTAAATGACCACTTCCCTAGTTTGCTAGAAGATGGCATGACGGTTTGTTTTGACCGCGAAACGGCATTATCACAAGAAGACCAACACTTTATGAGTTGGGAACACCCTATGGTTATTGGCGTATTAGATATGCTTACCTCTGGTGAGTTGGGTAATAGCTCAGTGTGTTTATTACCTCATAAACAACTAGCACCAGGTACTATTTTGCTTGAAGCTAGCTTTGTGGTGTCCACCACAGCGCCAAAATCACTGCAACTTCATCGCTTTTTGCCAAATACCGCTATCCGTTTATTGTTGGATAAAAATGGTAATAATTTAGCCGACAAAGTGAAACAAGGCTCGTTAGATAAAATGCTTAAAAATGCTAAAAAAACAATGTCATTACAATTAATTAAAGCATTAAAAGAAGAGATAGGCGTACTTGTTGAAAAGAGTGAAGCCATAGCCGCGACGCACGCTACTGAAATAAAGTTAGACGCTAAAGACAAGATGTTAACTAACCGCCAACAAGAGTTAAACAGATTAACTGCATTACAAAAAGTTAATCCGGCGATTCGTGATGAAGAGATTAACTTCTTACAGCAGCAGATTGATAACTCAGTAAAAGAAATTGAAATGGCACAAGTTAGCTTAGACGCCATACGCTTAATTGTTGTAACACAAGGATAATTGCCTGTGGCATTGTTGGAATATAATCCACCGACTGACCCGTACATCGACATTTTATATCAAGATGAACATATACTGGCGCTGAATAAACCAAGTGGATTACTGTCGGTACCAGGTAGACACAAAGAGCACTTTGATTCTTTAATGTTGCGTGTACAGACAGTTTGGCCAAATGCAGGCATAGTTCACAGGCTAGATATGATGACATCTGGCATTATTGTGATGTCGATGCACAAAGAGGCACTGCGTTTTTTAAACCGCCAATTTGCCGAGCGTGCAACCAATAAGTTTTATATCGCCGTCGCTTCTGGCCACATTGAGCAAGACAAAGGCAGTATCGACTTGCCATTAATTTGTGACTGGCCAAATCGTCCAAAACAAATGGTTTGTTACGAAAATGGTAAACAATCGTTAACGCATTATGAAGTATTAGAACGTGGCAACACAGATGGAAATGATTGGAGTAGAGTTAAGTTAATTCCAATTACCGGCCGTAGTCATCAATTACGTGTGCATTTAAAAGAGTTAGGCCACCCTATTCTTGGCGACCGTTTATATGCACCTGAAGACATTATTAAACAAGCAGATAGATTGTTATTGCACGCACAAAGATTAGAAATAAAACATCCTGACACAGAAGAACTGATGGTGTTTGAAAAAGAGTGTGGGTTTTAATTTTCCTGTAACAAAACTTTATTTAAGTTATAAATATAAAAAAGCCCACATTCATAATGTGGGCTTTTTTTATGTTTTAAGTAAACTTAAGTTTTTCAATGCTTAACATTTAATATTGAAATCCAACTGAGATTCCAAAATTATTGTCAATATCGCCAGTTAAAGAAACAATTGAAAATACACCGATAATTGCATTATCAAGAAAAATATTTGCGCCAAAACGAGTAAACAACCCACTATCAATATTTAGATCTGTTCCTCCACAATTAGAGCAATTAGGTATATTACGTGACGCTTCTGCTACAAAGTTAAAACCACCTTGAGCGTAAAGCATCGTTTTATTGTTATTTACAAACCAAGCTTTACCGACTGCGGCGCCTAGCAATGATGCTGAGGCGTTCGATTTTGCAGTTGAACGTTGACCTGAATTACTATAACTAGTGCCTACAACCTCTTCACTGTAACCTTCATTGTCGTCTAAGTTTAAAACGTTAATTAAAAAGCTCATGTATATATCATCATTCAGCTTATCAAATGACAGACCAAAGCTTGATGCGCTATCACCAATCCCTTGAGAGCTTAATTCAGGATTTAAAGATGCCAACCCCAACTGAAGATTAATAGCCCAACCTTGTGGTATTTCCACAACCGTTTGATCATCCATTTCTGCTGAATGTGATACGAAAGGTAAAAGCAACAAGGCTAATATAACGAGTGATTTCATACTTCTAATTCCCTATAAATGAAAGTTTAATGATTTTAAACGGCTGTTTTATAACAGAACTATTTTTAAATCTCAAATACAAACAATCGTCATTCAGTTTTATAGGGATTTCCCCTAGTTAAATATTAGTGCTCAACATTTGTTGAATTTCAGCATAAGGATATTCAGCTAACTGACCAAAACCGTTAATACTTCTGGCTTTTAATTTAGTAAAAATTGGTGTGGTTATTCCACATAGGAAACGTGTTGTTAATACCAAAGACGGCTGACTGGAGAATTTAGCGTAATAATGATCTACAAATTCTTTGGCTAACTGATGGACGCGGGTTTGCTCCAATGGCACTCTTCCAACAGGTTGAGGAATGATAACTTGATGGCCTGCACACACACTACAATGCCCACATTGAAGAGGCACTTGGTTATCACCAAAATAAGTCGCCAATTGATGGGTTATGCATTTATTTTGTTCAAACATTTGCAGCATATTATGAATTTTAGCTACTTCGCCTTGTTGCTTTTGTTCAAAGTAACTGGTTAAGTTTTGACTTTGCTGAGCTACGTTTATCTGCTCTACATTAACTCGATACACTTCTGTAATTTGTTTGGCTTGTAATTCTATCCAACCCTTTTCATCAAAGTACTCTAATGCTTTAACCACACGAGCTCTGTCGTTAATTGCATTATCAGTTTTGTATTGCTGACAAATTGCATCTATGTCTGCTGTCCACCAGGTTTTTGCGCGTTGTGAATATTGTAAAATGGCTTGAACGAAAGATAACCTTTCGCCGTTAAATTGCGATAACAAGACTTGTTCATCCACCAGCAACTTAAATTTATATTCAGCAAAATAAGAATACATAGGCTGTATCAAGCCTTGGATTTCCAAATAAACTAATAAGGTTTTTAACGGTAACTGCCTAATATTGGCTTCCATAGACAAGGTATAAAGTTGAAACTCCCACTTACCGTTTTGTTTGTTTTGATTAATATCTTGCAGCACATGTTCGATACCGGCGTATTCTGGCGTATCACCGTATATAAAGTTTTCTAATACGCTAATATTGTCGCGATTCACCAAAACTAAACAATCAGATTTTTGTCCATCACGCCCTGCACGGCCGATTTCCTGAGAATAGTTTTCAATTGATTTAGGTAAGTCATAATGCACAACGTGACGAATATTGCTTTTATCTATGCCCATACCAAAGGCTATTGTTGCCACGATAATATCCGTATTACCCGCCATAAAGTCACTTTGAATAACCTGGCGTATCTCACTGTTCATTCCCGCATGATAGGCTTTTGCATTAAAACCAGCTTTAGCCAATGATCCAGCTACAACTTCTGCGCTTTGCTGCAAAGTCACATAAACTATAGTCGGCTCTATACTGGCCGTTCTATCTTTTTTATCTCGAATATTATGATTAAATGCGGGTTTGTATCTGGCTTCGTGTAGCAGCCAGTTTTCTAAGAAAAACAACTTATTTTTATCACTTACCGCTTCAACGCTTAAATCTAAATTAGGGCGGTAAAAGCCAGTGGCTGTTACATCTTCTCGCTGGATATTAAATTTGTTCGCCATATCTTCAATTACTTGAGGTGTGGCGGTGGCCGTTAATAATAAGGCTTGCGGTATATTAAAGTCTTTTTGATATTGTGGCAGCTTTAGGTAATCGGGACGAAAGTTATGACCCCACTCAGAGATACAATGCGCTTCATCCACCACTAATAATGATATAGCTATGCTTTGTAGGAAATGTCTAAAACGTTCATTCTTTAAACGCTCTACTGCCACCATTAATATTTTAATGTGGCCTGCTCTTACATCCTGCATTATTTGATTAACTTGCTCACGGGACAAACTAGAGTCGATGCTAGCAGCTGGAATGTTTTTGCTGTTTAAAAAACTTATCTGATCTTGCATTAACGCTAAAAGTGGAGAGATAACCAAGGTTAAATTTGGCATATGCAGCGCGGGCAATTGATAACACAGACTTTTGCCTGACCCCGTTGGGAATATAGCTGCGCTAGAACGTCCACTCACCACTGCGTTAATCACAGGTTCTTGGCCTAATCGGAATTCGGAAAAACCAAAGTATTGCAGTAATGTTTGTTTGATTGGGCTGAGCTCTTTTGGATTAAGCCCTGCTGGATTTAAATCAGTTGATAGTGGATTCATGACTGGCATCCTTGTCTTACAAGTTAGCTGTTAATATTCACAGTATAATTCAATCACTTTAAATGCCAAGCTTAATACGCTAAATTAATACTCGTTAACGACAATAACTGGAAATTAAATGACGCCAGCCATCGACTACTTAAAAAAGTACAACATCCTCCACCAGGTTCTTAATTACCAACACGATGTAAATGCCCAATCCTATGGATTAGAAGCAGCGAGTAAATTGAACTTACCTGAACAACAAGTATTTAAGACGTTAGTGGTCAGTACCGAAAAACAACAGTTGGTTGTGGCTATTATTCCCGTGGCTGCAAAATTGAATCTAAAAAGCGTGGCAAAACTAATCAGCTGTAAAAAGATTGTAATGGCAGAGCCTGCTGTCGTAGAACGTTCTAGCGGATATATTTTAGGAGGCGTGAGTCCTTTTGGACAAAAAAAACGCTTAGTTACGGTTATTGATAATTCAGCCTTACAGCATAACAATATTTATGTCAGTGCAGGCCAAAGAGGGCTAGAAATAGAGATTAATCCAGAGCAATTAATTACCCTGTTAAAAGCAAAAACAGCTAGCCTTCAACAAACGAGCTAGCTATTAACCTTCAGCCTCTTTGTAACCTATGACAATACATGAGAGCTAATAGCTAAGTTGATGCGCCTAAGCTGAGGGCTTGTCTTTATACATGTTTTTATCTGCAATACTAATTAGCTCTTTAGGGCAAAGTCCATCAAGACCACGAATAGCACCACCAATAGAAACCGTGATTGGAATATTAACCACTTCATCAGATATGGTTTGAATCGCATATTGATCGTTCAATACCTTTCTTTTATTGTCGATGAAATCATGCAATTTTTCTTTGCTATCGAGCTTAGGCACTATCAGTACAAACTCATCACCACCAAAACGGCCAACAAAGTCACAAGCACGATTAAACATCTGTAATCTATGTGCAATATGCTGCAAAATTTTATCGCCAACCAGGTGACCATAAGAGTCATTAATCGGTTTAAAGTGATTGATATCTATCATTAATATTGAATACTTAACTTGGTAACGCTGAAAGTCAGATTCAACGCCTTCCAGGCGTTCGTCAAAGGCAGCACGGTTATGTAACATAGTTAATTTGTCACGTGTGGCTAACTGACTAAGTGCGGTATACAAAATAAGCCTTTCACGGGCAAATTGAATCGCTCGTTTTAATGACGACGGGGTTATTTCCGTTTTTAATAAATAGTCCTGAGCACCTAATTGGATAGCTTTAATACCCAATGCATCATCATTCCCCGTTAATACAATTATTGGTATATCCAAACTAAACTTGCGAACAGCAACTAATGTTTCTAATCCTAACGACTCACTAATATTTAAATCGATAACTAAAACGTCAGGCACTAACGAATCTATCATTTTATTCAGCTCGGTTAAGCTATCGGTCTCTAAAGTAGAATATTTGATGGCATTGTCGTTTTCCAACAACTTCTTAAATAGATAAACATCATCGCTATTATCTTCTAATAGATAAATTGTTAGCTCACTTCTCATTTCTATTCCTTTAACGTTAAATTGAGCTTAAACCAGTATTGTGAAATATGATCCACTAAATTAATTAGTTGCGGTAAATTGTCTGGTTTCGTCAAATATGACTTCACGCCTAGTTGGTATGCAGTCTTGATATCGATTGCGTGATCCGATGTCGTATAAGCAATAATAACTAATTGATTGATTTTATCGAGTTCATTTAACTTACGTAATGCTTCTAACCCGCCCATCTTTGGCATGTTTAAATCAAGTAATATGACTTTGCCTGAACAGTTATTTTCTTGTACGTATGTAATTAATTCGGTTCCGTCGTTTAATGTAATTAAATTGGGTTTAGGTGTGACTGAATCACACGCTCTTTTAAAAAAATATATATCATCTAAGTCATCTTCTACTAATATGATGTCATTCATTCAAATACCTTTTAATTGGCAACCAGTGGTATTGTAATTATAAATTCAGCCCCGTATTTCACATCTTGGCTACACTCAATAACGCCACCATGAACTGTCACTATTTGACGGCACAAAGCGAGTCCAATTCCACTTCCGGTATATTTATCTTTACTATGTAGACGTCTAAATGGTTCAAATATTTGCTCAACAAATTTTGCAGCAATACCAATCCCATTATCTTTATAGGTAATAACTAAATTACCGTCCAGTATCTCACTACTTATTTTTATTTTAGGTGCTATATCGGCAACTTTGAATTTAATACTATTAGAAATCAGATTTTGAAATAACTGAACCAGTAAACCTTGGTCAACCTGTAGCTTATTCTTAGTATCCATTAACTCAAATTCAACCTGTTTCTCTTCAATTGAGTGACTCAGCAAGTCAATACTTTGCTTTAAGATGTCAGACAAATAGTATGTTTTCAGCTCTAAACCTGAGCTGCTTATTCGTGATAATTTTAATAAGTCTTTGATCATATCGCGCATGCGCTCGGAGGCATTGATCAATCGTGAAAATTCAAATTCTATTGTGCTGTCATTTTGTATTTCAGTTTCTAATCGGTTGGCCAGTGAAGTTGAAAAGGCGGTTATTTTTCTTAATGGCTCTTGTAAGTCATGGCTGGCGACAAATGCAAAACGTTCTAAATATTCATTAGACTCTTGTAACTGATCCATCAGTAATGTGATCTCGGTAATATCAACAAAAGTTCCCAACATTAATAATGGCTTATTATCCGCATCATATTTGATAATACAGCTAAATAAATAACAGCAAACCCAAGCCCCTTCTTTGCTCTTAAAGCGGAACTTCAAAGAAGAGAGCTCACCATCTTTAGACTTTGCCACTTTTTTGGTATGAGCCAATACACGAGAATAATCATCAGGGTGGAATAAACTAATAAAATCAGCGTGGTTGTTTAATTCATCCATGCTATAGCCTAAAATTTCGGTATGGCGGGTGTTGATTAAAACGTTTTTTTGTCTTGGTAAATTATAAACATAGAGCCCACAAACTGCAGAATCTATCATTTTTTCTAAAAATAACTTATGTTCTTCAAGATCCTTCTCGGATCTTTTTTGTTCACTGATATCAATGGCGGTTCCAACAACTTTAATAACTTGTCCGTTAGCATCTTTAATTGGATACAAGGAGGTTTGATACCAACGCTCTTCATTATCTATGTCTATATACTCAATATAATCTTTATCCTGACCTGACTTAACGCAATCGGTGTAATGATTAATAAAATAAGCTGGATCCTGATCTTCAAAAATAGATGGCATTAACTCTGTGATGGTTTTATTGATAACATCCTGTTCCGTAACACCTATTCTCCGGCAAGCGGTTCGGTTAAATGCCGAGAACCTAAATTCATTATTCGCTTCAACATTTAATACCCAAATTGCATGGCTAGAGCCTTCGTAGATAGTTGTTAAAAATTGAGATTTTTCAGCAAACGCAGTTTCTAATAACTTTCTATGGTGAATGTTTCGTAATGAGCCCGACATCATCACGGCTTCATTATCATCATTAAAAATCGAATTCCCAATACTGAAAAACCAATTGTATTCACCACTATGATTTAAACCTAGATATTCAACTTCATATTTATCTTTTGATGCAAAATGAGCCGCCATGGTCTCGTGTACTTTGTTTCTATAGTCTGGATGAATATGTTCAAACCAATGACTAAACTGAGGTGTTGTTTCGTTTTCACAACCTATTATTTTCATAAATTGAGGAGAGTAGTCGACGGTATTATTAACTAAATCCCACTCCCATATCCCATCCTCAATGGCTGATATAATTCGAGTAAATCGTTCAACGGAATTAACCAATTTATCTTCAATCACTTTAATGTCACTTAGGTTTTTAAGTGACAACAATCTATAAACCTGCCGGTTGTAAGAGTAACTAGAAATGCTAATTTCAACTGGGATCATAACCTCCTGTTTAGTGGTCAAAGTTCCTAAAAAAGTTAACATTTCATTTGGGTTAATTTGTTTTTTATTTTTAAGTTCGTGCAACACAGCACAGTATTCACTTTCATTTGCTTTTATGTATTGATCAAATGCTAATTTTTTTATCTCTTGTTGGTCAAAACCTGTCTCAATTAATAAAGTGTCATTTACCAGTAAGACTTCAGCATCCTCATTTAACAACAAGGTGCACAAAGGCAGTTTATTCAGCATTAAGTTGAACATCTGCTTTTCATTTAAACTGCTCTGGGCTTGCTGGAGTTTTGTGTAATTAAACTCGGCTAACTTAACGGCCACTTTCAATTTATCTTCAGCTTCAACTCGTAACGAGATATCTCTTATTGTCGCTGTACTTATTCTCTTTCCAGAAATAACGGAACTACTTAAACTAATTTCAACTGGGATCAGCTGGCCATTTTTATGCTTACCAAATAACGGCTTTCCTTCATTGCCTCCCCCCATAACGCGACAACTTGGCGAATTAAAATAAGAATTCACATGGAGGTGATGACCGCCTTTTGCATCGTCTGGTAATAAAAAAGTGATATTCTTATGCAATAATTCGTTTTTTTCATAACCAAATAAACAGAACATTTGTTCATTACTCCGAACAATAACCCCCTCCTCAGAAATGCTCACCATAGCATCCGGTGCATGAGCAATTAATAAATCACTTTGCTCTAATGCCTTAGCTAAATCTATATAAACGGTTTTAAGTTTATGAATTGCTTTTAATAGAGAAAGAGCGAATATAATGATGAATAGCAATAAAAAACCACCAGAAAGCAACCACAATACCATGTGGTTAAATGCCACTTGGGTAACTTGATTATGGGACTTATTTAGCTCGAATGTTCTTTTGGTTAACAAGGACATAGCATCTAGTGCATCACTGTCATCAACTTGAACTAATTTGTCTCTTTGACTAACGCTTAAATTATTACGCGACTGCTTTAGTGTGGCTAAATTTAACTGGTACTGATGGATGGTTTCTCTAAGCGTGTTAATAGCATTGTGTTCATCTGGTTCAGTGAACAAAACTAAAAGTTGTTTAATGGCGGAATCAAACATGAGTATGTCGTTGCCGAGCTCATCTAATATTACTTTATCATTACGGATCACATAGTTTTTGAAATTATGGATATAACCACCAAAGCCCATCGCTTGGTTTAATTTAGATATTCCATCATTAATTTGGATCATTTTGTCATTATGTTGATGGACTGACGATCCAATATCAGAGAGTCGATTAACTAACTCTGTGGTATAAAAAAACAAGCAAAGTATGAAGATAATGGTGGTGAGCCAAATTAACTTTATGTAGTTCTTTAACTTTTTGGCATATTGAAGATAAGTTTTTATTTTAAGCGTCCTGGCCGTTTATAATTCTTATGCATTTAATTTTAGCAGATGATTTCATTATTGCTTTTTATCCGTTCATATTTTGACTGTATTTAGCGGTAACTAATGTATAATCCCGCGCCAAGCTACAAATCCTTTTACGACTTGCTAAAAAAGTCCTATTGACCGTTTTATATGAGTAACGAATGTCTGATAAATTTTTCTTTAAAGGTCGTCAACCAGCACGACTTGATCACACAAACCATGGGTTTAATACCAAATCAAACCAAAAGTTGGGAAGTAAGAAGTTTCCATTAACCTTACAAGTTGTTTCTGAACAACGTAAGCAAGAAGTAGAAGCTCTGGTTAACGAAGCTAATTTATTTGCCAACATCTCGGTTGATGATTCCACAGACGCCGTTGAGTCCATTGAAGAATTAACCGCTGTGTTAAATAAAATAAAACCAATTACTTTTGAAAAAACACCAGAACGCAATAGTCCTTGTTCTTGTGGTAGCGGTAAAAAATTCAAAAAATGCTGTGGCTAATTTGCTCACATCGGTGGTGATCCCTACCCCCTTTTTTGTTAGGATCGCCCACACAAACACTGCTTACATTGATTAACATCAATGTCTTTTTAACTAAACTATATAAATAGAAGATTAGAATATGAAACAAGTTGCAATTGTTATGGGGTCAAAATCAGACGGGCCAACAATGAAACATGCCGCAGAAATGTTAGATACCTTAGGTATCGAATATCATGCAGAAGTTGTGTCTGCCCATAGAACACCGCACTTGTTACAAGAGTTCGCAGAAACCGCTGAAGAAAAAGGCTACCAGGTTATTATTGCTGGCGCTGGCGGCGCAGCACATTTACCGGGCATGATAGCGGCATTTACTCATATTCCAGTTTTAGGTGTACCGGTTAAATCAAGTAAACTAAGTGGCGTTGATTCTTTATATTCTATTGTGCAAATGCCAAAAGGTGTTGCCGTTGGTACATTAGCAATTGGTGAAGCTGGTGCTGGCAATGCTGGTTTATTAGCAGCGCAAATCATAGGTTTAAACGACCCAATTGTGACGCAAAAAATCAAAGACTTTAGAGCCGCACAAACTCAAGACGTATTAGATAATCATAAATTAGACTTTTAATTTTCACTTTCTATTTTAACTTTTCGGTATCCAAATGACTCAAACATTCATAGGTAACGCGTCTTACTTAAATAATGGCAACGACATAATTGTCGTATTAGGCCATGGTCAACTTGCACGTATGATGTACTTAGGTGCTACTCAGTTGGGACTTAATATTATTGCCGTTGATGCAGACAAACGAGTATGCGTAAATGCGGTAGATAAAACCGTGTTAGATATAACCATTGAGCAAGCATTTTCAGCCTGTAAAGCTATTACCTCTGAGTTTGAGCATTTACCAAAAGACTTGGTTAAACAAGCTCAAGATAGCGGAAAGTTTAAACCTAATGCAGCTGCGATTGCCGCAGGTGCAGACCGCATTGTTGAAAAAGCATTATTAGAAAAGTTAAGTATTCCAAACTGCACACACCAAATTATCAATAGTGTTAACGATTTAAAAAATGCTTATGACAATCTAGGCCCTAAGTTAATTTTAAAAACCAGCCGTGATGGATATGACGGTTATGGTCAATGGCGTATATTTTCGGCACAGGATTTAACCACTGTGTGTAATGACTTAGCTGATTTTGACTTTGAGTTTATGCCATTAGTTGCCGAGCAATGTATTTTGTTTGAACGTGAGATATCGTTATTAGGTGTTACCGACGCCAATGGCCAGCATAAATACTATCCGCTTACCGAGAATCATCATGCTGACGGGCAGCTTGTTTTGTCATTAGCGCCAGCGCCAGATTTAACGCCTGAGCTACAACAACGTGCAGAAGCGATTCATCAAGCTATTGCAGACGAATTAGATTATTGTGGTTTGTTGGCTATAGAACTATTCCAAACAGGCGAACAATTGTTGGTAAATGAGATTGCACCAAGAGTACATAACTCAGGTCATTGGACTCAACAAGGTTGTGCAGCCAGTCAGTTTGAAAATCATATTAGAGCGGTTGCAGGTTTACCTTTAGGTGATACCTCAGCGCAGCATTTAGTCGCTATGGTTAATTACGTTGGCGAGCCAAAACCAAGCACCGACATCATGAAGCTAGCCAATACGCATTTACATTGGTACGACAAAAGTGTCCGACCAAAACGAAAAATGGGACACATTAATTTAGTGGCCGACAACAACCAAGCGTTGCAAAAGCTGATTGGTCAGGTACATGATTTATTGCCGGAGTCATTGGCAAAAAATTTGGCTGAAATAAAAGAATAAATACATAATTAAAGCTCTGACTATCAGGGCTTTTTTTATAACTGTTTTTCGTTTCAAATAAGGTTTTACCTTAACTAAACTAAAGAAAACGATTCAAGTTTGTACTTATGGTCACATCCGATCAGTATGTAAAGTGTATAACAAAACTATTTATAATAAATTCAAACAATTATACTGTTTTGAATAGGCTCTTAATTAGGAATTAATAGATGAAAAAAATACTCGATGGTTTGAAGAAATTTCAAACCTTAATCTATCCATTACACCAAACTCGTTTTGAAGAATTGGCAGAAAATCAAGATCCTGACGTATTATTTATCACTTGCTCCGACTCCCGTGTCGATCCTAATTTAATTACCCAAACCGATCCCGGTGAATTATTCATTTGTCGTAACGCGGGAAATATAATTCCTCCGCATTCAAATGAAACCGGTGGTATGACGGCATCCATTGAATATGCTGTCTCTGTGTTGAATGTAAAAAACATTATTATTTGTGGTCACAGTCACTGTGGAGCAATGAAAGCTGCTATGCATCCTGAACGAGTTAAAAACTTGCCTCATGTAAAAGAATGGATCGATCACGTTAGAGCCGCGAAAGAGTCCGTTGAATTTAAGCATAACTGCCAACCTTCAGGTTTGGATGACTCACATTTAGATGAGCTAACGAAACAGAACATAGTATTGCAATTACATCACTTAAAAACTCACCCTGCGGTGTTTTCAAAACTTACATCTGGTCAGTTAAATCTTCACGGTTGGATTTATAATATAAAAACGGGTGTGGTTGAGTCTTATAATGAAGAAACAAAAGAGTATGTTGAGTTATAATCGCAACATTATTTTTAATATAAGTACTCTTTATAGAAGCGCTTCTATATAACACCCTTTATAGAAGCACTTTTATATAGCACTCTTTGTATACTTACTATGGCCGCACCTAATAATGAATAAATCGCGTTTACACCCAAGAAACAGACACCAAGCCGTTAATGGTGTGGCTTATGACTTTGATACTTTATGTAAAGTGAATCCTGAATTAACCCAATATGTTGGCACCAATCAAGCGGGTAATCCTACCATCGACTTTGCGATTTCAGATGCCGTCAAACAACTAAATAAAGCGTTATTGCTGCACTTTTACCAATTGCGCTTTTGGGATATTCCACCTCAGTATTTGTGCCCTCCTATTCCAGGACGTGCCGATTACATTCATTATATTGCCGACTTATTAGCACTAAGCTTTAATGGTGAAATACCGACAGGCAAAAATATTAAAGGCCTAGATATAGGCACAGGCGCTAACTTAATTTACCCAATTATTGGTTCGTATGAATATAAGTGGATCTTTGTTGGAACAGATATAGATCCAATATCCATCAGTTGCGCTACTCAATTGTGTAAAGTGAATCCAAGATTAACAAAAACCATAAAACTGCGTAGCCAAGACAATGCCAATAACATATTCAAAGGCGTAATAAATGCCACGGATAAATTTGCATTTACTATGTGTAACCCGCCTTTTCATAAGTCTGCTGAAGAAGCGCAAAAAGGCAGTCAACGTAAACTAAATAATTTAGCAGCCACACGTAAAGGTAAGTCTGAATCGTCAGACAAACTTAACTTTGGCGGCCAAGCAAATGAATTATGGTGTGACGGTGGAGAAGCTGAATTCGTATGCAGGATGGTACGTGAAAGTTCTAACTACAGCCAACAAGTGCTATGGTTTACTAGTCTTATCTCCAAGAAAGATAACATTGAAATAATCCAAGCTGAGCTAAAAAAATCAAAAGCAAAGCAAATAAAAATTATCGATATGGGACAAGGGAATAAAATTAGTCGATTTATCGCTTGGTCCTTCTTAACTCAAGAAACTGAGTGGTTTAATTCCCCTGCCTGATCAACAACAGGGGCTTTATGAAAAACACTCACTTGGTGCTGATTTTATTAATCACCACCCTCACTATATTAACTGGCTGCAATAATGAAACGAATGTAAATTCGAATACGCAGCCAAACACACCAACTAACCTAGATAGTGCAGCACATTGGTTATCCGACACCATTATTGTCGTCGGTAATAGCCAAGCCAATACTAGATTTGAATTACAAACTAAGTTGCTCGATGGTCGCGTTCAGCTCCATAGTTTAACCGCCACTAACCTGCCTCAAGAGTTAGTTGAACAATACCCACATTTATCTAGCTTCATGGCTTTACAAGTACCAAGTCAACTCGATATAAAAGCTGCATTAAAAGGCCATAACCAAGTTATTCAGTATCAAGCTGAGCAATTAATTAAGACCTCTAACGTACAAATATATGGCGTGTTAGATTTTGTTTATACCGCTAATGAAAATGACGCAAATGAAGAAAACAATTACGGAGCAACAATTTATAAGGATAGTGATAAAAATACAGTCACATTTAAATTATGGGCTCCAACCGCAACCAAGTTAAATGTATTACTATTTGATAAAAACCATCAAGCTATTGGTTCACCTTTGACCATGACAGAAGATAACAGCACAGGTATTTGGTCTGTCACTACCAGCGAAGCAAAGCCATTCGACTATTATCAATATCAGCTCGATGTTTATCATCCTATTTCACAAAAGTTTGAAACCTTAACCACAACAGATCCCTATTCCCTTAGCCTTTCAACTAATAGTAAGTATTCACAAATAATAGATTTAAATAACCCAGACACTTTCCCAAAAGGATGGCTAACGCAAACCGTTGCTAACTTAAATGCGCCTGAGGACTTAATACTATATGAAACTCACATCCGTGATTTTAGTGCATCGGAACAACAACTTTCTAACCCTGCATTCAAAGGTAAATATAAAGCCTTTAGCGAAACCAACACCGATGGCATTCAACATTTAACTATGCTTAAAAAAGCAGGTTTAAATACAATCCATTTATTGCCAACTTACGATATATCAACCGTAGATGAAGATACAAACAGCGCCATTGATTTAAACGACTCTATGACCAAAGTGTGCCAACTATATCCTCAGCTTTCACACTGTAACGACCAAGACATCGCCAACAAAACACTAAAACAATTATTAGCCAGTTTTGATACTCGTGGCTCTCAAGCACAAGATGTCATGGAAAGAATTAGAGCAAAAGACAATTACAATTGGGGTTATGACCCATACCACTATACCGTACCAGAGGGCAGCTATGCCGTTAATCCAGAGGGGGAAAGTCGGATTATTGAATTCAGAGAAATGGTCACGTCGTTACATAACTTAGGTTTTAGAGTGATCATGGACGTGGTTTACAACCACACCTTTGCATCTGGCTTAAATGACAAATCTGTATTAGATAAAGTTGTCCCTGGTTATTACCATAGATACGATCCAATTTCTGGTGTTATGGAGATCTCTACTTGTTGCGACAACAGTGCAACGGAACACGCCATGATGGAAAAGTTAATGACAGACTCCCTCATCGTTTGGTCTCGTGATCACAAAATAGATGGTTTCCGTTTTGACTTAATGGGACACCAACCAAAACAAGCAATGTTAAATGCTCGTAAAGCCGTACAGCAAGTCGACCCAGACACTTACTTTTATGGCGAAGGTTGGAATTTTGGAGAAGTAGCCAACAACAAACAGTTTATTCAAGCCAGCCAGTATGAAATGGCAGGAACCGAAATTGGCACCTTTACCGACAGGTTACGAGATGCAATTCGTGGCGGTAACTATCAAACAAATGCCGAAGGCTTACGCCGAGACCAAGGCATAGGAAATGGTTTACTGGTGATACCAAATGATCTGCAACAAGAAGATAAACAACTAGCTCACTATCAAGTATTAATGGATGTTGTACGATTAGGTTTAGCCGGCAATTTACAAAACTTTCCACTTCAAGACTCAGTTGGTGACATCAAACTTGGTAAAGATATCAACTACGGTGGCTCACCGGCAGGTTATGCGTTAGACCCAGCAGATACAATTAATTACGTATCAAAACACGACAATCAAAGCTTGTGGGACAATCATCAATATCGTTTACCATATTCTATGGAAAGTACTGACCGCGTTCGTATTCAAAATATGTCTCTGGCTTACCCGTTAATGGCTCAAGGCATTCCGTTTTTACATATGGGCGCTGAGCTCTTACGCTCAAAGTCGTTTTTGCGTGACAGTTATGACTATGGCGATTGGTTTAACGCAGTCGATTTTTCTAAACAAAATAATAACTACGATGTGGGTTTACCTCCGGCGGAAAAGGATAAAGCCAATTGGCCAATAATTTCTACTGTCTTAAATAACAATCAACAAAGAGATCATGTATCAGCAACTCAAATTGAGTTTGCCGCCAATGTATTCGCTGAGTTTATAAATATACGTGCAAGTTCGGTATTGTTTAGGTTACGCAGCGAAAAAGACGTTATTGACCGGGTTCAATTCCATAATACTGGTGAGCAGCATCAAGCTGGGTTAATCGTGATGAGCTTGTCAGATGAAATTGGTGAGGATTTAGATCCAAACATTGAATCTATTGTGGTGATATTTAATAACAATCAAACAGCACAACAAGTTGAATTTAACGGGGCAGAAGCGTATCACTTACATCCAAGTCAGCTTAATGGCGTTGATACAATTGTACAAACGTCAGTAACAAACAAGACAGGATTTAACATAGCCCCATTGAGTGTTGCCGTTTTTGTAAAGTAGATGGTTATAAAACAGACAGGTATAAAATAAACAAATACTTTAGAGGCTAAAAATAAACCCGAGCGTTAGTAATAACGTTCGGGTTTATTTTTACACTAAAACTTATACAGAAAAGAGCTAGTCTACAATTTTACGAGTAAAACAAGGTTCATTTGGCTGTGATAATTCTGGGTGATACTCGTACCCTGCCAAATCAAATTTTAACAATCCCTCTAAATTTTCTACTTTGTTTTTCACCAAATATTGCACCATCATGCCACGGGCTTTTTTAGCGAAGAAGCTGATCATTTTATACTGACCGTTTTTCCAGTCTTTAAACATTGGCGTAATAAGCTGAGCGTTAAGTTGCTTTTTCTTTACTGACTTAAAGTACTCAGTTGACGCTAGGTTCACTAACATTTCAGATTTAGTCGCAGCAATTTGCTCGTTAAGTTTGTTGGTGATGATATCGCCCCAAAACTCATATAAGTTTTTACCGCGGCTGTTTTCAAGCTTAGTGCCCATTTCCAAACGGTAAGGTTGCATTAAATCCAGTGGTTTTAATAAACCATATAAACCAGATAAGATACGTAAATGAGTTTGGCAATAATCAAAGTCTTGCTGTGAAAAACTCTCGGCATCTATTCCGCTATACACATCGCCATTAAAAGCGAGTACCGCTTGTTTGGCGTTATCGGGAGTGAAGTTAGGCTGCCACTGTGTAAAACGCGCTGCATTTAACCCTGCTAACTTATCACTAATGTGCATCAAGTTAGATAAGTCCAATGGCGTTAATGTAACGCAGGTTTTCATTAATTCTTGTGCGTCATCCAACAACTCAGGTTGAGTGTAAGTTTCAATAACCGGAGGGGTTTCATAATCTAAATTTTTAGCAGGAGATATAACGTACAACATGATTCATTTCCGTTTTATATTAAGTCATTAATAATATGCGTTCAGTTTAACAAAAAGTATTACCGCTTGTTTAATTATAAAAATAGATGCTCACAATCGATTACACTTATACTTTGAATTCAAGAAAAACAGCCGTCTAACCTAAAGTCATCCACACCCCCATTAAACACAGCGCAATCGCCATGGTTTGTTTGGTTCTTAATGTCCAAAACCATTGTGGGTAAATGCGGGCTAAATTAGTTTTTAATTCTATTTGCCATAAAACCAGAAACAATAAAGCGGAAATAAACACGCCCGCTTTAGCGTCAATAAAGAGCACTAACCAGGATAAAACCGCGACAAAGCCAGCGCCTAACATTAAGTTTTTACGGTTGAACACTAACGTCTCTTTTCCTAGCTGAATCAACAAGGCTGCAGACCAAACACTGCCAGCAATAAAGCTGACAATCACCGCGCTGTATAACCTAAGTATATTTAACACATCAAGTTCAAGGCTAGTTACCGGGAACCAAATTAATAAAGTACAGGCGATAAAAGGTAAAATGGCACACCAACTCATAAAATGAATAGTTGGTTTTAACGATGTTGAGAAGTATTGGTTATTAGTCATAGATAAATCATCACCTAAATTCACAAAATAAAAGCTGTTTTTTGATATTGCCCAACACAATAAAGAGTTAAGATTGGATAGCAATAAAAATCGTAAAACCCAAATAAATCATTATTTTGACTTCATTCAAAATATTTGTAACTTAGCTACAAATTACTGTTACTTATTCGGTATTTTTCTTATGGATCACTTCCAAGATGCCCACTATTGTAATAAAGTTACAGCATCTGGAGTTTCCACTCTAAATCAACGGAACTAATTAAAATGACAAGCATATTAAAACAATTAAGAGAGCTGACAACGGTTGTTGCCGACACTGGCGAAATTGAAGCAATTAAAAAGTTTCAACCTGTTGATGCCACTACCAATCCATCTTTGCTATTAAAAGCAGCTCAGCTACCTGAATATCAATCCCTAATTGATGACTCTATTGCTTGGGCCAAAACACAATCTTCTGACCAAGCTCAGCAAATTGAAGATGCTGGCGATAAATTATCAGTGCTTATTGGTAAAGAGATCAGCGCAGTGATCCCAGGTCGTATATCAACAGAAGTTGATGCTCGTTTATCATTTAATACTGAAGCGACCATCCAAAAAGCGAAAAAACTTATTGCCTTGTATGAAGAAGCTGGCGTTCCTAAAGACCGCGTATTAATTAAAGCAGCATCTACTTGGGAAGGCATTAAAGCGGCTGAGCAATTAGAGAAAGAAGGCATTCAATGTAACTTAACGTTATTGTTTAGTTTTGCTCAGGCAAGAGCATGTGCAGAAGCTGGCGTATTTTTAATCTCACCATTTGTTGGTCGTATTCTAGATTGGTATAAAGCCAATACTGAACAACAAGAGTACACAGGCGAAACTGATCCGGGCGTTATTTCAGTTCGCAGTATTTACCAATACTACAAAGAGCATGGCTATAACACGGTTGTTATGGGCGCAAGTTTCCGTAATACAGACGAAATTATCGCGTTAGCTGGTTGTGACCGTTTAACAATTGCTCCAGCCTTATTGGATACATTAGATAAGATGGAAGGCAAATTAGACGCGAAATTAACATTCTCAGGTGACGTTAAAGCAAAACCAGAGTCTATGACTGAAGCTCAGTTCCGTTGGGAACATAACGAAGATCCAATGGCGACATTAAAGTTAGCGGAAGGGATCAAAAACTTTGCCATAGACCAGGTTAAGCTAGAAAAGTTACTTATTGAAAAGCTGTAAAGCATCTCAGTAACTTTATATTAAGTGGTTCTTGTTGTTTGTAACAAGTGCCACTTTTTGTTTCTGTACTACCTATACCATTACTAACATCTGATTTATTTTGAGGAAATCAATAATGACAGTTCAATCTTGGCAGTCTGTACAACAAGAATTTAACCGTTTGAAAGATGTACACATGCGAGACATGTTTGCACAAGACCCACAAAGAGCAAACAAATTCACCAAAAAAGCATGTGACTTCACATTAGATTACTCAAAAAACAGAGTTGATGAACAAGCCTTAACCGCACTATTCCAACTAGCAAAAGACCACAAATTAACTGAAAAACGTGATGCCATGTTTGCTGGTGAAATCATCAACAAAACTGAGCACCGCGCTGTATTACATACGGCATTAAGACGTGACTCAAAAGACAGCATTTTAGTTGATAACAAAAATGTGGTTAATGAAGTGTATTCAACATTAAACAAGATGAAGCAATTTGTTGCTGAAATTCACAATGGCACACGTACAGGCCGCACAGGAAAGAAATTCACCGACGTAGTAGCAATTGGTATTGGTGGTTCATTCTTAGGTCCTAAGATTGTAACTGAGGCGTTAAAACCATATCAAAATCCGGCGTTAAAAGTGCATTTTGTGGCTAACGTAGATGCACACCATATTGTTGATGTATTAGCTAAGCTAAACGCAGACACAACTTTGGTCGTGATGAGCTCTAAATCATTTACCACACAAGAAACCCTTAAAAATACAGAAACCACGCGTGAATGGTTTTTAGCATCAGGTGCTAAATTTGAAGATATCGCCAAACACTTTATGTGCGTTTCAAGTAATACCGCCAAAGCAACTGAATTTGGTATTGACCCTGATAACATTTTTCCAATGTGGGACTGGGTTGGCGGCCGTTACTCTTTATGGTCAGCGATTGGTTTGCCAATTGCGTTGTCTATTGGTTTTGACAACTTTGAGCAAATATTATTGGGCGCTAGAGAAATGGATGCCCATTTCCTATCAACGCCGCTGGAAGATAACTTACCTGTGATCATGGCCGTATTAGGCGTTTGGTACAGCAACTTTTTTGACTGCCAAAGCCATGTATTATTACCTTATTCGCATTACTTACGTGGTTTCCCTGCGTATGTTCAGCAGTTAGATATGGAATCAAATGGTAAGTCAGTTAATCAGTTAGATCAAAATATTGAATATAAAACTGGTCCTATTATTTGGGGTGGCGAAGGAACAAATGGTCAACATGCGTTTCATCAGTTAATGCACCAAGGCAATACTATTATTCCTGCTGATTTCATTATGCCAATTAACCCAAACCATGATGAAGTTGAACATCACCAAATGTTAGCGTCTAACTGTTTTGCCCAAACCCAAGCATTAATGCAAGGGCAAACAACGGCAGAAATTGAACAAGAGTTATTAGCAAAAGGCGTTGATAAACAAGAAGCGACTCGTTTAGCTAAGCATAAATACATGCCAGGCAACCGCCCTTCTAATACATTATTAATGGAAAAACTAACACCTATTCAATTAGGCCGATTAATCGCTTTATACGAACACAAGGTGTTTGTACAAGGGGTTATTTGGGATATCAATAGTTTTGACCAATGGGGTGTTGAATTGGGTAAAGTATTAGGCACTCAAGTCCTTTCTGCTTTACAAGATACTGCACAGCCTGAATTAGATTCATCAACACAGCAATTAGTGGACTTGTTTAAACAACAAATATCCTAGCGCTTGGGTGAATGAATTAATAACACTAAAAGCGCTCAAATTTGAGCGCTTTTTTGTTTTATCTACTCTTAAACTTTTACTGTTAGCGTATGATTTTGAAATAAATTAAAACCTAAGTTAACGTTCGAACTGATCTGAAATAAGGACGCCTGTGAAACTAAGTCATTTTATTGAGTTATTAATTTTAGCGGCTATTTGGGGCGCTTCATTTTTGTTTATGCGCGTGGCTGCACCTGAGTTTGGGGCAACCGCATTAGCCAGCTACCGTATGGTGTTTGCCGCATTAACCTTGTCACCTATTTTACTTTATTACGTTTATAACAAAAACTGGCTGAGTCGCCGCACGACTCAAGCAGACAATTCAAATAACCCAGTTCCAGCTAGAAGTACAAAAGTTATCTTTGCCCATATCTTTATTATTGGCATTATTAGCGCGGCTATCCCTATGTACTTTTTTGCTTATGCCGCCACCAATTTAGATGCAGGATTTTCTTCAATAATGAATGCAACGACGCCTTTATGGGGCGCAGTGATTGGTGCGTTATTATTTAACAATCGACTGTCTAAACTGGCTATTTTAGGTCTTTTTTTAGGTTTCCTTGGGGTGTTTGTGTTATCCATGGACAAACTTAGCTGGGACTTTACCGACCAAGTTAAAGGAATACTCGCCATTATTTGCGCCACCAGCTTATATGGACTTTCTGCCAACTATTCCAAGCAGATGTTAACTGGTATTAAACCTTTGTTTATCGCTTCTGGCAGCTTGTTCGGTAGCGCTTTGTTAATGTTACCTATTTTAATTTATACCACGCCAAATGTAATGAGCATTAGCTCACTTGCATGGTTAATGTTAATTGGGCTTAGCGTGGTAAGTACCGGTGTTGCTTATGTTTTATATTACCGAATTATTGAACATTCAGGGCCGACCAACGCCATGATGGTGACGTTTTTAATCCCTATTTTCGGGGTTTTGTTTGGTCATCTATTTTTGGATGAACAATTGAGCATTAATATTTTTTGGGGTGTTCTTTTAATCTTAATCGGCGTGTCACTAACCACAGGAATTATAAACAGAAATCTAATAAAACGGGCGTCTAATAACATTAGTCGTTCTAACCAGGTTTAGCGCTACTTGCAGGAACCATAAATTAGAAACGCGTATTAAAAGTATTTGCCACAACAGGCAGCTGAAATGTTCAATGCGCCCTAGATTGTTCAATTAAGTTTCAGTTTTTGTTCAATATTTTTACAAAAAAGCGACAAATAAATTTCACATTTAGGATAAATGTGGTAAACAGTAATGCGAGCAGAGAAAAAACTCTGCTGTAAAGGGTCTGTTTTTCATTAGCTTTTATTAATTAGCTTTTATGTAAGTGTTTAATAAAAAGCAAAGACAAACATTCTTTAACAACAACATAATTATAAAAGTAAAAGGAGACCATGATGGAAGGTCTAGCTGAAATACTTGAAACTACGCTTGAAACTAAAACTACCTCTAAAAAACGCCCGTCAAAAAGTAAGTGGCGCGAAATTGAATCGATTAAGGACAAATATCGACTAAGAGACGAATTAAATGGCATAGATCCCATGTCGGAATATGACTTTGAATCGTTAGAGTACTAAAAGTGATAAA
Source organism: Psychrosphaera saromensis (assembly GCF_002954545.1). GTDB lineage: Bacteria > Pseudomonadota > Gammaproteobacteria > Enterobacterales > Alteromonadaceae > Psychrosphaera > Psychrosphaera saromensis. The sequence goes on along the minus strand of NZ_MSCH01000003.1, from coordinate 1,646,989 downwards.
GTTAAAAAAAGCCTAATATTCGTATTAGGCTTTTTTGTATCTGCGTTTCAGCATCATGTATCTAATGGTCAATTAAATTGGAATACTTTTATTAAAACGAACTTAAACTTTAGTAGAAACCTCTGCATAAACAGTATCAACCATATCGTAATCAACTGAAGCTATTCCTCTATTCATATAATTGAAATCGTATGCTTTATCGTTTCTAAGTTCCGGAGAGGAGCTTCCTAATTCCCATATAAATTGAGATAAATCTTCCATATAGGCTTTTATATTTATTCGACCTTCAATTGCCTCTTTTTTATAAACAGGCTCATCTTTTAAATCTCTGGATTGATTTTTTGATTCATACCAACTATAGGTTTTAGCATCTGCTACAGATTGATTAAACTTGTCTGCACCATCTAATAAATTTTGGTTATTATTGGCTAGGTATTTCACATAATTATACTTTTCTGTAGTTAACTCATGGTCAACTATCTCTATGCCTTCTGCGGTTCTGGTGAAATCAAAGTCCTTAGTGAAAATTTTAGGCATTTCCAAAGCAATTGTCTCCATTACTTCCTGTACACCCTTTTCCATCATAGTATAAGCGAGGGAGGCATTATCTTGGTGAGCCCACGCTTTCTCCCTCGCGACCCGGCTTAACTCTATGTAGGGGTTAACTTCTTGAGTGAAATTAGCCTCTTGCAATAACGCTTTTTCTTGCTGTTCACGTGAAGGGAGTGTTTGTTGTGCATCTGAAGAGGAAAATACAACTTGGCTTGCTTGGCCTTCAGCCGTTTGCGTTTTATTTGTAGCCGCATTCGCTGAACTTGGCGAGAACACAGGGATTGAAGACATATTAACAGGAAGCGTTTTCATATTATTATCCTTAAAATACAAACTATTTAAATACTGTTGTTTATGTGCTCTTGTTTATACTCAGCTACTTATACAAACTCAGGCAACGCGCACGTATTATATTATTTATTTTTTCGGCAAAAGTTTAGTTAACTTTAGAATTAGCATACAAAATAAACGAACCCAAAACAAAAAGCCCAGTCTTTTCAGAATGGGCTTTTGTATTTAAAACGAGAACGAGGTTGAGAATAAAAATTAAAATCAACACCTCGTTTTTTTGTTTTTACATTAAGTACGTTTTCTTATTTAAAGCTAAACGTTAACTCTTTATTCACATAAAACTAAGAACTAAGCGCCAAACTGCAACATCAGCCATTTACTTAATAAACGTAAACTGCACCAGCATTATTAGACGTACCAGTATCTCCCGTTCCAGTGACTCCATTCTCTGAACCATCGGTGATTATACCAGTCGCAGCATTATCTTCCTGCGGAGCGCCTACCGCTAACGTTGCACCATCTCCACTTAATGCAAGACTGCTACCAAAACCATCTTCTTCTTCAGTGTTAGAGGCTTTTACATAAGCTGTTTGTGACCAAACATCACTACTTTTATCGAATAAATACACGGCTCCAGCGTCACTTTCTAAAATAACATCTCTAGCAACTTCTGAATCATCGGTAATGACACCGGTTACACTGTTATCTTCTGCGTAAGCACCTACCGCTAACCTTGCACCATCAAAACTTAATGCAACACTGTAACCAAAACCATCTTCTTCTTCAGTGTTAGAGGCTTTTACATAAAACGTTTGTGACCAAACATCATTATTCTTATTGAATAAATACACAGCACCAGCTCTTTCAGTGGCCCCATCATCTATGTTATGAACTGTCGGGCTATTCGTAGTTACACCAGTCACACTGTAATCTTCGTTGTAAGCGCCTACCGCTAACGTTGCACCATCACCACTTAATGCAACACTGTAACCAAAATTGTCACTACTACCAGTATTAGAGGCTTTTACATAAGCCGTTTGTGACCAAACATCACTACTCTTATTGAATAAATACACCGCTCCTGCGTTAACAGTATGTGCAACATCTCCGGCAATTTCTGAACCATCGGTATTGACACCGGTTACATTGTTATCTTCTTGGTAAGCGCCTACTGCTAACGTTGCACCATCATCACTCAATGCAATACTGTAACCAAAACGATCGCCATTTCCAGGGTTAGAGGCTTTTAAATAAGCGGTTTGCGTCCAAACATCATCACTATTACTAAATAAATATACTGCACCTGGGCCTGGGCTTGTGCCTGATAGTGATTGTTCATCAGCTCCAACAGCTAAAATAGTACCATCTCCACTTAACTTAACACTAACGCCAAAGGTACCATTCTCTAAAGGGGTAGAGGCTTTTATATAAGCACTTTGCGCCCAAACATCATTATTCTTATTGAATAAGTACACAGCACCTGAGAAAGCTTCCCCCCCATTATCATCGGAAGTTTCTGAGCCGTCGGTAATAACCCCAACCGCAGATGCACTATTTTGTTCATAAACAGCACCAACCGCTAAAATAGTACCATCATTATTAAGCGCTACACTTTCTCCAAAATTATCACCCGCTCCAGGGTTAGAGGCTTTAACATAAGTCGTTTGTACCCACTTACCACTGCTATTACTGAATAGGTAAACAGCACCAGAGTTATTTGTTGTTAGGCCATCTTTATCACCGTTAACCTCTGATTTGTCGGTAATAACACCGCTGGCACTGTTATTTTCGAAGTAAGCCGCGATCGCCAAGGTATGACCATCACCACTTAATGCAACGCTATGACCAAAAAAATCACCTGCACTAGTATTAGAGGCTTTAAAGTAACCAATCATTTTATTTACATCATCTGCGCTTAAATTAGCTTCAGAAGAGGGTTCAAATTCACCTTTAAATGACGCTAAAACAAAATAATCCGCTGATATTGCATCCACCAAACTACTTACCGTAGTATTGGCGGTTAATACATCCGTTACTGAGGTTAATTCATTACAATTGTTATCTTTTGTGGTGTCTTTTTCGCATATAGTATAAGCGATACTTTGCTCAGCACTTAAAGCCGCAGAGTCCCAAGTTAACGTCATTTCTTTAATTTCACCTGATGAGGGGGCAATACTACCAAGACTAAACGGAGCTAAAGCAATATCATTTATTGCCAATGTTGCTGCGATTGGTGAAGAGCTATTGCCTGCCTCATCCGTTGCGGTTACCGTAAAGCTATAACTGCTTTGGACTTCAAAATCTGGATTACCAGTTAATGTGACGGCACCAGTGCTGGTATCTATTGTAAATAATGTACTGTCAGTGCCAGATAATGTGTAGGTTGCTGCGCTGTCATCTGATGTTGCGGTATAAATAACTTGCGCTGCACCACTGTTTTCATCAATAGCCGCCACTGTCGTTCCTGATGTGATGGTTGGCGCGGTTTTATCATTTATTGTTAGTGTAACTGTAATTGACGAGTCATTACCTGCCGCATCCGTTGCGGTTACCGTAAAGCTATAACTGCTTTTAACTTCAAAATCTGGATTACCGGTTAATGTCACGGCACCTGTGCTGGCATCAATTGTAAATAATGCACTGTCAGTCCCAGATAATGCGTATGTTGCTGCGCTGTCATCCGAGGTTACTGTGTAAATAATTTGCGCTGCACCGCTGTTTTCATCAATAGCTGCTGCCGTTCCAGATGTGATGGTTGGGGCTATTGTATCGGTTGTGTCTGTTGTATCGGTTGTGTCTGTTGTATCGGTTGGGGCTGTTGTATCGGAATTATTTTTGCTACAAGCAGATAAAGTCAGAGTAAAAGCAATAACAACACACACATATTTACTATTACGAAATAGATTTTTGAGGCCTAAAAAGCCATAGGTACAGAACTTTAGAAATATATTTAACACTTTGATTTCCTTTATAATTAACTAAAAATAACACAGCTATTTAAAGTATTACGCAACAAGCCTAATCAAGCTCATTCTACAATTAAAGAAACATACCTTATCTAATTCAATATTGTTATTACACGATATTACAGCAATTGGTTTTGCTAACTAATACGTTTGCTTTATACACTCGATTTATCTCCTATAGAAAAGTACACGCCTTTTGGGACCAGCTTTATTTCTTTCTAAACACTAATAGAAATACATCACAACAAGCTTTGCTGTCTTTGTTCTTGCTTTAGCTTCTGGCCTCGATCCTGTACTTGAGCATCATCCAATACATGTTTAGGTTGCCAATCTATTTGAGACTGTCCCTGCTTGGCCAATATCTCATTGGTTTTGGAGAAGTGTTTACAGCCAAAAAAGCCGCGATGGGCAGATAGTGGTGATGGGTGTGGTGCGTTTAATACATGGTGTTTATTGCTGTCGATTGCCGCGGCTTTTTTCTGAGCATGACTGCCCCACAGTAAAAAGACTAAGTCGCTTCTTTGTTCGTTTAAAGTGCTTATGATTTTGTCAGTAAATTGTTCCCAGCCAAGATGTTTATGTGAATGTGCTTGTCCTGAACGTACGGTTAAAACGGTATTTAGCATTAAAACGCCCTGCTTTGCCCAGTCCACCAAATAGCCGTGTGTCGGAATAGTAAATCCATCTATGTCAGTGGCTAATTCTTTGTACATATTACGCAGTGACGGTGGAACTTTAATACCGGGTTTTACTGAGAATGCCAAGCCGTGAGCTTGGTTAACGCCGTGATAAGGGTCTTGACCAAGGATCACTACTTTAACGTCTTTTAAGGCGGTTAAATCAAAGGCAGAGAATACGTCTTCATCGGTCGGGAAAATATCAATCCCTTGCGCTCTTTCTTGAGCAACTGTGGTTAAGGTATCTTTAAGGTAAGTTTGTTGCTGCTCTTGAGCTATTACTGATGACCAGGTTAATGACATGAGACTTTTCGCCTTAGCTGTTTAAAATACGTGGCGTTTTATTTGTATTTAAAAAACAAAAAACGCTGCAGGTGCATATTGTTAATAAACACCTACAAGCGTCAGAGTTTCGAGTTTCGAGCTGCGAGTTTCGAGTTTCGAGAACCGAGGTTCGAGTTACGAGACTCGAGCTGCGAGTTTCTAGTTTTGAGCTACGAGACCCGAGCTACGAGCTACGAGCATCTAAACCTTAGCCCCTAAAGAGTGTTCATTAACTTATGCAGTTAAATACGCGCGTAGTTTATCAAAGTCGGCGTCCATTGTTTCGGATAATATTGGTAATCCGGCAACAGCTGCTAATTCTGGTGGTAATGGAATTAACTCACCTAGAATATTCTCAACACTTTCTTTAAATTTAGCAGGATGCGCTGTGCCTAAGAACACACCAACTTCATCTTCCGCCAAACCGTGTTTTAATGCTTTATACGCAATAGCGCCATGTGGCTCTGACACGTAATCATTTTTATAAAGTTGCTTAACCGCTAATTGACTTGAGTCTTCGTCAATCATGATTGAAGAAAGTAAGTTCTTATCAAACCAACCTAAGTCCATCATGTGCTGAATTCTCGGCCAGTTATTTGGTTCACTTACATCCATGGCATTTGAAAGCGTGGCAACCGTTGCTTTAGGATCCCAATCACCGGTTGATAAGAAACGAGGCACGGTATCGTTTTCATTAGTCGCGGCAATAAAGCGTTTAATTGGTAAACCTAATACTTTGGCAATAATGCCAGCAGTTAAGTTACCAAAGTTACCACTTGGAATTGAGAATACTGACTTATCACGTTGCTCTAAAGGAAGCTGAGCAACCGCTTCAAAGTAATAACAAACCTGAGCAAATAAACGACTGATGTTGATAGAGTTGGCTGAATTCAGACCAATTTCTTTGCGTAACTCAGCGTCTTCAAACGACGCTTTTACTAGCGACTGACAATCATCAAACGTGCCTTTTACAGCGATAGTTTCAATGTTGTCGCCTAAGGTACAAAACATCTTCTCTTGTAAGCGACTGATCTTGTTTTCTGGATACAAGATAACCACACGAATGTCTTTTATGCCATGAAACGCATGGGCAACAGCTGCACCAGTATCACCCGATGTCGCCGTTAAGATAGTTAACTCACCTTGTTGATTAAACTGATTTAAACACTGCGCCATGAAACGTGCGCCAAAGTCTTTAAATGCTAACGTTGGGCCATGAAATAATTCTAAGCTGTAGATATTGTCGTTAACGTATTTAAGCGGAGCTGAAAACTCAAACGCTTTGGTTAGCATCACTTCTAGGTCGGCTTGGCTAATTTCATTATCCATTAAATGCGACAGTATTATGCTGCTGCGTTTAACAAATGGTAATGCCAATAACTCATCAACATTAGACAATGGTTTTATCTGTTTTGGAAAAAATAAACCTTGGTCGCGGCCTAAACCTTGTTTAACCGCTTGCTCAAAACTTACCTGCTGATCATTATGTTTTATATTCTCTAACAGCATGGTTACCTCTTTCTACGTCTTAAATTAATTTAATAGGTGAATGGCACTCAGTCGACTATTTATCCGACCTGAATGTCTTTTGCACCCAATGTTGCACATTGGCAAATATGAACAAATCCTTTATCTGCAAGGATATAGTTTTGCTCAAGGTATTCTTTGTATTGCTGAGCTTTGGTCAAATCTGTGGTTAACGCAAACAGCGTAGGTCCGGCTCCAGATATACCAACCGCTAAGGCATCTTGTGCTAGTAAGTATTGCTTTGACGTTTTAAATCCAGCAATTAAGTCAGCTCGGTATGGTTCAGCAATAACATCTTTAATGGTTTTCGCTGCCAAGGTTTGTTCACCTTGATACAAATAAGCGACAAACGCAGCTAAGTATTGTGCGTTGTCGATAGCAACCGACTTATCAACTTGTTTTGGTAATACTTCTCTTGCTTCTTTGGTCGGCAATGAAAAGCCAGGGAATGCCACAACCCAATACCATGAATCTGGGTTTGGCAGATTAATCACAGGAGTATCTTGATGCGGACTCATTAACTGCAAACCACCAAAATAACTTGGCGCTACATTGTCATAATGTAAGTCGCCGCTGGCACCTGCTTCTACTTCACCCATTAACACCAATAATTCTTGGTCAGTATATGGGAAGTCGAACAAACGATTTAACGCTGTTAAACTTGCCACGACAGAACAAGCACTTGAACCTAAACCACTCCCAACAGGCAAAGACTTAACGAGCTCCATCTTTACCGCTGGAAATTGCTCAGGGTTGGTTAATTTATTTTTAAATAGCGAATATGCTATCCAAGCTAAGTTCTGATTTTTATCTGGTGGGCACACATGAGCAAATTCACCTGAGTTTATTAACTGGTCTTGCTCTGCAAATTCAACATGAACCGTATCACCCAAAGGTTTTTGGTCTACACGGATTAATGCCGCGCCCAATAAATCAAAACCAACACTCACGTTGCCTGTACTGGCTGGCGCATAAGCCGATGCTTTGCGCCCAATAAGATCTGTTTTTATATTCGCAGTAGACATAGTTAAAGCATCACTTCTTGTTGCCAGCTTAATGTTCTCATTACATCGCCAAATACACCGGCTGCGGTAACGGCTGCACCTGCGCCATATCCGCGCAATACAATTGGAATTGGCTGATAATATGCACTGTGAATTGCCAATGCATTTTCACCATTTTTAACAGCATACAAAGCGTTATCTGGCCCTACTGAGGCAACTTTAACTTTACACTTACCGTCTTTGATTTCACCAACATAACGTAATACTTCACCGTTTGATTTAGCATTTTGGTTAAGCGCTTCAAATGTTGGGTCTAGCTCAGGTAAACGTGCTAAAAATTCTTCCACAGTACCCGAGGAATCAAAATCATCTCCAAGTACAGATTCAATTTCTATGTCTGATAACTCAAGTTCCATTCCTGATTCACGCGCCATGATCAATAACTTACGCGCTACGTCCATTCCGCTTAAATCATCACGTGGATCTGGCTCTGTGTAACCTAATTCTTTCGCGCCTATTGTGGCTTCTGACAACGTATCGCCTTCGTCTATTTTGCCAAATATGTAAGACAAAGAACCTGACAATATACCTTCAAATGCTAACAATTCATCACCTGCATTAAACAAACCTTGTAGTGTGTCTATTACTGGTAAACCTGCGCCAACCGTTGTTTCATATAAAAAGCGACGCATAGTTAATTGCGCAGTTTCTCTTAGCTCGCTGTAGTAAGCCATGCTGCCCGTGTTGGCTTTTTTGTTTGGCGTTACTATATGGAAACCGGCGGCTAAAAACTCAACGTATTGACTCGCCACACTTTCGGCAGAAGTACAGTCAACTAACACAGGGTTAACCAAATGATTGTCTTGCACAAAGCGTTTGATATTTAACAAGCTAAACGTAGGTTCTGCTTGTTGCAGTTGTTCATTATAATTTTCTAGGTTTATGCCATCAGGGTTTAACAACAGCTTTTTACTGTTGGCAATGCCATAAACATTTAAGCGGATATTACGATTTTTCAACCACTGTTGTTGACGTTTTATTTGCTTAATTAATTCATCACCAACCACACCACAACCTAATATAAATAAGTCGATTGACGGTATTTTAGTGAAGAAGTTTTCGTGGCAAACTTTTATCGCATCTTCACACTTACGGCGTTCTACAACCGACGATATTGAGCTTTCAGTACTATCCTGAGCTATTGCTAAAATGTTAACTCTAGCTTGCGCTAATGACGTAAAGAATTTAGCCGCGATACCTTTGTGTTGACGCATGCCTTCACCAATTAAAGAAACAATCGCTACTTCATCATTTACTTTAGGTTGGTCTAGTAAGCCGTTTTTGATTTCTAATTCAAATTCATTATGTAAAGCGTCTAATGCTTCTTTACGATGTTCAGAGAAAATACAGAAGCTGATGCTAAATTCTGATGAAGATTGCGTAATTAATACAACGGAAATATCTTTATCTGCCATAGCTTTAAACGTTCTGCTAGCAATACCAACAACGCCTTTCATGCCCGGGCCAATAACCGTCAACATGCAAACATCATTCAAGCTGGAAATTGCTTTAATTGGCGTTGTGTTATTTGCTTCAGTGCCTATCACAGTGCCTTTAACACCGGGATTTAATGTATTTTTGATCACGCACGGAATTTTATAATGCGCTAATGGACCAATTGTTTTTGGATGCAAAACACTGGCACCAAAGTAAGATAATTCCATCGCTTCTGAATAAGATAATTTGTCGATTAACGTCGCGTCTTTTACTTGTCTTGGGTCGGCGCTGTATACACCGTCAACATCTGTCCATATTTCACAAATATCAGCATGCAAACAAGCCGCAACAATCGCCGCAGAATAATCACTGCCGTTACGACCTAATGTAGTTAATTGACCTTCTTCGTTGGCAGCGGTAAAACCAGGTAGTAAATACACTTCTTTACCACTTTGCATTTCATTCATGATGGCAGCACGACTTAGCTCTATATTAGCGACGCCATTTAAAAAGTCTGGGCTACTGATAATTGATTGAGTTGGTTCTAACACTTGAGATTTCACGCCCATCGCATTAAACACTTGTTGCATAAGCAAAACACTGAAGACTTCACCACGGCTTATTACAAACGCTTTGATGTGTGCCGGACAATATTTTAATAACTGCACACCAGTCAATTTGTTATCTAACTCAGTAACTAGTTTTTCAATTTGAAAAAGTAACTCTTGTTCAGATTCACATTTTGACGCTTTAGTTATCTGTTCAAAATGCGCTTTAAGTTCTGCTAAACGCTTTTTAAAGTCAGCACCGGATTCTGCAATATCGCACAAATCCACCAGTTGATTGGTCACGCCTTTAGGGGCGGAAAGTACTGCGGTTGTAATAGAGGTTTGAGCTTGTTCCGCAATAATGTTTGCCACTGTAGCAAAACGTTCATGACCGGCTAACGAGCTACCACCAAATTTAACAACTTTCATAACTACTTTCCTTTTATTAAACAAAAGCCCGTGATATTCATCACGGGCTTAGCAAGTATTGTGCGCACCAGTGAATACACTACCCTGTTAGGGTGGTGTTATTAATAATAATGGTGTTGAACATATTCTTTTTCATGTATGTAAAATCTGATTATTAGAGTAAAAAGTCAAGTGCTTTTTATGACACTTATAGTTGCATTGATTGCAATCTGCTAATAAATAGGCAATTAAAGCCATAATGATTTTGTCATCCGCCCTGTATGTTGGTATAACTAGAGAGTTAAATATATTTGATATGCCTAACTATGTTTATTTACTAGTTTGATACGCATGTTGAGCATATTATAGATTTGGAAATGATGGACAAGCATTTGGCTCTATTGATTAGAGAAACTAAAATGCTATATAACTTAAGTTAATCTAGGGAACTTAGCCGGATGCAGCCAAGTAAAAGTATATCCAGACGCCTTTTAGTAAGCGTATTGTCAGTCTATTTTATATTAACCTTTGTTGTTACCTGCGCGCAGATTTATGCCGACTATTCCAATACCAAAAATTCCATCAGCCACGAATTACGTAACCTAGAAAAAACCTTTAGCGCCAGTTTAACCAGAGCAATTTGGGAATTGAATACACCACAAGTCGTATCAATTTCTGAAGGTTTATTAGAGATCCCTATGGTTGAAGGTGTATTGATCAGAGATGACAACCGTGAATTACTCACTCAAATGGGTGGCATCGCCAACAATGTTGATTTTCAAGCAACTGAACTAAGTGAAGTTGGCGCGGTAATTTCTGGTAAAGATGGTTTGTTTGGTTACACCTTTCCACTAATTTTCGAATTCTCAGGCCGTACCACACAAGTGGGCGATGTAACTTTATTCTCTAGTCGGGAAATTGTTTTCAGCCGCATCATGCTCAGTATTTTATTTTTAATCGCCAGTGCAATTATCAAAACCATTTGTTTAGTGGTGTTATTTTCTCTCGCCTTTAAAAAATACCTTACCGACCCTTTAAGTGAACTGACTGAAAAAATTGAAAGAATCGATATGGAAAATATCGACGATGCTCAAATACAAATTGACCAAGAAGAAGAAAACGAACTTACTGTTATCAAGCATTCGTTCAACGACTTAATGTCCAAAGTATCCAGCTCACAAACCGAACTTAAACACGCACAAAAACAATTGGTAAAAACCAACGACAGACTTGACCAACAAAACTTAATGTTAGAACAAGAAGTAGCAAAGAAAACCGCTAACTTAAGTCAAGCTATGATGGACTTACAAAAACAAAAGTATCAGTTAGAAGCCCAGCAAAAAACCTTGCGTGAAGAAATTGAAACTCGCCGAGGCACTGAATCTGAGCTAGTACATAAAACCACAGAACTAGAACACACCATAGATACCTTAGGTATGGCGCATGGGAAATTGGTAGAGTCGGAAAAATTAGCCGCTCTTGGTGGTTTAGTGGCGGGCATTACACATGATGTAAATACCCCAATAGGTGTGGGTGTTACCGCAACCACTTACCTTTCAGACCGCTTTAATGAACTAGGTAAAAAGTTTGATGCCAAATCACTAAGCGCCTCTGATATGAAAACCTTTATTGATGAAGGTAATCAAAGTATTGAATTGTTAAACAATAACTTGAACCGAGCCAGTGAGTTAATTGCTAGCTTTAAGCAAATCGCCGTTGACCAGGCAAGTGAAGCAACCAGAACCATTAACTTTAAAAATTATTTAAACGAAATAATTACATCGTTAAAACCTGAATTAAAAAAATCGGCACACAAAATCAATATTGATTGCCCTGATGATATTGAAATGAAAGTACCAGCGGGAGCAATTTCACAAATATTCACTAACTTCCTGCTCAACAGCATCATCCATGGTTTTGACGGCCGTGAACATGGTCAGATTGATATTATAATTAAAGACTGCGGCGACACAGTTAAAATAGAATACAAAGACAACGGACACGGTATTAATAAAGAACAATTAAGTCATTTGTTTGACCCTTTTTATACCACTAAACGCGAACAAGGTGGTTCAGGCTTAGGTACTAACATTGCTTACAACCTAGTGAAGCAAACCTTAAATGGCGAAATAGAAGCACAAAGCGAGTTAGAAAAAGGACTCACTTACCACTTAGAAATACCTAAGATAAAAAAAGACCCCTCCTCGACGGATTGGATCAATTAATAATAACGATTAACTAAAAATAGGCTGCAAATGATGCAGCCTTTTTTAATTTTGTTTGTTACTATCTTGTCCCTCGCAAATATGGAATAAGAAACAATTATGTGGTTTAACAACGCCTTTATTTACCAATTTACTAAGCCCTTTGAAACATCAAATGAAGTGTTAGAGTCATCACTTAATGAACATCCGTTTCATCCTTGTGGTAGCCAAGATCAATCAAAACAAGGTTGGGTTTCAGCTATTCCAGGCACAGAGAATATGGTTCATATTACTGGCCACAATGCCCTTGTTTGTTTAAAGACCGAAGAAAAAGTATTACCAAGTTCTGTTATCAAAGATGCACTAGAAGAAAAAGTGCAGTTGCTACAAAATGAACGTGGTCAGAAAGTAGGTAAGAAAGAAAAGCAAACCTTAAAAGAAGAGATCATTCAGCAGTTATTGCCAAAGGCATTTACTAAAAGCAGCCGTTTGTATGCTTATATCAATCCTGAAAAGAAAATTCTTGTGGTTAATACCAGCAGCGCAAATCGTGCTGAAAACTTACTCGCGTTTTTACGCCAGTCAATTGGTTCATTACCTGTACTTCCGCACAAGCCTGATGGCGACTTAATTGTGACTATGACACATTGGGTCAAGAACAACGACTTACCGGCGCCATTTGCATTTGCCAACGATATAGAGCTAAAAGCGTTAGATGAAGAAGCTGCAGCGGCAAAATTAAAAAATCATGACGTGACCGAAGAAGAAGTTCAGTTGCATATTAGCAACGGCAAATATGTGCACAAACTAGCCTTAGTATGGGCAGAAAAGATCAAATTTAACTTAAACGAAGATGCTGCATTAAAACAAATTAAGTTCTTGGACATAGTGAAAGAACAAAATGATGATGTTGCTAGCGACGATCATCTAGCTAAGTTTGATGCCGACTTCACGTTAATGACGGGCGAGTTAAACGAGTTGATTGCTGAATTAGAACGAACTTGGGTTAGCCCAGAAGTTGAGTAATCACTAACATTTAAACGTTACGATTTAACAGCTAACATCCAACAAAAACCAGTTCATTTGAACTGGTTTTTTTATTTATATCCAACAACAAATCTAACGATTGACTACATTCCTTCCCCGTATTTAAAAAAAAACTCCCGCGTCAAATTTTATTGGCATTGATCCTGCTAAGTTCAAGCATCAGTTATTTAGAAGCAAAATTTGGAGATTTATATGGAATGGGCGTTAATTCTATTAATGTTGTTAATCGTTACTGTTGCACTTGTTGCAACCCACTTTATGGACAGCAGCAATCCGTATCCATTTAAAAAGAAAACTCAGCTTTTAACCAGCATTGAACGTGGTTTCTTGGCGTTATTAGAAAAAGCCGTTGGCGATGACTTTAAAATCATTAACCGAGTAAAGCTTAATGACATTATCGATATTAAAGATTCAGTGTCGGCCAAAGCAAAGCGTGCTGCGTTATTAAAAGCATCGTCAAAATATATAGATTATGTATTGTGCGATCCAAATACATTCAGAATTATTGCTGCGGTTGATTTAGTTAACCACAACAAAGGTGGCCATAAAGCCAAACAAGATTGGTTTATTAATGGCGCATTAGAAGCCGCAGGTATTCCGCACATTAGAATTAAAGTGAAAGCGGGTTACCAGGTAGAAGAGATCAGAAGCGGCATCATGTACAAGATTGGCAAAAAAGAACGTTCTAATCCGCCTGAACCAATTATCAAAGGCAATATTCCTAGACGCCCAGTAGCTGCCCTATCGTCATCACAAATTAAAGCACATTTGTCAGCTCCAAGATTTGCCAGAGCATCATAAAGAAATGCGCTTAAGTTTATAAAAACATACGCTTTAAAATAACAATTATTAAAAAGGAGGTAACCCCTCCTTTTTTTGATCTCAGATTTTAGATAAATGAGTTAGCTTTCAAAGCTGTTTATTTTATACTGTGACAAATTTTATAATGAAGGGTCAAATATGACTATCGCTATCATAGGTGCAATGGAACAAGAAGTTGCCATTTTAAAAGACAAAATCAACAACCGAGTTGAAACAAAAATTGCTGACTTCACTTTTTACTCTGGTGAACTAAATAACCAAGATGTGGTTTTAGTACAGTCAGGCATTGGTAAAGTTGCATCAACTATAGCCACAACATTAGTCATCGAAAGATTCTCACCTAAGTACGTTATCAATACGGGTTCTGCAGGCGGTTTTGATCCTGCGTTAAAGGTAGGTGATATTGCCGTAGGTAATGAACTTGTTCACCACGATGTTGACGTAACGGCATTTAATTATGAATTTGGTCAAGTACCTGGCATGCCAGCGACGTTTAGTGCCGATGAAAAATTAATTAGTGTTGCCCAAAAGTGCATAGCCAATTTAGATGGTATCACTAGTAAAGTGGGTCTTATTGCCACTGGCGACAGTTTTATGTGTGATCCGGAACGCATTAATCAAACCCGTGAACGTTTCCCAACTATGCTAGCGGTAGAAATGGAAGGCGCAGCGATTGCACAAACTTGCCATCAATTAAAAACACCATTTTTAGTTATTCGTTCTTTGTCAGACATAGCAGGACAAGAATCGCCAATGAGTTTTGATGCGTATTTAGAAGTTGCTTCTAAAAACTCTTCTGCACTTATGCTGGATATTTTAAGTCAGCTTTAATATGGAATTAATCACTTCAGTAATTGCTGTTTACCCAGAGTTAATTGCCTTAACTCTGGTTTTACTTTTAGAGTGGCTGTTTCCACTTGCCAGTAAATTTACCCCAGCATATATGTTTAACGTGCTTGCCAGTTCTATTTCAAATAAAGTCGCACAATCAGGCTCTCAAAATCAGCAAATGCTAGCGGGGTGGTTAGCCCTTGGCACTTATTTGTTTTTGATTGGCGTTATCCTTGGCTCTATTTTGTTTGCGGTAACCAACGATATTTGGACTCAAGCAATATTGTTATATTTTGCCTTGGGTTATCAAAGTGTGGCGAATCAAGCCAGTGCCGTTCAAGCTTGTATTACACAAGGTCAAAAGTCGGCAGCCCGAACTATATTGGCCCATATTACTGAATTTGATGTAAGCCGACTAAGTGAATTAGGCATAAACAAGCTCACCCTAGAGAGCTTAATAAAACGTTTTGTGTCTTTTTGGCTAACCCCAATTCTTTTATTTTTGCTGTTTGATGGTTTGACCGCGTTAATGTACCGCGCCTTACTGGAGGCTTACATTGTATGGCAGCCCAAACATGTGAAATTACAGTACTTTGGCAAAGCCGTTTTTAAAGTAAAAAACACCATTGAGTTTTTACCGACTGTTATTATTGCGCCTATTTACTCTGTCTTTAAGTCGAGTCCTCATTGGGGCAAGTATGTCAAAGTGACAAAACATCAGTGGCAACATGCGAAAGCATCGTCATTTAATCAACTGGTTTGGTTAAGCATAGTTTCTGCAGGGTGTAAGTCTGAGCTCGCAGGACCATTAATGTTGCAGCAACAAAAAATTGGTCGTCCCCGTATCAACCAAGGTGCACCACTTGATCCATCAGCCATAGGTGTACTTGTTCATTGGAATAACCGATTTAGAGCCACTTTCATCTTGTTTAATATCATTACTTTAACTACATTATATTTCACTAATAACTTCCACTAGAGCTAATTCTACAAGGCATTTAAAATGAAAAAATTACTATTGTTCATCACCATGTTGTTTAGCACCTCGGTGTTTGCAGGTTACAGCGGCACCAATAAGCTGATCACATCCGCTGAATTGCTAAAAAACCAACAAGACTATGTAGTATTAGATGTGCGCTCGGCTGACGAATTTGCCGAAGGTCATATTGCAGGTGCAATCAATATTCCTCATTACGCGGTATTAGATGAAGTAGAAAGATTAAAAGCATTAGATAAACCACTAGTTGTTCATTGCAGAAGTGGCGCACGTGCAACAAAAGCAGAAAATATGTTAATGAAAAATGGCGTGACCAATATATTACATTTACAAGGTGACATGCTGGATTGGGTAGACAAAGGTTTGCCATTAACTGTTACTAAATAAGCCAGTTACTAAATAAACCAGCGCACGGAATAAACCAGCGCGCTGAATAAGATAAACAACAATACAAACGTGATGAGTGATAGTTAAATTAAAGTCTTTTATAAATAACTTTTACACCACAATATTTACCCTCATACTTATTGAGTTATTCAATACAACATTTCAAATTAAAGAGCATTAAATGACAGCATTATATATTGCAGGTATCGGCTTATGTGCCTTGTTAGCACAGTGGTTAGCTTGGGTAGCTCGAATACCAGCAATCCTATTTCTTTTAGTTACAGGTTTATTACTCGGACCTGTTTTTTCTGTTGTTGACCCAGATGCTATTTTTGGTGATTTGTTATTCCCAATAATATCCTTATCCGTTGCGGTTATTTTATTTGAAGGTTCACTAACCTTACATTTTAAAGAACTTAAAGGCATAGGTAACGTAGTACGGAATCTTTGCTCAATTGGCATGATAGCCACAGCCATCATAATCGGCTACAGCTGTTATTGGTTACTTGGAGTAGATTGGCGCATTGCTGCTGTTGTTGGTGCCGTGTTGGTGGTTACAGGTCCAACTGTGACCGCTCCGCTATTAAATGCCATGCGACCAACTGAAGAGATAGACAGAATTTTACGTTGGGAAGGTATCGTCATTGACCCAATTGGCGCACTGTTTGCGGTATTGGTTTTTGAAGCCGTAATGTTATCTGGTACTTCTGGTGTATTCAGTCATACCTTAATTGCCTTAGTAACTACTGTAGGGCTTGGTCTTAGTATAGGTATAGTTGCCGGTTACATTACCAATTTGGTCATTCAAAAAGAGTGGCTGCCGTATAATTTGCAAAAGTTTGGCGTGTTATCTTTTGTATTAATAAGTTTTACCATTTCTAATGCCATTAGCCACGAGTCTGGTTTATTAGCGGTCACCGTATTTGGTATTTACTTAGCTAATCAAGACGACTTAGAGCTCGACTCCATTCTTGAATTTAAAGAAGACCTTTCGCAAATACTAATTTCGGTATTATTTATTTTACTCGCCGCCCGATTAGAGATTTCAGAGTTACTTCTATTAGGCCCTAATGTCATATTCTTTATGTTAATTGTTTTGTTTGTGGCGCGCCCTATTTGTATTGCGCTTTCCACCTATAAATCAAACTTAAACTGGCGTGCTAAAACCATATTATCTTGGATTGCACCGCGTGGCATAGTTGCCGCTGCAGTAGGTTCTGTTTTTGCGCTCAGTATGAGCCAGGCTGGAATACAAGGTGCTGATAAAATAGTGCCTATTATTTTCCTCGTGATCATTGTGACGGTTGTACTGCAAAGCTTAACGGCCATTCCTTTGGCTAAGTTATTAAAGATACGTCAAAAAAGACCATCTACCGTTATTATTATTGGAGCCAACCACGTTGCCCGTGCCATTGCTAAAGTGCTGCAAGAGCAAGAAGTGGATGTGTACCTTTCAGACCCTGCTTGGGAAAACTGTCGTTTAGCACGTATGGTTGGACTTAAAAGTTATTTTGGTAATCCACAAGCGGCTCAAGCAGAGCGCTTCTTACCTATGTCGAACTTAAAAACCTTAATAGGTTTGTCGCCTAATCGCCATAACAATGCTTTGGGTGTGCAATACTTCTCGCATATTCTTGGTGAGAAAAACGTTTACTCATTAAAATCGTCAAGTGCCCATTCAAGAGCCAATAACGACAGCTTGACCTTCTTGTCTCGTCAAAACTTATTTGGCGCTAATGTATCGTTTTCGGTGTTAAGTAATTTAATTGCCAAAGGCGGAAAAGTCAGTGCCACTAAACTCGCTGAGGCATTTACTTGGGATAATTATTTAGAAGTGAATAAAGAGGCAATTCCTTTATTTGTGTTACAACACCTTGAGGATGAAGATTACGTTCGTGTTATTCCATTTACCGTAAATGGTGAATACGTACCGGATGTAGGCGATATGATCATTGCAATGCAACCACCTAAAGTGACTATATTGAAGTAAGCCTAGCGGGAGCTGTTGTGCCTTTCAGGTACAGCAGCTTGATCCAATGTACGTTTCAGCTAATAAAGCTCCAACGTTCCAGCTAGCTTTGCTTTAACGGCCATTGAGTACTTTAACTATGACCCTTAAAATGTCAGCTTTAAAAGTTAGGCTTTTAAACATCCCGTTTAAAAGCTGAAAGCAAAAAAAACCAGTCATTAGACTGGTTTTTTTATGTAAAATTATCGCTTTAGTTACATCATGTTGTTAACTATTTAACGTCTACTTTTTGCTAACTAAGTTAGGTACGACAACGATTAAGCCACCAACTACCAAAATAGCAATAATGGCACTTATCATCCCAACTGTGGTTGTGATCCAGTCCCAGAAATTGAATGGTTTAGCGACTACGTTAAGGTCTTCAATGATGGTTTTCTTACGTCCTTCATTTTTAACTAAGCTACCATCACGATTTTCTAGATTAATAAAAGGTGTTACTTTTAAAAATATTTTATGTGCGCCTTCTTGATTAGCCAATACAGACCAACGCCATTTAGGCGTAAAAGAAGTTGAGATTGCTTGATCAGGATTTGAAACCGCTACAATAGTAAGTGCTTCAGAGTTTGATGCTTCTAGTTCAATGTGAACAAACTCATCAACTTTCATTTGGCCTACCAAAGACTCAACATCTGGCAGTAAACCAGAATCTTGATTGATAAGACTAGATAACTGCATTACCGCTTCAACTTCAAATGCATCACCAACAACCAATTCTTTTTTCGGGTTAAATGTATATTTTGCGTTTGCTAATCTAGTTAAAGCTCTATCGACACGAGCAGCTAATTGAATATCTTTTTCACGGTCTGTCATTTCAACCGGCTCTGCAACTAACGGCTCACTAGCATCATTAAGTTCGTCATCGTCGCCATTTAGCACTAGGGCATCGTCCGAAGTGATATCGAACTCAACAACTTGTTCTTGTTCTTCAGGATCTTCTAAACCTAGTTCTTGTGGTTCAGGTAAATCTAATCGAACGTCTTGGAAGTCATCTTCTACTTCAGCTTCAACTACAACCTTTTTCTTAACCGTTTTTAGTTTGTCCGCCGCAGGCGCTGCAACTTCTTGCTTAACCACAATTGGAGCTGGTATTGGCTGAGGTGCAGGTTTTGGTTCAGGCTCAGGAGTTGGTTCAGGCTCTTCGACTTCAACAGGAGCGGCTTCTGGCTCAGCAAGAGGAGCAACGACAACTTCTGGAGTTGTGGCTACAGTTTCTTCAGCTGACTCATCAGAGTTACTAGTACAACCGAGTAATATAGAAAATAAAAATGCGGTAACCGCAGATTTGAATAAAAAACTTTCTTTGAAATTTGATTTAATCGACTTCATAGTACTTCCCTACAAATAAAAAACTGTCTAAATATCACCCATAAAACAATTAGATACAAGAAGTTTATAGTTAACCGACTTATTAATACGTCTAAACTTGATTTGCACTTAATACTTTTGATGGGCCTGTGATCATCTACTTAAATTAATTTAAGATTTAAATTCGGATAACCAACGCGTTAATGCCTCTTGTAACTTACTTGGGCTTACCGGCTTAGAAATAAAATCATCCATTCCTGCCGCCAAACATTTTTCTTTATCGCCCTGCATTGAATTTGCCGTCATTGCTATGATTGGAATTCCACGGTCAAGGACTTTAGAGTCCTCAAGACGAATTTGTTGAGTCGCTTCATAACCATCCATTACTGGCATTTGACAGTCCATTAGAACTAAGTCAAAAGGTAAATGTTCTAACGAGTGCAAAGCTTCTTGTCCATTTGCAGCTAAATCGACTTGAACGCCAAACTTTTTCAATAAACCTTGAGCCACTTTTTGATTAACCGGATTGTCTTCAACCACCAATATTCTTGCTTTAAATTTTGGATACTCGCGCGCACTGTAGGCAGTGATTAACGATTGATCTGGAGAATTAACCCCAGTTATGGTGAGTAAACTATTGTAAAGAATAGACTGATCTATCGGTTTATTAAGATAGCCACTAAAGCCAGCGGCCTTTAATTTTGTCGCATCCCCACGTTTACCTTGTGATGTCAGCATCATTAAGCTCAGATCAGAGCAAAGGCGACTATCTTGCTTAATTTTTTCAGCAAGTTGAAAACCATTCATTTCAGGCATTTGCATGTCGAGGATAGCAATATTATAAGGAACGTCTTTTTCAACGGCTTGTCTTAGAGCTTCTAGCGCAAGCGGCCCACTGTCGACCAAAGTATGTTCAACTTTCCACTTAGTAAGCAGTAAACCTAACAATGTACGGTTGGTTAAATTATCATCAACCACCAGTATTTTTTGGTCTTTTAAACTGTCATAAGATTCTGTAATTAACTTTTTGCTGGAATTGGCCACATTCACTGTAAACCAGAATGTTGAACCTTCACCTTTAACACTGTTTATTCCTATTTTACCGCCCATAAGCTCAACTAATTGCTTACTTATGGATAAGCCTAATCCTGTGCCGCCATATTTACGAGTAGTTGAACCATCCGCCTGACTAAAACGTTCAAACAGTTTATTTTGATCTTCTTGCGAAAGGCCAATACCGGTGTCGGTTACTTCAAAGAACAAGGTGGTTGAGTTTAAACTGGCACCTTGCACTTTACAGTGTACTGATACTTCGCCTTGTTCGGTAAATTTAATCGCATTACCAACTAAGTTATTGAGTATTTGTCGTATACGGCCAGGGTCGCCAATAAATGACTGAGACGGCATTAAGTTAGCCGGACAAATAAGCTCTAAGCCTTTGTTGTGAGCCTGAAAAGCCAAACTACTGCCTAGGTCGTGTAGCAATACCGACAAATCAAATTCAAGTGGTTCAAGCTCTAACATGCCCGCTTCCACTTTTGAATAATCAAGAATGTCGTTAATTACACTTAATAATGATTCCGCACTGTTTCTTACGGTTTTGGCAAAACCACTCTGCTCAGGATTTAACTGTGTATCCAATAACAGATTTGTCATACCAATTACGCCATTCATTGGCGTGCGAATTTCGTGACTCATATTGGCTAAGAAATTGGTTTTTGACTCATTGGCTACTTCAGCTTGTTTTTTTGCTTCAGCTAAACGCGCTATGATTTCTTTTTGATGAGTAATATCAGTACTAATTGAAGTAAAGCCGCTCAACTGTTGCTGATTATCGTAAAGTGGCACTATGGTAGTATCTACCCAATACAGTTGGCCGTTCTTTGCTTTATTTCGTACTTCATCGTGCCAGAATTCATCTTTGGAAACCCCAAGCAACATATTGCGCCAGTAATCTTTTGAATGATCACTAGGGTTTAAAATATCATGGTTTTGGCCAATTAATTCTTCACGACTATAACCGCTACTGGCACAAAACTTATTGTTAACATAAGTAATAATACCGTTTACATCCGTTACATAAACCAGCGAATGTTGATCCATTGCTGTTTTTTGAGCGGCTAAATCTTGTTGAGCGGTTATTCGTTTTTGCTCGTTAACCACACGTGCGTCAATTTCAACTTTGAGTCTTTTGTTCATGCGGAAAAAGATAACGATGATCAATATCAACAATGACGTGATAGGTAATACCCATGCAATAATGGTTGATAATTTGGTTCCCGACTGAACATGAATAGATAACCAATTATTCGCGATTGCCGACTTTTGTTTTTCAGTCATTGCAGCAAAGGTTTTATTTAAAATAGATACCAATGGCTCAAGTCCTTTACGAACGGCCATGTTTAACTCAAGCGTATAAGGGGTAAATGAAGTGATAACCAGATCGTTAATTTCGTTTTCATTGATTTCATAATTAATAACAGCAATAGAATCAATAAACGCATCAATCTCACCGGACTGTAACTTTCTAAGCCCATCTTCAACTGAGTTAACATCAACTATATTTATAGTTGGATGATCTTGATGAATTAGATTTTTAAACACATACCCTTCAACTATCCCAAGCTTTTTGCCACCTAACGAGGCTAAGTTTTCAGCATAAAAAGCCGTTTTCTTAATAACTAATACAGAAGGAATATCAAAATACGCATTTGTGTAATTTATGGTCTTGGCTCTTTCTTCCGTATAGAAAACCGCTGACATGATATCAATCTTACCTTGATTGAATTGTTCAAATCCCTCGTACCAGGTCATTCCTAGCGTTGGAGTAAAGTCGATGTTTAATTCTTGCTCTGCGTACTTAATATAATCAGCAGTTATACCGCTATGCTCGCCCAACTCATTTAACGACTCAAACGGTGCCCATTGACTATCAATACCTAAACTAAAAGAAGCATGCTGTGACAACCACTTTCGTTCAGCCCCTGTTAAAGTAGAAACTGTAGATTCAGTCTCAAAAAAAGGCTTTAACCTAGGTTGCCACTTTTTCTCTAAATCTATGATTTTATTAATAGGGATATTTTCTATACCCGCATTAACTTTAGCTAATAATTCAGGCTGGCCTTTCGCCATAAGAGCAAATACATTATTGGAAACAATTACTTCATTGGAAATGGTAAATACGCCACTTAAGCCTTTTTTAGCGATATGGGCAAAAGCGCTAGGCAATTCAGCAATCACAGCCTGAATTTTATTATCCACTAACTGCTCAATCCCTTCATCAAGATTGCTGAACGTAGATAACTCAATTTCAGGATACTTTTCTCTTACGTAGAATTCTTGGTAACTGTTACGTTGCGCAGAGATAACTAAATACTTTAAGTCTCTGAGTTTGGATTTTTCACTAATTGAACGATTATAAATAATACCTGTTTGCACATTATGAATAGGGAGTGAAAAATCAGCCCACTCTGCACGCGCATCGGTACGGAATAATCCAGAATGGATAGTATTTTTTTGCTTTATGAGTTCTAAGCTATCTTGTAAAGGCGCCATAACAAAACGGATAGGCACACCATTTGTTTTAGACCAAAGCTTCCAGAACTCGATATACAAACCACTAAAAGTGCCGTCGGGTAAGATAAAGCTAAAAGGCAGATTTTCGCTCAGCCCCACAACAGTAAGAACTTCTGAAGGATCTTGCCCTTGCCCTGCAAACAACTCTTGTTTGTATTTTGCAGGTATTTTTTGGCGCAGCTCTACTGAAGGCTCTATTCCTTGCTCAGCTGACGGCTCCGGGCTCTGTTCTGCTGACAGCACTGAAGTACTGTAAAAAAAGACAACAGTTAACAACAGATAAAAGGCGATTGTTAAATTTTTAATTTCATACTCTCCGTAATGTTCAACAACAGTATAAGTTAAATAATTTGTTTTTGGTTCAATAAATTAACACCAAACCAAGATGAAGTATTAATCATATTAACATCCCTGTTTTTTTAGTAAAAAACAAAGTAAATATTTACGTGAGAGTTAATTTTGAAATCACCTAAAAGGCTAGGGAAATAAGTTAATAACATGCTAAATAAAAATTAAGCTAGCCGAAAAGCTAGCTTTGGAGGATTGCTAACAATCAAAGTGATTTGACGCCATTGGTTTTCAAATGTGAGAGATCTTTTAGCGAAGTCCATGCTTTAAATCTTTTTGAAGGTCTAGAAAAAATTCCCCCCTCGCAGGGCGCTGTTCTTAGGGTAGCGGGAGGGGTGTTGTTATGGGAAAGTATAGTGAACAAAATAATCTTGAGCAAATGTTAAATTAACAATCAATTTGCTCTAGCCCATTGATTCATCTGACCACATTAATTTTGTGATAAGTCAAAGTGCTCTACTCCCATTTTCACTAAGTTCATCAGCGAAAGGAAACGTCTACAAAATACTACTTTCGCCATAATGTAGGAATAGTGAAAGGCAAATCTTCTAGCTGAGATCGCACTCCAATAGGGTATTTAGAGGGCGTTGAATAATGTCTAAACCAAGATTGTAAGTGATATGGATCATTCGCAAGGGGGCATTTAGTTGCAATATCATGAGAAAACTGCAAAATTTCAATCTCTTGAGGAGAGAAAATAAATCCGTTAATTCTTAAGAAGATGACAGATGCAATAAATGCAGTTCTCTTATTACCATTTCCGAATGCATGAGCTTTATTAATTGAAATCATTAATTGGGCGGCTAAAACATAAACATCTTTGCAATTTTCAAAGTAGCTAAATGTATTGGGTCTTTGCTGTGCACCATCTAGAATATTGCGATTAACGCTAAATTTTTCATAAGGGGTAAATGATAAAGCTTTCTTATTTATTAAAATAAGGTCTTCACTAACAAGCCATCTTATTCCTTTAGTGGCGTCTCCATTTGCCATAATTACCACCCTTATATTGTAGCTAATTCCTCAATCGCACGTTCAAACTTTTTAGTTGTTTCTTTCAGCGCAGCAGTAACAACAGCGTTATGCTTCCCAAGATACGGGCGTGATTTAACCTCCGTATTAGGATCGTAATCCGTCAAAAGGAATGTATCGTTTGTTTTTTGTAATGCTGACATAACAACCCCCTTAAGCTGTAAAAGTGACGCGAAATTATACACCTTACTTAATCAATAACAACCATTGGATGTAATAACAAACATTACCAACTATCTAGAGTGCTAATAGAGCCGGTTTTTATATTTAAATATCTATGACTTAGAATAAAATGCTAGCACTAGGTTTTTGCTAACATTCTTAACGTTTTCTTATATTTCATTATAAAGTCATCTGGTGTTGCTTCTTTACCATAAAACAATGTTGAATCTATACCATAATCATAAGTTAGATTTGTTTTTTTTCGAACAGATTTAATCAAATTTTTGCCCACACTTCGACTAGGCCAATATGGAATATTAGCTACTTTTCTTTTTACTTG
This sequence comes from Psychrosphaera saromensis, assembly GCF_002954545.1. GTDB lineage: Bacteria > Pseudomonadota > Gammaproteobacteria > Enterobacterales > Alteromonadaceae > Psychrosphaera > Psychrosphaera saromensis. The sequence continues at coordinate 1,622,115 of NZ_MSCH01000003.1, read as the reverse complement.
TACCTGCTCATAACCAAACCAACCTTTCCGTCGCTTTTCCATCTCAATTTTAAATACATCGACATAGTTGCCTTTTTGATTTTCAAACGTCACATTGTACTGTTTAAGTAATCTTTCAAACTCTTTGTAGGAAATTGAACGGTCTCCCTTGGATATTTTCCTTGTTCTTTTTTTTATCCATTTTTTCATTGCACTTATTTCTGCATCGGAAACATCATTGAAACCTTTAGTTTTTTTCTTTCCAGAAAAAGTATGTTTCGCAACCTTAAGCATAAATGTATAAAGCTCATCTTGGGTTACAGCAGCAGTAAATGTAAGTCCATTTTTATCTAAATGGCAAAGCATAGCGACTAATGCGGTTCTTTTATTTCCATTGTGGAGTGGATGATTATTACAAATTCCATAACACAGAGTTGCAGCATTACTAATTGAATCTGGGTATTTAAGAACATCTTTAAACCCAGAGTATTGTCGTGATATTGCTGATTCAAGCATCCCTTCATTTTTGACTCCAGGTGGGGATATCGGATCATCAGAATCAAAGGCTTCCAACGTTAACCGTTCATGGATTCTTATAACATCTTCACTGGATAACATATTCATTGAACTTAAACTACTCCTTGTCAATATTAAACCTACTCATGACAATTTTTAATGGCCATGAGATAGATAAAGCATATTTAAAAATAAACTAAAGATACATCGTCATTAATTTAATCTTATACATTAAACAGATAAGTTCATTAATAAAACAGTTTTATTACAATTAAGTTTTAAACATTCTGTTTTACCTCTCCATCACAAAATCACTTCGTTAAATATTATTTTTTATTAAATTCGAAGCATGGATGCTGAGAAAGGACTGTTTGTTCACATCATGGATGATGGGATGTCATCATGCAGGGATGTATTATTAGATGACCAAAGGACGACTTTTCAGTCCGTTTTTTAGTTACATGGATGTAGTAACTTAAGCTTTTGTCTGGAACAAAAAGCTTGGTAAACAAAAATAACTATTTAATGAAGTATTGGATTTTGGTTGGAAGCGGCTTTTTTCGGTTACATTTTTGAGCTGTTGCAAAAAGGTAACTTGCCGAGGGGCGAAACCTCAAAGTTCATATAAATACGATTTAACAGTAACTTAACTAAATAAAAAACATAAAAAAACCGAAAGTCCTATTTCTAGGCACTTTCGGCTTTTGTGGCTCTTCAATGTTATAACAACAATACCAAAGAACCTTGTATTGGTGCGATGGAGAGACTCATTAATAACACGTAACGTATTAATAAATAACATTTATTTTTTTAATAAATATAAACACACCACTAAAGGCACCACTATACAGAAAATTCAATTATAAATATGGCTCAGATCATATATTGAATTTCCCCAAAACTACATATCAAAACAGTATAATGTAGAATTAAACCTAAAATACAATGGACTTTTAATGTCATTACTCTTCAGAATTAACATTATTCTTATATTATTAACATTTATTTTTCCTGCAAAAGCTTATAAAAATGACATTACTCGCATTTATCCATGTGAATATCTCTCACTAGAACAAAGAAAAAAAGAAGCTAATAATATAGATTTGTTTATAGAACGAGCTGAGTCTCAATCTTCAAAAAAATTATGCTTTTTCACTTTAGAAGGAAAGGTCTTACCCTACTTTAATCTACGAAATTTAAATTTACATAGCGTTAATTTTAGAGGCTCGGGCTTTTCCTCAGCAGATGCTGAAAATACTAAATTTTTTTGGTCTAGCCTAGAAGACACCGACTTTAGCTCGTCAAATTTAAGAAATGCAAAATTCAATATTGCAAAATTAAATAATGCTAACTTAGAAGAGACAGATTTAAGAGGTGCAGACCTGTATAGAGCAACTTTGCATGGTACTAATTTAACCAATGCAAGTTTTGGATGTTTACCAGATAATGTAACTAAATGTACTAATATAACTGGAGCTTCATTCCATGGGCCATCGTGCGAATTCAATTACGAAACCCAAGAACTCAAGTGTAATCAGGAAGAACTAGTATTTGCAGACATCAAAGGTGCCAAAAATATCAAATCACTAGTTTATGATTATTCAGACCATCTAAATTTCCCTCCAACACTGATGTTATTGAGAAAACATTTACGAGAAAATGGATATGAAAGAGAAGCTAGAGAACTAACCTACGTAATTCAAAAGGGTAAAGATGAAGAAACATTTCAGAACCCACAAAATACTATACAGTTAATAGGTGCATATATTCGATGGTTAGCATTTGATCTAACAGTTGAATATGGAGTAAACCCCAGTGGTTCTTTAGCTTTGTTATTATATACGTTAGTAATCTGTAGTTTCATATATGGAACAGTGCTACTACTTCAGGTTAAATTTAATTTACGATGGATAGGAAGTATAACTTTAGTAACACCTAATATTGATCCTACCTATAAATTAGATGTCAAATACTTCGAAGCTGGTTCATATAGAAACGAGAACCTTCTTAGAACTTTATATCTCCATAAAAGTGAGCTCGCTCCTTATGGTCCGGATAGCTCAATAAATATAAAACACATATTATTAGTTTTGGTCCACGCTATTTGGTTCAGTATTTTATCCTCTTTCCATTTTGGTTGGAGAGATCTAAATGTTGGAAACTGGCTAGCGCGAATTCAACCAACAGCTTTTACATATAGACCAAACGGGCTCTTTAGTGTTATATCAGGAATCCAATCTTTACTTAGCATTTATTTCTTAGCTATTTTTGTTTTATCTTCTTATGGGAACATATGGGGTTAGATATAAGGGAAACATTCGATTACAACGTACTTTCTAATCTAGCAAAGAGGCTTAATTCTATTGTGTTTTGAAGTTATTCTAAGATACGACATATTTTTAGATATTAACTATTGCTAGCAAGTGTCTTATAAACAGTTGTTCTGGAACAGTTCAGTTGTTTGGCTATTTGAGATTTATTCACACCATTCTTTGCAAGTAATTGAATATTTTCGTTTAACTCTTTATTAACGGGTTTCCCCTTATATTTTCCTTTCTGTTTGGCTATAGCTATACCTTCACGTTGACGCTCAAGCATCATAGAACGTTCAAACTGATAGATACCACCTAACATTGTCAGCATGAGTTGTTGCATAGGGTTATTTTCGCCAGTGAACGTTAAAGATTCTTTGTGGAATATTAACTTAACGCCTTTATCAGTTAGTTCCTTAACAAGTGTTAGAAGGTTTTCAGTGTTTCTGGCCATTCGGCTAATATCATGGACATGTACAGTGTCGTCTTTTCTAACAAATTTTATTAGCTCTTGAAGTGCTGGTCGGTTTGTATCTTTGCCACTACATTTATCAGTGAACGTTTCGTCTAATGATATTTCATGTAATTGTCGTTCTGTGTTTTGTTCTATTGTTGAAACACGAATATACCCAATTTGTTTACCATTCATAATTATTCCTAGAAACTGTTCACTTTAAGTCTTAGATGTCATAACAATATACGTACAGTTAATAAAATACAACTTAAAATGAACATAATACTATTAAATGATGAACGTACACTTTGACTATGCCTAAAATGTACGTTTAAAACATTAACTTCAGATAGTTACTTTTTCGCCATCATTTCTTGAAACTCCATAAATTGTTTGAACTGCCCTTCAATATCTGGAGAAACCTTTTCAGCAGGCTTTGATAATTTACGAAGCAATTCAGCCTGTTTGTAATCTGGTACATCACCATAACTATAAAAGCTTGTAAGAACACTCTCATGCCCTAGATTTTGACTCCATGCTTTAAACTCTTCTGGAGTTTGGCAAAGGTTCTCGGCTAGCCTGACTAACGTATTCCTAAAGCTATGTGGATTAAAATAAGGAAAACCAGCAGCTTCAAAAGCATGTTTAAAAATTTTACGAATTGAGTTTGCATTGCTCCAATGTTCTTTCAGCAAACCTACAGCTTCAAATTGCTGATTTTTATTATGTGCTAACTTAGTCTTAGGAAACAAAGGATCCGATTGCTGATACCCATGTTCTTTAACCAAATGCTCAATCCACTCAGCCAAAATTTGTGACGGAAGTTGACCTACAGGGAAAAAATATGTGCTAAAGGTCTTACTAAACTTAGTTTTTACATCCCTCGCATCTTGATAGAAGCATTGTTCAGTGAGATCAATATGCTTAATTTTAACCGAAGCTACAGCGCCATCCCTTGCACCAGTTAAGATGGTAAATGCCACTAAAGCTCTATCACGCTTTTCAATCTCTGTTGTAAAAGGCATCGCCTCCATTGTTTGCATTATTTGGTCAATCGTTGCGACATTACGTTTTCGCTTGGCGTTGCCAATCCGAGTATCTTTTTCCGATAAGTTAAAATACTCAATGTCGGAATAGTTAATTTTTGCTCGAAAACCTTTTTGCGTTACTAGATATTGGAAAAACGATTTCAAGTTTCGAATAGTAGTAAGGACAGTTGCCTTACTTAATTCTTCTCCTGTAACGGCTGACTTTTGTCTCGTCAAATGCTTCTTAAATCCTATTGCATGCTTTGCCCTAAATTTTTTAAAATCAAGATAATTAGAGAATTCTTCAAAGCGATTAACTGACTTCATTACCCCATCAATTGTTGATTGATCAAGCTGTTTAGCTTCCCCTAAATACTTGGTATATTCATAGAGAATTCGGGCGTTTTTCGTACTGTTCTTTTTCATCATCAAATTCCTATATCAAAGGATAATTTAAGAGCGCTTGATCTCTTAGGATTAAACTTATCTATTGGGCGGTGGCCTAATTTGGGAAATAGATGTTTATCGAAATTTCGCCAAAGGCTTTTAGAGGTTGTTTCTGCAACTTTGCTCTTCTTAATTTCAAACCAATCAGAAGCTACAGTTTGTAAAGTATGGCTGTTAGTAAGTTCTTGCAGCCTGCTTTGGTCTTCTCTGTGTTCTTTAGGATCTATACCATTGGCTATGAGTTCTTTTGCTTCCGCTCTTTTCTTACGAGCATCAGCTAAAGATACCGCTGGATAAATACCAAAACTCATAGACAAACGTTTTTTGGTAATTGGATGAATATAATCTAGCATCCAAGACTTTGAGCCATTTGGACTTATCCAAAGTTGAAGACCACCACCGTCTGATAACTTCTGACGTTTATCAGTTGGCTTTGATTGTTTTACTTGCGTATTTGTAAGTGGAGTCGTTGTTCTAGCCATTTTAGTGGGGTCGCTCTTTGTTGATTTGATCTGACACCACTATAAATACCACTAAAACATGTGGATTACAAAAAACACTATGAAATAACTTAGGACAACAAAAAAGCCCAACACCTTATCAGTGCTGGGCTTTCTGGACGTTCTAAACCAAATTAGAACCTTGTATTGGTGCGGATGGAGAGACTTGAACTCTCACGCCTTGCGGCACAGGCACCTCATGCCTGCGTGTCTACCAATTCCACCACATCCGCGTAGTTTTTATAATCTAACTAGTTAGATGTTTTATCTTCTGTAGCAGCAGGTACGTCTGTTGATTTTTCATCTTCAGTCGTTGTTGCAGCTGGAAGATCAGAGTCAGTGTTTTCCGTTACTGGCATGTCTGTCTCTGGAGCTACTGTTTTTTCTGCAACTCTTGTCGCCATTTCAGTAGCACCGTCATCGCTTTTAGTAGAGTTTGCCGTTAAGCTTCCTAGGAAGATACTGATAACGAAGAACAAGGTCGCTAGAATGGCTGTGGTCTTAGTTAAAAAGTTACCTGAACCGTTAGAGCCGAATAAAGTTGCTGATGCGCCTGCGCCAAATGAAGCGCCCATATCAGAGCCTTTACCTTGTTGGATTAACACCAAACCAATTAAGGCTAAAGCGATTACTAAATAAACTGCAATTAAAATCTCGTACATGCTTGTTTCCTAAGCTACTGCGTTTTCACAAATTGTCATAAAAGAGTCAACATCTAAACTAGCTCCGCCAATAAGGCCGCCGTCGATGTTGTCACTACCAAATAATTCTTTACTGTTTCCAGGGTTTACACTGCCGCCATATAAAATACGGGTGGTATTGGCTAGTTCATGATTGTAACCAGCTAATATTTGACGTATTTCGTTATGAACATCTTCTGCTTGTTCACAACTGGCCGTTTTACCTGTGCCTATCGCCCAAACCGGCTCATAAGCAAATACTATACTATCTGAAAAAGAAGGAAGTACATCTAATACCGCTTTAACTTGGCGAGTGATCACCGTTAAAGTTTCGCCATTTTCTCTTTCTTCATCTGTTTCACCAACACAAATGATAGGGATTAGCCCGGCACTTAGTGTTGCTTTAACTTTTTCTGCCACTATGTCGTCGGTTTCACCAAACAAAGCTCTACGCTCTGAATGGCCAACTATTACATAATAACAGCCAACATCACGTAACATTCTTCCAGATATTTCACCGGTAAATGCACCTGACTCTTGGCTTGCAATATTTTGAGCGCCTTTTTGGATGCTCGCTGTATCTTCACTTAAATATACAAATGGAGGGCAAATTACAGCTTCTACTTGTTCTGCGTTTAATGTATCTAAACGTTCAACCATATTGGTTAGTAGGTCGCGGTCGCCATTTAATTTCCAATTTGCTACAACTAGAGGTAATCGAGTGGACATTAAATCTCTCCTAGTTTTTAGGGGCGAGATAGTATCTAACCTCGCCAAAAGTTACAAGAGATGCTTACTCTTATTAAGCAAATATTATGCGAATTCTCTGACTTTTTGTGCGACTTTTTCAGCAACACTCACAATAAGGTCTGCATCTTTGCCTTCAGTCATCACACGTATTAGCGGTTCAGTCCCAGACTTGCGAATTAAAATACGCCCGTCTTCACCTAATTCTTGCTCTGCATCTGCAATGGCTTGTTTAACTTCTTCAACGTTTAATGGCGCTTTATTATCTGCGTAACGAACGTTAATTAGCTTTTGCGGATATTTTTCCATACCAGATTTTAACTCTGACAAACTCATGCCCGTTTCAACCATAGCGGCCAATACTTGAATACCAGAGACAACACCGTCGCCTGTTGGTATGTGCTCAAGGTTAATAACATGACCTGAACCTTCGCCACCAATTGACCAATTATTTTCTTTTAATAATTGCATCACGTAACGGTCACCAACGTTGGCACGTTTAAATGGAATGCTTAATTTTTTAAGGGCAACTTCAAGACCTAGGTTAGACATTAATGTACCAACCACACCGCCGTTTAACTTACCTTGTGTTAGTGCGTGTCTGGCAACAATGTAAACCAGTTCGTCACCGTCAACTTCTATACCGTTTTCATCCACCATGATAATGCGATCGCCATCACCGTCTAACGCAATGCCTACATCAGCTTTGTGCTCTAACACTTGTTTGCGTAGCTCTTCAGTGTGAGTTGCACCACATTTTTCGTTTATGTTGATGCCGTTTGGTTTATTAAAAATTGGAATAACATTGGCACCAAGTTCTGAAAAGACTTCTGGCGCTATGTGGTACGTTGCACCATTTGCTGAGTCAACAACGATAGTCATGCCGTTTAATGAGTCAGGCGCAAATCGACTTTTACAAAACTCGATATAACGTCCTGCGGCATCATTGATACGAAACGCTTTACCGAGTTGGTCGGAGCTAACGCAAGTGATCTCTTGCTCTAATAAGGCTTCAATTTGAAACTCAATTTCATCTGGTAACTTGGTACCGTCTTTTGAAAAGAATTTGATGCCGTTATCGTAATATGGATTATGCGATGCGCTGATCACTATGCCAGCGTCTGCACGAAAGGTTTTGGTTAAATATGCAATAGCAGGTGTTGGCATAGGGCCTAACAAACCTGCATCGACACCAGAGGCGATTAAGCCTGCTTCTAGTGCCGTTTCTAACATGTAGCCTGAGATACGTGTGTCTTTACCAATTAACACTTTCCCTTTGCCATTTGCGCCAAATACTTTACCTGCAGCCCAACCTAATTTAAGGGCAAACTCAGGGGTAATTGGTGCCTTTCCGACTAAACCTCGGATACCGTCTGTGCCAAAATACTTTTTAGTCATTTTCTACTCCATATCTCATCGCATTAAAGATGCGTACTGCTTGTTTGGTTTCTTCTACATCGTGTACTCGAACAATATCAGCACCGTTATTCAGTGCTAACGTAACCGCGGCAATACTACCAACGAGTCTTTTGTCGACGGGAATGTCGAGTAAATTGCCAATCATCGACTTACGCGATAGGCCAATTAATATAGAACATTCTAACTGTTTGAATTTTTCTAGTTCAGCTAACAGCTGATAATTATGCGCCAAGGTTTTACCAAAGCCAAAACCTGGGTCGATAACTATTCGTTTCTTGTCTATTCCTAACGCTTCACACTCAGCAATTCTGTTTGCAAAATACTGGGTGATATCAAGCATTAGGTCATTATAAATTGGGTTACTTTGCATGGTTCTTGGTGAACCTTGCATGTGCATAATACACACAGGCACATTACTATTAGCAATGACCTTTAACACGCCCTCACCTTCAAGGCCGCACACATCATTAATTAAATCGACACCAACATCAATACCCGCTTGCATCACTTGTGCTTTGTTTGTATCTAACGACACGGCACAATCCAATCGAGATTTAATCGCTTCAATGATTGGTATAACGCGTTCTAACTCTTGATCAACATTAACAGCTTGTGCACCTGGGCGAGTAGACTCACCACCAATATCTATTATATCGGCACCTTGTTGTAACATAAGTTCAACTTGTTTGAGTGCGTTATCAAAATGAGAGAAACGACCACCGTCGGAAAAAGAGTCTGGGGTTACATTAAGTATTCCCATTACTAACGGTCGTGGGATATTTTGAAAGTCGATTTTACGGGTCATTTATATTCTGTTTTTTATAATCTGGTTATAAGGCTATAAGGTTATAAGGCTATAAGGCTATAAGGCTAGCGGTTCATTCATATTAAAAAGGCTCCTTTCGGAGCCTTAATTAAGGTCTGTCTTTTTTAGTATAAAGTCAGACAGTATTATGAGTCAGACGGTTTTGAATCAGTATCACTATCCGATGAATCTTTTGCATCATCTTGTTTAGTGTTATCTGAGTCTGATTTAGCTGAATCATTTTTGTCCGAGTCTTTTTTATCAGAATCTTTCTTATCCGAGTCAGCTCTGTCTTTCTCTTTTTTATCTGCAGCCCAAGAAGCAGGTTCACGAACCTCAACTCTATTCATCAGATCGTCAATTTGTTTCGCATCAATTGTTTCGTATTTCATTAATGCGTCTTTCATTGTCTCTAACACATCACGATTTTCAGTTAAGATTTTTTCAGCAAGCTGATAATTTCTTTCGATTAACGATCTAATTTCAGCGTCAATGTCGCGAGTGGTTTCAGCTGACATTGAATTTGGTGCTTCACCAGAATACATGCCATTGCTGTCTGCTTTATACTTAATTGGACCCAATTTTTCTGAAAGGCCCCACTCAGTTACCATTCTACGAGCGATGTCTGTAGCACGTTCGATATCGTTTGATGCACCAGTTGTAACACCTGCGGCACCTAACGTGATCTCTTCTGCGATACGTCCACCAAATAAAGTAGCAATGTTAGACTCTAACTCAACACGTGAAGAGCTGTATTTGTCTTCCTCTGGTAAGTACATAGTCACACCTAACGCACGGCCACGTGGAATAATACTTACTTTATAAACTGGGTCATGCTTAGGAACTAAACGACCAACAATAGCGTGTCCTGCTTCATGATATGCAGTATTGGTTTTTTCTTCTTCAGACATAACCATGCTTTTGCGCTCAGCACCCATCATGATCTTGTCTTTGGCTTTTTCAAAATCTTGCATATCAACAACACGTTTATTATGACGGGCAGCAAATAATGCAGCTTCATTAACTAAGTTAGCTAAGTCAGCACCAGAGAATCCTGGAGTACCACGAGCAATAAAGTTTGGTTCTACGTCGTCCGCTAATGGAACTTTACGCATATGCACTTTAATAATTTGTTCACGACCACGAACATCCGGTAAACCTACAACAACTTGACGGTCAAAACGCCCTGGTCTTAATAACGCAGCGTCTAGTACATCAGGTCTGTTAGTGGCTGCAATAACGATAATACCTTCATTACCTTCAAAGCCATCCATTTCAACTAACATTTGGTTTAGTGTTTGTTCACGTTCGTCATTACCACCACCATGGCCTGAACCACGTTGACGGCCGACTGCGTCGATTTCATCGATGAATATAATACAAGGTGCTGCTTTTTTAGCTTGTTCAAACATGTCACGTACACGAGATGCACCAACACCAACAAACATTTCAACAAAGTCAGAACCTGAGATTGCAAAGAAAGGTACTTTAGCTTCACCAGCAACGGCTTTAGCTAATAACGTTTTACCTGTACCAGGTTGGCCTACCATTAATACGCCTTTAGGAATTTTACCGCCTAATTTTTGGAATTTACCAGGGTCTTTCAAGTATTCTACTAACTCTTGAACTTCTTCTTTGGCTTCATCACAACCGGCTACATCTTTAAATGTAGTTTTAATTTGGTCTTCGCCCATTAAGCGCGCTTTAGATTTGCCAAAGGACATAGCACCTTTGCCGCCGCCGCCTTGCATTTGACGCATGAAGAAGATCCAAACACCGATTAACAACAGCATTGGGAACCAAGAAATTAGGATTTGACCTAATATTGAACGTTCTTCTGGTGGTACACCAACAACACGAACATTCTGTTCAATTAAGTCATTCAATAAGTCTTTATCGTATGCTGTAGGAATATACGTTTCAAAACGCTCACCTGAACGTCTTAAACCAGTTATAGTACGATCTTCAATTTTAACTTCTCTGATCAACCCTTGTCGAACATCCTGAATAAATTGGGTGTAGTTTGAATTTGTGTCTTCGTCATTATCGCCTGGCACTATGCCTTGAAAAACGGACATCAAAACAATGGCAACAACCAACCATAACAATAAATTTTTTACCATATCACTCAAGGGAAAAACCTCTAGTCAAATAAATTAAAAGAAGATTACTATAATTTGTAACCTGTCGCTACCAAATACACTTCCCGTGAACGGGCTCTTGAAGAATCTGGTTTACGAATTTTTACTACTTTAAATGCAGACTTCACATCTGCCATAAACTGCTCAAAACCTTCGCCTTGAAACACTTTAACTACGAACTTACCATTTTGTTTCAATACTTGATGACACATATCCAATGCTAATTCGACCAAATACATGGAGGTAGCTTGGTCTACGGTATCATTACCACTTAGGTTTGGCGACATATCCGACATCACTAAATCAACATTTTTTCCGCCAATTCTCTCTAACAAGGCATTAAGTACTGACTCTTCACGAAAGTCACCTTGTAAAAAGTCGACACCTGCCATTGGATCCATTGGCAAAATATCACAAGCGATTACGGTTCCGTTGTCGCCTAATTCGTTAACAACGTATTGGCACCAACCGCCTGGAGCTGCACCTAAGTCTACCAGTGTATCACCTGATTTCATTAGTTTATCTTTCTTTTGCAACTCTTCTATCTTGAAATAAGCGCGAGAACGAAGTCCTCTTTTATTTGCTTCTTTTACGTACTTGTCGTTTACATGTTCCTGTAGCCATTTTTTGCTACTGGCCGACTTACTATCTTTTGCCATACTATTTACCTAATAAAAGCGCTTATAAATTGGTAATAACTTAAAGGTGGGGTAGAATAGCGGTAATTCAAGTAATTATCATTGTTAAATTTGTGACAAAATGAATCTAAGTAAAAAACAAAGCCAATTTTTAAAGGGCGAAGCCCATTCTTTAAAGCCAGTTGTACAACTTGGCAATAACGGTTTCACTGAAGGCGTATTAGCTGAAATTGAAAATGCACTTGCTGTGCATGAATTAATTAAAGTTAAAATTCCTTGTGAAGACCGTGAAGAACTTAAGTTATACGTTGAAGCGATTGTTAGAGAAAGCAAAGCAGAAAAAATCCAATTAATTGGAAAGACGCTAGTTTTATTCAAACAAAGTGAAAACCAAAAAATTGAACTTCCAAAGAAATAAACCTCTTTTAAAAGCTTCAGTTTTATAAAAAGCCTGCAATTTGCAGGTTTTTTTGTGTTTGTTTTTTGCAGCTAATGAGCTGAAATGCAGGTTAAGAATAAAAAGTTACTGTCATTGATCTGGCTTTTTAAGGCATTCTGTCTTTTAGGGCTATCTTTTTTGCATCAGGTCTTTCAGAATGAGAGCCTATTGACCGGCGTACTTTTACTCCGCCAGCATTTATATTTAATAAAACTCAAATAATAAGAACTCGTTTAACGAGATAGGAGACATAGTGTCTGATTGGTTTACGGTAATTCCTCCCCTTCTGGCTATCGCCGTCGTATTGTGGAAAAAAGAAGTTATTCTGGCATTATTAACTGCCATCTTCAGTTCTGAGTTTTTAATACTATTAAGCCAAGACGACAGTTTAACTAGCTTAGCTGGCTTTGCAATTTCCAGTATTGAGCGGGTTGTTGCTGTATTTTCTGATGGTGGCAATACTCGAATATTAATATTTTCATTGTTAGTCGGCGCATTACTCGCATTTATGCGCTATTCCGGTGGTGTGTCTGCGACGGTTAAATTTTTAGTTGAAAAAGGCCTCAGTGGTAATCCTCGCCGAGCTCGATTGCTTGCTTTCTTTACCGGTGTGTTTATTTTCATAGAGTCAAACTTAAGCATGTTAATGGCGGGTATTTTATCTCGCGGCTTGTTTGATAAATTTAATATGAGCCGTGCAAGACTGGCTTATATTATCGACAGTACCAGTGCACCAATTTGTATTTTAATTTTACTTAATGGCTGGGGTGCTTATGTACTGGCGTTAATTAGTGAATACGAATTAAAACAGTCGACTATTTCGACTCTGATGCAAACTATCCCACTTAACTTTTACGCTTTAATTACGTTGGCGGTTGTCCTTTACACTGTCGTAACCGACAAAACTCATGGCCCATTAAAGCAGGCTGAGTTAAATCAGTCTAAAACAACCACTCAACTTGAGCTTGAGATAGAACCATCTAAACCAAGATATATGTTAGTGCCTTTATTGGTGATGTCGTTTTCAATGATTGGTTTTATGTTTTTAACTGGTAATGGCGACTTTATTAACGGTTCAGGTTCTAAGTCGGTGTTATACGCCACGGCGCTTGCCTGTATAGTTTCTTATGCAATGATGGTTGGCAGTAAGAAATTTACCCATAAAAAAATGACTACCATAGGCTTTTCTGGCATGGCTGAATTATTACCTTTAGTTATGATAGTTCTGTTTTCTTTAGCCTTGGGCGCAAGCTTGAAGGTACTGGGAACCGGTATATTTATTTCTAACTTGGTGGCTGAGTCTTTACCGTATTTCTTGATCCCAGCGGTGTTGTTTGTTGCCGGTGGTTTGATTTCATTTTCTACAGGGACTAGTTGGGGCACATTCGCTATTTTGATCCCAATAGGCATGCCACTTGTGGTTAATCTGGATTTACCTGCGCCACTTATTTTAGCCGCTATATTAGGCGGTGGAGTGTTTGGTGATCATTGCTCACCAATATCAGATAGCACAGCGGTAAGTTCTGTCGCGTCAGGCTGCGACTTGTTAGAACACGTGCAAACTCAGTTACCGTATGCTTTGTTTGCCGGCGGGTTAACTATTGCAGCTTACATCTTTGCTGGTTTAATAATGATTTAATTCTTGAATTCAGGAAGTAATAAGTCATTATTAAAAACATAAAAAAACGTTTCCAAGGAAACGTTTTTTTATGTCTATAACTATCTACAATTCGGGTTTTTAATCTAGAACTATAAAAGCCATCAGACTTTAAAGAAAACTTTGCGTTTATATAACAGGTGCATAACCAGATAAGACAATAACAAAAAGCTAATCGCGTAAGCTAACGAGCCATTTAAGCTGCCAAATACAGGTTGATAAAGCTCTACATATATCCAAGCTTGTAAGTTAATTTTTCCCACGGGGATCATTAATAACACTCGAGCGACAATGCCAGAGAAGATAAAAAACAAAAGTGCATTAGCCCCGAATACCACAAAAGGTGCACTCCAGTTTTTCCAGCCTTTAATGTCGATTAACCAAGTTAATATCGCCAGCGTTACCAATGCCCAGCCGGTTGTCATTATCACAAAACTTGAGGTCCATAATGTTTTGTTTATAGGGAACACTAAGCCGAATAACTCGCCTATGACAATTAAACATAACCCCCACGCCAGCATGATTTTACTTTGTTTTATTAAGAGGTGAGTTAAAGAATGAGATGCTGACGCCTTTGTCACTGACTTGCTATTTTCGACTTCATCACTTGATAGTAAATCGCCAGTAAATACGCCCGCTAACGCACCGGCTATTGCAGGCAACGTACTGAGTATGCCTTCTGGGTCAAAGGCAAAAGGCACGGCTTTGGCGTAATACACATGGTTAGCACCCAACAGATAATTATCTAACCAGGCGGTTAAGCTGTTGCCCTGTTGCAATAAACCTTGATACACATTGCCATAATCGTCGCTATAAGGGACAAGCATCATGATGCCCCAATAACCTAGTAGTAAACAGCCAATCCAAACGGCCCGACCGACTCGTCCAAAATATAAAACAATTAACACTGTAAAAAAGAACACAATTGCAAGGCGTTGTAATACCCCCATAACCCTGACTGTTTGCAGTTTAGCTTCAATCCAGCTGTAACTAACATCAACAAAATTAAAATAGAACAAGGCTAAAAACAAACCTAAACCAAATAGCTTTAAGGCTCTTATTAACGCATTTTTGATTAAGACTGATTTATCAGTTGCATTGGCTATTGCTCTATTCATCACAATAGCGATGGAAATGCCCATGATAAAAATAAAAAATGGAAAGATCAGATCGGTTGGCGTCCATCCATGCCAGGTGGCATGTAACATTGGAGGATAAACATAAGCCCAAGTTCCAGGATTATTCACCAGCACCATAGCGGTAATGGTTAAACCACGAAAGACATCTAGCGCTAAAAGCCTATTGGGCGGTAACGCACTGAGTATTTTGCTGCAATGGCTTGAGCCAAACATCTTGTATTTATCCTTTTTAAATACAGCCCCTAACTTTTAGCCTGATAAATAATTTCAAATACTTTGGTTAATACATCTTGCTGCTGTTGCGATAATCCGCACTGATTCACATTGTGTTTTTCGGCGTGAGGGAAATAAACCACCAGCGATATATCTAATTTATCATCCACCAGCACTAGGCCTTTTTCAGTAATTGCCACATGACTATTTTGTGTTAAATACGGATGACATTCTTGTATCCCAACCAGTCTATTTATTTGGTTATGCTCAGACGCTATTAACCAAAAAGAGTTATGTTGATACCAGCTGGTAAAAGAACTTGGTTTGAAAATATTCTGTTTGCCATAGCTACCGCCACTTTTGAATAACTGAGCCAATATGGTGATGTCTTTCATTTGGCTGGTTAACAAGCTCACCGGATATAAATTGTTGTTTGGCACCTGGCGGAATATGCTGCTGTCTAGGTCCAGCGGTGACAGGATTCTGTTTTCAACAAACTGTTCAAATGTCATATTGGTCACTTGTTCAATCACCAACCTCAATACCAAGTCGTTAAATTCACTGTAATTTAGCTTTTGATTTACCCCATAATAAAACGGCACATTATATATCGCCTTGTTCCATTGTATCGGTAAGCTTTTTCTAGTGGCGATATTCTCGCTATCTAACTCATCATCTGGCATTAAACCATTAAGGTAGTTTTCTACACTTGGGTAACCTGAGTAGTGAGTTAATAAATGTTCAATAGTGCGGTTACCACGCCCATCCCCTTTATATTCAGATAAATAGTAAGACACAGGTCTATCTAATCTTAACCTGTCGTCACCGACCAGTTTTAACACAGCTAATTGTGTGGTGAAAAATGTGGTTAGTTGCTTTAAGTACAGAGTATTGTTGAGATAACTATCACCAAAGGCATGATGGGCAATTAGTTTGTCATTTTTGACCAGGCTAAATTCAAAATCTTCCTCTAATTGAGTTAAACCATTCACCAAGTCATTTTTCAGTTTTCGGTCGACCCAACGTGTTGCCGGAATTATGGTTGGCGAGTCCATTTGAATGGTAAGTAACGATAAGTCACTTTTTGACGTCACTTTTAATACGTTTGTCCCGTTTGTGACCGCATTGGAAATATCTAACTGAATGCCAGTCCTATTTGTTGATGTAGTCACTGAACGTGCTTTTTTAAGGTCCAGACTCTTACCATTAATTAACACGTTTAACTTATTCAGTGAGGCGAAATCCAAATGTATTAATATCAGGGAACCTTGACCTTTAGCACCATAAAAGGTTTGATTGATGCTGTGCTTATTTGTCTTGCTAGCATTAGAACGTGGTGAAAGACGACCTGATATTAGTAAGGTTTCATCCACTTCTTTATCATAACGCTTAAGTAAAAATTCTAACCTTGGCTGTTTGTATCTATCTAATAAAGCAAACACAGTCGCTGTTGTTACAGGCGTTAACTCGCCAGTGACTTGTGTTGGTAAGAAATGTGACTGAAAAGCCGACAGAACATCTTGTGTTTGGCTGTCTAGTATTCCCGTCTCTTTAATATTGTATCCATAAAAAGCCAAAGCTTTTTGTACAATATTGATTGAAGGACTGACCAAACTGAAATCTTGTAGGTATTTATCCACGGTTTCTTGTTCGTACCAGGCACCTATGCCGTTTTGATAAAGCTGATACCAAGGAAAGCGAGGGCCAGGATCGTTTTTACGGCTAGGTGAGATATCTGAATGACCAATCACCTTAGTCGGTTCAATATCAGGGTGGCGCTGTAAAATCCCCTGCGCTAATTCAATTAACAGTTCAATTTGTTCAGCTTCAAAATTTGGAAACAGGCAATTTCTATGTGCGCCATATTCGCCACCATGCGTGTATCCCACTACAGGTTTATGCAAACAATTTGGAACGTTAACAATCTCAATGCCAATGGAAGTGTCGTTTAAGTTTTTTCTGCCATCCCAGTAACTCACACCCGCATGCCAAGCTCTTTGATTCTCATCAACGAGTTGAATGATCTCTAAGTTAGAATTTGGGTAGCTTGAGTCTTGCTGTTCAGGAATTAAATAATGGGCACTAACGCCACCACTGTCCTTTAAAGCATACATAGAACGTTCATAATTTAACGCGGTGAAGTGTAGTATGAGAGATTGAATTCTTGCGTTTTGTCCAACCGATATTTGCTTGTTAATTGGCAATGAATTACACGCGTTTAATAAAACTACGGAAAATAAAATAACAAAAAAACGTTTGATAAATTTACTCACTATTTAATTAAAAATTGCACAAACTATGTTATACCAATCCATATAAAGAGTTGGTATTAGTAATGATTGTGCCATGACTACAACGAATAAAGCTAGCCCCCTCTGGCAATCAATATTTGTTTTATAAAAATAACAATTGAGCATTACAGTTATTCAATTTTAACTGTAAAATAGATTGATTAACGTTAGATAAGGCGATAACAGCATGAACAGAAAAAAGAAGATAAACGATGCTTTTCAAAGTAAATTGAAAAAGGCCAAACAAAAGTTACATAAAAGTAACAAACCTAAATATGTTTCTAAAGCAGACCGAGCTTTATTAGAGCAACAAGAACAGTCATCTCAAGCTGAGACTCAAGAGAGTTAATCCAGCTTATTTACTTCTATTTATGATAATTGAAGTGAAGATGTGCTTTGTAACTGTTGTGGAATAATGTGTGACGCGACAATGACGCCTTTGGTTTGAGACAGTGTATTTATAATATTTACCACATGGGTAATATTAGCTTGGTCTAATCCTTCAAAAGGTTCATCCAATAAAATCATTGATGCGTTTGACACCATAGCTCTCGCAAGGCCAATACGTTTTAATTCTCCACCAGAGAGCTTGCGGCCTTTTTCACCAATCCATTGGTCTAACTTATTTGGTTTATCCGCTGTAGAGCCTTTGAGTTCTAGTTGAGACAAGTTTAATTGGCTCAGAACCTGATTTATTCTGTCGTCGGTTACACTAGCATTTGCCAACTTAATATTGTCTCTTAACGTAGCTGATAGACAATACGGGCTTTGCTCTATGTAAATACAATCGTCCAGCACGCCTTCAAGCTCAACCCCGTTAATTTGACGCTTACCTGTGTAAGAAATCAAACCACTAATGGCTTGTAACAACCGAGACTTACCAACACCTGAACCGCCCTGTAACAACAATAAAGAATGAGGCTCTAACAAGAATGAAACCGGCTTATGTTTCGCGCCTTGTGCTGCAAAGTCACTCACTTTAATTGTTGAAATTTTACATGTTTGACGAGTGAGTGGTTTAACACCACTAATATCTTTTATGTTTTTAACACTGGTTATGTAATCCATAAGGCGAGTTTGTGTCGCAAATATTCGGCCAAACCAATCGGGGGCTGCCATGATTGCCATAGGTAAAACTAATATTACTGGCGAAAATACTTGGGACACTTGTATCACTGAAAACAAATAAACCACCGAAACAAAACATAAGATCAATAACCATAAACTGGCGTTATCTTGGCTGTTTTGATGCTGGCGATTCATTTTAAAATATTCACCCGCTTTTGGATGTTCAATGTCTTGATACATATGCCAAATTGGCGCTGCATTAACGTAATGTTCAATGTCACATTCCAATTCTTGTCTAATGGCTAAACTGCGTTTGGCCGCCTTTATACCGATAACAATCAGGTATAAGTAAATCACGGCACAAACTAACACAAAGCTTATCCAAGCAAAGCTAAATACAGGTAGTTGCAATACAGTGAATATGGTTAATACAGCCATTGCCAACCAGGCACTGGCATTTTGTGATACCCAACCAACCCAAATAGAGGCTATTGCTTCTGTTTGAAAGGTTAACTTGTCAGACTCAATACCTGTGGTAAAAGTGAGTTGATTTTTCAGCTTTGAGAATAGGTTTAATCTTAATTTTGCTAACAAATTTAATAAATGGCTATGACCAACCCACATTTGAGCATACCCGCTGGAAATCCGAATTAACGCCAACGCTCTTATCAACACAGCCGGAAGCATATAATTAAATCCCGTTCCAGCAACCGCACAAGCCGCAATAAACCAAGATGAAAAAAGTAAAATGGTTAAGCCAGAAAACGCATGAACAATAGCCAAAAACAGGGCTAACCAGGGGGATTTTATTTGCATAAAATTTCCCCCTGTTCAATTATCCACTGCTGAGAAAACCAGTTATCGGGTAAAGTCTTATGGGACGCCCAAATAACCGTTTGGCTAAGGCATAAGCGATTAATGAGCTCGGCTAATAAGATATGTTGCTCATTAGTTAAATGCGCGGTTGGTTCATCTAACAACACAATGTCTGCTTGTTGTAATAATATACGCGCTAGCGCTAATCTTTGTGCCTCACCGCCTGATAATGGAGGATGTTCGCCCATCAAGGTATCAAGTCCATTAGGTAAGCTATGTAACCAAGGTGTAAGCTCTACTTTATTTAACATATCCAGCAATGTTTTATCTGGCAGCACACGGTCTAACATTAAATTACTTCTGACACTGGCTGTGGTTATTACCGCGCTTTGACTTAACAAGACACATTTACCTGTGAGCTGGTGACTCGACTTCCTTAGTCCCATTAGCGCTTCTAACAAAATGGTTTTGCCTGAGCCTGACGGCCCTTGTAAAAATACATGTTCACCTTGTTGTAAACTGAGGTTCTCAGCTTTTAGTGATGGTGTTTCAATATGAAAGTTTTGCCAGTGTAGGTTTTGCCAAGATGTGTTTTGACTACCCGTTTTGTTAGCAAATGCTTGGTTGTTTGTGTTTTCTTGTTTAACAACAGGGTAAATAGCTTCCGCTGCAGATTCAGCCAATGCTTTTTGATGATAGAAACTACCTAGGTTTTTCAACTCAGAAAACAATAAAGGCGCGACCAGTAAAAGATACAAACCATAGGTAAATGGCAGTTCTGGCCCTAAACTAATTTCCCCTAAAATAGAAAAGCCAATAAACACCGCAATTAATGCCATGGCAACGGTCGAGAAGAAGTCGAGTACTGAAGTCGATAAAAAAGCCACACCAACCACGCGCATGGTTCTGTCGTTCACCAGTTTACTGGCTTCATCTAATCTGGCGGTTTCGGTGTCGTGCTGATTAAAGCTGGTTAATAAGGTTAACGCTTTTAGTCTGTCTACAAACAAACCACCTAAACGCTCTAACGCAATAAAATGTTGTTGATGTAATTTTGCCGCCCCTTTACCCACTAAGATCATAAATAAGGGAACAATCGGTAGTGTGATCAATAGGATTAACGCGACAAAATAATTAATGGGAATAATAGCAATAATGACAAAAACAGGAATAAGACCTGATAGCATTTTTTGTAATTGATATTGAGTCAAAAACTGACTAATTGCAGGTATGTGAGATATCCAAACATGCTGCCAGAAATAACTAGAATACTGCCGACAAAGCGCGTTTTGCTGAGAATTAAGCGTTTGCTCAACTCGGTTTTGTATGTCGGTTTCTACTTGTTGCTGTAACTTGGCAACACGAACGTTAAGGTAATACTTAATCACTACCCAAGCGAATGTGGAAGCAATAAATAAGGGAATAAATAAGGGGATAAGTTCATTCACTAAGGTAGAACCTTGAGTAATGAATATCCCCATAATGTTGGAGAAAAACCAAAAGCACAACGCCTGGCTAACGAACATTAATGTTCTAAGTGCTAATAACATACTCAACTGAATACGATATTGCGTTGTAAGTTCCTTTAACCAGTGCTGTGCATTTGTTGTCATTTTTATTTATCTAGGTTTTCCATGTCGTCGATACGGTCCATATCTTCGGTTGATTCTAACCACAAGGCATTAATTATGCCGAATGAACAGGCAAGTAAAACACCTAATAACCAAGTAAAATACCACATAATTAATTCCTTAATAAATTGTATGAGCTTTGTTTAAATCAGCTTGTTTGATACGTCCACGCATAACGTAATAACCATATGCGGTGTAACACAAGATAATAGGCACAAATATACAAGCAGCAATAAACATAGTTTGTAACGTTAATAAGCTAGACGTTGCATCCCATACAGTCAAACTAGCTTCTGGCATAGTGCTACTAGGCATCAAGAATGGGAACATAGAGAACCCAGCTGTTAAGATAATGCCTGTAATAGACAGTGCACTAGAGACAAATGCTAAGCCACCTCGGTTTATTTTTGAAAAGTATGAACACGAAAGTGCAGCCACAATCCCCAACACAGGCGCAATAACCATCCAAGGATACTTGCTGTAATTTTGTAACCAAGCCCCCGCTTGAACCGAGACTTCTTTGTTCATTGGATTACTTGTTGCTAGCGTATTGATGTCAGACGTGATCACGTAACCATCAACACCAAAGGCTAAATACACGCCTGCTAATGTGAATAAAACCGCCGTTACTGCAGATAATACAACCGACACATTACGTGCACGAGTATGTAATTTACCGTCGGTTTTTAATTGTAACCAAGTTGCACCATGATTTAATAACATGGCCACTGATACCAACCCTGTGATCAATGCAAACGGAGTTAGCAAATCAAAGAAAGTACCCGTATACGTTGGTCTTAACATGTCGTCATATTGGAACGGTACACCTAATAACAAGTTACCAAATGCCACACCAAAGATAAGCGCAGGGATTATTCCACCAGCAAATAATGCCCAATCCCAGCTTTTACGCCACGTTGGATTAGACAACTTACTTCTATAGTCAAAACCAAGCGGTCTCATCCATAACGCAATAAGCGTTATGGCCAGCGCCACATAAAACCCTGAAAATGCAGCCGCATAAATTAATGGCCAGGCCGCAAATATCGCTCCACCTGCGGTGATAAACCAAACTTGGTTACCATCCCAGTGAGGCCCAATAGTGTTGATCATTATACGACGGTCCTGGTCTGTTTTACCAACTAACGTCAGCAAAGCCCCCACACCTAAATCAAAACCATCGGTGACTGCAAAACCTATCAGTAAAACACCAATCAGCACCCACCAAATAACTCTCAAAGCTTCATAATCAATCATTGTTGTGCTCCTTTGAATCTAGTTGAGCAAGTAATTCGTCTTGTCTTTTCATCTCTGCTTGCTCTTGAGCAACCAAAGTTGGTCCTTTTTTAGCAAATTTTTGCATTAAGTAAAATGCAGCAATAAACATCACAGTATAAAAAGCTGAGTAGGCAATTATGGTAGACAAAACTTGCGCTTCAGATAAGTTAGATACTGACGTATGCACTGGTAATATTTCAGCTATCGACCAAGGCTGACGACCATACTCAGCAACAAACCAACCGGCTTCACAGGCAATCCAAGGTAATGGTAATCCCCAAAACGCAGCTTTAAGTAACCATCGAGGTTGCGTGATTTGATGCTTGGTAGAATAGTAAAATGCAGCAGCAAATATGAATAACATCAAAAAGCCTGCAACAACCATAATTCTGAAACTCCAGAATAATGGGGCCACTTTTGGAATTGAATAATCAACCGCTTTTTCTATCGCTTCAGGAGATGGATTGGTTATATCGTCAGTAAAAGGCTCTAATAACAGTCCGTATCCCATATCTTTTTTATGAGCATTAAACTGTGCAAGCTCTTGCTCAGTTGCAGTACCATCACGTACAGCGCCTATAACTTTATGCGCTTCAATACCTGAAATAATACGTTCTCTATGAGCAATTTTATGTTCTTTTAAACCCGTTACTTCCTCATCAAGAGAACGAGTTGCAATAATACCCATTAACCATGGAAGGCGTACGGCGTAATCAACCTCTTCGGTTTCATCATTTGGAATACCAAATAAGGTAAAGTCAGCTGGCGCTTCTTGAGTCTCATATTCAGCTTCAACGGCCGCCAATTTTACTTTTTGTACGTCTCCTAATTCATAGCCACTTTCGTCACCTAGAATAATAACGGAGATTGAAGCGGCTAAACCAAAGCTAGCTGCAATAGCGAATGAGCGACGAGCAAATGCCGTTTCTCTGCCCTTCAATAGGTAGTAACTCGAGATAGCTAAAACAAACATTGCCCCTGTTACGTAACCAGCAGAAACAGTATGAACAAATTTAACTTGAGCAACAGGATTGAAAAGTAGCTCACTAAAGCTAGTCATTTCCATTCGCATAGATTCAATATTAAATTCTGCACCTACAGGATGTTGCATCCAACCGTTTGCAATAAGTATCCACAAAGCTGACAAATTAGATGCAATGGCAACTAACCAAGTCGCGGCTAAATGTTTACCTTTGGACATTTTATCCCAACCAAAAAAGAACAAACCAACAAAGGTGGACTCAAGAAAAAATGCCATCAAGCCTTCTATAGCCAGTGGAGCCCCAAAAATGTCACCAACGTAATGGGAATAATAAGACCAATTCATACCAAATTGGAATTCCATTGTAAGTCCGGTTGCTACACCAATAGCAAAGTTAATCCCGAATAACTTACCCCAAAATTTTGTCATCTCTTTATAAATTTCTTTTCCCGTCATCACATAGACAGATTCCATTATTGCTAATAGAAAACTTAGTCCAAGCGTAAGAGGTATAAATATAAAGTGAAACATGGCGGTGAGGGCAAACTGTAGTCGTGATAGTTCAACTAAGGTTTCGCTCATTTTACTTATCCTTTTTTGTACGTTAAGTAATAGCCCAATAACTTTTGTTTAATTTAAAACAACAGTAAATCAATTAGGCTGTAAAAATATAATGTTAGATTGTTGAGACGCTGATTAATAACAAATGAACAATAACTAACAGCGCTAACATAGCAGTTACTATGCCAATAAAATGAGCTGGCTTTTTTGATATAGATCAAGCTATTAGGGTGCTACAGCACTATTTTCAATAAAAACAGCAACCCCAAATGCCATATATGACACAACTCATGACATTAATGACAAAACTCATGTAAAATAGAGTTTCTTAATACTTGTCTTTATCTGGCTGTAAACGCTCAATACCTAAAGTTTTAACAATGTATTTTTGATAAATAGGTTCGCTCGTGCCATTTTTTACTTTTCTTATGAAAGTACTTCTCAAATGCTATTTTTGTCTTTTTTGCACCAAGGTATCTTTTTTAAGCTAAGCCCTTTTTAAAACCCAGTTACGGTGCACTCGCATAAAAGTATTGGAAACACGGTTAACTTAATGCCATATTTGGCAAACACATTGTCGTTATTGACAGCGAGGCTTATGAACATTTCTATTATCCAATCTATGATTAATTCTATAGATAAACCGGCTATTTTTATTTCTCCTGATTATGTTATTCAAGCCGTCAACCAACCGTACCAGGACGTTTACTCTACCAAGGTCGATATTGGTGTTAGTCGTTGTCATTCGGTCTCTCATAAAAGCGCAGTTCCGTGTGATCAAAATGGTGAAAGCTGCCCTATCCAGTCATGTATTCAATCTGGCCGCTCGGCCAGTGTTGTGCACATTCATCAGATGGAAAATGGTAAAGATATTTGTGACATTGTGATGAAACCAATTAAAGATGAAGATGGCATCACTATTGGTTTTTTAGAGATTTTAGAAGACCTAAAATTTGCCTCAGCACAATCACAAAAAGATAAAATGGTGGGCGAAAGTGAACCATTTTTAGCACTATTAAAAAAAATTAACCGGGCAGGAAAGTCAGAAATAGCCGTGTTGTTACAAGGACAAACTGGCACAGGTAAAGAGTTAGTGGCTAAGGCATTACACGATGTTAGCCCCCGTAAAGATGAACCGTTTGTAGTTATTGAATGTACTGGACTAACAGAGTCTTTGTTTGAGTCTGAATTGTTTGGCCATGAAAAAGGGTCGTTCACAGGTGCAACTCACAGCAAGCAAGGCTTGATAGAGCTCGCCAACGGCGGAACTGTATTTTTTGATGAAATTGGCGATGTGCCATTAAATATGCAAGTAAAGTTGCTTAGGTTACTGGAGACAAGGACTTACAGAACGGTTGGCGGTTTAAAGCAAAAAACCTCGAACTTCCGTTTTCTCTCAGCCAGTCATAAGAATTTATTGGAGCTGGTTAACAAAGGTGAATTTCGCCAAGATCTTTATTATCGAATAGCAGGGTTTCCAATATTTTTACCATCATTATCTGAGCGTAAAGGCGATATCGCATTATTAACTCAATACTTTTTAAATCATTCACAGTCACAACAAAAACGCTTTAGTCTTGAGGCGTTAAACGTACTCAAGCAGTATACCTATCCGGGTAATATTAGAGAGTTGAAGAACTTAGTGGAGCAAGCTGCGTTACTAGCCGATGAAGATGAAATAACCGTAGAAGACTTACCTGAGCACATTTTATTTAATCCACTTAATGAGGAAGTGTCAGGTTCAAAAGCTAAAACACTGGAGCAAGTTGAAGCTGACTATTTATATAAAATGCTAAATACTCAAGCTTATACATTGGACGAACTCGCTGAGTTGTTGGGTGTGAGTACTAGAACCTTATATAGAAAAATAGAGAAGCATAAACTTTCTATAGATTATTGATGAACTGCGAGTAAAGCCACTAACCCTGTTTATACGCTAGAGTGTTTATAAACTAGAGTTGTTATAAGCTGAAAACAAAAAAAGAGTTCTTATGAACTCTTTTTTTAATGATAAGTATTACTCCAATCTAATTGAACTGAAAGTCCATATTAGATTTTAGGGAAACCACCTGGCATACCGCCACCAGCTCCCCCCATGCCGCGCATCATTTTCATCATGCCGCCGCCTTTCATTTTTTTCATCATTTTTTGCATTTGCATAAACTGTTTTAACATACGGTTTACATCTTGAACTTGTGTGCCACTTCCCATTGCAATACGACGCTTACGAGAGCCTTTAATAACGTCTGGGAACTTACGTTCCTTTTTGGTCATTGAATTTATAATGGCTTCCATTTGAGTAAATTGTTTGTCATTTGCTTGGCCTTTTATCGCTTCAGACATTTTGCCCATACCCGGCATTTTGTCCATTAAGCTCGACATGCCACCCATGCTACGCATTTGTGATAACTGGTCGCGGAAGTCTTCAAGGTCGAAGCCTTTGCCTTTCATTACTTTTTTAGCAACTTTAGCGGCTTTTTCTTTATCTATGGTTGATTCAATTTGCTCAACTAAAGAAAGAACGTCACCCATTCCTAAAATACGACTTGCGATACGTTCAGGGTAGAAAGGTTCTAATGCATCAATTTTCTCACCCATACCAATAAACTTAATTGGTTTACCAGTAATATGACGAATTGATAATGCTGCACCACCTCTAGCATCACCGTCCGCTTTGGTTAAGATAATACCGGTTAATGGTAATGCGTCGTCAAAGGCTTTGGCCGTAACCGCAGCATCTTGACCTGTCATGGAGTCGACAACAAATAAAGTTTCAACTGGGTTTACCGCAGCATGCAATGCTTTGATTTCACCCATCATGTCTTCATCTATCGCTAAACGACCAGCCGTATCGACTAACAATACATCGAAAAATTTACGTTTAGCGTGGTCAATTGCCGCCGTAACAATATCAATTGGCTTTTGTTCTACTGAACTTGGGAAGAACTCAACATCGACTTCCGCCGCTAAGGTCTCTAATTGCTTTATTGCAGCAGGACGATAAACGTCGGCACTTACTACTAAGACAGACTTTTTCTTTTTCTCTTTTAAGAATTTGGCTAATTTACCAACCGATGTGGTTTTACCCGCACCTTGTAAGCCAGCCATCATTACGACAGCAGGAGGCTGAGCCGCAAGATTTAAGTCTTCGTTTTTATCGCCCATGGCTTTTTCAAGCTCACCCTGCACGATTTTTACAAATACCTGACCTGGCGTTAAACTTTTACCAACGTTTTCACCAACGGCTTTTTCTTTAACTGATTTAACAAATTCACGAACGACCGGTAAGGCAACGTCGGCTTCTAACAACGCCATTCTAACGTCACGAAGCGTATCTTTTATATTGTCTTCAGTTAATCGACCTTGTCCGCTGATCTTCTTCAGGGACTCGGATAATCGTTCAGATAAATTGTCAAACATATGTGATTATTCTCTTACTTAGGCTAGCTGTTTTTAACAGCGCGAATGTTAGGATTATATACCGCTACCTAAGCTAAATATAGAGTAAAAAGCCAATTACAAGGTTTCAAACTGTAACAAAGGGATAATCTATCCATTTAATGCGATTATTCTTTTTCTAGATCTAAATAATATTGATTAACGAATTAAAAAAACGTGGTAACATCAAAGTGTTATTTTTATCAAATTGATGCACGAAGGTTCTTACCCATGTCCGTAATGTTAGGACTTAATTTAGCTTTTATTGGATTTACTCTTGCCAGTTTCATTACGGCGAGAACTATATTTCTGAATGCAAAATTCAATTCCAAGGTACTGTTTTCAGTAGCTATTGCCGCAATTATTTTCCAATTATTTGCAGTACGCTCTATTTTATTTGTTGGCACTGAACTTCATTTATCATTAGCCGCTATGTGTGTATTAATAAATGCACTGATTGCTGCGGTATTAACTATCCGTTCCTTTACCAGTACCAACTTAATGATTTTGTTTGTTACTTATTGTTTCTCTGCATTGTTATCATTGGCTGTTATTTTTATTCCCCATGATTCACTAGCCTACATGGGCGTATCTATTGATTCTTCAACACCTTTAATAATTCACATCGTGTTATCTGTGAGTGCTTACTGTGTATTAGTTATCTCTTCTTTATATGCCGTACAATTTAGGTATATAGATGCAAAATTAAAATCAAAAACATTATCGCTAAATAGCCACCTGCCGTCTCTAAACATTGTTGAAGCTCAGCAATTTAGATTAATGTTTATCGGTTTGCTGTTATTAACTGCGGCTTTAGTCACAGGTTTGTTATTTTTAGATAATATGTGGGCCAAGCAATACGCTCACAAAACAATACTTTCAATAATAGCGTGGGCTGCATTTGCAACACTTGCTATTGGTCATAAACTGTATGGATGGCGTGGGCGTAATAGCGCAATTGGCACCATACTGGCATCTGTAATACTCACGTTGGCATATTTTGGCAGTCGTTTTGTGCGTGAAATCTTACTCACTTAACGTATTTGGCTTGACTATACCGGCATAAGATCATACTTATACATTTCTTAATTCCAGCAAGGATAAATTTTGGGCGACATCTCTACAAGTACACTGGTTATCATACTCGTTGTGCTTATTTTCATTTCAGCATACTTTTCAAGTACTGAAACTGGCTTAATGGCTTTAAACAAATACAAGCTTAAACATTTAGTAAAAGAAGGCCATAAAGGGGCAACACGAGTTGCCAAGTTAATGAGTCGTCCAGACAGAACGATAGGGTTAATATTAATTGGTAACAATCTAGTTAATATTGGCGCAGCATCTATCGCAACGATTATTTGTACCCGTTTATACGGCGATATGGGGGTCGCGATAGCAACCTTTGGGCTTACCTTTGTGATCTTAATATTTGCCGAAGTCACCCCAAAAACATTAGCCGCATTACATCCAGAAAAAGTAGCATTCCCAAGTTCAATATTTCTATTGTTCTTAATGAAACTGTTATTTCCATTAGTGCTTATCGTTAATTTTATTACTAATGGTATTTTAGCGTTATTAAACGTTAGTTCAGAACAAAGAGAAGAACACAGCTTAAGCAAAGAAGAACTTAAAACAGTAGTGAATGAATCTGGTGGTTTGATCAGAGACAGTCACCAAAACATGATTGTTAACTTGCTCGACTTAGGCAAAATTAAAGCCGAGGATATTATGATCCCGCGTAACGAAATATATGCGCTGGATATTAATGACGATTGGAAGAATTTACTTAAAGGTCTAACTTACGCCAACCATACTCGCTTGTTGTTATACCGAGACAATATTGACGATGCGGTCGGTTTTATCCATGTTAGAGACGCATTACGATTATTAGCAAAAGAAGACTTTAGTAAAACGACTCTATTGCGTGCAGTACGTGAAATATATTACACACCAGAAGGCACGTCTCTTTTTGTCTTGTTACAAAAACTAAAACAAAATAAAGAACGTATTGGTCTAGTTGTAGATGAATATGGTGATATCCAGGGGTTGTTTACGCTGGAAGATATTTTGGAAGAAATCGTTGGTGACTTTACTACTGGTATTTCTGTTGATCCAAGTTCCATCTGTATTAAACAACCAGATGGCAGTTATATATTAGATGGAAGCTCATCTATGCGTGACATTAACAAAGAAATGGATTGGGATTTACCAACCGATGGGCCTAAAACAATCAATGGGCTTATTCAAGAAATCATGGCTGATATCCCAGAAAGTGGCACTTCAATCTTGATTGCTGACTACCCTATTGAAATTCTTAGTGTGAAAGACAATAAAGTTTCACTTGCTAAAATTCATCCAAAAATAGAATCAGAAGATACATCAGATTAACTGGTGTATCTTTGCTTTTTAAGCGCTACAACCCCAGTATCACTCGCTCAGCCCCTATATTCCAAGAATAAAATCAATCTTTTGTTATCCCGGCCGCTAACTAAGCGAATAATGAACTATATTCATTAGTGACATCTTTATAATTAAGGGGTAATAAATGAATTTTGAAAGTATCCGCGTTAGATACACAGCTATGTTTTGTAGTATTGCAGTCGTGCTTATCGTATCTAATGTAATGAACTTTTCATTGGTTAGTAAAACTGAAAACGGCATGGCGCTATTTGCTCATGAATTTAACCCTGCAATTTCAGCTGTTATCAATGCTGACCGAGACCTATACCAAGCAAGAGCCGCTGAGTTACAAATGCTCATAGGTAATAGCTCCCCTTCTCAAGTAACCGAAAATCAAAAAGACTTCGAAGAAAACGCCCAACAAGCCTACGACCGTATGCAAGAATTTAAGCAATATATGTCGGCTTACCCGGACGTAACTCAAAAACTCAATCAATTTGATACCGCATTTAAAAAATGGGAAAACGCTGCAAAGTCAGTATTTAGTTTGATTAATAGCGGCCAAGTAGAACAAGCTAGGAAGCAAAGTGCAGGTGTTTCGTTAACCAGCTTCAACCAATTAAGAGATTTTTATAATATTGCTGGTGAGGCTGGCGATAACAAAAGCCTCTCTGTGAGCAAAACCATTATAAGCGAAGTCGGAACGACCCAAACGATATTAACCATTTTCAGTATTATCATCATTATTTTAACCTTTACCGCTGGTATTATTGCACCTAAAACGATGGCTGATGCGTTAGAAAACCTTTCAACTCAATTAAAAGCAATCAATAGCGGTAATGGCGACTTAAGCCAACGCATACATAGCAAAAGAAAAGACGAGATAGGCCAAATAGCTAACGAATTTGATAAATTTTTGGATGAGCTAGCCCATTTAATTGGCTCTATTGTTGAGCAGTCAGCTGAAGTGATTACCGGAGTAAGCGAATTAGACTCTGGAGCAAAAGAAATAAAACAAACCAGTAAACAACAAACTGATAACGTAGATATGATAGTGACCGCGGTAAACGAAATGTCATACGCAATTAAGGAAGTGGCAAGTAACGCGAGCTTAACCGCAACTGAAATTGATGTTGTGAATAGTCTAGCTACTGAAGGGAAAACCATAACCAACAATGCAGTAAATGAGATGAAGCAGCTGTCTACTAAAGTAAACAATGCAGCTGAAGTCATTTCTCGCTTATCTGAAAACTCAGCGGATATAGCATCCGTATTAGATGTTATTAGAGGAGTGGCGGATCAAACTAATTTACTTGCACTAAATGCCGCGATTGAAGCAGCTCGAGCTGGTGAACAAGGCCGAGGATTTGCCGTTGTAGCTGACGAAGTAAGAACATTAGCGAGTCGTACACAAGAGTCCACTCAGAACATTCAAGGCATGATAGAAGCATTGCAAATAGGGGTTGAAGAAGCAGTCACCTCAATAAGTGAAGGAAATAGTGCAACAGAATCAACGGTTGCCTTGTCTCAAAAGACGCTTGAGTCTTTGGAGAAGATAAGTGAAGCCTGTGCTAACGTTTCTAACGTTGCGGCACAAACAGCAACGGCAACGGAAGAACAGAGTGTTGTGGCAGAAGACATAAGTGAAAATTTAACTGTGTTATCTGATCACACTCAAGCCAATTTTGATATTGCAGAAAATAATGGTAACCAAGCTAATACAACCATGGCATTAGCTACTGAGTTATCAAATTCAGTCACTCGCTTTAAACTTAGTTAGTCGCCCCTGACAATTTTATGTTTTAATACACGGATGTTTAAAACATAAAGCTTTCAATACCCATATAGCCAATAGTATCAGGTCAAAGGACTTGTTTACTAAACTCAAACAAGAGATTTTCAGTGTGAAACTAGCAAGATTACTTACCCATTTAATGTTCACCATTTCGATTACTTTTACTATTTTCAGTGCACATGCAGTTGACAGTGTTGAAGATGAATATGAACAATTTAATTATTTAAAAAAAATTGATACATGCATTAACAATATAAAAAAGTCTGGTTTATACGACGGAACTCAAGAGCAGCTTAATCAATACTGTAAGGTTGAAACTCTCAAAAAGAGTTTCAAACCCGGTCGATATGCCAAAAGAATTCTTGAAGAAAAAATGACAGAATTCAATCCATTTGTTATCACACCGCATAAGCCAAGTTACATATTACCTGCAACTATAACGGATAACTTTAATCGTGAACCTTATGAGTTTGTTGAAGACTATGCGTTAGGCATGAAAATAGTTGAAGCCAAATACCAAGTCAGTTTCAAAATACCACTTAACTCAGGTGATCTTTTAACCCGAGGCGATGGTTTGTATTTTGGCATGACAATTAAAGCCTGGTGGCAATTGTACTCTAGTGAGATTTCCAAACCGTTCAGAGAAACTAATTATCAACCTGAAATTTTTTACCGTTCACCTCTTCCATGGAAACCGTTTGGTGGCAATATGGGGTACGCTGTATCTTTTGAACATCAATCAAACGGACAAACTCAAATACTTTCAAGAAGTTGGAATCGGATTGTTGGGTCGCTTATTTTTGAAAAAGGTGATTACATGCTGATGTTTAATCCTTGGTATCGAATACCTGAAACGGATAAAACAGACCCTTTATCTTCTAAGGGTGATGACAATCCAGATATTGAAGATTATATGGGTAACTATGAAATGTATGCTGCTTATGCCTTTAATGATCATAATAAAATAACCGTACTAGTACGAAAAAATTGGCGAACAGGTAACGGTGCAATTGAGTTAAATTACACTTATCCTTTACAGAAAAAATTAATAGGAACCATTCAGTACTTTAGTGGCTACGGAGAGAGTATGATCGACTACGATCACAAACAGCAAAAGTTTGGACTAGGTATCGCGCTAACTGAGATATTTTAACCCTCCACTTAGTATAGAAATTGTATAAAAAAAACGAACAGCTGCTTTTATTACAAAGCCATCTGTTCGTTTTTTTATTTGTTCTAATGAAAGTATTACTATTTTAGATAACAAGAAAACTAAAACAATTTAATAAAACAGCAATCGCCATAACCAGCCTGAGTTCAAGTATTCTTCGCAACCTTTTAGCTGTTGCCCGTAGACTCTTGCTCTAGCATCTACTTTTTTAGAGACTTTAACCAACCAAGCTTTTTTGTTGTATGACTTATTGCGATATCCGCCCCAACCTTCGTGATAATTTAAATACTGGTTTTTGGCATCCCATTTCGACACTTTATTTAATCTATACGTTTTAGCTGTGAACCAACCCATAAAATCAATAGCATCCTCAAAGTCATCTCTATCACCCCAGTAATTACCAGACTCTTTAACATACTCTTCCCAGGTTACCGTTTTAGCTTGTGAGTAACCGTATGCGCTGCTCGCTCTTCCATAAGGTATAAATCCTAGAAACCATCTCATTGGAGGCTGAGCGTCGGCTCTAAAGGAGCTTTCTTGATACATCATAGACATAACAACATGAATTGGGGTTCCCCACTTATCTTTCATATCATTAGCGTCATCCCACCAATCGCTCTTTTCCTTAAATATCTCACATATGTTATTGATATTCTTAGGTTGTGGAGTAGTACACCCTAAAATTGAAAGCGTTAGTAGTAAATAAATTGTGATTTTTTTCATATTATAAGAACTTTTTTCAAAAAACCTGTCTAACATAGTGAAAGCAGTATTTTTTTATTCCTTGAAAGTTGTTGTTAGTTTAACGAACATTGATTGATGTTCGTTTTTTTTTGCCTGCGTATTACCCTACTATACAAATATGTCGTGCGTCATGGACTATCGGCTGCGTAAATAATGATAATGAACAACGGCCTATTTCTTAATATTAACAAGTTAGCCAGGTCAGCTTCAGTTAATAAAAATTATACACAAACTAAATTTGGTCACTATCCTAACGTAAAATTAACTAAAATTATTAATTTTTTGTATTTCGTGAACTTTTACCCACAAGCCTGTCTAACGTAGTGAAAGTTGAATTTGTTATTCCCCTGAAAGTTGTTGTTATTATTATCGCGAGCATATTTATATATGCTCGTTTTTTTTGCCTGTAAGGAACAGGTATGTCGTGCGTCATGGATGACAATGAACGACGGCCTACAGGGATGTAGGTATGCTTGGTGGCCATGGAGAGTATAGCTGTAAGCTGTAAGCTGTAAGCTGTAAGCTGTAAGCTGTAAGCTGTAAGCTGTAAGCTGTAAGCCTATCAAGGTAATTTTCAGGCGAAAAATTAAAATAATCTATTTATTTTCTTATTAAATGAACTTTTCTTCATAACCCTGTCTAACATAGTGAAAGTTATTAATTCCCTGAAGTAAAGTTGTTGTTATTATTGTCGCGAGCATTTATATGCTCGCTTTTTTTTGCCTATTTTTTAGGGCTGTTTTTTTAGGGCCATGCATCTTAAATGATCACTGACCTATTTGAATTTTAATCATCCATATTGTTTATATTCATAAACAATAATAATTTATTTTTATTCTGTGAACTTTTCTTCATAACCCTGTCTAACATAGTGAAAGTTGTTATTCCCTTAAAAAAGTTGTTGTTGTTTAAAACGAGCATATTTATATATGCTCGTTTTTTTTTGCCTGTAAGGAACAGGTATGTCGTGCGTCATGGATGACAATAAACGACGGCCTACAGGGATGTAGGTATGCTTGGTGGCCATGGATGGCCAAGGAGAGTATGCCTGTAAGGAACAAAGAAAGTAGTTATGCTTGGTGGCCATGGATGGCCAAGGAGAGTATGCGTAAGGAACAGGTATGTCGTGACTTTTTGTTCGCAGAGAATGGATGACAATAAACGACGGCCTACAGGGATGTAGGTATGCTTGGTGGCCATGGATGGCCAAGGAGAGTATGCCTGTAAGGTATAAAGAAAGTACCTATGCTTGGTGGCCATGGATGGCCAAGGAGAGTATGCGTAAGGAACAGGTATGTCGTGACTTTTTGTTCGCAGAGAATGGATGACAATGAATACCATAAAGAGCAAAGGCCTACAGGGATGTAAGTATGCTTGGTGGCCATGGATGAACAAGGAAAGTATGGCTGTATCGAACAGGGAGGTAAGTATTAATTCTAGATGAAAACAGCAAGTCACCGTAAACAAGCTTTTAACTTGTTTACGGTTATAAATTCACAAAAATAAAGAGGATAAAAACAGCTAACTAATATTTAAAATATTCAGTTAAGAAGTCGTCAAAATTTACGCTATCTGCGTTCTCAACATCTTGTTGATTCTGCAGTGACTTAACCGATTCTTGTTGTAAGAATTCGGCTGAAAATTCACTCGTCTCATTGTTAAGTATTTCTTGTTTGTATTGCTGCGCTAATTGCAGACCAAATACACCATTGTCGGTTTGGGTTGTTTGTAATTTTGACAACACTTTGCCAGACAAGGTATTAGCCGGTTCAGTCACTGATGGTAACGTTGCTTTAATAGCGTCACTGTAATCCGTTTTACCATAATGTGTATCTAACCATGCAGCGATAGTAGTGAAGTCATCAAATATCTCACCTAGCCAATTGCTACGCGATTTAGTTACACCATTGTGGCTTAGTTCTAAATCTGGTTTTCTACCTTCTAATACCACCGCATCTTGGTTCTCTTCAGCTTCTTGCTGCTGAGCATCGGTTAACTCAGTTTCAGAACTTAATAGGCAGTACATCAAGAACACATCTAATACGTGCATTTGCTCAAGAGAAATACCGTAAGGAGAGAATGGATTAACATCAAGCGCTCTTAATTCAACATACATAATGCCACGGTTAGCGAGTGCATCCGTTGGCTTCTCACCTGACTCGGCAATTTGTTTTGGTCTTACTGGCGCATATAATTCATTTTCTATCTGTAAGATATTATGATTAAGCTGCTTATATTCGCCATCAACTTTAACACCAATTTTTTTGTATTCTGCAGACTCGGTATGAATCGCTTTTCTTAGTTTTTCGATATATTGAGTTAATGAACCATATTCAATATTCAACTCTGACTGTGCGCTATTGGTATAACCTAGGTCACTCATTCTTAATGATGTGCCGTTCTTTAAAAATATTGATCCTTTACCAAAAGAATCAAAGTCTAAACCTGTTTCACGGCCTTTTAAGAATGATTTACACATAGCCGGCGACGCGCCGTAAAGATAAGTCACAATCCAAACAAATCGTTTGATGTTACGTACCATGTGCATATATTTTGCAGATTGATAATCCTGACTATCATCGTCAGAACCATCCAATTCTTTTAATACCTGCCAAAACTCAGTTGGTAATGAGAAGTTATAATGAATGCCTGAAATAGCCTGCATCATAGAGCCGTATCTATTTTTTAGACCGGTTCTATAGGTTGATTTCATCTTGCCAACATTTGAATTGCCAAATTGCGCAATCCTGATGTCATCTTCATTATTAATAAAACAAGGCATGCTCATTGGCCATAACACTTCATCACCAATATTTTGGGCGACAAACTTATGCACATCTTTTAATTGAGCAAACGTCGTATTGATATTATTTGAAGGTGGCGTAATTAACTCTAATAACGATTCAGAAAAGTCAGTAGTGACATAAGGGTGAGTTAGGGCTGCTCCCAATGCAATCGGATGATCTAATTGAGATAGTTTACCGTCGGTATTAACCCGTAAGCTCTCTCGCTCAATTCCGCGTTTAATATTATTTATTGCTTTGGTCACTTGGGCTGAAGTTAATCGCTCAAGCTTTTGCTTAATTGTTGTCAATGCGCAACCTTTCCTTACATCTTTAGAATTAATAATAATTACTTTTGCTAAAGATATTCAAACCAATTAGTTTTATATAAGAGCATGTTATGGAGTCTACTATCTATAAAGTAAAGGGTAAATTAAAGATATATTTATATAAATTTCATAACAGAAATAAAAAACCGCTTTTCAGCGGTTTTTGAGATTTAATATCTAAAAGTAACTAATTACTTAAAAATCATTAACATGTGAACGATAAACAGATCTTATCCAACCCACTTACGTGCGTTACGGAACATACGCATCCAAGGGCTATCTTCTTTCCATTCATCTGGGTGCCAAGAGTTAGTTACTGCTCTAAATACACGTTCCGGATGTGGCATCATAATCGTTACACGACCATCGTTAGTGGTTAACGACGTAATACCTTCTGGAGAACCATTTGGATTCGCTGGATAAGTTTCAGTGAATTCACCGTTGTTATCAACATAACGCATGGCAACTAGACCAGAGTCAAGTGCAGCGCTAATATCAGAAGCTTGTGTAAACTCAGCAAGGCCTTCACCATGAGACACAGCGATTGGCATACGAGAACCCGCCATACCCGCAAAGAATACAGAGTCTGACTGTTGGATTTCCACCAAGCTGAAACGAGCTTCAAAACGCTCTGATTTGTTAGTCACAAAACGAGGCCAATGATCAGCGCCTGGAATTAACGAACGTAAGTTAGACATCATCTGACAACCATTACATACACCTAAACTAAAGGTGTTGTCACGGTGGAAGAAGGTTTTAAACTGTTCACTTAACATATCATTAAACAAGATTGATTTAGCCCAACCTTCACCAGCGCCTAATACGTCACCGTAAGAGAAGCCACCACAAGCGACTAAGCCAGTAAAGTCAGCAAGATTCATACGAGATTCTTGTAAGTCACTCATGTGAACATCTACCGCTTCAAAGCCAGCACGATTAAACGCAGCTGCCATTTCAACATGCGAGTTAACGCCTTGTTCACGTAAAATCGCAACTCTAGGTTTAACACCTGTTGATGCATCTTTTGCGATAAACGCAGCCGCTACGTCTTCGTTAATGTCGAATGTTAATTCAACATTTAAACCTTTGTCATTTACATCAAATTTAGCGTCATGTTCTTGTTGAGCACATTCAGGATTATCACGCAGTGATTGCATTTTGAATGTAGTTTCAGCCCAAACCGTACGGTAATGAGTACGAGTATTTTCAAGGACTACTTTGCCGTTAACGGTAAAGCTAATTTTGTCGTCATTATTAACAGAGCCAATAACGTGTGACATTCCAGCTAAACCATTTTCAGCTAATACCGCTAATACCGCAGCTTTATCTGAAGATTTAACCTGAATAACCGCACCTAACTCTTCGTTAAATAATGCCGCAGTTACGTCGCCACCACCTAAGCTACATAAACCCCCAAGCTCAACATTAACACCGGCTTTACCAGCAAATGCCATTTCAGTAACCGTTGAGAATAAACCACCATCCGAACGGTCGTGATATGCCATCACTTTACCGTCACGAATTAAGGTTTGAACGCTGTCGAAGAAGCCTTTTAATGTTTTAGCGTCGTCAACATCTGGCGTTGACGTGCCTAACTCATTATAAACTTGAGCTAAACAGCTCGCGCCCATACGATTTTGCTTATTGCCTAAATCAAGCAAGATAAGTTCTGACTCACCTTTGTCGGTTCTAAGCTGAGGCGTTGCGGTATTACGTACATCTTCAACACGAGCAAACGCAGTAATTACCAATGAAAGTGGTGACGTTACCGACTTGTCTTCATTTGAAGCTTCATCTTGCCACTGAGTTTTCATCGACATTGAGTCTTTACCTACAGGAATGGTTAATTCCAATGCAGGACATAATTCTTCACCAATAGCTTTAACGGCTTCATAAAGACCAGCATCTTCGCCTGGGTGACCGGCTGCGGCCATCCAGTTAGCTGACATTTTAATGCGTTTTAATTCGCCAATATCAGAAGCGGCTATGTTAGTGATTGACTCACCAACCGCCATACGCGCTGATGCACCATAGTTTAACAAGGCAATCGGTGTTCTTTCACCTAATGACATTGCTTCACCGTGGTAAGTGTCCAATGCAGCAGTAGTAACCGCAACATCCGCTACAGGAACTTGCCAAGGGCCAACCATCTGATCACGAGCAACCATGCCAGTAACCGTACGGTCACCAATGGTTACTAAGAAAGTTTTTTCTGCCACAGTAGGTAAACGTAAAATACGCTCTGCTGCGTCAGCCAATTTAATATTGGTTAAATCGAATTCAGTACCCAAAGCTTGAGCAGATTTTACATCACGATGCATTTTAGGAGCTTTACCTAATAAAACATCTAACGGTAAATCAATTGGATTGTTATTAAAGTGCTCATCACTAACGGTTAAGTGACGTTCTTTAGTCGCTTCACCAATAACAGCGTATTGCGCACGTTCACGCTTACATAACTGTTCAAACACTTCTAGGTTTTCAGCAGCAACGGCTATTACATAACGTTCTTGAGATTCGTTACACCAGATTTCTAATGGTGACATGCCCGGTTCATCATTTGGTACATTACGTAACTCAAATTTACCGCCTACTTCAGCGTCATTCACTAATTCTGGGAATGCATTAGAAAGACCACCGGCACCAACATCATGGATAAAGGCAATTGGGTTTTCATCACCTAGCTGCCAACATTTGTCGATAACTTCTTGGCAACGACGTTCCATTTCTGGGTTTTCACGCTGAACCGAGGCAAAATCTAAGTCTTCGTTCGATTGACCTGATGCCATTGAAGAAGCAGCACTGCCGCCTAAACCAATGTTCATCGCAGGACCACCTAACGCAATTAACTTAGCGCCAACTGGAACAATACCTTTTTGAGTATGTTCACGACGAATATTCCCTAAGCCACCTGCAAGCATAATAGGTTTGTGGTAACCACGAACTTCAACACCGTTATGACTATTTACTTTGTCTTCATAAGTACGGAAGTAACCTAAGATATTTGGACGGCCAAATTCGTTATTAAATGCAGCGCCACCAAGTGGGCCTTCCATCATAATATCTAATGCAGTCACAATACGGCTTGGTTTACCGTAATTGATTTCCCAAGGTTGTTCAAAATTAGGAATGCGTAAGTTAGAAACTGAATAACCGCTTAAGCCAGCTTTAGGTTTTGAACCACGACCTGTTGCGCCTTCATCACGTATTTCGCCACCAGAGCCTGTTGCAGCGCCAGGGAAAGGAGAAATAGCCGTTGGGTGATTATGTGTTTCAACTTTCATCAAGATATCAATGCTTTCGTTATGGTACTGATAAGCATTGGTTTCTGGATTTGCGAAAAAACGTCCCGCTTCAGAGCCGTGCATAACCGCTGCATTGTCTTTATAAGCTGAGGTTACATATTCGCTATTGTGTTCAAATGTATTTTTGATCATTTTGAACAAAGACTTAGGTTGATTAACCCCGTCGATTGTCCAATCTGCATTGAATATTTTGTGACGACAGTGCTCAGAGTTTGCTTGAGCAAACATATATAATTCGATGTCGTTTGGATTACGGCCTAACTTGGTAAAGTTCTCAACCAGATAGTCGATTTCGTCATCAGCAAGGGCTAAGCCCATTGTGATGTTTGCTGATGATAACGCTTCACGTCCACCAGATAAAACATTCACAGAAGCAAACGGCTTAGGCGATTCTTCAATAAATAATTGTGAGGCTTGTTGTAAGTCAGTGAACACGACTTCGGTCATGCGGTCGTATAACTCAGCAATCACTAGTTGTTTTTGTTCAGCGGTTAATCCATCAGCCACAACATAATAGGCTATACCACGTTCTACGCGTTTGACACTTTGTAGACCACAGTTATTAGCTATGTTAGTTGCTTTGGTGGACCAAGGAGAGATAGTTCCTGGACGAGGCGTAACTAGTATCAGTTCACCTTCAGGTTCATGCTGGGCGATAGACGGACCATATTTTAACAATGCATTTAACTTAGTTAAATCATCATTAGATAGTTCCGCTGATACGTCAGCAAAATGCGAATATTCCGCATAAATGTCTTTAACATTTAAGCCAATAGACGAAAATGCAGCAAGAAGTTTTTTAACACGAAATTCAGATAAAGCTGGGGCACCACGAAGGATTAACATATGCCAATTCACCATTCATTGATTGTTTTGAAAGGATAAAAAATTAGGCGCGCATTATATACACAATAAACTACAAGATATAGAGCGCAGGCGTAATTAATAAATTGAATAAATAAAAAAACACGATTAGCACAATTTCAAGCAAATCGACCAGATAATTTAACACCTTATTTTCACTTTTTTATAACTAACAAATCTAAGCTTACCCGATAAAGGATTGATCGTAATATAATGGATTTTTTTATTTTTCTAAAATTATGTTTAGTGACTGGCAAATCCAGTTTGTGGTATAAACGCCCCATGAAACAAAAAAACCTTAAATTGCGCACATTCACTTGTGCCTTCAAATCGATAAAAACACGCCTATTATGGGTCGTGTCGCTATTGATTTTGCTTGCTGCTTGCCAGCCGTCAGATAAAAACTCGAAACTACAGCAGATAAAAAAAGCTAACGTATTAAAGGTTGGCATTTTATTTAATCCAACAAGCTATTACGTAGATATCGATACACCAGCTGGATTTGAGCACGACTTAGTGCGAAATTTTGCCAATTACTTAGACGTGGAAATAGAGTTAATTCCGAGTTATCACGTATCTGAGTTATTGCCTAAATTAGAAAATGGCACAGTCGATATTCTTGTTGGCGGATTAGCCCCAACTAAAACGCGTTCTGAAAAATTCAGATATTCGCCGCCATATTTAAACATTTCGCAAAAAGTTGTTTTTAAACAAGGTCGTAAACGTCCAAATTCAATGGAAGATCTGGATGCGCCAATAACCGTGGCAGCACAAACTAGCCACCACGAAAAATTATTGAGCATGGCCGATGAATATCCAAACCTTAAAATTGAAGTCGCTGAGAATTCGGATCCAAACGAAATCTTAGAAATGGTAATGGATGGTACGGTTGATTACACCATTGCTGATTCACACAACTTATCGATTGTTCGCCGTTACTTCCCTGATATTAGTGTTGCCTTTACGGTAGAGAAAAAACAACAACTTAGCTGGTTGTTAAATGACAATTACGATGACTCTTTATACGCAGTCCTAATTGATTTTTTTGGTGAAATGAATCAGTCCGGCGAACTTGTTGCGTTAGAAGATAGGTATTTTGGTCATGTAGAAAAATTCAATTACGTTGATACTCGCTTATTTATGCGCGCAGTTGATAAAGTACTACCTAAGTACAAAGACTGGTTTGAAGTTTACGCTGGCGACATAGACTGGCGTTTACTTGCAGCACAAAGCTATCAAGAGTCTCATTGGGATCCTAAAGCAAAATCACCAACCGGTGTGCGTGGCATTATGATGCTGACACAACCAACGGCAAAACAGTTTGGTGTTGAAAGTCGTTTGGATCCAGAAGATAATATTCGTGGTGGTTCTGTTTATTTAAGAAAGCTTCTTAAACGTATTCCAGATAGAATTTCAGAACATGACAGACCTTGGTTTGCCTTAGCAGCATACAATATAGGTTGGGGTCACGTACAAGATGCACGTAGGCTTACGTCTAAACTTGGTGGTAATCCAGATAAATGGGTAGATGTTAAAAACCAGTTACCTCTGTTACGCCAGAAGCGTTATTACAAAAAAACTCGTTATGGATTTGCTCGTGGCGATGAAGCGGTTAATTATGTTTCAAACATTAGACGCTATTACGATACGTTAGTTTGGATAGATCAAAAAACAACAGAAGATGAGTCTATTGCCAGTAAGAAAAGTGATGCTGTGCAAGAGAATAAGCTTCAACAAGCGCTATAGCGACGGACGATAACAACTTAACGCTGATAAGCGCCTGTTGTTATCGTATTAATCTATTTAAGACTACGCAGAGTTAGGAAGAAAAAGTGTTACGCAGAAGAAGAACTAACAATCTTAAAAAAGTAGGCTTAATGAATACGAGTATGCGCAGACGCGTAGCAAATAGACATAAGACACGCCGATTAGTGCATCGCCGTATAAAACAAATCCCTATGAGTCTAGAAGGCTCTACGATTAATAGAACAGAGAATCAAACAACAGATACGACTACGTCATAGC
Organism: Psychrosphaera saromensis; assembly: GCF_002954545.1. Taxonomy (GTDB): domain Bacteria; phylum Pseudomonadota; class Gammaproteobacteria; order Enterobacterales; family Alteromonadaceae; genus Psychrosphaera; species Psychrosphaera saromensis. The sequence goes on along the minus strand of NZ_MSCH01000003.1, from coordinate 1,579,520 downwards.
CGTTATTCTTTATTCTCATCCAATGTATTCTTTAACTTATCTGCTTTCTTTTGCTGACGTCGTTTCTTAAAAAAAGCAGATATAGCCTGACTACATTCTTGTTGTAACACACCAGGTACTACCTCTAGCTGATGATTTAATTTTTCATGGCTCACTATGTTCATCACACTGCCCGCTGCACCGGTTTTTAAATCACTCGCACCAAATACCAACTTATCAATTCGACTATGTACTAAAGCGCCTGCGCACATAGGGCAAGGTTCTAAAGTCACATATAACGTAGAGCCAACTAAACGATAATTATCAACTCTTTGCCCTGCATCTCTAATGGCCATCACTTCAGCGTGAGCCGTTGGGTCGTTCAAGGTGATAGATTGATTCCATCCCTGCCCTATTATTTCGTCATCTTTTACCAGAACGGCACCGACGGGTATTTCGCCCTGCTGTTCAGCTTTACTGGCAAGTTCAATTGCGTATGACATCCACTTAAGGTCTGTATTTAGCTCATCACTCATAAATATCTATTTGTTACTCTTGAAGGCGTGGCCATAAAATTTGGCTAATTAGACTAAAATTCAGTTAATACCACAATGTAATTATCTCATTAATAATTAATACTGTTTATTTTCAATAAGTTAAATTTTGGTACAAATGTTGTTATATGTTGTTACAGTTGTATAAATTTAGGTACTGTTCTAAGTAAAATAAAAGCTACTAAACCGATTTAACAACTTTATAATTAAACCAAACTCGAACCGGCAAAATAATAAAAAGGAATTAACATGGAAACTGCACATTTTATAATTGCATTAGTCGCTATCATTGGTGGCCTAGGTTACTCAGCCTATGCTGAGTATGTAAAATTACAACTTAAACAACAAATATCAAAAACTGATGAAGATACCCAAGCCATTATTAATGAATTAAAACAGCGAATTGAAGTACTAGAGAAAATTGTCACTGATGAAAAATATTTGTTAAAAGATGAAATTAACAAATTAAGCAAAGTGAGCTAACTAAATTATATTTTTGTAATAACAAACCAAGAGTTAACATTATGTCAGGTAACATCGTATTTTTAATCCCTATTGTCGCTATTGTTGGAGGCATTTTACTTTCCGCTTACAAAGCAAATCTTAAAGCTAAAAGTCAAAGCACAGACAACGCCAAAAATATCTCTGAACAATTAAACAAGCAGATTACTCAATTACAACAAGAACTTGCTGAAGTAAAAGAGCGTACCGCTGTGTTAGAAAAAATTGTAACAAGCCAGGATTACGATTTAAAAAATGAGATCAACTCACTATAAATAAACATTTATAACAAGTTTGTTAAGTTAGCTAATTGAATCCATTTAGCTAACTTAATAAATAGATTCAATTAAGGTATATTCACTAAAGGTTCACTTAACAAACGAGAGAAAAATGCAAATTAAAATTAAGCTGTTAATTTTGATATTGTTTTTATCATTAAGCTTAAACCTATATTTTTATCTTAATGTTAATGATCATACCGATTCGTCTAATCAAATAGCCCCGCCGATAACGCCACCTTTAGCGAAAGAGAGTTCTGTAGAACACAATCCTTTTAGCGTTTCTAATGAGCAAAGCATGTCTAACGACGAGCTTTTTCAACAAGCAAATCAGTACTTTAACAAACAAGAATTTGATTTGGCGATTGAAATTTATAGTGACATCCTTGTTCAAGATGATGTATTAGCCGATAAATTATTAAGTTCTTGGTTGCACAGCTTATTCCGTGATTTAAAAAATGATGAACATAAGGTTGTGGCAGAATTCACTCGCTATTTCTTTAATGACAATGCTTATCACATTGGAGTATTACAATTAGAAGCGCAGCGATTTTCACATTTACAGCAATACCAAGCAGCAATAAAGCTGTACAAGGAAATTATCGATAACTCATTTAATATCGAAATTGAACAAAGCAGCGAAAACCAAATTCATCTATTAGCACAAAAACAGTATGCGATATTAAGCCAACAGAGTTTATGGAATGACGTTGTTGAACTCATTGAGCCTTTACTCTTTGATGAGCCTAATTATCCGCCGTATCTGCTTATGCTCAGTAAAGCTAAAATTGAACTGAACCAGTTAACTTCCGCACAAGAAATATTACAGCAATTAAATGAGTTTGATCAATCCTCTGCTCAGGTTGAAGCCTTGTTACAAAAAGTAGAAGATATGATGTTAGGTGAGTCTGCAGTCCCCCTATTAAAGCGTGGCGCTCATTATATTGTTAAAGGACAGTTTGATGCACAAAGTCCAGTAAACTTGATGATAGATACTGGCGCATCCTTATCGGTATTATCCCAAGCCGCTTTTGATAATTTGCCGAGCTGGTTGAACCCTACCTTTAATCGAAAAGTAGAGATGAATACCGCAGGTGGTGTAGTAACTACGTCGGTATATCGTTTCGAGCAATTTCAAATTAGTGGTTATCGAGTAAAATCTATTGAGTTTGCGGTTATGGACTTAGAAAGTATGGATAAAGCAGATGGTTTATTAGGGATGAATTTTCTAAAACACTTTGCTTTTAAAATTGATCAGCAGAACAATCTATTAATACTGGCTGTGAATTAATCCAATTAGGTAAAACTAGATCAAGCTAGGTTAAGTTAAACGCGCTAATAAAAAAACGGAGCATAATATGCTCCGTTTTTATTTTTAACTGATGCTCTAGACTAGCTAGTGATCACAGTTCTAATCGTTATTCCCATTCAATGGTAGCTGGCGGCTTACCACTAATGTCATAAACGACACGAGAAATACCATCAATTTCATTGATAATACGATTAGATACTTTACCTAAGAAATCATAAGGTAAATGTGCCCAATGCGCCGTCATAAAGTCGATAGTTTCTACTGCACGTAAGCTAACAACCCAGTCGTATTTACGACCGTCGCCCATAACGCCAACAGAACGCACTGGTAAAAATACAGTAAACGCTTGGCTTACTTTATTGTATAAATCAGCAGCGTGAAGTTCTTCAATGAAGATATGATCCGCACGACGTAACAAGTCTGCGTATTCTTTTTTCACTTCACCTAAGATACGAACACCTAAACCAGGCCCAGGGAATGGGTGGCGATATAACATGTCGTATGGCAAGCCAAGTTCTAAACCAATTTTACGTACTTCGTCTTTAAACAACTCACGTAAAGGCTCAACTAAACCAAGCTCCATATCATCAGGAAGGCCACCAACATTGTGGTGTGATTTAATCACATGCGCTTTACCCGTTGCAGATGCAGCAGATTCGATTACGTCTGGATAAATAGTGCCTTGCGCTAACCATTTTGCATTGGTTAATTTACTGGCTTCTTCATCAAAAATTTCAACAAATACGTTACCGATGATTTTACGTTTTTTCTCAGGGTCATTTTCTGTCGCTAAACGGTCTAAAAATCTGTCTTCAGCTTTAACGTGGATAATGTTCAAGCCAAATTTATCGCCAAACATGTCCATAACTTGTTCGCCTTCGTTTAAACGAAGTAAACCGTTATCAACAAATACACAAGTTAGTTTTTTACCGATAGCTCTATGTAACAACATAGCCACAACAGAAGAGTCAACACCACCAGATAAACCGAGTACAACTTCGTCGTCGCCAACTTGCTCTTTCATTTTGGCAATCGCGTCTTCAATAATAGTCGCTGACGTCCATAACTTCTCACAAGCACAAATGTTACAAATAAAGTTTTCTAATAATTGTAAACCTTGTTTGGTATGCGTTACTTCTGGGTGGAATTGCACACCATAAAACTGCTTATCTTCATTGGCCATAATTGCATAAGGGCAAGATTCAGTTTTAGCTACTGTAGTGAAGTCTGCAGGGATTGAACTAACTTTATCACCATGACTCATCCATACGTCTAATAACGCATTACCGTCTGCTGTGATTGCATCTTCAATATCTTTAATCAATGGAGATGATTTGATAACTTCAACTTGAGCATAACCAAACTCACGATCATCAGATGTTTCTACTGAACCACCTAATTGCTGTGACATAGTTTGCATGCCGTAACAAATACCAAGCACTGGAATACCAGCGTTAAATACATACTCAGGCGCACGTGGAGAGTCATATTCGGTAACAGACTCAGGTCCACCAGCTAATATAATCCCGTTTGGATTAAAGCCTTTGATTTGTTCTTCGGTAACATCCCAAGCCCATAATTCACAATAAACACCAATTTCACGTACACGACGAGCAATCAATTGAGTGTATTGAGAACCAAAATCTAAAATTAAAATCTTATGCTGGTGAATGTCTTGTTTTACTGACATGTTTTAGCCTTTTTAATTGAACGGTCAGGTAACCCTAAACCTAGTAATAGAAAAGCCGGATATATAATCCGACTTTGTTTAATAATTTTTATGTACAACTTGAAGCTATAGGCTGCAAGTTTTTAGTCTTAAGCTGTAAGCTGTAAGCTGTAAGCCGTAAGCTATAAGCTGTAAGTCTTAAGCTCGCCTCTCGAAACTCGAAACTCGTGACTCGTAGCTCAAGAGCATTGCTGATAACGAGATCAGTCAAACTGGCAAAAAAACATAATTTAATTTCTAATTTATAGCGCCGAATATTTGTTTCAGTTCAAGAAGAGCGCGCGCAGTGTATGCCAATACATGAGCACTCTCGACGCGCTATTTCTTGAACGGGAGCAAAGAGACAAGCTATTTTCACCCGTTTCTTCATTTGTTTTTAAGTCAGTTTAATTGAGGTCAAGGAGGCAACGCGGAACGTAGAAGTCTACTTGAGCATTGCTGACACCGAGATCAGTTAAACTGACGACAAAACAAAGAATAAACTAGCCCATACGGTAGTTTGGTGCTTCCTTTGTAATTTGCACATCATGCACATGAGACTCGCCCATGCCTGCTGATGTTACGCGTACAAATACAGGTTTGGTGTTTAATTCTGGAATTGAACCACAGCCTGTTAGACCCATTGCTGAACGTATGCCACCTAATTGTTGGTGGATTATGTTTTCGATTGGGCCTTTGTATGCAACACGTCCTTCAATACCTTCTGGTACTAATTTTTCTTTGTTGTCTGATTTTTGGAAGTAGCGATCTGATGAACCATGAGACTGGTTCATTGCGCCTAAGCTTCCCATGCCGCGGTATGATTTGTAGTAACGGCCTTGGTATAACTCAACTTCGCCTGGTGCTTCTTCTGTACCAGCTAACATTGAACCAACCATAACGCAGCTTGCGCCTGCGACTAGAGCTTTTGAAATGTCACCTGAGAAACGGATACCACCGTCTGCGATTACTGGGATATCTTTGCCTGCAACAGCTTCAACTGCATCTGAAATGGCAGTAATTTGTGGAACACCACAGCCAGTAACGATACGTGTTGTACAAATTGAACCTGGGCCAATTCCTACTTTAACTGCGTCAACGCCAGCTTCTACTAAAGCTAATGCGCCTGAAGCAGTTGCTACGTTACCACCTACGATATCTAAATCTGGGTATGCGGCTCTTGTTTTAGCAACACGGTCTAGTACACCTTGAGAGTGACCATGAGATGTGTCAATTAATAAAACATCTACACCTGCTGCTACTAAAGCTTCAATACGTTCATCTGTACCTGCGCCAACGCCTACCGCTGCTCCTACACGTAATCTTCCTAAAGAATCTTTACATGCATTTGGTTTACTGTCTGCTTTTTGGAAGTCTTTTACTGTGATCATGCCTTTAAGTTTAAATTCATCATCTACAACTAAGATTTTTTCGATGCGGTTTTCGTGCATAAGCTTGAAAACAACTTCGTTTGCTTCACCTTCTTTCACTGTGATCAGACGCTCTTTTGGTGTCATGATACTAGTTACGTTGGTTTTTAAATTCGCTTCAAAACGGAGATCTCGGCCAGTTACAATACCTTGTAAATTATTGTCTTTATCTACAACTGGGAAACCTGAGAAGCCATGCTCGTCAGCCATAGCCATTACTTCGCCAACATTAATGGCAGTAGAAACAGTAACAGGGTCAGAAACAACACCAGCTTCGAATTTTTTTACACGACGCACTTCGTTAGCTTGAGCTTCAATAGACATATTCTTATGAATAAAACCTAATCCACCTTCTTGCGCAAGGGCGATTGCTAAACGGCTTTCTGTAACTGTGTCCATTGCTGAGGACACCATAGGGATATTTAATTCGATGTTACGAGTTAAACGAGTTTTTAGATTGGCTTCGTGAGGAAGAATCGTAGAATGTCCTGGAACAAGTAGGACATCATCAAATGTTAGAGCTTCTTTAGCTATGCGCAACATGGAAATTTTACCTTAACTTAATATTTGGAAGGAGGTGATTACGTTGCGGCGGGATTTTAGTCTAAAAAGCACGCTAGGTAAATGAAATTTGTAAAAATCAGCGAAATAATGTTAAGTATTTTTTAAATCGCCAAATACCTATTATTTTACCGTCCAATATTTATTGAATATATGTAACAAACGATGCACAACTGATACAACAATCGATTGAATAACTGACTTTCAATTACACTCTTGTTAGACTCCAACCATCCAACCTAAAATTGAAATGTAAATTAGTGCAAACTCTTAATAACGCCCAACAGCAACATATATATCAAGTCTCGGAGCTTAATCAAAAAGCCCGTATGTTATTGGAAGGTGAGTTTGTAAATATTTGGATTTCGGGTGAAATTTCAAACTTAGTTAAAGCATCTAGCGGCCATTGGTATTTTTCGTTAAAAGATAAACGTGCACAAATTAAAAGTGCCATGTTTAAAGGTAACAATCGTTCAGTACGCGCCGTGGTTGAAAATGGCACACAAGTATTAGTTCGCGGGCGAGTTAGTCTGTATGAACCAAGAGGCGATTTTCAGTTTATTGCCGAGGTGATGGAACCTGCTGGCGAAGGATTATTAAAACAACAATTTGAACAACTTAAACAGCAATTGGCGCAAATGGGCTTATTTGACCAAGACGTTAAACGCCCTATTCCTGTTTCACCAAAACGTGTTGGTATTGTCACCTCCCCAACGGGCGCTGCAGTACACGATATTTTAACCGTATTAAAACGCCGTTCACCACAAACTGAAGTCATTATTTATCCAACTATGGTGCAAGGTGAGCAAGCGGCACAAAATATTATTTGGGCCATTAACGCAGCCAATCATAGAAACGAAGTTGACGTATTAATTGTTGGTCGCGGTGGTGGTTCATTAGAAGACATGTGGTGTTTTAATGACGAAGCACTCGCTCACACTATTTATAATTCAGCTTTGCCAATTATCAGTGCCGTTGGTCATGAAGTTGATGTGTCTATTTCTGACTTTGTTGCCGACTTACGCGCACCAACCCCTTCTGCCGCAGCCGAAATAGTTTCAACGGATAATTCAGAACTGGTTAATAAAACCACGCAACTGTATTCACGTTTATTGATGGCTTATACCAATATCCATAAAAATCGAAAAGCACAGTTTGGCCAGCTGAATAAAACCTTAAGTCTGTTGCATCCGAGTCATAAAATTAGATTGGCCCAGCAACAAACGGACGAACTAAATTTAAAGCTAAACAGCTTAATAAAACAAACCATGGCGCAAAAGCAACAACGCTCATCCATTGGCAAAGAAATGCTGTTAGCTAATACGCCAAAACATCAATTGCAGTTAGCCAAAAATAAACAAGCACAACTAACTCACGACTTACACACTAGCTTTAATAGTTATTTTGCCAAAACTCAGCAACGTTTTGCCAGTAACATAGAGAAGTTACAGATTGTCAGTCCATTAGCGACTTTACAACGCGGTTACGCGATTGCCACATCTGATACTGGCAAGGTTATAACCAATACAACGCAAGTGAATATTGACGATAAGTTAACCATAAAAGTGGCCGATGGCGACATTGCGGTCAAAGTTGTAGAGTCAGGACAATAAAGTAAGCGTTATTAAATAATATGACTAGCATGGTAAAACTGGGTAAGCGCCTACAAACAATAGAGAAGTTAGTAATTACCAACTATGACCATATTTGGGACTGTTGCTGTGATCATGGTTTATTGGGGGCTGCATTACTAAATAAACAACCATCTAGTGTTATTCATTTTGTTGATATAGTCCCAGAATTAATGAGTGAGTTGCACCTTAAGCTAAAGCAGTTTTATCCGCAGGAAAGTTCAAGGTCGCAACCACTAACCAACTCAGATAATAAAATACGATGGCAAACACACTGCATAGACGTAAATACCCTGCCCTTAGCATCTTATAACAGCACAAACCAAGCCAAACACTTAGTGATCATTGCCGGCGTTGGTGGTGACTTAATGTGTGAATTTGTTAGTAATATTTGTAAAACACACGCCAGTCTAGATATCGACTTTTTGTTATGTCCTGTTCATCATCAATACACTTTACGCCAACAGTTAATCAATCTGGACTTTCGTTTAGAACAAGACGTTTTAGTAGAAGAGAACAAGCGCTTTTATGAGGTGCTGTTAGTAAAAGCCAACCTCAATGCAAAAACGGATATTAAAGCTAATATAAAAGCGGTCACACTAACCGGCAACGATTTTTGGCAAACAGCAAGTGAACAAGAATATAAAACCGCAAAACAGTATTTAGCCAAAACCTTACAGCATTATAAACGCATGCAATTAGGTGGACGTTTAGATGTGGCGGATGTAATTTCTGCTTACGAGGCCGTCACGGTTAGTTAATCATGACTATTACACTAGATTTATCATCAACTCTAGTTAAATATAGATGGGCCGACTTGGTTAAAATCGGAATAAACCTTGTTGGTTCTGTTCCGTCCTAATACACACTATTGTTCACTTAATCTGGTATTAAGTTTCAGGAGTAATATATGACATGGAATACAAGCAATAACTCAAAGGCGTCTGAATTGGAAAATAAACCGAACCCAGATTCTGTAGCTAAAGCCCAGTCAATTCCGTCATTATCTGGCGATGTCCTATTGGTAGAAGATAATAAAGTGAATCAGCATTTGTTCACCTTTAATATCGAAAAAACAGGCGCTAAAGTCGATTTAGCCGAAAATGGCCAAGAAGGTTTACAAAAAGCGTTGTCTAATCATTATGATTTAATCTTGATGGATATTGAAATGCCATTGATGGATGGCAAAGAAGTGATGAGCTCACTGGTGCAACTTGGTATTAATACCCCCGTCTATGCACTAACAGCCAATAATATGCCCTCGGATATTGCAGAATATTCAGTTATCGGCTTTCGTGGAACCTTAAGTAAACCCGTAGAGCTAACTATCCTCTATCAAATACTCGGCCAACATCTAACCAATTGTAACGATAAAGTGCATAATACCGCGCAAAGGGATAAAATATTAGTTCAAGACCCAAAGATCAGAGCGATGTTTTACACTGACTTAGCCAAACAGCATTCTGAAATCACTGAATATATACAAGAACTTAACTATTCAGAATTAATAAAAGTGATACATGTTATCAATGGTTTAGCAGGAAATTTTGGCTATGATGAGTTAACTGACTTAGCAGCAGAATCGTTGCGATTTCTTAGAAATAAGCAATACCAACAAGCAATTCAACATTGTAGTAGCCTCAATCAGAAAGTAGCGGAAGTATTAAATGAGTATAACGATTAACATATTATTAGTTGATGATGTTGAATACAGTAGAGAGTTGTTACGCGGGGCTTTGTTAACATGCGTGCATGATCATAAAAAAGATCTTGAAGCTAACTTCTTTCATTCTTCTACAGGCGAAGATATCACTGACACGATTAAATATAATGATATTGATTTGGTTTATTTAGACATTGAATTGCCCCACACCAGTGGGCTTAAAGTGTTAAAAGAAATTCGTGAAACGTATCCTAATCTCATGGTCGTTATGGTTTCAGGTGAAAGCTCGATAGGCAATGTAACGACGTCAATAAGAGATGGTGCTAACGGTTTTATTGTAAAACCTTTTAACTCTGGCCGTATTTTAGAAACGGTAGAAAACTACCTAAAAAGATTATCAAAACAGAAAAGCTAAAGGTTAGTTTTTCGCGTTTTAACATTTCCCCTACACTTCCAGTAAGCACAACGGTTCTTCATTTTAAAAAAGACGATCAAAAAAGGGCTGTAAAAACAGCCCCTTCTTTTATTCATTAGCGGTTAGCTAAGTATTAACCAAATATTTTACGCATTAACGTAATAACTTGGTCAATATTTTTACCTAACTTAACTTCACTGATCAATGCATTACGTTTGTTTTGCATGTAAGCAGGCATGTCATCGCTAGCAAGACGTTTATCAACAATCATCTCAGCCGTTTCTTTAGTACGTTTTGTACGAGTTGCGCCTGATGCTTTTCTTGTTGAGATTGGCTTATCGCGTAATCTAACGTAGTTTGATTGACCTGCTAATTCAGGCCCAGCAAATAAGTATAGATCCATTAAGATGGCTCGATTACGCCAGATTTTTTGTTCCATTTCGTCTTCTGGTTGGGTTTTACGCCACCAAGCAAACGATCTTACTGCTGTCACTAGTTCATTCCAGTAACCGTCGAAACTAAAGTTATTAAACTTAGTGATCGACAAACCTTGGCAAACAACATCAACTTTAGCGTTTGTAAGCGCTACAAATTGATCTGGACGACGCATTGCCAATAAACGACTTGCTGGTGCAACACCCGCTTTTTCGCCCGCAGGTTTGTTTTCAGTGTACGTAGTGAACAATTCTGTGTAAGCAGTAACAAATGCTTGATAATGATCGTGTGTCACTTCACCTTCTAGAGGGATGTGAGCTAACGCTTTATCTAATTCATGTGCTTTAGTTTGTAGTATCGCATGGAAAACTTTAGCGCCTTTAGTAGAGCCAAACCATTCACAATCGAAATCGTAAATGTTGAAGTCATGCTGATTAGTATGTTTACCAGCAAACGCTAATAAATCTAATTCTGTCATTTGGGCTAATGGAGTAGAACGAATGCTGTCGATATGATCTAACAATCTAAATCTTTCGTCTAAAGCCTGAACTGTGCTTTGCGCTTGGATAAAATCAGAGTAAATAACCCAAGGAGATATTTTAACCATTTTTAATTTAGCAAGGCTGATTGCTTTTTCTAGCAAGTCTTGCATTTTTTTAAGTGGCACAAACTGAGGAGGATCCATCAAATCTTGATTTAAGTCCTCATTCGTGATTCTTAGTAGTTCAGTACTCCAGTTTAAAAAATTCTCAGGATGATCAACCACTTTGACTGCCATAAGATTTAAACTTAATTCAGTCGCATATTGTAAAATGCTTTGATAAATGGTGTTTTCTGCATCTGACAATGCCATTTTTACAGGGGAAGCTAACAGTTTTCTCATTGAAAATTTATACTCAGTACTTTAACCAATCAGTATAATCGGTATGACTAAAAGGCCGCCTATCATACGTAAAATATAGGAATTTTTCTAGTAGTAATATGAGAAACCTGCGTATCTCCATAATAAATATACATTTTAAGCTATTAATGTTTATAAATTCTCTTATAAATTGGATCAAAAAAGGTCACAAATGTGACCTTTTTAATAAAACCAATTAACTTATTAGATTAAGTCGCAGGCTTATATGCCACTAACTTATCCAATAACATGTAATTAACTGGCACCAATATTAGTGTGATGAAGGTGGCAAACAAGATACCAAAGCCCAATGAAACACCCATAGGTATTAAAAATTGTGCTTGTGTTGACTCTTCAAACAACAAAGGCAATAAACCGATAAAGGTAGTTAAACTTGTTAACATTACCGGCCTAAACCTAGCGGCACCTGCTGTTGATACAGCATCAAGCAAGGCCATACCTTCACTGCGTTTTTTGTTAATGTAATCTACCAATACCAAGGAGTCATTAACCACAACACCAACTAGGGCCAGCATACCTAGGATACTCATGATGGTTAAGTCCATTCCCATTATCCAGTGCCCAACAACGGCTCCTAGAATACCAAAAGGAATAACACTCATAACCGCAACAGGCTGCCAATATGACTTAAATGGTATGGCTAATAGACAATAGATTGCAAAGAAGACTAATAATAATCCCCATTGTAACGAACCGAAAGATTCTCTTTGTTCCTTAGCTTCCCCTTCCAATGAATGACTCACCCCAGGGTATTTAGCCACTAAGTCATCTAAATACACTTTTAAGTCAGCATTTAATGCCGTCATATTAGTATCAGTTTTATCTATATCTGCAGTGACATTTAATACGCGGTATCTGTCTATTCGACTAATTGTCGACGGACTTTGCCCAGGTATTAATTGTGCAACATGCGACAGCGGAACTTGGCCGCCTGACGGTGTGGTAATTAAGATATGCTCTAAATTAGAAATGGCTTCTCTCTCTTCAAGTGGCAAACGCACTAATACACGTACATCATCACGACCACGTTGGATGCGTTGTACCTCTGAGCCATAGTAAGCAGTTCTAATCTGCTGAGTGATGCTATTACGCGTTAAACCTAGGGCTTCACCTTGTTTAGTTAGTTCAATTTGCAACTCTTGTTTACCATTTGACATGCTATCGGCAATATCAAACACTGTTGGATAAGTAGCAAGTCGTTCTTTTACTTTCTCTGCAACTTCTTGCAAAGTTTTGATGGAGGTTGCAGATAACTGTACATCAATCGGATCAGAAGAACGACCAATCTCAGCTCTAAAGGTAATAGTTTCAGCTCCTGGAATCGTGCCGATTAACCCGCGCCACTCTGTTAATAACTGACTTGACGTAATGGTTGATTCACGTTGCTCTGGGGGAATAATTTCAAAGCGTACAAGACCTTGATGCGTTGTTCCGCCACGACCACCTGTAATGGCTAATGTATTTAACACAATCGATTGACCATCTTCATCTACGTACTTTTCTTGTAACTCGGTTGCAGCGCCAGATATTTTTCTAATAAATTTATCTGTTACTTCAAATGGCGTTCCAGTTGGCATAGACAAGTTCATAGAAATGGTTTCGCTTGGAATACGAGGGAAGAATACAAACTTAGTCCAGCCTGACATGATTAAACTAACCACTAAAATAAAAGCACCAACAAACATTGAGATTGTTGTCCCTTTATTACTCAAAGCTTTTTTGAGTACAGGTTGATAATATTTAATGATTGAACGCTCAAAGCCATCTGCGAAATTACGTTGGAATTTAGCAAAACCGGTAAGCTCTGACTCATGACGATATTTGATGTATTTTAAATGCGCAGGTAAAACAAATTTTGATTCTATTAATGAGAATATTAATACCGGAATGATCACCACAGGTAATTGAGCAAACAACGCCCCTCGGTTACCTTCAATAAAGGCTAACGGTAAAAAGGCAACCACAGTTGTTAACACACCAAATGTTACAGGTGTTGCGACTTCCTGTGTTCCTTTTATCGCGGCTTCTTCACTCGACTTACTATGCCGCATGTGAGTGTAAACATTTTCACCGGTGACGATGGCATCATCCACCACAATCCCTAGCACCAGAATAAAGCCGAACAAACTCATGATATTAAGCGTGATGCCGAAAAACGGCATAACGATAAACGCGCCCATAAAGGAAATTGGGATACCAATAAATACCCAAAACGCAATTGCAGGACGTAAGAACAAGGTCAATAACAAGAGCACAAGAATACCACCTTGTATCGCACTTGATGTTAATGTCGATAAACGGTTTTTAACCACCTGCGAATTGTCATCCCAGTAACTTAATTCATAACCTTGTGGTAAATTATTTTGCTGTTCAACAATGTATTCTTTTACTTTATCCGCAACGTCAATCGCACTTTGTTGACCTATACGGTAAACATCAATAAATACCGCTTGTTTACCATTAAAGCGGGTACGGATTGGGTATTCTTCAAAACCGTCATTAATTGTTGCTACATCTTCTAGATGAATAATAGAGCCGTCGCTATTGTTTTTAACCACAATACTAGCGAATTCATCTTTGTGATAAGCCTGACCTTTAGAGCGTAGTAAAATGTCACCGCCTGAGCTGCGTAAATTACCCGCTGAAATGTCTAATGAGCTGTTACCTACCGACTGTGATACTTCACTTAATGTTAAGTCGTATTGACGCAGTTTATCTTGGTCAACGGATATTGTGATCTCGTAGTTACGAACACCGGTTAATTCTAATTGAGTAATGCCAGGTATACGTAACATATCATCACGAATAAGCTCAGCGTATTCGCGAATTTCAGCTTCACTATAATCACCAGCTATGGTCACAGTTAACACTTCTCTAATACGCTGATTCAATCCAACTACTGGATTTTCAGCATCGGCTGGAAAGGTATTAATCGCGTCAACTCGACTTTTAATGTCGGCCAACATATCGCGAGGTTCATAACCAGATTCTATCTCAATACTAATTGAAGCACTGCCCTCAGAAGAGCGACTTGTAATGCGCTCAATACCTTCCAAGTCCTGTACCGCCTCTTCTACACGAATAGAAACACCTTGCTCAACATCTTCTGGTGTTGCGCCGCGTAAACTCACTTTAACCGATACAACATCGGACTCAAATGACGGGAATACTTCAAGCGGAATACGATTAGTTAAGGAAAATATTCCGGCCAGTAAAATGGTTATCAGCAGTAAATTTGCTGCAACGTGATTTTTGGTAAACCAAGCAATCATGATCAGTCTCCACTAGACGTACGTTGTTTGCGTTTGGCTTGCATTTGCTCAAACATTTTCTCTGCTGAAACACCCTCTTCTTCAGCCATTTTTTTTATTTCATCTTGCCTATCTTGCGGTAAGTCACTCAAGCTACGAGATTTTTTTCTCATAGCACCTGGACCTTCAGCCATTTTCTTTTCTGGCTCAGCACCCGCGATAGAAACACGAGTACCTGAACTCACTTGGCCTAACGATGTCGTTACCAACTGTTCATTTTCTGTTAAGCCAGATTTGATAATAGCGTCGGTTTCATTTTTCCATAACAAGGTTACTTCACGGCGTTTTAATACACCTTCTTCTACGATGTAAACGTAGTTACCTTGGTATATTGATTTATTTGGGATCACCAAAACGTCTGACAACAATTTACCTGAAACTTGAGCACTCACGTATTGACCAATTTTAATGGCAGAGTCGTTGGCTTTGGTTAATGCATAAGGGTCTTCAATTTGTGCCACAACATAAAGTTGCTGTGAATCGCTATCAATTGCACCTTCGGTTCTTACTAAACTACCTTGCCATTTATGTTTATTGCTCATTTCTGATTCAAACATAACTAGAGCGGGTTCTTTGTCTATTTTTTTATTACGATATTCTTCAGGTAAGTCAATCAACTCTAAATCTTGATTTTTAAGAGGCAAACGAACTTCAACATAATCAACTGCATAAATATCCGCTAATTCACTGTTAGCTGAAATCACTTGACCTACATCTACATTTTTATTTAAAACACGACCGGCGTATGGCGCAACGATTTTGGTGCGTTCTAAAGTCAATTTAGCTTTATCTAGCTGAGCTTCCGCTGATAACAATTGAGCCTTAGCAGCCTCTAATTGCGGCACTCTTAATACTAATGAGTTTGGTTGCCCTTTTTTACCCAAACGCTGCCAATCTGTTAACGCTTGATCTGAACGAGCTTGCTCTTCTGCTAATACTTGTTTTGCTTCCAATAAGCTCGCTTGTGCAATTTTCACATCAGCTTGATGATCACGGTCATCTAATTTTAGTAAAACTTCGCCCTTTTCAAAAAAGCCACCATCACGAAAATCATCACTTATATAATTAATTTGCCCTGATGCTTGTGCTACTAAAACACTTTCTGTTCTAGGTCTAATTCTGCCAAAACTACTTAACTTTATTTGATATAACTGCGGCTCTAAATTTTGTACTTCAACTGTCATTTGAGGTGCTTTTGAAGCCCTTTGACGTTGAGCTTTTGGTGGATTGGAGAAAATGAATATCGCCAAGAGAATCGTACCACCTAAAATAGTTGCAGGAATCCCGTATTTTTTAAATTTTGAAATTGATTGAGACATAATTACTTCACGTCCTTAGGTAAGATTGAACTGAAATCACCACCAAGGGCGATAAATAATTGTAGGCGAATGTTTAGCATTTCGTATTTAAGTTGAATCACTGAGCTTTGAGCTGTAAAAGCACGATTTTGTGCATCCAACACTGTGGTATAGCTCACTAGTCCTTTTAAATACTGTTCAAATGACACTTCTTCTGCAAGTTGTGCATTTTCGGCTGCGTCTATATTTGCTTGATAGCTTAGTTTTAAATTGTCAGTTTCCGTTAAGCTGTTTTCAATTGTTGAAAATGCAGTGTAAAGAGTTTCTAAATAAGCTTGTTCTGCTTGTTTGGTACTTAATCGTGCACTTTCTTCATTTGCAGCTAACCGCCCAGCATTGAAGATAGGTGCCGTTAAACTTCCAACCAATGACCAACCTAAATCTGAAGACAATAAATCAGACAACTCTGTACTAGAGGTTCCTGCGCTTGCCGTTAAGCTTAAACTTGGGAATCGTTGTTTATGGGCATATGCTAATCCCGCATCTTTAGCGAGTAACAAATTCCACATGTATTGTAGTTCTGGATTATTTGCCACTATCTCAGATGGAATACCAACGGCAACAGCCTGGCTTAATTCAGGTATGTCAGAAACATCCGTTTGTAATGCAGCACTTGGATATTGCCCAAGTAGCAATTCTAGGTCACGAATATTTGACTGTAATCTTGTCTTCTGCGTTGCAACGGTTGAGCGTTCGCTTGCTACATCGTTACGTGCTAGGTATACATCTAACGAGGTATTCAAACCACTGTTATAACCAGCTTCAATAATCGCTAAGTTTTGCTCTATGCTTTTTAGACTTTCTTTAGCCAAAGTTAATTGCTGATTTTGCTCTATAACTTGATACCAACCTAAAATCACATCCGAAATCAGTTCTCTTTTTTGTTGTTCGTATTGAGCCAATAACGCAGCGTAATTTAAATTAATCTGACGTTCCGACGCGCTCAATTTACCCCAAATATCAAATTCGTATTTTAGTGATAGCGATAAATCGTTACTCGTCGTTGAGACACCATAATCGCGTTTAGAGGTTGATAAGTTAAGATCTAACGATGGCCATAATGTTGCGCCACTAACAATCACATTCTGCTCTGCAATTTCCACAGCCAATCTCTGCTGCTTTAAGCTTCTGTTATTGATTAATGCTAACTCAATATTGCGCTGTAATTCAGGCGTCATTAACTTAACTAACCATTGACCGTTATTTTCTGAATTAACTTTTTCAGTTAATACATTTTTGTCCGACCAATTTTCAGGAGTTGGTAGAGAATCCATTTTGATTTCAATTGCTGAGTTTGTTGTGCAACCTGCAACAATAAAACTACTGGCTAATATGAAACTTAGATATGACTTTTTTTGAAACAACATTTATCCAAATCCAAATAATTTAAGGTTTTTAAAACGATAATCGGCAAAACAATCAAGATTCATACCGACATTTTTATTCTTATATTTCAATGCGTTAAAACAGGCTAAATATCAAATCTTTACTTTAACATTTACTTATCCCGATATGGGGATATACATATCCTCAAATAAGGAACTTTATTAATTAACGCTATAACTTTACCTTATTCTACCTAGCTAATTAACATGCACAAATACACTTGCGCTCAACAACCGATAATGAACGAGCAATCTATTTTAAGCGTAATGTATATTTTGTGATCAGTAACTTAATGGACAGAATTATTATCGAGATACTTGAAACTCGAAAGCCGCAAATAAAAAAGCCTACTTCAAAGAAGTAGGCTTTTTTTAATTAAGATAAGAGGATTATTTTAATATGTAATCAAATTCTTATATCTCTAGCTTAGAATTTATAGCTAGCACCAAACGTTATACGACGGTCAGTGATACCTTCAGCACATTGCATAGCACCTTCATTAACGCAAGATTGGATAATGTCAGCTTCAGTTAAGTTAATAGCTTCAATACCAAGATTTAACTTCTCATTCACATCATAGCTAATACTTGCATTAAGTTGGCCACGGTCGTGTGTTACAACAGGGAAACCTAATGTTGAGTTTAACGATGCTCCAGCAGCTGTATCTTCAGTGCGGTATGCTTCACGCCATGTGTAACGTACTCTTGCAGAAATATCATGTTTTTCATAGTAGAACGTTAAGTTATAAGCGTTCTCAGAGAAATCTAATAATCCTTGATTTGATGTATATTCTACAAATTGAGAATCATCATAAACATTATTGATAGCATTAAAGATATCTGTACCACGAGAAGCCGAAGTGTAAACCGTTGAACCACCAGAGAACTCTTGAACTGTATAGTTAGCTTGAACACCAAAACCAGAAGCCCAACCTAAATCACTTTCAAAGCTTGAAAGGTCGTATTGAAATGCCATTTCAATACCAGTTTGAGTCAGAGTTGCAGTGTCATTTATTGTAGTATTAGCATCAACACATAGACCAACTGTACTTGCATCACCAAACGAATTTGGAATAACCGCTGGGTTATAAGTACCGCCATCAGCACACGCTAAATCGAAATAACGCATTCCATCTGAATCTACAGGTGCAGAATCTAAAATAGAGCTAAATATATTGGTACGTTCTTTTTCAAAGTAACCAATACTAACAACAGCAGCTTCAGTGAAATACCATTCTGTTGCAATATCAAATGAAGTTACTTCTTCTGGCTCTAGGTTTGGATTACCAAAATCTACAGCTGAATTTTCGTTTTGACTATATGAAACTGACGTATTTAAGTTACCAAAATCAGGACGACGAATGTCTTGTCCCCAACTCATACGAACAATCACATCATCAGCAACATCAGCAACAATGTTTATACGAGGTAATGTGTAACTGTAATCACCTTCATTATTTACTTTCGATACGACACCATTGATTTCAGTATTACCAATAGAGGTAATATCTGTCATTACATGACGTACACCTACATTACCGCGTATCATTTCATATTCAAAGTTCGCTTGAGCATATAAAGCGGTTGTAGACTCTTCCACTTCAAAACCAGCTGTACTTCCAGGTTCTGTATTTAAAAAGTCTAGATCGATATATTCACCAGTTTCATCATCAATAAAGTCACTAACACCATCAGCTTCCATATTCGCACGATGAGTTGTCATAGCAGCTTGCAGCGTATCGATAACTGATTGAGGATTATTATAGGCAAGATCCGGATTAACAATGAGGAAGTCACGGAATGCAAGTGCACGTCCATCCGCTTCTCCAAAGTTACTTGGACCTGCGACTAAAATATCGGCAAATAAACTGCCATTAGGGCTATCAACCATTTTACTGAAGCCACCAATTCTATCTGATACTGAAATAGATTCATGTTTTACAGTATTATAACGAATACCAGCATCAACCGTGGTGATAATGCTGTCATCTATATAGTAAGTTGTATCAATACGGAATGCAGTATCTGAGTTTTCTGTGCTGCCATTGCTAAAGTCAACTTGATCAAGTACAACATTATTAACATTCGTCAGTTGTGCAGCTGTAGGTGCATAAACAGAATCTGAATTAATACCAAATGACAACATGTCACCGGTTAAGTCATAAGCAAATGGTACTGCATTATCATTACTTGTATCCGCAGTGATATCACCGTTACCATCAAGTGCATCTAGTGCAATGTTAGGGTTGATGTAATTTAATTGAGTATCAAGTTTTGGCGTTCTAGTTTCCGAACTTGCATGTGATATTTCAGCGCTTACAAATAGATTATTAGTTGCTTGCCATTCGCCACCAAATCTAAACATTTTACTTTCTGAAATACGGGCGCCTGTATCACTGTTAAAACGTAAATTTGGATCATCGTCATCTACAGATAAATCAGGCTCAATAACACCAGTTTGCGCAGCTTGAATACTACCTAAATTCACACCATCAAGAGAACCAAAGTTAAGAGTTTCAAATGATGTTGGCACACTATAGTCAACTAAACTACTAACACCAGATCCTTGCACACGTGTGCTTTCTTGACGTACTTCTTGGTCAGTCAAAACTGCATCAAAGAAAAACTTCATGTCATCATTAGGTGCATACTCAAATGAAGCTGAAAAGTTTTTGGTTTCATACTCAAAATTTTCTAATTCTTGATTTAAAAATTGAACGCCAATAAAATCAAAATCTTGGCCTGCAGCAGGGTTTGATTGGAGTACAGGTATATCATCTGTATCTTCATCGTCGTCGTGATCATCAAGTCTATATATATTTGCGCTACTATTTTCGACTAACGCACCGTCGCGGTCAACACGAGGTCGAAAAGAGGTCGCTTCTTGTTTAGTGATACTACCACTAATTACAACACCAAATTTACCACCATTATCCAATTCCCAGTTATCGCCGTAGGCGCCTGAAATTCTTGGCATAATACCGTCTTCAGTTAAACTACTATCTTCACCCTGTACGCGTATAGAACCTAACATTTCAGTTAATGCAAGAGGACGAATAGTACGTAAATTTACAGTACCACCGACTGATCCTTCTGTTGTTTTAGCATCTGAAGCTTTAGTTACTTCAACGCCTGCAATAATCGCAGCAGAAAGATCTTCAAATTTCATTCCCGAGCGGCCATCACCTGTGCCTACCGTTTGCATACCGTTAATTTGTACGATATTAGAGTTACTACCACGGATTTGCACACCAGTACCGATTCCGGCTGTTCTAGTGATTTGAATACCGGTAATATTTTCAAGTACTTCTGCAAGGTTTTGGTCTGGTAACTTACCAATATCTTCAGATGCAATTACTTCAATTAGATTATTCGCAGCCTTTTTTTCCAGCATAGCGCTTGCAAGCGAACTTCTTATGCCTGTAACCTCGATAACTTCGACGTTTGTATCTTCAGGCTCTGCAGCATAAGTTGGTGTTGCCAGTAAAAGTGCAGCTAATGAAGATGCGTATATATTACGGTTTAATTTGTTCTGCATACTAAGTGCAGACATTATTTTATTAAGTTTCATGTTGTATAACCCTGTTGATTGATTCTACTTATCGAGGCATCTATCTTTGGCATAGCCAAAGTACAACTAGACACATACCTTTTATTCACTCACTTAATATTTTGGTATTACCAAAATGTGGTAAATGAATAACCAAACTCGAATTTATTATTCTTTATTTTTTTAATTTGGTTAACCATTTATAATACAATTAACATCCCAATTCAAACCACAAATAGGCTTAAGTTATAAATGTTTTTGTTAGGTTAAATTAAATACGCACTTAGATTAAAAAATAAACGAGTACATTCAATAAGTTATAACTTAATTATTTTCACCTATAGAATAAAAAATATATAAAATAAAACTATTTACACAGCATATTTTTACCAATTTGTATGACAAAAGTCACTTTATCTTGTACAAAAAAAATCAGTTTATGACTAAAGTTTGAGTCACGTTAACTACTATTAGATTGTTTTTTCTGTAATCAACTTACCAAAATGAAACTACATAAATTAAATATAGCCATTCATGGTAAAAATTCATGAAACAATTGGTCGAGTTTTTTAAATTAAGTTCGCAGAGTTATATGGGGAGGTATATGGGGAATTTAATGAAGGAGCTTTCACTGTAAAATAATAGGGTATTATTTCAACGTTAAAAATTATGAATCTACACATACAATACGATTGAGTATGGAACCGGTATTTGCTTTATTTCAATACCCGTATACGTAAAAAAACCTAGCAAAGCTAGGTTTTTATAAGTATACAAAAGAAAGAAACGTACTTACTTCACCGTTACTTTATTAAATTCATCCACTTGTTTAACTGAGCCTAAAGTCACTGGCACACGTTGATGTAATGAGCTTGGTTGTATATCTAGAATGCGCTTACCTGCGGCCGTTGCTTTACCACCTGCATTCTCTGCAAGCATAGCTAATGGGTTCGCTTCGTATAACAATCTAATTTTGCCATTTTGGTTACCAGGACGGCTATCTTCAGGGTATAAAAATAAACCACCGCGGCTGATAATACGGTGCATATCGCCAACCATAGCTGCATTCCAACGCATTGATGAACCGGCATAGTCTTCAGATGCATATAACACATCATTAAAGTATGTTTTAGTATGCTCAGACCAATAGCGGTAATTAGCTATATTTACCGCAAACTCTTTTGTCTCAACAGGTATCTCACATTCACTCTCAGTGAGTAGGTATCCACCGTGAGTTAAATCTAATGTAAAACAACGTGTTGGTCCGCCAGTTGTCATCACTAGTAAGGTTGAAGCGCCATAAAGCACATAACCAGCACAAAGCTGATCTTTACCTTGCTGAGCAAATTGTAATTCACTGTCGTCGGCAACATCGTCTCTAGCTGCATAAATAGTGAAAATAGTCCCTATCTGCCCATTAATATCGACATTAGATGAACCATCAAGTGGATCAAACGCAACAATATAAGGAGCGCCTTTATGACCGGCTACTACAAAGTCTTCTTCTTCAGATGCGATAGCACGAACAGAGTCGTCATCTAGCAGCATATCTTTGAGCAATTGATTAGATAACACATCTAGTTTTTTTTGTACTTCACCTTGGATATTTTCATCCAAAGTAGAACCTAAAACACCAGCTAAGTCGCCTTGGCTTACACGAAATGCAATCTCTTTAGATGCAGCTAAGATGGTTCTGATCAACATGATCAGCTCCAAGTTCACATTATCTTTTTTTAATACTGGTACTAATCTTTTCATCAGAAACCCTTAGCTATATCTATTTATACAATTTAATTCTGCAAAACACTGTTCAAGTCGAGTTGTCATTGATGTTTCTGCATGACGTAACCAAACACGTGGATCATAGTATTTCTTATTAGGTTTATCATCGCCATCTGGATTACCAATTTGGCCTTGTAGATAACCTTGTTTGTCATTGTAATAATTCAAAACACCTTCCCAACTCGCCCACTGGGTGTCGGTGTCAATATTCATTTTTATGACGCCATAAGTTAACGACTCAGCAATTTTTTCAGGCTCAGAGCCTGAACCACCATGAAATACAAAGTTAAGACTATTAGTTGGTAAACCAAACTTTTCAGAAACATAAGCTTGAGAGTTCTTTAAAATTTCAGGTGTTAGCACTACGTTACCTGGCTTATAAACTCCATGAACATTACCAAACGAAGCCGCAATAATAAATTTATCACTCACCTTAGAAAGCTGCTCATATGCATAGGCAACGTCTTCTGGCTGAGTGTAAAGCTCAGAGCTGTCCATGTGAGAGTTATCAACACCGTCTTCTTCGCCACCAGTACAACCTAGTTCGATTTCTAGCGTCATACCTATTTTACTCATGCGAGCTAAGTATTGTGCGCAAATCTCGATATTTTCTTCTAGTGGTTCTTCCGATAAATCTATCATATGAGAACTGTATAATGGCTTACCAGTTTCAGCATAATGTTGCTCACCAGCATCCAATAAACCATCTATCCAAGGAAGTAGGTTTTTAGCGGCAT
Source organism: Psychrosphaera saromensis (assembly GCF_002954545.1). Taxonomy (GTDB): domain Bacteria; phylum Pseudomonadota; class Gammaproteobacteria; order Enterobacterales; family Alteromonadaceae; genus Psychrosphaera; species Psychrosphaera saromensis. Next base: position 1,556,008 of record NZ_MSCH01000003.1, on the reverse strand, counting down.
GGTCGGTATTTAAAATAACAGGAACACCATATAAACCAGCAACAGCATGAACATATTTTGCAGCCGCTATTGCTCCAGCAATTGCAGCACCTTGGCCTTCTAATCCAATGCTTTTACCTACAAAAAATGCAGCTCCACCATTTGATAACTGAATGATCACAGGCGACTTCACTTTGACAGCCGCTTCCAAAGTCGCATTTATAGAATGAGTTCCTATGACATTTACCGCTGGTAATGCATATTGATTCGCTCTTGCATGATCATATAAATGCTGAACATCATCTGCTAAAATCACCCCAGGTTTTAACATTTCAGTAAGTTTGGACATTACTTGCTTCCTCAGTTAATTGCTTCTTTACAGGCGTCTGTAATCGCTTGCCAGTTTTCATTTTCTGCCCACTCTTTAAGGCATACCCACGTACCACCAACTGCTATTACATTAGTTAATGATAAGTAATCGTTTTTATTTTTAGGAGATACACCGCCAGTTGGACAAAACTTTATGTCTTGAAAAACAGAGTTTACCGCAGATAAAAATGGTACGCCACCAGACAAAGCTGCTGGGAAAAGTTTTAATTCAGTAAAACCAAACTCTCTCGCCATCAAAATATCACCTGTATTGGAAACACCAGGTAACACAGGAACACCGCAATCCACTAAAAAGCCCAGTAGTTTTTCTGATACCGCAGGCGTGACGATAAAGTCGGAGCCGGCATCAATTGCTTGTTGTAGAATAGTTTCGTTTGTTACTGTCCCCGCGCCAACAATTAACTCTGGAACCTGCTGTTTAATTGCCGTTATAGCCTGTAATGATGCATCTGTACGCAATACTACTTCTACTAATTTTAAGCCAGCTGCAGCCATCGCCTTTGCGATATTTACACCTTGCTCTACGGAGTTAGCTTGAATAATTGGCAGTAAAGTCTGTGAGCCCATTAAACTAGAAAAAGAAGTCATTAAGTTACCTTTATATTTATTGTGAGTTATGAATCGTAAATTTATGAATACAAATTTTAATATAAAACCTCGAAGAGGATTTCCTCTTCAAGGCTGTTGTTGTTAACACTTAACAATATTAATCAGAAAACTGACGAATAATATTGTTTAACGTTTCTTTTGCGTCACCAAAAATCATGCGACAGTTTGGTTTAAAGAACAGAGGATTATCAACCCCTGCAAAACCAGACGCCATTCCACGTTTGAGGACAAATACATTTTTAGCTAAATCGGCGTTAATAACTGGCATACCGTAAATTGGACTACCTTTCATTTCACGTGCTGCAGGGTTAACTACATCGTTCGCCCCTATAACTATAGCAACGTCAAAACCTTCAATACGTGAATTGATTTCGTCCATTTCAAATAACTGCTCATAAGAAACGTCGGCTTCTGCCAGCAATACATTCATATGACCAGGCATACGCCCCGCAACAGGATGAATCGCATAGGCCACTTCAGCGCCGTTGTCTTCTAATAGACCTTGTAGCTCTTTCATTGCATGTTGTGCTTGTGCTACTGCCATACCGTAACCTGGAATAACTAAAACCGACTGAGCCGCTTCCAATACATAAAATGCATCGTCGGCAGATAAAGGTTTTACTTCCCCTTCAATTACCATCTCGCTTGTTACGACAGGTTGAAAACCTGAAGTTAACACACTCACTAACGAACGGTTCATGGCTTTACACATGATATTAGTTAAGATAATGCCACTGGCACCAACTAACGAACCTGCAACAATCAGAAGATTATTCTCTAACGCGAAACCAGCCGCACACGCAGCTAAACCTGAGTAGCTATTTAACAATGAAATAACCACTGGCATGTCCGCACCACCAATCGGGAGTACAAACATCACGCCCATTAATAGCGCCAAACCAATAACTAAATAATGCCAGGTTGTCACTTCAGGTTGCTGTATTAATAAAGTAGCGGATGCCACAATTGCCGCAATTAGCAATACGTTAACAATAGCTTGGCCTTTAAATACAACTGGGCGGCCTATCATTCGCTCACTCAATTTAGCCCAAGCAACCACACTGCCTGAAAATGTAATAGCACCAATAAGTAAAGCTAAGAAACTAACAAACAATACAAACGTCGATAAGTTAACGCCACCTGCAATTGTTGCCCAAGCAACCGCTAAACTCGCTAAACCACCAATACCATTAAACAAAGAGACAAGCTCAGGCATTGAAGTCATTTCAATTTTCTTAGCGGCATACACACCGACGGCAGAGCCTGCCAATATGCTAACTAATATCAATTCAAACGATATAATTTGTTTATCCAACAAAGTAACAACAATCGCGATTAACATAGCAAGTGCAGATAATAAATTACCTTTACGCGCTGTCGATGGGTGGCTTAATAACTTTAAACCAAAGATAAATAACGTAGCGGATATAACATAAACAAAGTTTATTAATAATGAAGTATCTATAATAGAATCAAGCATCATCCAGCCCTACTTTTTCTTGAACATAGCTAACATACGGTCAGTTACTAAGTAACCACCGACAACATTAACCGTTGCTAAAAACACCGCAATTGCACCTAACCAAGTAGACCATTGCCCATACTCACCACCCGCTAAAGCTAAAGCGCCAATTACCGTAATACCAGAAATCGCATTCGCTCCAGACATAAGTGGAGTATGCAAAGTCGCAGGTACTTTTCGGATTAACTCAAAGCCGACAAACACAGATAACATTAAGATAAATAAAAGATAAATTGCAGTCATTATGCTTGTTCCTTCTGTAAGTGATTTTTAATCATTTCATTTGAAATCAAACCTTGGTGAGTGATCACCGCGTTGGCTTGAATATCGTCTTCTAGGTCAATAACAAATTCACATTGTTTTAATTCATTTTCTGACTCTTGTTCTTGCCAAAACTCACTCACCAAATTGAATATATTATTGCCGTACATTTGAGTGGCATTTTTAGCCACATCGTTTGACCAGTTACCTGTACCTACAACCGTTACACCATTTACCACAACGGTTTCGCCAGCAACAGAACCTTCAACGTTGCCGCCATTTTCTGCTGCCATATCAACAATCACAGACCCCGGCTTCATCAATGCAACGGTATCTTTGTTAATTAATACTGGAGGTTTACGGCCAAACAATTGCGCAGTTGTGATCACTATGTCGGAATCAGCAATACATTTAGCTTGCTCTTGTTGTTGAATTTGCATTTGTTCAGGTGTTAATGCTTGCGCATAACCTTGAGCCGTTTGGCCAGTTTCACCTAAATCAATATCTAAGAATTTTGCACCCAATGAATGAACTTGCTCAGCCACAACCGCACGAGTATCAAATGCAGTAACCGCAGCGCCTAATCGTTTTGCCGTTGCAATGGCTTGTAATCCTGCAACACCAGCACCGATAACAAATACTTTGGCCGGTTTAATTGTCCCTGCGGCTGTCATCATCATAGGTAATACTGAAGGCAATTCACTAATGCCTTTCACCACCATCACATAACCAGCCAAACTAGCCTGTGAACTTAGTGCATCCATTTTCTGACAACGAGTACTTCTAGGGATCATCTCCATACTGAAACTCGTTACGTTTTGCTGACAAAGTTGCTCAACATAATCGGCGTTATTAAATGGGTCTAAAAAGCTGATCACGACTTTATTGGCGATTAAACTTAGTTCTGACAATGGTAATTTATGAATCGATAACACGATGTCAGCTTGTTTTAACAAGTCTTCACGCTTGTTAATAATTTCGGCTCCTGCCTGTTTATATTCTTCATCCGTAATATGGATACCCTCTCCAAGACCAGCTTCAATAATGACTGCTGCACCTAAGAGTTTGTATGCTTTTACATTGCTTGGTAGCAATGCACAGCGCTTTTCACCATTTAAGGTTTCTTTTGGAAAAGCTAGAGTTGGCATAATTGCTCCTCAAATTTGAGACGTAAAAATCCCCTAGCACCAAACAGCATGCGCCAGAACGAATGTTAATATTTTGGGTGATCATGGTCGTGACAACCAAATTAAAGGGCTAACTTAAGTGGTTAGCTCTACTTTATTAGTACGCTTAACGTTATTAGGTTTTTATTGATAAAAATTTCCTTATAACGTCTTGGTAAATTGATGGAATATAGACTTTTCGACAATGGCACCAGGGTGTTGAATAACAAACCCAGCTGTCTTGGCTGCTTTTGAAACAGCTTGTTCAACCGTTAAATCACTTAATCTAGCGCCTAAGTAGACACCATTAAATGAATCGCCAGCTGATGTTGTATCTATTACAGTTTTAACAGGTTCAATATTGATAAACTGCTGAGTTGGCTGGTTATCATTTTTTTCACTGCTTTGTTGTTGGATGATTAAGACGCCATTTGGCCCATCTTTAATCACTAACTCTTGAATATTATAAGGTTTACAAAAGTCAGCTACGTCTTCAAACGTGCTTAAACCGTATAACACTTCAAAATCTTCTATACCTGGTAATACATAGTCACTTGCTTGTAATGCCAGCTCGTATTGAGTTTTAGTCTCTGTGGTATCAGCCCATAAACGGGGGCGATAGTTAGGGTCGAATACAATTTCGACCCCAGCCTGTTTTAATTGTGCAATTAGCTGCCAAAAACGTTCTCTTAATTCTGGTTTAATAACGGCTAATGAAATGCCAGAGAAAACAAACATATCGCTTTGCTTTAGCTTTTCTATTATATCGTCAGTCAACAGCTCCATTGTGTAACGTGCAGCTGCATCGTTACGCCAATAGGTAAAACTGCGTTCACCAGAACTGTCGGTTTGGATTGAATATAACCCCGGAATTTTATCTTCTGAGGTTAATATTAAATCCGTACCTACGTTCTCTGCTTTTAAGTAGTCTTTCATGTTGTTGCTATAGTCATCACGACCTAATGCAGTAAACAACTGGATGTCTATATCATTAAAGCATCGGGTTAAGTAAACCGCTGCATTAAACACATCTCCGGCAAATCCTTGTTGCATTTGAACAGGTACAGTATTGCTATTACCTGTTTGTTTTAACTCAATCATGCATTCGCCAAATAAAACTACTTTTTTCACAAGGTTACTTCCTAAACTAATCGTTGTTAATTACTAAGTTACTTAGCTTTTAGTGGTTCAATTTTTGGAATAAGGATCCAAATCGCCGCAATAGCAATAACAGCTAAAGACGCGCCAATAATAAATGCAGGAGCATAGTTACCATCAGCAGTTAAAATCGGTACCAAAGCAGTTAAACCTAACGCACCAAATTTAGCGGCCATTCCAGAGAAACCAGCAAGTGTTCCTACCGCTTTCTTGCCAAATAAGTCACTTGGTAGTGTTTGAACGTTACCAATAGCCGTTTGGAAACCAAATAAGATAACAGCCATGATGATAACCGCAGCAGTTGGTCCACCAGGATTAGCCATAGCTAATAGTGCTGGTAACATTATCAAGCAACCTAATGTAATCGTTAACTTACGAGTTTTATCTGTATTCCAACCAGATTTAATTCTATTTTGTGCTAAAAGCCCACCAAACCAAGCTCCGAACATAGCGCCTACATATGGAACCCAACCGTAAATACCAATCGCTTTTACATCCATACCGTAAACTTCGTTAAGGTAAATTGGGATCCAAAATACAAATAACCACCAGATAGGGTCGATAGCTGCAGAAGCGATAATGACACCCCAGCTTTGCTTATGAGAAAGTAACTCACCCGTTGTAGGGTTATATTCTTCTTCATCAGAATCTATGTTTGCTTCAGTATTTCTTTGACCCGTTAAAATATATTCGCGTTCTTCGTCTGTTATCCAAGGATGAGACTTAGGTGGCGCTTTAACTAAAATTATCCAAGGTATTAGCCATAACAAACCAACTAGACCGATAACAACAAACACCATTTGCCAGTTAAAAAATACAGTTAAATAAGCAATTAAAGGAATTGCGACGATACCACCGATAGCGGCACCTGAATTAAAGATGCCTTGAGCTAAAGCACGTTCCTTGGTTGGAAACCAATCTGCGTTACTTTTAGCTGCACCAGGCCAATTACCGGCTTCTGCTACACCTAAGATTGCACGGAAAATACTAAAGCTTAGTACGCCCTGAGCAAGTGCATGAGCAGCGGTTGCCAACGACCAAACACCGATAGATAAAACAAAACCTAAACGAGTTCCAACCCAGTCAAATATTTTGCCAAAAATGGCTTGACCAAAGGCATAAGACAATATGAAAACAATAGAAATGTTGGCATATATTTGTTTGCGCTCTAAAGCTGATTCGTCAGGAAACAGATCTTCTACTATATCTGGCCACAATACGCTAAGCGCAGAACGGTCTATATAGTTAATAACGGTAGCTAGTGCGATTAAGGCAATAACCCACCATCTTAAATTTTTCATTTTCATTGTGTTCCCCATTGACCCATGTTTTATATTTTAGTTATTTTTATAATTGATAATTTGATTTTTATATTTTTATATTTTTTATATTTGTTGTGTTTTTAAGAGAGCTTTAACTTTTGTTAAATGCTCTCTCAAATTGTACTAAATGTATAAGTACATCTTTCTTATAACAATTTAGCTCAAGTTTTACTATTTAGTTATTTTTTGTAATAGATATTGACCACTAAATTTATATTTTTTACCTTTCAAGCTGAACTCTGACTTTTTAGTCTTTGTCACTGATTGCTTGTTGTAGGCCAATACCCATTCTTTACCGTCAAGGAAGGTAATTAATACCGCAGTGACGTTATCATTATCTACATGAGCTAAACCACTTACTTTACTGGTTGCCGATATAGTGAACTCTTTTGATGGGTTATATTCACCATGCGGCTCAAGTACGCTTATGAAGCTATGCTTTTTAGTGTTTTTAACACGATGAATAAATGCATTTTCATTACGTAAGTTAAAGTTAGGATCGTTAGCACCAATTTGAGTGAACAATATTTGGCTGTCACCAGTTTCAATTGAACTTTGAGTGTAGAAACGGCCATTATCATGCAACCAAGTAACGCGTGCTAAACCTGCGTCTGGCGTAGCTTGCGCTTTCAACCATAAATGCTGATAACCATTTTCATTACCTAATGCCGACATAGTTTTATCATTTGCGTTTAGAGCAAAGTTACTATCAATAAATTGACCTTGATAGTGAACCGGTAAGTCAAACTGATGCTGTTTTTTAGAATTAACATCAAACACGTCAATTACTAGCGTCTGATCTTGCTCTGGTAAATTAATTAACGCTAAAGTTCTAGTTAATTCAACACCTTCATAAGCCGAATCAATTGTCGCTGAACTTAACTTAACGTTTTTGTCATTTACAAAAAACAAATGCTCTGGGTGATTTGCATTGCCTTTTTCTAAATTTGCATCAAAGTGCGAACGTTCATCAACTACAACCGTATTATGAGAAATGGTTTGTTTAGCATAAGTTTTATTTTCAGGTAAATAACGGCCGCCGTATTTTGCTTCTACATTTAAGAAACGAGCTGCACCATAATCAGAAACAATCTCTGCACCTTTGTCATAAAACTGCCAAGTTAATTTATCAAAGTGACCGTGACCTAAACCTTGTGCCGCAGGCTTAAATAATACCGCTTGGCTATCCGTTTCAGTCGCTTTATTAGAGCTAGCTTGACGCATAATAACTAACGCACCTTGCGTACCGTCTGCTCCGTCACCAAAGGCCACAGATTCAAATTCATACGGCGTGGCTTTACCTGCGTCTAGTGCCTGGGCAACTTTAAGACCATCACCCGTTAATATAATTTGGTCTTGAATTTGAGCTATCTCTAATAAGCCAGTATCACCAGTTAATCCGTAAGCGATAGTAACGCCGTTAACTAACTCAATTGTGTCAATGCCTTTGCTTTTAATTGCATCATTGATTGGGAAAAACAGACCGTTATAACTTAACTGAATTGTTGTAGTAATCGCTTTTAAAACGATGCCATCACGATATTCAAAAATTTTGCGCTCCGGTTCATTAGTTTCAATGGCTTTAGCGAACGTAATAAAAGGCATTAATGCGTAACGTTGATAATACGGACCTTCATTATAATAACCTTGAGGCGAGAACAACTCGTCTAACTGTTTTAAAAATCCGCCTTTACCAGACTTATCTAAGTCGTAAAGTGCTTGCTCAACCCATTCAGGCTCATTTAATACATATCCAGCCATCCCCACACCTGAGGTTAACCAAGTTCCGTGGTTGTGAACCTTGTTAAAGGTTGCTGGTGAGTCAACAGATAAGAATTTAACGATTGGGCGAAAGATACCTTGCTCAATTTTAGTTATTTCTTTTTCTGTTAAGTTAGGTAAAACAAAGTCATACGCTTGAATGCTATAAACCAACCAAACAGCTTCATTTAAACTCTGCCAAAAAAGCTTACCTGGATTATTTGCCCCAGCTTTACGTTTTGGATGAACATCTAGCGTTGGATACAAGTCTGCGTATTGCAGCAACATATCACGTACTAAATCAGCGTATTTTTTATCCTGTGTAAGCTGGAATAACATTCCGGCTTGATACATAAGTTTATAATTTTTCTTATGACGTTCGTGGGTATAACCACCACCGCCATCAGCAGGAACTGGAACAGTAATAGCCTGTTCCATTTGTTTATCTACACTACGTTTTTGCTGTTCAAATTTAGTTTTAAATGAGCCTGGCTTTTCAATAGCTAAACGCATTTCAGCGATATCATCTTGCGTCGAAACGAGTCGAGGGCTTTCACTTTCAGCTTTAATGGAAAATGCTAAAACCAACAAAGTTAGAAATACAACAACCGCTAAAATCTGTTTTGGCGACGAGGTAATACGAGTGAAATAATTCATAATCCGTCCTATTTACTTGTCGTTTTTTTAAACGAGTTATTTTCTAATATTGCTGTATGTGGACCATCTACATTTAACTCTACAACATTAATTTCTGTTGCTTGGTCAAAGGTATTGTTTTTAATAACAGTTTGAGGCTCACCAACCGTATGGTTAATCACTATAGCTGGGGTCATTGAAAATACATTATTTTCAATGTTAGTTACTTGCGCACCATGAATAGTCATTACTGCTTTTGATTTATTACGTTTACCGTTACCAACTTGCTTAAGCTTGTTGTTGGTCATAATAAAATGCGGTCCAAATGTACTTTCATCTGTTCCACCGCGGTATAAGTTAGCAATCGTACCTTCAACATCTCTAAATACATTGTTGTCTAACGTAACGTATTCAGCGTTATAAATACCTAGGTCATCAAGTTCTTTGTTTAAACGTAAAATGTCGCCTGTGATGTTAGTAAATTGTGAATTTTTTATCACAATTTCATCAGCAAACGCTCGGTAACCAGAGTCAAACACATGGAATGAATGGTTAACATCAAGGTCACTAATTTTTGAGTCTAGGATCTCTAATCTGAAATTATAAATTGTTGGTAATTTCGTATTACTTATCAATACATTTCCTGCTGAATCTGGCGCTTCTTTACCGCTGATATTTAAGCCAGATATTTTTAAGCTGCCTTTATCTTCAATGGTAAATAAAGTCTTACGTTGAAAGACAACATCGACTTTATCTTTGTCACCTTTGAACGTAAGAACTTTGGTCAGGAACAAGGTTTTACTGACCGTATATTGGCCAGGCGTTAAATAAATAACATCTCCGTCGTTTGCAGTTTTAACGGCATCGATTAAGGCATCTTCACCAGGATAAACGGTAATTGTTTTACCTGAATCAAACTGAACTAAAGGTTCTTTTTTGGCATACCAACTTGGACCAACTTCCGCTTTTGTAATTGGTGATACAGATTTATCAATACCCATTTTTGCGAACGTTTCATCAACTGGATATAACAAACCATTAGATGCACGTTTTAATTCTACGTTTGCACTTTTAAAGCCTGAAGATATTGTTGGTTTGTTTACGTTATGTAATTGATTAGCAGAGAAGTTAATGCCACTGATATCATCAAATAACGTAAAACCATCTTTGTTTTCATTATGCACAATTAAGTTATTTTGAAACTTACTATTAATTGGTGCAGCTGAACGTTCAGCATCGCTGCCTGCCGCGAGTTGAATGTGGTCAACATTGATTAAACTGTTATTTGTAATAAGCGCATTATTTACTTGGTGATAACGATTAATTGATGAGTTTGGAACTCCATTCATCACAGTCAAACCACTACCAAAGCGATAGCCTGTTAATCCTTCCATGTAGTTATTACGAATAATTTGGTCAGCGTTGATAACACGAATACCACCGGTGTGATCTTTACCATTACCAAAGAACACATTACCTTCAACTAAATTTCCGTTGCCGTGACGTAGTGTTAATGTCCCGCGAGATTCGTAAAATACGTTATTTACTATTTTGTTTTTGCCTGACTTGTTAGAGATGATCTCTACTTCACCATCACAACGGTCAAAATAGTTATTTTCAATGGTAGTAAATGAATTTGTTAAAGAATAATGGCTAGTGCCTATTCTTAATGTTTCACCACCATTTGAGCCTAAGATTGGACGAGGGCCAAAATAGTTATGATCTATTCTGTGATAGTTTTCTTGGCTATCTTCACTGTTTAATCTAACCGTCATGGTTACACCAGCGTTGCGTTTACCAGCCAAATAGCTGTGATCAAATCGATTATGCTTACCATACATAACAACCCATTTATCTTGGTCGTATTTGTCTGGGTTACTGAAGTTATCGATAACAACTTCTGTTACACGTGAATGGTTTGCTAAATTTTCTTTATTACGACGAAATGAAATAACTTCACTAGTTGGTGAGTAACCATCTTTAAATACTAAACCAGAAACAACTAAGTATTCACCAGATAAACGTAAATTAGAGTTACCAGTTAAAAATACTTCACCTTTGGTTTCTGCTTGTAAAGTAATTGGCTGATTCTCTGAGCCTTGGCCTTGGAAAACGACTTCGAAGTTTTTCCATGTACCGTTGGCTAAAATAACCTTGTCACCCGCCTCTAATTTTTTAGATGCTTTTTTATATTCGGATTGATTTTTTACTAAATAATCTTTTGCTAATACAAGATTTGACTGCATTAGACCAACAATAACACTAAGCTTAATAATCGACTTAGTTAACGATTTCATATTCTTTGATTTATTTAACATACAAATTCACTCACTTAAACTGACCTGCAAAATGGAATTGGAAACCTTTGAAATGTGCGATATTCAAAGGTTTCCAAAGAGCTCTCAGTTGGTCCACAACAAAACACAACTGAGATTTTTCACAAAAATCTAATTAAAACTTCGCTTTAACGCCCATTTCAAATTTCATTCCTGAACGAGAGTAATCCGCAATTGTCGTATCATTACCACGAGTCATTACTTGTGCAGTGTCTAAAAGGTTTAAGCCTTTAAAGAACACTGATACGTCATCAGAAATGTTATATTTTGCAGTAAAGTCTAAATATGATGCGTCCTGCACATAACGATTAGAACGATCTGGGAATGGTAAGCTGTTTGGCTGGAAGTATTTAGAGCGATATTTCCATAATAAACGTAAGGTTGTACTATCGCCTTCCCAATAAACAGAAGCCGAGGCTACATTTTTTGAGAAACCGAATAAGTTAGCATCATCAACTAAACCAGGAGAACCAGGCTCTTCTGTAACAAAGTCAGAATCAGCTAAGTTGTATGCCATTTTTGCACCTAAACCATCAAATGGCTCAGGTAACTCAGAAAAGTGTTTTTGAACAGTAAATTCTGCACCTGAGATAGTTGATGTGTCATCTGAGGTTTGACGAACTACGTGGGCTACATTTTCATATAATGTATCTACGCCATCAAGATCAACTGTAATATCACGGTACTCAACAGAGTTAACATAACCACCAGTAAATTGTTTGGTGTATAAGGCTAATGTAATGGCCGCATCTTGATTTGGGTAATACTCAAAAGACACGTCATAGTTAGTTGAAAGGTAAGGTTTCATATGGTTACCACTAGCACTACCGCCAGTTATAACTGCTGAAAAGTCAGTGTTTGTTGCTTGATCACAAACAGTCTCATCTTCATCCTGACACAACTCGTAACTAACACCCGCTGACATCGCATTCATTTGAAAACGTGACATAGCACGGTACACTGCAGCTCTTATATAAAGCTCTTCCGATACTTGGAATGTTAAATTTAAGCTAGGTAATGCTTCGGTATAACTTGAATCTAAAGTTACCGCTTCAATTTCACCACTTGAGTTAATATCTGAAGTAAACGTACCATCAGAATTGGTTCTAATATAAACCTTATCTCCCCAACCTTCTGAGTGAGTTTCAGTTTGAACAACACGTAAACCTACATTACCGTATACAGGCATATCAAATATTTCAGCATCAATATTTGCCATAAAATATGCAGCGGTGATAGTTTCAGTTACATCACGGTCAGCACCATCTCTGCCGTCTTCACGTTCGCCGATGTCATAAAAATCAGTTCCTGTACTTCCAGGTATTTGACCTAAAACTTGACCAATAAAACATTTAGAGTCGTAAGTTGCAAAGTTTGACGCATCGCCGCCAGAACCAGCTTCTTCACTGAATAAGTTTCCGTTATCGTGGCCATTTTGACAGCTATCAACGATACCGTTTACTAATGCTAAGTTTGCCTCATGATTTAATTCATCCCAGTCATCATCTTCGTTATCACTAGCGCCATACTTTTGAGAGCCATCGGTAAGAATGAGTGAAACATCATTAGTTACATAATCCACTAAATGTTCTTCTGATAAACGAACACCTGCAGTAAAGCTTGATATGAATGGATTATCGATGTCATATTCAACATCAAAATTCACAGCTAAAATATCATCTTTACGCTCTTCATGGGTACGACGATATTCAACATAAGCATGATCATCGTGAATGAAGTTAGTCATATCAGATGCATCAAATACTTCATCGGAATCAAAACCAGCATCGCCAGGAGCATTACGGTCATCATCTAACCAAGTTAGCACTGGAACGTCACTATCACGGAAGTCTAATCCGTAGTTATAACGAGTTTGTGAGCGAAATTTTGTACGTTGGCGTAAGCGATAACGGTAAGACTCTGAATAAGAAACATCTAACGCCAGTTTTAAAACGTCAGTTGCTAGATACTCTATGCTGATGCCACCACCACGATATTCATCAACCTGGTTTCTGTCTTCACCATTTAGCTGCGGCTTCGCTTCACCTGTGGCATACAACAATGTGTGATCATCAGCAATTATATGGTCTTCTAAGTTACGACGACGTGAATCAAGTCCTAACTCCATACGTTTTTCTGTATATTCTAAGTCTGAATATTCAAAATCTGCATTTATATCCCAACGGTCTGTTGGCTTCCATTGTACCGTTGCTACTGCGCCAGTACGTTGGTCTGAATCTTCGCCTGTACGCCAGAAAACATCATTTGGTACATAAAAAATCGAACTTTGATCATAATCAGCTAAGAAAGTATCTTCACCTATTGTTGGTGAACGACCTGCACGGCCAGCACTAACGGCTTGTTCCGAACTACCTCCGGTACAATCGCCACCATCATCAGATAGATCGTTACCATCTGAATCACGCAGAGCACATACACCCATTTGAGAACTACCACCGTAGTTTTCTTCTGGGTTTGATGAATCAGTACGGTTTATACCAAATGAGAAGCCAATATCACCATAATCATCAGTTTCAAAACTTTGCACGGTAGAAACAACAAACTTATTGCCCCAAGGACTTGCATCACCTTCTACATCACCATAATAAGAGTTATAGATACCGGTTGCTTCAACTGTTGTTTGACTCTTACCATAATCAACAGCACGTAAGGAGTTAACGTCGATAGTACCTGATGTACCACCTTCAACTAAGTTAGCTTGTTGAGATTTGTATATAACAACTTTATCAACTAACTCAGATGGGAATTTTTTAAAGTTTACCGCTCGGCCTGGTCCGGCGTTGGTAATAGTACGATTATTGAAGGTAGAGTATCCCCAATAAGATCCTAAGCCACGAACTGATATTTCATTTTGGCTACCTTTAAGTCTATGACCTGAAGCGCCTGAGATATTTTCAATAATGTCTGAAAGAGAAAGGCCTGGCAGCTCACCAAAGTCAGAAGCTGCTACCGCGTCGACGATAGCCGTATTGTTTTTCTTTTCATTTAACGAACGAGTCATTGTGCCTCTAAGGCCCCTGACTTCAATTACTTCAACTTCTGCCTCAACTTGATCTGTGCTGCTTGGTTCCGCAGCTAAGGCTGGAAATGCCAGCATAGATAAGATGGTAGAGGTGTATAAAAAATTTTTATGGTTGTGAATGTTTTGACGTAACACTCTACTAACCCTGTTTAATTTGTTGTGAGTAGCCATCGAGATTCTCTTATAATTATTGTTTTTTTTATATACAGCAGGCTCATTCAACCAATATATCGGTAGATTGTCAACCACTTTGGTTAACCACTTGACAAATTCCACCCTACCAAATAAAACTAATTCATTAACCAATTTGATTATTCAATAAAAGCTGATATAACGATATACTAACAGTAATTAAATTTTCAATAAATCCAGCTTAGCTGCAGATAGACAAAGAGACCAAAAATGCAAAACCGCCGATTATTTTGGGATATCGTGGACAAAATCGAATTACTTATTGATTCTGGTAATTATCCACCTGGTAGTCGTTTGCCTCCTGAACGTTTACTAGCAGAGCAGTTTGACGTCAGTCGCCCTACAATCCGCGAAGCAATTATTGCATTAGAAGTTCGTCAACGTGTTGAAGTAAAAACCAGCTCTGGTGTATACGTTATTGAAAAGCCAGATGAAGCAAACAAACAGTTATTTGTTACCGCGTTTGAATTGACTCAAGCCAGAGCTTTGGTGGAAGGTGAAGCTGCTGCATTGGCTGCTGGAAGTATAACCAAAGAAGAATTAGAACAGCTGCATACAAATTTAGTTAAAATGGAAGCTGGGATCGACGCAGATCAAGCCGATAAAGAATTCCATTCTATTATTTCTAGAGCCACACGTAACAACGCTATTTTATTTGCTGTTCAAAATTTTTGGTCTTTAAGAGAGAGCAAAGAGAATATTAAAGAAGCTTATCGTATGGTGTGTCAATCAAACGTAAATAAACGTAAAGATGAACACAGAGATATCTACAATGCATTAAAGGCTGGTGATGCACAGAAAGCTCGTATAGCAATGCATGAGCACTTTAATCGTCTTATCAATGCATTATTTGATGCAACAGAAGCTAAAGCGTTAGAAGAAGTTAAGAGAAAGAATAATGAAACTCGTGATTTATACTCTTTAAGTCACTTAGTGAGCTAAGTAAGCTGGTATTTATGACTAAACAATTGTGTTTTGTCATAAAAAAAGCATAAAAAAAAGAAACCGATATGGTTTCTTTTTTTTATGTTAAATATTTAAACTAGGCTTATTAAGAGAATAAGATACCAGCGTTAATATCTACACAGTTACCTGTCATATATGATGAATCATCACTTGCTAAGAAAGTTACTAACTTAGCTACTTCTTGTGAAGTACCTTCACGTTTAAGGGCAGTTGCACCCGCTACGTTTTTACGAACTTCATCTTTAGTGAACGTATCGTGGAAACCAGTACTTATCATACCAGGACATACGCTATTTACACGGATGTTATTAACACCTAGCTCTTTAGCAAGACCACGAGTGAATGACATTACAGCGCCTTTAGATGCTGCATAAGCTGCAGATCCTGGGCCACCGCCATCACGTGCTGCTTGAGAAGCGAAAGTCACAATAGTACTTCCAGGTTTCATATGCTGGATACATGCGTTAGACATCATGAATAAAGACGTTAAGTTTAAGTTCATAACGTTTGTCCAATGCTCTAAAGACATTTCAGACACTTTAACACGTCCAATTAATCCACCAGATACATGTACTAACGTATCAATTGAACCGAAAGTTTCTAATGCTGCTGCAACGGTTGCATCAACATCAGCTTTTAAAGTTAAATCAGCTTTGATTGCAATTGCTTTACAACCTAAAGCTTCAATCTCTGCCACTGCAGATTGCGCGGTTTCTTTACTTGAATGATAAGTAAGAACAATGTTCGCGCCTTTTTCTGCTAAATCGATTGCACATGCACGGCCTATATCTCGTCCACCGCCTGCTATAATTGCTACTTTGCCTTTCATCGACATTCTATTCTCCAGAACTTAATTATCTAATATTAAAAATTTCTAACTTCATACAGTAAAAAGAACCGCACTCCTTTATTCGCTCTGAAGCTAGTAGAGAAGAGAAACTAACCAGTATTCAACTCAATGTCAACCAATTATTTACCATTGGTTAACCATAATAGGTAATTTGAGATGAAATATAGGTTAGAACAGCTAAATACCTCTGCATATTTAGATATTAAACGACTGAATACACACAAAAATGGGATTAAAAATAAGATTGTTAAAAATTAATAAAAAAAAATCGCCCAAATATTGAGATTTTCAATGGATTTGGACGATTAGCTTAAAAGGTTGATACGTATTGGCTAAAGTTTATTAGCCTGAATACTCAATCCTTCCGATATTGACTTAAATGCATCCGCCGTCACCATTGGTAAATCCGGTAACATTTCTTTAATGTCCTTTTGCACCACAGGTGACAAGCTCATACCACCGGTTAAGAATAGTATGTCTGGTTTTTCACTACTGTTATTCAAACATTCATTTACCAAGGCTCGAACTCTAGACATCCAACCAACCATAGAACGTTTTAAATCGTTTTCAGTCAGCTCTACGGTAAAGTCAGGCTCAATGTATTTTAGTGGTAATACAATGTGATCTTTTTCAGACAGCATTTCTTTTGCCATTCTAGAAGAGTTAACCAAACGCGCTGACTGTTTTTCTTCTTGCACTATTAATAGCTTTTCTAATTTTTTCGGTTCTTTGGCTACAGATATAGTTTGTGCTATCTCTAGGCCAGTTTCATCGGTAAAGAATTTATTCAGTCTTGGGATGTCATCTACCGCAACCATGTCACTGTAATACAGTGGAGGAATTGGTATACCATTAGTGGTTTCCGTACCTAATCCCATAGAAGGAGCAATACATTTTAAGATTAGGTTTTTATCACATTCCATCCCACCAAGGCGTGTACCTGTAACAGATAATACATCTTGCTGTCTATCGTACTCATGTTGTTTTTGAGTACCTAAACGTATACAACATACGTCTGTTGTACCACCACCGATATCTATAACCAGTGCAACTTTTTCTTCTGTTAGGTTTTGCTCTATGCGATAAGCTGCAGCAATTGGCTCTTCCAAGAAATCGATTTTTTCAAACCCAGCTAATTTTGAAGCTTCGGTCATTATCATGATTGCTTGTGAATTTCCGTCTTCGCCACGAGTTCCATGATACTTAACCGGTCGACCAATTACGGCTCCAGTCACTTTCTTACCTAATTGCGCTTCTGCAGACTCTTTAAAGAAACTTAACTGCTTAGCAATCAAACCAACAAATGCATCTTTTTGGCCTGACAATAAATTTGCCCCTAAAAAGTTTTTAGGAGAATAAATCAAACGACCTTTTTCTGGTGTTTTTAAATACTGTTTAAATCCAGCTTCACCAAATAAGAATGTCCCCGTCTCTACCATTTTATGTAAAGGCAGATCATCTACCGACTGATTTTTTAACAATTCATTAATCGCTCTACGTTGTAACGCAGGCGTATTATGGAATTCAGCTCGTAGTTGGTCGATTTGTTTTAAATAACGGCGCTCGTCAGCTGGGTTCTTTGCTTCTTCATATTTGTCTTTAGCTTTATCTAGCTGCGCGGTGATAGCACGTTTGATACGCTGAACTTTTTCTTGAATAACTTCAACCGGAGGAAGAGGTAAATCGTCTTCATAATAAATAAATACCGAAGAACGGATCTTAAACGGTGTTTTTGAATCTCTATCCAGCTCAATATAATGATGTTCTTTACCATCAAATAATACAACTTCGGAGTTAGATGTTCCGTAATCAATACCTACAGTTACCATTGAACCCTCTTTTTTATTCGTTAAATTTACCAGAAAAATCGGCAAGCAATTCTACCCATATTTAATCAAAAGGCCATGAATAATTTCAGTTAAAAAAATTACTTTATTTTTATCATGAATATCTTAACTTTATTGAGCAAAACTTAACTGGCAGGTAAGGCAAAATTAGACAAAAAAAAGCCCCATTAAACAATGAGGCTATTTATACTGATGAAGATCACTGCTGTTGCAGTGTCTGATTAATTTGACCAAACAAAGACTGGCCTTGTTTATCAAACATCTCTATTTGTATTTTGTCACCAAACTGCATAAATGGAGTTGTTGGTTTACCGTGCTCGATGGTTTCAATCATTCTAATTTCTGCAATACAGCTATAACCAACGCCACCGTCTTTAACTGGTTTTCCTGCACCACCATCTAATTTATTAGACACAGTACCAGAGCCAATAACAGTACCTGCACATAATGGACGCGTTTTAGCAGCATGAGCAATCAATTGACCAAAGTTGAATGTCATATCAACACCCGCTTCCGGTTTCCCAAACATATCATCATTCAAAATTGACAGTAGAGGCAAAGACAATTTACCATCCTGCCATACATCACCAAGTTGTTTAGGTGTTGCACAAACGGGACTAAATGCACTTGATGGTTTTGATTGAAAGAAACCAAACCCTTTACCAAGCTCATTAGGTATTAAGCCGCGTAATGACACATCATTCACTATCATGATTAAACGAATGTAATTTACTGCATCATCTGCCGATACGCCCATAGGAACATCACCAGTTATAACTGCAACTTCCGCTTCAAAATCAACACCAAATCCATCTGTTTGAGGCATAACGATTGGAGATCTTGGTGCTAAAAAACTGTCAGAGCCACCTTGATACATTAATGGATCTGTCCAGAAGGTAGCAGGCATTTCTGCATTACGCGCTTTGCGCACAAGCTCAACGTGGTTAACATAAGCACTGCCATCGGCCCATTGATATGCTCGTGGTAAAGGCGACTCACAGTTTGTTTGATCAAATATTTCACCTACTACATCACCACTTTCTAGGTCTGCGTATAAGGCGTTAAGTTTAGGCTCTACATTATCCCAATCATCTAACGCGGCTTGCATCGTTGGCGCTATATCTGTCGCACTAACCATTTTGGTCAATGTGTTATTCACAACCACTAACTTGCCATCACGGCCTGATTTCAAACTTGCTAATTTCATTATTTACTTCCTGGAAAATCTTCACCACTGTGCAACCAAGCTGCGTGTTGTGGTGCTTTTTTAGTTTTGTCCCACTCATCTAACATAGCAGGTGCTACTCGTTTTAATTCGTCTAACATACCAGGTTTACCAGTATTTGCGGCTAATTCAATGCGGTGGCCATTTGGGTCAAAAAAGTATATCGACTTAAAAATAGTATGATTAGTTGGACCTAGAACATCAATACCCGCGTCCTCCAACTTATCTTTAGCCTCTAACAGGTCATCCATTGAGTCAACTTTAAAAGCAATGTGTTGAACCCAAGCCGGCGTGTTTTCATCACGGCCCATGTCCGGCGAGTTTGGTATTTCAAAAAAAGCCAGTACATTACCGCGCCCTGAGTCCATAAAAATATGCATGTATGGATCAGGAGCGCCTGTTGAAGGCACATTATCTTCAGCAATCGCTAACATAAACTCCATGTTCAACAAATCACGATAGAATTCCATGGTTTTTTTCGCGTTGATGCATCGATACGCAACATGGTGAATACCTTGAGTTTTCATAATTCCTCCTAGTAGGTACTTCTAACAAGTACTCCAAAAAGCCTTAGCTATCTTATTTGTCGTCACCGATAACGCCACGGTTTACTTGGTCACGTTCTATCGACTCAAATAACGCTTTGAAGTTGCCTTCACCAAATCCATCATCTTCTTTACGCTGAATAAATTCGAAAAATACAGGGCCTAATGATGCTTCAGAGAATATCTGTAAAAGTAGTCTAGGTTGACCATCACCTGTAGTTCCGTCTAATAAAATGCCACGCGCTTGTAGCTCATCAACAGGTTCACCATGACCAGGTAAACGTTCAGCTAACATATCGTAATAGGTTTCCGGAGGTGCTGTCATAAACTTCATACCAGATTTTTTAAGTCTATCCCAGCATGAAATCAAATCATCACAAGAGAATGCAATATGCTGAATACCTTCACCGTTATATTGCATTAAGAATTCTTCAATCTGACCACCGCCGCCAGCTGCTTCTTCATTTAACGGAATACGAATTTTACCATCTGGTGCACTCATGGCTTTTGATAACAAACCTGTGTATTCACCTTTAATATCAAAGTAACGAATTTCACGGAAGTTAAATAAGTCTTCATAATAAGAAGCCCAATAATCCATACGGCCGCGATAAACATTATGAGTTAAGTGATCTAACGTATGGAATCCACAACCTTCAGGGTTACGGTCAACACCTTCAACCCAGTTAAAATCGATGTCGTAAATAGTATTAGTATCTTTATAACGGTCAATTAAATACAGCGTAGCGCCACCTATGCCTTTAATAGCAGGTAAACGTAATTCCATTGGGCCAGTTTCAATATGAACTGGCTGAGCGCCTTTTTTTAATACTTCAGAGTAAGCAAACTGAGCATCTTTAACTCTAAATGCTAAACCACACGCTGAAGGGCCGTGCTCTTGAGCGTAGTAATCTGCGTGGCTGCCCTTTTCATAATTACAGATGAAGCTAATGTCACCTTGACGCCATAACTGCACATCTTTCGATTTGTGCGCAGCAACTTTACTAAAGCCCATTGCTGTAAAAATAGGTTCAAGTATTCCTTTTTCAGGAGCACAAAATTCTACGAATTCAAATCCGTCTAACCCCATTGGGTTTTCAAATAAATCAGCCAAGTTACCTTCCCCATTAAACTGTTAAGTCTTAAGTTATATCTATGATTATTTTTCATAGTTATTGTTATTATATTTGTTTAACGCTTAAGCAATGAATAGCAAAAACCTCAAAACAACTTCTATTGATATGGCTGCAATATAGCAAATAGCCCAAATATCAGTTAATTACTGGAGTTAATGTTTAACGGTTTTTATAGGCAACTTATGTTTACAATAAACCTTCGTGTGCATCGTTGTGTTTACATAAAGATAAAGGGAATCTCTGAGGAAAGCGCTGAAAAAAAATACGGTTAAGTAATTGGTAATAAAGTAACAGGCACAAAAAAAGCGCCGTAAGCGCTTTTTTCAAGAAATATTGTTTTATGCTAATTGAGGTAAGCTGTCGATCACCAATTCAGGTGTTTCGTTTTCAAACGTCACATATTCCCAACAATCTTTGTTGTTCATCAATTCCACTAAAACTTTATTGTTTAAGTCGTGGCCTGATTTAAATGCAACAAATTCAGCAAGCAAAGGCTTACCAGCCATATACAAGTCACCAACTGCATCAAGAATTTTGTGTTTAACAAATTCATCTTCATAACGTAAACCGTCTGGATTTAACACTCGGTATTCATCCAAAACAATTGCGTTATCCATGTTGCCACCTAACGCTAAATTGTTATTTCTTAAATATTCGATGTCACGCATAAAACCAAAGGTTCTTGCACGGCTAATTTCTTTAAGAAATGACTCGGCTGTAATATCTACACTAATACGTTGTGCTGATTTTGAAATGATTGGGTGATCAAATTCAATTTTAAAGTCAATTTTAAAACCATTGTATGGTCTTAACTCTGCCCATTTATCACCAATTTCAACACGTACAGGTTTAGTTATTTTAATATAACGGCGCAATGCAGTTTGCTCTACAACTTCTGCTTCTTGTAATAAGAAGATAAACGGCAGTGAACTACCATCCATAATTGGAATTTCAGAAGAATCAACTTCAACAATTAAGTTATCAATTGATAGGCTCGCAATTGCAGCCATTAAATGTTCAGTAGTAGATAAGCGTTGGTTTTGATCATTAATTAAACACGTGCACATTTGAGTATCGCCAACTAATTCTGGAGATGCTATAAATTCTGCCACAGGAGATAAATCCGTACGCATAAATACAATGCCTGTATTATCCGCAGCAGGACGTAAGGTTAAAGTAACCTTCTCACCTTTGTGCAAACCAATTCCAGTTGTAGTAACTGAAGATTTGATAGTACGTTGCTTAATCATTTAATTAACCTTATTCTCACTATCTAAACTGTATATTAAAAAATGTCGGCGGATTATACAGGTAATTTGTAAAATCCGCAATAGTTCAACATTTAGTCAGCTTGTTTACGTAAAAAAGCTGGGATATCAAAGTAATTTTCTTCTTCTTTTTTCTCTTCTGGTTCAATTAGAGGTTGTTGCTCTTGCATAGGCTGAGCTACTGGATTTGCTTGAGCTGACATACCTGATGTTCCAGTCATACTAGACATGCCCGATGTACCAGTTGCTGCCATAGGCGTTGCCGGAACTAAAGAGATATCAGCACGCTTATCAGCGCCAATACCAGTTGCAACAACCGTTACTCTTAGCTCATCTTGCATATCCATATCGATTACAGCACCAACAACAACCGTTGCGTTTTCTGATGCAAATGCTTTAACCGTATTACCAACAGTTTCAAACTCTTCAATACTAATATCTAAACCAGCAGTGATGTTAACCAAAATACCTTTAGCACCTGCTAAATCAATATCTTCTAACAATGGAGAAGAGATTGCAGCTTCAGCCGCTTCTTGCGCTCGGTCTGGACCAGATGAAGAACCTGTTCCCATCATAGCTGTACCCATTTCCGACATAACCGTTCTTACGTCCGCGAAATCGACATTAATTAGACCAGGGCGAGTGATTAACTCAGCAATACCTTGAACGGCACCAAGAAGCACGTTATTTGCTTCTTTAAATGCGTCTAGCAAGCTCGTTTTTGGCCCTAATACTTTTAATAATTTGTCATTTGGAATTGTGATCAAAGAGTCAACACTACGTGATAATTCTTCAATTCCTTGGTCTGCATAACTTAAACGTTTCTTGCCTTCAAAAGCAAAAGGCTTAGTAACAACTGCAACTGTTAATATGCCTAATTCTTTGGCAATTTCAGCAACAACAGGAGCCGCACCAGTTCCAGTTCCACCGCCCATTCCAGCTGCTATAAACACCATATCAGCACCTTCCATAGAAGCAGCTATATTAGCTCTATCTTCCAACGCTGATTGACGTCCAACATCAGGATTTGCGCCAGCGCCTAAACCTTTAGTTACTTCTTTGCCTAACTGCAATGTCGTGCCAGCACCTGAATTGCGTAATGCTTGTGCATCTGTATTTGCAGCAATAAAATCTACCCCTTCGATAGATTCTTTAACCATGTGATCAACTGCGTTACCGCCGCCGCCACCTACACCAAATACTTTAATGACAGCTTCTTCGTTATGATTATCCATTAACTCAAACATCGTCATATCTCTCCGTCTAAAATTCTTTAAAATTCGCCTTTGAACCAGCTTGCTATTCTGTGCCACCAGCTTTGTTCTTTTTCTTCATCGTTAGATTGTTGCTTTTCCATTCCATATAACAACAAACCAACAGCGGTAGCATAACTAGGGTCCTGCACATATTCTGTTAGCCCTTTAACACCAACGGGCGTACCAATTCGAACTGGCATTTGGAAGATTTGCTCAGCATATTCAACAGCGCCCGTCATTTTTGACGTACCACCAGTTAGAACTATGCCTGCCGCAATTTGATCGCCAAGGCCTGATTTTCGAATTTCATCTAAAATCAATTCAAATATTTCCTGATATCTAGGTTCAATCACTTCTGCCAACATATGCCTGGACATAGTTCTTGAAGGTCGACCGCCAACACTAGGTACTTCTATACTTTCTTCTGCACTTGCCAAGTTACGATACGCCGCACCGTATTTAACTTTGATATCTTCCGCATGACTAATTGGCGTGCGAAATATCTTAGCTATATCGTTTGTAACTTGGTTACCTGCTATAGGTAATACAGCAGAATGTCTAATTGCACCGTTAACATAAATAGCGATGTCTAATGTTCCACCGCCCATATCAACAACACAAACACCTAATTCTCTTTCATCATCTGTTAGAACAGAATAACTTGAGGCTAAAGCACTAAAAATCAACTGATCTTCTTTTAGTTCACAACGTTCAACACATTTTACTATGTTCTTCGCCATGTCATTAGCACAAGTCACTATATGTACTTTGGCTTCCATTCTAACACCAGACATACCAACCGGACTTTTAATTCCTTCTTGCATATCCACTGAAAACTCTTGTGGTAAAACATGTAACATTTTTCTTTCAGCTGCCATAGGAACCGCTTTTGCAGCATGGATGACGTTTTCAACATCGTCAGCGGTTACTTCAGAATCATTAATTGGCACCATGCCACTCTCATTCTGACAAGAGATGTGTTTTCCACTTATTGCTAAATAAACAGACGAGATACGACAATCAGCCATTAACTCAGCTTCATTAATCGCTCTCTGTACCGAGCCAATAACTAAATTTAAGTCATTCACTCCGCCTTTATCCATACCATGACTAGCATGATGTCCAACACCAACAATACTTATTTGTTGATCTGGGGTAATTTCACCAACTACAGCAACTACTTTTGAAGTACCTACATCTAAACCGACTATTAAATTTCGGTCGTTGGCCTTTGCACTTGAGTTCATACTTTTCGCTTATCGCACTTATTTGTTGTAATAATAATATTTATTGCCATGACACCGCTAAACCTATGTCATAGCGTAAATCTACACGCGCTATCTTTTTGTTTCCGTATTCAACCAGCAAAGGTTGTAAATCTAAAAATCTTTGTACCCTGGACATTTTATCAGAACGACCTAAATTCAAATGAATGCCTGACTTTAGCCACACCTGCCAAGCATATCTTTCTGATAAAACTAACTCGCTAATTTTAAAGTTATGTAGCTTCAATAGATATTCCATATCTACATAACCTTTTAATACATCTTTTTCGTTTCCCTCTGGCCCGTAAAGACGAGCTAGAGTATCGTCTACTTTAACATCATTAGCGTAAAACACGTCACCAAATTTGTTTAAAAGTAAATCATTATTCCAAATAGCAAAAGCGTCTTGCTCTACAACATAAATATGCAGCTTTCTAGGCCACTCTTTACGGATAGAAGCACTGTAAACCCAAGGGTTTTCTTCTATTTTATTCTGTAAGCGAACAACATCTAACGAAAAGAAACTGCCGTCTAACTTTTGTACAATTTTTTGTTCTAATTCTTCACGTTTTAAATAACGAAATTCACCATGAACAACCACGGCATTAATTGGTGAATCATTTTTGCTCTGAGCCCAACTTAGCAGGGTATTATACCCCCATATAATCAAGAAGATAACCAAAAAAAAGAAAACAATTCCGCCTAAAAAGCTAGAACTTTTCAATTTCTTCATTGGTTTCTCTGTCATTAAAGAGTGCCCTTTAAAATATCTATCACTAAACTCGAAAAGTCGATGTTATTAGCAGCGGCCGCTTTTGGTACTAACGATGTTTCCGTCATACCCGGTACAGTGTTAACTTCTAATACATTCAACTTATTATTTTCATCAATAATGAAGTCCACACGTCCCCAACCAGAACCTCCTACGATGTTAAATACCTTTACTGCGACATCCTGAACTTCTTTAGTCAACTCAGCCCCTAATGGCGCAGGACATAAGTATTCAGTGTCGCCTGTGATGTACTTAGCGTCGTAATCATAGAATTCATGTGATGTACGCATTTCAATAATAGGTAACGCCACACCATTTAAGATGCTCACGGTAACTTCACGTCCCGTCACCCACTGTTCAACTAATACTTCAGAGTCATAATTAAACGCATTATTAATCGCTGATGCTAACTGCTCAACCGAATGCGCTTCCCCCATCCCAATACTAGAACCTTCATTGGCCGGTTTAACCATTACTTTGCCAGATAACTGACTTAATATTTGTTGGCAATCAAAATCTTCGCCTTTATTCACAACACAAAATGGCGCCGTTGGTAATTTAGCGCCTAAAAATAAGTACTTACTACGGACTTTATCCATAGCAAAAGCGGAACCTTGAGCGCCAGTGCCAGTAAACGGCAGTCCCATATAACTTAATGCGCCCTGCAAAGCACCATCTTCGCCACCACGACCGTGTAAAACAATAAACACACGATCAAAGTTATGTTTTGTTAAGTCAGTCAGTGGGCTGTCTTTGGGATCAAATTTATGTGCATCTATGCCCTGAGCAACCAATGCATTTAATACCGCCGCACCTGAATTTAATGAAACCGTTCGTTCTGCCGACTCACCGCCAAACATAACCGCAACTTTCCCAAAGGCATTAACATCTAAGCTCATAACTCAGTAACCTCAGCTAATTTTTCAACTTTCATTTCACATGCAATTAATGTTTTTAATACAGAATTTATATTACCCGCACCTTGAGTAATAATAATATCCCCATCATTGATCACATTTGCTAACTCACGTGGTAAGTCTGCAGGGGTTGCGACAAAAATAGGATCGATATGATTACGCACACGGATAGACTGAGCCAAGCTACGGCTGTCAGCACCTACAATTGGCTTTTCGCCAGCGCTGTAAACATCTAACAATAATAAACAATCAACTTTAGATAGTACTCGGATAAAATCATCGTATAAGTCATTAGTACGGCTATATCTGTGTGGTTGATAACACATGACAACTCGTCTTTCTGGCCAAGCAGCACGAACCGCAGCAATAGTTGCCGCCACTTCTGTTGGGTGATGGCCATAATCATCCATTAACTTAACAACACCACGACCTGTTTCAAAATCACCATGTTGTTGAAAACGACGACCTATGCCTTCAAATTTTTGTAACGCAGTAATAATATAACTATCATCAATGCCTTCTTCATGGGCAACGGCAATAGCCGCGGTCGCATTTAATGCGTTATGCACGCCGGGTAAGTTAAGCGTTACTGGTAACGTTTTACCATTTGAGGTAACAACAAATGACGTAGAAGTGCCTGTTTGTTTGAAATCAGTGATCACATAATCGTTATCTTCATTAAACCCATAAGTCACAACTTTACGGCCTAAGTTAGTACAAATTTCTTGTACTACAGCGTCATCGCCGCACACAACAGCAAGGCCATAAAATGGTAGGTTATGTAAAAATTCGATATATGTTTGTTTCATTTTTTCGAAGTCACCACCATATGTTTCCATATGATCCGCTTCAATATTTGTTACAACCGAGATCATAGGTTGTAAATGTAAAAACGACGCGTCACTTTCATCCGCTTCAGCTATTAAATAATGGCTTTTGCCTAAACGCGCATTTGTACCCGCGCTATTTAACAGGCCACCAATTATGAAAGTTGGATCCTTTTTAGCTTCACCAAAAATGCTAGCAATTAAGCTAGTCGTAGTGGTTTTGCCATGAGTACCAGAAATTGCAATACCAAAACGAAAACGCATTAGCTCAGCCAACATTTCTGCACGGCGAACAATTGGAATACGGCGTTTACGCGCGGTTTGAATTTCAATATTAGATTCATCAATTGCGCTTGATACCACAACAACACTAACGTTAGTTAAATTATCTTCACTATGGCCAATGTGCACTAGGGCACCTTGTTTTCTAAGTCGTTTGGTTACTGTGTTCTCATTAATATCAGAACCTGCGACTTGATAACCTTCATTTAATAAAACTTCCGCAATACCACCCATACCCGCGCCACCAATCCCAACAAAGTGGATAGTGTTTAATCTGCGCATCGCTGTATTTACGAAGTTAGTTTGAATACTCAATGACTTAATTCCATTTCTTGGCACAATTCAACCATACGGTCGGTTGTGGTTAATATTGCTTGTTGTTTGGCGTTATTCTGCATTTTGTTGATATTAATTGGATCATTAATCAACTCAGTTAACGTAGACACAAGCTTTTGTTTAATTTCGTTTTGCGGCATTAATACCGCAGCATTAGCTGCTACTAGCCAATTTGCATTGGCAGTTTGATGATCATCTACCGCATAAGGCAACGGAATAAATACCCCTAGATTGCCAGATGCTGCCAGTTCAGAAACCGTTAATGCACCAGCTCTGCATATTACCAAATCAGCCCATGACAAGACAGATGGCATATCATCAATAAATTCGTCAATGGTGACAACCAACTCTGATGCAGAAGCTTGTTTCGCTTTAACATATTCATCAGTCACACTTTGTTTATTACCTTTACCCACTTGATGATGAATATTAATGTTTAAACCTTGCTGATGAAGTTGATAAAATACCTCAGGCAATTGTTGGTTTAAAGGTCTCGCCCCTAAGCTTCCCCCTATCACTAATATTCTAATTTCATCTTGCGCGGTTAATTCACGTTTTGGTATTTTGTTCAAATCGGCAATATCAGCTCGAACTGGGTTACCAACGACTTCAGTGTCAATTGCATGCAACGACGCTTTTGCGTTTGGAAACGCCAACAGTGTCTTTTTTGCTATTTTTGCTAACCAGCGATTCGTCATCCCAGCAACAGCATTTTGCTCATGCACTATCAAAGGTAAACCTAACGACCATGCGGCAATTCCGCCAGGGCCTGAAGCATAACCACCAAAACCTATCACTAAGTTAGGCTTTAATTGCTTAAATATTTTTCTTGCCTGTAAAAAGGCTTTTAACAACATAAATGGCGCTTTAACTAAACGCTTAATGCCATTACCACGAACACCTTTAACTTCAATATAATGAATAGGTACGTTATATTTTGGAACTATATCAGCTTCCATTCTATCTGCCGTTCCAATCCACTCAACATTCCAACCTTCGGCGGTTAAGGCTTTAGCTAACGCTAATCCTGGGAATATATGCCCGCCAGTTCCGCCAGCCATGATCACTGCTGATTTAGATGTATTGTTATTATTCATTTGCTTCCGACCGTTCAAGTGCACGTCTTTCAAAATCAATTCTTAATACAATGGCTATCGCCACAGAGAATATGATTAAACTACTACCACCGTATGAAATAAAAGGTAAGGTTAAGCCCTTTGTTGGCAACATACCGGCACTCGCGCCTATGTTTACAAATGCCTGAAACGCAATCCAAATACCAATTGCATAAGCAAAGAAACCATTGTAGTGCTGCGACTTTTCCATTGCCAATCGCCCAATATTTAAAATCTTATATACCAACCAACCAAGAGCAAATATCAAAATAGATAAGCCTACAAAGCCAATTTCTTCTGCAATAACAGCGGCAATAAAGTCGGTATGGGATTCAGGTAAATAATCTAATTTTTGAATACTATTACCAAGTCCTAAGCCAGACCAACCACCACGGCCATAAGCCATCAATGATTGTGTTAACTGATATCCGCTACCAAATGGGTCAGCCCAAGGATCAACAAAAGATACAACACGTCGCATGCGATAAGGTTCTAAAATTATCAGGCTCGATATTGCCAATAAACCACTGGCGATTAAGGCAATAAACTGCCAAATCTTTGCGCCAGCCAAAAACAACAAAGCAACGGTTGTAACAAACATCACAATTACCGTTCCTAAATCTGGTTGCATCAATAACAAGATAGCCAAAATCATAAACACAGCGAGTGGTTTGGCAAAGCCAATTACATTCTCTCTTAGCTGTTCATGCTGACGTACCAAGTACCCAGCCAAAAAGCTAAAGAAAAACAACTTAGCCACTTCCGCCGCTTGTAAATTAAATATACCTAATGGCAACCATCTACGACTACCATTTACCGTTGAACCAACAATGAGTACCGCCACCAAAAGCACAATTGCAACAAACAGCAACTCCATGTTAAACCGCTGCCACCATTCCATTCTAAAGAATAAAACGATTGCCATAGACACTAACGCAACAATAATAAAC
Organism: Psychrosphaera saromensis; assembly: GCF_002954545.1. GTDB lineage: Bacteria > Pseudomonadota > Gammaproteobacteria > Enterobacterales > Alteromonadaceae > Psychrosphaera > Psychrosphaera saromensis. Next base: position 1,526,076 of record NZ_MSCH01000003.1, on the reverse strand, counting down.
ACGGCATGTTTAATAGAGATGTAATACTCATTGTTATATAACTTTTCCGATACTGGCAAAGACGCCGAGGTCACCATAACCCAACCAAATGCGATTAAAGCCAATACTAAAAACAACAAACCTCGGTCATAAAAAACCGGCTCTTGTTCTTTTATTCTGCTGCGTTTAGTTAAGCTAACTAAACCAAAGCCGATTTTACTCATTGAGTTAACCCGCTGATTGCAGCCAATACATTTTCTTTAAAGTCGATACCACGGTGTTGATAGTTTTTATACATATCAATACTTGCACACGCTGGTGATAATAAAACGATGTCACCTTGCTGCACTAATTTAATCGACTGCTCAACAGCTTCAGCCATAGAATTTACGAGTACCAATTGTTCAGGTTTTAAAAACTCAGTAAATTGGATTTTGTCTTTGCCAAAGGCAATGACTTTTTTAACATGCTTATTAATATCGTCTCTTAGCTCAGATAGGTCGGCACCTTTGGCGTCACCTCCGGCTATCAATACAATATTTTTCTCTGATTGTTTTGCTAAGCCATTTATTGCAGCTTGTGTCGATGCAACATTGGTGGCTTTAGAGTCATCAACAAACAAGATGCCATTAGCATCTGCTATGAATTTACAACGATGTGGTAAGCCAGTGAAATGACTAAGATTATGAAATTCTTTAACCGGATCAACGCCTAACGCATTAGCTAATGCCAATACCACAATTGCATTTAATCCATTATGAGAACCAGATAATGACAACTGGCCTAAATTACCAATGACTTGATTGTTTAATACAATCTCTTCTGTTTCTTTATTGAAGTACCAATAACTTTCTGCACGAGACTGAGCTTCTGTACCAAATGCATGCACATTATTACAATTCAATAATGGTTTAGTTTCAAAGTCATCATTGTTATACAGACATAATTTTGAGTGATTATATATCCGAAGTTTGGCTCGGCCATATTCAGAAAATGACTCATATCTATCCATATGATCTGGCGTAACGTTAAGTACGGTTGCCGCTTCACATATTAAGCTGTGGGTTGATTCCAACTGAAAACTGGATAATTCCATAATGAAAATATCAACAGGCTCACCGTTATAAGCATATTCAATCACATCTAAAACCGGCACACCAAAGTTACCGCAAGCAACTGCGTTTTTACCCATGCGACCTAAAAAGTCTTCAAGCCAAGCGACAACAGTAGATTTACCATTGGAGCCCGTTACCGCAATAACAGGTTTGGTATTAATACGAGCAAATAACTCAACATCACAAAATACATTTTCGTTATAACGCTGTGCATTGGCTAAAGCTGGTTCTTTTAAACTAATACCTGGACTGACAATAACGTAATCAAAGTCGATAAACTCATCAGCTTTAAATTCGCCAAATTGACGTTCAACCTGGTTAATAAATTGTTGATCTTTTTCTGCAATAGGCGGCACTAAGCGAGAATCAAAAACCTTGGGTACTATGCCTTTATCCAACATAAATCTAAGAACTGACATGCCAGACATGCCAATACCAACAATAGCCACTTTGCTACGTTGTAATTCTTGAATAAATTTATTGTTCAATATGTCAGACATAATGTTCTCTATTTTTTAGAAATTAGCGAAGTTTAAGCGTTGCTAAACCGATTAACACTAAGACCAAAGAAACGATCCAGAATCGTACAATTACTCTAGGTTCAGGCCAACCACTTAATTCATAGTGATGATGAATTGGTGCCATTTTAAAGATACGTTCACCACGTAATTTAAACGATCCAACTTGTAAAATAACCGACATGGTTTCCATTACAAATACGCCGCCCATAATAAATAATACAAGCTCTTGACGAACTAATACGGCAATAATGCCTAAGGCTCCGCCTAAAGCTAATGAGCCTACATCGCCCATAAATACTTGTGCTGGGTAAGTGTTAAACCATAAAAAGCCTAGTCCAGCACCAAAAATTGCAGTACATACAACAGTAAGTTCATCGGCTTTTGGAATATAAGGAATATGTAAATATTCAGAGAAATTAACGTTACTGGTTAAATACGCAATTAACGCTAACGCGGCAGCCACCATGATAGTTGGCACAATAGCTAGGCCATCTAAGCCGTCTGTTAAGTTCACAGCATTACTGGTACCCACAAGCGTGAAGTACACCACTAATAAATATAAAAGGCCAAGTTGCGGCATTACATCTTTAAAGAACGGAACCACTAGCGATGTTTCTACTGGGTGTTCAGCATTCATATATAAAAATACAGCAACAACAATAGCAATTGCTGACAACCAAAAATATTTCCAACGAGCAATAAGTCCATTACTATCTTTGCGAATAACTTTACGATAATCATCAACAAAACCAACAATTCCGTAACCAAGCACAACAGCTAAGACAACCCAAACATATTGATTAGAAAGATCTGCCCACAATAAAGTACTCACAACAATTGAGCCTAAAATAAGAAGACCGCCCATGGTTGGCGTACCCGACTTACTTAAGTGACTTTCTGGACCATCATCTCGAATTGTTTGTCCAATCTGCATACGCTGTAATTTACGTATTAATTTTGGACCATAATAAAGCGATAACACCATAGCTGTAAGAACACTTAGAATGGCTCTAAATGTTAAATATGAAAACACATTAAACCCAGAATGAAACTGAGTTAAATATTCCGCTAACCAAACTAGCATAATTTTACCTTTATTATTTTTAGTAACTACTTAAATTATTATCAGCGATTATCTGTTCAACAATCTGTTCCATCTTGGCACTTCTGGAACCCTTAACTAATATTGATATTGCGCTGTCAGCGTCTTTTATTAACTGGTTTAGTTTTGTTATTACACCAGCTTGAGAGGTAAAATGTTCCCCTTGCTTATCCATTGCAGAAGATGCACTTTGGCTTAACTCACCAATTGACATCAACATGTCTATATTTTTTATTAGTGCGTACTCACCTACATCTCGATGATAACGTTTAGCGTCTGTTCCCAGCTCCGCCATATCACCTAGTACAAGTATGTTTTTGCCTTGATAGCTCGACACTAAGTCGATGGCCGCTTTAACCGACTGCACATTGGCATTGTAAGTATCATCAATGATTAACACACTATCTGAGATTTGATGTATATCCACACGACCTTTCACACTGGCCATGTTTAACAAGCCAGTCTTAATTTCTTGTAACGTTGCGCCAACTGAATAACAGGCTGCGGCGGCAGCTAATGCATTGGTCACATTGTGTTTACCTGGGATCGCCAATTCAATGTCTATGCTTTGCGCAGACTTATCACCAAGGACTTCACTAGGAGCAAGATGCAAGGTAAAAGTGGCGCAGCCCAGTTTGTTCAAATTGATATTTGCAGCAGTAACACTTGGCGCGACCTTATCCAATTCAGAACTTAAGCCAAATTGAATTACGTGTTCAGCATTACCGTTAAATTTAGTATTAAGGCGAGTTAACCAATATTCTTTATATTCAGAGTCACCATTTACAATGGCAATCCCGTCTTTGGTTAAACCATTAAAAATCTCACCTTTAGCGCGAACCACACCTTGGATATCGCCAAAACCTTCCAAATGCGCCTCAGCAACATTATTCAAAATCGCTACATCTGGCTGAGCTAACTCTGTGGTGTAAGCGATTTCACCAATATGATTTGCGCCTAATTCGATAACCGCATATTCATGACTCGGCTCTAAACGCATTAATGTATGAGGTACACCAATTTCATTATTGAAGTTACCGTTAGTCGCTAATACATTGCCTTTAGGCAGTAAAATAGCCGCACACATTTCTTTCACTGAGGTTTTACCCACACTGCCAGTAATCGCAATGGTTTTGGCATTCACTGTCGCTGCAACTTTTGCAGCTAATTTGCCATAAGCAAGCAATGTATCTTTTACAATAAATTGCGGAATATCAACGGGGCTAGGTGTATCAACAATAACCGCAATAGCGCCTTTGTTTTTTACATCTTCAATAAACGAATTACTGTCAAAATTAGGTCCACGTAATCCAATAAATACATGCCCTGCTTTAATCGTTCGGCTGTCCGTTGAGAAAGCCACGACCTTTTGCTCTATTAATTCAGCGTATTGGTCTGAGCTTGTATCACTAGGCAGATTAACCACTTGTTCATCGGTTAACGATAACGTGTCTTTAATCCATTTTAACGGGACATTTATCATATCATGCCGCCATGATTGGTTAAGGTAGCCATCAACTTTTCAACATAATCACGTTCATTGTAAGCAATACTTTCGGTGCCAATAACTTGATAGGTTTCATGACCTTTACCAGCAATCAGAATTGCATCACTTGCTGTTGCGTTTTGTAACGCAAGTTCAATCGCTTCTTTTCGGCTTTTAATTATTTGGTAGTTTGAGCCGGTCATGCCGGCTTCAATGTCGGTGATGATCTTATCTTCGTTTTCAGTTCTTGGATTATCATTGGTGATGATCACATGGTCAGCATGCTTTTGCGCAAGCTGCCCCATAATTGGACGTTTACTTACGTCACGCTCACCACCACAACCAAAGATAACGTACAACTCACCTGATAAATGTTTTCTTACTGCTAACAAAGACTGTTCAAGGGCATCTGGTGTATGCGCGTAATCAACAACAGCAACAGGTAGATTAGGTTTAACAAATAATTCTAAACGTCCCGGAACTGGTTTTAATTGACTAAAATGGCCAGCAACAATTGGCCAATTTAACGTTAACGCAGTGGCAAACACCGCAGCTAAATTTAAACAATTAAACTCACCATAAATTGGTAATTGTAAAAAACACTCTTCTTTAGCACCAATAACTTGCCATTCTATGTCGATTGATAAGCCATGTGTATGACACTCAAAACCACGAATATAAACATAATCAGAATAAGCTTTAACGTTGTCTGATTGCCCATAAGCAATCACACGAGTTTGGTTAGCAACCATATCAGCAAGACGACGACCATATTTGTCATCTACATTTATCACGGCACATTTAGGTTGGTATTCATTAAACAGTTTTGCTTTGGCTTCAAAATACGCTTCCATCGTTCCGTGGTAATCAAGATGGTCTAACGTTAAATTGGTAAATATGGCAACGTCTAAATCTAGTCCTTCAATGCGCCCTTGTTCTAGAGCGTGAGAAGAAACTTCCATTGTTAGTGAGCCGTAATTTTTCACTAAAAACTCACTGATCAAACGGTATATTTCTGTAACGCCTGGCGTAGTATTACTGCTTGGTTGTAAGTCGTTTATCGACCCAGTTCCAATAGTGCCAATAACTGCAGACTCTTGCTGTAAACAAATTTGGCTTAATTGCGCTAAAAGATGACTAATAGACGTTTTGCCATTGGTGCCAGTTACGGCAATAACAGGCATAGAGACCGACTGATCTTTGATGTAAAACTCTTTGGCAATGTGGGCTATTTTTTTCTCTAAATCTGTTACTAATACCACATTATTAAACTTACTATACAAGTGTTCATCACACGCATCCGACACTAAAATCGCCACGGCGCCTAGCTCTAAAGCTTTGTTAATATAACTAGCACCGTCTTGGTCAAAGCCTTTTGTGGCGATAAATATATCGCCTTTAGTCACCTGTCTACTATCAGGTATTAAACGTGCAGAAGGCTCAAGTACAACTTGAGCCTTTTTTAATTGCTGTTCTATATCTCGCCAATTAGTCACCAGAGCTCTCCCTTTTTACATCAGCCAACTGAATTTTAGATTCCCCTAATGCATCGGGCGCAACGTTCAATGTTCTCAATGTCTGTCTCATTATTTTCGCAAAGGTTGGGGCTGCGGTTTCGCCACCATAATAATAATCCCCTTTCGGTTCATTAATCACCACCACTATTGCTATTTCTGGATTTGATACTGGACCTACGCCAGCAAACACGTTGACGTAGTCATTTCCATAACCGCCGCCAACCGCTTTTATACTTGTACCTGTTTTACCTGCAACGCGGTAACCTTTTACAATTGCACGCTTGCCTGAACCGTCAACACTCACCACACTTTCCATCATGGCAAGTACGTCATTAGCAATCTCTTTACTGATCACTTGTTCTTCTGGCTTTTTCAATTCTGTTTTAATAATTGATAATGGCTTGCTTACACCACCTGCACCAATCGTGGTGTACATTTTCACCAATTGAGCAGCGGTGACTGAAATTCCGTAACCATAAGATAAAGTAGCCACTTCAATGTCAGACCAACGTCTGCGTTCATTAAATATTCCGGTACTCTCACCAATTAAATCTATACCGCTGTAATCGACTAAGCCCATACGATAGAACATGCCTAAAAACGACTCTTTTGGTGTAGACAACGCCAACTTACTCGACCCCATATTTGAAGAGTATTTAAGTACGTCAGCCAAACTAATTTGGCCACGATTTCTCGGGTCCGATACTCGGCTACCGCCAAGTCGCATATAACCCGGTGAAGTGTCGACTAAATCTAATGTGCCGTAAGAACCATAATCTAACGCATTAATAACCGCTAAAGGCTTCATTGTTGAGCCAGGTTCAAACGTGTCGGTAATAGCACGATTACGAATACTGCGCAGTGGTACATTGTTACGATTATTAGGGTTAAATGACGGGCTATTTACCATAGCTAAAACTTCCGCCGTTTTTACATCAACAACAATGGCTGAGCCTGATGTTGCTTCGTAAGTTTGCACCGCTTTTTTAAGCTCTTGATATACCGCAGATTGAATTCTTTGATCTATGGTTAACACTACATTTTGCGGTTTTGAACCTTTCTCTTCTTCCAAAACTTCGATTTCTCGACCTTTGGCGTCTTTAATTATTTTACGTTTACTTGGCGTGCCTATCATCCAATCATTGTGGCGTAGTTCTACCCCTTCAATACCTTCACCGTCTATGTTGGTAAAGCCAACAATATGTGCGGTAATTTCGCCAGCGGGATAATAACGTTTTGACTCTTCTCTTAAACGAACACCAGGAATACGCAGCTGTTCCACATAGTCGGCAACCACTGGATTGGTTTTACGTTTAAGATAAATAAAACGTTTTTTTGCATTGTTGGTGATACGCGCTAATAACTCATGCTCTTGCATATCTAATACTTTCGCCAGTGCTTCCCATCTAACGTCAGTTTCAAATTCTGGATACTCAAGTACTTGCTGAGGGTCGGCCCAAATAGTTTGTACTGGCACACTAACCGCCAGCTCTTCGCCATTTCGGTCGGTGATCATGCCACGTTGAATTGTGCCTTCTTTAATACGAATGGTGCGATTATCACCTTCTACAAGTAAGCGGTCTGGCTGAATGATTTGTAAAAATGCAGCTCTAAATACCACAACACCAAATACTAAAACTAAAGAGACAATCACAAATTGAAAGCGCCAACGGTTAAAACCGGGCTTAGCGATTTGTTTGGCTTGTTTGTTTGATTTATTACCAAGCGACTTATTTCCGAGCGACTTTGCATTAGCAGAGCGTCGGCTTTGTGCTTGTTTTTTATTAGACTTTGAGGATTTATTTAGCCAATCTTTCACGGTAAAGTCACCACTACTTCTTCATCCGTCGTTGGACGTTTCATTCCAAGGCGATTACGAGCAATGCTTTCCACTCGACTATGTTCCGCCAAAGATCGTTGTTCTAACAACAAGTGACGCCAGCGTAGGTCGATATCATCGCGTTGTTGCAACAATACGTCCTGTTGGATCACCATTTGTCTATTCAGTTGTGCCCAATGAACGACAGTGATAGCAAAAATAACATTAAGCAATAAGAACCCAAGCGTAAGTTTATACTTACTTAAGTCCTTAAAGATCAGTTTTGCTAATTCGCTATCGATTATATTTTTCATTAGGCTAGTCTTTCAGCGACTCTAAGGACAGAGCTGCGCGCTCGACTATTATTAGTAATTTCTTGTTCTGTTGGTTTATACGCTTTGCCAATAGGCTTAAGTTTAATGCCAACATTCAACTCAGCTTCCGTCATAGGTAAACCTCTTGGTACTTGCTTACCTTGGCTTTCTTTACGAATAAACTGTTTTACAATACGGTCTTCAAGAGAATGGAAACTGATCACAGACAATCTGCCACCGGCTTTTAATACATTCAATGACGCGTCAAGTGCGGCTTCAATTTCTACCAATTCACTATTAATATAAATACGAATACCTTGGAATGTACGCGTTGCAGGATGTTTCTTTTCTGCTTTGCTTTTTGGTACACAACCCGCCACTAACGTCGCTAAGTCAGTTGTTGTAACCAAAGGAGACTCTTTACGTGTCTCTACTATTTTTCTGGCAACACGTTTAGCAAACTTTTCTTCACCATACGTTTTTAAGGCAAATGCAATGTCGTCTTCTTCCGCTTTAGCTAACCAAGCCGCAGCAGTAATACCATTGGTATTATCCATACGCATATCTAAAGGGCCTGGTTTCATAAAACTAAACCCTCTATCCGCTTCATCTAGCTGAGGTGAAGACACACCTAAGTCCATTAAAATACCGTCTACCTTGCCAATTAAATCATGTTTTTCAATAATAGCTTGTAGCTGGGAAAACGGACAATGATCGATATGAAAGCTCTCATTGTCTGCGAATTTTTTTGCCGCTTCTATCGCCGTTGGATCACGGTCTATAGCGTATAAACGGCCATCGCTATTAAGTTGTTTTAAAATCTCACCCGAATGACCGCCACGACCGAATGTACAATCGACATAAATACCATTTGGCTTAATTGCCAAAGCATCAATTGATTCTTTTAGTAAAACTGAAACGTGTGCTTCTGTCATTGCCCTGCCATTTATTTATCTATGAATCGGTTTATTTATTAATCTGATCATCTATCAATCAGGGTAAAACTAAATTAAAGCGAAAAGTCTTTTAAACTATCCGTTAACTCAAAGTCGCCTTCAAGCTCAGTTTCAATATCGTCCAACATTTGCTGATGCCATTTACTGTCAGACCAAATTTCAAATTTGTTCAATTGCCCTACTAACATAATAGGCTTATCTAAACCTGCATGCTGTCTTAACGCGGTAGGTAATAAAATACGACCGCTTTTATCCATATCAACTTCATGCGCATTCCCTAACAAAACACGCTGAACTCTTCTTTCATGAGGGTTCATAGACGAAAGTTGACGTAACTTATATTCAATTTCTTCCCATTCAACTAATGGGTAAAGCAACAGGCATGGTTGGTGAAGATCCACTGTACAAATCATTTTCCCTTCAGATTCAGACAGCAACGAGTCTCGGTGTCGAGTAGGTATCGACAACCGGCCTTTACTATCTAAAGAAAGAGGGTTTGCACCGCGAAACATTTATTCACTCCATTATCTTGTTACAGAACCTAACTACAGCCTGATAACAATCTGAATCTTGTTTGGTTATTATTTAAACCAAATTTGTATTAGATTTCATAGGAACCATTTATCCCCACAATTTCCCACCAAACTACAGTTTAAGCTTCAGTAGTGAATATTGTCAAGCTTCGTGAGTATTAGAGGTCATTTACAAAATCTTAATATGAGGCAATAAATAAAGGGTTTTAGCTAAATCATTGGCTATTGTGGAGTTTTGTGGGAGTTGTTGTTTTATTCGTGGTGGAGGCCTTTGAGGCAGGTGGGGGTTTTGTAACAGCAAAAAGGTGCAGGCTTAGCTTTTATTTTAAAAGATAATTCGTTTTATATATTAATATCTTCGTAATCATCTTTAATAGATATTTTCTGAACTATCAGGTTTCGCCCCTCGGCGACCATACCTTTTTTCAACAGCCAAAAAAGGTAGGCGAAAAAGCCCGCTTCCAAACAAAATCTAATACTTCATTAAATAGTTATTTTTGTTTACAAAAAAAAGGGCTGAAAATCGTCCCTGATAACCAGCCCTTTCTCAGCATCCCTGCTTCGAATTTTATAAAAAATAATATTAATGAAGTGATTTTGTGATGGAGGATAAAAGCAGAGCAAGAGCTAAAGATAAAACCAGCTTCCGCTGGCTTTGAGTTGAGAGCAAAATATGAAACACAGCTAAGCTAATGGAAGATATTTATTAATTTCAAACTGAGTCAGATCATCTTGGAGAGATAAGTACTCTTTAAATTCATCATTGGCATTAACGTGCCCATATAAATCAACTTCAATATTATCAAGCTGCTTGTCAGATTCTAATTTTTTAATTAATGCGCCACTTAATCCAAGTTTAGTTAAGTCAGTATTTCTTTTCTTTGCTGTTCCATATATGAATACGTTGTAATCATCTTCAGATATTGCATCAAACTCTTTTAATAACGAAACGAATTCATTCAACTTATAAGATACAAAATCACTTTCCATTTTTAGCTTAACTAAAGCTAAGTTGACTAACTCCTTATGTGATTTAGAAGCTAAATCTATATAAGTTGTAGCGCCAAATGACGTGCCATCTTTAGCTAATTCTCCATAAGATTCACCAATGTAAAATATATTATTCTTAGTCTCTTCCGCATTGCTGTAAAAATATTTGACGGTTAAATTAATATGTTCTTTTAAAGTTAAGGCATGTATGTTTTTAACAAACATACGATAATAATTACGAGCCTTTATATTTTGTAGCCTGACTAAAACTTTGTCCCTAAACTCTTCTTCAAACCCTTGAATAAATACGCTATAAACTTTCTCTATTGGATCTAACAGCATCCATTCAATATTAGATTTATATTGCAAGACTCTGTTATATAATTCATCTGATATAGAATCAGCATCGTAATATGTAAAATGAAGGCCAGCTTCAATAAAGGATGCTTTTAGCTTATCAAACTCATCATCTGGTTCTGAAATTAAAAAGTTTTCTCGCTCTTGAATTGCAACAACAGCATTTTTCTTATTTATTGCTTCAATTTTATCTACTGTATCTTTTGAACGCTCAATATCTTCATCAAATTTAGATATATCAAATTCAAGTAAAGTAGGGTTTCGAATTGCATCCTTAAAAGCATTAGATTTTAACATTTTTATCTTATTAAACATGTTGCTGTCTTTGCGGTTAAACTCTTCCGAATTAATAAAGTGGATTGTTGGTTCAAGTTTTTTCATGTTAGAAACTGAGCCACTAAAAATCTCATTCAATCGATTTACTCGACCGATAAGATTAATTAGCTTCTTAGTATCTAAGCCATAAGTATTTAAAATATATAAGTTATCAATGGGCAGATTAACACCTTCAAGAATAACTGAGTTTGCCACCAAGTATTTCAATTCAGGTATTTGTCGAAACTTATATTCTAAATATTCTTTAATTAAATCAGGTAATTTCCCATGAATATATAAAATCCCTTTTTTAACGAGTTCGACACAGTAAAAGTCTTCATGAACATTTCGAGCAATAACTACAGCAAGCTCTTTTAGTATCTCGTTTTCTTTATAAGGGAGACCTTGGGATAACCGACTAGCAAACCTTTCTACTTTTCTTGGTGCCCTTAAATAAAGGAAGTTATTTTGTTTACTTTCGGCAAATATATACCGCATGAAGTCAGTGTTTTCACCGATTTCAAACTGCTTATCAAGAAACCTGTTATAAATGTAGCTTTGATTATTTAATTTATATTCAAATAGTTTGGCTTCTTTAATATTGAAGTGAATCTTCTTTCCATCTATATATTGCTGCTCTTCAAACCTTAAATTATCAACATCATTAATAAGAGGGGAAAAATAGAATATTCGAGATTTTGGCGCTCTTTTTCTATTTCTTCTAATTAGCCGACTTAGTAGTATGCTTCTAGTATCTTTTTCAAATAAGTTGTGGGCTTCATCGATTAAAAGAGCATCAAAAGCTAAGTCTGATTCACTTTTCATTAACCTCAATGCTCTTTCTTGAGTAAAAACCGCGATAAAATCGTTTTCATCATTGTACATTTCATCGTGAAAGATCACTTTACGCTGTTTAAAGCTTTCATTAATTAACCGATAGGTTTGGGTTAACAGTGACTTAGTAGGTACTATTATTGCAATTTTAGGCAGTTTCAGTTCTTGAATTAAATCAACCATAAGTGAACTTTTACCAAAAGACGTTGGTGCTACATAGCAACAATCTATAGCATCTGTAGCTAAAATATCCGCTCGGTTGACCTGTTGCTCCAAAGTTTCAGTTATTTCATTGTGTGAAAAATTTTCTAATTTTTTACCAATAAAGTGACGATTAAAAGTTGAGGTATCAACAAGCTCATGATTAATTAGATTCTTGGTTATTGGGTAAAAACCAAGATTAGTTGCTAAATCATATAAAGGCTCAAAGTCTTCCATGAGTATGCTATAACTCAATACTAGAAAATATCCGAACTCTAAATAAGATCCTCTTCGCTTTTCAGACTGATAAGTCTTGATAAAAAATATTGCAACAGCTAAACAATAAACTGCCTCATCTTCATTTAACTCAATACCTAATGATAATTTTCTAATCACTTCAGTAAGTTTATCGTCATCTTTAAGCCAAGTGAGTGTTTGGAGGTTACTCATAACTTCCCTCCAAGTAATTTATAAAAGTAGAAATAGTGTGGTTAGTAATACAAATTACTTTTACTGTTTTTGCTTTAAACTTAATAAAAAAAGCATCATTTTCAGCTAGGATTGAAGATGAAAAATGCTCTGACCAATCATCATCTAGGAAAATAGTTGAACAAGGAATTACATTAAAATTCTCTATATCTTGATAAGTACCCTGATCAAACAAATCAGATAATCTTTTTAAGTTTTTGCGAATACTTTTTGTAGTACCTACATCAGCGTGACTAGCGTGATTATATGCATTTCGCCAAGGATTATTTTTTCCTGTTGCACTTTTTTTACTTTTACCGCTTATTGTCGATGAAATATCTCGATATGCTTCTCTTATTTTTGCTTTATGAGAAATGCCATTAGTCGATTCAAAACCTGATTTACTCTCTACAATGAACTGTAAACCGTCATTGGAAAAGTAGCCATCAAAGCCTTTTTTGATTGATCTTTCTTCAAGGTTATAAAATAAAAATTCTTGTTTATAACCAGATTCTCTTAAAAACAAATGAATAAAGAATTCAGCAATTGCACCTATTTTTGTAGTGTCATCTTTGTTATGTAAAAAATCTAAAAAGGTTAACTTTGCTTGATCAAGCACAGTATCACTATCACCCTCACATATTTCTACAAGATTTGCGTTTATTAGTTCAACTGTATCAGCACATAAAACCTTAAGATTATAAACGTATAACTCTAGCTCAGGTGATATATGCTTAACTTCTGGAATCATTGATATATCCTTATCGAAACACGCTTTACTTCAAAGCTGTTACTACTCCCCCAATGATTTAACATTAAGAAATTAAAATATGAAATTGTTTAAAAAGCCGCGGCTAGGAGGATTTTAATAACGTGAACATCCACTCTAAATTGCACAAACAGATATGTCAATTTTTGTACAGAACTCGTTGACTTCCAATAACGGTGACAGCCAACTATAAATTCGAATAAAACGGGTCAGGGTTAAATTAAGATTTATAACAATGACACTCACCTTTGAATTCAAAAAACGAACCGTCAGGTTCGTTTTGCTTTTCTGCTCTTGCTTTTTCCTCTCCATCTAAATATTCCCGAAATAAAATAAGTTTTCCAAAATATGAGACATTAATCCATGGATGGATGTAATTAGAACAACGCAGGACGCAGTTGTCGAGGACGTCGAATAAGGGATGGTTTTTCACATCACGGATGATGGGATGTCATCAAAACATGGATGTTTTATTAGATGACCAAAGGACGAATGTACATCCCGTTTTTGAGGATGAAACTTAGTTTTATTGAGGATAAGAATATTGATTAGGAGCGGCTTTTTGGCCTACCTTTTTGGCTGTTGAAAAAGGTATGGTCGCCGCAGGTGAAACAGTCTTTTATCTTTTAAAATATGAAACTAACTTTCCCCACTAGAGCATCTCACTCAATAAGACCAAATTGTTTATAAATAAACACTAAGCCTTTTGATAAACCAACGGGGAATGTTGAGTAATGATTTGTGCCTGTTACCACTTCATCTATTAGTTTTATGCCTTGGTAGTCACGTGAACGTAGTCTTTTAACAAACTTGCTGTGCCCTGCGACCATATCTTGTTGCATGCCGTTTTCTGGGGTTTCTAAAGCGCCTGTGGCTATGTATATGTTGGCTTTTAACTGTTTGTTGTTTTGATAATATTTTTGTTCTACATCAAAAATCAATTCGTCTTTATACCAAAGAGACGGGCTGGTTAATAGGTAGCTAGAGAACAACTCTGGTTTGGTTAACAACACCCACGCACCAAATGATCCGCCCAATGACTGGCCTGCAAGAATTCTCTGTTTGGTGTTTGTTCGATAGTTTTTTTCTACAAATACAAAGACTTCTTTTTCAATAAAGTCCAGGTACTCTGGCGCGCCACCGGTTTGATATTTCACCCAGCTTTTATCCACCTCTGGCGTTAAATCTCTAACCCGGCTAGATTGCCCGTTCTCGCCATGAGCAAAGGATATACCTACCACAATAGCTTTATCCATTGGTTGCATGTGAGTAACGCCTGTTGCAACTTTAAAGGTGTAAGGGCCGTCATTTAAATACAGCACTGGGTAGTGTTTGGATTTATTGTTGTTTGAGTGATTGTCTTTTGAATGATTGTCTTTTGAGTGATAGCCGCGAGGGACTTTTATAAACAAGTCGTACTTTCTACCTAAAATCTTAGAATCAATGGTTACAATATGACTATTTGCGATTTCGACTTTATTTTGCTCAACTGCATTTTGTTCGAGGCCTTGTGCTTGCACAACATTTGAAAACATAAAAAAAATACTGCACTGCAGAAATAACAGGTTACAAGTTAATTTCATTTTAATCTCAGAGTTTGTCGGTTTGAAATTAAGTGCGTAGTTGGAATAAAAAGGTAAGGTTAAAACACTTTCCCTTGAACACTCCAACCATTTTTAGTGAAAAGATTAATTAACTCTTCATGTATGGCACTTGTTGAGAATTTAAAAGATTCGCCATCTGATGATGTGGCACTAGTGCTTAAGGTGATCATTCCTTTTTGACGTATTTTTCCCATACTAAAATAAGAGGAAATTGAGTTCGTTCCTTGAGGTTCAGTTTCCCCCGATCCAAAAACAGAAAAGATTGAACTCCTTTGTTTTTTTGTTTCAATTAAATAATCGCAAAAAGTCGCTTTTTTATTTGCTTCATCTAGCCAAAGCTTTATATAAAACTTAACGGTTTTATTTTCGACTCTGCCTTCGTTTCTCGTAGTTAAGGTGTATTCAAAAGGGCTAAGTAAATAAACACCTTTGTTCACGTCATAAGTAAAGGTTAAATCATTAACGGTAAATTTACTTAGTCTTTTTTCTATTTCTTCTACGCTGACTGGAGTGTTAGTCTCGGCTTTCCATCTAAAAACCTTATTGCTAATAACAATAAATATAGGGACAAATAAAACGATCACGCTGATAATAAAGGTAAGCATTATTGAGCTAGGTGCTTGATTATTAACTAAAACCACGCCTATTAAGCTGATAATGGCAAAATAAAGTAATACATAAAAAAACATTTTCACAGCTTTAGCAAACATAACAGCAATCTCACTTTAAACCATTGATTAAAAGAACGTTAATGCTAGTTTATATGTATATGACATTCAATCTAATTCTACTATTTAACTTCACCCTAATTTCAGCTTTTTTTGGTTTCGAAATTGTCACTTTGGGAATAAAGAACGTGGTAAAGAAAAAGCTAAGCCTCACCTTTTGACAAATAAAAATATGACTGCCCTAGCTCAGGTAAAACCTGAGCTTTAAATTTAACATTGACGCATAAAAGTTAGTAAACATAATCTTAGGGATTACCCTACAATTAGCGACTAATTTGTAATACTTGTTACTGTGTATGGGCTGATTAAGGTATTATTCATGTCTCAACGAGCAATTATTATTACAGAAAATGAAAAATCGGCAGTTAAAGACCAGTAGCATTTGTTTTTATTATGTTTTTTATTTTCATTGTAAAAAACTGTAAGCCATATATTGTTTCCACCGTTTTCCATAATAGATAAGTAGGTAAGGTTTGAATACTCAGTCGACATCTAGTCAATCGCAAGGTTTATTACTTTTTAAGTTAACCCAACTTCAAAGTTTTGCATTAGGCACATTAAAGATAGAAGAGATTGTTCCTTACCAGCCTCTGACTCAAATACCTAAATCTGATCACAACGTCCTTGGGGCCGCTAATTTTCGTGGTAGAACAATTGCCGTTATTGATATGGCTGCTGCAGTTGGATATAAAGCAATAAGTGAAGAAGAAAGAAAAGACGCTGTAATTCTTATTACTGACTGTAGTCGTATGACTGTGGGATTTTTGGTTAGAAAAATTGAACGCATTATTGAATGTAATTGGAAAGACATCACCCCGCCACCAAATGACTTAGGTACTAAAACTTACATTACCGGTATTACCCGTTTTGACGATACGCTTATTCAATTATTAGACATTGAATTGTTGCTTGCTCAAATCTTTCCAGATAACAGTGATCATGCCGTTGAAATTACAGGTGTACAAAAAGGCTTATTACAAAACGCTCATATCTTATTAGTGGATGATTCTGCCGTTGCTCGTAAACAGTTAGAAACTGCATTAACTAATATAGATGTGCCATTTAAGGTCTGTAAAAATGGTAATGATGCGTTAGCGGTAATGAAGGACTGTGCAGAAAAAGGTAACCCTATTGATATATTAGTCAGTGATATTGAAATGCCGGGATTAGATGGCTATGAACTTGCCTTTGAAGTACGAGATCTAGCAAAACTTGCCGGTACTTATATTATTTTACACAGCTCACTTTCTAGTAGTATGAGCCTTGCCCGTGCAAACGAAGTTGGCGCGGATCAAGCGTTAACTAAGTTTGAAGCACAAGAGCTAGTTAATGCTATGCTCAAAGGCGCAAAACAAAAACAATAATCACATCGACTTCAGCCCTAGCCTGGGCTGGGCTGAAGTATTCATTTTTATAGCCACCAGCTTTTTTTCACATTCCAGCACATTTCTTGTTTATCACTATTCTTGTTACTCGATACATTAGCTAAAAGGCTAATAACTCGCCCTTTCGTATCTTCGGTATAAATGACATTCCGTATCTTCGGCATTAATGACTTTCTGAATTAATAACACTCTGTATGAACAACAGTGCAAAACATTGATCTAGTTCAATATAGTTACTGCTTGTAAGGAGCATCATTAACTTAAGCAATAAATTGTACTTTTGTACAACACTAAAGTTAATAAAGGAAAGCGTTATGTCTATAAAAATGAATTCCAGATTTGATATTCCAACAACTGCACCAGAAGGGTTTGAACATGAACCTGATGCAACAAAAGATTTTTGGCATCACAAAAAATTAAACACCTTGCCACCTTCTGACTATATTTCGCCTTATTCTCATCATAAGCCTTTGCCTACACCTGGGGTAGATAAACGTAAATCCTGGATCATTGGTGGTGGAATTGGCGGACTTGCAGCTGCATTTTATCTTATTCGTGACGGTCATATGCCAGGTAAAAACATCACCATTTTAGAAGAAATGGATGTTGCTGGCGGCTCTATGGACGGGTTCGGTAACCCAGAAGACGGCTACATAATTCGTGGTGGCCGTGAGATGACGTGGAACTACGATACCCTTTGGGATATGTTCCAAGAAATACCGGCACTTGAACTACCTGACGGTTATTCTGTACTTGACGAATATCGCCTAGTTAACGACAACGATCCTAATTACTCTAAAGCGCGGTTAATTAAAACCAGCGGCGAAATTTTAGATGATAAAGACTTTGGGCTTAGTAAATCCCAACAATGGGAAGTGCTCCGCCTAATACTTAAACGCAAAGAAACATTAGATGATTTGAGTATTGAAGATTATTTTAGTGAAGGTTTTTTAAAGACTAATTTTTGGTTTTTATTCCGTACCATGTTTGCCTTTAAAAACTGTCATAGCTTGTTAGAAATGAAACTGTATTTACATCGTTTCCTTGACGCTATTGATGGTTTTGGCGATATGTCTACTTTGCTTTTCCCTAAATACAATCAGTACGACACTTTCATTAAACCACTGCAAAATTACCTACGCGATAAAGGCGTTACGTTTCAGTTTAATACTTGTGCCCATGACCTTGATATTAATTTCACTGGCGATAAAAAGACAGTGACAGCTATCAAAACCGTTGTTGGTGATAAAGAGCAACAGATTGCAGTTGCACCACAAGATTTAGTCTTTGCCCTTAATGGCTCCATGACTGAACAAACTGCTTATGGTGATATAGACACTGTTCCAGTTCTTACTTGTGAAAATGATGATCCGGGTAAAAATAGCGGTTGGGATTTATGGAAAAACTTAGCAGTAAAATCACCGGTATTTGGTCAACCTGATAAGTTTTGTGGCAATGTTGAACAGTCTATTTGGGAGTCAGCTACGCTAACATGTAAACCGTCACCACTGATTGATAAGTTACAAACTCTAGCGGTGAACGACCTTTATTCTGGCCGAGCTGCAACAGGCGGTATTATTACTGTGACGGATTCAAACTGGTTATTGAGCGTGACTTGTAATCGCCAGCCACATTATCCAGAGCAACCTGACGACTTATTAGTTATATGGGTTTACGGTTTGCTTATGGATAAGAAAGGCAATCGAGTTGAAAAAACCATGGCTGAATGTACTGGTAGAGAAATCCTTGAGGAGCTTTGTTTTCACCTTGATATTGTCGACCAACTTGATGACGTTATTGCCAACACTAAAATTCGTACTGCATTAATGCCTTACATTACTGCGCAATTTATGACTCGTGCTTCAGGCGATAGACCAAAACCTGTGCCAGAAGGTTGTACTAATTTAGGCTTTGTTGGTCAGTTTGTGGAAACGCGCAACGACGTTATCTTCACTATGGAAACATCCATTAGGAGCGCGCGTGTTGGCGTGTATAAGCTATTGAATATTCCTAAGCAAGTGCCTGATATTAGCCCAACTCAGTATGATATTCGTAACATGATCAAAGGCGCAAGAGCACTTAACAGTGGCAAGCCTTTCTTTGGTGAACGTTTGTTACATCGCTTATTGGACAAAACATACTTTGCCCATATTCTGCCTCCGCTACCTGAGCCAGAAAGTAAAAAGGATTGGCATTTTCAAGAGGAAATGAACGAGTTATTGGGCAAAGGTAATCTAGTCATGCATAAGTTTGGCGCTTGGGTAAATTCACTCAGAGAGAGCTTCTCTGCTAAAGACAAATAGCTAACTGCGTTTATCTGATCTTTGAATAAACGTTAAAATACAAAAAAGCCGCGGCTAATTTTTTAGCAAGCGGCTTTTTTATAACTGTTTTTTTGTCGCTGTTTTTCGTCACATGTTTATAGCTACCTTTTTAAAAGCGCTCCTACAAACAAGGTTATAAACAGCTGTTATTTAACTTATTCTCTACCTGTGTAAGCGTAAATAATTGAATCAATAATTGGACTCCATAATTCTTTGGTACCATCAATATCGCGTCTCACCCAAAAATAGTAATGTGTTCCAGCCCAATTCCAATAATATTGTTCGTTTAATTCCTCTGGCAAGTTCGAGCTATAGGAATAACTGCCTTCTACCCAAGTTCCGTTTAACCGCTTTTGCTCGTATTGAGTTGTAAATTTATTAAAGGTCGCCTGGTCCTTTTCAATCAAACGGTAGATGGTTTGTAAGCCAGCCAAGTTATGTAACACCCCATACTTTTCCACCATTTGTTTCGTCGCCGAGACAAATGACTTATTGCTTAATAACTCTGACACTACGCTGCCAAAATACTTTACGAACTCTGGATTGTAATGACCAAAGTTGTATTTTGAGGTTAATACTAATTTATCATCATAATGCGGCCCCGACAGAAAAATACTCATAGGCATGTCATTTTGTAATGACTCAAAAGGCACTAAAGAACGTAGGTATTCAAATGTATTAAGTAGTCCAGGACCTTCCGTTAATCCATAGTCATGAGCCCACTCTTCCCTAGCAGTAACGAACACAGCTTTAGGCAAGTTTTCAATAACATAGGTTAATTGTGAATACAGAGCTGACTCTCGTATCTGTTGCTCAGATATATCTGAGTCATTCAACTGTTTGGTATTGTTTTCTGCTTCAGGCACCATTGCTAAAGTAGAAAACGAAAAACCAACACAGATACTAAAAACCAAGGTTACTGATGCCAACCATGCCATTGATTTAGCTTGTTTTTTAGCAGGCTGACTTGCGTTATTTTGTTTTATTTGATTGCGCATTAATGTCACTCAAAGGTTGATAATTAATTAAAGAGAATAACCAAAATGACCTTCCATTTTTATTGCTATTTGCCCCTCATGTTTTGTCATTGTACCAACATCTTTGTTTAGCAGATACTGTAATTAAAAAAGCCCCACTACTTTTATCATCTAAAAATAGTAAGGCTTTTTTCAAATCACAGACTTATGCTTTAACTTAAGCGACTCGTTAAAAGAATCCCATTGGGTTTGCATCATAACTTACCAACATGTTTTTAATTTGTTGATAATGCTCCAACGCTATCTTATGTGTTTCACGGCCAATGCCTGATTTTTTGTAACCACCAAATGCAGAGTGAGCTGGATAATGATGATAACAATTCATCCATACTCGACCCGCTTCAATGCCACGCCCCATACGATAAGCAAGGTTTGTATCACGAGTCCAAACACCAGCACCTAAACCAAATTCACTGTCATTGGCAATCGCTAATGCTTCAGCTTCATCTTTAAACGTAGTAACACTTATTACAGGGCCAAAAATTTCTTCTTGGAAAATACGCATATCATTTGTGCCTTTGAATAACGTAGGCTCAATATAAAAACCATTATCAAAGCCTTCAACTTCAGCAACATTACCACCGGTAAGCAGCTCAGCACCTTCATTTTTACCAATTTCAATATACTCTAAGATTTTTTCGTATTGAGCTTGAGATGCCTGAGCACCAACTTGTGTTTCTGTATCTAGCGGATCACCACGTTTAATGCTTTTTGTACGTTCAATTACTAATGCAATAAACTCATCGTAAATTGATTCATGAATTAAGGCACGCGATGGACAAGTACAAATTTCACCTTGGTTAAAGAAAGCTAAAACTAAACCTTCCACACATTTACTAATGTAAGACTCTTCTTGTTGCATAATGTCTGCAAAGATAATGTTTGGAGACTTGCCACCTAACTCAACCGTTGAAGGTATAAGGTTTTCTGCGGCACATTTTAAAACGCCTTGTCCTACAGGAGTAGAACCAGTAAAGGCAATTTTAGCAATACGCTTACTCGACGCTAACGCTTGGCCAGCTTCTTTACCAAATCCATTCACAACGTTTAATACGCCAGGCGGTAATATATCTTGAATTACTTTTACTACTTCAAGAATAGAAACTGGCGTTTGTTCCGCTGGTTTTAAAACCACACAGTTACCTGCTGCAAGTGCAGGCCCTAATTTCCATGCAGCCATTAAAATTGGGAAGTTCCACGGTATTATTTGACCAACAACACCAAGCGGTTCATGAAAATGGTAGGCTACTGTATGTTCGTCTATTTCTGCAGCAGTGCCTTCTTGGGCTCGTAAACAACCGGCAAAATAACGGAAGTGGTCAACAGCTAAAGGAAGGTCAGCGTTCAATGTTTCACGTATTCCTTTGCCGTTATCCCAAGTATCGGCCACGGCTAACGCTTCTAAATTTTGCTCAATTCTGTCAGCAATTTTTAATAACATATTAGAACGTTCTGTAACTGATGTTTTCCCCCAAGCTGCTTTTGCTGCATGGGCAGCATCTAATGCTAAATTAATATCTTCTTCTGTAGAACGAGGAATACGACAAAATACCTCGCCATCGACTGGACTTACGTTATCAAAATATTGGCCTTTTACTGGGGCAACCCACTGTCCACCAATAAAGTTACCGTACTCAGCCTGAAATGTAATTAGGCTACCTTCGCTCCCCGGTTTTGCATATATCATAGTCATATTCTCCGTTATTATTTTTAGTTGGAATAAACCTGCAACCCACTGTAATAACTATAAAAAAATATAACTTGCCTGCTAGTCCATAAAGTTTGTCTGTTAGTCCACAAAGTTTATTTGTTCGTCCACAGAGTGTGTTTAATAATTCATGTTCATTATGAATTTGTTGTTAACTCATCTGTGAATAAGCTAACGAAAAAATGTATTGACCAATAAACATTCAAAGGTGATTATGGGGCAAGAAAAATCAATCGCTTCACGGTCAATTATACCGTTAGCAATTAATATCAGTAGCAAAGTGAAAATTGGATAAGAGGTGTAGATGAAGCATTCTTCGTATATGGAGAAAACGCTGCTCCAACACAAACGTTCGCCCATTAAACTGGTCGAAAACCGAGTCTGTTTTGCAGGCCCTCACTCTGAATTAAGTATTTACGATACTTATGAGCAGGCTCAAAAAATCAGCCTTAAAGCTGAGTCTTTACTCTATTGTGGCATGGTCAGCGGTTCCAAAGTAATGCATACCCAACACTTGAGCGATATTCCTTTTCTCCCACATGAATCTTTTATACTTTCCCCCAATGAAGAAGTGTTTATAGACTTTCCTGACGCCCAACTAAATAAGCCAACTACCTGTTTAACAATAGAAATATCCAAAGAACGAGTGGCTAAAATTTGTGAGCGAATGAACGATTTACTAGCCCATTCATTACCAAGCGGCGCGTTCATAGATCCAAACCAACCGTTACATACCTTTCATACTCAAGCCACCCAACAAGTGTTAGACCGACTAACCAGCCACTATATACAAGATGATCCTGACCGAGATTTATTGGTGGATTTTGGTGTGAGTGAATTAGTTACTCGGATATTAAGACATCACGGCAGAGACGCCTTACTGCATTTTACTAGAAGTGCGCCAGATGCAAACGGACTCACCAGTGTTTTACATTATATTGAAACCAACCTCACCTTACCTTTAGAGCCAGATGAGTTAGCAAAAATAGCCTGCATGAGTCGCAGTCGCTTTTATCAAACCTTCAAGCTACAACTCGGTTGCACACCACTTGAATATCAACATCAACGCCGCATGAATAAAGCCTACCAACGCTTACAAGAAAAACAATCTGTGACCGTCGTGAGTTATGAATTGGGCTATCAAAGCCTAAGTCACTTTAGTCGACGTTTCCAACAACACTTTGGCATATCGCCAAGTCAAATATGCCAAACAAAAACAGACCAATTAAATTGATCTGTTTTTTTAGTTATCTGTTTTTCTAGTTTCTAATGCAATAAAATATTAACAAAGACACATAGATTAAATATGCCCGACTTTCACTAGAATAATTGTATCTTGTTCTACGTATGGATGATGGCGGCTTAAATGCGGAGAGCGTATCCAAGTGCCTGCTGGGTATCGGCCATGTTCGTCAATAAACTCACCTTGTAAGACAAAAATCTCTTCGCCTCCCATATGGGTATGCGGTACAAACTTTTCACCTGCAGGCCAAAATACCAGAGCGGTAGATTCTGTGCCAAAGCTATGTAACGGCATGACTTGTAAATTGCCTTGTCCTTGCAGCCACTGGGTTTGTTGCGTATCTATTCTGACCTGCTCGGAGTCATTGGCTTGAAATTGATATAACTTTACAAACAGTGTGCAACCGTCTTTGCTAAACGGACTATGACTAAACCCTTCTGGGTTTCTAATATAAGTACCGGCTGGATAATCGCCCGTTTCATCAGAGAATATCCCTTCTAAGACAAATATCTCTTCCCCTTTGGGGTGTGGATGTTCAGAGAATCGAGAACCCGCTTCATACTTAACCACGCTAGTTGCATGGCCACGTTCTTGTTCTGCTCTGGCTAATGGTTTGCGCCACACACCTTGCGCAGGGCTTTGTTGCCACGGCTGTTGAGTGGTGTCGATAACTACGTGCTGTTCAAAGTTCATGTTAAGCATAATGTTTGCGTCTCTTTGCGTATTTTTAGCGTGCCAGTAGTACGTTACTGATGATGAAATAGTTCATCAGATAATAAACAATTATTAATACAAGTGGCCAATGTTATTAATATAAATAGTCGATTAAAAATCTATATACAACTGGGTAAAAACTATTTAAAGCAGATGTAAATATTACGCTTCTTAACTAAAAAGCCAAAGTTACATCTATAAAAACGAGGAGGTTTATTTGGAGTAAAGCTGGCTTTGTTGCTTGTTAGGGCTGGTTGTGGAACTAAATTCTAGTGTAAACACTTAATACGCCCGAAAAATCCTTTGCCATTTCGTACCGTGAAACACCCAAACTAATACCACCAATTGTATTATAAAAAGTCTTTGGCTCACGAATTATTAGCTTACTCTTGCTGATTTTGTATATGCCTAATGGTATTTTCTCAAATCCATCTTTAGTTTCGATTTTTACATACAATTGGTTCGGAGTAACTTCTGTGATTGTTTCCCAAGTAGCTTTTACTCCGGATTTTATATCAAAGAGCGATACACCGTCCTTGTCAAGTAACTCAAAAGTACCATTTTGGTGGAAGATCATTGTTCCGTTATCGACTTCTGATTTCCAGCTTCCTGTTATATTACTTGAGCTAGAAATCAGGTCACAAGCAGATAGTGTAAGCACTATCAATAAAATTATGATTCTCATTTTAGAGTCCTAACGCCCTGTTAAGGGCAAATTGGAGTTGGCTATAATTTGCGACGAAGGAGCAACAACCAACTGTTATTTGTCCTTTTAAGTGACTTGTTATGTGTCCATACACTATACTGTACCAATTAACGTACATGAACACTTTGGAGATACACATGGATGCTATAAGTTACACAGCCGCAAGAGCAAATTTAGCAAATACAATGGCGAATGTCTGTAATGATCACGCACCAATAATAATTACACGTAAAAGTGAAGACCCTGTTGTTATGATGTCGCTAGAAGATTATAACGCTATGCAGGAAACTACATATTTATTAAGATCCCCTGCAAATGCTAGAGACCTTTTAGAGTCTATTGCCGAGCTTGAAGCTGGCAATGGCACTGAAAGAGAACTGATTGAATGAAATTAACATTTTCAACAAACGCTTGGGAACAATATCTTTACTGGCAAACTACCGACAAAAAAATACTTAAACGTATTAATTTACTTATTAAAGATATTCAAAGAACACCTCAAGAAGGTATTGGGAAACCTGAACCATTAAAACATGGATTGTCGGGGTATTGGTCACGCCGTATAAACGATGAACATAGGATTGTTTATAAACATCAAGATGACACCATTGTGATTGCTCAGCTCCGATACCATTACGGCACATAACGCTTTGCTAATAAGCTAAACACTTTGTTGGGCTACCTTGTTGCATCGTTTGCAACTAAAAATGACAAACTAAAGTGAATCACTATTTATTCTCTTGGTAACAGTATACTACTCTGTTTCTTGCTTTAGATTACCCAAGAATTCAAATTCATACTTTAAAGCAGCAAGATATTCATTGGTTTTAATGTTGATGGCACCAATAACTTGAGACTCATCATTTTCTTCAGCCTGTATAACAATGACATTAGACCTTTCTCCCGTTTCTTGATCAATATGAACGGCATATTGGGGTATTAAAAGATCAATGGGTCTACCAATACTTTTACCTTCGATTTGAAGCATAAATACTGCAGCACCGGAATTAATATCATCTTCTGTTGCTTGGCGACCACTGGTATATTTATAGTCGCTCAATGGAGGCCACAGCATAGTATTTTTTCCGTGAAGTAAGGTTGATATCAGAATCAACGATAAAATTAATAAGCGATACATGATTTATACTGCTAACGGCACCTTAAGCGACAAAGAATTGTTTGCTAAAATGTTGAACGAAGTGAAAACAGCAAACTGTTTGTTGTCCGTTTAAAGGTCTTGGTATATGCTTTTTTCGACAGACTTCACATATTTGTCAAATAATTCAATACTTTCAAACTTTTTAGTTACTTCATATGTAGCCGCATCACATTGAAATACATTAAAGTCTGTATCGCTTAAACATATAAAAAATACGCTATTATCTAAAAAACCAATAATAAAACGCTTTTGTTCAAACCACTTTTTATAAGCATCACGCTCTATTTCTTCCCCTTTCTCCGGCATTCCTAGTATGTATTTAAAAAAAGATACAAAAATATTATCTTTCTTTTTTGGTAGTTCTTCATCAAAGCTTTTCTTTTTGAGCCCTGCATTTCTCCAGATTAAAGACTCCACATCCGTGTTCAATATAAAATTTATTGTTTCAGTGCCTGAATCAGTAATATTCTTAATCAGGTAATCTTTATACTGCTTTGGTAAAGTGATTTCTAACTCAGTTTCAATAGTTTCTGCAATATCCAAGATGACTCCATATCCTAAAAAAATATAACGCCGCATTAAGCGGTCAAAAATAGTGGGTTAAAATGTGTAGCGAAGCGAAACGTAACCCACTGTTTATGTTCCGTTTAAACGCCTTTTTATATGCTTTTAGACAATATTTCAAAAGCCCACTCAGAAAATACCCTTTCCAGTTGCCAACGGTCATTTATTTTACCTTGGTAAATACTATCTTTAACTATTTCGTCTTGGTTTTGAGCAAATTCTTTATATGCTTCAAGAAAACGCATTTCTAAGTCTTTTAATTCTTGGTCGTCATTAACTATATAAAACGGCAATTCAATAATTGGAGGCTTTATTTGACTAGTTATTGGCGAACTAAAAGAAGGTGTTTCAGACTCAATTTTTCTCAAGTGCAAAAATAAAGAATATTGAAGAGTACCTTTTGTGAAATAAAAAAGGTCACAATAAAAACTAGCATTAAGTCCATCTCGTTTTTCTGGGTGAGTAACAAACTCAATACCAGGAAACGGAATACATAAATTCTCATTTTGAAAATGAACGACAGGAACTTCATGCATTATTGTATTTTTAAATTTTAGTATGTAGTTATACTTTATTGGTTTTTCAATTAAACTGTTTTGCCACCAATATTGACCACCTTCAAATTCTGTATCACCAATTTCAATTGTAAAATCAGGGTCCAACGCGTAAAACGCCACATTAATACCATTATAATTCCAGTTGTCTGTATCCTCTAAAATGAAACTAAAACGTTTTGAAGCAGGTAAATCTAAGCCAAACCTTTCAGCCCACATTGCTTTTATATCACGAGGGTTTGCACAAGAGTCTTTTGGGGTATTTGTATCTCTAACTCGAGAGTATATTGTTCCAGCTCGTAGAACCTTCCCTCGTGACTTGATTTCTTTAGTCAAAAAATATGGTTTTACTCGCTCATTCTCAATTGTAAGTATTGCGATGTCTTTGTCTTGGTATTTAATGAATTTTAAATTAATGTTTGGGGCATTATTTTCCGCAAATGGTTGTTGTCGTAAAAAGTCTAAAATATCAGCTTGTGTATAGCTTTTATTCTCAGAATCCAATCCAACCACATCAAGCTCATCTGAGATTCCGAAAATCAAGTAACGCTCACCATCGTGAATAACATTAGCTAGACAAATAATATCATGTAAGAAATCATAAAGTTCGTCATGAAACTTTTGCTTAAAGTCCCACCATAAACCTTCGCAGTTCTTGGAAATTAGATTTGAAACGATTTCGTGCATGTAACCTCGAATGGCATATAACAATTTAATATCGACCCATTGGGTCGTTTTCTTAACTATAGGATAAAGTCCTAGCTCTACCTTATTTTAGAGTCCTAGCTTATTTTAATAAAGTAAATACGGTTTACGTTGTTGTTTAAATGCCGTTAAATCGGTTTGCCAGCTTTGTTTTATGGTTGCCAAACTTTGGCCTGCTAACATGGCTTTTCTTAATTTGTCGGTGCCGGCTAATTTATCCATAAAATCAGGGCGCTGGAAGAATTCGGTTTTGTTTTGTTCAAATACTTGATACCAGTTAAAGAATAACGACAGATCAAATCCTTTAATATCAGTCTGAGTCAGGTTTTGTCCGGTTAATAAAACACCTTTCAATTTAGGGTTTTTACTCACGCCTTTTATCACTCTTGGCGTAAAGGTAAAGTCACCTAGTTTACTGTGTTCAATAACCGTATTGTGGCCTAACACTTGAAACGGGAAGTCGGTTCCACGGCCAACGCTGACCGGTGTAGCTTCAAACAAACATAATGATGGATATAAGTTTATTGCTTGCTGGTTAGGTAAATTAGGACTTGGTGCAACGGGTAAAACATAAGTGTCTTGGCGTTGATAGTCTTGCACTGGAATAACCGTTAATTTCAGCTTATAGTCAAAATTAACTTTTTTAGACTCAATAGACAACCAAGCTTCGCCAACTATCATTTTGGCTAATTCCCCCACTGTCATGCCGTGGCTTAATGGAATTGGATGCATACCGACAAACGAACGGAATTCAGGTTCTAAAATAGGCCCATCAATATATTGCAGATTTGGGTTTGGGCGGTCTAACACCATAAACTCAACATTGTTTTCTGCCGCCGCTTGCATCATGTAATGCATGGAACTGATGTAAGTATAAAAACGCACACCAACGTCTTGGATATCAAAAATAATAATGTCGAGCTGCGACATCAATTCATCTGTTGGCTTTTTGTATTTGCCATAAATGGACACTATATTGATGCCTGTTGCGGCATCAATACTAGAATTCACTAATTCTCCAGCACTATGGTCGCCCCTAAAACCATGTTCCGGCGCAAATATGGTTTTTACATCAAAACCATTTTTATTCAATAAGTCGACCAAGTGCATGTCTTTAACACGAGAGGTTTGGTTAACCACCACACCAATACGCTTGCCTTTTAATAAAGGAAAATAAGTTGCGGTTTGTTCCGCTCCGATCTGGCTAGGACTGATTACTTTTGGATTTGACGCACAGCCGTTTAATATAAAAATTGCCACTAAAAACAATGAAAATGACCATGTAGAAGAAAGTAACTTATTGATTAGATTTTCTTTATTAAACATTAGCTTCCACATTATCTGTTAAGGGTGATATTGATAAAAAGTGCTATAGATTAAACGCTATTTATGAATTAAGGGCTTCAACTGAGCTGCGTAAGAAACCGCCATTTTGCAGTAACGTTAGCTCGCCTTGTTTTGGCGCTACGCCCGTTAAAATATGTAAAATGGCCAACTTCACTTTAAAGTCAGTTTTATTAAGTGCTTGCTCTGCAATGTCAGCACTACATTCAGTTGCTTGCATGACAATTCTAATTGCGCGCATGTATAATTTTTTGTTGCTCGCATTGACATCAACCATTAGATTTTCGTAGCTTTTACCAGTTCTTATCATGCTTGCCGTGCTCAACATATTTAACACCAGTTTTTGTGCGGTGCCAGATTTTAAGCGGGTTGAGCCTGTTAAGACCTCAGGGCCAACAACAGGACAAATAACAATATTTGCGTGTTTGGTCATTTCAGAATTAGGGTTACAGGTTACACACACAGTTTTAGCCCCCATTTGGTTGGCATAATCTAGCGCACCAATGACATAAGGTGTTCGGCCACTTGCTGCAATACCAACAAGAACATCCTTGTCATTAAAGTTAATGTTTTCTAAATCTTGTTTACCCAATTCAGCGTTATCTTCAGCACCTTCAACCGCTTTGTATATCGCCTTATCGCCACCAGCAATAATACCAATAACTTGATCTGGCGAAACACTAAACGTCGGCGGGCATTCAACCGCGTCTAACACACCTAAACGCCCACTGGTGCCTGCCCCCATATAAATAAGTCGGCCACCTTGGTTAAACGCATTAACAATTTGATCAACCGCTTCACCCATAGGCTCTATGCATAACTCTACCGCTAAAGGCACATTTTTATCTTCGTTATTAATAAGACGTAAGATGTCTTGGCTGTCCATTAAGTCTATTTGTTTGGAATTTGGATTACGTTCTTCTGACACCATGTTATTTAACTGCTGTAACAACACAGGATCGCTAACTAACGGCTCTTTTTTAGTTACCGATTTAACAACTTTATTACCTAATTCTTGACTACTTTTCTCTGCTAACAGACATGCACCGTCAAGTGACGTGCCTAATGCCAACTGACAAAACTCAGTGACTGACTCACTTAAAAATGGGAAGGTAACACCTGACAAACCACCGAGTAATACAACGGGAGTTTTGGAGTTTTTACGGCTAGTTAAAATGAGCTGTTCGCAGTGTTGTACGTGTAGCTTAATTAGTTTTTTAGCCAATTTACATTTAGGCTCTAAAGCAAAAATCAGCGGACAAAGTGCTGCATATTTAGCAGGTGTTGCATTGGCTAACCACTCAGGTAAATCACTAGGCTTTGGCCCAATCATTTCTAACAACTGTATTGTTAGTGCGGAACTCGACTGAGGAAGGCCCGGCTCAAAATTGGCTTCAGAATTTGCTGCGGCATGATCTTCTGCATTGTCTTCGCCATGACTTTTTTTAACGTCATGGCTATCAAGTTCATGCAATAAGCTTTGCACTGCACTTAAACCAAGCTTGGCACCACCACCATCATCACCAACAGGAAAACCCCAACCACCATAATAGTGTTCACGGTTTTCCGCGTCTAATCTCGCACCAACGGAACCAGTCCCTAAGGCAACAACCGTAACAGGCTCACCATTATTAGCACCAAACAAGGAAGTTTTTGCATCGTTACATATTTCTAAATTGGCAAATGAAAATGGTAGTTCCAGCGCCAATCTATCGGCTTGAGATACAACGCCGCCACCAGCAACACCAATAACAACTGACACATGTTCTGGCTTACATTGGGCATGACCGACAAATTTACCCATCAATTGGTTTAATAAGTTAGAAATAGTTTTAGCCGCTAATGCAAAATCATTACTAAGTGAAGATGCCCCGCCGTTCACTTCAAAAAAAGTCCCAGTATTAATTTCTTTAATACGGCCATGAGTTTTAGTGCCGCCACCATCAATTCCTATGATAAATTGAACAGACATTATATTGAGCCCCTGATTTTGTTGTGATTACGTTAGCTGTTAACTATTGGTAAAAATATTTTATATATTAATTAGTTTTGCACTTAAACTAGTGATGAAAGACATAGGAAAAATAATGATATGTCAGTAAACTCAAATCATAAATCTAACCATTCATTGTTAGAAGCATGTAAACTGAATTTAATACGATAAGTAAAAATACAAACTAATTTATTTTCTGCTCAGCAGTTTAAAGGAAAAAATGAAATCATTACACTTACAAAAAACAATATTACTTATCACTTGTGTATTAACAACCTTTGTAACTGCCTTTCACGTTGACTCTGCTACCAATAACTGGGAAATCTCGCCTTCGTCCAAGAACCTAATATCCGCTCAGGACTTTGACAGTAAAGGTATCCGACTGGCGTTAGCTCAAAAAATAATGTTAGACCTACGTTATTACTGTCCCGACAGAGTGGAAAACAGCAATCCAAATAAGAATCCATGTAAAACGCCAATGACCAAGTTACCGCAAGAGTTAGCGGATATGATCACCAACAGCAACTTGGGCGGTATTATTCTCTTTAGCGATAACTTACAAAACACAGCGCAAATAGTTCAGCTTACCCATGACTTGCAGCAAGCCGCCGCTCGTTCTAGTTCAAAAATTCCTTTATTTATTTCTGTCGATCAAGAAGGTGGCCGAGTTGCTCGGTTACCAAGAGCCACCTCAACATCGTTTAGTGGCAACATGGCGATAGGCGCAACTTATAAGAAATACGGCACTAAATACGCAACTATGGTTGGTGATGTATTAGGTCAAGAATTGTCGGCAACCGGATTTAACGTTAACCACGGACCAAACGTAGATGTAAACATCAACCCTAATAATCCGGTTATTAATGTTCGCTCCTTTGGTGAGAATCCAAGCACAGTTGCTAAGTTAGGATTAGCCCAGCTACAAGCGATGCAAAAGCATAATGTAATAGGAACACTCAAGCACTTCCCCGGTCATGGCGATACGAGTGTCGATAGCCACACAGGTTTACCAAGGGTGAACCATAGCTTATACAAAATTAAACAAGTGGACTTAGCCCCTTTCCAATACGCTATTGATAATAAGCAAGTGGATATGATCATGACGGCGCATATTCAATATCCAGAATTAGATAATTCCACCTTTTTAAGTAAATCGGGCGATGTGATGATGAAGCCCGCCACTATGTCTAAAAAAATACTTACCGACTTACTGCGTACTGACATGGGTTACCAAGGATTAATCATTACCGATGCCCTTGATATGAGAGGAATAAGTGCCTTTTTCAGCGAAACCGAAGCGGTCGTAGAAACCTTTAATGCTGGCGCAGACATAGCGCTTATGCCTTTCAAAGTAAGATTTAAACAAGATATTACTCAGTTACCCAATTTATTAAATGAGTTAAACCAAGCAATATACTCGAAGCGACTAGACACCAAGCAAACACTTAACTCGCTACAACGAATACTATCAGTGAAAGAAAAGTACCTATTGAAGTCTCAATTGCCTAACGCAGCCAAAACGAACCAAGACCAGGCCAATGAAATTCTCGCCAGTGATAAACACAGAGAATTAGAACAAGAGCTGTCAGACAGGTCAGTGACTTTAATAAAGGGCAGCCCTAAATTAAATACCAAGATCACTTCATTACATTTGTTAATGCCAGACCAAAGTAAATGTGTGGCACTAACCACGGCGATTAAAAAAGTGAAACCTAAATTAACTCTGTCTTGTAGCTCAATATTAAACAGTAGTGATGCCGCTGATATGAAGCAAATAAATCAAGCCAATGCCGTATTAGCTGGCAGTATTACGCCTTATCAAAGCATGGCTGAGATGGGCGGAATGGATGATATGGCCGCATTTAACAAAGCCTTTGGCTCTTTGTCTTCCAACAAAAAACGCTTGGATAGCAAGCTAAAAAGCTTACTAAGATACGCAAAGCAACTCAATAAACCCGTTACTTTTGTGAGCCTAAGAATGCCTTATGAGGCTGAACAATATAGTATTTATGCCGACACGATTATCGCCACCTACGCTTATAACCAATATCAAGATATCAACACAGGTGAGATAACTAGCCCAGTATATAATTCATTAGCCAAGCTTATCGCTGGTAAGCTCACGCCAACAGGAAGTTTACCTGTTTCGTTAGATATGAATAAAATCAAAGCTCAGCATTAATTCAATGGCGCTATTACAAAGATATAAAAATAGAAATTGTATACAAAATTTATACAATTTGAGTAAATACCCTATATCCAGATTTTTAAAAGTACTGTAGAATTCGTCCCTTAATTTTGTGTGGATTTATTCCATTCATCATATCGTTTTTTTAAAAGTGGAGTGTCACGTGTTTAAAACTTTTGCCAGTATCAGTCTTGTTGTTTTTGGTTTAACGCTACCAACTATAGTTGCAGCTGAAGATAAAGCAGCCGATAAACCAGAAATTGGGAACCATGAAAAAGGTTCTTGGTATGCATTTTGGGGTTGGAATCGCGGTTATTACTCAAACTCTGACGTACGCTTTAAAGGCGACAATTACGACTTCACACTAAAAGGTTTGACCGCGTCTGACCGTCCTACCGCAATTGGTATTGACCCGTATTTAAACCCACTAGATATGACGTTACCTCAAACTAACTTTAAAGTTGGTTACTTCTTTAAAGATAACTATGCAATTTCATTTGGTGTTGATCATATGAAATACATCATGGATCAAGAGCAAATAGCAATCTTAGACGGTTACGTAAATGTTGGCAGTGAGCATGATGGCGTGTATGACAACGCATCTTTCAACTTAGGCCAATATAATGAAGATGGCGATGTATCATTTTTAGCATTTGAACACTCAGACGGCTTAAACTACATCAACGTTGAAATTAATAATTTTGATGAATTGTATGCTTTCACTCCAAACTTCCGTGCATCTCGTGTATTTGGTGTTGGTGTTGGTTTCTTATTACCAAGAACAAATGCAACATTATTGAAAAATGAACGTCATGACGACTTCCACCTTTCAGGATGGGGAACTCATATGAAAGCAGGTCTTGAGTTAAGTTATTCTAAGTACTTTTTCCGTAGTGAAATCAAAATGGGCTACATTGATATGCCAGATATCAGAACGACTAAGTTCACAGCTGATAGCGCATCTCAGCACTTCACATTTACAGAATTAAACTTCTTATTTGGTCGTTATTTCTAAGTAGCTAAGGCTGATGTAATAGCCTCTGCTAGAAAGCTAAAGAGTAAATACAAAAAAACCTACATATTGTAAAATACGTAGGTTTTTTTATGTCTGGATTTAGCAGAAATTATTGCCGTAAATTAATAACGATTAACTTCTGTAGACCGTTTTAATCAAGTGATAACCAAACTGCGTTTTTATAGGCCCATGTACTTCAAGGATTGGTCTTTTAAAAACCACATCGTCAAATGCTTTAACCATGTCGCCTTTTTCAAACTCACCTAAGTCGCCGCCTTTTCTTCTAGAAGGACAGGTAGAGTGCTGTTTAGCTAACTTTTGAAAGTTGTCGCCTTTATCTAACTTCTTTTTAATACTTAATGCTTCATCTTTGGTTTTAACCAAAATGTGATAAGCCGATGCGCGTGCCATATCAACCTCTGTTTCTAATTTCATCTAGCGGTATTATACCCTAACATTAATAACTCAACCTTCTCATTTATGCTTTTATTTATCACTTTGCTTAGCTCTTTGTTTAGCTCTTTGCATGGCTCTTTTTTAGTCCTTTATTTAACCCTTAAGTAAAATCCAAGCAATAAAAAAGGCGCTTTACGCGCCTTTCATAGAAAGTGACTCTTTAATTAAACCGCTATTAGCAGCAGTTACTTATACTAGTTATTTATGTGAATTCACATAATCATCAAACATTAACTTTCTGATAATTGGCACTGGAGCACTGCCATAACTTAAGAACTGGTCGTGGAATTCTTTTAAGTTAAACTTATCGCCAGTGGCTTGTTTTAAGTCTTCACGTAACTGATAAATTTCAGAGTAACCGGTGAAGTAACTGGTTAACTGTACTTGCGACAAAGTAGCTCTGCGCCATTTACCTGTGGCTTCAGACTTTTCTTGGAACGCTTGATTGATCATCATATCCAGCGCTTTATCTTCTGTTAAACCATTAACCTGAATGCTGTAATCTAAAATAGAGTTCATGATCACGCGTAGGTTCCATTTGTAATACATTAACCATAACTCTGGCTCATTATCACCGTAACCTTCCTCTAACATCATGCGTTCAGTATAAACCGCCCAACCTTCAACCATAGCGCCGTTACCAAAGATAGACTTAACTAAGCTCTTTGATTTATTGCTATGTACTAACTGGGTGTAATGTCCTGGCACTGCTTCATGAATATTAAGCACTTGTAACAACCAATGGTTGTATTCGCGCAAATAACTTTCTGCTTGTTCGTCATTAAAGTTATCCAACGGCGTCACGTTGTAATATGTGTTTGCTTCTGCATCATAAGGCCCAGGAGCATTAATAGACGCACCAGCAAAACCACGTTGATACTCAGGAGTTTCTCTTACTACTAACGGCTTGTCTTTATCCATAGTGATTAAGTCATGCTTTAATACAAAAGCTTCCAGCTCTGGAATTTGCTCTCTGATGCTATTTACAAAATCATCACGTTTAACGTGTTTAACCGAAATATGGTCAATCACCTTTTTGATCATCACTAAATTATCTTGTGGTTTTTCAATACCATCAAAGTACTTAGGCCACAGGTTATCCGCAATTTTGATCATCTCTTGATGAACACGATTTTTCTCACTTATCGCTTTGTTAAATAACTCATTTGCTGTGTAGCCAGAAAAGATATCAAGTTTGAATTTCTTCTCGTACAAGTCTTTACCAATGCGGAAGTCTTTCGCGGTTGTGCTTTTTTCTAATTCAGTTGCCTTATTACCTAACCAAGTAATATAACCATCTATCGCAGCTGAGCTGGCTTGTAAACGTTGAGCAAATAGAGCTTTGTCTTCTGCCGACAAGCTAGAGCTTGCCACTTTATCTGCAATCGACTTATTAAATAATCCAGCCGTGCCTTTGCTTTGCTGAATAGCTAATTGCGTATGAGTTAACGTTGGGTTGGTCAAGTTTTGTTGTGCTGCTTTATAATACGCAGGCACATTTTCCATACGCTCAATTATTGTTTTTAAACGGTCATTTAATGGTTTGTAATCCGTGTTTAAAATGACACCAAAAACCCCCGCTACATTGTAGTTAGACGGATTCCACTGGCCACTTTTTAATTCAGTGATAGACCAAATAGCCGACTCAATTTGATTTTGCAAAATGTAAAAATCACTAGCATTGTTAGGGCTTAATGCTTGTGAGTCGATAGCATTTAATAGAGCTAGTTGCTGTTGATAAAACGCCAACTCTTTTTGAGCAGTCGCATCATTTGGGATAGGTAATATTTTGTCATATTTATAAAAACCGACATACACAGCATAACCAGGATTTAACTGCCAAAATTGCTCAATAAAAGACTCTGAAAATTCAGCGAAGAACTTATCCTGAACACTCACGCCTTGCTGTGAACTTGTTGCAGTTCCAGAAGTTGATGTATCAGAAGCCGGCTGACAAGCGGTTAATGTAGTTGCAATGATCACACTAGCAGCAACCGCACTTGTGGCCGTTAATACTTTTGGGAGTAATGGTTTAAATTTCATAATCGTTCCATATTTATTATTTGCCACGACTCTAATAATAAATTTGAGAGATTACTAGTAAAAACGATGAATGGCTTTGTTTGTAGGATTTTTAAAGATATTAAAACATTTTTACTTTTCATGATGTGGATCACTTTTCATAGTTAATGATAAAGGTAGTATGTTAGGCATTAATACCTTGTTAATCGCCAAGGTGTAAAACCATTTAGGATATTGTATGAAAGTCACTGACGTTCGGCTTGTGCCTGGACTAATTTCCATAGCTACCATTTTATTACTTTGGTTTGTTATACCGGTTCCTGAAGGTGTATCAGTCAATGCCTGGCATCTGTTGGCTTTGTTTGTTGGTACTGTGGTCGCCATTATTGGTAAAGCAATGCCAATTGGTGCGGTTGCTATTTTAGCCATAACATTAGTCGCTCTCACCGGAGTCACCAGCGACAATCCCTCTACTGCAATTAAAGATGCGTTAAGCGGTTTCTCAAATTCCCTTATTTGGTTGATTGGTATTGCCATTATTATTTCAAGAGGTTTAGTTAAAACCGGTTTAGGTAATCGTATTGGTTATTATTTTATTTCGTTATTTGGTAAAAAAACCATAGGTATTGGTTATGCGTTAGCACTGTCTGAATTAGTTATCGCACCTGTAACACCAAGTAATACCGCACGAGGTGGTGGCATTATCCACCCGATAATGAGATCAATCGCAGCAAGCTTTGGCTCTTCACCAGAAGAAGGAACCTCTCGTAAGATAGGACATTATCTTGCGTTGGTTAACTATCATATTAATCCGATCACCTCTGCCATGTTTATTACGGCAACCGCACCTAATCCATTAATTGTAAAACTTATTGCCGACGCCACAGGTTCAGACATCAGTATTACTTGGGGAACATGGGCACTAGCAGCTTTGTTACCGGGTTTAGTGTGTATTGCCTTGGTGCCATTAGTAATTTATGCGATTTATCCGCCAGAAATCAAGCGCACGCCTGATGCAAAAATGTATGCCAAAACTAAACTCACGGATATGGGTCCTATGTCTTATGGCGAAAAAGTTATGGTGAGTGTTTTTGCCCTATTACTAACTCTTTGGGCTGGCGTGCCAGCTATGTTGTTTGGTGCTGATTATGCAGTAAACACAACCGCCGTTGCTTTTTTAGGCTTGTCTATTTTACTGGTAAGCGGCGTATTGAGTTGGGACGATGTACTCAAAGAAAAGTCAGCTTGGGACACGGTTGTGTGGTTTTCTGCTTTAGTTATGATGGCAACATTTTTGAATAAACTAGGTCTAGTGGATTGGTTCTCATCCGTTGTAGGAAATAATATTGAGCAACTCGGTTTTGGTTGGGCAATATCTGTCACTATCTTGGTTGGCGTTTACTTCTACGCACATTACTTTTTTGCCAGTACAACAGCGCATATTACCGCAATGTTTGCTGCATTTTATGCCGCAGGTTTAGCATTAGGCGCTCCACCTTTATATCTAGGCTTATTACTAGCTGGCGCCTCTTCCCTAATGATGTCATTAACCCATTACGCAACAGGCACATCGCCAATCATCTTCGGTTCTGGTTATGTCTCCATGAAAGACTGGTGGGTTATGGGCTTTATAATGAGTATCGTTAACTTATCCGTCTGGGGCATCGTAGGCGGACTGTGGTGGAAAGTATTGGGATATTGGTAAGTAGGTTGTGCTATTTTTGAGGCTTATAAACCATATATGAATGAAACGAATTGTTTCACCTGACCAACAGCGTCCATCATTAATAATGTAAACTATAGTTTTTTGAAAAAGCCCTTCAATTTAATTAACTTTTTAAAAAAAGAAAGTACTGGATACCTTACCCTGTCTTTTTTTAGAGATAATAAATACTCCCAGAATTCTCTTTTTTGATTATATATACCAGTAATTTCACGAACAAACTTAGTTCCTTCGTAATTTTCGATGAATGGCTTTACAAGTAAGTTAACTTTTTTATATAGTTCGATATCAAACGTATAATCAGGCCTATGTTCTAAATAATCATGGGCATATGAATTTCTATAATCGTAAATTTCTTTAAAGCCTCCATTAAATAAATATTTTAAATGTGAATCTTCGCTAAGTTGATTATCGAAAAAGTCATTGAGGTATTTATATCGTTGTTCCCATTTTATTACATCTCTATTCAATACTTGATTGATAATATTCTTATCATACATTCCGGATACTAATGACTCTAAAAACGATTGAGTTACAATTAAAGATTCAAAATAAAGACCCTGATTGTAAAGGAAACTAATACGCTTAAATACAATATCTGTTGGGTTATAATCCCAATTTAACTGCTCTGGAAATATACTAATTTGTGAATCCAATAACTTTGAAATTGATTGTATTGTATTGTGGCCATCTGAATAATAAAATTTAATACAAGCCATATCACCAACACGTTCTTTAGACATTAATGGCATTGACTTGTTATCTGCTTGCATATTCACCATATTAATAACTCGATTGCTAAACTGAAATATAGGTGCCCATAAATAATTCTGTAGAGTAGTAAAGTCAAAAAACCAACAAGTTCGAGGTCCTCTGGATCTCGACCGTTTGTATAAAGCCAACTCTTCAAGCAATGATTTTTCTAATTCTTCAACTTCATTACCCAAAGCTCCTTTTGACCAATTAAATAATTTTTTTGCATTAGACTTTGTAACATCAAACCTAAACACTAAACCTTTTGTATAATCAAGGTTACTCCGAACAAACTCATATCCATTGAAAAAATCATCCTCAACGTTTTGAATGAGCCTAGGGTTTACCTCAAATTCTAAACCTAAGGCACTGCTAGCAATTGGTGACTCATTAATACATTCATGTAATGTATTTGATAATTTATACATTCGAGGCAAAAAAACAGAAACTTCAACTCTTTCTATATAAGGTATATTAGATGTCTCTTTTATTTCAATCTGTTTGTTATTAATCAATTTTTTTAAATATTTTGATACAGAGTTCTCCTCAGAGTCTGTAAAAGCACCTATATTTGTTAAAAAATGAAGTATTTCATTATCTACATTTCTTATAATCTCAACCCACTTTAACTCAGGTTCAATATAAATATCGTTAGAAGAAATATAATGTGAGATTTTTTGAAAGTTTGAATTACCTTTGGGAACAGTTGTTGTTTTACCTTCATTTGATAATATATATTGATTAACCTCTCCAAAGGCATCATAAGTGCATGTTAAATTAGCCCCTTCATTTAGCATACTTACAAAACTATTTATCATATTATCCTTTTAGTAATTTTAACGCTTACCTAGAGTCAGTATTTCTTAATAAAGAATAACGTATCAATTGTTCAAAACATAAACAACGATTTTTATAAAAAACATAATGTATATTTTGCCTTACTTTGGCCCATTTTATTCAAAGCATCTGTATTACGTCTCTTATAAAATAAGACTTTCCACAAAACGAGCGATCATGAACTCCCGTTTGAGGAAACTATTCAACGACGAGTGTTTTCCAGCTCTGGTCCCTACTTCGCTCTACCTCCTCCATTAAGGGAGTCGTCAGTACTTGATCATAAAGGTTATTATTTAGTAACAATAGTTAATGTAAGCGGATGTTTTGGTTACGGGCGGCGCTCTGTTTTATTACTAAGAGCGCCTACCTTTTTTGGCTGTTGAAAAAAGGTATGGTCACCGTCAAGGTGAAACCTTCGAGTTCAGCTAAATGCAATTTCACAGCAATACTTATAAACCAAGCTATAAAAACAAGCGGCCTTTCAAAAAGGCAACTTGGCTACAAACAAATAATATAAAAGGTGTCAAAGTTCAGGCTCAAAAAAAGCCCGAATTAATATACATCCCGAATATAACGCTGCTGCTGTTGTAACTCTTCTATCTTTTCTTGTCCTAAAATAGTTACTAAAGCATCTTGTACGCCTTCCCCCATTCCAACTAAGCTACCGCAAACATATATATAAGCACCGTCATCAATCCACTGATGCAGCTTGTCTTGTTCATTAAATAGA
Source organism: Psychrosphaera saromensis (assembly GCF_002954545.1). Taxonomy (GTDB): domain Bacteria; phylum Pseudomonadota; class Gammaproteobacteria; order Enterobacterales; family Alteromonadaceae; genus Psychrosphaera; species Psychrosphaera saromensis. Next base: position 1,485,308 of record NZ_MSCH01000003.1, on the reverse strand, counting down.
ACATTTTGTACGTATTTAGGGTATTGACTGTCTTGTGAAAAAGCACAACTTAATTTATTCACTTTTACCGGCTCTTTTTCAAACTCAGCTAATTGTTTGTTTATAGGGAGTTCTGCTTTGTTGTTACGCTCACCAAAAATCAACCAGCTTTGACCAATGGATTTATCTTGTTGATTGGCCAAATAAAAGCGCGCTGATATTTGTGCTTTTAATCCGGCTAAACCGCTGCCAGCCCCAATTAAAATAATAGGCTTACTGTGATCTATATTATGATGTGAGTTTACGCTTTTAATATGCCCATCAATTACATCACCTACTTGGCAATAATGACTTAAAAAGCCTGATGCTAAACCAAATTCTTGTTTTTCTGCTTGCCTTTGTACATCGCCATTGTGCTTTTCAAACAAACGAACAATGAGCTGTAATTGGCCATCTTCTGGTATAGATGCTATTGAATAGCTGCGTTTGTGTAAATAAGGTAACGCTTGTAACAATTCATTTGCTGAATGCTTGTGTGTTTCAGGTAGTTCACGTTCTAGCAACCAGGCTTTTAACGACTGTTGATGGCCTTGGTGTGTTAACCAAATATCACCATTTATATTGTTTTCTGCTAACCATTTATCAACAACTTCGCTAGGTTGTTTAGGTTGAATCTCTATTAAGTCACCCGCTTGCCAAGTTGGACTTGGCCCTATACTTTTAAAAGTAATTTGTAATAGCGGTTCATCATTACAATCTGGATTTAGTAACTCGCGTTGGATTAATTGCCAATATTGCTTAGACTTAACAACTTGAGTACCAGTGGTTTTTATTAAAGACGGCTGCTGTATTAATGATTGCTGTGAAACCTCAAGCCAATCTGGCGTAATATCAGCTAGGTTAGTAATTAGCTCATCATAATTATCAACTGTAATAACCTTGCTTAACTGTTTAGCCCCTGCGTCTTTCATTGCTTGGTCTACTTGATAACCAAAAGCACAAAATTCAGGGTATGTACTATCACCTAATGCAACAACTGAATAAGCTAAATGATTAAGCTGGTTAATATCAGCATTTCTATCTGATGTTGATGTTGATATCGTTGTCAGTAATTTAGTGAATAAACTGCCATTATCTGGAGCCTCACCATCACCATAAGTACTGATCACAAAGAGCACTTTTTCTAAGGGAAGTAGATGCTCAAAAGTTAACGCATTCAAAGGGATAGCACTCACTTTTTCTAACACGCTTAATGCATCAGCAAAGTATTGCGCTATTGATTGGGCATTACCCGTTTGGCTAGCATACACAATAAGTGTTTTTGTATTTGCTACCAGTTTAGGCTGAGTTCGTGAACGGTGTAAACGCCACATACCTACACATAAAGCTAACCACGCAACACTCAATACCGTTATCAATACACCAATCAAATACAAACTTTGCATATACTCTTTTTACCAACGTCTAATACTGTTTAGATAACTTATAAATCAAAAAACCTACATTATTGATAATGTAGGTTTTTAGTATCAATACTTTACAACCAAATATGAATAACTTCATAGTGAAAGCTGCATTAAATGCAGCTCAGCACGACTAAAGTTAAATGGTTATCAATTACTGTGGGTAAACGGCAAATGTTGCGCCATAGCTACCTGTACGTATTGTTGCTGGAGCTTGTGCTTTATCGTCTTCAAACTCAGCTTCTATTAAATATACGCCAGCTTCTGGCCATGTGATGCTCACATAACCTTTTGCATCAGTTACTAAATCTAATTGATTTTGGTCATTACGAAAACGCGTATCACCTTTAACAATCGCTAATTTCACACCAACTGCTGGCTCACCTTCAAATAAGAATTGAAACTTAGCACTTTCACCTGCAAATAAATCATTTGGGTGAGTCACAGGCACTAATTCTAAACCTGAGTTTGTTGCTTCAAATACTTTTGTAGTTGGCTCACCTGACGTTACATACGTTTCTAAACGACGGAAGCTTTGAGATACTTTTAATGAATCTGCTTTTTTAGGTACGGCTTTTTCAAAATCCGCATCGTTAGCTGTTTCACCACGTCCAGGCCATCTTTTACGCTTACCATCTTTGTCTTTCCATGAAGCACGTAAACCACCTGATGCATAACCAATTTTGTAAGTACCTGGTGTTAACAAGTTTAAATCAAAAGTAGAGCGGTATTTACCTGTATGTGGGTTAGCAACGTCAATTGATTTACCATTTGGATCTTGAACCATTAAGCCTTTCATACGAAGTGGCACATGCTCAGGTACAAATAAAGAATTTGAAACCGCAGCGTCAAATGTTACCCATGGCGCATCGCCTGACAAGTTAGTTGTGCTTGGTAAAATCCATGCGCGGTGAGCACTGGCGTTAAAACATAAGCCCATTACCATGGTAATAGATAACAATGCTTTGATTGGTGTAGATATATTCATTAATTTATCCTTTAATCTATGTAATTTAAATCTTATGTGCACATATACTGAGCAACCGTTAGTAACTATGTTAAATGACGTTTAATCTATCGAAACTTTAATACTACCTAGCTCTGTACTACCTGATGCAGATAGTGGGTAATCACTTGATTTAACCGGCCATTGAAGAGGAATATTCACCACTTCTTTACCGCCAACTTCTCTTGAAGCTTCAATACGTAATTGATATTCACCTTTTGGTAATGACTGTAAATGCTTTGATGTTAAATCAACAACAATACTATGTTTACCAGGGCCTTTAGTGGCAGAAGTTAATCCGTCAAATGGCTGCTGTGATGAACGACCAATACGACGCCACCACTGACGAATATCTTTTAGCCATTTAGCACCTTCGTTATCTTTCATATCAAGGTCGTACCAAAGTGCAATTTGTGTCGCTTTACGGTTACTATCTTCCAACCAAATAGCCACATAAGGCTTATGGTATTCAGCAACATTCATACGCGGCATTTCAACATCAATTAATAGTTTATCCGCAGCAACTGAAACGTTACTGAAAACAATGCTTAACGCAAACATTGAAAAGAATGCGATGTTAGACAAAATTGTGCGGTTCATTGATTTTCCTTTTAAATCCAGTGTTTAGAGTCCAGTGTGTAGAGTCCCCTCACCTTTCATCTGTTGCATTACGCGAGTCAGAAAATGAAAGGCAAACAGACCTTAATGTAAACTTGTTAAAATAATAATCAGCGGCAAAAGCACGCCTAATGTCACCACAGGCCAAGTCGATAAACGAAAACCTGATTGTTTATAAAGTAGCCACAAACCACTTAAACAAAAAACAATGGAAATAGCAGCGAATATATCGATAAACCATTTCCATGCCTCGTTTGTGTATCGGCCTTTGTGTAAGTCATTAAAAAACGAAATCCAACCTCGGTCGGTACGCTCAAAAATTAACTCTCCACTTTCTATATCAATAGCAAGCCAAGCATCTACGCCAGGATTTGGCATCGACAAATAAAATTCTCCATCATTGAATTCACCTACCGTATCTTGTCCAATAAACAATTGGTGCTTTGTCATTAAATACTGACGAATATCGTGAGGTAATACATCCTGGTTAGCTTCAAGTGCCTGCCATGGTTTTAATAATGCTGCAGGTATTTCTGCTTCTATTGTTGTGATATCCGAATTAGCCAGAATATCAGCAGCATGGTTTAAGGTGATACCTGTCCATGAAAAAAACAGCATACCAATACTACAAACAGCTGCGCTTACCCAATGCCACTGACGTGCGCTACCTAATGTAATTTTCATATGCTGTGTTTCACTTTTTTTACCAACCTTAAACTCATATCAACTTGGCATTATACGTATGTATTTAGAATGAGGCGTTTATACCAACCCAAAAACTACGTGCTTTATCTTTAATATTGTAATCATCTGTAAAGATAACTTCATCATCATCGTATGAATAGCGACCGTCGTTATCCAGATCAACATAATCTGTTTGATATGAAGTGAAGTCTTCATCAAGTAAATTATTGATACGTACATTTACTGTTAAGTTTTCGTTAATTGTATAACGAGCACCAAGGTTTAATGCATTGTAACTTTTGTAATATAACGCTTTATCTAAAACACTGTCCCAATCTCTGTAACGGTCAGAACGTATTTCAAGTTGAAGGTAAGCATTGAATTTTTCAGTGATTGACCAATCAGTTGAAATATTAGCCATATGCTCTGCAGTATTAGTTAATGGCTGACCAGCGCTAGAACCACTTTTTTGCTCACTGTCTGTCCATGTGTAGTTAGCATTTGCATTCCAATCTTCAGAAATTGAAACTCGGCCAGCAACTTCAAGACCTTGAATATCAACTTTGTCGATATTAATTTTTTGGCTATAAGTGGTGTAACCTAAGGAATCATACGCTCCTAAGTTTACACAAGGGCGAACATCGTTAGTGGTTTCACAGCTTTGAATTGTATCTCCACGGGCGATCTTATCTTTAAACTTAGTATTAAAGTAAGTCATATTGAAACTATGACCCTTGTCAAAATCGTTCCAGTAAACCGCTAACTCACTATTTACACTAGTTTCAGGTTGTAAGTCTGGGTTGCCCGCAAACGGTGAAGTACCTTGACCACCAAAACCTGTAATACCGTCATAAAGGTCAGTTGTTTGAGGCGTTTTAAAACCAGTACTTACACCACCTTTAATTGTCCAACTGTCAGATATTGTATAAACAGAATATAAACGCGGAGATACATTACTACCAAAAACATCGTGGTTATCGTATCGAACACCCGCTGTAATTGTTAGTGGTTCGATAACAGTCCAGTTATCTTCAACAAACAATGCATACATTTTTTGTTCTTGTACGCCATTTACTTCGCCGTCTTCTAATCCAAACACACCATCAAGTAACTCACCGTTAGTAATTTGAGTACCAACAACTAAATTATGGAAACCTGCCAAATCATCTAGTGGAATATCTAAACGAGCGTCTAATGTATATTGGCTACTTTCCAACGGACGTTTGTTTCTTGGTAAAAATGTTTCGGCAGCTAAGGCTTTACGAGTCTCTTCATCCATTCCTGCGTATGCATCTGTAGCGTAATACATTTTCTCTAACAATTGACGTTCTGCAACACTTAACGGCATAGTACGGCCATTATTTTGTGTATCAACATAAGATAAAGAGATAAATGAACGAGCAAAATCCCAGTCAGCATTATGACTTAATGACCACCATTGACGGTCAAACTCTTGATCCGCAGCATAACCAGCGCGCGGTGAAACCGCACCTTTTGATTCACGCCAAATTGATTCAATATTGTCTTTAGTCCCTAACGGATAAGTAATTTCACCACTTTCAATATCGTAGCTTGGTGTGTTGTCGTATTTTTGATGAGAGTTATCATAATCAAAACGTATGTCGTGATCTTTAGTTGGTGTTAACAATAATGAGAAACCATATTGTTTATTGGTATTATCAACCGTTTTACCACCGCTACCAAAACCTAATGAACGATAATGTACATCACCATTTGGATCCGTTGCTGGTTCAAACTCTGGTGAAGATGCTAAACGCTCATAAACACTACCGCGTAAGCTCAAATCTAATAGCCCATCAATTACAGGCCCCATTAATGAGAAATCAGTTGTAATATCATCACCAAATTGGTCATCGCTTTGTAAGCTGCGGCCAAAGGTTAAAGAACCCGACCATACACCTTGCGATTTTTTAGTGATTATATTGATTGCGCCACCCAAAGCATCCGCACCGTAAAGGGTTGATGCTGGACCACGGATAACTTCCACACGTTCAATCGCATCTAATGGAGGAATATGTCCAAACGCATTGCCGCCAAAGTTATTAGGATAAATATCACCATGGTTATTTTGACGTTTCCCGTCAATTAAGATCAATGAATATTCACTTGTTAAACCACGCATACTGATTGAACCTTGGCCTGTTTTGTCACGGCTAGTTCCAATATCAACACCTTCTTGGTATTTAATTGCATCCAGTAATGTTGTGAATGGACGTGTTTGCATATCTTCTGCAGTGATGATTGAGATACTTGCAGGAGCAGATGTCAATTTTTGCTCAAAACCTGTTGCTGTAACTACAATTACATCCATAGGTTTGTCAGATTCTGCTTGCTGAACAGCTTCATCTTGTGCATACGCATTCATACCAAAAGCCATCGCTATACAAGTTGCTATGTGTCGATATTTAAACTGAGTTTTCATTTTTGTCCTCGGAAAAGATTAGCGTAATAAGTTGTGTTCAAAATCAATGCGATGCATCTTACATAACGCTAATGAGAACGTCAATGATAACTATTCTCATTTACATTGATTTTGAACTTTTTTATTTTTTTTATGTCTGGGGGATATTCTCAATGCCTTATCTTGGCGATAAATACACATAACCCATTATTAAGTAATGGCTTTATGGTTAGCTATTATCATTAGGTCTTATGAAAAATCTTATAATGGATATTTTTGGATGAAAGGCAATGTGGTAAAAATGTCTAATATATTAAAATATAATCGTCCTTTATTAGCAGTAGCTCGAAGATGAAATATTAGATACAAATTTAAAAAAAAATAATACGCATAAAAAAATGCCGCTTAAAGCGGCATTTTTAAATTATATTGGTACTATCTAAAACAGGCAAAAACTAAAACAGACAGAAAGCCTTTAGTTAATTTAGCCAAATAACTTCTTAAGTTTTGCTTTGGCTTTTTCTTCTAGTTCTTTTTTCTTTCTATCTTCTTCTGCTTTTAACTTAGCTTTAGCTCTGGCCTTTTCAGCATCTATCTTAGCTTTCTCTTCTGCTTTTTTAGCATCAGCGTCAGCTTTCATTCTTGCTTTTTCCGCATCAATTTTTGCTTTAGCTCTGGCTTTTTCCGCATCTGCTTCAGCTTTTAGTTGTGCTTCGTAAGTTGAAATTTCTGACTTAGCTAATTTCTCTAACGCTTTGCCTTTTTCTTTTAAGCTGCCTTCAGTTAAGTTCAGCTCTTTAAGTTGCTCTGCATAATCGCCACCATAAGCAAGAAGTTGTTCGTTAAGTTTCTCTTTAAGATCAGCTTCAAGCTCTGCTTGTTTCTGTTTTATGCGTTTATTAAAGGCTGAATTTAATTGTTTATCTAAATCACTTCTTAAAGAAATATTTGGCGATTTAAGTTCACCGTTTGCACTGGTAGATACAGTAAATTGATTTACATTTTTAAGTGCGGCATTCATTTCTTTGGCGACAAATGTGGTGTCTTTGGTATCAAACTTAGCTTGTTTAAATAAGCCGTTACCAACTACGTCCATTGCACCTTTGGTAAATACAGCTTTTGCCGTGACTGACGCTTTACTGGATACCAGTTTCAAGCCAACTAAACCCAATTTAACATTGGTCAATTGCCAACCTTGTAGGTTTAAATCAAACAAATCTTTTGATGGTGATTTTCTGTGATCCATTACACCAGTAATTTTTAAGCTGTCCATATTTTTTAGGTTTTTACCCGTTGCTAATAAGCGCATTGGAGCGTTGATGACATCTTGCTGATTGGTAATATCTTGAACTTTAACAGCAACCTCGCCAACGGAACCAGTACCTTGTTCTAACTCAGGCAGTTGCATGGTGAAGCTAAGAGTTTTAATCCAAAACTCCGGTAACGGGTTGTCACTTTTAAAGTGGACTAAACGCCCTTCTAAACGTTTATCTTTCAGCTCTTGCATTTCAGCTTTGGCTTCGTCGTCTGACAATAATGGGCTGACTATTTCGTAATACTCTAGTGCGGTTTTAGCATAACCACCAACATCATCACCAAATAATAATGCGGCTAAATTAGTTGCGCCTGCGCCATCTAATTTGTATTTACCTTTTAAGTTAGCAAAATCTTGTGCTGGTGCGTCTTTTAGTTTTGACCATTTTTGGTTTAAGCCAGTCTTACTTTCTTTCACCGCTTTTGTCAGTTCAGCAATAGCTAACTTGTCTTGCTTAAATTTTGCGTTTAATGCATCAAATTCTTTTTTGCGTTGTTTAAAGTCTTCTACGTTTTTGAATTTGCCTTTTAATATATTATTTAATTCAGTCTCATAATTTTTTAATGCATCTTCATTTGGTATATTTGCTAACGCAGTATCTATTGTTTGTTTATGCTGTTTGTAAGAATCTTCTAGGTCTTTACCGTATTGAGTAGTTAGTAAGTTTTCACGCGCTAATATCTCATCTGATGATGGTAAAATATCGCCTTCTTGAGCTTCTGCCGTTTCACTATCAGAATCAGAGTTATTAGAAGAACCTTCATCCGTAGAAGCGGTTTCTTCTTTTGACTCTTCCTCTTCTTGAGCCTCAACAACTAACTCACCAGAGAAGCTTCTTTGTGTTCCTAATGCAACGCCCGACAAAGTAACATCAGGAACAATTATATGTCCTAACAATAAAGGGAAAGCTTCCAGCGTGGCAACGGCAGTGTCAAAGCTAACTACATTTTCCATTGGGGCATTTTTATCTGCCACTTGTACACCGGTTACAGTTAATGACAATGGGTTAAATCCTAAACTAATGTCTTCAACATTTACTTGTGCGCCAACAGCTTCACTGCCATATTTTTCAACCGCCATTTTCATTAAAGGACCAAGTGCTAATAACCAAAGGGCAGCAATTAAAGCAACCACAACAACAAAACCAGCTAAACCAGACCAACGTATCCATTTAATCATGATTATTCCCCTAACCTTTCGTAATACTTATAGAACTTACTGGCTTTAAGCATTTTGCTTATTTTCAGTTTTTCGAACCACTTCATAATTCGCACTCGATAAGTCGACACGATAAAGCGGCTAATAAATAGCATTGGAATAAATAACAAAATAGAAATAACAACGCTGCCTAATAATAATGTGTGATTAAATTTAAAGGCACGCCAAACGTCACTTTGATAAAGCTCAGTCCACATTGATAGTAAGTCAGGGTCGTTAAGTAAGTATTCACCCACTTTTATTGATAAAGGATCAATACCAAATGCAAGCAATGCAAACACAGCACTACCTAGAAAGAACGCGCCCAAGTTGACACGAATGGCAAACACAAAAAAGAAGATGATTAAGTTATGCAGACTAAAAAATGGTGTTAAACCAATAAATAAAGCAAAAGAAAAACCCAGAGCGATTTGACCGGGAGATGCATCGCCATTAAGCAATTTAAAAAACTTGCCTACAAAATTAAACATAAAAGTATCCTTAAGATTTGTTTATTATTCTATTAGTTTGCTGTGCCGTTTAGCCGCGCAATTTAGTATGTGAAGAATAGCACCCTTTATAACGAACGCATTATTAATGCTAAGCGACGATTAAATATGAATGTACGAGTAATATCAACCATTGAACACTTTGAATGACATAAACAGCCAATATAAAAACAAACCTTCAGTGAATTACTAAAAGCTTTCTTTGCTTTAGCTAGTGGTAACTAATTTGTGTAAGTATGAGAAGTACTTACAAAGAATCAATTACAGGCTGCTTGTTTTTTTAGTTAAACGTGTTTTCAATTTTTTCTAGTTCAGGAGCCGCTTTAGGACTTCCTGATTGTAAATAATATAATTTCGCACGGTTAATGTCTTGTGACACCTTGCCTTTACCGTAGTGATATATGTTAGCTAAACGCAAACTAGCATCTTGCTTATACAGTTTAGAATTAGTGTCAGAAGGAAAACCTAAAACAATAGTGAAGTACTTTAAGGCCTGTTCATAATCCTGTAGCTCTTCATAAACAAGACCTAGATTATAATTTACTCTCATGTCTTTATTGATAATTTTATTGTAATACACCGTTGTTTTATCTAAATTTTTAACAACGCCATGACCATATTGGTACGCGATACCTAAATTAAAATACACATCATCATCACCATAACCGTATAAGTTAGCTAGTCGCTCTAAATATATGACTGACTTTTTAATGTCTTTTGTTTCACCGACAGAGTCAAAATAAATACAGTTTGCGCCACTACAAGAATAAACTAGGTAAAGTGTTTTGGTGGCTTCTTCATCGCCTAAATCGGATGCTTTTTTATGAAATTCAAATCCTTTTTCAACATCTTTCAGCTGTTTATTTATTTCAGGCGGGTCAATATAGAATTGCGCAATTTGGTTTAACGCTGTTATTTCGCCTTGATCAATCAAGCGCTGATATATATTCATCGCTGTTTCGACATCTTTTTCTGCATTGGAATAAGCCAAGTTTTTTCTAGCTAATTTATACATGCTTTTTACATCACCTGCATTCGCCGCCATTTCAAGGTATTTATAACCAGCTTGGTCTGCAGTATCCGCTTCATAACTAGACAATTGTCTTAGCGTTGGGATGTGTTGGTTTTTGTCGAGCTCTTGTAACAGCTTTTGCCGAAAGCTGTCTGGCAACTCTTTTAATAATTCAGGATCGTCCGTAAGATCTTCAATGATTTTTGTTTTTAACACTATATTATTGCTATCAAAAACAGATTTACGCCATTTATTTATTAATGCTGGCTGCTCAAAATCAGTTTCATCAATGTATGCCATTACCAATCTATACATTGCGGCTGAATTGCCTTCCTCTGCTAATTTATTAAGCGCATCATAAGCTCTGAATTCCTGCCCATTGTCATAATAATATTTACTAAGCTCAGTAAGGGGCTGAATTAAATCTAATTCTAATATTTGAGCTTGAAGTGATAAGAACTTTTCTCTCTGATTATTTTTCTTGTATAGCTCTAATAACCTTGCTGTTGCGCCTTGCGTGTTTAAAAGCATTTCTTTCTTCGACAATGCTTCTAGTTTTTGATTATAAAGTTTGCGGTCTGAGGAGAAGTACAATGAATAATATCTTTTAACTTTTTCTCTATAACTTTCTGTATTTCTATCATTAATATCAAAAGATTTAGCATTGAACTTAAATGGATAACGTGTATATCTGTAACGTTTAGCATAAGCTAATGCGTCTGATTTTATATCTGCATTATCTAACGCAGTTATCTGTGTAAGTAATTCTTTGGCTTTGAATTTTTGTTTTTTACTTGTGTATATTTTGAACATCATTAATTGTAATTCGGCCGATGACACAAGTTGTTCTGTTCTTACTTTGTTATAGATAGCTTCCGCTTTTTCAAATTCACTATAATCAAGACTGATTTCAAATAAGGATAAATAGTCATTTTTATCTGCATTTAGTAAAATTTTATCTTCTACTATTTTTTGTTTTTTAGACTCATAAAATTGCAGGTAGTAACCATATAAATTGATCAACGCGTTTTTATTACCTTCAAATTCCGGAGCAAATGATGCCGACTTTTCCAGTAAAGCTAAATACTTTTCCCGCCCATTAATAAACATACTTTCATATTTAACAAACAAGGTTCTAAATGCTTCAATGTCTTCTGGTGAATTACTTTGTAGTACTAAGTCGTACCATTTATGGAAATACTCTACCCCTTCTTTGGTTTCAGGAAATAAGTAGTCTTTATTCAAATTAAGCATGGCAGTAATATCGCCTTGCTCAGCTCTAGAGATAAGATCCGCCTTTTTAGCGTCTCTTTCTTGTGACTTAACTTCTAGGATTTGTGAACGGTTATAAGAGCTAGCACAGCCAGTGAGGAGTAAAACAAAAACGAATAATGTACTAATTACTTTCATTGTTGACCTTTATAAGATGGAGCATAAATAAAACCTGTACTGCCAAGCAGTACAGGTTCATTTATTAACTGTATTTAAATTCTCTTGAATTCAAATACTAAGTGTATAACTTTATAATTTATTAATATTTAAAGTTTTCATTAGTTTCCGTTGAGGCTGTAACATCTAAATTGTCGACCGTTTTTGTAGTATCACTTGTTGGCTGTTTTCTCTCATTTTTTACCAATGAGGCTAAGGCACTACCTGAAACTACATCTTCTAATGAACCTCCTAAACCTAGCTCATTTAATAAAGCTGAAACCACAGGTGCTTGTGCTTTATAGCCTAATGCAGCATTTGTAAGTTGTGACATAGGATCTGCACTAGAATTTCCAGTACCGTCTGCATTCCCAGTAGATACACCGCCATAACCTTGTAAGATTTTAATACCTTCAATATTTTTAAGTGGCTCAACTGCTTGAGCAACAACATTAGGTAATGCTTCTAGCATTGCTAATACACGACGAAGCTCTACTTGGCCTTCGCTCAAAGCATTATCTGCTTCATTAAGAATACGGCGACCTTCTGCATCAACTGAGTATTGTTTCTCGTCCGCTTCAGCTTTCATTATGATAGCGTCGGCATCCGCTCTAGCGACAATAAGCTTAGAGTCAGCATCATCCTGAGCTGCTTTTTTAGTCGCTTCTGCGCCAACAATAATACCTACCGCTTCACGTTCAGCTACTTTACGTGCATCAATGACTTCAATTTGCTTTTGACGTTCAGCTTTAGCAACCGCACCAGCGGTAACTACACCTTCTTCTTTTATTACACGGTCTTGTTCAGCAGCGGCGGCTTTTGCACGAGCTGCTGACTCAGCTTCTGATTTTTCAGCAATGATAATTTGACGTTCTTGTTCAGCAACTTCAAGGTCACGTTGTTGGTTAATTTGCATTTTATCGAGCGCTAATTTTTTCTCAATTTCCGCGGCTTCCACGGCACGATTTTTAGCGATTTCAGCTTGACGTTCTTTTTGCTCTTGCTCTTCGCGGCTAGCTGCGATTAATGCTTTTTGCTCAGCTTCTTTTACTTGAATTTCTTGTTGTTGTGCAATTTCAGCTTCACGTTTTTGTTGAGCAATAGCTAATGAATCTTTTGCTGCTTCAAGATTACGTTGTTCTATTGCAATGCGATTTTCTTGCTCAACTTCATTGGTTCGTTGTTTACGACCTTCAATGGTTTCTGCAAGTTTTGCACGACCTTGGGCATCAAACGCATTGTTTTCATCAAAGTATTCAAGTTTGGTTTGGTCAAAGCTAGTAAGAGAAACAGATTCAAGTTCAAGTCCATTTTGTGCTAACTCGTCAGCAATGGCACTTTGCACTGCAAGGATAAAGTCTGGACGGTTTTTGTGAAGTTCATCCATCGACATAGAAGCGGCTGCAGAACGAAGTGCACCAACAAACTTAGACTCCATTAATTCTTTTACTTTATCTGGATCATCTAAACGGTCACCCAATGCTTGAGCTGCTTTGGCAATAGAGCCTGTGTCACTTGCCACTCGAACATAAAAGTCTGCGCCAACATCTACACGCATACAATCTTCAGTGATCAGGGCTTCACCTTCTCTTTTCTCAACACGAATACGTAACGTACGCATGTTAACTCTCATTAATTCTTGGAAACCTGGGATCAGCATGACACCACCGGTAGTGATCACTTTTTCACCACCTAAACCAGTTTTTACCAATGCTGAGTCTTTTGTCGAACGTTTATACATTCTCGACAAGGTGAATCCAACGATGAAGATAACCAGTAAAAAGATACCGGCAACCGCTACATAAGCGATAACATTACTTAATTCCATTTTAATTACTCCGAGTTAGTTAATAACTTTATTTTTAATGTTTTGAAATATTAGAGGTTGTTTAGCTTTCATAAGGCATAGCTAACCAGATGGCGCTATTGTCTATTTTTTTGACTAGGATAACTTTGTGATGCTGGCTAAGGATCACATCTTCGTCCATGGATTGCATTCTGACATTATGAGAAGTTTCATGCTCGTCGAGTACAACGCCCATAGCAAATTTTGTATAGGTCGCATCACCAATCGTGATAGTGGCTACTCTCCCTGCAAAGGTATCGGTACTAACCGCTGTGGTTTCAATTTTAGGAAACAACTTAGCGAATAAATTACATAAGAAGCCATTAATAGTAAAAGAGGCAATACTGACAGGGATAATGCTGACCCAAATTGGCATGTAGCCAACCAAAGAATATGATATTGCGTTGGCGCCGTAACCGATAAGAGTGAACAAGCCAAAAAAGAAGGTTAACCAAATAATTAGCGGTACTTTACCTAAGCCTAAAAGCGTTAAGTGACCACCTACATCCGTGTCTACATCAAAGTCTATCGCACTATCAAAAGCATGACTTAAACTCATACCAACTAATAATCCCAACACCTCAACAGTAAAAAGAATAATCAAAAAACAAAGTGCGAAAAAATATGGACCGTTAGTCGTATGGGTCAGAAATTCAATAAACATGCTGTTTCCTTACAGGATTGATTTATAAAAAGAATAAACGATGAGCCTTATCGATTCAACTATATATACTTTGTTGTGGTTCTGCGGACGTTATTAATCTGCCAACTCTGTAAGTAGTTGTTCACACCAATCACTAATACGTTGTTCCGTTAAGTCGTATTGCCCTTCATCATCTAGAGCTAATCCAACAAAATGAGACTTGTCAGCAGTTAATGCTTTTGAGGCGATAAATTCATAGTCGTCGCCATTTGGCCAGTAACCTATTGGATTTGCGCCTTGGTTAATACACACGTCGTGCAACATGCCAAGTGCATCTTGAAACCATTCTGCATAACCTTCTTGGTCGCCAAGACCAAATAAAGCCAAGGTTTTACCTGATAGGTCTAATGATTCCACATCTGCCCATTGGCTTTCCCAGTCTTCTTGTAGTTCACCAAAATCCCAGGTTGAAATACCAAAGATCAGAACATCAAAGTCTGCAACAGTGTTAAGTTCGGTATCTTTAATATTGAATATTTCCACTACGGGAACATCAAATAATTCATTTAATTTTGTCTGAATTTTTTCCGACGCTATTTCGGTATAACAAGTGGTTGAACCGTAAAACAAGCCAATTTTCATAAAACACTCTTTGGAAAAGAAATAAAGTTAATACTAGGAAAACGGTCGCAAGTTTAGCAAAATGCTAAATACAAAACACGTATCTAAGGAACATTAAATTTAGTGTTGGATTTACAGCAACAGAACGATGTTAATATCACCCTCTTTTTAGAGCACCTTTGGCTGGAAAAAGGATTAAGTGATAACACGTTAGCCGCCTACAAAAACGACCTTACTCAATTTAATGTGTACCTAGTGGCGGAAAATTTATCATTACAGCAATGTAACGAGTCGGCCATTGAAGGTTTTATAGCCCAACGAATAGACAAAGGTATTAAACACCGTTCCAACGCACGTTGTCTTAGTGCGATTAAACGTTTATTCAAATATTTATTAGTACTGCAAGTACGAACCGATAATCCAACCGCGTTAACCAAAGCGCCAAAACTACCAAAAAGTATTCCCAAAGTGTTATCTGAACAAGATGTGAATGCCCTGCTCACTTGTCAGAATTTGGAAATTCCGATTGAATTTAGAGACAAGGCGATGCTGGAACTGCTTTATGCCACAGGTTTACGCGTAACTGAATTAGTTAGTTTACGTTTGGACAACATAAGTCTTACTCAAAATATTGTACGAGTGGTTGGTAAAGGACAAAAAGAAAGACTGGTACCTATGGGTGAAATTGCTGCCGACTGGCTACAAAAATACCTTAGCTTTGAACGACCACAGCTATTAACTGGTGACTCTGATGTTTTGTTTCCATCAAGGCGTGGCAACATGATGACCCGCCAAGCATTTTGGCATAGAGTAAAATACTACGCGCTGTTGTCTGATATTAAAGTGCATTTATCACCGCATACATTGCGTCATGCATTTGCCACACACTTGCTAAATCACGGTGCAGATTTAAGAGTGGTACAAATGTTATTGGGCCATAGCGACTTGTCGACGACACAAATATATACTCATGTGGCAAAAGAAAGGTTAAAATCTCTGCACTTGGAACACCACCCTAGAGGTTAAGTACTTTCATTCTTGTATTTACTGACAAGTATTTATTAACAATAAGATGAAACTTAACCTACGTATTCGTGGTCTAATCTCATATAAAGTTAAATTTTATTTTCTGTATGGTACTTATATGATTAATGTGCGATACGAATTATGATAAACATACGATACAAAAAACAGGAATGACTATGTCAATAATATCTATGCCTTCAAGATCAATCACCTCAAAAATAGCGACATTTTTATCAGCAGCTAGCTTATTAGTGATTTCTAATTTTGCATTAGCCACAACGGCTGACGAAGATGCCACGATTAAATTAAAACTTGTTAGCTTAGGTCTACAAGCAAGCAGCATCAAAGACAGCCAAATGAAAGGATTAAAAGAAGTTGCCACTGACCGTGGTATTTTTTATATCTCTGCCGATGGACAATTTTTTATTGCCGGGCGTCTGTTTGATTTAAACAATAATATGAACAACTTAACTGAAGTTGCTATGCAAGAATTACGTCTTGATGGTATTGCTAGTTTCAAAGACTCTATGATTGTTTATCCGGCTAAAAACGAAAAATACAAAATCACAGTATTCACAGATACCACCTGTGGTTATTGTCGTAAGTTGCATGGACAAATGAGTGAGTACAACGACTTAGGCATTACAGTGCAATATTTAGCTTTCCCTCGTGGTGGCATAAATAGTAAATCTTTTTATGATATTCAATCAGTTTGGTGTGCGGATGATCAACAAAAAGCCATGACTGAATCAAAAACCGGTGGCGCAGTAAAATCAGCACAATGTAGCGCACCGATTGAAGCTCAATATAATTTAGGTCAAGCAGCAGGTGTTAACGGTACACCAGCAATAGTGCTTGATGACGGTTCTATGATCCCAGGTTATAAACCGCCAAGTGAGTTAGTTAAAATATTAGCTCAGTAAGTACTGACTCGATACGCTCTGGCTTAATAAGCTCTAATTTATAGAAACTGACAATAAATTATGTCGTAATCACAACATGTGAATGTTGGTTAATTACGGCATAATTTTTATGCGTATTATTTACACTGTCTTTTATAACCTTCTGTTCATTATTTTTTAGCTACACTCTTTTTTAAGTACACTTTAACTACATTCTTTTAACTCTGAATTTAAAGAGCCAATTATATATCCCTATGCTTAATATTAAACGCCGCGATATCAATACCGACCTAACGGGTCTTGCAGAATTTCATCCTATCATTCAAAAAATATACGCTGGCCGAGGCATAACTAAAAGCGAGCAGATTAAACGTTCTGCTGCCGACTTATTGCCAGTATTTACCATGAAAGGCATTAAAACTGCGGCTGAGGTATTAACCGACGTATTAAACCAACAACAACGTATCACCATAGTTGGCGACTTTGATGCCGATGGAGCTACTAGTACAGCATTAATGATGTTGGGTCTGACTAAATTAGGTTTTAAAAATGTGAGTTTTAAAGTCCCTAACCGTTTTGAATATGGTTACGGGTTAAGCGTTGAACTAAGCCAAGAGATCATTAATCAAGGTACTGATGTCATTATCACAGTGGACAATGGTATATCTTGTTTAGACGGTGTGGCGCTTGCCAAACAAGCTGGAATAAAAGTCATTGTTACCGACCACCATTTACCGGGTAAACAGTTACCAAATGCCGATGCGATTATTAATCCAAACCAACCAGAGTGTGAATTCGCCAGTAAAAACCTGGCCGGTGTTGGCGTTGCATTTTATTTGTTATTAGGCTTACGCTCTCATCTTAGAGACATTAATTGGTTTGAGTTAAATAACGTCCCTCAACCTAATTTAGCCGAATTTTTAGATTTAGTTGCGCTAGGTACGGTTGCCGACGTAGTGCCGCTAGATAGCAATAATCGTATTTTGGTGCACCAAGGTTTAGCCCGTATTAAAAAAGGTGTTTGCCGTTCTGGTATTAAAGCCATTATGCAATTGAGTAATAAAGATGCCAGTAAAGCCAAAGCATCTGACTTTGGTTTTGTCATTGGCCCAAGATTAAATGCCGCCGGTCGTTTGGATGATATGGCCTTTGGTATTCGTTGTTTGTTAACAGACAATATGGGCGCAGCTTTAAATATGGCTGAGGATTTAAACTCGTTAAACAACGAAAGAAAAGAAATTGAACAAGGTATGCGTATTGAAGCAGAAGCTGCGGTTAATACCATTTCTATTACCAGTGGTAACTTACCGCATGGTATTTGTGTCTATGAAGAAAACTGGCACCAAGGCGTTATTGGTATTGTTGCAGGACGTGTGAAAGATAAATTCTATCGCCCGACAATCGCTTTTGCCCAAGGTGATTGTGATGCCAATGGCGAATATGAATTAAAAGGTTCAGCTCGCTCTATTCAAGGTGTGCATATTCGTGACGTGTTAGACCAAGTATCTACTCAAAACCCAGGCCTTATACTTAAATTTGGTGGTCATGCCATGGCCGCAGGTTTATCAATAAAACATGTCAATTTAGACAAATTCAAACACGCTTTTGACACGGTTGTGCAGTCTCATTTAAGTGAAGAAGCGTTAACTCAAATCACCTTAACGGATGGCTCATTACCGAGTGAGTGCCTAACTAAAGAATTTAGCCAGCAACTTGATTTAGCAGGCCCTTGGGGACAAGCATTTGCGGAGCCTACCTTTGATGATCAGTTTGAAATCATTAATCAACGTTTAGTTGGCGCTAAACATTTAAAGTTAGTACTAACCAACAGTGACGGACTTGTATTTGATGGTATTCACTTTAATGCTGACTTAACGGTTTGGCCAAATCCCAATATTAAACATGCCCATATTGTGTATCAATTGGATATTAATGAGTTCAGAGGCGAGTCAAACTTACAGCTAATGATCAGAGATTTAGAGCCAGTTACTTAATACAAACGTCTATTTAAATAAGCTGGCGACCTAGAGAAACAGACAACCCAAAAAAACAGGCAATTTAGAACCGAAACTTAAATCGAGTTACGGTTCTAAATTGGCATCTATTAATAAGCATTCATTAACAAACATGAATACGCGTTAAGATTTTAATACCGTTGTCGCTAGTTCTGAGCCTGGTAAACCCGAACTGGCAATTGCAAAAATAATCCCAACAAACACCACGACCGTTAATAAATACCAGACTAAAGAAAAGACTGAACTGTATTTATCCATACCTTCTACGGTCTGATTTTTAAATTCGCCATAACTAAATATTAAATCAATTACGCCTAACACAATAAAAAAGCTTAGCAGGCTTAAACCCAAATTTATCGACAACGCAAAAGCGGCAGCAGAGATAACGAGCAAACTTATAAACTGCCATTTTGAACGGCCAGAAAACACGATAGATTTTACAACTTGGCCACCGTCTAACGGCATTACAGGCAGTAAATTGAATATATTAACCAAGGCGCTGACAGATGCTAATAAACCTATCCAGTGAGACTCAGTGGCTAAATAGATAAGATAAAAGACGATGCTCATTACAAGACCAAAACTCGGCCCCATCATAGCTACGAACACTTGCTGCCAATGAGTTTTTGCTTTGTCACCCACAGCCACACCGCCAACAAAAGGAATAAGGTAAAACCCTTTGGTTTTCATCCCCATTTTTTTCATTGCCCAAACATGACCGTATTCATGGAACATGATCACAGCAATTAATACCAAGGCAAACTGCCAGCTAAAGATGATACTCCAACCTGCCAATGCAGAGCCGGCTAACAACACTTTAATTGCTTTAGCACTTTTAAATAGTTTTAAACCAATACCAAAGAAACCAACAAGATGTGATGGTTTCTTTTCTTCTTCTGATTTGTCTTCATCGGCTTTTTCGACATCTGATTTATTTTTGCCAAAAGGCAACATGTCAGCTTCACCTGTGTAAACCATGTCTGAATTCTGGCTTAGCTGATAAATAATTTTGCCATCTAACAATTGTGTTTTGTAACTTAAGGATAAAAGTCCTAAAGACTCATGTTCAACATCGTGAACGCAGCCTGTCTTAAAATTATATTTTTCAGCTACTACTTTGTCATCTATCAACAACTGCTCTTTACCGGAAACCGATGAGCCTGTTAGCTTAAAATTATGTTCTAAATAATTGAATTCAAATAAAACCATGTAACTTCCTTTTACCATTTACTTCGAGTACTTTAAGTATCGCTGTATGAAACTTCATTATCATTTAATTAACAATCCAGTTTGTAGCGCATTTTTATACGCATTTATTGCAGGTAATAAGCCCATTAGCAAACTCATCAATAATACTCCAAGCCCTATATATAATGTGTCTTGGTTTAGGAAGCTCACTTCTATAAATATGCCGTAATAAGAAGATAATACTGGCGCAGCAATTAATCCAATTCCCCACACCATAACCATTGCCACAAATAAGCTGATTAGTGTTAATACCAATACTTCCAATTCAATTAAACAAAATATAAATAACGGGCTGGCGCCTAAGGCTCTTAATATTGAAATTTCTCTACTGCGTTCACGCATTGACGCTAATAACATAGTGCTCATACCCAATAAGGTAGCGAATAACACTAAGATAGAAATGAGCAATAATACTTTTTCCATACTTGCCATCATTTGCCATAACTCAGTTAAAGCAACACCTGGAATAATTGCCATTAATGGTTCATTTTTAAAATCGTTAACGGCTTTTTGCACATACAAAGTAGCAAATTTAGCTTTTACGCCCACTAATACAGCACTGACTTTATCCACGTTTTCATGCGCACTGTGTTCATGTTCTTCATGCTCTTCATGCTCTTCATGATGAGGAACAACGTCTGAGTGCATAGCTTCAATGCCTGACAAACTAATATGTAGGGTTTGATCAATCGGTGTACCTGTAGCCGCTAATATTCCAACTACGGTAAATTTTACATGGTCGTGATGAGTAAAACTGGTGACACCAACTCCATGAGACAATACGAGCTTTTGGTCTAATTGATAGCCTAGTTTTTCTGCCACGGCAGCACCTAACACCACTTGCGCGGATTGAAACGCATCGGGAGTAAAAGCTTTGCCTTGTGCTATTTCTAACGACTGTTTATTACCGTATTTAAACACGTCAAAATACTGAACTGTGGTGCCCAAAACCGGATAGCCTTTATGAGAATCCCCTAATGATATTGGCACCGCCCATTTGACATACTTTTGATTTTTAATCGTTTGATACGAGTCCCAGCTGACTGAGTTACTCACGTAACCAATTCTAAACACTGAGGCTAATAACAGATTCAACTGCCCTGTTCTGGCACCTACAATTAAATCAACGCCTGAAACCGTACGGCCAAAACTGGTTTTTGCTTGGCTTGATATTTGTTTAACGGCCAATAAAACAAACAAGCTGGTTGCAACGGATAAGATAGTTAACCAAGCGGTGGTTTTTCTATTTATTAGACTTTTAATGGCTATTTTAATAAACATTTAATGCCCCATTCTCTGCCTGTTCTGCAATTTGATTTAACGTAGACATTTCCACTACAGAATCAAACTGCTCGACTAATGATTGGTCGTGACTAACAAACAATAAGGTGCAGTTAGTTGTTTTTACTAATTCAAATAGCAGCTTTAAAAAGGCTGATTTACTTTGTTGATCCAATGCAGAAGTTGGCTCGTCAGCAATAAGGATTTCAGGCTCATTGATCATAGCTCTGACAATCGCCACTCTTTGTTGTTGGCCAACACTAAGTTCGCTTGCCTGCCTAGATAAAATAGAAATAGGTAGATTTAGCTTTTCAATTAATTGTTGGATTTTATGTTGTAGGTCGGTTTTCAATTTAGATTTTTGTGTTTTATTGGCAAAGTACGCCGCTAACAAAATATTATCCAACACAGATAAATAAGGAATTAGATTTAACTGCTGAAAAATCACCCCCACTTTTTGAGCACGAAATCTATCTAATGCCCTCGCAGATAAATCATTTAACCTTTGGCCTAACACTAATAATTCCCCCGAGTCTGGAGCAGTAATACCTGACAACAAGTTTAACAAGGTTGATTTACCAGAGCCTGACACTCCAGAGATAAAGGTGTGCTGACCACGGTGAACTTGCCACTTAGGTATGTCTAATACTAAAGTTTGACCTCTGTCATAACTAAAGCGAACATTAGAAAATTGTATGATCTCTTCTAACTTAGCTGAGTTTGACACAATAAGATCTGATACGTTTTTTTCTGGCAAAGTGACCTCTGAAAATTACAATATTGCATTCATATATTAAATAAAAACAAGATTAAAAAAACTAATGCCTAATTTACAATGTTTTAGAGCAAAAGGCATTCGCTTATGGTTAAATAACCAATCATCTAAATCAACTGCTTTCACAAAAGGAATTGTCCGTGTTAGATATTTATGTCGGCAAAAAAGCCAAAGCTATTATTGAGCAACAAGGCTTAAATCAACAAGCCTTTTCTATGTTTTTAGGCGCAAGTGGTGGCCCTAAATGGTTTGCGTTATTTGGTTTAGATAAATATCTTTTTGGTGAGTTTTTTAAAGGCAGAAATCAACCGTTAGAAATGCTTGGCTCTTCAGCTGGGGCATTTAGAATAGCCTGTTTTACCCAAGACGATCCGGTAGAAGCGATCACCAAACTAGCTTATCAATATTCTCAAACTGATGTTCACACTAAGATGACAGCTACCGACTTAACCAATATGGCTGAGGATATGCTGGAGCATGTTTTCACCGACGGTGGTATTGAGAATGTAGTCAACAATCCTATTTTTAAGGCTAATTTTATTGTCAGTAAAGCTAATGGTTTAGTGTCATTTGAGAATAAATTAGTGCAAGGTTTTGGTTTATTAGAGTCTTATGTTTTAAATAGACTGAACCGAGGTTATTTAAACCTGCAATATGAACGTTTTATATTTCGTCACCAAGACTCAATATTAGAAATAAAAGACCCTTACAACATAGACACTCAATATATCAATTTGTCACCAGAGAATGTGAAAGACTCTTTATTAGCATCTGGCTCTATACCTTTGGTCATGGCAGGCATAAAAGATATCGCAGGTGCGCCTAAAGGCATGTACCGTGATGGCGGTGTCATTGATTATCATTTTGATATTAGCTTTAACAAAGGTGGGCTGATTTTATATCCGCACTTTAATAAAGCACCCAAAGCGGGCTGGTTTGATAAAAAATTATCACGTTCTCCGAGTGCCGATAGTTACGATCGTACGGTAATGTTAGTGCCATCTGATGAGTTTATTGCCCAATTACCTTTTGGCAAAATTCCAGATAGAACCGATTTTGAAACTATGGATTTAAAAACCCGTGTTAAATATTGGCATAAAGTATTTGAAGAAACAGAAAAATTGGTCGATGAATTTAAACGAGTAGTAGAGCAACAAGATTTGTCGGTATTGAAACCTCTGCCATTTTAATTTTTTGCCGTTCGCTGCCTGTTTTTCATTCTAAAACGCAGCGTTATATTTACCGCAGCAGAATTTGGAGTTACGCAAGATGAAAGAATGTAATCAATGTGGTAAATGCTGTGTTAAATATGGTCACGATGGTTTGTCGGTTACCGATGATGAAATTGAAATGTGGGAATTTTTTACCCCTGAAATCAGTGAATATATAGTAAATGGTAAAACTTGGTTTCACCCTAAAACTGGTAAACCTTTTGATATCTGCCCTTGGCTAACTAAATTAAAAGGCGAAGAAAAGTACATTTGCGATATTTACTTTGACCGTCCCAACGATTGCAAATACTACCCAACCTCTATTCCCGAAATGATCAGAGATGGATGCGAAATGATTGAAGCGCAAGACATCACAGATATGAAAAAAGCACAAAAAAAACTAGACCAACTAATGGCAGACAGCCGTCCAGCTTTGCAATAAACTAAGCATTAAAACTAGCAGCTAAAATAAAGCTCTAGCATCAACAACATTAACCTAGAGTGGAATAACAATGAAACCCGTTTGTATCGTCACCGGAGGCAGTTCAGGCATTGGACAGAGCATAGTTCAAACCTTTTTAGCCAATGATTACCAGGTATTTAACTTAGACCTAAGTCCGTCAAGTGATGGCGAGTTTTGCAAGTGTGATATCCGCGATCATCAAGCCGTTACTGATGTTATCAATACCATTGGTAAACAACATAAAATTGATGTGTTAGTTACCAGTGCCGGCATTCATTTTTCTGGCAACATAGAGAATACTTCTGAGCAAGAACTCGATAACGTATTAGCGATTAATGTCAAAGGTGTTTACTCGGCAATAAAAGCTGTATTGCCAAATATGAAACAGCACCAAGCGGGCTCTATTATTGTTATCTCTTCCGACCAAGCGTTAATAGCCAAAACCAATTCATTTGCTTACAACTTAAGTAAAGCTGGCATAGCATCCATAGCTAAAACCACCGCATTGGATTATGCCCAGTTTAATATTAGAGCTAATGCAGTTTGCCCTGGCACAATTGAAACGCCTTTGTACCACAAAGCTATCGACAGTTACTGTGAGCGTTCTGGTGCTGATAAACAAAAGGTTCATGCAGAAGAAGCGGCATTACAGCCACTAGGTAGATTGGGGCAACCAGAAGAAGTGGCTGAGTTAGTCTTGTTCTTAGCCAGTGACAAAGCCAAGTTTATAACCGGCAGCTTGCAAGTGATTGACGGTGGTTATACGACTCAATAATTTTTATCTATATACTTTTTAGCACTATAAAAACGCCACTAACTTGATGAAATAATTAACAATTACCCTCGTACAATCTGATGAAATAGCTATACAGGAGCAAACTGTTATTTTTCCCTCGAAGTAACTGATCACATAAAAACAATAACATCATGTGTGTGAAACAGATTGACTTACTAAATGAGAATTATTATCATTCGTAACGTATGAACAAATTAATAACTCATCTAAAAGTGGAAAAAATGAAGCTAACTAAACTAGCCCTCGCTGTAGGTTTTGGACTAAATACTATTTCTTTAAATGCGATGGCAGCTGTTTCTGCTATTGAAGATATTGCCCAAGAAAGTAAAAATGAAAATAGTGCCCCTCAAAAAATAGAAGCTATTGTAGTCAGAGGTCAAAAAATAGACCGTAGTATTCAAGAAACACCTACCAGTGTTGCAGTTATTACCGCTAAAGATATAGAAAAACAGAATATTCAAAATGTCAGTGATGTATTTTCTGGTATGGCCAATGTAACTGGCACATTAAGTGACGGTTTTACTATTCGAGGTATAGATGCATTTAATGTTTCTGGTGGTGGTGGTAGTTATTTAGCTACTATGTACTTTGATGGAGCCCCGTTACCTTGGCGTGTTGTTAACAATGGAGCCGTGCCTGTTTGGGATCTTTCTCAGGTGGAAGTTTTCCGTGGACCACAATCTACATTACAAGGTCGTAATGCGTTAGCTGGCGCTGTACACATCAGAAGTCAAGACCCAACCTATGAATGGAGTGGTAAAGGTAAAGTCACCATTGGTAATTTAGGACAAAAAGAATACGCATTTGCTGGAGGCGGCAGTATTATTGATGACATGCTTGCCTTTAGAGTCAGTGTTGAAGATAAAGAACTAGAAGGTGATATTGATAATGTGACCAGAAATGAAATGTCTAACTACGAAGAGTCAAATACCGTTAGAGGTAAATTATTATATCAACCAACAGATAATGTAACGGCACTACTTAGTTTATCAAATACAACCAGTACCATAGGCGTACAATGGGCAGCCTACGAGTATGGGTCGGATATCTTCGATAGAAAAAACTACTTTAACTCTCCAACTTTCAGAGACTCAGATACAGATATAGCCACATTAGAAGTGTCTTGGGATATTACAGACCAGCTTTCTTTGGTGTCTGTGATCACGACGAATAAGTCGGAATCAGGATATAACTGGGACGGTGATTCAACATCTGAACAATTATCACCAGATACACAGAATACTCGAACAGACAAAACCAATAGCCAAGAGTTAAGACTTGCCTATGATGGTGACAATCTACAAGCTGTTGTTGGTTTTTACGCATCCGACTTAGATGTTGTGGATAACTCTTTAGGTGGCACATACATTGATGTAGAAAATGCTCTCGGTTATGACTTCCAAACCGCAGTGACTGGTCTGTTAATGACAAATGGACTTGATGCTGCAACCGCAAGTTATCTGGCTGGACAAGTTACTCCGCTGTACCCAGATATTGATCCTATCCTACTTGATTTTACGTCTGATTTTACGCAATCGGTGTCAACTAAGGCTTTGTTTACAGATGTTACCTATTCTATTAATGATTCGTTTGATTTATTAGCAGGTTTACGATTTGAAAATGAAGAGCAAGCCAATGATAAAGAGTCAATCTATTCAATATTGAATACAATGCCAGACCCTAGCTCATTTGATGCACAGACAGGGGCGATATTAACTGGGATAAATGGATATTTAAATGGACTGGCCGACAGTTCTTCTGGAACAGAGCCTTTATCATCGACAGACTTTGATGCGTTCTTGCCTAAATTAGGTGTTAGCTACCATATTAATCAAGATATAACGACTAGCTTTACTTACCAGAAAGGTTATCGTTCTGGTGGTGTAGGAACCAACACGGCGCAGAATTATTTATATACTTACGATGCGGAATACACAGATAATTATGAATTATCATACCGTTCAGTGTGGATGGCAGGCCAATTCGTATTTAACGCCAATGCTTTTGTAATTCAATGGAAAGACCAACAAGTACTAAATCAATTGTCGACAAGACAATTTGATGTGGAAACACAGAATGCAGGAGAGTCAGAAGTTAAAGGTGTTGATACAGAAATAGTTTATTATCCGAATCAGCAGCTACGTGTTACAGCAGGCCTAGGTTATTCAAAATCAGAGTTTATTGATTACACTTATGTGCTAGCAACAACGGGTGAAGACGTAGATTTATCTGGCCGTTCATTTGCAGATGCACCTACGATAACCGCAAATATTTCAGTTGATTATGATTTTGATTCTGGTGTATACGCCAATGTTAATGCTAATTATCAAGATAGCTCAAAAGCCTACTTCGATCCTGTAAGCATTGTAGGTGAAGACGGTGGAGATCCTGAAAATGATGCTCGTATGTTAGTAAACGCTCAAGTGGGTTATGACTTTGGTAATTATCAGGTGCGTTTTGATATTAGAAACTTACTTGATGAAGAATACATTTCTGTCTATTCCGATGCTGCAATTGAAAATGGGCAAAATGGACAACATATTATCGGACGTTCAAGACAAGTTAGTCTAAGTGTTCAAGCTGCATTCTAGCAATATTGAGATTTAGATAGTAACTAACAAAAGGTACCTGGCAGTAGAAGTACACTGGGTACCTTTTAGGTTTAATTTGCTGTTTATGTCAAAAAAGTAATCCATAACTCTGGTTTGCAAACGTTCGATGGTGGTTACACCACTCAATAAAAACAAAAAGCAGTGTATAAACACTGCTTTTTTCGTTTTACTGACTTGTATTAAATAAAACTATCTAACAATTGTCATTTCATCAATGATGTTATTCGCGCTATCAATATATTCCATTACCCATAACATGTAAGGCACGCTTACGTGGATTGAGCGGTTATACGTTGGATCATAATGGCTAATGGGATAAATTACAGATTGTTCAAGATGAGAGATTTGTCACTAAATGTAGACACATTGTGCCTAGTCGTTTACTAATCTAGAGTAAACTAATGGCAGACAGCTTCTGAACTTTGCAATAAGATGAAAATATATTAACCAAGCTGTTAAATAGCTTTTACATAACTGATTCAATAACTATGAAAATCATTGATCCTCATTTGCATTTATTTGATTTACAACTTGGCCAGTATTCCTGGCTAAAGCCTGAAAACGCGCCATTTTGGCCGGATAAGGCGATAATAAACAAAAGCTTTTCACAGCAAGATTTAGTTGTTTCTGGTGAACATGAGATTGCAGGTTTTGTGCATATTGAAGCGGGTTTTAATAACGACACGGCAAAAGAAGAAGTTATCTGGTTAGAGTCGGTAGTGACAAAACCATTTAAAACCGTTGCCTTTATTGATGTAACTTTGCCTGTTATTGAATTTGAGCGAGCTGTAGATGAGTTAATGCAATGTCAGTCGGTAGCTGGTATTCGTCATATCTTGGATGGTGCCTTTGAGATATTGTCTTTACCACAAGTTAAATCTAACTTTATTTATTTAGCAAAACATCACTTAAGTTTTGATCTGCAGATGTCAATAACCGACGTTTTGGCATTAAACCAACTTATCTCCATTTTAAATGCTTGCCCAACATTAAAAGTCATTTTAAACCACGCAGGTTGGCCACCAATGGCTGACTCAGCGGAGTCATTAGCAAAAAGTGATTGGTACGGCGCATTAAAGCAGTTAGCTGCTTTGCCGCAATGTGCGGTTAAATGTTCAGGTTGGGAAATGATGGATAGACAATATGATGCTTTACCTACCGAAACAGCCGGAAAAGCTACTTGGCAATCACAGGTATTAAGCCTTTGCCTAGAAGCTTTTGGACAAGAGCGCGTTATGCTAGCCAGTAATTTCCCTTTATGTTTATTCCATTCTAGTTATCAAAGTTATTGGGACAATGTAATAAATACATTAGATAAAATGGATTTGTCAGCACAAAAAAAGCAGGCGCTTGTTTTTAACAATGCCTGCTCTTGGTATAACTTAGCTGTTTAATGCTATTTAACTGCTCTTATTTTACTGCTCTTACTTTACTGCTTTTACTTTACAGTGACGTGCGGTGAACGTTTCACTAAATCGTCGTTTAACTCTATGCCAATTCCCGGCGTATCTGGTGCTTGGAAAAAGCCGTCTACTGGTTGCGGATCTTGAATACACAGCTCACGGTTCCAAGACTTAGTGGCATAAGTATGATGCTCATGAATTAAGAAGTTTGGTATTGCCGTTTCCAAATGTAACGATGCGGCTGTTGCAACTGGCCCACCACAAACGTGTGCTTGAATGCGGATGTCATAAACGTCTGCGTAATCACATACTTTCTTAGCTTCAGTAAAACCACCACATAAGCCGACATCAGGTTGTAATACGTCAATGCTTTGGTCTTCAAAATATGGACGTACATCCCAGCGATGGTATAAACGCTCGCCACCGGCAATAGGAACATTGACTCGGTCTGATACTTTTTTATGTACTGCTGCATTTAAGTAATTAACGGGTTCTTCGTACATCATACAGCCAACTTCTTCGACAATTGCGCCCATTTGAATAGCCGATGCTGCGCCCATTAATGAATGCGATTCAAAGATGATATCCACATCTTCACCAACCGCGTCTCTGATGGCTCGTAATCTGTCACCAAATAAACGCATTTGCGGTTTAGTAAATAACTTAGTTCGGTCAAAAGATGAAGCACCATTTTGATCATAAACAATTGGATCAACTTTAACCGCGTCGTAACCTTCTGCTACGGCTTTTAATGCGGCTTCTGCGTATTCTGCTGGTTCAATTAGTTTCTTAATCTCTGTATCCCAATCAAACTGTAATTGGCTGGCATAAGTGCGTAACTTGTCGTTAGTTTTACCACCTAACAACTGATAGACAGGAACGCCAAAGGCTTTGCCTTTTATGTCCCACAATGCAGTGTCGATTGCGCTCATTGCTGAGTACAATACGGGCCCACCGCCAAGTCCCCAAAAGCTTTCACGTAACATACGCGACCATAACAGCTCGGTATTAAATGGATTAAAACCAATTAATACTGCCTCGGCGATTTCTTTGATCATAGCCGCTGCTGCACTGTGTCCCCAGTCATAAGCTAATCCAGCTTCACCAACTCCTGAGATACCTTCGTCGGTATGAATACGGATAAATATAGGTGTCCAAGCTGGACGGTCTGGGCAATGTATGTCGAATATTTCTACGTGAGTAATTTTCATTGGGTACTCTTATTTATAATTTATTTTATATTTAGTCAGTGAGCGTTATTGCTAATGCGTGTTGTCTATAATGGCTCACTGATCAAAATCTGGATACGTACGTTTTACTTTGCGCATCATGGCAGGCCATGCTTTTTGTCCGCCAGTTAAGCCCGAATGAACAATATTAGCTTGGGCTTTAATGCCGTCAACGATAGATTGATCAACTAACAAAGGAGTCATGCCTGTAGACATTACTTGGATTTGCACCTGACAAGCGCGAATTAAGTCATACATATGCATAAATGCATCACCAATAGTCGCGCCCATGGTTAGTGCCCCATGATTACGTAATAACATGAAGTTACTAGTGCCTAGGTCATCTTGTAAACGTTTTATTTCTGCGTCGTTTACCGCTAAACCTTCGTAGTCGTGGTAACTCATTGAAGCCAAAGCAAACATTGAATACTGACTAAGTGGTAACAGCCCTTCTTTAACACTAGCAACAGCAATAGTTTCATTTGTGTGAACATGCAAAGCACATTGGTCTTCATGACGCGCTATATGCACAGCACTGTGAATAGTAAATCCAGCGGGATTAATTTTAAACGGTGTATCTGGGTCTACAATATTTCCGTCGATATCTATTTTGACTAAGTTGGATGCGGTTATTTCATCAAACGACAAACCAAATGCATTAATTAATAAATGATCGGTACCGGGAATACGAGCAGAAACATGAGTATGAATTAAGTCATCCCAACCATGAATAACAAACAGTCGATAACAAGCCGCTAACTCAATTCGAGTTTGCCATTCTTGTGCTGAAACTTTGTTTTTTACATTAACCAAGGGCAGATCAAACATAACAAACCTTAAACAAGTTAATAATGTGAGAACTTTAACTGACAGATAAGATTCTATAAAGAAAGATTTTCACTATGTTATGGATAAAGTGAAGGTTTGAGCTGAAATATAAAAACAATTTAATTAACAAGTAGAGTTCCGGCCAAACAATTAACTATTTGACCGGAAAAACAGAGGGATTAATGATGCGGTTAGCCTTATGGAGCTAATACAACTAACACAAATTAAGCTATTTTGTAGTCACCACCGTCTTTACCGGTAAATGCTTTTTCAACATCCACACAGCGGCACAATTGATTACCAGCAGAGTCCATTACTAATTCATCATCGCTACGGATCATACTAAACCAGCGTTTACTGTTATTCAGATTGTCATCGTTCGCTGCCGCTGCAGTTCCAAATATGGCTTTTGTGGTTTCAAGTTGAATGTCGTCAATTCCCGCGATGTCTTTAATGCCACGAGAGCCATTTTTGTTAAAAACTAATTCAACATGAAAACCATCATTTTTTAAAACGATAGAAGTTGGTTCATTTTTATGGCCACTTAATGCAACAAATTGGTTTGGTGAAGCTAAACCACTTTTTCTTCCGTCTGGAAAAAAAGCCAACAAGTGTTTGTAATAAATAACGTAGCTGCTCACGTCTTGATGTGAACCTTGCTCTAATGGAAACACTTTGTCTAAAAAGCTTTTTGAGTAGCTCATTAGCTCCGTCATGCGTTTTTCATTTAAGGTATTTAAGATTGATACTTCTTCATTGATAAAGCTATCAAAACCTAAACTCTCCAACTGACTCTTGTTTGTTGTCATTTTTGTAGTTATCTCATTAGTTGCCATATTCATGTTTAATTCCTCAATCTCTGTTATTTATTATTTTGGTTTACCCTATTGCTTGATTGTTAGTCTAATCCAACCTAAACTAAAATTTCACAATAAAAATTTTACAGTGTAAATTTTACAAAATGAGACCAAATAAAAGCTTATTAAGAAAATCACATTTCCTTGGCACTAAGATTAGAAATTTACGAAAACGTAATAAACTAACCATAGAAGACTTGTCAGCCCGTTGTGTCAGAATAGATCCTGAGTACGCACCATCAGTGTCGTACCTGTCTATGATTGAGCGTGGTAAACGTGTGCCTAGTATCGATATGCTTGAAGTGGTCGCTGGTGTATTCCAAAAAAATGTTGAATGGTTTCTAGATGATGAAGCCGATCATCAAGATATTATCCCAGATAAAGGCAGTCGTGGCGGTATTAAAGGCATGCCTTTGGAACCTAGCTTTTTATTTTCTAATGACATACTGCAAATTGCGATACCAGAAATGTTATCGCAAACCGGTATTTCTGGACGTCAATTTGCACAGCTATTAATTAGAGCCCATCAAGAAAACAATCAAAATCACTTCCCAGACTTAGAACGCGCTGCAGAAGAAGTCGGCTTAAAACGTATGCCTTTGAGCATAGATGAGTTAGTTGCTATCACAAAACAACTTGGTTTAGTGATTAAGTGGTTTGATAAACCCGCAGCAGAAGCGGTAGATGAATTAGGTATTCACTCAAAAAATGTGATCACCTCTTATTTTGAAGCGCCAAATAAACTGCTGTTAAACCGACTGTTAAAAAAGTTTCCACTACGACTTAAATACGAATTAGCCGTACATATAGGTCATGCGGTATTACACAATACCGACGGTGTAAAAAGTGTTATGTCGGTTGGTGGACACCAATTAAATACCCAAGAACAAATTAATCATGTTTCATCATCTACCGTTGACCCGCAAGATATGTTGCACGCTTGGCGAGACTTTGAATCAAGCTTTTTTGCTGGCGCTTTGCTGTGCCCTAAAGTGCCGTTTAGACAATTATTAGACCGTCATGGTTATGAAATATCTAGCCACAAAGTTGCAGAAGTGTCCGCTTCGGTTGCTATGCGCCGCATGACGGCGGTATCGCCTTATTCCCATTGGCATTATTTTGATGCTTACTCTCCTGGGAAATTAAAAGCTGTGTATCGAGGTAATGGCATTCCACTGCCTTGGGGCAATATGCGATCCGTTGTCGATCCTTGCCAACATTGGGCGGTATTTAGAATGATCAACGCCCCTGCTAATGGTAAATCTGATGCACAACTTTCTATTATGAATGTAGGCAATGAACAACGAATCTATTGCTGTGAGTCCATCAATGTAAAAGACTTAGCAGGCAATAATCACGTTTTATGCGCAGGCATAGATTTAAATCCAGCCATTGAAGCGCAAGGTAAAGATGCTTTATCTATTGCTTATGATCTAAAACAGCTTTGCGCATCTAAAGGTGGCTCTGCTACACCATCTAAAGCAATTAAGAGTGATTTAATGAGTGTTGCCAAAATACTCAATATTAATTGGGTAGAACGTGGGATAGAAAGCGATGCTAAACTAATTTGCTCACGAGGAAACATTTGTCCACGAGATCCAAGCTGTTACGATAAATAACGATTCCCAATATATCTCTAGTTATTTCACTATGTAAATAAATGTTACAGTTAAGTAATGGAATTAATTACACTTTATTGCTATACCTTTAACTAGGCATTATTTTATGAGTATTTATTCCACCAATGTATCGATTAACCTGTATTTTATTTATTTTTTATTTATGCGTGCAAACCGTTAACGCAAAAGAAATTGACCTCGCTACATTTGAAACCAGCCCTATTGGTAGTTACTTAACTTACTTCTCAGAAAAAGATAACCAAAAATTATCACTCGAAGATGCCCAACAATATTTTGCTTCAGGACCAACGTTTAGCCAAAGTAGTCAAACTATTGCCAAAGGCTTTAATGTCGACTCAACTTGGTTCAAAACAAGCATCAATAATAGTATGTCTTTATCTAACCAATATCGCCTTTCAATCGAGATTCCTTGGCTAGATTATATTGACGTTTATCTTGTTAGCCCCAGTGGAGAGGTTAAGCATATCGTTGGTGGCGACCATTTACCTATTTCAGAACAACCTGTGTTTAATCGATTTTTTGCTGCTGATATGCAATTTGAAAACGGTGTAACCGACTTATACATTCGTATAGAAACAACGGCCATCATGCCAGTTCCAATTAAGCTATCAAGTGTACAAGACGCCATCGCTGATTATGGTGCAGACAAATTTGAGTATGGTTTTTTGTATGGTATTTTAGTTGCACTTGCTTTGTATAACCTGGTGTTATTCTTCTCTATTAGGAAAAAAATATTCGGTCTATATGTGTTATACATTTTAGGTTTTGTATTAAACAGTATGTCTTACACTGGCCATTTCTACACCTTCTACACCTCACATCATGGTGTGCATTTCCAAGATTATATGGATGTATCCTTGATGATCACCTACAGCGTAATTGGTTTACACTTTGGTCGAAAACTTTTAGACACACATCTATACGCGCCAAACCTCAATAAAGCGATTGCCAATATTTCTAACGCGATCCCTTTTATTATTTTATTCCTTTTCATTATGGACCAACTGCATTTAGCCACTATTGTTGCTTTCTTATTTAATACCAGCTTTGCTATTTTAACTATTTTGTTAGGCGTTTTAGCCGTTAGAGCCAAAGCATCTGCGGCCAACTTTTATCTTATCTCTTCTGTCACTGCCGCTATATGTGTCAGTGTATCGACCGCTGCGGTAGCTGGTTTCCTGCCTTATAATAGCTTTACTTTTAAAGCCATTGAGTTAGGTATGGCATTTGAAGGGATTATATTAGCGGTTGCATTAGCGACTCGCTTTAGAGATGCACAAAGAGATAAAGAACGTGCTGAAGAACATGCAAGGAAGGACGAGTTAACCGATATATTCAATCGCCGAGGTTTTAAATACGCTACATCACTGCTATTCCCTCAATTTAAACAGAACAATGAAAACTTTGCCCTGTTCTTACTGGATATTGATAAGTTCAAATTGGTGAATGATAAATTTGGGCATGCCACTGGAGATTTAGTGATCATTCAAGTTACTCGCTTACTTGATGAAACAATGCGACCAGAAGATGTTATTGCAAGATGGGGCGGTGAAGAATTTATCGTTTTATTACCGGTAAAAGATGAAAATGAAGCCTTGCAACTTGCTGAAAATCTACGGATTGCAATCGAAAATTTAGATACTCAATACTTTGATGAGTCGGTAAAAATAACAACGAGTATTGGCGTTTCTATTACCAACTTTAATGGTCCAAACCAGCTACGCAGTGATACCGAAATATTTGAAAAAGTGATATCTAATGCAGATAACGCCTTATATCAAGCGAAGGCTAATGGCCGAAATGCCGTATGCATGTTTAACAGTGAAGACATAAATAGTAATAACGATGAGGAACAAAACGTTCATAATACATCCCCCATTCTTACCTAAAGTCTATGGTTCTAGTCGCTAATCTACATATATATTAGAGATGTAACTCCAATAGAGCATGACCTGCATAAGTAGGTCATGGTTTATAAACCTAGTGAAAGCTTGTTGAAAATGAAATTTACCCTTTACCTCTTCTATCATTTCCCTTTCATATTTGTTGTGTTTTTTTGTACAGATAAATCTTGCATTAAAACTAAATGATAACTATTATCATTTGTGTTTACGCAATTGTAATTTATCTTATTAACAAATAATGAATGAGAAGAACTGAATATGAAACATCAATTTTTATGTCCAAATCATCGTGAAGAGCTTATCAGTAAACCTACTCGGGCATTAACAAGTTGGGCAAATACTAATGAGGCCGGTGTTAGTCTTGCTGGAGTTGGACAACATTACGATGCGTTACCACATCTTGGTTGTGCCTTTGAAGTTGCGGAAATCATTCTAACCGGGAATTTTGTTGAGCAAGAAAAAGCAATTCCTTTATTAACAAAATCGGCGTTAATTTTAGCCTCTAGTTTGCAAGTATTGGGGTATGAAGAGCAACGTCTATCTGTATTACAACTTACATTAAATCGTCTAAATAAAGTGGCTAACGTCTCGATTTTATTCGCCGAACATTTGGCAAGTTTAGAATACGCAGTAAACGCTAAGAAAACATTACATTAGCGTTTCTATTAATCTTTACGTTAGCTCTTACAGCGCCACTTAAACTGGGAGTGAAAAATGAACTGTGATAATTGTGAAGTTAAATTTAGGCAAGATGAGCCTAAAAAAAGCTCGCTAGATTGTAAAGAGGATAGTGAAAAGTACGACTCTGAAAAATATTATTCTTTGACTATTAAATCCAGCACGTTAGCCCGTTTAATTCAAAGGCAAAACCTCACCATTGCTGACTTACACTGTATGAGTAATGACACTAAACAATTTATTCAAAACGTATTATTACAGTGTATTTTATGTAAAACCATGCAAAGCGAGACTAAAGCGTCTTGTCCCAGTAAGGTAAAAAAGGGGTTAGCTACTACCGTAAGAGCTTAACTTAGTATTACGGTTGCCGTTGCATAGTGTTTTTCATCGCTTATGGACAACAGCACACTTGTCACGCCCATAGTATTCGCAACTTCCAAAGCTTTATCAACTAGCTGTAATTTTGGCGCACCTAATTCATTATTAGTGGTAATAAAGTGATGGAATGATATTCCTCTTCCAATACCTGTGCCTAATGCTTTTGCTGCCGCTTCTTTAGCAGCCCAGCGCTTTGCTAAGTAACGCTCAGGCTGAGTATGTTGCTGATAAATATCCAGCTCTGACTCTGCTAATACTCGTTTAGCAAAACGCTCTGAACTTTCACTTACACTCGCGACTCTAGAGATTTCAACAATATCTGTACCTAAACCAAGAACCGACATTAAATACCTTGCCTAGCTTGATTCATTAACGTCTTCATATCCCGTACTGCCGTTTCTAAACCATCAATTGCTGCTCGTGCAATAATCGCGTGACCAATATTAAGTTCGTAAATTTCGGCAATTTCAGCAATCGCTTTGACATTGTGGTAATGCAAGCCATGACCAGCGTTAACGATAATGCCTTTGCTCGCTGCGTATTTAACCCCACGAATAATTCGACTAAGCTCTTGTTGCTGTGCTTCATCGGTTGTTGCATCGGCATAGTGGCCGGTATGTATTTCAATATAAGGTGCACCTGATGCAACGGCGGCATCAATTTGAGCTTCGTCGGCATCAATAAACAAAGATACTTTCGCGCCAATAGCGGCTAAACGAGTTACCGCGTCCGTTACTTTTGCAAGTTGACCTTTAACATCTAAGCCACCTTCTGTGGTTAACTCTTCGCGTTTCTCTGGGACTAAACAAACAAATTCAGGTTTTACTTCTTCCGCAATGGCGATCATTTCATCGGTCACGGCCATTTCTAAATTCATTCTGGTTTTAATAGTTTTGGCTAAGACATAAACATCACGGTCTTGTATGTGGCGACGATCTTCACGTAAATGAATAGTGATACCACTTGCACCCGCGTGCTCTGCCACAGCGGCTGCATGAATTGGATCGGGATAATTGGTGCCTCGCGCCTGTCTTAGAGTTGCGATGTGATCTATGTTTACGCCTAAATGTAATTCTGCCATTTTATGCTCTTTATTATTTTCTAAATAATTCTCTGGATTTTAACGGCTTATCACCAAGATGGCGATGCAAACATGCCCTTAAGATCAATTTTGCTAATTTTAATTTGTGTGCCGATAGTTTTTCTATCTCTAAATCTGTATTTAAAAAACTATCTATCCCCATTAAATCCGAGCCTATTATTGCTCTTTGTGGGGTATTACTAAAGACAAATCCAGACCCTGCTAACAATTCATAATACTTATCGGCTTTAATATCGGCTTCAGAATGTAAGTCATAATCGAAACTAATACCGTAACCTAACATCACTAATAACCGATATTCAAACTGACGTAAAATAGCTTCTAGATACATGCCTGATTGAGTGTCTATTTCACGCTCAGAGCTGTGTTGTAAGTGCGAGATGGCATAGTCGTACAAAGGGAATAACTCGTCATACTGAGCATCTGACTTACATAAACGACATAAAACTTCGTTGAGGTAAAAGCCACAGAATAAAGATTTACTTTTTAGTCGGATATCAGCTGATTCAGGATTAAGCTCAACAGATTTTAAACTGTGTAAGCCACGGCCCACTTTGTATTTTATGATCAGAGGTCGAAACGGTTGTAATAAAGCTGTACGTGCGGAGTTTTTTTTGCCACCTTTGCTGGCGATAATAGATAATCGCCCTTCGCCTTCCACCAAAAATTCAATAATTAATTGGTTTTCTTTAAAAGCGCGGGTGTGCAAGATAAAGGCTTGTTTAGATTCAAGTTCGGCTAACATAAATAATTAATTTTCTTCTTTTGAATCTGCTTTTGCAAAATCAATTATTAAGTGAATAGCTTAGTAGATAAATAAGCTTAGCCAGTGTTACTCACTGGCCAAGATCTTAGGTAGCTAAGCTTTCTGGCTACCGGGCTAAGCTAATGAGGCTAGTCTTCTCCATAGCCTAATGAGCGCAGTGCACGTTCATCGTCAGCCCAACCACTTTTAACTTTAACCCAAAGTTCTAAATATACTTTTTCGTCGAGTAATTTTTCTAAGTCTTGACGAGCATCACGGCCGATGATCTTAAGTTTTTCACCTTTCGCACCGATAACCATTTTTTTCTGGCCTTCACGTTCAACTAAGATCAACGCATTAATACGCCAAATCTTTTCGTCCCATTTAAATTGTTCAATTTCAACAGTAACCGAATATGGCAATTCTTCACCAAGAAAACGCATCAGTTTTTCACGAACAATTTCAGCCGCCATAAAGCGTGAAGATCTATCCGTTACATCATCTTCTGGGAAGAAAAATGGATTTTCTGGTAAATAATCAGACACTAGATCTTTAATAGCTTGTACGTTTGTGCCCTTTTCAGCTGAAATAGGAATGATTTGTTCAAAGTTATGTTTAGCCGATACTTTTTGCAAAAACGGCATAAGCTCTTCTTTGTGCTTTATCTCATCAACTTTATTGATCAATAACACAACGGGTTGTTTTGAACGAATGATCTTATTTAATACCATTTCGTCGTCGTCATGCCATTTCATAGCTTCAACAACAAACAAAACTAACTCAACATCACCTAGTGCACTTGATGCAGCTTTATTCATTAATTTGTTAATCGCACGTTTTTCTTCTTTATGAAGCCCCGGTGTATCAACATAAATAACTTGTTCTTGATCTTCAGTGTGAATACCTAGAATACGGTGACGAGTCGTTTGTGGTTTCTTCGACGTAATACTGATCTTCTGCCCAAGAATATTATTCATTAAGGTAGATTTACCAACATTTGGTCGACCAACAATGGCAATTAAACCACAACGCTTTGGGTCCGATAAATCCGCACGATTATTTAAATTTTCTAACAATGCGTCTAATTCGGCTTGTGACTGTCCTGATTTACTCACCTTTTACTACCTCTAATGCTTTTCTTGCAGCTGCTTGCTCTGCTTTTCTACGACTCGTTCCGGTTGCCGACAATAATTTTCCATTGTCTAGGGTGCAACTGATCTTAAATGTTTGATTATGAGCTTGACCGGAAACCCCCGCCACCTCATAGGTTGGTAACGGTCTTTTTCTAGACTGTAACCATTCTTGTAATTGTGTTTTTGGGTCTTTTAACGCATTACTCGGATCGACCTGTTTAAGTCGTTCGTCTAGTAACCTTAGTACAAATGTACGGCACTGTTCGATATCCGAATCTAAATAAACTGCACCTATGATAGATTCAATTGCGTCTTCCAAAATAGAGTCACGGCGAAAACCACCACTTTTCATTTCGCCAGGGCCTAATAATAACCAACTGCTAATATCATATTCTTTAGCTACTTCAGTTAACGTTTGACCTTTAACCAATTGCGAACGCATTCTGGTTAATTCACCTTCGGTTGCTTTTGGAAATGCAAAGTACAAAGCTTCTGCGACAAACATCCCCAATAAGGCATCACCAACAAACTCTAAACGTTCATTATGAGCACCTTTAAAACTACGATGAGTCAGTGCTTGTACCAGCAATGACTCATCGTTGAATTGATAACCTAATAATTTAGCCAACTGACTATAATTTTTTTTAATCAATCTATTCTCTTGTTTATTAATCTAATAATTTATTACGTTTATTCAACTGAGCCTAAACGTGAAAAGCGTACATCCACAGGAACCCAGTTTGGTAACCAGTTAATTGCACCGTCGTTATAAACAAAGCTCATCCAAATAAATACTGCTTTACCAACAAGTTGATCTTCACGAACAAAGCCCCAAAAACGACTGTCTTGGCTATTGTCACGATTATCCCCCATCATAAAGTAATGTCCTTCAGGGACTAACCATTCATTAGCCTTGCCGTTGGCTTGCACAAACGGGTATTGATATTCACGGTTGATGTTAAACAAAATGTTATGTTTTACATCACCTAAAAGTTCAGAACCTAGTGCAACAGTATCGCCGTATGGATTAATCTCGTAAACAGACTCAGACTCCATTGCAACGACTTTTAATTCTTTACAGTGTTCTGGATCGCGTTCACAACTTGGCTGAATAGAGATTTGTTTATTGTTATAAACAATCCTATCACCAGGCAAACCAACCACACGTTTAATGTAATCTAAACGCTCATCTTCTGGATATTTAAACACAGCAATATCGCCACGAGACGGCGTGTCCATTTCAATCAATTCACTACGCCAAATTGGGTCGTGAACGCCATAGGTATATTTTTGCACTAAGATAAAATCACCAACTAACATAGTTGGCATCATAGAGCCCGATGGTATTTGAAACGGTTCAAACAAGAATGAACGGAATATTGTAATTATAAACAAAATAGGAAAAATCGATTGTGCAGTTTCAGCCAATACAGGTTGAGGTGCTATTTTTTCCAATTCGTCTAATTCTATATTTCCGGCTGTGCTAGCTTGCGCAATCGCGATACGTTCACGACGTGCAGGGGCATATAATTTGGCATCGATTAACCAAATAAAACCACAGGCGACGGTAATAACTACTAAAAATATTGCAAAGTATCCGGCCATTTATCCTAACCTTTTTTTATTTTCCGATCTTCAATATGGCTAAAAACGCATCTTGTGGTAATTCAACATTACCGACTTGTTTCATACGTTTTTTACCATCTTTCTGTTTCTGTAAAAGTTTCTTCTTACGGCTAATATCGCCACCGTAACATTTTGCGATTACGTTCTTTCTTAACTGTTTAACCGTGGTTCTGGCAATAATGTGGACACCAATAACCGCTTGAATTGCTATGTCGAACATTTGGCGAGGAATTAACTCTTTTAGCTTATCAGCTAATAAACGCCCTCTTGACTGTGAAAAGTCTCTATGACAAATCATTGCCAATGCATCAACTCGTTCACCATTTAATAAAATGTCGACTCTTACCATATCCGCTTCTTGGAAACGGGTAAAGTTAT
Source organism: Psychrosphaera saromensis (assembly GCF_002954545.1). Classification (GTDB taxonomy): domain Bacteria; phylum Pseudomonadota; class Gammaproteobacteria; order Enterobacterales; family Alteromonadaceae; genus Psychrosphaera; species Psychrosphaera saromensis. Next base: position 1,444,335 of record NZ_MSCH01000003.1, on the reverse strand, counting down.
AATCTAATGAAGCAAAACCACGACTGGTTGATTTTAAACGGTCAAAAAAGTCCATGACCACTTCAGCCATTGGTAAGTCATAACTTACCGCAACTTGTTTACCATGGTAACTCATCGCCGTTTGCGTACCGCGTTTCTCCATACACAAGGTAATAACATTACCTAGGTATTCTTGCGGTACTAATATGTCAGCTTTACAAATTGGCTCACGAACTTCAGCAATATCATTTACCGCTGGCATTTCTGACGGGCTATCAATACTGTGGATAGTGCCGTCTTTAGTTAATATTTCGTAGTTAACCGTTGGTGCGGTAGTGATTAGGTCAAGATCATATTCACGTTCTAAACGCTCTTGAACTATCTCCATGTGTAACATACCTAAGAAACCACAACGGAAACCAAGGCCTAATGCACTTGAACTTTCTGGTTCATAAAACAATGAGGCATCATTCAAACTTAACTTACCAAGGGCGTCACGGAAAGACTCGTAATCGTCTGAACTTACAGGGAATAGACCAGCATAAACTTGAGGTTTTATTTTTTGAAAACCAGGTAATGGCTCAACAGCAGCATTATTAGCTAAAGTGATGGTATCACCTACTGGTGCACCTAAAATCTCTTTAATTCCGGCAATAATAAAACCAACTTCGCCAGCCTTTAATATGCCTGTGTCGGTTTGTTTAGGTGTGAAAATACCGACTTTATCTACTTGATGAGAGTCACCTGTAGATAAGATTTTTAATTTGTCACCTTTACGAATAGAACCATGTTTAACACGAACCAAAGAAACAACACCTTGGTATGGGTCAAACCAAGAATCTATGATTAACGCTTGTAATGGTTTATCTAGGTCACCTTCTGGTGGTGGTATATGAAGAACGATGTCTTCTAAAACATCTTGTATACCTATGCCAGTTTTAGCTGAACATTGCACAGCACCAACTGCATCGATACCTATGATATCTTCAATTTCTTCAGATACACGGTCTGGATCAGCCTGAGGCAAATCAATTTTGTTTAATATTGCACGAACTTCTAAATTCATTTCAATAGCGGTATAACAGTTTGCAACCGTTTGCGCCTCAACACCTTGACCGGCATCAACAACTAATAATGCACCTTCACAAGCCGCTAACGAACGTGATACTTCATAAGTAAAATCAACGTGGCCTGGCGTGTCGATAAAGTTTAATTGGTAAATTTCACCGTCTTTGGCTTTGTAGTTCAAAGTAACACTTTGCGCTTTAATGGTAATACCACGTTCGCGTTCAATATCCATTGAATCTAGGACCTGTGCCTTCATTTCGCGATCAGCTAAACCTTCACAGAATTGAATAAGTCGGTCTGAAAGTGTGGATTTACCGTGATCGATATGGGCAATAATAGAAAAGTTACGAATGTTCTTCATAAATAGTGTGATATACCTGTGACGTTGCTATACAAGGTGCGTTTGAAGAAGAAAACAAACAGCATAAAATTATTTTCGATATAGCTCAAATTAGCTATATAACCAAAGGGCGAAATTTTACACTGATTTAACCGCTCACTCCAACTCTTTATGCTGGATCAGTTAAGTTTATCGATAAATAGTGACAAGAACGTGGGATAAAGGAAGTTGATCAGTCTAATTCGATGACAGCTTCTACCATTTTACCGTCATAAATACGAATAAGCACAGCTTGGTACTTATCAACATCTGAATTATTTAATAACTTTTTGGCTAATAAGAAACCTAAAAAGCCGCCTAAAAACGTAGCTAGAATAACGTGACCTTCTGTTATTTCCATAAACTGAGGTAGCCAAAGCTGTGTGGCAATCGCTGAAAATATAGCGATAAGTAATGGCATTAGGTATAGATAAAACGAACCTTGTAACAAACTTGATTCTGGAATGCCTATTTCTACCGACTCATCTACTTTGGCGTTTAAGGTATTTTTTACTTTATTAATAACGCTTTTACTAGAGAATGCTTTCGCTATCGTGCTTGTTCCGCAGTTACTTTTTGCAGCACACGCATTACAAGTCGACTTAATGGCGGTTTCAACAAACAACCAACCATCTTGAATATCTACCACACGGCCAATTTCTTTGATCATAACTAAAGACTTTTCACTGAAGATGCGACTTTATATGCGGTTTCAGCAGGAATTGTACCCACTACTGTCACATCAAAACCATCAGAACGAACCATCACAAAAGACATAGCGCCTTCTTGCAACACAAGCGGGCTGTTAAAACTGTCCAGTTGTCTTTGCACATAAATAGAAAACTCTACAAGGCCGTCACTGTATAAATAATAATCCGACACTTCACGAGTTATCGACAAATGATGTCTATCACTTTTAATTAATGAAAAACTGTTCGGTATCCAACTCATGTTCCAATTATTAGTTTCTTGATGCGTGGCAATTAATGAACTTGGTGGAGTTGGTAATGTATGTTCACCGAGTTTAATGATCTCTTCTGTTGGCTCTGCGAAAACAGATAAGTGGGTCATTAATATTTGTTCAATGACTTCACCCTTTTTATTTACAAAAGCCATTCTTAAAGGCAATGCGCTTTCTACATCAATCCAAACCCAATAATTATAGGCTGTGTCATCAATTGATTCTATGCGTATTAATTGCGCCGAGCGGCCACCAATTTGATTTTTACTCACCATAACAAACTGATAACTTTCAGATAATTGGTTTATATCTTGATAAAATATAGGAGGAATAAACTTACGAATACTGTCACTTTCAATACTGTAAGCTTCTTTATTTGGTTCTATAAAGGTAACGATTTGATTATGTCTAAGGTTGCTAACGCCTGTGCCAATTAAAGGCGAAATTCCTTCTACCTCTAACGGTTTTTCGCCATCAGCCTTGGCGTCAATAACACCATGAATCCAATTATAAGACTTAGTCTTATCGGCTTTCATAGTGACAATACCAGCTTGGAAGTTAGATTGGGTTAACGCGATTTTTAATTTTGCTAACCAGACTCCAGCATTTACTTTTTCACCCACAGAGGTCTTGGCAACAGGCGCATTAGCCGTTAATTCGGCTTGCTCTGTGCTGAGAGTCAGATCTGATTGCGCTAAAACATTCGTGCTAAAGCTGATTGTGCTAGAAAGAAAAACTAACGTTAAAAGTTTCTTAAAATTAACGCTGACAAGGTGATTAATATCTAAAGAGTAACGGTTCATAACAGAAATAATTTACCTTTAATAAAAACGAACGCCCGTTGTATAACGAGCGTTTATAAACTGTAGAAAGGCATGATAACGAATTTAATTAAGGTTCGATAACTTTTTTATCTTCGTTTGTTTCAGCCAGTTCTTTTTTGTCATCAATTACTTTCAATTGTTGTTGATGATCGGCAATTAATGCATTGATACGAGATTGCGTTAATTGACTCGCTGATGGTTTGTTTTGAACCCCAGTTGAACCTAAACTCACAGGAGCTACACCAGTAACTAAAGGTGTAGTTTGGGCAACTGGTGCACTATATTCGCTGTTTGACTGCGACATATTGTTCACACCAATGATCGCCACAAGAGCAACTGAAGCTGCGATAGCAAATTGTGCACTACTGCGGCCAGATGAACTTTGACCAAAGGACTTAACTTTCTGAGTCATGCGTGAGCGCCAATTAGCATGGGAGCTGATATCAACAACGCTAGACTTTTCAGTTACTGTGCTTTGTTCTGATGTACTTTGCTCAACGACTTCTTGCTCAACATTCGCAATAGCTGCTTGTATATTCGCAGCAAAACTACTTTCAATTTCAAGTACTTGTTCGTTTCTAAGAACATCACCAATTAAACTATAACGACTAAACGCATCAGTTTGGCTGCTTTGCTCAGAGGCTTGCTGCAAAGTAGCCTCTAACTCAGATTGATTAACTTCATCATCTAATAGGGCTGAAATCGATTCTAAATGTTTGTTCGTCATAAAATGACTGACTCCCAGAGTTTTACTGTGTTTAAACAAGAGCGATTACGGCTAACCTAACGTCAGTGAACCATAACTATGCATTAATTTACTTATTTTCTATTAAAGGCTGCAATTTTAAATCTATTGCATCCCGCGCTCTAAAAATTCTAGAACGAACCGTTCCGATTGGACATCCCATTGCATTGGATATCTCTTCGTAACTCATGCCATCTATCTCTCTGAGTTGAATTGCTACCTTAAGTTCCTCAGGTAAGCTCTCAATCGTATCAAAAATGACATGTTTAATTTCTTCAGTTAACGCTAAATGTTCTGGTGAAGCGTTTTCACGCAATGCTTCACTGGTTTCATAGTATTCAGTTTCTTCCGCGTCAACATCAACAGTGTAAGGTTTACGACCTCTTGCCATTAAATAATTTTTGGCACTGTTTACCGCTATTCTATATAGCCAAGTGTAAAATGCTGCTTCACCTCTAAATCCAGGCAACGCTATATATGCTTTAATAAAGGCATCTTGAGCTACGTCTTGTACATCTCCGTTATTACCTAAATAACGAGAAACTAAGCTAATTATTTTGTTTTGATATTTACGGACTAACAAATCAAATGCCGCTTTATCACCTGCTTGTGCTTTTCTTACTAAGCCTAAATCTTTTTTCTGCTCGCTCATCGAGCTACTACTCCCAGATTTAATATTGGTATAAGAGACTAAACATCTTATTTGAACCATTTCGTACAGGTATTCTAATCGGTATTAGACACATATCAAATAATAATTAATTCTTGAAATCTATAAGGAATTAATTACAAGTTGTTGTACTATTATCCTTTCTGTTGACACTATGACTAAGTAATTGTAAAAAAGTTCTTATTTATTTTGTTTTTTATAAAAAGATAAGTGAAATCAATAACTTTTATAAAAAATAAGTTCGAATATGAATGGATTACTTAGTAAAGTGATCGGATTCAAAATCTAATAGGTTTTTTTAATGCAAGATAATACTCAACATACAACAGATTGTTTAATTATTGGTAGTGGAGCTGCGGGTTTAACCTTAGCTCTAAGTATTGCTGATAAGGTAAACGTTATTATTCTAAGTAAATCGGCATTAAAAGAAGGCTCTACCTTGTACGCGCAAGGCGGTATTGCTGCGGTGTTTGATGAAAACGACAGTATTGAATCCCATGTACAAGACACCTTAATCTCTGGTGCAAACTTGTGTGATGAAAACGCCGTTTATTATACAGCCAGTCATGCAAAGACCTCTATGAAATGGTTAATCGACCAGGGCGTACCATTTGACCAGATTCAAGATAGTGACGGTTCAAAGCGTTATCACCTTACTCGCGAAGGCGGGCACAGTCACAGACGTATACTTCATGCAGCTGATGCAACCGGTAAAGCGGTGCAAACGACCTTATTAGACAAAGTAAAATCACATCCAAACATCCAATTATTTGAACGCTATAATGCACTTGATTTAGTTACAGGTTCTAAACTGAACTTAGATGATAATAAAATTCATGGTGCGTATATTTGGAATAGAAACCTTGAGCGTGTTGAGAGTATTTCTGCCAAGTTTGTCGCTTTAGCAACTGGTGGCGCGAGCAAAGTTTATCAATATACTTCTAATCCAGACATCGCCAGTGGCGATGGAATTGCCATGGCTTGGCGTGCAGGTTGTAAAGTAGCGAACATGGAATTTAATCAATTCCACCCAACAAGTTTATATCACGAAAAAGCTCAAAACTTTTTGATCAGTGAAGCCATGCGTGGTGAAGGAGCTTATTTAAGACGCCCTGACGGCAGTCGTTTTATGCCAGATTTCGACCCACGTGAAGAGTTAGCCCCAAGAGATATTGTGGCCCGAGCCATCGACTTTGAAATGAAACGTTTAGGTGCCGATTGTATGTACTTAGACATCACGCACAAAGAACCACAATTTGTTATCGAACATTTCCCAACTATATACGCCCGTTGTTTAAAGGTCGGTTTAGACATCACTAAAGAGCAGATCCCAATTGTTCCTGCAGCGCATTACACTTGCGGCGGTGTTATTACTGACTTAACCGGAAAAACCAATAAAGATAACCTATTTGCTATTGGTGAAGTTGCTTACACAGGATTACATGGTGCTAACCGCATGGCCAGTAACAGCTTGTTGGAATGTATCGTTTTTGCTCACGGTGCTGCACAATCTATCTTATCGACTTTAGCTTCAAGCCCACAACCTCCTGCTATCCCACTTTGGGATGACAGCGAAGTAACAACATTAGAAGAAGATGTGATCATAAGCCACACTTGGCACGAGCTTAGATTAATTATGTGGGATTACGTTGGCATCGTTCGTTCAGATCGTCGTTTACACAAAGCCTTAAAACGAATTGATTTAATCAAAAGTGAAGTGAATGAATTTTACGAGACCTTTAAAGTCAGTAATAATTTATTGGAGCTAAGAAATTTAGTATTGGTTGCTGAATTAATTGTCAGAAGTGCGTTAGAACGTAAAGAAAGTCGTGGGTTGCATTATAACTTAGATTACCCAGACACTTTACCAAGTTCGACTCCAACTATATTAACTCCTGATGGGCATCCTGAAATCTAGCAGCTAAGTAGGTTACGTCGATTTAATTCTTTTAATTATTCGTCGTAACCGCCTTGCCGATCCCTCGCTGACTTGATCAACAAAAATCACTTTCCAATAACGTTTTTGGCTAATTGGATTGATTATTCGTAAGTAAAAACAAAAAGGCCAGAAGTAACTTGTTGCTAATAGTTGACCGGACCTTGCGCTTTTTACCCAATAAATCTGACCTAATTCTGACAGTTGAAATACTTCTTCTTGCCCTTTTAATATCTGAGCCTTCAATTTGAGATCTTTTAAATTCTGTAGCCTTAACTTCTGATAGATAATATTTGGGGGATAAAAGCATAGTAATGAAAATAAAAGTGTAGACACAATCAAAGTAGATTTAATAACAAGAGGAATAAAATAAGGCCAAAAATAAACGGCTAAACAATACCAACATATTAAGACAGCATGTTGGATATATTTCACTTTAGAATACGGGCGTACACTAATCCGGTAACTAGCTATTAATTCATTCATTACCTAATAGTAGTACAGAAAAAATTATCTATGCAACGCCAGTAAACTCAGATAGTTATGTTTGTTAACTATTCTTTTAACACCATATCAATACACATAACAGCGGCTAAAATAAGCTTACGGATATTATCATCCGCTGGAATGTCAGGATTAATTTCTAATACGTAATTATCGGCACTTGTGAACATTTCTGCACCTAAACCGCCCCACTTTTTAGTTACATGCGCTAATGTTGTTTCACCGTTTCTAAAATAAAAATCCCAACCAATCCAATTCCCAGCTAAAGTACATACAACCTGTTCATTGTGATCTAACACATCAAACTTACCACCAATTGAAAATAGCTTTTGGGCAAAACTACCAATCAATTCATTGTTGTGATCTCTGACTTCAACTTTAGATAAGAATATAGATATACCGCGTTGAATTCTTACTATACGTTCATCGTTTGGTGTTTTGATTTGGACATCAAAAGGCGTCATGCTTTTGTAGTCTGTAAATCTGAGTGCTTTAGTGATCCAACCTAAACTAGGCTCACGGCACTCCATAATGATCTCACCAGATTCAGGATCGTGAATGTCATAGTTATTAGCGGCTTTAAAAATACCAACATGCTCTTTTACCAGATACAAATTCTTATTGATTACGTCTGTCATACTTCATCCTAATTGAATCTATTTATAGTTTATTTTTGAGCTTGAGCTTACTGAACTTCTTTTAAAGCTCTTCAAAAAATATCTACTGAAAATACAGCTAAACCTTTTGATAAACAACAATAAAGTTATTAGCTGGCATACTTTCGACTTGCAATAAACTTAACTTACCATCACTCCAACTAGGTATATCTTCCAGGTCTTGCATGCCGCCATAACCTTCACTGAAAAGCCATTGATCAAAGTCTCGATTGGACTCAGACGTATACTCACCATCTTGTTTAAATGGACCATAACAAACCAACTTTTGACCTTGGCTCATGGTTTCAACTAATTGCTTAATTAAATGCTGGGCCAATTCTTCACTAATAATGTGAAGAACATTGGCTGAATAGACAAGATCAAAGTCAGATGCCGTTATCGTGTCACGACCAATATGAAACGAAAAAGGTTTCAAATAATTTGTTAACCCCTGTTTTTGACTGACTTCATACCATTGTAAAGTAAGCGGTAACTTACTTGTGATCTCAGTTGGTTGCCAGGTTAGTTCTGAAACATGTTGGCAAAAATGAATACCATGTTGTCCAGGTCCTGAGCCGATCTCAACGACCTTGCCTTTTAGTAAATTTAATCTTTGTAAAGCGTCTAAAATATATTGTTTATTATTATCAGCTGCATTGTTTCTGGTTAGGTGAGCAAAAGGGTCTGTCATATTAAGGTCCATAATTGGGATGCCATATCCTAAGTTTATTTCAGCAAAAAGGCCAGTTGATGAATCAACTGGCCTTATAAAATTATCTAGCTATCAATAACTGAGCTGCACTTGTAGTAATGAGCTACAGGTTAGGACCAAGCCATAACTCTGCGGTTCTTTCATCCCAGCCTTTTAAGTCAGCATACCTTTGCGCTTGTTCTTTATCTATTTTACTCACAGCAAAGTATTTAGAGTCTGGATGTGAGAAGTACCAACCCGATACCGATGCCCCAGGCCACATAGCATAGCTTTCCGTTAAGTTCATGCCGATGCGCTTTTCCACATCCAACAATTGCCATAACTTAGATTTTTCAGTGTGCTCAGGACATGCAGGATAACCCGGTGCTGGACGAATACCTTGGTATTTTTCACGAATTAAATCATCGTTAGGTAAGGTTTCATCTGCCGCATAACCCCAATATTCTTTACGTACTTGTTGATGTAAATATTCGGCCAATGCTTCCGCCAATCGGTCTGCGATGGTTTTCACCATGATGTTATTGTAATCATCATGCTCAGCTAAAAACTGCTCTGCAAGTTCATCAGCACCAAATCCTGCCGTTACTGCAAACGCACCAATGTAATCGTCTAGCCCCGTTTCTTTAGGCGCAACAAAATCACTTAAACAATAATTTGGTGATGAGTTTCTAGTTTTCAATTGCTGACGTAATTGATGTAAAACGAGCTGAGTTTGTTTATCTTTACCACTTTCATCATTGCTATAAACTTCAATAGACTCATCTATGCTGTTAGCTGGGAATAGACCAAACACTGCTTTGGCTTTTAACTCACCCGTTTTTTCAAAACGATCTAACATTTCGTTAGCATCATCAAATACTTTTTGCGCCTGCTCTCCAACGACTTCATGTTTCAAAATTGAAGGATATTTACCACTTAACTGCCAGGTTAAAAAGTACGGAGTCCAGTCAATGTATTCACGAAGTGTTTTAATCGAGATGTCATGCCATTCATGAATGCCTAATTTTTTTGGTTTAGGTGGCTGATACGCATCCCAGTCGACTTTAAATTTGTTTGCTCGTGCTTGCTCAAAACTGATGTACTGCGTACTACTACGCTTACGATGATGCTGAATAACCACACGTTCGTAATCTTTTTCTAGCTGCTGTAAAAACGGTACGCGTAAATCCTTACTTAATAAGTTAGAAACCACGGAAACTGAGCGACTGGCATTAGGAACATAAACCACAGGATGTTCATAATGTTCATTAATTTTAACTGCCGTGTGCGCTTTCGATGTTGTTGCACCACCAATTAATAACGGTAAGTCCAAACCTTGACGAGTTAGCTCTTTTGCCACGTGCACCATTTCGTCTAAAGATGGCGTGATTAATCCAGATAATCCGATAATATCTACTTTTTCCGCTATCGCAGTGTCGATAATTTTCTGACAAGGCACCATCACACCAAGGTCAATAACTTCATAGTTATTACATTGTAAAACCACGCCAACAATGTTTTTACCTATGTCATGTACATCACCTTTTACGGTAGCCATTAAGATTTTACCGTTGGTACTGCCCTCTTCTTTTTCTTCTTCAATATATGGGTTCAAATAGGCAACGGCTTGTTTCATCACTCGGGCTGATTTTACCACTTGAGGTAGGAACATTTTCCCTTCACCAAACAAGTCACCAACCACATTCATGCCATCCATAAGTGGCCCTTCGATAACCTGTAATGGTCGGTCAAAGTGTAATCGAGCTTGTTCAGTGTCTTCTTCAATAAACTGAGTAATACCTTTTATTAGCGCATATTCCAAACGCTTAGTGACTTCCCAACCTCGCCACTCTTGAGTTTCAGCTTCAACCGCAATGCCATCTCCACGATATTTAGGCGCTAAATCAAGTAGTCTTTCCGTTGCATCGTCACGGCGGTTTAAAATTACATCTTCAACCGCATCTCGTAATTCAAGAGGAATATCATCGTAAACACCTAACTGTCCGGCATTAACAATCGCCATGTCCATACCCGCTTGAACCGCGTAATACAAAAATACCGAATGCATAGCTTCACGCACCGGGTTATTACCACGAAATGAAAACGAAACGTTAGATAAGCCACCAGATATTTTGGCGTGAGGTAAATACTTTTTAATGTCTTTAATGGCATCGATAAATGCCACGGCATAGTTGTTGTGTTCTTCAATCCCTGTGGCAACGGCAAAGATATTAGGATCAAAAATTATATCTTGTGGTGGAAAGTCTAATTCACCAACTAATAGCTCGTAAGCGCGTTTACAAATTCTGAACTTTTCTTCACGGGTTTCCGCTTGGCCATCTTCATCAAACGCCATGACAACAACCGCAGCACCATAACGTTTTAGCTTTTTAGCGTATTCTAAAAATGGCGCTTCTCCCTCTTTCATCGAAATAGAGTTGACGATTGCTTTACCTTGAACACATTTAAGTCCAGCTTCGATAACTTCCCATTTTGATGAGTCCAACATAATTGGTACACGAGAAATATCAGGTTCAGATGCAATTAAGTTACAAAATTTACGCATGGCCGCTACTGAGTCCAACATAGCTTCATCCATGTTGATATCGATAACTTGTGCGCCACTTTCAACCTGTTGACGAGCTACATCTAATGCAGTTTCGTAATCGCCATCAAGGATCAAACGTTTAAACATAGCGGAACCGGTAACATTGGTTCGTTCACCTACATTTATAAATCTACTGACTAATTTTTTTGTCATATTTTTGTATCCACATCTAACAAACTCTTAAACAGAGCTAGATAGTAATTCTTATAAGTTAAACGCTTCTAGGCCGGAAAGGCGCATTAATGAGCTTTTTTCTTTTGGTGCTCTCGGCGTATTACCTTCAACCGCTTTCACCATAGCACTGATATGTTCAGGTGTTGTTCCGCAACAACCACCAACAATATTGATAAGTTGGCTGCTTGACCACTCAGCAATATGCTCTGCCATTTCGTCAGCTTCTAAGTCGTATTCACCAAATTCATTTGGCAAGCCTGCATTTGGATGAACAGAGACAAAACACTCACAAATGGACGACAAAGTATCAACATATTGGCGTAATTGGTCAGGTCCTAACGCGCAATTTAATCCAACAGATATTGGATTAACATGACAGATTGAATTATAAAATGCCTCTGTAGTTTGACCCGACAATGTTCTGCCTGAGGCATCGGTTATGGTGCCAGAGATCATGATAGGTAAACGTTGACCGGCTTGTTCAAAAGCTTCTTCAATTGCATATAAAGCGGCTTTTGCATTTAACGTATCAAATATTGTTTCCACCAAAATAATATCAGAGCCGCCAGACATCAAAGCTAATGTAGCAGTAACGTAATCGTCAACCAACTCATCGAACGTGATATTCCTAAATCCAGGGTCGTTTACATCTGGAGAGATAGATAGCGTTTTTGATGTAGGACCTAATACACCAGCGACAAAACGAGGTTTTTCTGGTGTTGATATTTCATCACAAGCTTCACGAGCTAGTTTAGCTGCTGCAAAATTAATTTCTTCGGCAAGAGACTCCATTCCATAATCGGACATAGATGTTTTGGTCGAGTTAAAGCTATTTGTTTCGATAATATCTGCGCCAGCTTTAAGGTATTGCACATGAATGTTTTTAATAATGTCAGGCTGAGTAAGTGCTAATAAGTCGTTATTGCCTTTAACTGACGTTGGCCAGTCAGCAAAACGAGTGCCTCGGTAATCTTCTTCTTCTAGACCGCACTGTTGGATCATTGTGCCCATAGCACCATCTAAAATTAACGTTTTTGTGTTTAACAATTCAGTTAATAATTTGGTTTGATTTGGACGCATGTTGCCTTTATTAATCATTCTGTTTTCCTGCACTTTTTATCTAGTACTGTTTTATATAGCGTTCTTATTAGCTCATATTTTGAGAGCATATTTTGCACTAAATTCTTATGCGTTGTTCTGCACTTTATGTTTAATCCTACGTTTTAGGCAAAATTATCGGTGCGAACATTTTCACTAACTTGGCTCAGATTATATGGTGTTTTTTGATACACGTTATAATTTAACCAATTACTAAACAATAAATAACCATGAGCTTGCCATGATTTTTCGGGGCCAAGGTTCGGATCATTGTTTGGGTAATAATTCACAGGTATATCCGGCGCTAAACCAGCTTCTAAATCGCGAACATATTCATCATGTAACGTTGCTCTGTCGTACTCAGGATGTCCAGTAATAAATACTCGAGTACCTGACTGATTTTGCATTAAATAAGCACCAACTTCATCAGAGCCAGAAATGGTAATTAAGTCAGGTTCTTGATTTAGTTTATCAATTGGAACTTCACCATAGCGTGAATGTGGCGCAAAAAATACATCATCAAAACCACGCATTATTGGTGCTTTAGATTCCCATTTTTTGTGTTTATATATCCCACTTAGTTTTGTATCACGAATTTCATGTTTAATACCATAGTGATAATAAATTGCCGCATGCGCTGCCCAACATAAATATAAGGTTGATGTCACATGCTGTTCGGCCCACTCCAATACTTCTTTCAGCTGTGGCCAATAAGTTATGTCTTCGTAATTTTTTAATCCAAGCGGAGCACCTGTAATTATTAATCCGTCGTAATTTTTATCTTTAATATCATTAAAATAACGATAAAAATTATCTAAATGCGCTTCTGAAGTAGTTTTAGCTTGATGCTCTAAACGTACCAGCTCGATATTAACTTGCAGAGGTGAATTAGATAATAAGCGAACAAGCTGAACTTCAGTGGTTATTTTATCAGGCATTAAATTCAATACAGCAACCTGCATAGGACGAATATCTTGAGTATCCGCTCGATGTGCAGGCATAACATAAATATTCTCCTGCTTTAAAGCATCAATCGCAGGTAATTTATCCGGAACACGAATAGGCATGAATAAAACTCTATGGATTAAAATAAGTTGTTCTAGAGATTACTCAATTTATTATCAAAGTCAACATCTAGATGTTTAGACGTCTAAAATAAAAATAGACAAAAAAAACGGTGATTATCATCACCGTAATAAACAAGTTTGGTTCATCGAATAGAACCTTTCCCTGTTAGCATATCAATTATGACCATAGGAGCGGCCAATAAGACGTAAAGTAAAGGGATACCTTTACTATTTGCACTTTCCAATTTAACAAACCTTGCTACGATAAAAGCGATAAAACACCAGCCAATGTAGCCGAATAATATGAGTAAAAATGAATCCAAAACTTTTCCTTATAACTAAACTTTAACTATCAGCATAGTACAAATTTCAGACTACAATAGTCAGCTTCGTGTAATTCATCGTTTAATTGTCGATAACTAGTATCTATATTTCAGCAAATATACTTTTAAAAAAGTAGGTATTACCAGAAATAACGACTATATTATTTAATGCTAACTAACTCTAATTCCTGTTATTTTTTTAGAGTAAGTTCAAATAATAAATATAATAAATCGGAACTGTTAATGTACTTTTATGCTGCTCGACAACCAATACTAGATGCGGAAAAAAAACTTTTTGCTTACGAGTTACTTTTTAGAGATAGCGTAAACAATGTGTTTCCTGATATCGATGAGGATGAAGCAACAACACGTATGATTGAAGGTTCCGAGTTCAATTTAGGCTTGGCTCATTTAACCAATAATAAACCTGCATTTATTAATTTTACTCTCGATACTATTCTTGAGAATTATCCTTCTATGTTACCGCCAGAAACCTTAGTCGTAGAGATACTGGAAACAGTTACCCCCACAAAAAAGTTACTAGAAGCGGTTAAAGTATTAAAACAGCAAGGTTATGTCTTAGCACTTGATGATTACGAACATAAACCAGTGTGGCGTCATTTCTTTCCGTTTATTGATATTGTAAAAATTGATCTTAGGGCTATGAACTTTGACGATGTTGAACAAGTTATGCTCGACCTTGCAGAGTTTACCCATATAGAATTTTTAGCAGAAAAAGTGGAAACCTTAACTGAATTTGAGCAATGTAAAAAAATGGGATTTAAATACTTCCAGGGTTATTTTTTTTCCAAACCTGAAATAGTAAAAACTAAAACCTTATCGCTAAACCAATTAAAACTTTCTGAGTTGTTAGCTGAAACCTCATCAGAACAAGTTAATGTACCGAAAATAACGGAGATGTTTGAAAGTGATATAAACCTTTCATACAAACTACTAAGGTACTGTAACTCGGCCGCGTTTAAACTAAGAGCCGACATCTCTACGATAAAACAAGGCATAGTGATGTTAGGAAATTATGAGCTTAAAAAGTTCCTATCTTTGCTATTCATAGCCTCAATCAGCAGTAATAAACCACAAGAATTATTACGACTTGCTATGGTGCGCGCCCATTTTTGTGAAAACCTAGCGGAATTAGATCAAAGTTGTGATTCCAGCATGGCGTTTTTAACTGGCATGCTGTCATTGATCGATGCCATATTAGACCAAGATATCAAAACAGTAATGGAGCAATTACCTTTATCCTCTGAAATTAAAGAAGCGTTAATTAATAAGAAAGGGAAATTAGCCACATTTTTGAATTTAGCCATAGCGTATGAACGTGGTGAATGGGAACAAGAGTCGATATTAAAATCGTCACTGCAATTATCTGAAGCTCAAGTACCAACTATCTACGCTAAGGCAATTAATTGGACCCATGATCAAATATCATTTATTGGTGACAACGATTAATACACAAATATAAAAAAGGAGCGTCAGCTCCTTTTTTATTGATAATATAACAACTCAAAACATAGTCACTCAGCGGTTAAGAAAGGAGTAAGTTTTGCCACTAACTTAGTTCCAATACCTTTTATATTAACAAGCTCATCTAACGACGTTAACTTACCGTTCTGGTTAATATAACTAACAATCGCTTGCGCTTTTTTCGGACCAAGTCCTTTTATTTTTGTTAGCTCTTCAACACCGGCTTCATTAACATTTAACTTACCCTGAGTTTCCATGCTTTCATCAATGGCCACGTATGGCTCATTGAGTTCCACTGCAAAACTAGGTACTGAACAAGTGATTAATAAAGTAAATATAATTAATGTAAATGTCATTTTATTCATGTTTCTTTCCTTTTATTATGAATTACCCAATAAAGGTATAAAACAACATCTGAATTTTGGCAAACTTAATTATTATTTATTTAATATTTCTTCCAACACCTGTTTTATCGAGTCGCCTATTTGGGCAAAGAACACACGCCTATGACTGGTTTTGCGCCACACTAAACTTAAGGTTCTGCTAGCAGTACTATCTTCAATTGGTTCGCAACTTAATGAACTATTCACTAATAACCCTGAGTTAATAGCTAACTGCGGTAAATATGTTTCTCCAAAATGTCCTTCAACCATAGCAAGTAGAGTGTTTAAACTGCTTGCTTGAAAGGGATGTATATTTGCATCATCCGTTAACTTACAGCCTTTAATCGTATGGTCTGAAAGGCAATGTTCTTTTTCTAATAAGTACACGTTGTCATTTTGTTTATTTGGGTGAAATACTTTTACAAACGGGTCTTTGCATAGACTAAGTTCAACAAATTCATTGGTTTCATAAGGCGTTGCCATTAGCACTAAATCAAGGCGACCTTCTCGTAATAAGCTTAAACAATTTTCAGTTGTATCTTCTCGTAAAAACAACTTTAAGTTCGGATAGTCTTTAACACAGCGTTTTATTAATGGTGACAATACAAATGGAGCAATAGTTGGAATAACACCTATCTGTAACTCGCCGGAAAACTCATTACCTTGTGCACTAGATGTTGCAACTAAATCTGCACTTTGCTCGAGTATAATACGAGCTTTATTGACCACATCAATTCCCAAAGGGGTAAATACAAATGTCTTATGATCTCTTTCAATTAATTGCGAGTCTAACTGCTCTTCCAACGCCTGAATGGCACTACTTAATGTAGATTGAGAAACAAAGCACTTTTTCGCCGCATGACCAAAATGACCAGTATCAAATAAGGCAACCAAATATTTTAATTGTTGTAACTTAGGTAACTTCATTACTTTCCCTGACAAATCCAATAGAATAATTTTTAATTACGGTTAACTTGTGTTTTATTTAACCATTTCAGTGTAGTATTTAACAAATGGTCGACTTATCGCTTTTAATCACCAACCTAGCGCATAAGTTAACATAATTACTATTTATTAATTAAACTCTCATTTACTTTAATTACTAGGACAAGGATGATGATGACTTCTAAATATACAAAGCTTATTGCTTTATCTGCTGTTTTATTTTCAGTTACCCTATTCACGGTTCCTGTAGTTAAAGAATATGCATGTCAAACGGCCAGCAAACTTACTGGTGGAGATTGCTCTCCAGCTCAAGTAAAGAGTCTAAATTGGTGGGATTGGCTAATAAGCAGTGAGTCATCAAAGTTTCATTTTTTTCAATTATTAGAATTAATCCATAACTACGATGATGCATCAACGTCCATATCTGATAACCAAGAATTACGTCAGCACAGCTAATGTCAAAGAAAACACCGTTTAAAACTGCCTTTAAAAGTGCATTATCTGCATTGTTTGGGGTTCAAAACTCTAGTAAACATAAAGAAGATTTTGAATCTGAAACACCATTCCCATACATTTTGGCGGGTGTTATTTTGGTGATTGGCTTAGTGTTAATGCTAGTTGCAGTAGTTAGTGCGGTTGTACCTTAACGATACAAGATTACCTTCCACAATTGATTCGATTACTTCTTTTCTAACGCTTTATTATTATATAGCGCAAAAATCTCAGAAACCTTGTCACGTTTTTTGCCATTTTGGCTAATGCTACGTGCAACCTTTACAAAGCTTTGTTCAGCTTCATCGTATAACTTCCTAGTTAGCACGGTATCGTGATTACTCACAAGCACAGGGATATCACGTTTAAATGCGGTTCTTTCAGCTAATTTAGCTAACTTAGCTTGTGCATTGGCGTCAAAACCACCTGTTGCATAAGAGGTGAAATTTGCGGTTTCGGTTAAAGGTGCATACGGAGGATCACAATAAATCACATTACCTTTACGCGCTCTGGCAAACACCTTAGAGTAATCTTGGCATACAAACTTAGCTTTTTTTGATTTCTCTGAAAATTTAAAAATCTCTTCTTCAGGAAAATACGGTTTTATATACGAACCAAAAGGGACGTTAAATCCGCCGGATAAGTTGTAACGACATAAGCCATTAAAACCATGACGGTTCAAATATAAAAACAATAATGAGCGATAGTAAGGATCGGTGGTTTGGTTGAATTCACTACGCAAACCATAAAATGCGTCTTTGCAGTTATTAGATTGTACAAATAAAGTTTTAGCGTCTTTAACAAAGGTTTTAGGACGAGATTTAACTATTTTATATAAATCTATCAGATCTGGATTTACATCATTTAATAAGTATTTATCAAAGTCTGTATTTAAAAATACCGAACCGGCTCCAACAAAAGGCTCAACCAGTTTATTTCCTTCGGGTAATCTTTCTTGTATCTGTTCAATAAGTCCATACTTGCCGCCAGCCCATTTTAAAAAGGCTCTGGTTTTCTTTTTCATCTGGCGTTCTACTACTTTGGTTTAGCGTGATCAAACGCTAATATTTGTTGTTGGATTACACTTATTGATTTAGCCCAAGCATTAGGGGCTATAGATGCAGCGGTTTTTCTTGCTTCGTCGATAGTGTCAAATAAGCCATAAGTAACCACTAACCAATCGTTGTTATTTCGTCTTATTTTATAAATACGTATTTTCTTTCTATCATAGGAAATCGATTCTAA
The DNA here is from genome assembly GCF_002954545.1 of Psychrosphaera saromensis. GTDB lineage: Bacteria > Pseudomonadota > Gammaproteobacteria > Enterobacterales > Alteromonadaceae > Psychrosphaera > Psychrosphaera saromensis. Next base: position 1,426,102 of record NZ_MSCH01000003.1, on the reverse strand, counting down.
ATATTTACCTAATACCGGCTCACTACTAACCGCAGTAAGTTGTAATACAAATAACTCTGCAGGCAGAGAAAAGAACTCTTCGTTGTCGATATTATAAGGGTTAGCTTTCGCTTTTTGCTCGGCAACTAATGCAGAATCTTCTTTCATTAACTGATCTAATGTCGGTTCAGCGTCAATCTTAGCTAACTCATTACTTTTCTTATTAACAGCAGGCTGTGTTTTTTGCGCTTGCTCGCCCTCTGGGTATAAGAAAAAGTCCATATTGATTGGTTCATCTTGAGGCGTTGAATTTTTTACTTTTGAATTAACTGTACTGTCTTGTTCAGTCGCTGCTTTTGAAGTGCTATCGTTTAAAGCCGTATCTTCTTTATTAGCCTGTGTTTCGTTTGGTTTGGTTTCTTTCTGTTTGGTTAATTCGGCTAAGATCAAATCTGTTGTGGGATTTTTATCTACTTTCTGATTACCGGAAACTGGTTCTTCATTCATTAATTCGGAAAAAATTTGTTCTGAACTGGCTGTTCGACTGATCACGACTCTTGCCATTTTCTTTTCAGGTATCACGACTTCAGAAATGGTCTCATTGTTATCACGTTTGCTTTGTTCTAACGCGGCATTAGACTCAGTCATATTATGCCAAGGCTTAACGACGTCAGATTGTACGGTAAGCGACCCATTGTCTGTTATTTGTTGGTTTGAAATGATCCCCATGCGGTAAAGATATATACCTAAGGCTAATAACAAACTACAAGTTACTAATATAGACACCCATAATTTAATATTAAAAGGTTCGCCTTCGCCAGAACGATTATCGCCAACGTCGTTATAAGCTAAGAGCTGTATTGGTAGCCCGGCTGAGTTTTCTATCCAACGTTTAATACGAGTATTAGTTTGGGCAGGAATATCAATAACGTACTGAGCTAATAATTGATAACTTTCTTGTTTTGTTAACAAAGGAACTGGGAGAATAACCAGAAAGTTAGACTTAACATTCATTAAAGTCGACGCGATGGTTTTATCGAAAGTCATGACTAACTTAAGTTGAATGCCTAAGTTGCTAGCTTCACTGAACAATTGTAATAATTCACCAATGAGTTTGCCACTTAAGTAATGCGCATTATCAATAGCGATTAACATTTCACTATTGTTATTAAACTCAATAAATGAGGTTAATAGCGGCATTTCAGGGTCAAATAATATATTGCCAAAAAGCTGTTCTATGATGCGACTGCGTATTTGAATGTCGTTAATTGAGCGAGCTGCAGTTAAATAACATTTATTACCGTTAGGGGATGTAAGCGTTAATACTTCTTCAATTAGTATTGTTTTACCAATGCCCTGGCAACCTTCAATTGCAACAATTTTAGATTGCGTTAAGCCCGCTTGTACTTTTTTGATAAAAGCATGGCGTGAGGCTGGAATATAAAATTGTTCTGTATCGGTATTCACTAAGGTCATTATAAAATATTTTTTAATTCACTTTCAGTTACATCGTTAACTAGTATCGCTTTACCTATCTGTTTCGGCAATACAAATCTTATGGTATCTGCCTGAACTTTCTTATCTTTTTTCATATGCACAAGATAATTATCCAATGTCATACTTTTAGGTCCCTTGCTAGGTAAACCGAAATTTTGGTTCAGGTTTGTTACTCTTAATACGTCGTCAGCCGTTAACCAACCACGTAGTTGTGCTAATTCACTTGCTTGAACCATGCCAACTGCAACAGCTTCACCGTGCAGCCAAACGCCGTAGCCCATTTCAGCCTCAATGGCATGACCAAATGTATGGCCTAAATTCAACAAAGCACGAACTCCTGACTCTTTTTCATCTTGAGCAACAATATCAGCTTTATTTTGACAACAGTTCTTAATGATATTGATCAGGTAACTGGTGTCCATGTCATTAATGGCTTTATGATTTTTTTCTAAGTATTCAAAAAATTCAATATCACCTAATACGCCATATTTAATAACTTCAGCCATACCAGCTGAGAATTGTTTTTTAGGTAAGCTCAGTAGAGTGTCTATATCGATGATCACGGCTTTAGGTTGATAAAAAGCACCAATCATATTTTTGCCAAGAGGATGATTAACCGCAGTTTTACCACCGACCGATGAATCTACCTGGGATAATAAAGTCGTCGGTACTTGAATAAAGTTAACGCCACGTTGATATGTTGCCGCAACAAAACCGGTAATATCGCCGATAACACCGCCGCCTAACGCCACTAATGTGACATCACGACCATAGTTATTTTCTAATAAATAACTCATGATCTTTTCATAACTGGCTAATGTTTTAAACGACTCACCATCTTCAATACTAAAAATTTTAACGTCAAAATCATTTAACGCACTAAGTATTTTATCTGAGAATAATGGTTCAAGTGTCGTATTTGTGATCACAACTACTTTTGTACCCTTAATATGAGGCACAAAAAAGGAGCTATCACTGATAGCTCCTGATTTTATATAAATTGGATAGCTGCGTTCACCTAAAGAAACCTCTACTGTTTCCATTTTGACAGCTCCCTTTATATTAAAAGTCTAATTTTTTGATGATATCGTTTGCAACAACTCGTGCACTTTGCTCGTCAGTTTTTACAACAATATCAGCCACTTCTTCATAAAGTGGGCTACGTTCTTCAGCTAAACGGATTAATACGTCACGAGCTGGTTCTTCAGTCTGTAATAAAGGACGGCGTTTGTCTCTTTGCGTACGAGCAACTTGCTTTTCAATAGGCGTTTCTAAATAAACGACTATGCCACGAGCTGATAAACGGTTACGTATTTCTTTACTTACAACGGAACCACCGCCCGTTGCCAATACAATACCTTGCTTTTCCGTTAGCTCAGAGATAACAGATTCTTCTCGAATTCGGAAGCCTTCTTCACCTTCGAGATCAAATACCCAAGCGATATCTGCACCAGTACGGCGTTCTATTTCTTGATCAGAGTCAACAAATTGCAAGTGCAATTGCTCGGCTAAGTGTCTACCGATGGTGCTTTTACCAGCCCCCATAGGACCCACTAAGAAGATGTTTCGTTTTTCAGCCATATTACCTAATTCAAATACTATTATTAAATTACTACAAAAATCTTGACGTCTTTCACACGTCCACGAAAAATAAGGCGCGAATTATCGCAAAAAAACGCTATGAAAAGCAAGCAATGGTTAGATTTTTAAATATCATTCACAATTAGAGGGGTTACAAAAATCAATAACTCTCGTTTCTCCGTGAATTTTGAATCCGTTCGAAATAACCGTCCTAGGTATGGAATATCCCCCAACCAAGGCACTTTAGTCACAGACTCAATTACTTGTTGTTGATATATACCGCCTAAAACAATGGTTTCACCATTTCTTACCGACACTTTAGTTTTTATTTGTTGGGTATCGATTGCAACAGCAGGTCCTGTCGATGTGGTAACAATATCACCACGAGCGTCTTGTGTGATGTTAAGTTCCAAGATGACATTATTATCTGGAGTGATCTGCGGTGTTACTTCAAGGCTTAGTACTGCTTTTTTAAAAGCAACACTCGTAGCGCCATGAGCTGCAGTTTGAACATAAGGTATCTCAGTACCCTGCTCAATGCGAGACATGTTCTGATTAGACGCTAATATCCTAGGGGATGCAACAATTTCACCTTTATTTTCTCGTTCTAACACTGACAATTCTAAATCTAATAGGAAGCCATCTGATAATTTAGCTAGTTGTAGCGCCAAACTACCTGCAGGACTAGCCACAGGCAAATTAACATTGAGCCTATCAGTAAAGCTTTGTTCAGAGCCTTCACTTTGAATTTGCTCGGCACCACTTAACGTTCCCGAATAAGTATTCTGCGTATTGCTTTCTACTGAAGAGCCAGACATCCCCCAACGAATCCCCAGTTGTTCGTCCATATTATCTCGTACTGTGACCATCCTGGCTTCGATTAACACTTGTTTTACTGGAATATCTAACTTTGTTATCGCTGCCTTCAAGGTTGCCAATCCTTTAGCTGTATCTCTTACTAGTAACGTATTGGTTCTAGTATCTATCGTCACCTGCCCTCGATTTGACAGTATGGAGTCGGTTCCCGTTTTAATGAGCTTGCCGAGGTCTTCGGCTTTTGCATAATTGATTTGAATAAACTCAGACAGAAGAGGCTCAAATTCATCTAGTTTGTTTTGCGTCTCCAATTTAGCGGTTAACTGGAGGTCTGATTCTTCCAATGTGTTTATCAGTAATATATTACCTACCATATGTTTATGTAACCCACATAGGTTTAACACTATGTCTAACGCTTGCTGCCAATGTACATTGGACAGATTTAGGCTAATCGTTCCAGTTACATTTTCTGACATAACTAAATTGAGCTTTTGAGAATCTGCAATGCTTTGTAGTGCTGACCGCACCGGGATATCAATAACTTTAAAAGACAGAAACTCTGACGTTTTAATCTGCTTGGTGCTTGGTTGTTTGGCGTCTATTTCTTTCGCCTCTAACAAGCCGATGGAATTAATGACTAGAGTAAACACGGCTAAAAATCTAATTAAGTTTCTCGTCACACGCTTAGTAAAAGGCTTAGCCGAATGCTTAAACGAATGCTTAGATAAGTGCTCGATTAAATACTTAGAGAAATGATTAATGAAATTGGATAAGAAAGAGAGCGCCCGATAATATAATTTGAGTATCATTTTAACATCCTTGTTAGTTATTTAACCCAAGCTAGTTAATTCACCAACCAAAGGGCCTAGTTAATGTAACTTTGTGTCACTCAGTAATTGATCTTTTGAAAAGAACACTCTGATGAGTCCCCAACCGATGCAATAAAACTATTTTCAGATATAGCGGTAATTACTAATTCAGAGTGGGTTATTGAGTCACCCTTTCTTACCTTGTCTATTAACAACTTTGAATTTTGAACTAATATCCAAGTCTCACCCTTAGCTTTAAATACACCCAAATACTTAATTTTTTGCGACCACTCGTTGCAAATTAGTGGCCCATAAGAGCCTTTATTAAAGGTTGATATCTCTTTATCTTCAGAGCGATTAGCAACAAGGTTACTACCAAAGCTAAACAAGTCTCTGGTGATAGGTATTTTCTGTGTTTTGTAAATCAATTCAGGGTATTGCGTAACATCTAAACTAACAGCTTGTTTTTGTGCAACAGCAAAACTAGAAAAAGCGAGCGACAATATCAATAGCGGAACAAGGAAGTAACTCAGTTTATCTTTTAACGTATGAGGACATTGTTTATCGGCGTAACAATACATTTCAGTCCCAATCCATATTTAACATAACAATATCTAAATTGAGATCTAAGGAAATTTCTGCCGCTGTGTTATTGCCACTGTTAGAGTTTGAATCGCTATGCATATTAAATTCAGAAATTGCCACAAGCCCGTAATACTGGCCGATATACTCAAATAAGTTAATCAACTGCTGATAAGTTCCAGTAAAATATAAGCTAACCGCTTGAGTTTTTTGCTCATCGTCTTGTTTTAACTGCCCCCAAACTACTTTATTCAGCCGTATATTATGCTGTTTGCTCCAATTTTCTATTTGGGTGATCAGGTTGGTGGTGACTAAATAATCTGGCTCATTTATAACAAAAGGCATTAACACTCGTTTTAAATGCTGTTGTAATTCCAGTAATTTAGTTTGTTGTATTAAAAGCTTTTTTCTGGCTTTTATATCTTGTTTGGTTTTAGTTATTTGCTCCTTCAAATCTGAGCTGTTTTGTAAGTTTGGATAAACCAACAGTAAAGTGCCAGCGACAATTAAAACCAAAAATACAATCAAACTAGATAAGGCTCTATATTTTGCATGGCTAAATACAATATAAGGTAAATGCAAAGGAATGGTTAAGTGAACACGATTACCAAACATGCCCTACACCTCAAGCTTATTGTTCAATAAAACATAAATTTCAAAATACTTACTTATTTCATCGTCAAACGAGACATGTTTTGAATTGAGATCACTCTGTAATGAAGGGGGATTTTTTTGCAATGAAAAACTTATTTTAGGTCGTTTAAATAATCCAAACTGCCCAAGTTCGTCTAGAAAGTCAGTTAACGAATTATTAGAATGGCTTATCCCTTTCAACCAAAGCTGATCGTCCTTTAAGTGAAGTTCAGTTAATACTATTTGCTGTGGTAATAATTCATCTAACGCCGCAAGCAATTCACTGGCTTGATAATGACTCAGTAATATCTTTTTAATCTGCATGTATTGCTGCTGATAAATACCTAAGCTTGCAATAGATATTCTCTCTTTTGTCGCAGGCACCCTAGTCTTATTCAAAGATAAAATATCGTGCTGCAGTATCGCAGTTTGTTTCATGACTTCGGTTTGAGACCAAGTATATAAAGACCATACCAAACATAGAGCCAGTAAAATTGCGGCGCAAACATTAACCACAAATTGTGCAAAGTGATGTTGCCTCTGACTAGAGCGCCAACGAATTAAGTTTATATTGATCATTAAACTAACCCCCTAGCAGCCAAACCTAACGCTACTTGAAAGCTACCTTGCACCGACATAAGGTTTTGTTTTGCCGAACTCACTTTATTATCAGAGGCAACAAGTCGGTTTAACGGCTGACACACCTGAATATTTACATTTAGTGAATTGGTTATATAAGTGACTAATTCAGAAAAATGAGAACCCCCGCCAGAACAAATCCAATGCTCAATAAGTTGTCCATCAAAAATAGCTAGGTAACTTTGTTGGCAGTGCCGAAGTTGCGCAAGTAATTTTTCTATTGCACTAATATTTAACAAGGCATTCTTTTTTGCTGTCGCGTTTTTTTCGTCCGCATTTTTGTTTATTAACTGGGATACGCCTATGTTTAACTCTCGGCTAAAAACTAACTCGCCATCTACCAACATCATAAATAAGGAAGTCATCTCGCCAATATGAAGGTTAGCAAATACACCTATTAAGTCCTGTTTAGCCAAAGAAAACTCTAATTGTAAGCTTCTAGTAATAGCGTGACTTTCTAAATCGACAACGGCAGCCTCAAAACCACAACGTTTTAGTGCTGCAGTTCTGCTATCAATTAAATTCTTTTTAGCCACAACAACAAAAACATCTTTTAAATTTTCATCAATTTTATTTTTCCCCAGCACCACAAAATCGATATTTACTTCACCAGCCATTTTCTCGGTGACTAACTTCAAATTACCATAAAGGTAATATTCGATTTCTATCTCACTCAAAGAGCGGTCAACTTGGATGACTTTAGTAATAACTTGAGAACCCGTTATGGCAATAACGGCCTTTTTGACAGGTTTAGGTATGAATTGACGTAATGATTTCAAAGCACTTTCAAACTCATCGACACCATAAACCTCTTTATTTTTTAACGTTCCTTGCGACAAAGGAACAATAACTAGCGACATTAACCTCATTTCACCCGCCAATTTAAACAATACAATTGCCTTAATTGAGCTAGAACCTATATCAATTCCCAAATAGAGTTTCTCCCTACAAACTAGGTTTTTAAGTGCTTTAAGCCACATATCCCATCTCCTTTAAGTCGCAATTTAAGACTAGAATATAATTACCCAAAATCAATACAAAAATGATATTTAATTTTTCCCTTATCATTTGCCACTACATAGATTAAAATTCCTGTCTCTTTTTTATTCAGTTTTGATGTATTTGATGATTTGGCTTAAACGACTTTTTAAACTTTTCTTATTGGGCATGCTCGTAGGACTTATTTTAGTAATTGGTTTTTATTACTATATAAAAGATGAATTACCGACTGAGGAGGTAATACGAGACGTTCGTTTTCAAATCCCGATGAAAGTATATTCGGCTGATGGCGAGCTCATATCACAGTTTGGTGAAAAGCGTAGGATCCCACTTTCTCATGATGAGATCCCACAAGCACTTATTGATGCATTATTAGCAACGGAAGACTCTCGTTTTTATTACCATTACGGTGTCGATCCAATTGGTGTAGTAAGAGCTGCATTTGATTCTATTGTACTAAGAAAAAGAGCGCGTGGTGCAAGTACAATAACCATGCAGTTTGCTCGAAATGCATTTTTGACATTAGATAGAACCTTGATCCGTAAAGTTAAAGAAATTTATATCGCGCTGCATATTGAACAACTATTAACTAAAGATGAAATCTTAACTCTGTATTTCAATAAAACATTCTTTGGCAATAGAGCTTATGGTGTGGGTGCTGCTGCACAAGTTTATTATGGTAAAGACTTGAATGATCTGACATTGGCTCAAATCGCTACAATTGCAGGATTACCAAAAGCACCATCTAACTACAATCCACTGCGTTATCCTGAAAAATCAAAACAAAGACGTAATACCGTATTAAGTCGAATGTTAATTGTTGGTGCAATTGACCAAGAGACCTATGACGATGCAATTGCACAACCGGTTACGGCAAAACAACATGGCGCAAAAATCACATCCTACGCTCCTTATGTAGCGGAAGATGTGCGTAAAAAAATGGTTGAAAAATATGGTATTGAACGCGCTTATACTGAAGGCTTTAATGTCTATACGACAATTGATTCAAAAGCTCAAAATGCAGCTCAAAAAGCAGTAAAAGACAATATTCATAATTACGATGAAAGACATGGTTATAGAGGTCCAGTTAGCTACTTATGGCGAGAGTCTGAGATAGTTTATCAAGCCCCAACTAACGAAGAAGCTTCCGTTACTGAAACTGCAGCAATTGAAGACTCAATTGGTGAAGCGGCTGACAGTCTGTTTTCTGAGAATGACTTTACCGCTTTTGATGATGCAGGTGACTATAAACCATCTGAAGATTTATCCTGGTCGTTTGAACAAATTAATGATCATTTGAATACGTTGAGAGATTACGATGATTTAGTGCCTGCGATAGTGACTAACCTAACGGATAAAACCGCTTATGTTCAATTAAGATCTGGGATTATTGAAGTTCTTGATTGGGACAATTTAAAATGGGCAAGACCTTATATTAGTGATAATTTACAGGGACCTGCACCTAAAATCGTTGCTGAAATAATTCAATCTGGTGCATTAATATGGCTACGCAAAAATCAAGATGATAGCTATAGATTAAGTCAAATCCCAGATGTAAGTGGCGCCTTTATTGCCATAGACCCAACCAACGGTGATATAAAAGCTTCTGTTGGTGGTTACTATTTTGGTAATAATCAATTTGACCGAATAAATCAAGCTAAACGCCAAATAGGTTCAAATATAAAACCATTTGTTTATTCTGCAGCATTGGCCAATGGTTATACACTAGCGAGTCTAGTTAATGATGCACCAATTAATAAATGGGACAACAAATTAGGAACAGCATGGCGTCCTAAAAACTCGCCACCTACTTATGGCGGGCCGACTCGAGTAAGAAGAGGTTTAGCACAATCGAAAAACGTTATGTCAGTACGATTAATGCGTTCAGTCGGTGTAAGTAAAACCATAAATCATATGGCAAAATTTGGTTTTAATAAAAGTGATTTACCAAGAAATGAATCATTATCGTTAGGTTCTGCCGCATTAACACCAATTTCCGTTGTCACAGCCATGAGTGTATTCGCTAATGGTGGTTACCTTGTCGGTAATCAAGTTATAGACAGAGTTGAAGACTCAAATGGTAACGTTTTATTCAAAAACAGTAAGGTAGTTGCAGGCTATGTAGCACCAGAACCTAAAGAGCCAACTTATCTTACAGACTCTGTAGAAACTACAACTGAAGAAGAAGCTAACTATATTATGCCAGCGCCAAGAGTGATCTCAGCCGCTAATTCATTTTTAATTGCTGATGCCATGAACGATACAATTTGGGGCGGTGGCAGCTGGAAGAATGGTACAGGTTGGAATGGCACAGCATGGAAAGCACAATCACTACGCCGTCGTGACTTATCTGGAAAAACAGGTACAACTAATGACGCAATTGATACTTGGTTTACCGGGTTTAATAGCCAAATCACAGCGACTAGCTGGTTAGGTTTTGACGCCCCTGGACGACCTCTAGGTTCAGTTCAATACAATAGTAACTTAAGCGACAAGCAAACTTACGGTGGTGAATCAGGTGCTAAGTCTGCATTACCAACATGGATGGCGTTTATGAAGGAGATACTTCCAAGTATTCCTGTGAGCTATCGTGAAATCCCTGAAGGAATAATATCGGTAAGAATAGATGCTGACACTGGCTTATTGTCTCGTAAAACAGACTATACAAGCCAGTGGGAATATTTTATAAAAGGCACTGAGCCTACTAAATATGCCGACAGTAATTCATCAATGAGATTAGATCAAAACAAAAATCAAATTAAAGAAGATGATGAATTGTTTTAAATTCAACATCAAATAATTCTTTAACTATGAATTTTAGATATAAAAAAACCTCGTATTAAACGAGGTTTTTTTTGAGTTAAAAATAACTTAAATTACTTATTTTTTTCTGTGTACACTTTAACTAAGTTATTTACTTGATGCATTGAACTTAGGTGAGAGTATATTGGACCTAAGAATCCACGTTTACGTAAGCTCAGGAAATCTTCATCAGAAAGAGCTGAAAGCTTTTTCTCATCAACAATAAACAAACCGTTAAGATTAAACTCTTTTTCACCAACTTTTACACCAATATTTTGCGAATGTAAAAGATCGAACTTAACTAGCTCATCAATAAATGCTTTCGTGATTTGCTCATGTTCAACATAAGAAATTAGCGACTTTTTACGGTTTGCTAAATACTCAGTTTCTTCACCTTTTTCATCAAATAACGCTTGGCCTTCATCTTCAGAAATAACTTCACTGTCCATGTTAATAGCAATACCAAAAAGGTTTTTATCTTCTTGGCTTGGAATAACTGAAAATGGTTTGTGAGTATAGCGAGCTGGCATATACATACCATCCCACTTGTTATCAGCATTAACGAATAAATTTTTGTTTGGCTCTAAACTTAAAAGAACAACAGGATAAAAAGTTTCTTTATCTTTTTCTTTAATAAAAGCAATTGGGTATTGATTCCCAGCTAATGCAAACTCTTGAACAACAACACCTAATGCGTGTTGAGTTGCTAAATCTTCTACAGATTGAACTGGTTTTATTTTAATATTCTTATGTGTTTCTTTATGTAAAGGCTGAAAATTAACTGCCATTTTGATTCTCCAATATGTTCCAGGTCAGTTTTACTGACTCAAATTTTTATTTCATTAACTCAGCATCAAGCTTTATATCTGTGCAGTTTTTCTCACACTTGATCATCACACTGTCTACACTAGTTTTGATGCTAATTAACGTTTTACAATTACTACATTTAACCGTTTTTCCAGCCAAAACCTTTTTAATTAAAGATTTTTGTTGGTTAAACGAATTTGCGGCAGATTTATTTAAGGCAGAAAAGTCCATAACTACTTAATGCTATCCATATATTGCTACAAAAGACATATGGACGATATGCTAGAATTAAAGGTCACTACAAGAGAAACATCAGATTTATTGTTTAACTGCTTATAATTCAAGCAAAGTATAAATCTGAGTCTGAAATCTAGATCCCCATTAGTGATAATTTATCAATAACGTCTCGAGTTAGTTTTTCTAGGGTGGGATGGTTTGCAGCAAAGTCAGTTTCTAATTCTAACAATTGATCAAAAATAGATTCTTCAGCTTTAAATTCATTTGAATCTACTTTTTCCTGAACTTCATTTTGAAACAACTTAACTTGTTCCAATACAGCCGGTTCTAAATTACTTGTCGTTTCTAATTCAGAGCGTAATTTAATGATTGATTCTAATATATTAGTTGGGTTCATGATTTTTCCAATATCCAATTCAGTGACGCTAGCATAACCTATATTGTTTAATATTCAGAGTATAAAGGATACAAAAATGCCGACACTAGGTCGGCATTATTTAATCTATATCAATAAAACTTAAAATGACTTACCAATGCTGAAGACTAAAGCTTCATCATCGCTTAAATCACTACCACTAATGATCAGTGATACACCAATATCTAAATCAGCAACGGTTGTGCCATAGCCCGCTTCTACATAAGAACCTTCAATATCACCTGTAAATGCACCAACTGTTCCGTACAGACCGCTATCTGCTGAATATGTTCCCGCTAAGAAAGTATAACTAGCATCACTGCCATCAGCCATCCCCTCTTCCCAAGAACCAACAGAAATCTCAGCACTGAATGCACCTTTACCAGCGTTTAAGTTCACTTCATTATACGACGTATCAAAATCACCAGTGTATTGATACGTTGTTGCGCCAATACTAAAACCAAAACCACTTTCAGTTTCCATTGAATATGCGCCGTAAAGGTCAATTTCTAATCCATCTTGTACGTCAGCAGCCCATGTACCAAATGAAAATGAACCACTTTCATAATCAAAACCGCCACTTGCTGACGCTCCAGCTGTTTGTTGAATTCCGCGAAAGTGATACTGAGATACAAAACCAGCGTTAGATGACCATTCAGCCTGTGCAGCGGCAGAAACTAATGTTGATGCAGTCAGTAAGCTAGCTAAAATTGTTTTTTTCATGTTATTTCTCATGTTGTTCATCCTTAATATTATTATAGTTTTATGTGTTGTAATTGTAGTTATTGATTATAATTGTAGTTGTTGATTTTATTTTTATTGAATACAATTCAACAAACATGCCGAATCATATACGCATGATATTGTTGTTGTTTTTTTGAACGAACAAAAAAAAATAGCTTGTTATTGCCAATTTGGTGCAGCGATACACCAAAGTAGTGCTTAATTACATAAATTATAAGAGTGATAAAGAATGCACAATAAACCAATAATAGCGCCTTCAATATTGTCTGCTGATTTTGCCAAGTTGGGCGATGAAGTGAATGAAGTATTAGCCGGTGGTTGTCAGTGGGTACATTTTGATGTGATGGATAATCATTACGTCCCTAATTTAACCTTTGGTTCAATGATCTGTTCTGCCCTTAGAGATCATGGCATTACCGCACCAATAGATGTGCATTTAATGGTTGAACCTGTCGATAACATGATAGAGCAATTTGCCAAAGCTGGTGCGACGTCTATTAGCTTTCACCCTGAGGCATCCAAACATATCAATCGTTCTATTAACCTAGTGAAAGAATTAGGTTGCCAAGTTGGGTTAGTATTAAACCCTGCAACTTCACTGTCATTAATTGAAGAGTCTATCCAAGAATTAGACATGGTATTGATAATGTCGGTAAATCCAGGATTTGGTGGACAAGCCTTTATTCCTAGTACTTTAGATAAGATAAAACGTGTAAGAGCGATGGCGTTGAAGCATAACAAGAACATTCGTATTTCTGTTGATGGTGGAGTTAATCAACAGAACATAAAATCAATCGCCGATGCTGGAGCCGATACTTTTGTAATGGGCTCAGCGATTTTTAATCAAGAAGACAGAAAGCTTGCCATTGAACAGGCATTTGCTCAACTGGTAACTAAATAAAAGCTAAGTAAAATCTGAGCAAGAGTCTAATTCTAACTTAATTAAGCAATTAACCACTTTGCGAGATTGCGCAACCTTGTTTTCGGGTTACAATGTCGCTCTTCGTACGTTGAAATAATATATCAACAATAGTAATCACAAGTATCAAATGATGGGACAGTTATGACACAGACAGTTTTAAGTGGGATCCAAACCACAGGCGGAATGACAATAGGTAATTACATTGGTGCCATCAACCAATGGCTAACATTACAACAAGATCATGACTGTTTCTTTATGCTTGCCGATTTACATGCAATAACCGTTCGCCAAGATCCTAAGAATCTGCATGATCGTACGCTAGACGGTATTGCCTTATATACAGCATGTGGAATTGACCCTGATAAATCAGCCCTATTTGTACAATCTCAAGTAAAAGAGCATGCTCAACTTGCTTGGGCGTTAAGCTGTTACACCCAAATGGGTGAGCTAAACCGTATGACTCAATTTAAAGATAAGTCATCAAAAAATCAGAATAATATTAACGTTGGCCTTTTTGCTTACCCAGCATTGCAAGCTGCCGATATTCTTTTGTATCAAGCAGACAAAGTGCCTGTAGGCGAAGATCAAAAACAACACTTAGAATTAACACGCGATATAGCAACGCGTTTTAATAATATCCATGGTGATATTTTCACAGTGCCTGAACCATATATTCCTGAGTTTGGTGCCCGTGTCATGAGCCTACAAGAACCAACGAAAAAGATGTCTAAGTCGGATGAAAACCTAAATGGTTTTATCATGTTGTTGGATGAACCTAAACAAATAGAAAAGAAACTGAAAAAAGCAGTTACTGACTCAGACGAGCAAGCTCGTATTTATTTTGATCGTAAAGAAAAGCCAGGCGTTTCCAATCTTTTAACTTTATTGAGTGTTGCAACAGGTAAATCTATTGCAGATTTAGTTCCTGAATACGAAGATAAAATGTACGGCCATTTGAAGAAAGACACCGCAGATGCGGTTGTTAGTATGATAGAACCAATTCAAAAACGTTTTTATCAAATTAGAGATGATAAAACTGAGCTTAATAGAATAATGAAGCTTGGTGCAGAAAAAGCATCCGCCAAAGCAGAAAAAACATTATCTGCAGTTTATGACGCAATTGGATTTGTGAGACCTTAATCACAATATCCATAACAGACCACCTAATTTAGGTGGTCTGTAGTTATTACCACTTACATATATTTATAGATTAGATTTATGCTGTTAATGATTGATAACTACGACTCTTTTACTTATACCTTAGTGCAATATTTTAAAGCCCTGGGCGCAGATGTCTTAGTTAAGCGCAATGACCAAATAACAATTGAGCAGATCAAACAACTAAATCCAGATCATATTGTTATTTCTCCTGGACCTGGAACACCAGAACAGGCTGGTTTATCAAAAAAAATTATTCTTCAGTTCTATAAAAACGTGCCGATATTGGGAGTATGTTTAGGCCATCAAGCGATAGCACAAGCTTTTGGTGCTACAGTAATAAGAGCAAATAAGGTAATGCACGGAAAAACCTCAACTATCATTCATTCTGAAACTGATATTTTTGCAGGAATTGACAACCCGTTTACCGTTACCCGATATCACTCTTTAATTGTTGATGAAAAGACATTACCCGAACAAATCCAAGCCACGGCATGGAGCTATGATGAAAATAATAATAAAAATGAACTGATGGCTTTGAAGTTAAAAAATTACCCTGTCGTAGGTGTACAATTTCATCCTGAGTCGGTACTAACCCAATATGGTCATAAATTATTAGCAAATTTCCTGACATATTGATCAAATTCCAATAGACTTGATGTAATTGCGTCATTCTAAATAACTAACATAAACTGAATATAACTATCATATGAATAACCCTAATTATCAAAAAACAGCATCTTTTGTCGAGTCTAGATTCTCAGACTTACTGCTTTCTGATGACTTTGCCTTATCTCGATTAGGGTTCAATCGTGAAGAATTACGTCAAAGCTCTACTCGTGCCTTGTTAGATATTGAAGCCAAAGCTCAAGAAAAAAAGCAAAAAAGACAAGAAACAGAACAAGAGTTTAAAGTTTATGTCAGTGAATATTTCCATGAAACACTATTCGAATATTTAAAACAGCGTGTTGCTGACCCAGATTACATCTTTAATGAACTACTCAATTTTGAACCTGAATTACCTAAATTGTTCGATGCTTGCGCGGCAAAAGCGTCTGGCGTCACTCATTTTGAACAAATTATCGCCAACATTCCTTGGTTAAAAAGCAAGTTTATCGAAACCATCAACAACCCTCCTTTTCGTGAAGCTAAATCAATTAAACCAAAGGTTGAAAACCTTGGGTTAGCAATTCGATATATAGGGTTAGACAACACTAAATTAGTGGTTCTATCACAAGCTGCACAACATTGGTTGCCACACAGCACAGAACCTTACAACACGTTTAAAAGTCGTTATTGGCAATATGCAATCGCTACCGCTAATTGCTCAAGACAGCTAGCCAAGTACAACGGATTAAATGAAGTTGTGGCATTTTTCTTAGGCTTATTCCACGCGGTTGGTATTTCTATTGCGTTACGTTTATATCTACGTGCATTTGACACAGTACGAATTGCACAAATGAAAGACTCGTTAAAAACGGGTCGTAGAGATATTGAAAAAGTACTTAACAGTCTAGAAAGTGATCCAATCTTTATTAGTGAAGCGCTGAGTAAGTTTTCTAACTTAATTTCTTATAAAGTATTTGAGAAATTAGGCTTAAAATACGCTGTCGTCGCGCCATACGCAGAAGAGATAAAAGACAAGTTAACATTTGCCCAAGCCAGCCCAATGACACAAGTATTGATGCAAGCTCGTACATTCGCACAATATAAAATACTGCAAAAAGCACGTTTAATTGAACTCGATGAAGCCAAGGTTTTCCTGACTAATTACAAGATCAGCAACGCCATAATCGGTGAATTAAACAAAGTTAACCTAACAAATATCAAATATACCAAATAAATATTCTGGGCAAGTATGCAGGTTATTCATTCGCTGTAACTTGCCCTATTACAAACCAGCATTGGTCACCTTAAGTCGATTCTAGCTAATCCCCCGCCACTTTATTTTTCTATCAAATATTCCAAACACCTTAATAATTATTCACATTTATCGAAATTATATCGAACCGCCCAATTTTAAAGGCATCACGGACAATCGCAAAGGAAGACTTCTGTTATTTTTTCTGCAATAATCAGTTAAATTTTGGCTAAATATAATGTCAAAAAATCAATACCAATTAGATTTTAACTTTTCAATAAAAGTATAATTAAAGCTAAATCACCTACTGGTTGTAACTAGTCTGTGGGTTTACTCTAAAGTTAATGTAATTGGGATATTAAGATATAACCTATTTAAGGATTCAGAAATGACAGTAAACAGAGCGTTATTTGATTCAGTGATGGTACCAAACTATTCTCCTTCACAAGTAATTCCAGTTAAAGGAATGGGATCTCGAGTATGGGATCAAAATGATAAAGAATACATCGACTTTGCTGGCGGTATCGCAGTTAACTGTCTAGGTCATTGTCACCCAAATCTAGTTGCTGCATTAAAAGAACAAGGTGAAAAACTTTGGCATCTTAGCAATGTAATGACAAACGAACCTGCATTACGTTTAGCTGAAAAATTAGTAAATGCGACATTCGCTGAAAAAGTATATTTCGCCAACTCTGGCGCAGAAGCAAATGAAGCAGCACTTAAGCTTGCACGTCGTTGGGCATTAGATACTCACGGTGAGAAAAAATCTCAAATCATTGCATTTAATAAAGGTTTCCACGGTCGTACTTTCTTTACTGTTACGGTTGGTGGTCAAGCAGCCTACTCAGATGGTTTTGGTCCTAAGCCTGGTAATATCGATCACGCTGAATACAACGACTTAGCAAGCTTAGAAGCGCTTATCTCTGACAACACTTGTGCTGTTATGCTTGAGCCATTACAAGGTGAAGGCGGTATCGTTTCACCAACTAAAGAATTTATGCAAGGTGTGCGTGACTTATGTGACAAACACAACGCACTTATGATTTTTGACGAAGTGCAAACGGGTGTTGGCCGTACTGGCGAATTATACGCTTACATGGGTTTAGGTGTGACACCTGACATTATAACTACAGCTAAAGCACTTGGTGGCGGTTTCCCAATTGGCGCTATGTTAACAACAACAGAATTAGCGGCGCATTTAAAAATTGGTACTCATGGCTCAACTTATGGTGGTAATGCATTAGCGTGTGCCGTTGGTGAAGCAGCATTTGATACCGTTAATACTCCAGAAGTATTAAATGGCGTTAAACAACGTGAAGTAATTATTAAAGATGGATTAAAAGCCATCAATGCAAAATATAATGTATTTGCTGATATCCGTGGCCAAGGTCTATTAATTGGTGCGGAATTAACTGAAGCGTATCAAGGACGTGCCAAAGACTTCCTTAATGCAGCTGTTGACCAAGGTCTTATGATCTTAGTTGCTGGAGTGAGTGTGATTAGATTTACCCCTTCTCTTGTTATTCCTTTAGAAGATATTGAACAAGGGTTAGCTCGTTTTGAGTCAGCCGTTGCCGCAATCGTAAACGCATAATTTAACTTACTGAATAAAAAAGCCAATGCATTGCATTGGCTTTATTTTATAAAAGGAATACGGCATGTTTGTAGTGCGCCCTATACAGCAAAAAGACTATGCAGAACTATTCAAAATCGCAGTTGAATCGGGTCATGGCTTTACTTCATTACCAGTAAATGAAGAGTTGATTGCTAACAAGATCAACAACGCAGAAGCCTCTTTTAAAGAAGATGTTGGTGATGGACCTTGTGATCATAGTTATTTGTTTGTCATGGAAGATACCGACACTGGCCAAATAATGGGAACCACAGGAATTGAATCTTCTGTCGGCTTAAAAGATGCGTTTTATCATTACCATTTAAGCAAAGTTGTCCACAACAGCCGTGAATTAAACGTTTACAATACCGCTGAAGTTTTAACGTTATGTAATGACTACACTGCTGCATCTGAGCTGTGTACATTATTCCTAAGAGAACCTTATCGCGAAGGAATAAACGGCCGAGTATTAAGTAAATGTCGTTTCTTGTTTTTAGCACAAAATAGAACTCGTTTTTCTGACACTGTTATTGCAGAAATGCGCGGAGTGTCAAACGACAATGGTGAATCTCCTTTTTGGCAGTGGTTAGAAGATAACTTCTTTTCATTAGACTTTCCAACTGCCGATTATTTAACAGGTATTGGCCAAAAAGTATTTATCGCAGAACTTATGCCTAAATATCCAGTGTACGTAAACTTATTATCTCAAGCCGCACAGGATGTAATCGGTAAAGTACACGAAAATACAGCACCAGCGTTAAACCTACTAAAGTCTGAAGGATTTAGTTGGAAAGGCTACGTTGATATTTTTGATGCCGGCCCCACTGTAGAAGCAAACTTGTCACAATTACGCAGTGTACAAGGCAGTAACTTATATACAGTTGAAGTTGTTGAACAATTAACTGGGGAAGACAATGTTTTAATGTCTAACCTTGAAGTTGAATTGTTCCGAGCAACGGCAGCCACAGCACAATTAGATAAAACACTGCTAACGATTCAAATCACACAAGAAATTGCTGATGTACTTAAAGTATCAGCGGGTGAACAACTTCGTGCAGTTAAATTAATATAGAGAGCAAAATAATGACTCAATCTGAAAATAAATTTATCGACGGCCAATTCATTAATGGTCAATGGCATGCAGGTCAAGGCCATGAATTAGAATCATTAAACCCTGCTACTGACGAACCTCTTTGGCAAGCAAAATCAGCTACCGTTGCACAAGTTAACGACGCAGTTTTAGCAGCACGTGCAGCATTTTTGCCTTGGGCAGATAAAACAGTTGAAGAACGTTTAACTATCGCTAAAAAGTTCGCAGAACTGTTAGGCGAATACAAAGAACAACTAGCATTAGCCATTGCAATGGAAACGGGCAAACCTTTATGGGAAACCCGCACTGAAATTGGCGCTATGGTTGGTAAAGTCGCCATTTCTGAGAAAGCGTATTTCGAACGCACTGGCACAAAAGAAAATGCAATGCCTGTTGGTAAAGCAATGTTACGTCACCGCCCACATGGTGTTGTTGCGATTTATGGCCCTTATAACTTCCCAGGCCATTTACCAAACGGACACATAGTTCCAGCATTAATCGCTGGTAATACAGTGGTATTCAAACCAAGTGAATTAACACCTATGTTTGCTCAACTTATGGTTGAGTTATGGGAAAAAGCGGGCTTACCAGCTGGCGTATTAAACTTAGTTCAAGGTGAAGTTGAAACGGGTAAAGCATTAGCTAACCACCCGCAAATTGACGGTTTATTCTTTACTGGTAGTTCTGGTACTGGTCACATTCTACATAAACAATTTGCAGCTCAACCGGGTAAAATATTAGCGCTTGAAATGGGCGGTAATAATCCACTTATCGTTTCTAATGCCAGTAATACTAATGCCGTTGTTCATGACATTATTCAGTCTGCTTTTGTAACTAGTGGACAACGTTGTACTTGTGCGCGTCGTTTAATGTTGCCAGAAGGTCCAGAAGGCGACGCAGTGCTAGCCAAATTAATTGAATCAACAAAGGCTATCGTTGTTGGTGATTCTTTACTAGAAGGCGCTCCAGAGCCGTTTATGGGATCTATGATCTCTGAAACTGCCGCATTAGGCATGGTTGCAGTACAGCAAGAATTAGTTGAAATGGGCGGCGAAGTTCTAGTTGAGCTTGTTCACTTAAAAGAAGAAACTGGTTTTGTATCTCCAGGGATCATTGATTGTACTAATATCAAAAACTTCCCAGATGACGAACACTTTGGTCCATTATTAAAAGTATTCAGATTCAAAGATTTTGACCACGCAATTGAACTAGCTAACGATACCTCATTTGGTTTATCTGCAGGCTTATTAAGTGATGATGCTGCGTTATACGACCGTTTCTTAAGCCGTATTCGTGCTGGTATCGTTAACTGGAACCGTCCAATTACAGGTGCGAGCAGTGCCGCTCCATTTGGTGGAATTGGTCAAAGTGGTAATCACAGAGCCAGCGCTTATTATGCCGCTGACTACTGCGCTTACCCAGTAGCGTCTGTTGAGTTAGATAAAGTTGAATTACCAGCGACATTAAGCCCTGGTCTTTCTATCTAAATTTTTTAGTTACGCTGATTTTATATTAGCCGGTACATATTAAAGGCAGCTTAGCTGCCTTTTTAATAACTTTGTTTAGGAATGAATACTATGCATACAAATGTAAACGAACTATTTGATAACCTTTGGCAAAATTACTTAACGGTCACCCCTTCTGCTGACAAAATTCACACACTTTTGGGTGAGCAAAATGGTAAAGATATCATTAATGATCATATTGCATTGCGTACCTTTAACATCGAAAAAGTGAATTTAGCAAAGCTATCTGCGCACTTTGAAGCTTTAGGTTATAAAGATTGTGGCGATTATGATTTTGTAGCTAAAAAATTAAAAGCCAAACACTTTGAACATCCTAATACTGAATTACCAAAAGTATTTATCAGTGAATTGCTTGTTGAAGAATTCCCACAGAATGTGCAAACGATTATTCACAAAATGGTTGATCAGATTTCTATTGATGCCGTCACAGCCGATAACTTCCCGTACTCTGGTACGCATTGGAAGATCAGCCACGCTGAATATCAATTACTGCTTGAAGAAAGTGAATATGCCGCATGGATGGCCGCTTGGGGTTATAGAGCAAATCACTTTACCGTAAGCATTAATCAACTTAGCCAATATTCAACTATTGAAGAAGTTAACGAAAAATTAAAAGCGTCTGGTTTTGTATTAAACAGTGCCGGTGGCGAAATTAAAGGTTCTGCTGAAGTATTGTTAGAGCAATCTTCAACCATGGCAGACTCTGCAGTGACTAATTTCAGCGATGGTGATTTTACTATTCCAAGCTGTTTTTATGAATTTGCATTACGTTATCCACTACCGTCTGGCGAACTTTATACCGGTTTTGTTGCAGCTTCTGCCGATAAGATCTTTGAAAGTACCAACGTAAAAGGTTAGATTAGACATAATCTTGGTTCAGTGATCCTTATTTTTACTGAACCAACTTAACTTTACAGGTATTTTTATAGGTATAACCATGGTCACAGATAAACCAGCATATGATCAATTAATAGATTATTTAACAACCAGTAAATCAATATTCCACAATACAACGACTCCCGTTGCTGACATGCCAACAATCGAGACATTGATTGAAGAAGAACTGTCTGAACAGATCATCAATTTATGTACTCAACAAGAAGCATTAGAGACCAATCACAGAGCGATTATCGTGCGTGAAGTTGACGGTATTGTTTATGATATCCAGCAAGTATTAGACGTATATTGGACTAACCATGCGACTGAAGAACAAGCTGAGTTTATTCACGAATTTGCAGGCTTAATTAAAAATGTATTTGATTCAGCCATTGCTGAGTTATTAGATTAATTTTTACAATATAAAATTCAATAAGTAGAAAACATGAAAGCAAAAGTATCTTGGGTTGATGGAATGGCATTTATTGGTCATTCAGAAACGGGTCATAAAGTTGTTATCGACGGCGACCGTGAAGGTGGCGCACCATCACCAATGGAAATGGTTCTAATGTCGGTTGGTAGCTGTAGCGCAATTGACGTGGTTTCTATCTTAGAAAAAGCCCGTCAAAAAATTCAAAATGTAGATGTAGAATTAAGCGCAGAACGTGCTGAAACCATCCCTAAGGTCTTCACATCTATTCACCTTAACTTTGTAGTAACTGGCACCGACGTGGCAGAGAAACACGTTGAACGCGCAGTAGCACTGTCTGCCGACAAATATTGCTCAGTAGCTAAGATGTTAGAAAATGCAGCGACCATAACGCATAGTTTTGAGATTAAACAAGCTTAGGGTCACAAGGTGTGAGTTGTAAGGTTTGAGCTGTAAGCTGTAAGTTGTAAGTTGTAAGTTGTAAGTTGTAAGTATGATGTGACCTCGTAAAAGTAGACACGGGGTTAATTTATTTTGATTGTTTTGTGCTTTTTCCTCTCAAATTTCACAATTTTATTTTTACGTATATCAAAGAAAATTTCTCCGTTTTTATATGATTCATCCATTACTTTGCGACTTTCATTGTATGTTGAGCGGTGCACTATATAGAAACTATATAAACCAGTTGAAACATCTAAAGAACTGCTTACTAAATAATAGTCATTCAACCTTTCATTCTTGTCATTAAAATACAACTTTGCAGCAGAAAAAGCTTCGCTCTCCAATTGAGTTCTTGCATCAAATAGCCAGAAAGGAGTCAAACCTAAAGGGGGCGCAATAACATTCAATTCAGACATTGCAACTTTAGGCCACATAAGAATAAGTAGGATAAAATATTTCATAAATTACCTAACCTCCTGACACAATAAAATAGTTGATTAACATTTAATTTTGCTCTGACCCTGACCCGTTTTATTTTATTTCGTTTTATTTCGTTTTATTTCTTCATCGGCTTGCTAGCTATTCCAATACTCTGGTACTTATTAATCAGCAATAAGCTATCTCTTAACCTCTTTCCTGCAACAAGAATAAAGTCGTTTTCCAATTCGTCTATTACAACAAGGTAATCATTACCCACTTGATAACGGATTAAAAGGCCTGCTTCACGAGGTTCATTTATAATTGAAGGGTGAAATTCAATATCAGAACAAGAGGTTCTAATTGACCTAAATGTTTCAACAAACCTTGAGGATGTACCTTTCAATAGTTCCTTAATTTCGAAAACTAACCCGCTATCCGAACAGAATTTTTTCGAACCACACACATCTTGCCGCTGATACGTTCGCTTTACTTCCGCAATAGCCACTATTTTTCCAGCACTCATAGCCTCGAAAAAATGATCTCGAAAGCGCTCTTCGTCTCTTAACTGGCAAGAAAATGAATCACAAGTAACTAGCAGTAAAATTAATATTTTTCTCACGTTTTACCCTTGAAACATAACATGTTTATAGCGAGCGAATCGCGCATTTTTCTACCGAGTCATAGCTCACTTTCCTGAATCACTTATTTTTACCAGAGTCGTGTATCAATTGCTAGAAAAAGTAATTTGCATATAAAACTGTAATGCTTTTGCTTTTGCTTTTGCTTTTGCTTTTAGTCTCCATCACAAAATCACTTCATCAAATATTATTTTTTATAAAATTCGAAGCATGGATGCTGAGAAAGGACTGTATGTCAGGGACGACTTTTCAGTCCGTTTTTGTAAACAAAAATAACTATTTAATGAAGTATTGGATTTTGCTTGGAAGCGGCGCTCTGTTTTATTATAAAAGCCGCCTACCTTTTTGGGCTGTTGCAAAAAGGTATAGTTCACATCAGGGACGATGGGATGTCATCAATACAGGGATGTTTTCTTGATGACCGCCGAGGGGCGAAACCTTAGAGTTCAGAAATAAGTTAATTGAACGTTACCAATGAGAACTAAATGTATAAAACAAATTTGCCCTTAAAAGAGACCAAAGCTCACCTTTGATATCACCCTCGAATATACTCCTCCTGACTTGGATTATCCGGAATCAACCTACTCCCAACCAAACTTAATACCGCAAAACCTGTGCCTACAAAAAACACTAAAGTATGTGAATACAACCAAACCATGCCCAATAATACTGGAATGATCACGGCGGCAATATGATTAATGGTAAAGCTCACTGACGCGGTGGCGGCTATGTCTTTGTGGTCGGCAATTTTTTGGAAATAGGTTTTAATGGCAATGGCTAAAGCAAAAAACATGTGGTCGATTATGTATAGGCCTGCGGCTATTTCTGCATTTTCAACAAACGCATAACCGGTAAATACAAATATTAAACCTACGTATTCAAAGGTTAACGCTTTACGCTCACCAATTTTACCAACCCACTTGCCAATTTTGGCAGCAAAAAACAGATTGAATATGTAATTCACACCAAACAAGATACTAATCTCGCCAACGCTATAACCAAACTGCTCAACCATCATAAAGCCAGCAAAGACTACGAAGATTTGTCTGCGTGCGCCACTTAAAAAAGTGAGTAGGTAATATAACCAGTAACGCTTTCTCATAAGGAACTTCTTATGTTGAACATGCGGTTGTTCAAATTGCGGAAAATGCCATGCCATCCACAGCACCACGATAAAACCTAGTATGCCGGCTATTAAATAAGTGGTCTGATAGCTAACGCTAAATTGCTCCATTAAAAACCAGATACCCACAAAAGCTAATATGGAGGCAAAGGATTTCACCGCCAGTTGCTTACCCATAAAATGCGCAGTTTCTTTTTTATCTAGCCACTGTAGCGTTAAGCTCTGTTGAATAGTCTCGTAATAATGAAACCCAACAGACATAATAAAGGTAGTAATAAACAGGCCGTATTCAGATGGGAAATAGCCTGTTACCGCAACACCTATGCTTAATAGTCCGAGTGATAAAATAGCGAATTTTTGCTCTTTTATAACAATCAAAATATAAATGGCGGTGAATGCTAAAAAGCCTGGGATTTCTCGGATAGATTGCAACATGCCAATTTCGGCACCAGTAAAAGCTGCTTTTTCCACTACAAAGTTATTTAATAATGTCATCCACACTTGAAATACAAACGGCATCACAAACGCCATTACTAATAAAAACAGCTGCGGCTGCGTAATGCTCTTTTGTATGGAACTTTTTAACATTTGCTGAATTTTATTCATGGTGTGACAAAACTTATTTTGAGTGGTTAATCGCTAATGCTGACTAATCATGAATGTTAACTGTGCTCTAGTTTGCCATATATCGAACTTATAATTGCTAGAAAGTTGAATGGCTTGTTGAGATAAAATTTGAATACACTTAATAACTAAACCACCAGACACAAAAAAGCCGCCTAGCTGTTAACTAGGCGGCTTCATTTACAAAATGATATTAGGCTTAAGCAAACGCATCTTGAAGTGGTGGAACAACTTGTTTTTTACGGCTTAATACACCGTCAATCCACACTTTGTTGTCTGTTAATGTAACATCATAAGCGCGTTCGATAATTGCAGCGTCATCACTCACAACTAAGAACTCAGAGCCCTCTTTCATGATGTCAGTTAACAATAAAATAACCGTATGACGCTTACCTTCTTGTTTTAACTTAATAATGTCAGCTTCTAAGTCGGCTTTCATTTCATCAAAAATAGCTAGGTCGATAACTTCTAATTGGCCAATACCAACCAAGTTACCGTTCATGTTGAAGTCTTTAAAGTCACGCAATACTAAGTCACGTACCGGTGTGCCTTCAACTGCAGATTTAACTTTAAACATATCCATACCCAACTCTTGTGGGTCTTCAATTCCTGCAATTTCAGCTAATGCTTCAACGCATTTAATGTCTGCCGTTGTACATGTTGGTGACTTGAAAATAACCGTGTCACTTAAAATTGCACACATCATGGCACCCGCGATGTCTTTTGGAATAGCAACATCGTGAAAGTCATACATCATTTTTATGATGGTATTAGTACAACCTACTGGACGGATCCAACATTCTAGCGGAGTAGACGTTGTAAGGTCGCCCAATTTATGATGATCAATAATGCCCAATATTGTAGCTTGGTCAATATCGTCTGGCCCTTGAACTCGGTCTGAGTGGTCAACAATATAAAGGCTTTCACCAGCATAACTGGTTTTAAGCTCTGGTTGTTCAAAACCAAACTTATCTAAAATAAACAAAGTCTCAGGTGAAAGCTCACCTAAACGTGCTGGCACAGTAGGCTCACCTAACGTGGTTTTTAAATACGCTAATGCTATTGCTGAGCAAATTGAATCTGAATCTGGGATCTTATGACCCACTACGTAATTTGGCATATCAAACCTTAAAAAATTAAATGTTGCGCCAGTCCTCCAAATTTAATGGTAAAAAACTAACGGCAGTAAAACTATTGCCCGGAATTATAAACGGTTTTTTATAAAATTCGAGCCTTGAATTAAAGTAATAACCTAATCTATTCACCCGGTTTCACTGTCTATTGTGATAACTAAGATTAAGTTATACCAATATCAGCTTTATTTTTGCTTACTTTATCATTAAATTGGACAGCTGATAGTAAATCCATTGGCACACATGAACTTAGAAAATAAACTAACACTCACCATTTCTTGTCCTGACCGAGTTGGACTCGTTGCCGCAGTGAGTCAATTTTTAGCAAAAAATAATGTCTCAATTTCAGATGCAAATCATCATACTGATAATGAAACACAGTGGTTTTTTATGCGTCACGAGATGTTATTTGACCCTAGCGTTATTAGTTTTGAGCAGCTAAATACAGAGTTTTCTGTTATAGCCGAACAATTTAAAATGACCTGGGCTATTACACCTAAAAAAATTAAAAATAAGGTCGTGCTGCTCGCCAGTAAAGAATCCCATTGTTTAACCGACATACTTCACCGTTGGCATGAACAAGAATTAGATTGTGAGATTGTTGCTGTAATTGCCAATCATGCTGAAATGGAAAAGTACGCAAACTGGTATCAACTGCCGTTTCACCATGTTGATTTTAAAACCGACAAACTGGCTGCATTTTCTCAATTAGAAAACTTAATTGAACAATACCAAACCGACACCATAGTATTAGCGCGGTTTATGCAGATATTTCCAGATTCACTTTGTCAGAAGTTTAAACACCAAGTGATCAATATCCACCACAGCTTTTTGCCGTCATTTGTTGGAGCTAAACCTTATCATCAAGCACATAAACGTGGCGTAAAACTGATTGGCGCTACCTGCCATTATGTAACTGCTGAGTTAGATGCTGGACCGATTATTGAACAAGAAATATCGCGTATCAGTCACAGTGACTCTGTGGAAGATATGGTAAGAAAAGGCAAAGAGTGTGAGAAGTCGGCACTTGCTAGAGGCTTAAGGTATCACCTTGAACATAGAGTTATGGTGCAAGGCAATAAAACCGTGATCTTTGCTGATTAGGCACTGTCTAAACCCTGATTAAGCTCTGGCAGTCGTATTTCAATAAAGAACAAAATAAAATTCCAAACAAAAAGCCGTAAGTGATCGCATCTCTTACGGCTTTTCTATTTTGTTATTTGGTTCTTGGGTTATTTCGGTCTTTGCTTCTTTTGCTCTTTTTTATACAGAACACTACCGTACAGCTCAGTTTAACGAGCTTATTTTGATTTCTTAGCTGAAACCCAAAGCTTGATATGACCTTTAACCACAACCACGTCATTTTCGTCATAGGCATTAATATCCACCAGCAAATCACCTTCTTCCCAATGATTGTCTTTTAATACCGCTTCACAACGAATATTAGAGTCAGCTTTGGCGGTGTAATCCACTTGCATGCCTTTTGGTATCCAACGTAAGTGTTTTGGAATTGACGCTTCTGCCATAAAGCCCATCGCCATTTCTAAACCATTACAAATCGCAATAACATGGACTGTGCCTATGTGGTTTTCTACCGCACGTTTTTTCTTAATTAAACAATGACATTCACCAGGCACTACTTTAGTAATAACTGGTGAGATAGTTTGAAAATACGGTGCTTTTCTCGCAGCAAACATAGAAAATAATTTATTACCAAACGGGTATTTTTCTAATTTATTGTAAAGTTTTAAAACGTAGTTGCTGCTCATATGATATTACCCTGCTTTTGTTTTTATTCGTTTGTGTGTATTGCTTCGATTGATTAACGCCAAATTAACACATCCGACCAGAAAAACTCAATTGCTTTATTGTTGACGCCAATGCATACATTAAATTTAGCCTAGAGCATTTTCTAAAATACACTCACACCACACGTAAAAATTATTTTTCTTTGTGGTTATGATTGTTGTTCTAGTCATGGTAGCCCAGACACACCTGCACTTCTTGTTTTGAGCCTAAAATAACAGGGACTCTTTGGTGTAATTCAGTGGGCTGAATATCCAATATATTTTGTTCGCCAGTAGACACTAAACCACCAGCCTGCTCAATCAACAAGCCCATTGGATTGGCTTCATACAACAAACGTAATTTATGTGGTTGAGCTTGGTTATCCGTATGAACAGGATACGTGAAAATACCTCCGCGACATAAAATACGGTGTACATCGCCAACCATACAAGCGACCCAGCGCATATTAAAACGTTTACCGCGCACTCCGTTTTTGCCATCTAACAGGTCTCGAACATATCGTTGCATTGGCGCTTGCCAGCTATGTTGATTTGACGCGTTAATCGCAAACTCCTGAGTTTCCTCTGGAATACTCACGTTTTCATTGGTTAATAAAAACGAGCCATGGGTTTTATCTAACGTATACAGTTTTACGCCTTTACCTGTGGTTAACGCCAATATGGTAGAAGGCCCGTACATGACATAACCAGAGGCAACTTGATTGCGCCCAGGTTGTAAAAAGTCAGACTCAGTAATAGCATCGCCAGCTAACTTGTTATCCGGCACAGGCAAGATAGAAAAAATGGTTCCGGTTAAGCTATTAATATCTATGTTTGAGCTGCCATCAAGTGGGTCAAACGCCACTAAGAAACGCCCGCCGTGTTCACCTTCTACAATAAAGTCTTCTTCTTCCGATGCGATTGCTCTTACAAAACCAGACTCAAGCAACATGTCCTTCAATAATTGATTGGATAATACATCCAGTTTTTTCTGTGTTTCGCCTTGAATATTCTCGTCTAAAGTTGAACCTAGAACACCAGATAATTCAGCCTGACCAACACGAAATGAAATATCTTTGCACGCGGCTAATATGGTACGAACCAAAGAAATTAGATCGAGTTCTACACCATCTTCACGTAATACTGGAGCTAATCTGCGCATAACGTTACGTCACCTCTGTTTAATTGATAAAGGAGCTTGCCGACTAATAATTATCGACAACTTTTCAACGTTACTTTAACAGGCTTTGACTGAGTATGGTTAACGTCTTTAACTGTAAAATCACTAATCTTAACTGCCATGATTATTTCCCCCAAACAAGCGCAAGTAGTTTTAAGTAAGTTAGTATCTTTTTGTCTTCCTTAGACTTATTGCTAACTTCCTTATTGATATCAATTAGTCATATACTGCTTACATGCACAATATCTCCAAGTAGTAATAACTAAACACAACAATCAAAATTTGAATAGGAAAGTATGTCGATATTTGACCGAGACAAAAATAGTTCTATTTTACTGGCTGGCATATTAGCCCTAGTAGTTGGTGTTGGTGTCGCTCGATTTGTTTTCACTTCATTGTTACCCGCTATGTTAGTCGACTCTATTAGCATTGCTTTTGCTGGCGTATTGGCTTCCATTAATTACCTTGGATATTTAGCTGGTTCTGTTTTCTCTATATTTATTAAAGATATACACAGCAAGGTTAAATACTTCCGCTTGGGTCTTGTTCTGTGTGTTGTTTCATCTTTTGTATTAGGTATTACCGA
Source organism: Psychrosphaera saromensis (assembly GCF_002954545.1). Taxonomy (GTDB): domain Bacteria; phylum Pseudomonadota; class Gammaproteobacteria; order Enterobacterales; family Alteromonadaceae; genus Psychrosphaera; species Psychrosphaera saromensis. The sequence continues at coordinate 1,396,155 of NZ_MSCH01000003.1, read as the reverse complement.
GAATAATACGGTATGGATCATTGCTAGATTGCTTGCAGGATTTGGCGCAGCCATGGCACTTGTTGTGGGTTCTGCCGTTGTGATGTTAAAGCTACAGTCCACCAACAAAACCAAAGCCATGGGCATACATTTTAGCGGATTAGGGTTCTCAATAGTCATTACCGACTTGTTAATGCGAGCGGTATTTTATTATGGCGGTGACTGGAAAGATGCATGGTTAATATTAGCCATAATGGGAGCGCTATTATCATGTTACTGCGTTTACATTTTACAATTTGAAAAACAACCCAAAGACCAAGTGGTTAAACATAAGTTTGATAAGTCACTGTTTTCGCCAATGGTGATCATCTTAATACTGGCGTACTTTACTGAAGGTGTTGGTATGGTGGTACAAGCGACTTTCCTCCCAGACATAGTTAACTCATTAGAAGGGTTAAGTGGCTATGGCGGATATGTTTGGTTGGCGGTTGGTCTGGCTGGTATTCCGTCTTGTATTATCTGGATGCGTTTAGCCCATAGATTTGGCAGCATTAATATTATGATAGTTGCCATGTTGTTACAGATAGTTGGGATTTTAATTCCTACTCTTTCTAACAATATAGTAATGAACCTGATCAGTGGACTGCTGTTTGGCGCAACATTTATTGGCTTAGTCGCTTTGTTTATGAACTTTGGTGGTCAGCAATCCAGTAACAACCCGGTATTTATCATGGGCGCAATAACCTCGGCTTATGGAGTAGGACAAATTGTCGCCCCTTTATATTGTGTGGCGTTAATCAAACAATTTAATACTTATGACCAAGCCTTGTATTTAACCGCGATGATTGTTGCCTGTGGCATTTTACTCTTGAGTTATGCAAAGCGTAATTTCAAGTCAACCGTCACGTCTTAATATTCTAATTTTGGATGCAGTACAGATGTTTTGTACTGCCATCTATCTCTACACACTATTCTCCAGTAACTTTCCGTATAACTTGCTGCATAGCTTAGTAAGGTTGAATTATTTACACGCGTTTAGTTAGTCTTTGTTAAATATAAATAAATCAGGCAGACTAAATCGGTAATCCACATAATAATAATCGACACAATTACTATAAATTATTAGCCACACAAAAATAATGCATAAATGGGACTCAAATATGACATCAAGTATTAAGTTGTTTGTTTTAATTATCGCGTTAGCGTCTAACTCGCTAATGGCAAAAAGTATCAGTTCATTCACAAAAGAAATGACGGCAGCCAAAGGCTTTTATACTTTTTACTATGATGACAGCCAAGGTAAAGTTTATTTAGATATAGACAAATTATCACAACCTTTTCTATTCCAGAGTTCAATGCCTCAAGGTTTAGGCTCTAATGATATTGGACTCGACCGTGGACAACTTGGCGATACTCGTATTGTGCAATTTGAGCGTTATGGCAATAAAGTTTTCTTAAATCAACTTAATACTTATTACCGAGCTGACTCTGACAACCAAGCTGAACAAAAAAGTGTGGAAGAGGCTTTTGCTAAGTCGGTCTTACAAGGCTTTACCATTGTCAGCCAAGATGGCAATTCAGTCTTAATTGATTACACGCCTTTTTTATTAAGTGATATTCATGGCATTAAACGCCGCTTAGACAATAAGAAACAAGGCAAGTTTTCATTAGATACCTCCCGCAGTGCTGTATTTCTCGAGCGCAGTAAAGCATTTCCTAAAAATACCGAATTAGAATCTGTCGTCAGCTTTAAAGGCACTTCACCAGGTAAACATTTACAAAGTATTGCGCCAGATGCACATAACATTACCGTACATTTGCATCACTCTCTTATTGAGTTGCCAGATGATAAGTATCAGCCAAGAGTTTTCCACCCGTACTCTGGCTTTTGGAGTATTGAATACAAAGACTACGCCGCTAGTTTAGATAACGACATGAGCGTTAAGTATATTCCTCGTCATCGTTTACAGAAAAAAAATCCTAACGCTGAAAAAAGCGAAGCGGTTGAACCTATTATTTATTACCTCGACCCCGGCGCACCTGAGCCTGTTCGCTCGGCATTGTTAGATGGTGCAAAGTGGTGGAATACAGCGTTTGAACAAGCCGGATACATCAATGCCTTTCAAGTGAAAATGTTACCTGACGATGCTGACCCTATGGATGTTAGGTACAACACCATTCAATGGGTTCACCGTGCTACACGTGGCTGGAGCTACGGTTCGTCAGTTATCGACCCAAGAACCGGTGAGATTTTAAAAGGCCATGTAACATTAGGTTCATTACGTGTTCGTCAAGATTACTTAATTGCCCAAGGTTTAACTGCTCCGTTTAAAGGCGAAGATACAAATACCAATGCAGTAAAAGAAATGGCATTAGCCAGAATTCGTCAATTATCCGCTCATGAAGTTGGCCACACTTTAGGAATATCGCACAACTTTTCGGCGTCAGTAAACAACCGAGCGTCTGTGATGGACTACCCTCACCCGCTAGTGAAGATCACAAACGGTGAAATAGATTTGTCTGACGCTTATGATAACAAAATAGGCCCTTGGGATAGCTATGTCATAAAATATGGTTACAGCGAATTTGCAACACCTGAAATCGAAAAACAACAGTTATCAAACCTAATGGCTAAAACCAGACAACAAGGTTACTTGTATATGTCGGACTCAGACGCGCGTCCATTGTCAGGTGCCGAGCCTAATGGACACTTATGGGATAATGGCGATAATCCAGCGGTTGAATTAGAGCGCATGTTAAAAGTGCGTAAATTAGCCCTTAACAACTTTGGTCTTGATAATTTAGCGGATGGAAGAAATGTATCCGACTTACAAGAAATACTAGTTCCAATCTATTTATTTCATCGCTTTCAAGTGACTGCTGCGGCGAAAGTAATCGGCGGTGTGGATTACAGCTATCAAGTAAAAGAAGATGTAAATGTTGGTGTTACTGCGGTTTCGTTTACGGCGCAACAAGAGGCGCTTAACGCTATATTGCTAACATTAAGCCCTGCTGAATTAGTTATTCCACAGCATATTGTTAATTTAATTCCACCTAAAGCTTATGGTGCTTATCGCAATAGAGAAAGTGCGCCGACTAAAACAGGATTGGTTTTTGATCCTATTGAGTTAGCTGCCGCGTCTGCACAACATTCATTAAATGCCTTGTTGAATCCGGCTAGATTAAATCGACTTGTTCAACAGTCTAGTTATCAGCTTGATACTGGGAATTGGTCTTTATCTTTGTATTTACAGCAAATTTTAGACTCGACCATAAAAGCGGATATGGATGCTGGCGTTAATGGCTTATTACACAAACGAGTCGCGGCATTAACGGTAGAGTCGTTAATGAATGCGTTATTAAGTGATGGAACCTCGGTTGAAGTCAAAGCTGAGTTATTCCAATCACTACAAGAATTGTCAGTTTGGTTGTCATCCTATTCTAGAAAAACCAGTTTCAACAACTTAGTTAATCATCATTTAGCTTGGTATTTTGAACACAGAAAGTGGTTACCGCTGATCAAACCAACCGCTTTACCTCCTGGCTCTCCAATTTAATAACATTTAGATAAGGTTGGCGCTTTGCGTCTAACCTTGTCTGCGTTATTATTCGTCTTCAATCTATTTGTTAAGATAGTTTCTACATAATTTAAATGCTGTAAATTAGCGTAATATATACTCTGTAGGACAATTCCAAAGGAAAACACCCCTTTTATGCATATTCATATTTTAGGTATTTGCGGCACATTCATGGGTGGCATCGCTGCTATCGCCAAAGAATTAGGTCACCAGGTGACAGGCTCAGATCAAAATGTTTATCCGCCAATGTCTACACAGTTAGAAAAACTGGGTATTTCGTTAACCCAAGGTTGGGGACCAGAACAATTTGAACCTGTACCTGACGTTGTCATTATCGGCAATGCGCTGTCTCGCGGTAACCAAGCCGTTGAATATGTATTATCACGTAAAATTCCATATACCTCAGGTCCGGAATGGTTAAAGAACAACTTGTTGCAAAATCGTTGGGTATTGGCAGTGGCAGGCACACATGGCAAAACCACCACAACAAGCATGTTAACTTGGATATTGTCAGACGCTGGTTTTGAACCGGGTTATTTAATTGGTGGCGTACCAGGTAATTTAGAGTTATCAGCGACTGCGGGCGTAGACCCGTTTTTCATTATTGAAGCGGATGAATACGACACCGCCTTTTTCGATAAGCGCTCTAAGTTTATTCATTACTTACCTAATACCTTAATTTTTAATAACCTTGAATTTGATCACGCCGATATTTTTGATGATTTGGACGCAATTAAACGTCAATTCCATCATATGATCAGAACAGTGCCAGCCAATGGACTGATATTAAATAACTCGGATGACGCCAATGTCACCGACACTTTATCTTTAGGTTGTTGGACTGAAACTCAAAGTGTTGCTGTTCTAGGCAATGGTGCTTGGCAAGTTAATTTACTGCCGAATACCTTAGGCAATAAAGATGGTTCGTCGTTTGAGGTACTGTTTAACAAACAAGTATTGGGCACAGTGAACTGGGACATGACAGGCCAGCATAATGTTTATAATGGCGTTATGGCGATTGCGGCAGCTAGACATGCAGGTATCGATGTTAAAGTAGCAATACAGGCGTTGAATACCTTTAAAACACCAAAGCGTCGCATGGAGCAAATATACTCGCAGCATGACATTACTATTTATGACGACTTTGCTCACCATCCTACGGCAATTGCTACTACGTTAGCAGGCTTACGCAACAAGGTAGGCAGTAACAGGATCATTGCGGTTTTAGAGCCTAGGTCTAACACAATGAAAATGGGAATACATAAAGATACCTTGGCAAATTCGTGGCAAGAAGCCGACAAAGTGTTTTTATGTCAAAGCAAAGAACAGACTTGGCACTTACCAGAAGATAATAAATTAATTATCTCGGATGATGTGGAACAAATTGTCCGACAGCTTGTTGATATTTCTGCGCCTAATGACCATATAGTGATCATGAGTAATGGTGGTTTTGACGGTATCCATGTAAAATTAGCCGATGCGATTAATGGCAAATTTAACAAACCAGCTTAACTTATAAAGTAACCTTAAAGGCTCATTTAATGTCCGTTATTGACAGTGAAAACAATTTTGCAAGCCAGATTACTATTGGTATCACAGGTGCGTCTGGCACTCCTTACGCCGTTGAATTAATTAAGCAATTGGTTAACAACAACATTCAAGTATTTGTCATTATTTCTTCTGCTGCCCGTGTGGTATTTAAAACGGAAGCCGACATTGATGTACCCGGACATCCGCAAAAGGCAACTGAGTTTTTTACCGAATTTTTTAATGCGAAAAGCCAACAAATTACGGTTTTTGGTAAAGACGAATGGTTCTCTCCAGTAGCATCAGGTTCTGCGGCGCCTAAACAAATGGTTGTGATCCCTTGTTCGACCGGCACTCTTTCTTCTATTGCGGTTGGTGCATCAGATAACTTATTAGAACGCGCCGCCGATGTGGTTATTAAAGAGCGTGGACAACTAATTATAGTGCCTAGAGAAACTCCGTTTTCCTCTATTCACTTGGAAAACATGTTAAAACTTTCTAACTTAGGCGTGACTATCATGCCTGCAGCTCCTGGGTTTTATCATCAACCAAAATCAATCGAAGACTTAGTGCAATTTATGGTTGCCCGAGTGTTAGACCACTTACAAATAAATCAACAAATAGTGCCTCGCTGGGGCTATACAAAATCTTAAGAGGCTATTATGAACACCTTAGAGCCGACTATTAATGGTAAAAAAACAGCTATGAATGCCTTAGAAATTACAGATCTCAAAAAAACCTACCAATCAAAATCAAGAACCGTTGAAGCGTTAAAAGGGATTTCTTTAAACGTGGCACAAGGTGACTTTTTTGCCTTACTTGGTCCAAACGGCGCTGGTAAGTCGACCACTATCGGTATCATCAGTTCATTAGTAAACAAGACATCAGGCACAGTAAAAGTGTTTGGTTACGATATCGACTCTGATGTAGAAGCGGCAAAGTCTCAAATAGGTTTGGTTCCTCAAGAATTCAACTTCAATATGTTTGAAACTGTATTACAAATAGTGCTAAACCAGGCCGGTTACTATGGCGTTGAACGCACTGAAGCATTAATACGTGCTGAAAAATATTTAAAACAAACTGACTTATGGGAAAAGCGTAATGCCCGTGGTCGTGAATTATCTGGCGGCATGAAACGCCGTTTAATGATAGCTCGTGCTCTAATGCATGAACCAAAGATTTTGATTTTGGATGAGCCAACCGCTGGCGTGGACATTGAAATCCGCCGTGGTATGTGGGAATTCTTAAAAGACTTAAATGCCCAGGGCATTACCATTATTTTAACCACGCATTACCTTGAAGAAGCTGAGATGCTGTGTCGTAACATTGCCATTATCGACAACGGCAAAATTGGCCAAAACACCAATATGAAATCATTGTTAGCTACATTAAATGTAGAAACATTTGTATTAGACACTAGCCCTTTTGAAGGCTCACCAGATTTAGCGGATTATCATCACCAAATTGTCGATGATCATACAATTGAAGTTGAAGTGAAAAAAGGACAAGGCTTAAATGCAATATTTAAACAATTGGATACACAAGATATTCAAGTGCTAAGTATGCGTAATAAAGCCAATAGGTTAGAAGAATTGTTTGTCCGATTAGTAGAAGAAGGCAAGTCTAACCAAGCCAAAGGAGATAAATAATATGTTGTCATATTCAGTCGCATTAAAAGCTATTCTCACTAAAGAATGTAATCGTTTCCTACGAATTTGGGTACAGACCTTAGTGCCGCCAGCAATTACCATGACATTATATTTTGTTATTTTTGGTAACTTAGTTGGTTCTCGTATTGGTGAAATGGGTGGCTTTGATTATATGTCCTTCATTGTCCCTGGCTTAATTATGATGTCAGTTATCACTAACTCCTACTCCAATGTAGCAAGCTCGTTTTACAGCGCTAAATTCCAACGTAACATTGAAGAGTTGTTGGTTGCACCAGTTCCTAACTACATTATTATTTTAGGCTATATTGGCGGTGGCATGCTGCGTGGTTTATTAGTTGGTTTAATTGTCACTTGTGTATCTATGTTGTTTGTTGATATTCAAATCCACAGCTACACCATACTGATATTCACTGTGTTATTAACGTCCATGGTGTTTTCATTGGCTGGTTTAATTAACGCTATTTTTGCCAATAGTTTTGATGATATCTCTATTATTCCTACTTTTATTTTAACGCCATTAACTTATCTTGGCGGTGTGTTTTATAGTCTTACATTGTTACCTGAAATTTGGCAGGACATCTCTAAAATAAACCCAATTGTGTATATGGTTAACGCCTTTCGTTACGGATTTTTAGGCGTATCGGACGTAGACTTAACTTTTGCAGTTATCATGATCATTGGTTTTACTGTTATCTTCTTTGCTCTTGCTCTTTATTTGATCAATAAAGGTATTGGTATTCGCTCTTAAATAGCGAAAAACAATAAAAATTGTCATTTAGAGTGTAATTATTAAAAATAATTACACTCTCCCCTCCTTTTTTTTAAATATGTGCTTTAATTGTTGATACATAACAATATATTGCCATTATAAATTTATTTATGTGAATTTTAATGCCATTAGTAGCACCATTACCTACTAATCAGCACAATAAAGGTTACAATAGCCAATAAAGAATTTTAATTCTGTGCCGATATGAATGTTGTTAAACGGTTATTTTGATTATTTTGAGGGTGTCGAGTGAACAAATTTAAAAATTTAAGTGTATTTATTAAAATTAATGTCATTACTGTTATCGCTATGTTCGCGTTAATAGTGGTATTAATCTTAAATGCATCTGCTATCAGTGAAAACAATAAAAGCTTAGATGAACTCAAAGATAAACGTTATCTTATTGCTCAGTATTCAACAGCAAACTCTTTTATCATCAATCGCATCGATGAACTTTACACGCAAGCAGTGTCATTTGGTGATGAAGATCTCATCACTGCAGCTGGTGAACAATACAATTTATTAATCAACAATATTGAAAAAATTGAAGCACTCGACAATGCCTCTAACACTCGCTTACTTGAAAAATTTAAAGCCGACCTTAATAGTTATAATCAAATTGCAGTTGAAATCGTTAAAGGCTTTATTAATGAATCATTAGATTTTTCAATTATCCAAGAAAAATCAAAAATTAAAGCTGACTTATACGGAAGCATTAATACCGCGTTAGATGAATATAAAATGAATTCTGACGACCTATATTCAAAAATGGCAAACGACGCTAAAACCCGCTCTCAAAATGCAATTAATAACAGTCTTATTATTTCAATCACACTTACCATACTTATCATCCTATTAGGTTATATTATCGGTGCTAACATCCGTAAAGCGGCATCAGATGCAGCTTGTACATTAGGTGAATTAGCTAACGGCGATGGTGACTTAAAATCTCGCTTGAATGTTGAAAGTGAAGATGAAATTGGTCAACTAGCGAAAAACTTTAATAAGTTTATGGAAGTATTACGTGGTGCGATAAGTGATGTAATGTCAGTTGTTCAGCCATTACTTGATAACTCAACTCGTCTTATTCAACGCATGGAAACTGCTGAGTCAGCAATGCATAAGCAAAGCGAAGATTCAGAACTTGTAAGCCAATCAATGCAAGAGATGCATCATAGCGTAAATGAAATATCTAACTCTGCAGCTCTAGCATCACAAGCTACAAGCGATGCAGAAATAGAAGCAAAACAAAGCTTAGAAATTTTGAGTAAGTCGATGGCGGCATCTCAAGCGCTAAATATCGAAATTAAAGGCGCATCTTCGGTTATCCATAAACTTGCAGAAGATACTCAAAACGTAAATACAATATTAGATGTGATCACGGCCATTGCAGCCCAAACTAACTTGTTAGCGCTTAACGCGGCGATTGAAGCAGCGCGAGCTGGAGAACATGGACGAGGTTTTGCGGTTGTTGCTGATGAAGTTCGAGGATTAGCATCAAGAACATCTAAATCAACTACTGAAATTCGTGAATTATTAACTGCATTAACGGAAGCTGCAACAGCATCAGTTGATTCAATGGAAAGTGCCAGTGCTCAAGCAGAGCGCAATGAAGAGTATGCAGCTCAAACTGGAGAGTCAGTTAAGAAAATTGCAGAGCACATTAATACAATCAATGGCATGAACACACAAGTAGCTACCGCAACTGAAGAACAAACAGCTGTAGCGACAACAGTTATAGATAACGTGAACGATATGAATACATCTATTAGCTCAACATTAGAAGCCTTAGGTGGCATTAGAGATGTATCAAGTAACTTGCATACATTGTCTGATGACTTGTTGGAAGCCGCTTCTAAATTTAAACTGTAACAAGCACTTTCTATCAAATAAAAGAAAGCCCCTTGTAAAATGAAGACCACTTAATGTGGTCTTTTTTTATGTCTAGAAATTATATATGTAGATGTAAGTAACTATTAAATTTAACGTTTGATGCTGACTAAAGGAATTTGCTAGAATGCCCGCATTAAAGTAATTGTACTAACATCCAACAGACCTCTTACATTAGGAAGCCCAATGAGCTTAGCTAACTCGGTTTTAGCCGTAAATAACGACCTACCTATCATTACAGATCAAAAAGTTCATAGTGGCAAAGTTCGTTCCGTGTACTGGTTAACAGCTGCGGATAGCAAACGACTGATTGAAAAAAATGGTTATAACGTCCAATCTGACGCCCCTCTAGCCATTATGGTCATCAGTGACCGTATCTCTGCATTTGATTGCATTTGGCATGGTGAAGGCGGTATTAAAGGTGTTCCAGGTAAAGGTGCTGCATTAAATGCAGTTTCTAATCATTGGTTTAAAATGTTCAAAGACAATGGTTTAGCCGACAGTCATATTTTAGATATCCCACATCCATTTGTTTGGATAGTACAAAAAGCTAAACCCGTTATGATTGAAGCCATCGCACGTCAATACATCACAGGTTCTATGTGGCGCAGTTATGAAAAAGGCGAACGCGAGTTTTGTGGCATTCAATTACCTGAAGGCTTAACTAAAGATCAAAAGTTAAACGACATACTCATAACACCATCAACAAAAGGCATCCTAAAAGGTATTCCTAATGTGCCAGAAGTGGATGATGTAAATATAAGCCGTCAGGATATTAGTAATAATTTCAAAGCCTTCAATTTCTTAAACACAGCTGATGTTGATAAATATGAAGTACTGTTGAAACAAGGGTTTAATTTAATCAGTGGTGCGTTAGCTGAATTAGATCAAGTCTTTGTAGATACCAAGTTTGAGTTCGGTTATGTAAAAGATGCGGCGGGTAATGACAAGCTAATTTATATGGATGAAGTTGGAACACCTGATTCATCAAGAATTTGGGACGGCCCTAATTTTAGAAATGGTAAAGTTGTCGAAAACTCGAAAGAAGGATTTAGACAAATGTTACTTAATCATTTTCCAGACCCTGACATCTTGTTAAACAAAAACAGAATGCCGGAGCGTGAAGCGTTAGCTCGTGACAACGCATTACCTGAAGAAGTAATAATGGATATATCTTCAACCTATATCAATATTGCTGAAAAGATCACAGGTAGCAAAATTGTATTATCTGACAATCCAAAACAAGAAGTAATTGATGTATTAGCAGAGCGTTTTCAGCTAATAAAATAACTATAAACCTGTAATTTTAAATATATGATTTAAAATTACAGGCACAAAAAAAGGATGCCAATGGCATCCTTTTTAATTCAAATACTTTGTTCTTATCGAGAAGCGATAGAAGTAGCAATTGAAGAATTAGCATGGCCACTTGTGTTAGCCCAATCTAAATCACCAGAAGCTGCAAAATGAGAAGCAGGCATACGTTTAACGATGTAGCTACCAACAGTTTCAGCTTTATTTGTCATAGCGTAACGAACTAGGTTTTCGCCACCACAAGAAATACCAGTATAAATATCACGTAATTTCATACCTGACTCTTTTAATTTTTTACGAAAACGAGACTTGTTATCTGCTGCTACGTTTTCACAAATACCATTTAACGCGTCTGCACTAGCAGCTTGAGCTGTTTGAGTGAATGAAGCTGATGCAAATCCAATTACTAAAGTTAATGCTGCGATTAATGTTTTCATTTTAAATCCCCGTTTAATAAATTATTTAAATTAGTGTGTAATAAATCTGATGGGTGCATTGTATTGATCCGACTAAAAAACAAACATAGGGAATTCCCTTATTTTGTTGTTTTAGATCAAATTTATTTAAAATTTTATGCGTTACCCCTTATTTTCTAACATAATTTATTTTTTTACTTTCTCACAACTGAAACGGGATCTAAGTGAATTAATATATCTGAATATGGGTATGCATCTTCCAAAGCCGCTTCTACATTATCGCTCACGTCATGAGCATCCAGTAATATCAGATTATCATCTAACTCAAGGTGCATTTGAATAAATACTGTGCCACCAGATTGGCGAGTTCGAATATCATGAACCCCTTTTACTAGTGGAATGTTTTTAGCTATATGTATGATCTTTTGCTCATCTTCACTTGGTAACTCTTTATCCATTAACGATTGAACCGATTCTTTACCAACTAAATATGCGCCGTAAAATAAATACCCTGCAATGCCAATAGCAATCCATGAATCAATAGACGCATAACCCAATTGAGTTAAATACAAAGCAACTAGAACGCCTACATTCATTAACAAGTCACCTTTATAATGTAAGCTATCGGCTTTAATGGCGATTGAGCTTGTACGTTTAAGTGCATAGGTTTGCACCACAACTAATAGCAAAGTAATAACAATACTAAAATAAATGGCCATTAAACCTATTGAAATATTTTCAACATGATTAGGGTGAGAAAGCTGACCAACTGAATGAAATATTAATAGCAGTGCGGAACCAGTAATAAATGCAGATTGAAACAATCCGGCCAATGACTCCGCTTTACCATGACCAAATCTATGATCATCATCGGCAGGTGTTAACGCATAACGTACGGCAAAAAAATTAACAACCGAAGCTGCAATATCAAATACAGAGTCAGTTAACGAAGCCAAAATACTAGCAGAGTCGGTATTTAACCAGGCATAACCCTTTACAAGTATCATCGAAAACGCCGCAAAAATAGCAGCTGAGCTCGCAAAACGAACCCAATAACTATATTCCTCGTTGCCACTTTTATTTATCATCTCTTAAAACCTAGTAAAAACACATGTATCATCAATGCAGTAATTGTACTCTAGCCCGCTTTTTATACCAACTTAGATAAATCAGTTAAATTTATCAATTTGGTATTAAGGAATATCCTTTATGACTCATTCTCGTTACCCATTATCTAAATTGATTTCACCAAATAGCCCTATTGTATTTGGCTGCATGGGCTTAGGCGGCAGTTGGGATAGTAACCAAATTAGTGCTGAGAATATTAAACATGCACATCAAGCGGTAGATGCAGCCCTTGATGCTGGCATAACACTCTTTGACCATGCCGACATTTATAGCCGAGGCAAAGCAGAAAAAGTATTTGGCGAAGTATTAAAGCAACGCCCTGAGTTACGAGAGCAAATTAGCATTCAATCAAAATGTGGTATCCGCTTTCCCAACGAACACAACCCTCAGCAATACGACTTTTCACCAGAGTGGATTTTACAATCGGTTGATAACAGCTTAAAACAACTTAATACAACACAACTGGATATTCTTTTATTACACCGTCCAGATCCATTAATGGAGCCTGAACTTGTTGCTGAAGTATTTGATAAGCTACAAGGCTCAGGCAAAGTAAAACACTTTGGTGTATCTAACATGCAACATCACCAGATGGCATTTTTACAAGCATCGTTATCTAAACCTTTAATAGTGAACCAAGTAGAGCTAAGTCTTTCTCACTTAGCCTTTATAGAAGAAGGTGTAACTACAGGGAATTCAGGAGAAAGTATTGTTAACTATGGTGCAGGGACTTTGGAATATTGCCAATTAAATAACATCCAATTGCAATCTTGGGGCAGTTTATCGCAAGGATTATTTTCTGGTGCTGATGTTTCAAACGAACCAGTGCATGTTCAACAAACCGCACAGCTAGTAGCAAAATTAGCGGCTGAATATCAGGTAAGTAAAGAAGCTATCGTCTTAGCCTGGTTGATGCGACATCCCGCAAAAATCCAACCCGTTATTGGCACCACAAATCCAACTAGAATTAAAAACTGCGCACAAGCTGAAAATATACAGCTAACTCGCAGTCATTGGTATGAGCTATGGTTAGCAGCAAGAGGCCGCCAATTACCGTAACCGAAACACTATGCCATATCTAACAAGGCTCTATCAGCCTTGTTAGAATAACTTGCGTTTACTTTCTAATGAATTAAGCACGACTAACATAAAAGAAATTATGGCGGTTAAATCATGGACTATCCAATTATGGTGTAAGCCAGATTTCATAAGTATAAAACTAAACAAGACGGTCGGAACAATACAAGATATAAATTGAAACTTGGTAAATTTAAAGCCGATAAATTGAAAATAGACGATCCCAACTCCTGTCCCTACTATGGAGGAAGTTAAATACGGGAAAATATTTTGAATATTCAATTGAATATTAGATGAAATCAGCCCAATAGAAAAAAACACCGTAGTTAGCGTTAAAATATTAGTGACAAATTGTGCAGCAAGTTCTTTATTCATATACATACCTAAATTAATTACATTAAAACAATAAGATATTGGTGCTCGATCATCCATCTATCCATAATTTTCAGAGCCTAGTATTTTTTACAAAGTACCTAGGGGCTGTTTATCTTTCATTTTACGCAACGTTGAGTGGAAAATCATTCCCAATCGCGGCATAAAAATCGAGGTTTAATGGATTAAATAAGTATGTTTATAACAAAGAGTGGGGATAATTTAACCTCAACCCGAAGGGCTGGGTCTATTTGTCACCCCAACTTCGTCATCAGACACTTAAATAGAACCACTATTCGCGAGTCTTCTGCCTCGCTGGATGCAACAAATAGCCGCCAGCGTTGCGCAAAATGAAAGATAAACAGCCCCTAAGCTATTTCCACAATTTCGTAATCTATTTTTTTACCCTGTAAGGTCAGTGTTATTTCATCATCTAAATATTTGCCAATAAGCAGTTTACCTAATGGCGATGAATCTGTGATCACAGTTATCAAATTATTGTTTTGTTTTAACTTTAACCCGCCCATTGCAGGACCGAGTAAAAACCAAGAAGCATGATTGTTTACATTGGTGCTAGAAATAGAACTAGAACTATCACCGTTGTCATTTTGCAGCTGAATTAAACTACCGAATTCAATTGGTTTGTGTTGATCTATCAACACACCTCTGAGTTTCTGCCATTGTAATAAAGCCAGTTTTAACTCGGCGACTCGCTGACTTTGCCCGTGGGCAAGATAAGAGGCTTCCAATCCCACCGTGTCATATTGGGTTTCAGGTTTGCTTTGCTCGTGGGTCGCAAGATCCTTGGCGTCATTAGCGGCACGTGTTGCTATTTCTAATGACTTTTCTATTTCAGCCAATAAGGAAGTGAGTAACTGCTCTTTACTTAATATCATACAGTATCGGTAGGCTCTGAGTTATTTAGCGAGGGGCTACCTACTAAAAGATCATCTACTAAAAGCTCATCTACCAAAACATCATCTAGCAAGGGATTAGCTAACGGGCGATTAGAGACTAAAGGTTTATCTACTGGAGTCTTAACCAAAGATTTCACAACTGGAAACAAATCTAACGCTTGTTCTATCAATTCCTGCTTCTGCCCTTTTTCTAAATATATCGCGTTTATATCTCGGTAAAATACGGGCGCACCTTCAACCTCAAACAATTGTTTTTGCTGAGTTAATTGAAAAGTCATAGGTTTAGGCAAGTAAGCTGTTCCGCCAGCTTCTAAAATATAATCCAAAGCAATTTTCGGCTGACTCATATTATGTTTGGCTTGGTGTTGTTCACCTAAAAATGTTCGATAACCATCATTTATCGACTCGCCATAATCAACACTGACCAAATTGGGATAGTTATGACTAGTTGAGGCCAATTTTGACGTGGTCACTAAGTGCAAAGGGATTGAGGCGACTTTTCGAGTTTTAATTAAATCGACTGATGGCGGTTCAAACAAAAAACCAATATCGGCTTTTCTATTTAAAATATCACTACGTAATTCCAACGGATTATAAATCCGAGTAAACAAACCAACATCATCAATATTACGATGAATTTTTTGCATCCAAGAGTGTAAGGCAATATCCCAAATAGACATCATAGCGCCAATAACCAATTGGCTAGCTTGATGACGTGACATACCAATGTCTTGTTTGGCTTTTTGCCACATATCTAAAATACCATTGGCGTGTTTTATTAACCTATGCCCTTCTGGTGTTAGCTTTAACTGTTTGTGAGTACGGTCGAATAAAGAAGCTGAGAGTTCGATTTCCAGCTGTTTTATACGCGAACTAACAGCCGCCTGTGACAAACCAAGGTTTTCCCCAGCAATTCTAAAATGAAGTGTTTCGCTTACTTCAAGAAAGGTTCTTAACAATTGAGTATTCATTTATATTTAGCCACTTATTGTTTTTAGGCGCTTATGTTTAGCCACTAAATTTGGGTTTTACTGGGGTTGTTAATTAAACCTTTTTTTCATAGCTATTATAAGTAAAAGGTTAATCAATATTTTTTATCAAACCGATAGAAATAATAAATTATATTAATTACAGGTTTAAAGCTATTCTTAAATCATCAAATTAAATAATTAATTAAACGCATTAGGAATAACTATGAAAATTGCAATTTTATCTCGTAACGGAAACTTATATTCAACTAGACGATTAAAAGAAGCAGGCGAAGCGCTAGGTCATGAAGTTGATATCATCGACACTTTACATTGCTACATGGACATCACAAGTAGCCGTCCGACAGTTCGCTATCATGGTAAAGAGTTACCAAAATACGATGCAATCATCCCTCGTATTGGCGCATCAGTCACTTTTTACGGTACAGCCGTAGCAAGACAGTTTGAAATGATGGGAACCTTTAACGTTAACGAGTCTGTTGCTATCAGTCGCTCACGTGACAAATTACGTTCATTACAATTGTTATCTCGTAAAGGCATTGGTCTACCAAGAACTGGATTTGCTAGCAAACCTGATAAAGTAAAAGATTTAATTAAAAACGTTGGTGGCGCACCAGTTGTTATTAAATTATTGGAAGGTACGCAAGGTATTGGTGTTGTTTTAGCCGACACTGCAAAAGCAGCTGAAGCTATTATTGAAGCGTTCATGGGCTTAAAAGCAAACATCTTAGTACAAGAATTTGTTAAAGAAGCTGGCGGTGCTGACATTCGTTGTTTAGTTGTTGGCGGTAAAGTAGTTGCTGCAATGAAACGTCAAGGTGCAGAAGGCGAATTCCGCTCAAACCTTCACCGTGGTGGTACAGCTGAAGTTGTTAAACTAACCAAAGCCGAACGTGAAACTGCAGTAAACGCAGCTAAAATAATGGGTCTTGGTGTTTGTGGTGTTGATTTATTGCAATCACAAAACGGTCCTATGGTAATGGAAGTAAACTCTTCTCCGGGTCTTGAAGGTATTGAGACTGCAACGGGTAAAGATGTAGCTAAAATGGTTATAGAATTTATTGAAAAACGCGTTGCAGAAACTCCAGTAGCCAATGTGAATAAGACTAAAGGTCAAGGTTAAGATAAAGGTTTTAAAATGGAAAATATTAAAATTGGCGAATTTGAAATCGCCCCTGGCGAATCTCGTCAAATAGAATTACAGGTTTCAAAGTTATACACCAATGCTCCAGTATCTTTACCTGTACATATTTTTAGAAGTAAAAAGCCTGGGCCTGTGGTTTTTGTAAGCGCGGCAGTGCACGGCGATGAACTTAATGGTATTGAGATCATTCGTCGTCTGATAAGCCAAAAGAACTTTAAAATCACCTGCGGAACATTAATCGTAGTACCTATGGTTAATGTGTATGGCGTAGTGACTCAAAGCCGATACATGCCAGATAGACGCGATTTAAATCGTAGTTTTCCAGGCTCAGCTAAAGGTTCTTTAGCTGGACGTGTGGCACATATATTTATGACAGAGATCATTAAACATTGTGACTTTGGTATTGATTTACACACAGGTGCGATTCACCGCTCTAATCTTCCTCAAATAAGAGCTGACTTGTCAGACGCGGAAGTAAAAGAGTTGGCAGAAGTATTTGGTGTAAGTGTGGTGTTGAATTCTGAAGTATTAGAAGGCTCTTTAAGAGAGTCAGCTTTTGCCAGTGGCACCAAAGTATTGTTATACGAAGCGGGTGAAGCATTACGTTTTGATGAATTATCAATCCGTGCCGGTCTTAAGGGCATATTAAATGTATTGCAGCATTTAAAAATGATCCGTAAGCAAACGGCTAAAAAACGTAAAGTTGAACCTTTTATCGCCAATAACAGCAGTTGGACTCGAGCCAATGCGAGCGGCATTGTGAATAACTTAGTTACTCTTGGTGATCATGTCCAGAAAAACCAGTTACTGGCTAAAATCTGTGGTCCTTTTGGTGACATCTTAGGTGAAGTACTTGCAACCCGCGGTGGTATTGTTATTGGTAAACAAAACATACCTTTGGCACAAGAAGGCGAAGCTATGTTCCATATCGCTAGCTTTGAAGAAGATCACGAAGACATCGCAGAGCAAATTGAAACAGCGAATGAGTTGTTATTGCCTGAAGATGAAGGTTTATTAAGAGGATAGAACAATGACGGCCGAATCTAGCAACGTAAGCGTTAAAAAAATCATTGGTCGACTAGAGTCTGTATCATTACCAGAGCTCGGCATAACAAGTATGCAAGTGAAGGTAGATACTGGCGCTAAAACGTCGTCATTGCATGTAGACAACATTGAAAAAGTGAAAATCAAAGGGAAGCCGCACGTTAAGTTCGACATTCACCCTGATATTCATAATGTTGATAAACAAGTGACATGTACGGCTCGTCTTAGCGATATTAGAAACATAAAATCGTCTAATGGCACAGCGGAAATGCGCTACGTTATTGAAACACCTCTCACACTAGGTGAAGACACTTGGTTAGTAGAGATCACGCTTACCGACCGTTCAGACATGAACTATCTCATGTTGTTTGGCCGTGAAGCGATTGGGGCAAGATACTTAGTTGACCCTGATGAAGTTTTTTGTATCTCAGAAAACTAAAATATCATTAATCCCAATTGCCCTTTAGCAATTGGGATTTTCTTTATAAGCAGCCTATACCTATAGCTGAGCATGAAAAGTCATGTGCAATAAATCTCTCGAAATAAGCAATCCGAAAAAGTACGCCTAAGGAATAGTATGAATTTAGAAAGTGTTAGAAATATATTAAATGAAACCCTTTTCATTATCTCCGGCCAACCAGTTTCATTAGGCAATATTTTATTGATCCCCATCGTTTTACTCGTTGGATTTTGGCTTACCAAAGCCTTGGTTAGATTTGTGACCAAAAAACTCACCAGTAAAAGCAAAGATCCTAACTTAATTCATTTAACTCAACGACTAATGTATGTATTAGCCATTACTATCATACTCATCACCACATTAGATCTGATAAACATTCCTATCGCCGCCTTTGCCTTTTTATCTGGCGCCATCGCTATCGGCTTTGGTTTTGGTGCTCAAAACATAATAAACAACTTTATTAGCGGTTGGATATTAATGTGGGAACGCCCAATACGTATTGGTGACTTTTTAGAAGTTGAAAATGCCAAAGGTATAGTAGAAGAGATAAACACACGTTCTACTCGTTTCCGCCGGGTTGATGGTGTTCATATGCTAATTCCAAACAGTAAATTATTAGAAAACACCGTTATCAATTGGACCTTAGTCGACAAATTAATGAGAACCTCGGTACGTGTGGGTGTCGCTTACGGCTCACCAGCAAAAAAAGTTGCTGAGCTATTATTACAAGCTACAAATGCACAAGTTGAAGTGTTAAAAGATCCAGCGCCTAGTGTGATCTTTGATGACTTTGGTGACAATTCATTAATGTTTGAAGTTAATTTTTGGATTAACTCGACCGTAGAAGGTGGATTAAGAGTTATGCGTAGTAACATCCGCTTTGAGATTGATGAACTATTTAACCAACACGGAATTGTTATCTCTTACCCACAAAGAGATGTACACGTCGACGGCTCACTTATTTTAAAACGCGAACCTAGAAAAGCAGTTTAAACAAAAAAACACTAAGGCTTTTAACCTTAGTGTTTTTTGATACTAGTGTTTTTTGATACTAGTGTTTTTTGATACTACGAATAAATTAATAAGACTAACTGTACATCACAGTTTAAATATATGTGATGCAAAGAGCCCTTAAAACGGATTAACTAATTAATGGAAAGTCCGAACAAGCTAATGCCGGTTTCATAAGGTATCTCTTGTGCTGAGATTTTAAGTTGCTCTATTAAACGAATATATTCCGTCATCATATGTGCATTAATATTTTTCTGGCCTGGTACTGACGAGGTAAATTTAGTAGCTCTTAGTGCACTTTTTACGCCACTAACTTCAGAATACTTGCCGTTGCCATCCAAAATCACGCCAACCCCCATGTGCCAATAAATATCTAAATCTCTTATTTGCAAAGGACTAATTGGCGGAACTAAAGGCACGATATCGTCAGGCGTTACAATACGGAGTAAAGGTAAGCTTGCAAACAATTCAGCTCCCGCAACATTGGTCACTTTAGGTTGACCAAAAGTAATAACTTGCGCCACATTAAAATCGTTTTTCTCTAAATACATTCCCAACACAACGGCAACCGCACCGCCTAGGCTATGTCCTGTTAAATGAACTGGTTGGTCAGCGTTAAGATAAGGTTTTACGTCATTTAAAACCGCTCTTGCGGCTGAAGCAAAACCTTGGTGTAATTTAATATTAAGCTGAGTATCAGGTTTCAATTCTAAATCTAAGTCCAACATAACGTTTGCTTCATTAGCCGTACCGCGTATGACTATGGTTTGCACGCCGTTAGATTGAGTTAAAAAGTAGCTTACTTGATTTTCTTCAATCATAGAGTGGTGAACAAGCACCTTACTTTGACTTTCTAATCCGCTTTTAACTCCATCAGCATTTAAATAAGCAATAGCAGAGAGTCTCGCCTGGACATCAATTTCTGTGAAGTCGTGCTGTGCAGACAACAACTGAAATGGCGCTAATAAAAGAGAAGCTAAAATTGGCAGCGTTTTAAACATAATTTGAATGGATAACCGTAATTGAAAAAATTATATAACCGAGAATACTAAAGAACACGGATTACGAATAGTCATTAATTAGCGAGAGTGAATATTTATTGTGAGTATGGGGAAACTACTGAAGTTTACGGCGCAGGTTTGATAGTTAATTGACTCATGCCCTCAATCTAAATAATAGTAATAATTAGATTGGGGCACGTTAAAACGATTTAGCTATAGAAAGCTTCAACCGTTCCTTTTAGCGTGATCAACAAAGGTTGACCGCGGCGGTCTAACGCTTTAGGTGACGCAACTTTTATCCAACCTTCACTGATGCAATACTCTTCAACATCAAAACGCTCTTTGCCATTGATTTTAATCCCAATATTATGTTCAAAAACTGCTTTCACATGATGTGGGCTGCGTGGATTAATAGAAAGGCGATCTGGTAAATCTGGTTTTGATACCGCTGATTCAGACGCTGTTGACTCAGATGTGCTGTCGTTCATGTTCGTAACCTAATATAAAAAAGTGCCCTATTGTAGACAATATAAGACCTCCGCTCAAGAACTGCTGACGTTAGAATTTCGTTAGCAAAAATTAAAGCTTTGGTTTTTTAATTGCTTTAAGAATATCTCGCCAGCTCACAATGCCAACTGGACAGAAGCTACTATCTACCACAGGTATACAAGATATATTATTCTCTAGAAATAAATTTACCGCATCGTGTACTGTATTATCTTGCTGCAAGCATATCGGTTTTCTAGTCATGATTTGATGCACTTTCTTATTCAAAGTCGCAGTGTCCGTCAACTTGGCTGCAGCCGTACCAATTTTAGGACTCACCGCTTTTAATAAATCTCGGTCGGATACCACACCAAATAATTTATTCTTTTCAACCACTAACAAATGATGAAATTTAGCATTCGCAAAGATCTCATTTACCGTTGCCAAATCATCATCAAGACTTATGGTTAAGGCTGGAGACGTCATTATTTTCTTAATATTCATAGATACTTCCCTGAAAACCTAAAGCTTATATTGATGTAAATTAGCACCACTTATCGGTGACTTCAATTAAATAGATGCATAGCTACATACTCAATAAAGGTAGTAAGTTACTTCTTTTAAAATCACAAAAAAGCCAGTTACTCTCATAACTGGCTCCAATTAATACTTATTTCACAAGAAATTAACCTGGTTATTAATTTCTACGGTCAAAGCTAAACTTGGCTTCTGGTACTAATTTGTTCGATAAATCTCTTGGTGTTGTAAAGAACTCAACATCCAGTTTGTCAGCTTGATTATCTAGCTTAATATGAGCAAAGCCCCATACAAAACTCTTAGACCACAACAAGTCATATTCTGGGTAACGCTTTTCCTGCTGCTGTGCAAATGGTGTGTGTTTACCACGCATTTTTGATGCAGCACCACTAATAATAAGCGGTAAAGGTGGACGTGTTGAGTCAGCTAAATATAACGAACAATCATCGGTTAATAGCTCTAAGTCATGTTCATGACCTGCAATATAGGCATCAGCATATTCACAAAGCATTGGCATTAAGCGTTCACGCAATACATGGCCTTCACTGTATTTACTGCCGCCTATTGACCATAAAATATGGTGGCCATAAACGATTTTCCATTTAGCGGTTGAGTTAGCTAAGCCCGCTTTCAACCAATCTATTTGTACTATGTCTTCACCATGAACTGGGCTTTCGTGAGACTCTGGTGTTTCTAATTCGCCTATGCCTTTACTTTTTGCTTCAGCTAATTCCATTTCGCTGCCATCTGGATTTAATGGGATTTCATAAATAGGTTTAGCAGACAATAACATGTTGGTATCGAGTACAAAGAACTCAACATCGTTACCCGCTTCACCCATTTTATATTGATAGTAACCTTTTTTATCTAAATGGAAGTTTGGCTGTTCTGCCATCCAGTTAGTTTGTAATTCAACACCTTTACGCGACGTTTTCCAGTCGTGGTTACCAAGAGCAGAGTAAATCACTAAATCTGGATTTTCTGTTAACAAAGGTAATAAAGGTTTTAATATAAGATCGTCCATGCGTTTCTGGTCGTCTTTGCCATCTTTGGCGTCTGCACCATCTGGATAAACGTTGTCGCCAAGTTGCAGAGCAAACTCACATTCACGAGTACGACAAACTTCAGCCATTGCATTACCTACTGCTGATGCTCCGGTTTGCTCGGTAGCAATATCGGTATTTGGATACATATAGATTGGCGCATGATCAAATTCTTCAATTGGTCGATAATCTTCTAACCAATCTTCTTTTTCTTTTGCGATAAACTCTTCTTTATTTCTTGGATTTTTAATATGCTTTTTCTTTGGATAATCCGGATGATATCCACCATCGCCAAAAGCCAAAAACTCAATGTTTTTTGCATCTTTCTTTGTCGTTGTTTCTGTCTCTTTATTACCACCACAACCAGCTAGAACAGAAGCAACCAATAAGCTACTAAGTATCATTTTATTCATAAATCTTTACCCATAATCATATAAAAAAACAAATAACCCACAAAGCACACTTTGTAGGTTATTTTTATATTAACGTTTGTAATTAAAGCGAGTTAATCTTAATACCAAATTCAAAAGTACGACCGTATTGCTCATATTGGTAGTTAAATTGTTTAACTCCGTGATACAAGTACATAGGTTCGTCTGTTAAGTTTGATGCATTAAAGTAAAACTGAATCGAGTCTGAAAAGTGATATTTGCTGCTAAAGTCTAACTGAGCATGGTCGTCTTCAAACACACCCGCATCATTTTCATCAAACTGATATACATTACTTTTATAACTGGCACTTAAACGAGTGCTAAATGTATTATTTTCAAATCCTAACATTAAGTTAGCTATAGTGTCCGACTGATTTGGCAAACCACTACTTGCATCGACAAACGTACCATTTGCGCCAAGTAACAAACCAGAATCAAAGGTTTTGTTCCACGCTAATTCCAAACCTGTTAACTCTGCAGTGCCGCCATTGACTGGCTGGATAACTTCCTCAAAACCGTCCCACTCACCATTTTCTTGTACTTCACTATAAATAATATAGTTATCAATATCTTTGTAGAAAACACCGGCCGATATTACACCAATATAACCAGGATAATAATGCACAGAAAAGTCTAGATTTTGTGACTCATACGGGTCTAAATCTGGGTTACCAACTTCCGCTTTACGTTCAATTTCAATTTCGCCATCATCGTCTGTCATTTCAGTTTCAATTACCTGAAATGCCGCTGAATCGTCAAAAGTAGGACGGGCAATTGTTTGTGTGTAAGCAAAACGAGCAATCAATTTTTTACTTGCTGCGTATCTAACATTTAAGCTTGGTAAAAAGTAATCGTAATCTTTACTAACTTCCCAGCTATCGATAGCAACGCTTTCGTCGTCGTTAATCTCATCAACTAACAACTCAACTTGGTTGCCTTTGGTTGCAAACTCACTGCCTTCATAACGAAGACCAGTGATAACTTGCCACTTATCTATGTCTAACGTCACCATAGCATACGCTGCAAATACATCTTCGCTGCTGTTATAAGAGTTACCTTTAGTTTCGATTTCTGACTCTAGATCATTGCGCTCAAAGTTATCTTTGTTGTCACTAACAAATTGTTGAATACCTTCACGCGATAAACCATCACCAAATGAACCTAAACTGAAGTCTACGCTGCCGCCGTTAAAATCTTCAGCGGTTAAGTCGTCGAATCCACCGTCATAAATGTTAGATAAAACACTATTGGTTTTTTCACGTGTGCTGTATTTACCACCAAACTTAAATTCACCACTGTTATTGTTCCAAATAAAGCTCTTGGTAATATCGACACGGAAACTGGTTTCTTCATCTTCTGCCAAGTTATTTTCAGCAACGATTTCATCCAATGCAAAATTAGATAAATCATGAGCATTAGCCGATTGCGTTAATTCAGGAACTTCTCCAGAAGATAAGTAACCTAAATCAAGATCTTCACCATTAAACGATACATCTAAACGGTCTGGCTCTTCTTCGGTAGATTTTGAATAACCCAATTGATATTCAAGCAACCAAGAATCTATTTTATTTTCACCACCAGCAACAATAGACGTGATCTCTTGAGTTTCGTATCTGTCTTTGGTGTCACGATCCATTTCAGCATTTGAATACTGTGCTGACGTTTCTGAATACGATGTTAAGTCGATTTCGCCTTTATCAAGTTTGTATTCATTTCTTATACGGTATTCATCATCAGAGAATTGACTAAAGAAGCTACGAACATAATAGCTGTCGGTTACTGAAGTATATAAATCAAGATTAAGCGCTACACCCACTCGCTCACGCTCAATGCGGTATAGTCTTTGTTCTATTTCTTCAGCGCCAAATATTTCAACATCATCACCGGTGGCCGCATCTTCAACTTCAATCTCAGACCAACCGCCATCGGTTTCTACATTTTCTGATCCAAATTCACGCTTGCGCCAAGATACAGCACCTGCAATACCCAATTCATACCCATTATTAAGTGTGAATATATCTGAATAACTACCGGATAATTTAGGGCTAACTTCTTCTACTAATTCGTTATACGAAGTTTGTGCAGTAACGCTATACGACTTACCTTCACGGTCAAACGCGCTTAAACTTTTAACTTCTATTGAACCACCTACTGCATTTGCATCCATATCTGGCGTCACAGTTTTACTGACTTCAAGGCTAGATATTAATTCACTTGGAATAACATCCATAGCAACACTTCGCACACCCGCTTCTGGCGAAGGTACGTTTAGTCCATTGATAGTCACATTATTTAGGTTTGGATCTATACCACGGATAGTAACAAAACGGCCTTCGCCTTGGTCACGTTGTATTGATAAACCTGGTAGTCTTTGCAATGCTTCTGCTGCATTCTGGTCTGGAAGTTGACCAATTGAGTCCGCACTAACAACCGATATTAAACGATTTGCATTTTTTTGACGATTCAACGCGCCCGCTTGCCCTGCTCGTTGACCATAAACAATCACGTTTTCAACATCGCCAATCACATAATTATTATTAATTGGTTCATCCGAAGTAACCACTAGCTTTTTACGTAGTTCATCCGTACCCACATAATTAATCACTAAGGTGTATTCGCCAACAGGTAGATTATCAAAATGAAATGAACCATCGCGTTTACTAATCGTAGTTAAATTTAGTTCTTCAATCGTTACTTTTGCACCACCAAAATAAACACTATTTTTAGCGTCAGTAATGCGTCCTGACATATCAGAGTTAGCTAATGCCGTTGTTGAAGATAATGCTATCGCGCTGATCAAAGCGGTATTTAAAAGTGATAGCTTAAATATTCCGTTCTTATTTTTCATTTTCATTCTCGTTGTTATGCGAATTTAGGGCGTATGTTGTTCGTACTGAATTGTTAGTTGTTGTTTTGCCAATCAAATCAATAATTGGTTAAAGCGCCGCTAACCTAAACAATGAAAGTGACAGAAATATTTCAGTAAATTTCATAAACAAGAATTCATCTGATTTTCACTCAATTAAGCTGAACATTTTGTACTCTATGAGCTGATATGACTCCAATACAAAAGTCATTTTAAGAGGTATGAGCTTTTGATAATCAAAGGATATTTAAAGGGGGCTTAGTGAATGAAGTAAAAAGGGTAAATAGGTTTCATAAAAGTGTCATTAACCTGAGCTAATATGACCCTATTCACTTTAAGGTCGTTCTTTTACGCTATTAAAAACGACCAAAACTATTATTAAGCCTTATGAATCTATCTTTTTTAAAATTCCACCGTCACTTGTTTCTTATCCTTTTATTAGTGATAACAAGCATAGTTGCCATTACCACTCACCTTGGCACACTTAAAGAGGCGTCTGAACTCGACTGGTTTGATGCCGTTGGTGAGGCTGGCATTACTCTCGTGACTTTAGTGTGGATATTTTTCATATTAATTAGCCGCCCCTCTGGCAAGGTAACTAACTTATTATTTGTTGGGTTAACCTTAACTCATGTTTCTATGTTGTTAGATTTTATAGATGAGTTCTACTTTTATACTTCTGATAGCGCCTGGTTAGGCACCATAGAGTCATTACCAGCACCTGTTGGTATGATCATTATGTCGGTGGCTTTGTATTGGTGGCATCAAGAACAAATGAGTATCAACGCACAATTACGTAACACTGAACGTTATTATCGCGACCATAGCTTAACCGACTTTGTCACTGGACTTTACAGTGCCAAGTACATGAAAAACCAATTACAAAGAGAAATTATTAACGCCGGGATACACCAACAATCATTTGTCATGATGTTAATAGATATCCGTAAGTTCGACAGTTTTAACCGTAAATATGGCGATCAACAAGGCGACACTTTATTACGCGAAACAGCACAGTTAATTCTAATGAATTTAAGAGACGAAGACTTAGCTTGCCGTTATGCCAGTGACCGTTTTATTATTTTAATGCCAAACACTTCAGTGCAAACCGCACAAACCGTGGCGACGCATATAGAACAAGCCATTGCTAATCTAGCCTTTAAAATTGGTAATTCAGCCGCTGCACAATATCAGCATGTGACAAGTTGCGTCATGGAATGTAATGGCGAGGATGAATACTTAAATGTGTTAGACAAGTTAAACGACCGCATGCTGGCAACCAAACACGACATAAATAACCAAGCCTCACCTAATCAACTTATACATAGCAAAGACGTCGCATAATGAAGATATTTGAACGACACGACAATATTGTTTTGTGCAGACAATTCGTGGTTGTTCTTGTTGATTTGGCCAAACAAAGCGGTGTGCATCCAGATAAAATATTAAAAGGCACTCGTTGCTTTCATCAAGATCTCGACATCCCTAACAAACGTATTTCCACCACAGAATTATTAACCATAATTGACAATGCCATACGCTTAACCAAGCGAGGCGATTTGAGTTTTATTTTGGGTCGAAAGTTTTTCCCAGGTCAGCTAGGTAGTTTATCTCAAGCCTTTTTAAACTGTAAAAACATTGCCCAGATGTTAAAGCTGTGTCAATTATTTCAATTTAAGATATGTCCGTTTTTATATATCAATGTTGTAAAAACCCAAGGCAAAACTCATCTTTTGTTTAACAGCGCGATAGGCGAAGTATCAAATATTCAACAACGATTTTTATACGAATTCATTTTATCTGCCATGGTCGGTGCCATTAAATATAGATTGGGTGAAATCATCCCAATCGCAATAAAGTTACCTTATAAAGAGGTGGATTATATTGAGCAGTACCATGTTAACTTAGGTAATAAAGTAAGCTTTGATCAGCAACTTGCTATGGTCAGCTTTGATGATGTTTGGTTATTTCATGAAATTGAAAATTGCAGTCAGTCGTTAAAAAACATGTCCTTGTTAGATGCACGACTTATTAGAAAGGAACAGCAGCATCCCATTGGCTTTGTACAAGCCGTTAGCCAATTCATAGAATCCCGCGTAACGTATCAAGATGTTAGTTTGGAGCATTGCGCTCAATACTTATCAATTAGCACATCAACGTTAAAACGTAAGTTGGCTCAACACCAAACTAGTTATCAAATTTTGTTAGATAGAATACGCTGCCAACACGCTATTTTTGCCATGGTAGAAAACCAACAGAATAACGAACACATAGCCAACAGTTTACAATTTAACGACGTGACCAATTTCAGACGAGCCTTCAAACGCTGGACTGGCATGACACCAACTGTATTTAAAGAGCAGGCAACTCAACATTGAAAAACTTGTAGCAAAAACACCTAAGTGATACTTTCCCATATTGGACTAACTATTAGAGAAGTAAGTAAAAAGTCATTATGGACAATCAATTACCTAAACCACTCATTATTATCATATCTCTCATTCAAGGTATTTTATTAACACTTTTATACCAAAGCTCGGAATCTCAATCTTGGCCTAGTAGTAACCCTATTTGGTTTATTTCACTGATGACTTTCACCATTAGCTTCCCTTTGTTAACTTTACTTTGTATAACAAAACAGAAGGTTATAGCTTGTTTCAAATACCTATTACCTTTTAGCTTAGTGTTATCACTATTGGGCGCTTACATTGGTCTACAACAACTCCCACTTAAACTTATCAATAACGACACCGCTGTAACTGTATTTATCTTCACCGTTTTGATCGCGTGTTTTAAAGCATTAATGTATATACAATTGCGCCTTACTGGAGAGAAAGCGAACTTCCATTCATTGTTTAAACTGTCTTGGCAAAACTTTATTATTTTTAGTGAGTGCTGTTTATTTGTATTGGTTTTTTGGGGAATTCTAAATTTAGGTGCTGAGTTATTTTCAATTTTGGGCATACATTTCTTTTCAACATTATTAGATAAAAATTGGTTTGTAATACCAGTATTAAATCTTGCTTTTGGCTTTGCTATTGTCATTTTTAGAAATATCACCTCTACCGCCGAGAGCATAGCAACCATACTTAAAACACTTATAAAGTTTTTGTTACCTGCGTTGAGTATTATTTCATTAGGCTTTTTAACAACACTCATATTTACCGGTTTAGACACACTTTGGGAAACAGGCAAAGGCAGTTCGCTAGCACTTTGGTTACAAGCGTTAACCTTATTTTTTGTCAATGCGGTTTACCAAGGAAATATCAAAGAACGTATTTATCACTCAGTATTAAATAAAATCATTATTATTAGTGTGGCGTTATTACCGCTTTATAGCATTATTTCATTTTATGGTATTTGGTCTCGCATCGACCAATATGGATTAACCGTTTCACGCTGCTGGGCTGTATTAGTTTGCTTTTTATTAGCATGTTTTTCAGTTAGTTATTTGGTTGGTATTATTAAAAAGCGAGGAGCATGGCTAGAAATCGTGAGTAAAGTCAATGTCGTCATGGGCCTTGTTGTAATGTCCTTTATGTTACTGGTTAACTCACCGTTGTTAAGTTTTCAGAGTTTAACCGCCAATAATCAAATAGCTCGCTTGCAAGACGGTACAACATCATATCAAGATTTTAGTTATTACTACTTTGCAAACTCTTTGGGCAGACAAGGCTATTTGGCTTTACAAGAAATTAGACCTGAACTACAGCTAAACGCACCTGAAAAAGTAGAACTCCTTGATGGACTCTATGTGAACTACAAATATGACGATACAGAAGTTGAAATAGTGAGTATTGACGTATTTAAGCAATTCCTTACATACTGGCCAGAGCAAAGTTATTTCTCTGAGGACTTAATCCAAGCTATCTATGACAAGGAAATAGGACTCTATCGGGCTGGGCGTAAAATAACTAATTACGTTGTCGCTAAAGACTTAAACAACGACGGTGAATTAAACTTTGTGTTTATATCAGAAGAAGACAATTACTACTCAGCTTATCTGCTCCAATTAAACAATGAGCAGTGGGAATATAAATATATGGATAATACTAGTGGCTCTGGCGACGCTTCAGGAATGCAAACTGATTTATTAAATAATGAAGTTGAAGCCGTTACACCACAATGGAACGACTTAAAGATAGGCAACGTCTTATTTAGAAAACCAATTCACTAAGTGTTTTTACAACGCAGTTACATTGGTATGTAAGGCTATACCTAACATCTGGGCATAACCTCTGGACATAACATCTAGATCGCACCTAGAGGTTTATTAGTTTTAACTTTTAAGTGGTTTTGTTTTTTAGTTTCTTATTTTTTTGAAGGTTTTTTTTTAGCAAGCTTGGGTTGCTTAGGCGGTAAAGAATCAACAAAGCTAATGCTGGTATTTAGCCAATAAGCTAAGTCAGAGTCTGACTCAAACCCATCTGGTAGGATATAAACTAACCCCTTGACGGGTTTGCCGGTAAAATCCATTTCTGTAACCTGAGGTTTGGCTAAACAGTCGAGGTAATTGTCAGGGCCAACACGAGCCATCAATTTATCACCTATGATGACACAGCACATATGCTCTGACAGTAAAAAGCACAAACCACCAAACATCTTCTTGGTGGTTAAATCATGTCGCCCTTGGAAATGATCGTACAAGCGCTCTTCTAATCCTCTGTCAAACGCCATGATTTATTCCTCATCAAAATCGCTCTATAAGTAGTAACTTAACTGAGCACTGCTTTTAAAAAGTGGCTATTTTATGATATGCATACCTTCACTTTCAGGCTGGCTCTAACTGAAAATAGCGACCACTCTAATTTATTAAATGCGCTTGCTCAAACTTCCGTATTGCGCCGTATGCTGAAATTATTGCCCAGCTAACTTCCAAACCAAAAACAGGCCAATTTTGATCAACCCACAATTGTGGTAATAGCGCTAACGCAGCAAAAATATTCCACAGTAAATAATATCTAGGCAGCATTTTTTCGGCACTAAACAACAAGTAAACTGCAGAGAAAACATAAGCAGCAATCCAACCTAAAGAGGCTAAATCCAGCTGATTTTTTAACAGAGATTGAATAACAAAGTTTGCAACCAGCGCAAAGAATATCCAGTAATACTGACGCACTGTAAACTTAGTTGAGGTTAAGTTAACATTCAGAAGCAGTAAAACACTGATAATGACCCAGAATGAATTCACCACAACCGCTTGCCATGAAGCGTTATACACCGAACTAATGATTAAGCTTATCGCCGCAACCAAGTTAAAGGTGTAATAGGTATTTTTATGCCAATGTTGCTTAAGCGAAATATAAGCATGACCAATTAAATAAAGAAATGTCCCAAACCAACCAATTATTAAAATCATCTTACAGCAGCTCAATATGCATATTACGCACAAATAATTCTTTGCCTACATGAGGCCCATTTAATACAACCACTTTACTTAAATCCATCATGTTTTTATAAATCCTATCGCTCTTTGAAGCCTGAGTCATTTTATCACTCCACTGGATAACAATAACTTTACTGCCTCTTGGTAGCGCGTAATAATCAATATTCTCACCCTGCTTTTCAGTTTGCCCGGTGATTAACGGATAACCTTCCGATGTGATCAGTTGAGCAACGTCGATAGCAACAGGTATATTGGTTTTATTAGTTTGTAAGTCATTAATGCCAGCGTCGGCCAATATTTTAATCGTTTGGTTAATGTCATTAACTAGTTTTTTACCCGCGCTATTGTTGGCTGCAATAACATGCAAGCTAGACGTGTCTTCAATGCCTTTTAACGATTTAACAAGCTCTTTTCTAAGCGGGAAGTCGTTGGTTAAATGGTAATTCATCACGCCTTCCGTCATTGGCAATATGTATATCTCATGATTAAACAAAGCCGTTAACGCCTGCTTTTCAGTACCAAACTCAATCGCATTTTCAAGCAATTTATCTAAGGTTGCGCCATAACTGTAGCCGGCTACTTTGCCCATTTTTTGTTTTTGCTCAAAGGCGATTTTAGCTGAGTCCGCATTCAAGTATTGGCGGTTGTAATACATTTTACTGGTGACATAAAAAACAGGATCGGAAAACAATACTTGAGATGCCCTTTCGGACGTTTTAAAAAATGGAAAGCCTAAATTTCGTTGCCCTTTACTCACATAATAAAAAGAAACGTCATAAGGCATGTATTGCCAATTAGGTGTTGTTTTTTGATGTTCAAAAAGTAAATCCAACCACTTTGCGGCGCTCCCTTTAGGTTCATCTTGCGACAAAATATAAGGCGGCCAAGTTTCAGTTAAAATAGTTTCTGTCGGCTCGGCGTATGACAAGCTGGCAAATAATATAAGTAATGACGATGCAATAACGCGGATTAAGCGTGAGCTAATATGAAACATGATAACTACCTAGATTTTATAATTTTATAAGCGAAGAACAGCAATAAGGTAAGAACAAAGCCCGAACCAAACATGACATCTGTATCTATTCCTGCAATAAACTGCAGCATGAACGAGCGACTATCGTCATTAAAATCAAGCGCTGGACGAGACATCATTTCGCGGCTTAATTCAGTCAAATATAACGAAAGCTCAAACACAGTAAAAAAGCTCAAGGCGACAAGCAGTAAGTCTGTCATCAGGGAGCTTTTTTCACGTTTTTTATTTTCAGTGTCTTCAATTTTACTTGAACATATCTCAATCATTCTTTGACCATTTTCAGTCAGCTGTTCAAAGTCCCAACACTTTAGAATGTCTTGCACACGTTTACGTTTTGTTTGCGTTAAGTACTTCAAATGCTCATGGTAATCCACCTGATGCAAACGAGTAATAACACGACTGCTAATTAACTGTTTGTTGGCTTGTTTATCATTTGAGTCATTATACGCGCTATCAATCGCTGATTTTAATAAGCGATTGCAGCGTTCTTGCGCAGAGTAATAATATTGCGCCAAAATCATACTTTCTAATCTTTCGTCGCTTAAAGAGGCTAAATCAACAATCACATAGTTAAGCCAGGTTAATGAGCAATCTAAAGTGCCATCAATAATGTTTTGAGCATCATCCGGATTGTAAGTATGTCGTAACCATTTAGTTAATAACGGTTGGTTAACATCCGATGAGACCTCATCACTATTTACCACTAAGGTTCTTGAAACCCAAAAGATATCTGGCGTTAATGACGCAGTGTTATCAAATTCAAAAAACGTCTGTGTTGATTCCGTTTTTAAATTATTAATCGCATTTACAAAGCCAGGATAAGCTTGTTTGATTTGAAAATTAGCACTGGTTTGAGCCGCGCTTTCTAAGGCTTCAGTGTCATCGTTATAATCAAGAGTGTGTGTAACCACAGCTATTGCAATATTATTGGGGAATACATGAATTGACAGCGTTGGGTCTAACGCCTCATCACACCATATAAATAGGCGATGATCCCAACTGTCATGATTAATAAACTCGTATTCTTTTTGAACACTGTCGTTTAAAAATAATATGTTAGGGCTTTTAAGTTGTTTTTTGAACGCAATGTACTGTTCTGATAAACGATTGATGCCCGTCTTTAATTCTAACGGTGCATAAATAGGAGAAATAGTAACAACGGTGACTTGTTTCGTTTCCATACAAATAAAACTCAAGTGGTACGACTGTGAATACATGCACTGTAGCAAAAAGTCGAGAATGAAAACACTTGATTTAATTAACTATTGTTATGGTACTAATTTCGTAATGAGTATGGTGTGACCCCGTAAACTAGATACGGGGCAAATTTAACTCATAAAAATAATAGTGGCGCTGCCTAAGAATACAAAGAAGCCGACCACGTCTGTCACTGTAGTTAAAATTACAGAGCCTGCTAATGCTGGGTCTATGCCATTTTTATCAAGCACCATTGGAATGATAATGCCAGACAAAGCAGCCACTTCAATTAATACCTTGTCGAAAATACCAATAACTGCTGACGCTAAAAAAGCAGTAATTAAATTAATCCCCAACCATAACGCTCGGCGTCTGGCACTGGTAAATATTGGTGCAAATAAATCTTCATCACTTACCTGACCCATGTGAGCAACCTGAGCTTCGTAATGATGTTGGAAAATAGATAAGGCAGATTTTTGTGGTTTGGAGTTTGAACAGCCTTGTATTGATTTTCATAAAACCAAAAGAAACATCAAAACACCAAGTTCTGAACAAGTACAACAGCCTATTTATAAATTTGCCACTGAGCAGTGGCAGAATTTTCAACCGTATTTAGCACCGTTGAAAAGGCCTAAATATTAACTAGATTTAAATCTGTGTAGAGAAGACTAAAAAATTAAACTTGGTTCAGTACTTTTAAATTGTCAGTAGATCTCACTTTTATTTCAGTTTTGTAATAATGTTTACCACCTTTAAGAGGGATTACTTTATTAAGCTTAACATGACCATCGACTTCAATAGTTTTTCCTTTGAAATATGACTCAAGTGATGAACCATAAATATCAACAAAAGCATCAATACTTGATTGAGCAAGTATAACCGTTATATTTTTAGGGTCTTTTTCGTTGGAGTGTGTGTACAAGTAAACAACGCCATCTTTACTCTCGGCTGTTTGTATTGGAAATTGAAAGGTGCCATTTACACTTGCTGGATATCGAATGATCGCTTTTTCAACAAGTTGATTTAAATCTGTTGGTTTTGCCTCTTCTTCAACCTTTGTAATCTCTGTGGTTAAACTGCAAGCTGACAAAACTAAAATAGAAAGCATTACTAAGTATTTCATAACTGTTCCTTTTTTTTGAAAATTGATGTGATGCTAGAGTTTTTACCACTTCAGTATTAATACTTTTTTGAACAAAAATCAACCAATAAAATCATTCCCTATTAAATATAGAACCAGAGCTGGGCTGTTTTTACTTTTTAAATTAATCAGTAATAAATGACGTTATTGACTCACTTTTTTTGATAATAAACTCAACGCCCTTAAAAAGGCTTCAATAGATTCCACTGACGCTGGCACTCCCATAGTGACCTGTATGGTAGTGCCATCAATAAGCCATTGGATGCTGCAGCAATACGGGCTAATTCAGTACTACCTAAAGAACGAGCTTTTCCCCTCGGTTAATTAACAACTCATTAATAGTTGGGTAACTTAACCAACTTGATTTAATTGTTCGGGTAAAGTTGTTAACGGTTTTAACTCATAAAAATAATAGTGGCGCTGCCTAAGAATACAAAGAAGCCGACCACGTCTGTCACTGTAGTTAGAATAACTGAGCCTGCTAGTGCTGGGTCTATGCCATTTTTATCAAGCACCATTGGAATGATAATGCCAGACAAAGCAGCCACTAACATATTCACCACCATGGCCACGCTTAAAATCACCGATAATAAATAGTTGTCGAACCAAAATATAGTCATGGCTGCAACAATAACAGCCCAAACAACCGCGTTTACCGCAGCAACACTTAGTTCTTTATCACGCAACGCTCTGTAGTTGGCTGTATTTAATTGTCCAGTGGCAAGTCCACGGATGGTTAACGTTAAGGTTTGACTACCTGTTATCCCACCCATGCTTGCGACAATTGGCATTAATACCGCTAAAGCCACCACTTCAATTAAGACCTTGTCGAAAATACCAATAACTGCTGACGCTAAAAAAGCAGTAATTAAATTAATCCCCAACCATAACGCTCGGCGTCTGGCACTGGTAAATATTGGTGCAAATAAATCTTCATCACTTACCTGACCCATGTGAGCAACCTGGGCTTCGTAATGATGTTGGAAGATAGATAAGGCGTCACCCATAGAAAACTCACCAACAAACTTACCCGCGTCCGTTAATATCGGTAAGGTTGGGCGATTGCTGTTTTTAATCAGATTTGACGCTTCCATTAATGAAAGTGTATCTAAGATATTGTCATCGCTTTTTTCTGCAATCGCTTGGACTAACGTTACGCCTTCAGCGTTTAACAAATCGTTTATTGAGACTTCACCTACGTAATGAGATTCATCATCTAACACTATGTAATTACCAGAATAATCCGTTAAATCGCTTTGGCGTATTTCGTCTAATGCATCTTCAATTGAAGTATTGTGCTTAACGGTATAAACATCTGAATTTGCGTAACGTCCAACTTGCTCTTCATCATAACTTAATGAAGATTCAACGTTTGATTGTGACTGAGGCGATAGCTTGTTGATTAACTTGGCAACCAACTTTTGCGGTAACGCAGTTAGAATTTCTACTACTTCATTGTCAGAGCTGGACTTAACGGCGTCTTCTAACTCTTCTGAGGTTAATACTGAAAGTAGCTGCTGACGAGCGTCGTCACGCATTTCATATAAAATAGCGCCTTCTAGCGACTGATCGATTAACGGCCACAATTTTAAACGCTGGGCATTGGTTAACCCTTCTAAGATCAATGCCCATTTATTAGGTGTGTAACTTTCAGTTTCAGCCGGTAGCACAACCAAATCGTCAGCTAAGATACTGACAAAGTCTAGTGATGGTATTGTTTGATGTTCCATGTGACTACCTTAAAAAGTTAAGTTTTGTTTTGCTCACTTTTAACTGCTGCCTTTGTTTTTACAACGGCTTTAGTTTTTGCTTTCGTATTTGGCTTAGCGCTTGGTTTCGCTCTTGGTTTAGCAGTTGCAGTACTGGCTGCTGTCTTATTTTCTAATGATTTACTTTCTGAACTCGTACTAGCTAACTGTTTTTTATCTAATTGTTTCTTTTCTTCAAGTAAAAAGAGTCTTATGCACTCTTCCAACATTTGCTGCTCAATTAAGGTTGCTTGCTCTGTTGGACAAAAAATACTAAATACCACCTTAGTTTTACCTAGCTCGGTAGACTCAAAAGAGACGGTTGGCTCAGGTCCGGTAATTTTTATGTCGAGTCTATTTTCAATCATAGAATTATAACGTTCAGCAACGTCTTTAAATTCAGCGCAATACTTTTGGGCTTGCTTCATCAAAGCATTTTTTAGCGCGTACGGATTAATGGTCAAACTTTCTCTTATATAAAAGAACGAGTGATTCACATAACGTTTCATATAATTTAAGTTAGTTATTGGTAAATTAATCAACTGTAAATTGGGAATAAAAACACTTTTACCAGTATAAGAATAAGTAACTAAATCAACTTCCAATAAAGTGGTTTTTGCCATGTCTGTCGCAGTAACTTCACCGGCATGGTGTCCAACTTGAATCCAATCACCAATCCTAAATGGTCTAGAACTAGAGATATAAACAAAGCCAATGAAACACTGAATTATTTCACGAGTTACTAAAATAATTGCCACCACAAAAGCAGCAATGGAAAATGCAAAGCCTTGAATTTCTTCATGCCAAATAGCAAACAATAAGATAACCACCAAAACGTTAATTAAGTTTTTTAAGTGATTGATCAAATAACGTTTATCGTCGCCTTTTTCTATGGCTCTTTTTTTGATTAATTGAAAAATAAAGTACTTTAAAAACCACGACGTTAGGATCAACATTATGGTGATAGCTAAATGGCTTTGCATAAATGTAATCAAGTGACTGCCTTATTATTTTTTAATTTTACTTTTAAGTAATTCAAGCGTGGCTTCGGGACCAGATGTAGCTAATACCTTAGCAAGTTCTTTTTGTTTTGATTGCAACAAACTAATGCCTTCAATAACAAAATCGTACATTAACCATTTATCTTCAACATCAGAAAAGCGCCATTTGGTCGTCAACTGAGTTGTTTTATTCTCGCCTACCAACTTCATGGTAATGCTGGCACCTTTATTCGAGTTGGTCATTATCGATGACGCTAAAACAATTTTTTCATTATTATAATTTACTAAACTGCTGGCGTAATTAGCCACCAAAGTATCTTTTAATACAGTAACAAATTCGGCTTTTTGCTCTGGCGTCAACTTAACCAAATGCTTACCTAACACTTTGTAAGCAAAAAACTTTTCGTCAATATTGACCAACAACTCTTTTTCAACAAGTAGCTGTGCAGTTTGAACCGTTAAATTGTTTTGTTGTTTTAAACTAGTGAGTTCAATCTCAACTTTTTTAAACAATTGACCCGCTACTTTATCAACGGTTTCTGCCATAGCAGTTCCGGTTAATAACGCGGTTAAAGAGATAAAACAAATAACTGATTTAATAAATTTCATTGTTAATAATGCCTGTGATTTTTCTTATTTGGTTGGCCGATGATAAATATTTATCACTTTTGCCTAAGTACAAACTTCATGTCTGCGTTTGTTAACTTAGCATTAGTAGCTAATGTATGTCGTTAACCTATTATTTTTTCTCAAAATAAAAAACCAATAACAAATGTTATTGGTTTTTTTGTAGCAAACCTAATGGTGTTTTACCTTAGGTTTTAATAAGCTTGATTACATTTCTTCTTCATCAACTACCGATGCAATGTACTCAATTATTTTCTCTACACTGGTAAATTTAGCGTATTCGTAATAATCCATTTCACTGTTTACACAAGCTAACAATGCTTTTTTATCTATTGTTTCAGGATCTTGAACGTTTAGACAATATTCATAAGTGTCTCTAACGAACTCTGGATCCGGACTTTCAACTTCATCGTTAGCAACAGCTAGATTACTAAAAACTAAGTTACTAACTAACAACACTAAGCCAATTATTTTTTTCATTATTTAATTCTCCAAAAAAGTTTGTTCTTAAAAACATTTTATTCACTAAAAGAAGTTGCGCTAAATTAGTGTTGTTTTTGCTATTTGGAAAACTAATATTTTTTATCGAATTAACAATATTTTTTAGTCGTTGTTAGAAGCCATTTCAATAACCGCTGAACGTTCTGGTGAAGATTGATCAATAACCGTGACCACATTCTCTATTGTGTCGACCAATCTATTGTGTTTTTGATACACAGCATAGATGGAACGAGTTAACGAATGTTTACCTTTGACCTTAAACAATTCGCCACTTTCAATAAAGGGTTCGGCCAGTGCAGTTGGTAAATATGCCGTTCCGCCCTCAGACAAAATGAAGTCCAACGCGATGCGGCCTGTAGAGGTAATTAGCTTAGGCACGTAACTTTTACCGTATTTGGCATCATGTTCAGACGCAAACTGGGTACCCCAATCAACATAAACGTAATGTTCAGCCATCGCTTCGTCTGCTTTAATGTTGCCTTTGGTGGTTACCATCACCAAATTTACATTCGCAATTTGTTCACTAATTACTTCGTTTGATAAGAATGGGTCAAAGGTTAACGCTAAATTTAACGTGTTATCTAATATAGAAGAATGTAACTGCCTGATGCCTAACATCTCAGTTTTAAACGTTAACTCTGGTAAACCTTTCGTCACTACCGTTAAGTAGTTTTGAAAATACGCATCCCAAACATTGGGCGTAGCGCCAATAGATAGTTGCACAAGTTGAGAGTCGGCCAAAGATATGTCGGTTTTCACCTGCTGCATCGCCCTAACCATAGTGGTTGCATAAGGGATGAGTCTTTCACCAGCGGGCGTTAAACAAATATTATTTCTAATACGTTCAAATAACGGAGCATCGACAAATTCCTCTAGCTGCTTAATTCTGGCGCTAACCGCAGCTTGAGTAATATAGAGTGTTTCCGCGGCTTTGCCGAAGTGCCTAGTGTTTGCTACCTCTAGGAAGGTTTTGAATACTTTTACGTCCATAAGGGCAGGATAAATAAAAAAAATTAATTAACAAACTTTTTTTTAACTTCGACAAAAATAATTTGTTTTTCAAATGCTCAAACTAAGACTATTTTTAGCAAAATTGTTGAGGGTATTAAAATGAACACACAAATTAGAAAAGGTTCTAAATCGTTTTTTGATGATGTTAATTTCCCTAGAGGCTTTAGCCGCAGCGGAGAATTTACGGTACAAGAATCGAATTTGTTAAATGATTATGGCTATTCCTTGCAACTGTTATCCAATGGCTCTTTGATGCCAGAGAATACAGAGGAAGTAAGATTCGCTGATGTTTGCACAGGCCGAGAAATCGCGCAGACATTGGTAGAAAAAACATGGATGAAATACATTTCGTTAGCGGCACCAAGAAAGTACGAAAATGTATATGGGATGGGACGCCCACAAAATAACTTTGAGTCTGGTGAATATTATCTAGAACTCTAATATTAATTTATTGAGGTTTTTTTATGGATTATTTTGACGATATCTGTGAAATTGATGAAGTTGATGACGTGTCTGATAAGTCAGACAAAGGTGATCGCAGAAGACGCTTTGAAACCCAAAGACGAATTGAAGATTTAAAAGAAATGCGACGTATGAACAAAGAGGTTAACTACTACGATGAATGGTAGGGGAGTATTCCCACAAATTTAAGCAGTAAACTCTCGCGCATTTATCAAACTAAATGCCAAAAAAGTTCAAGTAACACTAAGTTGTAAACATTTAATGCTAAATAAAAAGAGCGCATATTCACACGAATAGCGCTCTTAATCTTCCCTGTAAAAATAATCACTTAACTTATTGCTTCATATTGCATATATTTGTAATTATTACACAGGCATTACAATTGGCTAACTTCCCTCGTCACGTATTAACCTGCACTAACTAGAAACCAATAATAAATACACAAGGACACAATGGAACTGATATTTAACATTACGCCATATAGTTGGATGGGCATTTTTACGTCATTATTGTGTGGCACTATTATTGGACTGGAAAGACAATTCAGAGGC
Source organism: Psychrosphaera saromensis (assembly GCF_002954545.1). Taxonomy (GTDB): domain Bacteria; phylum Pseudomonadota; class Gammaproteobacteria; order Enterobacterales; family Alteromonadaceae; genus Psychrosphaera; species Psychrosphaera saromensis. The sequence goes on along the minus strand of NZ_MSCH01000003.1, from coordinate 1,355,848 downwards.
AAACCTGTAGGTATAAGAACATCGTCTTTAATTGTGCTTGGAACTTATGTATTTGTCGCCACAGCTAATTATGTGGTGATTGACTCTGCAGCAGTCGATCCTTCCAGGATCATAGGGCAAGTGATCACAGGTGTTGGCTTTTTAGGTGCTGGTGTTATGTTAGCTAAAGATGGCGCTGTGGTCGGTGTTACTTCTGCTGCAACTATATGGGTACTGGCGGCTATTGGTGTTTCTATTGCTAGTAACAATTATTCCACTTCTATTATTTTGTCATTAGTTGTGGTGTTTATTTTAGTTGGTGTCGACATATTGGAAAACACATTTCAAACCTTATCAAAAGGCGTTCACACCAAATATACCAATTGGAAACAACAACCTACTCCATTTAGGTTAAGAAAAGTATTTACTCCTAAAACCAAAGAGAAACAAGACTAACGCCTCTTAATATGAGACGTTAGCCTGCAGTTTTGTTACTGTTTTATAAAACCTTTTATACAGATATTATGCTTTACGAGTTCCACTATGGAACTTTTTGCCCAATACATTGTTTAACCTAACACAGATAGCTAAGTAGAATTTTTACATGGAAAAGTGGAGCGCTAAAATACAAACACCTAAATGGTTAGCCCCTGTATTATTCTCTATTTTTATTCATGCCATTATTGTCACAATTCTTGTGCAACAAGAATTGTCAGCAACAACCCCCAAACAAAAAGCACAAACTAACACTGCAATAAAATCCTATTTAATTGTCGCCAAACCTAAAATAAAAAAAACAGTAGTGAAAAAACAAAAAGCACCAACACCTCCCCCAGCAAAGAAAACAATAGTAAAAAAGCAGGTTGCAAAACCTGAAGCTATTAAGCCTAAAACGGTTAAACCTAAAGCTCCAATTGTCAAAAAACCAGTGCAGAAAGCAGCACAGGAGCCAACAGTGGTAGAAAAGCCGACTTCAACTCCAACAGCCCCTACAAGTTCGATGATGATCATAAATAAAAAACCATCTAGTATTTCAAACGCACGCGATTATTTAAATCAGAACCAAAGTATGCCTCCGACAAGCTGGCAGGAACATCAATTTCAACAAACACAAAAAAAGTTAAATGAACAAGTAGAAAATGAAAAAGCTAAAAAATACGATGGTAAATTTACACCTGATATTAGTGGGATGACAGATTTAGGGAAAACGGGTGATGGTAGCCAATTAATAAAATCTGGCGATGCATGTTTTGTAATTCAGAAAAACTCGCTTGGTGATTCAGTCTGGTCAGGTACACCTTGCCCGTTATCGACCGATCCGCTTAGGCAAGCCTATAGAAAAAGCATGGATAAATATTTGAAGAAAAAACAAAACTAATCATGACTGTTTTGCACTGCTGCCGCCAAAATATGCACACCATTTTCTAACATAAATTGCTGAAAAGCCTGAGCCAAAATAGTTGGTTTACGCGATGCATTTTGCACTAAACGCCACTTACTCCTAATAGGAAAATGCTCTACTTTAAGTATTTTCAATCCTGGCAAAATACCAAAATCTAAACTGTGTTTGCTTAAAACCGACAAACCTAACCCCGCAGCAACCGACTGTTTTATTGCTTCACCGCTGGCTATGGTCATTTTTTCGTGCAACTCAAAACCGTGCTGTTTGAATAACTGAACCGTTGTTTCTCGGGTGCCGGAACCTTCTTCACGCAAAATGAAGGGATAGTGACTTAAGCGCGCTAAAGTGATGTTTGGCATTAAAGTTAATTCGTGTCGTTCAGGCGCAACCACCACTAATTCATTATCTAGAAATGGGGTTTCTATCACCTCAACGTTTTCTGGTATTTGGCCAAACAAATAAAAATCATCGAGCTTATCCGCCAACCTAGCGTGTATTTTATCGCGGTTGCCTATTTCTAATTTAACCTCAACTTGTGGGTAATGTTTGGCAAATGCCGCCAATAACAAAGGTAAAAAGTATTGCGCTGTTGTCACCACAGAAATAGATAAAGTCCCCGTTACCACGCCCTGTAAATTGTCGATATCTGTTCTGAGATTATCTAAGGTTTCAAAGATTTGATTGGCACTACGTAATACCGCTTGCCCTGCGTCCGTTAGTTCAAGCTTTCGTCCTAGCATTTGATAAACAGGTAAACCGAGAATATCACTTAAGTTTTTTAACTGAATAGAAACAGAAGGTTGAGATATATGCAATTTTTCGGCAACCACAGACAAACTCTGATACCGAGCTAATGCTTGTACCAATTGGAATTGTCTAATTGTTGGTTGTCGATTTGTTTTGGGACTCAAGCTCATTATAGATTTTTATCTATGAATATAATTAATTATATATATTAGACTCTATTCAAAACTAATTCTAGGATGGAGTTATACCAATTACGTATATGAATTAGACAATTCATTAATAACTATTTGAGAGCAATATTATGTTAGAAACAATCTCACAAAACATACGGTCGCTCGGTTCGGTGTTAGGTAAAACTATCGCTAACGACAAAGACCAACGTTGGTTGGACAACATTGAACGTGTTCGACTATTAGCCAAAGATGGCGTAGCGCATGAAGCCTATGCCATTGATGAATTAAAAGCCTTATTCCAATCTTGTGATGAACAAGACTTATTGATTTATGCTCGCGCGTTTAGTCAATTTTTAAACTTAGCCAATATTGCAGAGCAGCAACACACCACCAGCGAGCAAGGTTTAGCTGAATTAGACCTGCCGCATCCGTTAGAGTCTTTGCAAGAACAATTAAGCGACTGTAAACCTGATGAGTTTTTCGCCGCCATTAAAAAACTGCATATTGAATTAGTGTTAACGGCCCATCCAACCGAAGTAAACCGCCGTACTTTTATTCATAAGTATCATGAAATTGCCGAGCAGTTAGAAGTCACAGGGCCGGAATTAAACGGCCGTATTGAAGAATTAATTGAACAGGCTTGGAATACTAACGAAATACGCCCTCAACGCCCTACTCCGTTAGATGAATCACGCTGGGGTTTGAATGCAATTCGTGACAGCTTGTGGTTTGCCGTTCCTAAATTTGTTCGTGAGCTTGATGAGTTATGTCAGGAAGTTTCAGGCAAAGAATTACCTGTTGATGCTACGCCGATAACAATGGCTAGCTGGATGGCCGGTGACCGCGACGGTAACCCATTTGTAACCGCTGAATTAAGTAAAGAAGCCATTTTAAAAGCTCGACTGCTTGCGGCTGAATTATATTTAATTGATTTCCAAAACTTATATTTAGAACTGTCTATGCACAAAGCCAACGACGAGCTTATTGCAGCAGATACTAATAGTATTGGGCCATATAGAAATCTAATAAAACAAACCATTGGTAAACTTGAACACAGCATTGAGTTACTTAAAAACGATCAAATTCAGGGGGTTATTGCCAGCCCAGAAGAGCTGCTACAGCCATTAAACTTATGTCGTGAAAGCTTGTTAGAAGTTGGTCTGCATAAAGCCGCCAATTCAATCCTGTTAGACGTTATACGCAAAGTACATTGTTTTGGTATTTCACTAGTGAAATTGGATGTACGTCAACATAGTGAATTCCACGACCAGGTCATCGCCGAAATTGTTGAAAGTCTTGGTTTGGGTGATTACTTATCTTGGGATGAACCTAAACGTTGTGAGTTTTTGCAAAAAGAAATAAATAATCCAAGACCATTATTACCAAACGCAAAATGGAGCGCTCAAACTCAAGAGGTACTCGATACCTTTAAGTTCATAGCGGAGCAGCCAAAAGAAGTATTAGGTATTTACATTATTTCTATGGCGAGCCAACAAAGCGATGTGCTTACCGTAAATTTATTAATGAAAGCGACTGACCTTAGCTGGGACATGCCAATTGCACCTCTGTTTGAAACCTTGGACGACTTAAACAACGCATCTAAAGTCATGGACTTATTGTTAGGCGACTCAGATTACACCAAACGTACTCATGGCGCACAGCATGTAATGATAGGTTACAGCGACTCAGCAAAAGACGCAGGTGTGTTAGCTGCGGCTTGGGCGCAATATCAAGCGCAAGAAGCGTTAGTTGCGGTCGCTAAAGGTCATAAGATCACATTGAAACTGTTTCATGGCCGTGGTGGCACAATCGGTCGAGGCGGCGGTCCTGCACATGCAGCAATAGCATCACAACCTCCTGGAACACTGGAGGGTGGATTACGAGTCACTGAACAAGGCGAGACTATTCGCTTCAAATTTGGTTTACCTAACCTAGCGGTGCGTAGCTTACATTTATACGCAAGTGCAATTTTAGCTAACTTAGTGAAGCCACAACCAGCGCCAAAAGCGGCATGGCGTAAAATCATGGATGATATGTCTGAACGTAGTTGTGAGGTTTATCGTGATTATGTTTGTGAACAAGAAGACTTTGTTAAGTACTTCCGTCAAGCCACGCCAGAGCAAGAGCTTTCTTCTTTGCCGCTGGGTTCGCGTCCAAGCAAACGTAAGTCTGACGGTGGTATTGAATCGCTGCGTGCTATCCCGTGGATATTCTCATGGAGTCAAAATCGCTTAGTGGTTCCAAGTTGGTTAGGGTCTGGACAAGCTATCTCTGAGTATAATCAAACTCAAGGTGACGTGATTAAAGATATGTTAGATAACTGGGCTTATTTTAGAGCACGTATTTCATTAACAGAAATGGTGTATTTAAAATCTGACACAGAGATCTCTCAGTTATATGATCAAAGCTTAGTTGATCCAGAACTACAACCTATGGGCGATGCATTACGTGCGCAACTAACTAAAGATAAAGCATTTATTTTACAGTTACTTGGTCAAACTGAGACATTGGAAACGGACCAGTGGAATCTAACCTCGTTTAACTTACGTAAGCCGTATTTATTGCCGTTGCATTTAATGCAAATAGAAGCGTTAAAACGTTTACGTAAACAACCTGAACATCCTGTATGTGAGCAGTTACTTATGGTTAGCATGACAGGTATAGCGACGGGCATGCGTAATACAGGTTAGATTTTCATTTATCAGTCCAAATGAATGCAAAAAGGCTTAGTTAACACTAAGCCTTTTTTCTTCCTATTTTGTTCTGTAATCCACTACAAGTAAAATCAATCGGCCAATAACTCTTTTGGTAAATCCCAACTAGTCACCCACACATCACCTTGCCAATCCTCAATGGTGAGCCAAACTTTATGCTCTGGCTTTAAGGTTTCAGGTGCAATTCCGTGTACTTCCTGTCCGTGCTGGCTACCATGTAAAATACCTTCATCGTGTTTTTGCAATTCAACTAATGGCAGTGCTTGCTCACCAATATTAAGATAAGCCTGACGAATATCAGCAACTTTACCTTTGCTAAATATTAAGAAAAAGTCTTTGGTGTAATGCCCACCATGTAAATACGGTTGCTTTAAATTATACGGCATAGGTGCTATTTCAAATGAACCTATTATTTGTTTTTGCCATACACTTGGAAAAACAGGATTTAGCGATTGATAAAGAAAAATAAAAGGCAGAATTAAAACAAGACCGTTAAGTTTGTATTTATTGCGGGATAAAAAGTTTCTTTTAGAACGCGACATTACACAACCTCCTGTTCATTTGATTTAACGTCAGTATTTCTAGCTGCCCTAACCGTTCTACCGCCCCACATCATAAAACCAGTTATAGACATTCCTGTTAGTAAGACGCCAAACAAAAACCAGATTATTTTAGTCCAAATACCGCCAATGGTTCCGTAATGCAGTGGATTTGCAATATGCGATAAGGTTTGTAATGTGGTCATTTCATCTGGTTCACGCACACTTTCAATTTTGCCAGTCCATTGATTAACCGTTACTCCATAAGCGTATTTGTCATAGAAAATAAAGTCACCTTCACCATACAACTTATATGTATCGCGGTTATGTTCAATCGGCATAATATAAGAGCTTTTAAAGTCTGGAAATTTTTGTTTGGTGATCTCTAACGCATTTGCTAACGACACTGGAGGTGCTGAAGATATTGACGGTATTGAATCGGTAGCTACTTCAGTTGTCATTTTATTTGAACTGGCAGGAAGCTCTGAAATTGCAGCTAAAGGTGGGTGCTCTTCAATGGTGTAATCAGCATGCCATAACACGGCTTGAATTAAATACCATAAACCTGTGGCGCTCATAACTATTAAAAACCAAATAGACCAAACACCTGCTAGCTTGTGTAAGTCGGCTAATACCGTTTTTTTACCTTGATCGACCCTTAACTTAGGCTGGGTAAAAGAACGCCAAAACTTCTTATAAACCAATAAGCCTGTAATTAAAGCCCCCAACATGACAAACGCCATTAAGTTAACTAGATAATAACCAATGCTGTAATTACTCTCCCAAGGAAACAGCAACCAGGCATGTAAGGAGCGCATAAAGTTTATAAATGTCATGCCTTGGTTGATCTCTTGTATCTCTCCTGTGTACTGGTTTACATAAGCAACAGCAACAGGCTTATCGGTGTCAGTAAAAATAACCGCATTAACTAAATAGTCTTCAAAATTCATCGCAGTACTGACTTTCGCCGTAGGGTAAGCTTTTTCTACAATAGAGATAAGTTCAGGCATGGTTTTTTCTGGAAGAGCATCTGGATTCAATGCACGTGATGCTGGATTAGTAAGCCAAGTTAATTCATGACTTATCACAGCAATAGTTCCTGTTAAGCAAACAATACAGAATATAAGCCACACTGGTAATGAGAACCAACCGTGTAGTTGAAATAAAAAACGATTACTAACCTTTGCCATTTGTTACCTAATTAAATTGAGTTTTAGACTACTTAGAAAAGCATCTTATCTTGCCGGACATAACCACATCAAGACAAAACTAAATAAAAATCATTCCTATTTACTATACCATTCGGTAGTGAGAACAATTCTCATTTACATTCGCGCGACATTTAAATATACTCCTGAAAAATTTTAAATATGACTCAAAACTTCAAGATAAAGATCTTGATATAGGTAAACGTAAACATGAAAAACAATCATAACTTTGCACTTACAACTCTAGTTCTAGCAATGGGTTTTCAGGCTCATGCGCAAGACGTTGAAAATAAAAACAACGCTACAGAAGTAGAGCAAGATGTTGAACAGATACTTATCGTAGGCACAAGAACAGACCGCGATAGTAAAGGCGCAACAGGCTTAACAATGGAGATTAATGAAACTCCACAATCAATTAGCGTTATTAACGCAGAACAAATCAAAAATTTCTCGATTGATAACATAAATGATGCAATGCAACTAGCAACAGGCATTACAGTAGAAAAAGGTGAAACCAACCGCACTAGATTTACAGCTCGTGGTTTCGACATTCAAAATACTCAAGTTGATGGCATAGGTTTACCTAACTCTTGGGGTCTTGTTACTGGTGCAGTTGAAAGCTACGGTTACGAAGAAATTGAAGTTATCCGTGGCGCCAATGGCCAACTTACAGGCGTAGGTAACTCTTCAGGTACCATAAACTATGTGCGTAAACGTCCAACCAATAAAAACGAAGGTGAAGTTGGTGTAACACTTGGTTCTTATGACTCTAAACGCTTACAAGCCGACTACTCTATGTTATTAACTGAGAGCGGCAGTTGGGCTGCACGCCTTGTTGCTGCAGTCGAAGATTCAGGTTCATACCTTGATGCTTTAGAAGATGACCGCGCTTATGTTTCTTTTGTAGTTGATGGGCAATTAACTGACAATTCAACATTAGCTGCAGGCTTTTCATATCAAGATGCCAATAGCGATGGCGTTATGTGGGGTGGCTTATCTTTAGCCTACGCTGATGGCACACAAGCTGAGTTTGATGTAAGTACAAGTCCCACTCAAGATTGGACTATGTGGGATGCAGCAAATAACAATATTTTTGTGGAATACTCTTACTCCTTCGATAACGACTGGGAAATTAAGACAACTTATAATCACCAGAATTCAGACGACCAAAGTAAATTACTTTATGTTTATGATGCTCTTGGTGCTTTTGACAGTGCAACTAACTTAGGTTTGGTTGCTTTACCAGGGCGTTATGATTCTGAATTTAATGCTAACCTATTCGATGTAACCGTTAAAGGTGGATTCGATTTAGCAGGAAAAACACATGAGTTAATGTTTGGGGTAAGTACCTCTAAAAGCACTGCTGAGTCTTTTACTAACATGGCTATTGCATCAGCTCCGTATTTTTCTTATTACGGTTCGACTGTCGCATACGCTCCTGCATTTCCATACTCTACAAGCTCTGATGCGCTTCCTGAACCTGAATGGGAAGACCAAATTAGATATTCTGATCTTGATGTCACGTTAACTCGTGTATTTGGTTCAACCAAGTTAAATGTAACCGATGACTTATTTTTCATCGCTGGTATTAATGCCATTGATTACAGCCGTGAAGGTGATAACTCTGGTGTTGCTGTAAATAACCAGGAAAGTGAAATAAGTCCTTATGTAGCGGCGACTTATTCAATTAACGACGACATTAATGTCTATGCAAGTTACTCAGACATTTATCAACCATTAGATCAGTATGATATTGATGGAGAGTTTTTAGACCCAAGTAAAGGTGTAAACTTTGAAATCGGTGTTAAAAGTCAGTGGTTTGATGACGCGTTGCTCACGACTTTTGCCGTATTTAGTGCAGAGCAAGAAAATATCGCGGTTTACGCAGGAGCAAACGCTGCGGGATTTGCATATTATGAAGGTACAACTCAAGATACTGAAGGTTTTGAATTAGAAGTATTTGGAAACATTGCAGAGAATCTAAATGTAAACTTTGCTTACACTTATCTAGATATAAAAGATGAAAACGGAGACGAGACTAGTGCATGGGAGCCTGAAAACACAGTTAAGTTTTCAGCCGATTATGCTTTACCTCAGCTACCTGAATTATCATTAGGTCTTGGTGGTAAATGGCAATCAGATGTTGAAAATGCAGCTGGCACCGTTAAACAAGATTCATACTTGTTAGTAAACGCGTTTGCCCGTTGGAATGTCAGTAAGGCGTTAAGTGTACAAGCTAATATCAACAACTTAACTGATGAGAAGTACATCACTAGCTTAAAAAATATAGGATATTACGGTGCACCTGTTGAAGCTAGCGTTGGTGTAACATATAGCTTTTAATTGATGTGAAAAATATACATTAGAACAAAAAGGCTAAGAATTTACATTCTTAGCCTTTTATTTTAACTAAACTATACAGTACTCATTTAACATAAAACACCGAATCCCTATATCTATTACGCACTTCCTTTATCTGTCATATTTCCCTTTAACAACACTTCCGCTTTTGCTCCTAAATACACATAAATTCCTAACCCCACTAATAATCCAGCAGATGCCGCCATCATAGCTACCGCATTCACCAAATACTGAGGTGAGCCTAAAACAGACTTAAACATTAACAACAGCGCTTCTATAGAGATAGCAATTAGAATCGTTGCCATAAAGCGAGTAATCGTTCTGCGCGTAGAGCTGTGTCTAAAGATGTCTTTTTGCATTAAGACTTCTTCTTCCATGGTGGTTTTACCTAAGTCAAATATCGCCAACGCCAGAGTTAAGAATATAATAATACCAAACGGCTTAGACTGAAGTCCTTCCGTACTGGGGTCTAGCAACAAACCAACAATTTCGTTACCTGCTGAGTACAACAAAATACCGACAATAAAAAACAATCCCACTACTATGCAAGAATAAACACTAATAAAAAATGGTTGAAAACGTTTACGTTTATTGTCCCCCATTAAAAACTCTATGGCGTGAGATAGATCAATATCCAGTACTAAAATACCAACCACTTCACCCTCTTTATTTACGTGTTTAAGCGCGGCTGAAATACACAAGTTGTGGCTAGATGTTGATAAATAAGGCTCAGTAACGCCAATACCATCACTTTCATTGGCTTTAATAAAATACGGACGATAAGACCGGTCGATACCTTTTCCAAGACCGAAAGTTTTATCACTTAATGATTTGGTTGAAATATTAGGGCTTAATTGCACCCCTTTGCTGTCCAAGGTAAACATTAACTCTACAAAAGGATAATTGCGGCGCAGCCATTTCATCGACTTGACTAAAGTATCTTCATCAGTAAAGAAAGCCTCATCAAATGCGCCAGCCATAATAGACGCCATGAGCTCATGAATTGGATTTTTATAATCTTGGTACCTTTCAATGACACTAATATAATTCATAAATTTTTATCGAATACCTAAACTAATAATACAGGTTAAATAGGCTACTTTATTGACATGCCCTATTCCTGAGCAATAACCCATAATGAATATTCATACACTTATAACCTAGGTAATCACAAGCAATCGCACAAACAAGTTAAATGCAGGTGACGAGTTAACAAAATTCACCTAACGTGTTGTTTAAGCTAGAGCTAGTAGCTAAAAACAAGTCCCTAAAAAACAGACATAAAACGTTACATTAATTCACCTTATTTTTTATATATTTCATCTCATAGAGACCTCTAATGGACTCACAAAAATAGTAAGGCGTGTTATGCTGCTAACAGCATTAAATTTCAAAATATAAAAACAACAATAAGCTTATAAATAAACTAAGGAACAGATATGAAACTTAAAATAACAGCGCTTGCTATCGCGTTATCATTAGGGCTAAGTGCCTGTAGTAATGAAACAGCAACGACAAAAACTGGTACTCAAAGTGCGTCAGCAACTGTTCAATCTGAATCAGAAAAAGCCAATAAAATGTTTGACGACATGTTTATGGAAGGCGTGATGCGCTCTCCTATTTATCAAACTTATATGGCGATAAAAAAAGATTACGGAAAATGGGATGACATATCTGAAGCTCGTGGATTAGAAGATCATGAATTTGCCAAAGCAAACCTTGTTAAGTTGCAAACGTTAGACAGTGCTAAGTTAGATTCACAAACGGCATTAAGCTACAAGTTACTTGAGCAGCAATTAGAAGATGAAATTGCTGATTATAAATGGCGTAACCATAACTACCCAGTAAACCAAATGTTTGGCTTACACTCTATGGTGCCTTCTTTATTAATTAACCAACATTCAATCTCTTCAGAGTCTGACGCGGTTGCTTACATCAGCCGTTTAAATGGTGTTGAAGCACTATTAGCTGAATTAGAAAAAGGTCTTAACAAACGTGCTGAGCTAGGTATTTTAGCGCCTAAATTTGTATACCCATATGTAATCTCTGACAGCGAAAATCTATTAAATGGTGCACCATTTACTAATGGTGATGACAGTACTTTATTGGAAGACTTTAAACGTAAAGTAACTGCATTAGAGATAGATAAATCTATAAAAGCACAACTGCTTGCCGACGCTAAAAAAGCATTAATCAAGTCAGTTAAACCGGGTTACGAAAGCTTAGTCATGACACTAAAAAAGTTAGAAGCTAAAGCTGATGATCGTGACGGTGCATGGAAATTCCCAGAAGGTGAAGCGTTTTATAACAACGCACTTAAAAACACCACAACGACAAATATGACAGCGGATGAAATTCATAACGTTGGATTAAGTGAAGTTGCAAGAATTCATGACGAAATGCGCACCATCATGAAAAAAGTAAAATTTGAGGGTGACCTACAAGAATTTTTCCAATTCATGAGAACTGACAAACGCTTTTATTATCCTGAAACGGCTAAAGGTAAAGAACGTTACCTTAGCGAAGCAGTTGCCTTAATTGAAAACATGAAGTCGCGTTTAGACGAGCTATTTATAGTAAAACCTAAAGCAGACCTAATTGTAAAAGCAGTTGAATCTTTCCGTGAAAAATCAGCTGGTAAAGCATTTTATCAACAGCCTGCACCAGACGGTTCTCGCCCTGGTACATATTACGCAAACTTATACCGCATGAGCGATATGCCTACATACCAAATGGAAGCACTTGCTTACCATGAAGGTATTCCAGGACACCATATGCAGATTGCGATTGCTCAAGAGCTAGAAGGTATTCCTAAGTTCCGTAAGTTTGGTGGTTATACCGCATACGTTGAAGGTTGGGGTTTGTATTCAGAAATGATCCCTAAAGAAATTGGTCTTTATGAAGACCCATATTCTGACTTTGGTCGCCTATCAATGGAATTATGGAGAGCATGTCGTTTAGTGGTTGATACTGGTATTCATGCGAAAAAATGGACTCGCCAAGAAGGTATAGACTATTACGTTACCAATACACCAAATCCAAAACCAGACGCAGTTAAAATGGTAGAACGTCACGTAGTAATGCCTTCACAAGCAACTGCGTATAAAATTGGTATGCTGAAAATTGTTCAATTACGAGAAGCAGCAAAAGCCAAACTAGGTGATAAATTCAGCTTACCTGAATTCCATGACGTAGTACTTAAAGACGGTGCCGTTCCACTAAGCACACTTGAAGACTTGGTAAATGAGTGGGTTGCTTCTAAAGCATAAAGCTTTTAGAACATAAGCTTATGTTCTAAATTAAACTACTTTCATATAGTAGATGTATGTAGCTACAGTGCTAAGTAGTAAAAACAAAATGGAGTCTAAACACACAAGTTTAGACTCCACTTTTTATTTTACGCTTTAAAGGTTTCAGTGTTTGCCCTTAAAAATACGAAACTAGAAAGCTTACAGTTTAAGTAATAGCTGAATGTATAAAGACTAAATTAGTAGGTATTTATTAATTAGTTTTCGCTGGGTGTTTAGCCACTATTTTTTGATAATAGCCACGAACAATATCCATAGACTCATCCAAGTCATTCACTTCAATACCGTGACCAAAGTGCATTTCTTTATTGCCATAGTCCCAACTGACTAAATACACTGAAACATTCGCCTCTTTAGCAATTCGTAAAAATCCATTTTTCCATTTTGGTACATAATTACGAGTGCCTTCTGGTGCAAGGGCAAAAACCATAGACTCAGACTTATCAAATTCATTTACAATTTGACCTACAAATCCACCCGCTTGTTTTCTGTTAATGGCGATGCCACCTAAACCAAGTAATAAAGGTTTAATCGGCCAAATAAATATTTGATGTTTCCCACCCCAGTTCAATTTTACGTCCAGAGCTAACAAAGTGAACATACCAATAAAGAAGTCCCAATTGGAAGTGTGTGGCGCAATGCAAATAACGCATTTTTTATCAGCTGGAAATTCACCGGTAATTTTCCAACCTAATAAACCCAACATGCTACGGCCAAACCAGCGAGTGAATCGGTTTCCTAGCCTTGAGTGGTGTGGTTGTAATTCTGGTACTGCCATTCTATGGGGTGTTATTTTAAAAGACATAATGCTTCATTTTTTGAAATTGGGTAACGTATATGCCGCTACAGTATATGAAAACCTAATTAACGGCAATTAGTCTAAATGCATGAACACATTGATAAAAGCGTGTATTAACACGCAAATCGGTAAAGATTAAGGTTAGCGCAGTTGGATTATTTTATCCTGATAGGTATGGTGTAATAAGAAATTTCGACAATCGACCTTGGAACCTCACATGAAAATCAACGACATCGCAGAACAAAATTACTTATGGGTTGAAAAGATGGGATGGCATAACAAAACCACCTTAGAAGCCTTAGCGCTTGTTGCATCGGAAGTGGGTGAAGCAATTAACGAATGCCGAAACGAAACACCTACAGACGCCTTTGGCGAAGAACTGGCAGATATAGTACTTAGGGTTTTAGACATAGACCATTGGCAAGGTATTGACCTAGAAAAAGAGATCCTTGCCAAGATGGCAATAAATGAACAAAGAGGCACTAGGGGGCGAGTTAAGTAACTTATAACCTCATTAATAATTACGTTTTAGTGTTATTTTTTAGATCAGATAACTTATTTACTCGGGGGGAACTTTACATAACAAGGCTCCTAAAGTTGAAAGTACACACTCCTAAGAGTAAACCATTCACAATTACACTTGTTATTAAGATTTATTTTTACAAACGAAGCCTGAGCTAGTTACTTTTTTAACATTACCATTACCACATTGTTCTAACGCAGATTTTGATTAGCTTCAACCTCACTGGAAGATAATCCATGCTTTGGTATATTTGAACAACCAAACGTTAGAAAGCATGTAATTAATAAGAATGCACAACACTGACGATGTGGATATATTTACACACCACCAGGGTTGCATTAATAAAAAAGTGATTATTTTTTTTCATCACCTAGTATTGTATTTATCAATTTAAAAAACATACTTGTCAATGTAGGTGGCTCTTTCTGAGATCCAGTTTCTGCAGCTAATACGTCAAGACTAAAAACTAGTATTGATGATATTAATATTATTTTTATCTTTTTCATGTGAACCCTTATTATTATGTGTGAAATTTCACACATAACATACTAGAAATATAATGAGATTAAAACATATAGATTGAATTTTAAGCTTTTAATCTAAATTTGGAGTTCAAAACGTAAGATAGAATTAAATATAAAGTAACCAATGTAGTTAATTGGGTAATACCTGAGTAGTTAGTATAAACCAACATTGGCTTAGCTGAAGTCATATGCCTGATAATATATTCAATTATTATAGCCGCGATAACCAAGTTATAAAAACCAGCGATTCTATATAAATTCCAATCTAAGGGTAAACTTGAGATTCTAAATGTTAATTTAGAATTTAAGATATGCCCTCTAAAGATCAAGAAAAAACGAGTAACTAAATTAAGATAAATCAACCCAATATATGTGTGGATCCTTGGAGCGGGATAATTGGTTACAAACCAATAAATTTCAGCGCATATACTACCAAGCCAGATAGGTAACAGAATACTAAAGACCTGCTTGTCAAATTTAAGCTTATACATAAAAAATAAACCTAAACAATAAACCGCCACTTTAGACATTATTTCCGAACTGATTTCAAATAATAAAGCAGCTAACACCCTTTCCAGTAAAAGGATAAGGCCAATGGAGAATAAGTTTTTATTTACTTTGAATGTAGCAATTAACACGAGTAGTACAAGAATAAACAATCGATCAAAATATAAGGGGTAATCGAAAGATAAATATCCCAAATATATAAACACCAAAGCTAACGTTGCTGTGATCGCTTTTTCAATCCAATCTCTAATGAGATACATAAACTACATACCAAAAAACTTTAGCAACTGAACCTTAAATGATAATTGACTGCTCTCGGACACAGACTGTCTGCACGCTAACCACCAGGCATTAACGACCTCAAGGCTAAGTGCATCTATGACTTTAGGATGTTCATTTTCAATCGCTACAACCGTTTCACGACTGATCCCGATTTCTTTAGCTATTTGAGCTTGAGTAAATCCAGCTTCTTTTCTCAATCCCCTTAGTTCTTTACCTGAAAACTTCATCGCTAATATTTACCCATTCGTTATTTAATTGTAATCCCCTTAAGCATGTTAGCTTATAAAATAAGTGAGGGGACTAATTATTCCTATGTATTATAATCACACTTACAGCTTAGATCACTTTTAATAGCTAAAATAATTCACTTACACAAATCTAATACCCTGATTCAGTTCGCGTAGTCTTACAACTTGGGCATATTCATAAATTTAAAAATGGATTGCTCAAAAGAAACAAAGTATCGATTATCTAAACAGGCTGTACCAAAGGAAGAAGAGCTAAAGTCATACTCATATGGCTGATACCTTCCAAAGTATTTAGAACAGTATAAAAACTAATTCTATGTATTAAAAAAGATACTGCTGCATATAGATTATTATTTCTCATCGCCTTGCAATAGAGTTAATAATTCGGCAAAACAATCTTTAATAAATAGATAATTTAATGAAAGTAATATAATTATAAATAAGTATGGTAATAAAGATGCCCCTGAACTAGTAAAAATAGAAATTAGTAAGAAGAAGGAGATAACACTACAACCAATGACAGTGTAGAAAATAAAACTCTGCCTAATTTTTTTCATTAGCTTTTGTTCTTTAGTTTTATCTATTTTATTCATGTATACAAGCCTCTTATAACCTTGCGAGTACCTTGGTTAGAAAGTTCTTATCGCTCACTACTTTGTTAACTGAACATCGGTTAATTCACCATCTAGCAATCGGTAAACCTTGCTTGCCATATTAATAGTTTCTTGTCTGTGTGCAATCATAATACGTGTCATGGATAAGTGTTGGATTTGCTCACTAATTTTAGCTTCATTATCTGTGTCTAAATGGCTTGTCGCTTCATCCATGTATAAAATACTTGGTGATTGATATAACGCTCTGGCTAATAATATACGCTGAAGTTGTCCACCGGAAAGGTTAGAGCCCATGTCACCCACCAAAGAGTTATATCCCATTGTCATTTTACCAATGTCATCATGGATAGATGCTAATTGAGCACACTGCTCTATTTTTGCAAAATCAGGCTGAGGATCAAAAAAACTAATATTGTCAGCAATGGACCCCGCCAATAATGTATCGTCCTGCATAACGGCAGCTATCTGTTTACGGTAATTTTTTAAGCCAATGTGAGTAATGTCTTTACCATCTAGCAACACTTTGCCGGATGTTGGTTGTAATAGCCCAAGCATAATTTTCATTAGCGTTGTTTTACCGGCACCAGATGGGCCAGTTATCGCAATAGAATCACCTGCGTTTAATGACAAGTTAACCTTGTTTAAAATGGCTGCGTCTTCATCACTATAAGCAAAACATATATTTTCTAACGTTAGCGCGCCTTTGGAATCACCATTTTTAATCTGTACAGAGCCCTCTCTATTAGCCTCTTGACTGGTGAGCGCAATATCGGAAATTCGGTCAAGATGTAAACGCATCATTTTAAACTGAATAACTTGCTCAATTAAATTAGCAAAACGTTGCGTTAGCTGACCTTTATAAGCAATAAACGCCAATACCATACCTACAGTTAAGCTATTAAACATCACCATCTGCGCAGCAAAATAAATAACAAATACATTCTCTAGACCAAATAACAGTTTGTTAAAAGACTCAAAACTTATGTTTAGTCGGCCAAGTCTAATTTCAGAATTTATCACTTCTGCATAACGGTTTTGCCAAATACCTTGTCGCTGAGATTCATTACCAAACAGTTTTATGGTTTGCATGCCACGGATATTTTCTAAAAAACTAGATTGCTCTTTGGCTGAGCTTTGGATCATCTCCTCTGTTGCCTGGTGCAAAGGACGGTACAAAACTAAACGCACTATTGTATATAAAGTTATTGCACCTAAAACAATAGCGGTGAGTTTTAATGAATATAACGCCATCATAATTAATACCGTAATAGACATCACACCATCTACTAAGGTCTCTACAAAACCAGTAGTAATCCGTTCACGGATTTGCGCAAGGGATCCAAAACGAGAAATAATATCTCCCACATGGCGTGACTCAAAATAATTCATGGGCAAACGCAATAAGTGTCTGAGTAAATTCACACCCATTTGCATATTAAGCAAACTAGATAAACGCAATATTAACCAACTACGTACCGCATTAGTCACAGTAGAAATAATAACAATTAAACCAAAGCCCATTGCCAACACAGTTAACAGTGGTTCATCAAAACTGACTAATACTTCATCCACTACCCACTGCATATAATACGGCGACATCAGTGCAAAAAGTTGTAACACTAGAGATAAAGCCACCAGTTTAACCAGTCCAGATTTTAATCCAGACATTGAACTCCACAACTGGGTAAACTTCATTCGAGCTTGTTCTTGTTTTACTTCAAATTTATTAGTGGGGGTTAACTCCAAACAAATACCAGTAAAGTGTTTACCAAATTCATCAGCACTTAAAGTACGTTTACCTACGGCGGGATCATTAATAGAAAAAGTAGATTTATTGCCTTTACCAGAGACTTTAGTTAGCACCACAAAGTGATTCATATCCCAATGTAAAATGCATGGCGTTGCTAATTTATGCACGTCATCTATCGGGCATTGTAATGCACGGCTTGCTAAACCAAGACTGTCACCCACATCAATTAATTGCTGCAGGTTCATGCCTTTTAAGTTGGCAGAAAAACGCTTCCGCATGGCAGGCATATCAAGTTGGTGGCCATAAAAACTCGCCACCATCGCCATGGAAGCAAGTCCACATTCAGCAACTTCCGCTTGCAGGATTAAAGGAACTGATTTTAATGATGAGAAGTTAAGTAATGAACTATTATTTATTGTATCTTCCATGATCGTCACCTTTAAAATTGGTCGAGTATTCAAATGTTGCTTATGCACAGAACTAAGTATTATTTTGTATAAATATATCTGATTATTTTTATAAGTCCGCTGCGTTATATTGCATTGTGTGAGAAAACACAGCGCTTGCTAAAATCCCAACAAAAGAAACCGAGAGTAAGCGTTCAAAATCACAAAAAATAAATACATTGTGATAAAGAGTATGTTTTTCATCTTACCTGCTAAAAAAATAAATCACTAACTAACAACTTTGGTCAGTTCATATATTTCTTTGGTAACCCTAATATTAAGCTGATATCTAAAAAAACTAGCCATCTCCTCCATAGAAACCAAACCACATTCAGCTTAGAGAATAAATGTAACTAATAATTATAGTCATAAAAGCCCAGTTGATAACGAAAGAACATTCATAGCAACATGTCCAATTATCGGATACCATAAATTACCAGTAAAATAACGAAGCCATCCAAAAATACACGATGAAACAAAAATTAAAGCTAAAAGGATAGGCTGCTCATATTGAGTGTGTATAAATGTAAAAATAATACTTGGCATAATAACTGCTCCTGCCGGACCTAACGTACTGTATTTTAATCTTTCATAAGCTATTCCTCTAAATATAATTTCTTCGATAAAAGGACCCACTACACCAACAATTATAAATAACATCACGACTTCTAATATTGAATCTGTTTGATACTCAAGCTCGAGTAAAAAACTCGGTACTTCTAATATTTCAAACTTAAAAAATAACGACTCAAAAAATGAAAATACAAACATCACTAGAATACTTCCCAGTAATGGATAAATCGAGATAGACTTAAATGCTAATTTTCTTATACAGTCCGAGTAGCTTTTAACGTCTAGAGAGTATTTAATTAATGGAATAATTAATATTGTCCACATAATTGTACTTAAGAAATTAAAGAATGGATTAGACTCTATATGTTCTAACGTAGACACATCGCTCAGAAACAGAGAGCCCACCCCTGAAATTAAAATAAAAAATGCTGAAAAAAAAGGTAAAACTATTGATAGGAAAAATATCCAATACGCCGTATTTAAGACATCTCCAATTTTTTTATTTCTTTGATCAAATACTTCTTCCATACTTTCACTTTTATAATAGATGAGAGCATCCATGCTCAAAAAACTCCTATTTAGTTTATATACTTTATTAGGTGTCGCTTAACCATTCCATTCTCCATTATATCTACTAGGCCCTCTAAAAGATGGCATACGAGATAAGTATTTTACTGCCATTCTTGCCGCTCCAGTCCACGATATACCACCATTAACTTGCTCTATTTCATTTACGTTTAATTCACGCATAATATATACTCCATGTTTCCGACATTACTTTTATACGAAAGTTGCCGGATTGTTAATTTGCTAGCTTAATTATTTAAGTTAGCGGTTAATTTGGCTGGCTTTAGTTGTTCTGTTCAAAGTTGACTAAAGCTAGCCGCTCTATTTTCATTTTACTTTGTTATAAAAGTAGAATGAGAATTCTTATTGGCCAAAAATATATGGTGATACTTGCATTTTTTTGTAACCACCAGTAAGAGGGTCGCGAACCCAAATATATTCAGGCTCTGGCGCATTAAATGAACCACCATTAACTTGCTCTATTTCATTGACGTTTAATTCACGCATAATCTATACTCCATGTTTCCGACATTCTCTTACCATTAAGATGTTTGTCGGAATTAATTCGCTAACTTAATTATTTAAGTTAGCGGTTAATTTGGCTGGCTTTAGTTGTTCTGTTCAAAGTTGACTAAAGCTAGCCGCCCTATTTTCCATTCAAGATCTAGTTATTAACACTAATCTTCTGATTAGAAAGTCCTTAGTTAGAAAATTCTTTTAAATTCTTATCGCTACTTATTACCAAACACCCATTTTAGTTTAGCCATAGCTTTAACCAACTCGGCCTTTTAAGCTGTATAGCGGCTCTAGCAGCCATTCTATTAATGTGCGCTGCTCAAGCATGATGTCTGCGTCAAATAACATCCCGCTTTTTAAGTCGAACTCTTTGCCAAAAGCTTGTATTTGCTGTTGGTTCAACTTGGCTCTTAATCTATAAACTGGCTCTTGTAGTGCAATAGGCATTTGTCTTTCATTTGGTGTGATCAGAGTTTGGTCTATTTGTACAATTTGGCTTTGGATAAAACCGAAGCGTTGATATGGGAAGGCATCAAAACGTAACCGAGTGTTATTCCCTTCCTCAATAAATCCAGCTGAACGAGTTGGCAATAGCAGTTCTGCAATCAGTTCTGAGTCTTCTGGCAAAATATGTAATATGGATTTGGCTTGAGTTAAGTTTTCACCTTCAAACACTTGAATACCAGACACAACTCCGCCTTGGCTCGCGGTAATCGTATATTTATGGCCGTTAGATATTTGGGCTATCTGGCTGGAAAATTCACTTTGTTGGCGTTTAAGATTATTGATTTTAAGTGCATATTGCTGAGGAATATTTTCAATATTAAAACGAACTTGAGTCAGTTCATTTTGTTGTTGTATTAACAAACGATTTATATTTTGTTTCTCTTGTTTTGCGCCTAGTAACTCTTGCTCTTGAGTGTCTTTTTCAAACTTGGAGAGATGGCCATTTTTACTTAACGTATTAAAGTATTTTTGTTGTGCCAACAATAAGGTTAACTTTTCATCCGCTAACGTTAGCTGATTTGTTAATGCACCTTGTTCATTTTTTAATGCTAAATAACGTTGTTTTAAATGTTTAACTTCTTGTAATTGGAGTGTGTTGTGTTGGCTTATTTCATCAGAGAGCATTAACTTTTGACGTTCAACTTGCTCAATAAGCTGGTCACTTAAGTCAATGCCTGTGGCGTTTTTCTTTTGAATAATAATACTAACAAGCGGTTGACCTTTTATTACCTTATCGCCCTCTTTTACCCAAAGCTTATCGACCACACCACCTTGTGTGGCTACGCTTTTAACCACGCCTTTTATTGGGATTAAAAAGCCACGAACGGTTTCTTTTCTAGAATACTCAGCAGTAAAAATAAATAACACAATTGTAGCGGTAATGGCGACAAGCGTACCTACCGTTAATTTTATTGATAATGGCTGAGCCAGTATAATCTCACCCGTTAGGCGTTCACTTTGTTGAGCTACAGCTTCCTTTCTAAATAGCGACATATTAATTCCGATTAATAACAACGTGCAACAACTTAATGTTGGAATATTTCCACACAAAATAAGTTGCGTCAATAAAAATTTTTATTAATTTACACTAGATGATATTGCATTTGTTAATTTTATAAAAACATAATAAAATCAAAGATTTAGTTACATACTAAGCTGATACGTCAAGGCAAAAACTAGTATTGGTGATATTAATACCATTCTTATATTTTCATGTAAACCTTAATTTAAACGTGTGTATTTTTACATAACCACACTTAAAATAAACTATTAGCTACAAGTCAACGCAATTACATCCTAAATCACCATTGGTTGTATACCACTCATCATAATATCCTGAGAATCTACATTGCTCCTCCACTCTTTTGCAATCAAGAGAACTATTCCCTCGTTGTCCAGATTGAGATGTACAGGCACTCAAAAAGATAATGCAGGTAATAAAGATATATTTATTCATTTTCATTCCTTGATTTCAGGTACATTTGACGATTAGGGAAATCAAATTTTGACAAAATATTAGTCCCTAAAATATTTTTCTCACCCTTTATAAAGCTAACGTCTTGAATGACATGACCATTTATATTTAATTTTTTAAAACTATAAAACTCGCCACCATAGCCATGGAAGCCAAACCACATTTAACAACTTCAGCTTGCAGGATCAATGGAACTGATTTTAAGGATGAAAAGTTAATTAGTTTTTGAATTTGTGATTACATATATAAACCGGTGTACATTAAAGAACACATAATTGGAATAGTAGTTTAAGTTAGCTTCGCTGCATTTTTCACAAAAATACTAACGGTCATATTTTTTTCTTTTTAAAGATAACAATTTCAAATAAAAAGAATGTAATAAAGACAACAGTAGCCAAACAAGGATTACCATGAGACCGACATCTACTTCTTTATTATCCCTATAGTAGGTATAGCTAGTCAAAGATACTACTAGTATAAAAAAAATTTTTAACATCTTTTTCACTTAAAATTAGAATTGAAGTTGAAATAGCAAATAGCTATTTGCTATTTGCTATTTGCTATTTGCTATTTAGCAGTCTCAGTGTCAGAGACTAAAGTTTCAGTAGTCTCCAAAACTGTAATAGCACGTGCTGTGTTTTTCGAACTAAAAGACTTCACAATAGCCTTAATTGCACTCACAATGAATCCACCATTAACTTGTTCAATTTCATTTACGTTTAATTCACGCATAATATATACTCCATGTTTCTGACATTTCTTTGCTTGTATCCAGGCTTAAGATTTGTCGGATTGTTAATTTGCTAGCTTAATTATTTAAGTTAGCGGTTAATTTGGCTGACTTTAGTTGTTCTGTTCAAAGTTGACTAAAGCTAGCCGCTCTATTTTCCGTTAAGGTCTAGTTATTAACACTAATCCCTTAGTTAGAAAATTCTTTTAAATTCTTATCTCTACTTATTACCAAACACCCATTTTAGTTTAGCCATAGCTTTAACCAACTCGGCCTTTTAAGCTGTATAGCGGCTCTAGCAGCCATTCTATTAATGTGCGCTGCTCAAGCATGATGTCTGCGTCAAATAACATCCCGCTTTTTAAGTCGAACGCTTTGCCAAACGCTTGGATTTGCTGTTGATTCAACTTAGCACTTAACCTATAAACAGGCTCTTGTAGTGCAATAGGCATTTGTCTTTCATTTGGTGTGATCAATGTTTGATCTATTTGTACAATTTGGCTTTGGATAAAACCGAAGCGTTGATATGGGAAGGCATCAAAACGTAACCGAGTGTTATTCCCTTCCTCAATAAATCCAGCTGAACGAGTTGGCAATAGCAGTTCTGCAATCAGTTCTGAGTCTTCTGGCAAAATATGTAATATAGATTTTGCCTGAGTTAAGTTTTCGCCCTCAAAAACTTGAATGCCAGATACGACTCCGCCTTGGCTCGCTGTAATAGTATATTTATGGCCGTTAGATATTTGTGCTATTTGGCTAGAGAATTCACTTTTTTGGCGTTTAAGACTATTTATTTTAAGGGCGTATTGCTGAGGAATATTATTAATATCAAAAGTAACTTGGCTAAGTTCATTTTGTTGTTGTATCAACAAGCGATTGATATTTTGTTTCTCTTGTTTTGCGCCTAGTAACTCTTGCTCTTGAGTGTCTTTTTCAAACTTGGAGAGATGGCCATTTTTACTTAACGTATTAAAGTATTTTTGTTGTGCCAACAATAAGGTTAACTTTTCATCCGCTAACGTTAGCTGATTTGTTAATGCACCTTGTTCATTTTTTAATGCTAAATAACGTTGTTTTAAATGTTTAACTTCTTGTAATTGGAGTGTGTTGTGTTGGCTTATTTCATCAGAGAGCATTAACTTTTGACGTTCAACTTGCTCAATAAGCTGGTCACTTAAGTCAATGCCTGTGGCGTTTTTCTTTTGAATAATAATACTAACAAGCGGTTGACCTTTTATTACCTTATCGCCCTCTTTTACCCAAAGCTTATCGACCACACCACCTTGTGTGGCTACGCTTTTAACCACGCCTTTTATTGGGATTAAAAAGCCACGAACGGTTTCTTTTCTAGAATACTCAGCAGTAAAAATAAATAACACAATTGTAGCGGTAATGGCGACAAGCGTACCTACCGTTAATTTTATTGATAATGGCTGAGCCAGTATAATCTCACCCGTTAGGCGTTCACTTTGTTGAGCTACAGCTTCCTTTCTAAATAGCGACATATTAATTCCGATTAATAACAACGTGCAACAACTTAATGTTGGAATATTTCCACACAAAATAAGTTGCGTCAATAAAAATCTTTATTAATTTACACTAGATAATATTGTATTGATTAATTTTAGAAAAACATTACTCAACTCAGACCTTTATTTATCTATCAACCTGATATATCAAGGAAAAAAGCTAGTATTGATGATATTAATATCACCCCCCTTACTGAAGTGTATAATTTCACACGAAAAAAATTAAAACATAACAAAATTCAACCTGTAGGTTATTTTTTACGCTTTAAATCAAACTTGGAGTTTAAACTGTAAGATATAATTAAATATAGAGTAACCAATTCTGCAATTTGGTTAAGTATTGAGAAGTTAGCTCCAACTCATTTAGAAGTCTTAGCACTGGTTGCATCTGAAGTGGGTGAAGCAATTAAAGAATACCGAAACGAAATACCTACAGATGCCTTTGGTGAAGTATTGGCAAATATAGTACTTAGGGTTTTAGACATAGCGCATTTGCAAGGTATCGACCTAGAAAAAGAGAGCCTAACCAAGATGGTAATAAATGAACAAAGAGCCACTAGGGGATGAGTTAAGTAGTTCTTTGCTCGCTAACCTCTCTCATAATAAATTTACATTTGAGAGTTGTTTTCTGGGGTAGATAATTTATTTACTCGAGGGAAAAACTTAACATAATAAGAATGTATTAAAGATACTACTAACCACACAAGGATTACCATGAGACCGATTTTTATTTCGCCATTATCTCTATAGTAAGTATAACTAGCCAAAGCGACGACTAATATAAAAAATATTCTTAACATTATTTTTCCCGTAAACAATTTATTAGCAAAAATTTCCTAAGTGCATAAGCACTAACTTAGATGTATGACGTAACACTATAATTTAGATAGGCTTTTTAAAGGTGATTACATTAGCACTAAATATATACGGCTTCCCCCCCTAAAACGCAAATAACTCAATCGTAGAAAATACATTCACCATCATATGCAAGATTATGCAGTACCAAATATTGCTGGTTTTCAAACTAATAAAGCCCAACATCACTCCTATCAAAAGTGTATATCTCATGATAATTAACTCATAATGTACATGTAAAATACAAAAAAAAATACTAGTGTAGACAATAGCATCAGGTGAACCAACTCTACTGTTTTGAAGTCTTGAAAAAATAACACCTCTAAAAATCACCTCTTCAACAATCGGCGCAATAATACAAACAGCTATAACAAGTAAAATTAAATCCCAATTAGTACTAACCTGTGATTTTACATCCAACATGTATTGCGGGGTTCCAATACCTAATAACTTAACGGTTAAATATTTAAAAAGGTAATACACAAAGCCAATTACAAATTGGCTTTATTAACGTCTGTTTTTTTAATTGGCATCATTTTTATAAAGCTAGCTAAGTGAGTATAAGTAACTTGTTTGGAAGCAGATTTTACTAAAGGAATAGATAAGAGCATTGCAATTAAGGACGTATAAAACATGATATCTGGCTTTAAAAACTGTGCTTCTATATCATCAGAAGCAACACCATTTATACTCAAACCGACTGTAAATACAAAACTAATTATGATCTAAAGCCCAACAGTTAATGTAAAGCACCATAATAAAGATCCTGAAAGTGAAAACACGTCCTTTTCTTGATTCAAGTTATCCATAATTTATTTCCTTTTTAGATTATTTCTTTTTTAGTTTAAAACTTATTCAATTAAAGCTTATTGAGTTCGGTCAACTGGCCATCAAGTAACTGATAAACTTTATTGGCCATATTAATCGTTTCTTTCCTGTGTGCAATCATAATACGCGTCATTGATAAGTGCTGGATTTGCTCACTAATTTTAGCTTCATTATCTGTGTCTAAATGGCTTGTCGCTTCATCCATATATAAAATACTTGGTGATTGATATAAAGCTCTGGCGAGTAAAACGCGCTGAAGTTGTCCACCTGAAAGGTTAGAGCCCATGTCACCCACCAAAGAGTTATATCCCATTGTCATTTTACCAATATCATCATGAATAGACGCTAACTGAGCACTCTGCTCTATTTTTGCAAAATCAGGTTGAGTATCAAAAAAGCTAATATTGTCAGCAATGGACCCCGCCAATAATGTATCGTCCTGCATAACGGCAGCTATCTGTTTACGGTAATTTTTTAAGCCAATGTGAGTAATGTCTTTACCATCGAGCAATACCCTGCCAGATGTTGGTTGTAATAGCCCAAGCATAATTTTCATTAGCGTTGTTTTACCCGCACCAGATGGGCCAGTAATCGCAATAGAATCACCTGCGTTTAATGACAAGTTAACATTGTTTAAAATGGATGCATCTTCATCACTATAAGCAAAACATATATTTTCTAACGTTAGCGCTCCTTTTGAAGAACCAGTTGAAAGTTGTAGACTTCCATTACCATCGCCTTTCCCTTCTCTATTAGCCTCTTGATTAGTGAGCGCAATATCGGAAATGCGGTCAAGGTGTAAACGCATCATTTTAAACTGAATAATTTGCTCAATTAAATTAGCAAAACGTTGCGTTAGCTGACCTTTATAAGCAATAAACGCCAATACCATACCAACGGTTAAGCTATTAACCATCACCATCTGTGCAGCAAAATAAATAACAAATACATTCTCTAGACCAAATAACAGTTTGTTAAAAGACTCAAAACTTATGTTTAGTCGGCCAAGTCTAATTTCAGAATTTATCACTTCTGCATAACGGTTTTGCCAAATACCTTGTCGTTGAGATTCATTACCAAACAACTTAATGGTTTGCATGCCACGGATATTTTCTAAAAAACTAGATTGCTCTTTGGCTGAGCTTTGGATCATCTCCTCTGTTGCCTGGTGCAAAGGACGGTACAAAACTAAACGCACTATTGTATATAAAGTTATTGCCCCTAAAACAATAGCAGTCAACTTTAATGAATATAACGCCATCATAATTAATACCGTAATAGACATCACACCATCTACTAAGGTCTCCACAAAACCAGTAGTAATCCGTTCACGGATTTGCGCAAGGGATCCAAAACGAGAAATAATATCTCCCACATGCCGAGACTCAAAATAATTCATTGGCAGGCGCAATAAATGCCTGAGTAAATTCACACCCATTTGCATATTAAGCACGCTGGATAAACGCAGAATAAGCCAACTACGTACTGCGTTGGTTATAGTGGAAATAATAACAATTAAGCCAAAGCCCATAGCCAACACAGTTAACAAGGGTTCATCAAAACTAACTAATACCTCATCCACCACCCACTGCATATAATATGGCGACATCAGTGCAAAAAGTTGTAATACCAAAGACAAAGATACCAGCTTAACCAGTCCAGATTTTAATCCAGACATTGAACTCCACAACTGGGTAAACTTCATCCGAGCTTGTTCTTGTTTTACTTCAAATTTATTAGTAGGGGTTAATTCCAAACAAATACCAGTAAAATGTTTACCAAATTCGTCAAAGGTTAAGGTACGTTTACCGACGGCGGGATCATTAATAGAAAAAGTAGATTTACTGCCTTTACCAGAGACTTTAGTTAGCACCACAAAGTGATTCATATCCCAATGTAAAATGCATGGCGTTGCTAATTTATGCACGTCATCTATCGGGCATTGTAATGCACGGCTTGCTAAACCAAGACTGTCACCCACATCAATTAATTGCTGTAAGTTCATGCCTTTTAAGTTGGCAGAAAAACGCTTCCGCATGGCAGGCATATCAAGTTGGTGGCCATAAAAACTCGCCACCATCGCCATAGAAGCTAAACCACATTCAGCAACTTCGGCTTGCAGGATCAAAGATACTGATTTTAAAGATGAGAAGTTTAAGATTGAGTTGTCGATTGTTGTACCCTCCATGCTCTTAATCCTTTAAGCCTTCAACTTAAAGGATTAAAATTACGACTTACGCCAGTGAATTAGTGAGATATGAATTTACCCTTTCCAAGTCAATATCTTCTTTTAAATTAACCTTAATGAGTCTTGCTAAGAGCACTCCAGCTATAAATATAAAGCGATCCATAAGCACAATCCTAAAATAGGCGGTAATACAAAATATTTAATTGATAATACCTTTTTACTTTCACGTAAATAATTATATAAGAGGCCCTAGTAGTATTAATAAAAGTAAATTGAACAGATCAATTTCGTAACCGTAAATAACACTTAAAAATGTTTGGCAAAGTAGGAATGTTAAACAAAAGTTTAATACTACAGAACCTACTTTCAAGTCTAATTGTTGCATAGATTATTCTCCCAAATACTAGACTCTAGCATCGTGAGTTTTTTTATTATTGGCTACATAATTTTCATATGATGCCGTTGTACCTACCCAATATACGTAGCCATATACGAGTGATGCAACTAACCATATAAAACAAATTCTCATAATCTCCATTTTACCTACATCATTCATTACCAGCTTAAGCGAAATAAATAAAAATGCTGCTGTTACCCCCCATTTAATGACACCTTCAATTAATATGAACTTAAACATTCCACTCTGTCTTTGGCTATTCCATTTTTCTATGTTGTCATCGTTCCAGTCTTGATAAATAGAACAGTATCTAATAAGTACTTTTTTCATTGTATGCCTTCATAGTTTCGAAAAATGCAAAGAGTATCTAAGTACTCTTTGCACATTAATTTAAAGCTTCTGCATGTTATTTATTATCAAGACTTAGTTAGTGATGGAAGGACGGTTGAATATACTGAAGTTGTACCCAATAAAGCCCCAGCAAATTTTTGTCCTGCTTTGAAAGCAGCACTAGCTAAGCCACCAGTAGCACCTGCTATAGCCCCCATCATGACCGCACCAACGATATCACCGGTACTACCTCCAGATGCAGCCTCATTAGCACCACCAGCAATCGCACCTATAATAGCACCAGGTATAACACCACCATTAACTTGTTCAATTTCATTTACGTTTAATTCACGCATAATATATACTCCATGTTTCCGACGTTCTCTTACCATTAAGATGTTGTCGGATTGTTAATTAGCTAACTTAAATTATTTAAGTTAGCGGTTAATTTGGCTGGCTTTAGTTGTTCTGTTCAAAGTTGACTAAAGCTAGCCGCCCTATTTTCCATTAAGGTCTAGTTATTAACACTAATCTTCTGATTAGAAAGTCCTTAGTTAGAAAATTCTTTTAAATTCTTATCGCTATTTATTACCAAACACCCATTTTAGTTTAGCCATAGCATTAATCGACACGGCCTTTTAAGCTGTATATGGGTTCTAGTAACCATTCTATTAATGTGCGTTGCTCAAGCATGATGTCTGCGTCAAATAACATCCCGCTTTTTAAGTCGAACGCTTTGCCAAACGCTTGGATTTGCTGTTGATTCAACTTAGCTCTTAATCTATAAACTGGCTCTTGTAGTGCAATAGGCATTTGTCTTTCATTTGGTGTGATCAATGTTTGATCTATTTGTACAATTTGGCTTTGGATAAAACCGAAGCGTTGATATGGGAAGGCATCAAAACGTAACCGAGTGTTATTCCCTTCCTCAATAAATCCAGCTGAACGAGTTGGCAATAGCAGTTCTGCAATCAGTTCTGAATCTTCTGGCAGAATATGCAATATAGATTTTGCCTGGGTTAAGTTTTCTCCCTCAAAAACTTGGATGCCAGACACGACTCCGCCTTGGCTCGCGGTAATCGTATATTTATGGCCGTTAGATATTTGTGCTATTTGGCTAGAAAATTCGCTTTGTTGGCGTTTCAGACTATTGATTTTAAGGGCATATTGCTGAGGAATATTTTCAATATTAAAACTAACTTGAGTGAGTTCATTTTGTTGTTGTATCAACAAACGATTAATATTTTGTTTTTCTTGTTTTGCGGCTAGTAACTCTTGCTCTTGAGTGTCTTTTTCAAACTTGGAGAGGTGACCATTTTTACTTAACGTATTAAAATGATCTTGTTGTGCCAACAATAAGATTAACTTTTCATCCGCTAAAGTTAACTGATTTGTTAATGCACCTTGTTCATTTTTCAATGCTAAATAACGTTGTTTTAAATGTTTAACTTCTTGTAATTGGAGTGTGTTGTGTTGGCTTATTTCATCAACAAGCATTAACGTTTGATGTTCAATTTGCTCAATAAGCTGGTCACTTAAATCAATTCCTGTGGCGTTTTTCTTTTGAATAATAATACTAACAAGCGGTTGGCCTTTTATTACTTTATCACCCTCTTTCACCCAAAGTTTATCAACCACACCACCTTGTGTTGCTACGCTTTTAACTACACCTTTGCTTGGGACTAAAAAGCCACGAACTGTTTCTTTTCTAGAATACTCAGCAGTAAAAATAAATAACACAATTGCAGCAGCAATGGCGACAAGTGTGGCTACCGTTAACTTTATTGATAATGGCTGAGCCAGAATAATCGCGCCCGTTAGGCGTTCACTTTGTTGGGCTACAGCTTCCTTTCTAAATAGCGACATAATAAATTCCGATAAAAGGAACGTAAGGTATTATTGAATATAATCCACATTTATATAAAAACAAGGCGGGTAATAAATAATTTTATAAGCGTATAAAATTACTAGAAAAATAAAAAATATTCTTTGAATTAACTTAAAACCCAACGACTCAGCATTCATACCAGGAGCATGAATGTCTGGAACATTCATCAACAGCTTTAGCTGGCCCGTAGGGCTTGATGTTGTTCCACTTGTTTATTTACACAATCAGCAAGCCAAAACATGTTTTGTCATGTCTGCGATAGGTTTAAAAATAGTTTATGCTTCGCTAAATTGATTTGACGTAGAACAACTATGCCTACACAATCTATCTCGCCTAAACAATTTTTAATTCCTACTGAATGCGCAAATAAACAAGCGTAACAACATATACATGGATGTATTTCATAATCTAACCGAGCGCAGAGAGCGTTCGATGTGTAGTGAAACTATCTTATTATTCCCCACGCCATATGATGCGAACGATAAGCATGCGAAAAGTATTCAGAATATATAAGATTTGAATTTAATAATATAAGAATGGGAATATTAAGATGGTGCCTCGTACTCGGAGCATAAATGTCTGGAACATTCATCAACAGCTTTAGCTGGCCCGTAGGGCGAAGTACATGGATGTACGGAGTCATCGAACCTCGCGAAGCGAGCGTTCGATTATGTTGAGTCACAATCTTATTCCCTTTCGAAAACAACGATCGACTAATAAATTACAGGATTATTTAATGCGGTGTTTAACTAAAGAGAAATTATATTAAGGGGAATAAGATGGTGCCTCGACCCGGAAATTTGTCTGGAACAAGTTACTATTTCAATTCGTAGAGCTATTGCTAATGCTGGTATTGATGACTTCAGAGTACATGATTTTCGTCATACTTGTGCCAGTCGATTAGTTCAAAACAGCTTTAATCTAAAAGAAACTGCACACGTTTTAGGTCACTCAAATATTGGTACAACAATGCGCTATGCTCACCTTGAACAAACTCAAGTTGCTGAGAAAATGAAAGCTGTGATCGATCGGTTTAATGATTGATAGTAAAAATACTAACTTAGAGGAACATCGCTATAAAAACCGAAGATCAATACTTGTATGAAAATGTTATCATAGGGTATGTACCTTCTGAATAAATATTATAGCTTGCCCCAAGATAAAAATTTGATTTTAAAATTTTATGCTTATAGTTAACAGATAAGCCATAAAGACTTACTTTTTGTCGTTCTATTAATGATTCATCATTAATATTAAAGTGAGATTCTGTTCCCAGAATTCCTGAATACAATCCCCAGGTTGATTGTCGATTTAGTCGAAAATTTACGCCTACACCACTAACAATGAATGTGTTTTCATTTTCACTAAACGCACTAACAACACCTACCGTAACATATGAGTTAAATTTCTGATTACTTGCTGGAAGAAATATTTGACTACCCGCTCCACCATACTCAACCCCTATACCAACTTCTATAGGGATAGACTTATTGCTCGAAAAAGTGGGAAAAGCAGAAATACCTAATATAAAAAAAAGCAATGTATCAATCTTATTAAACATAATAATTTTAATCCATATCAATTTAAGATACATATTAAACACAATTAAAAGGAAATTAAATGAAAAAAATAATAATATTATTAATGCTATTAGTGACAAGCCAAGCTCACTCAAGTAGTACGTCAGATCCGTTTGATTACCTATATGACTTGTTCTTTGGAATAGATACTGACTGGGTTATTGATGAAACAGGTGCGGCTTACCCTGAACAAACTTTGATTCCCCACGGCATATTGTGCAAACGATAGGCATACGAAAAGTATTCAGAATATATAAAATTTGAATTTAATTATAAAACATGGGGAATATTAAGATGGTGCCTGACCCGGAGCATGAATGTCGGGAACATTCATCAACAGCCGAAGGCTGGCCCGTAGGGCGAAGTACATGGATGTACGGAGTCATCGAACCTCGCGAAGCGAGCGTTCGATTGTGTTGAGACACAATCTTATTCCCTTTCGAAAACAACGATCGACTAATAAATCACAGGATTATTTAATGCTGTGTTTAACTAAAGAGAAATTATATTAAGGGGAATAAGATGGTGCCTCGACCCGGAATCGAACCAGGGACACGAGGATTTTCAATCCTCTGCTCTACCGACTGAGCTATCGAGGCACATTATGTGCTTTGTATCTTATGCTTTAGACATGCATTTTTAACACTTTGCATTCTATAAAAGAAATGGTGCCGACTGCCGGAGTCGAACTGGCGACCTACTGATTACAAGTCAGTTGCTCTACCAACTGAGCTAAGTCGGCACATGATCTTTTACAAGAACATCATTAAATTGACACACTATTTACCGTTGGAAAGTAAATGGTGCCTCGACCCGGAATCGAACCAGGGACACGAGGATTTTCAATCCTCTGCTCTACCGACTGAGCTATCGAGGCCAATTTAACGGCAGGGAGGATAAATAATATCAGGGCAGATAGCAAATGAAATTTTGCAAATACCTAACTTACTTTGACTGCTTGCTCGATAATCAAACAAACACTTAAACCTAACGGCATTTTAAATGCTCTTTTCTTACATTCCCTAATTTTTTATATTTTGCGCGAAGAACTTGCACTGTAAAATTCAATAGCATAGTATCGGCTCGACTTGTCGGAGTGCCATCTACATTTTTGTAATGGCTGAGATCGCGAAAGCGGGATCCGTAGAACCTGATTCAGACTAATATCTGCGAAGGAAACAAGGGAATAAACACCAATCTTATTAAAGCTCGCACAGCGTGATCTTTAGTAGAATGGTCTTACAAAACTCCTGTATATCTACACTCCGTCTTTTGTGCTCAATTTTTTGAGCGAACTTACCAAAAGGCAGAAACCAATGACTAAACTTACTCGCCGCGAACGTCGCGCACAAGCCGAACAATTTTTAACAAACTGTTCAAATCAACGTTTTCCAAATTCTAAAAAAGTATATGTTGAAGGCAGCACTTACCCAATTAAAGTAGGTATGCGTGAAATCTCTCTGGCCGACTCATTTGTAGGCGGCACCCAGGAAAAGCCAATACTAGAACCCAACCAACCTATTCGTGTTTACGACACCTCTGGCCCTTATACCGACGAAGATACGCAAATCGACGTACACAAAGGCTTAGATAAATTACGTGCTAGCTGGATTGAAGCCAGAGACGACACTGAAGTATTGTCAGGCGCAACGTCTGGTTACAGTCAACAGCGTTTAGCCGACGAAGGCTTAGATCATATTCGATTTGAAAACCTACCTAAAGTACGCCGCGCTTTACCGGGCAAAAACGTTACTCAAATGCATTACGCTCGCAAAGGTATTATCACGCCAGAAATGGAATACATTGCCATTCGTGAAAACCTAAAACTCCAACAACTTAATGACGAAATGCTAACTCAGCAACACCCAGGACAAAGCTTTGGTGCAGTGGTTGGTAGTGCAGACATGCCAAGCGAAATCACGCCTGAGTTTGTTAGAGCTGAAGTTGCTAGAGGCCGTGCCATCATCCCTTCTAACATTAATCACCCAGAAGCTGAACCTATGATCATAGGCCGTAACTTTTTAATCAAAGTAAACGCCAACATAGGTAATTCAGCAGTATCTTCATCCATTGAAGAAGAAGTAGAAAAGCTAGTTTGGTCTACCAAATGGGGCGCAGACACGGTAATGGATTTGTCTACAGGCCGTTATATTCATGAAACCCGCGAATGGATTGTGCGTAACTCGCCAGTGCCAATTGGCACAGTCCCTATTTACCAAGCGTTAGAAAAAGTAAATGGCGTAGCCGAAGACTTAACATGGGAGATCTTCCGCGACACCTTAATAGAGCAAGCCGAACAAGGTGTTGATTACTTTACAATTCACGCAGGCGTATTACTCAGATTTGTACCTATGACGGCAAAACGCGTTACGGGTATTGTCTCACGTGGTGGTTCTATTATGGCGAAATGGTGTTTGTCGCACCACAAAGAAAACTTCCTTTACACTCACTTTGAAGATATTTGTGAGATTTGTAAAAAGTACGATGTGTCATTTTCATTGGGAGATGGTTTAAGACCCGGTTCAGTAGCCGACGCTAACGACGAAGCCCAATTTAGTGAGTTAAGAACCTTAGGTGAGTTAACCAAAATTGCGTGGCAGCACGACGTGCAAACTATCATTGAAGGTCCGGGTCATGTACCTTTGCACATGATCAAAGAGAATATGGAGCAGCAATTAGAACATTGTGGCGAAGCGCCATTTTATACTTTGGGGCCATTAACTACCGACATAGCACCGGGTTATGATCATATAACCTCTGGTATTGGTGCGGCCAATATTGGTTGGTACGGTTGTGCCATGTTGTGTTACGTGACACCAAAAGAGCATTTGGGTTTACCAAATAAAGAAGACGTTAAAGAAGGGTTGATCACCTACAAAATAGCCGCACATGCTGGCGATTTAGCCAAAGGCCATCCGGGTGCACAAATCCGTGATAATGCTTTGTCTAAAGCGCGTTTTGAATTCCGCTGGCACGATCAATTTAACTTAGGCTTAGATCCTGAACGCGCCCTTGAATATCACGACGAAACCTTACCGCAAGAGTCTGGCAAAGTAGCGCACTTTTGCTCTATGTGTGGCCCTAAATTCTGCTCTATGAAAATAAGCCAGGAAGTTAGAGATTACGCTGCTGAAATGGAAGCTAATGGAGAGTCTATCTCTATCAAACTGCTAGATGAAACCGTCAGTACCAATAAAGCTGAGTTAGAAAAGGCTATGCAAGAAAAGGCAGTGCTTGATGAAGCAAAAAAAGGTATGGCTGAAAAGTCGGCTGAATTTAAAGCCACTGGCAGTGAAATTTATCATCCAGCTAAATAACTATTGATTAGAACTTTAGGAAGTGAAGCTTTTATAAATAAGCGTAATGAATAGCTTTTATAAGTAGCACTTTGTTAACAGAGCTGGGGATAAAACTATTATGAAAATAGCCGTTGTTGGTGCGGGGTTAATAGGTCGCTTGAGTGCTTTGTCTTTAACAAGACAAGGCTATCAGGTGAGCCTGTTTGATAAGGACAGCAAACAAGCCAGGCAAAGTGCAGCTTATGCCGCTGGGGGATTATTAACTCCGCTGGGTGAGTCTATGAGCTGCGAACCTAACATAGTTGCAATGGGCTTTAGCGCGCTTAAAAAGTGGCCTGAGTTATTAGCCACGTTAGAAGACAAAGTCTATTTTCAACAACAAGGCGCTATCATGGTCAGTCATGAGCAAGACAAAGGTGACTACCAACGTTTTGCTCAACACCTTAGTAGACGTTATCCCCAACATACTGCTCAATCATTAAATAGACAGCAACTTACTGAGTTAGAGCCTGAACTGGCCCATAACTTTAGCCAAGGTTTGTTTTTACCCGACGAAGGGCAAATTGATAACCGCATGTTATTAACAGCCCTACAAAAACAGCTGGAGCTTGAACAGGTAAATTGGTTTGCCGGCGCTAAGGTTACTCAAATAAATAACCAGCCAGGTCATTGCCAGTTAACCGTGAATGAGCAAGTTCATACCTTTGATTTAGTTATTGATTGTCGAGGCGTTGGTGCCAGAACTGATCCGGCTCAGCACTCTAATCTACAAAGTGATCAGCACTTTACTGAGAAAAGCATGGCACTTACCGATTTACGAGCCGTAAGAGGCGAGTTGTTTCACTTGTTTGCACCTGAGGTGAATTTAACTCGGCCTGTCAGATTAATGCATCCAAGGTATCAGCTTTATATCGCCCCTAAACCCAATCATGTTTACGTGGTAGGCGCTACGGAAATAGAAAGTGACGACTTATCGCCAATGACAGTACGTTCTGCAATGGAATTACTCAGTGCCGCTTACAGTGTAAATGCTGGTTTTGCAGAAGCTAATATTCGTGAGCACATTAGCCAATTAAGACCTGCGTTTAGTGATAACCAACCACAAGTTTTAGTTGATGGCCGCTTGATTCAGGTGAATGGTTTGTATCGTCATGGTTTTTTAATTTCACCCGTTGTACTGGAACAAGTTGAGTTAGCTGTCTTAGCCCTAGACAAGTCGTCCGAGCTACAGCTGAAGCAAAATGAAAAGACTGGAACTGGAGCACAAATATGAAAATACATATAAACGGTGAACCGCTAAATCTAGAAAATGGCGCTAGTACCGAAGAAAATGGCAAGGTAAAAGACACAACCGTAGCCGACGCGTTACAACAATATTTGTCACAAAAGCAGCAAGAAATGAGTTTTGCCGTTGCCCTTAACAGTGACTTTGTCAATAAAAGCCAATACGCCAACAGGTTATTAAAAGATGGTGATTCTATTGACGTTTTATTTCCAATTCACGGAGGTTAACCATGAGTTTGAGCATTTACGGTGAAAAACTTAACAGCCGATTATTAATTGGAACGGCCTTGTATCCGTCGCCAGATATTATGAAACAAGCGATTTTAGCCAGTGGTTCGCAAGTGGTGACTTTGTCGTTAAAACGACAGAATCCACAAGAACAATCCGGACAACAAATTTGGCAATATATCCAAGATATAGTGAAGCAAACCAACGGATTTTTACTACCGAATACTGCCGGCTGTAAAACCGCTAAAGAAGCCTTTACCTTGGCGCAAATGAGTCGTGAATTATTTCAAACCTCATGGTTGAAGTTGGAAGTCATTGGCGATGATTACAATTTACAGCCCGACCCATTTGAACTGTTAAAAGCCACCGAGATGTTAATAAAAGATGGCTTTAACGTATTACCTTATTGCACCGACGACTTAGTGTTATGCCAACGTTTATACGATTTAGGCTGCGAAGTTATTATGCCGTGGGCTTCGCCTATTGGAACCGGCAAAGGTTTAATGAATCCATACAATCTAGAAACCATAAGACAACGACTACCAAAAGCCACGCTAATTTTAGACGCTGGCATTGGAAAACCGTCCGACGCTTGCTTGGCAATGGAAATGGGCTACGACGGTATTTTGCTAAATAGTGCTGTGGCGCTAGCGGATAATCCAGTGTTAATGGCCAGTGCATTTGCTAATGCCCTCACCTCTGGCGAGCAAGCTTATCAAGCGGGTTTAATGCAACAAAGACAAACCGCCCACCCAAGCACACCAACATTAGATACGCCTTTTTGGCATCAAAATTAGCAGGAGCGGAGCATGAGTCAATTAACCCAATACAAAAATGACAAAGCCACTGTTTGGACGATTGCTGGTAGCGATTGCACTGGCGGTGCAGGCATTCAGGCTGACACCAAAACCATGCACAACCTAGGGCTATTTGTTAGCACCTCTTCAGTTATAGGCTTAGAGGTTTGCTCTGTGATCACCGCCGTTACCGCACAAAATAGCTTTGGTGTAGAACAGATAAATGCCATGTCACAAGACGTGATCTTGTCGCAAATAAACGCATTAGAGCAGGAAAAGCCCGCAAGCGTTATCAAAATAGGCTTGTTAGCTAATAAGCAACAAGTAGAGTTAATTGCACAACAGATAACTAGATTTAAAAACAATTGGGTAATCAAACCCTTTATTGTTTACGACCCAGTGGCGGTAGCATCAAGCGGCGGTAACTTAACTGAAGATGACATTTTGCCTACTATCAAAGAAAAGCTATTGCCTTTAGTTGACCTACTGACTCCCAATGGCAAAGAAGTACAAAAACTCACTGGCGTATTTGCCTTTTCTTGGGATTGCTTAACTACAGCGGCAGAAAAAATATTAGCTTTAGGTGTTGGGGCAACCATTATCAAAGGTGGACATATTGAAATAGCTGAGAATAAAAGCATAGATTTTTGTACTGACGGCAAACAAGAATATTGGTTAAGCAGCGACAGAATAAATACGCAAAACAGTCACGGCACAGGCTGTACTTTTGCCTCTGCGTTAGCTGCATTATTGGCACTCGGTTATGCCTTAAAAGATGCGTTTGTAATTGCCAAAGCTTATATCAATCAGGGGTTAAAAATATCGAAGCAGCTAGGTGATAATAGGGCTCTATTTAAAGGAGCTGTCTGTCAAGGTGCATGGCCAAACGACATAAACGATTACCCAGAAGTATTAGTGGCAGGCTCCAAGCTTGCTGAGTCAATAGGCTGGACTGCTTCTAAAGAAGATCAGAAACAAGAACAGCATCAAGGCTTTTGTTCAGACTTTGCGTCTGTGGAAACCGACAAGCTTGGCTTATACCCAGTAGTGGACTCTATTGCTTGGCTAGAAAGGCTATTAAAAACTGGCGTTAGCACTATTCAATACCGTGAGAAAAAACTCACAGGTGATGAGCTAGAACTTGCTATCCAACAGGCCATAGCTCTTGGTAAACAATATAAAGCAAAGCTATTTATTAATGACTACTGGCAACTCGCCATTAAACATAAAGCCTACGGCATACATTTAGGCCAAGAAGATATTCAAACCGCCGATCTCAGCGCCATTAAAAAAGCGGGTGTGCGCTTAGGCATAAGTACACACGGGCATTATGAGCTATTAAAAATCAAGCAATACAAGCCCTCTTACCTTGCGGTTGGTGCTATATTTCCAACCAAAACCAAAGACATGACAGGGCAAATTCAAGGCGTTGACACGCTAGCGCATTTAGTTAAGTTAAATCCGACCATTCCTATGGTTGCTATTGGTGGTATTACGCTCGAAAAAGCACCATCGGTTTTGGCAACCAATGCAGGTTCTATTGCTGTGGTAACTGCAATTACAGAAGCCGATGATCCAGAGTGTGCGGTGCAAGAATTCCAACAGATCCTTCAACAGCAACATCTATTTCAACAACAACAGCTACTTCAACAACGAATAAGCAGAAATTGATATGGCAAGCTCTCAGCTAACAAGCTCTGAATTAACAGACGGGCAATTCATGCGTTATAACCGTCATATAATGGCGGATCACATTGGCGAAGCTGGACAACTCGCCTTCACCAAAGCAAAGGTCGTGATCATCGGAATGGGTGGTTTAGGCTGTACTGCCAGTCAATATTTAGCGGCATCTGGTGTTGGCCATATCACCTTAATTGATCATGACGTTATCGAAACCAGTAACTTGCAACGACAAGTACTTTATACAGTGCAAGATATAGGGAAAGCTAAGGTAGATGTTGCCAAATATCGGCTGAAAAGTTTAAATCCCTTAATTGACATTAAGGCAATCAAACAATCGGTTTTCGATATTAATCTATCTGATTTATTTGATAACACTGACATTGTTTTGGATTGTACTGACAATGCCAGCACCCGACATTTCATCAATGCCACTGCGGTTGAGAGTAAAATAAAATTAGTTTCAGCCTCTGCTATACAAGGCCAGGGCCAGCTGATCAGCTTTGACTTTACTTCGCGCTCTTCGCCAAAATCGCAGTCATCTAACGCGCCCAATGCGAATCCTTGTTATCAATGTCTATTTCCAGCTGGTGCTACTAATAACCTAAATTGCGCTACCTCTGGGGTTTTTAGTCCCTTGCTTGGTGTATTGGGCAGCTTACAAGCGACCGAAACATTAAGGTTAATATTAAATAAAACCAACAACCTCAATACACTCACATTATTTGATGCATGGGGAATGGAATTCAAACGATTTACTATCAACCAAGACCCGCAGTGTAAATGTTGCTCAGTATAAATACATAAAACTTAACTCAATGAATATAAAACAGTTTATATTCAACTATACTCATGTTTTGAGCTATTTTTTTACGTTATTTTGGAGAGCAGTTTTATATGGCTATACCTATTCCCCATCGTGTAAGTGGTTTTCTTCTTGGAGATCCTGCAGCAGTCGTCACTATAGATGCTTTTATTGATATTCAATGCCCTCACTCACTGGCTATCTGGCCGACATTACTTGAAGTATCAAAGCACTATCAAAATCAATCGGTGAGCTTAAGATGCCACTTGATAACACTAAGCAACCATAGACAAGCTTGGGATATGAGTTTAGGGTTGTTTGCGTTAGCACAGAATGATGCCAACAAATTTTATGACTTTGCATCCTTTTTATATGACCGCCAAGCGCAATTTTATAATGGCGTCTTTTTAAACAAAACTCACAACGACCTAATTCAGTTAGTTGCTGACTTTGCCCAAGAGCATGCCAACGTAGACCGCGAAGACTTTATTAAACGAATGCAAGATAACGACATATATATTAAAGCGCGTACGCCAATTCGTTATGCCGCAACCAAAGCGGTTTGGGCAACGCCTACATTGTTTATTAACAATGCAGATGATGTATCTGTTGATCATAAGTCGAGCTTAGCTCAATGGCAGTCGCTGATAGACCCTTTACTACAAAGCTATTATTAAAAACCAAGGAATAACAATGAGAACAAAAGTAGAATTCCCTAGCCAAGGACAAAACCTTGCAGGTTTACTTGAAACACCAGATCAAAAAATACGAGCTTATGTGTTATTTGCCCATTGTTTTACATGCGGCAAAGATGTCGCCGCCGCCTCCCGCATAAGTCGTTTTTTAGTTCAGCATGGCTTTGCTGTTTTCCGTTTTGATTTTACAGGTCTTGGCAACAGTGACGGTGACTTTGCCAATACTAACTTTTCGTCTAATACCGAAGACTTACTTGCTGCAGCTAGTTTTCTTGAGCAAAATTATGAAGCCCCACAATTATTAATTGGCCACAGTCTTGGCGGAGCTGCGGTTTTAGCTATGGCGGCACAATTACCAAAAGTAAAAGCCGTTGTGACTATTGGAGCGCCCTATGAAGCAAGCCATGTTATACACAATTTTCATGCTCATTTAGACACTATTGAAAGTGACGGCCATGCAAAAGTTAATTTAGGCACTCGTGAATTCACCATTAAAAAACAGTTTTTGGATGATTTACGCAGTCAAACAACTGAGCATATAAAGCATCTAAACAAAGCATTGTTGGTTATGCATTCGCCTGTTGATTTAACGGTAGAGGTTTCCGATGCGGAGAAGATTTACAAAGCGGCCAAACACCCAAAAAGCTTTGTTAGTTTAGATACTGCGGATCACCTTTTATCAAAATCAGCCGACAGCGAATACGTAGCGCAAATGATTTCTGGTTGGGCTAGCCGATATATTCCAGCCCCTAGCGTTGAGAGTCCAAGCGTTAGTAAAGGACATGTAATGGTAGCCGAGCTTGACCATAAATTTCAGCAGCAAGTATTCACCGACAACCATCACTGGTATGCCGACGAGCCAACCGCAATTGGCGGACAAAACTCAGGCCCCGATCCTTACGAGCATTTGTTAGCCGCGTTAGGTGCTTGTACTGCAATGACAATTAGGATGTATGCTAGCCATAAAAAAATCCCACTTGAACATGTAGAAGTATCTTTATCGCATGAACGTGATTATATCCAAGATGCTGGTAACACCGACGCACATGAACAAAAGATGGAGTCATTAATTCGTAAGGTTCAGTTAATTGGTGAGCTAACCAGCGAGCAAAGAGCTCGAATAATGGAAATTGCAGATAAATGCCCGGTGCATAAAACACTAAGTAACAATCCGCAAATTGTGACGATTGCAGTTGATAACTAAACGGCTGAAACACGGGTTTTAAAATAGTTTATTGTCGATATTTGGCTTTATGTTCATGCGGTTTATTACAAACAGGCAAAACATATAAGCCAAATATTTTAATCGCCAGCTTGGTTTAATCGGCTAAGCGGCTAATAAGCTAAGTGATTAATCTCGCCTAATAAGCAGCTAAGCTGATAAAGATACCCGCTAGAGTGGCACTCATTAAGTTAGATAATGTACCCGCAACAACCGCTTTAAACCCTAACCTTGCTATGTCATGTCGGCGATTTGGAGCTAAAGCACCTAAGCCCCCAACTAATATCGCAATAGAGGCTAAGTTAGCAAAACCACATAATGCAAACGTGATAATAACTTGTGTATGCTCCGTTAACGTATCTTTAATATCGACAAAGTTACTGTAAGCGATGAATTCATTCACCATAAACTTCTGGCCAATAAAGCTGCCAGCTTGTAAGGCTTCATCCCACGGCACACCAATAAGAAAAGCAATTGGCGAAAACATATAACCTAACAAGAGTTCAATGGTTACACCGTCAAACCCTAATAAACTTGCGATGCCCATAACTATGCCATTTAACAAGGCAATTAAGCCTAAAAATGCCAACAACATACCACCTACATTTATCGCCAGCTTGATCCCAACCGCTGCTCCACCAGCTGCGGCATCGATAATATTTACCGGTTTTTCTTCGTCAAGTTCATCAATACTTTCAACTGACTCTATTGGTGTTCCTTGCTCAGGCATGATGAGTTTTGCCATTAACAAGCCACCAGGGGCGGCCATAAAACAGCCAGCAATTAAGTATTTTAAATCTATCCCCAAAGCGGCATAACCAACCAGTATAGAACCCGCAACTGAGGCGGTTCCACCAACCATAACGGCAAATAATTGAGATTCGCTCATACGTCCAATAAACGGACGAACCACCAGCGGAGCTTCAGTTAATCCAACAAAAATATTAGCCGTTGCAGACATAGCTTCAGGTTTACT
Source organism: Psychrosphaera saromensis (assembly GCF_002954545.1). Lineage (GTDB taxonomy): Bacteria > Pseudomonadota > Gammaproteobacteria > Enterobacterales > Alteromonadaceae > Psychrosphaera > Psychrosphaera saromensis. The sequence goes on along the minus strand of NZ_MSCH01000003.1, from coordinate 1,312,776 downwards.
TATTCTAAGTAGCTTTTGTAATGCGCCACCTATGATTGCAATGACCTTTTGCATGATGCCTAAATAATATAAAACGGCGATAAGAGAAGAGAAAAAGATGATCACAGGCAAGACTTTTAACGCAAAAATAAAACCGCCATCGCCAAATAGCTCAGCCATTTTATCGCTGACTAACCCACCAAACAAAAAGCTTATTCCCTCGTGGCTGCTATTAATTACCCACTGAACGCCATTGGCCATGCTCAGTAAAATATCTTTTCCCACAGGTAGATAGAGAACAAATATGCCAAAACTGGCTTGAATAGCGAATGCTAATAATACCGTTCTTTTATTTATTGCTCGCCTATTACTCGACAACAATATAGCAAAAGCGACTAAAGTTATTATTCCAATAAAACCCATTATTACGTTCATATTCACTCTTTGTGTTTGTTGTCGTTTTTTTAACGTTAGTTAACGCGTAATTTTTTAACGGTTAGTTTTAGCGTGAGCCTAATTTTGCGGCTAACCTTACCACCATTGTTCAATAAGTGAATAGTATGTAGAATATATTTTCCTTATTTGAATACCTGAATGTTTAAGCCAAAAATATGGAAATATCGCAATTAACCCGCATTAATATTAACTTACTCGTTACCTTACAAGTTCTGTTGCAAGAACGTAATGCATCATCGTCTGCGGTTCGGCTTAATTTAAGTCAGTCGACTATCAGTAAGAACTTGTCTCAGCTTAGACATATATTCGCAGATCCGTTATTTCACCGTATTTCTCACGGTTTAATGCCAACGCCGTTAGCACAAGAATTAGAACCTAAATTAAACATAGCAATAAGTGCAATTAACGAGATCTTTTCACCGTCTAAATTTGACCTAAAAAAGTATCAAGGCTGTTTTAAAATTTCGATGCAAGAAAGCGCATTCGAATTTGTCCTGTCAAAAGTCATGCAACGAGTGTTAGATGAAGCGCCTAACATGCAAATAGACACTTGGTTCAAAGACAGTATTAGCATTGAACAGTTAAACCAAGGTCGACTAGATTTTGTCATTATTCCGCACGACACTGGCCAAAAACCGAATTTAAACAACCAACTTCACAGTGAAGAATTGTATCGAGATGATCTGGTTTGTTTAGTACGAAAAACAAATCCAATCCTACAAACTAACTGGGATCAACAGGCTTATTTAGCCAGTAAACATATCCACGTTAAAGATAATGAGCTTGGCATGCCTATGTTTGATCAGTCTTTATCTAAATTAGGATTCCAACGAAATGTCGCCATACAAGTACCAGACTTTAATGCCGCAACCAGCTTGTGCAGTCATTCAGATCTGGTATTTACTACGACGACAAGCTGGGCTGACTCGGTTTTAAAATCTAATCAATTAGTAAAACTGAGTATGCCTTGTCAGTCTGATCCCGTTGTTTATTCTCTTATTTGGCATCAACGTAGCGAAACTAACCACGCCCATACTTGGTTACGTAAACAATTATTAAGTGTTTTTACTAACTAGGTTATGCATTTATTATTTGAATTTAAGAGCAAAAAAAAACGTCTCTTAAACAAGAGACGCTGAATAAATACTATTTAGCAAAACCGCGTAACGGTAGTGCTGTGGTCTGTAACCAGTTTTCAGGAGCATATTCACACTCACCGTCAGTAACATGCAATGTATACGCTTGGCGTGACTTAGACGAGCGATTAGGCGCGCTGTAATGCGGTAATAACCCTTGGAACATAACTAAACTTCCCGCTTTTACTTCAACCGATACTCCGCACTTTTCTGTTGGCCATGGCATTGGGTCTAAATTAACCATAGTGGTTTGTTGGTCGTGTAAATTAAAACGTTCTCTTAGTGGCCCCAAATGTCCTGCAGGCTCAACCCACAAACAACCATTTTCTAAAGTCGCGTCTTCAACGGCAAACCATAAAGTGATCACGCTTTGCGGTGTGGTAAAAAAGAAACTCGCATCTTGGTGCCAATTAACAATGCCACCAATTTTAGGCTGCTTAAAAATATACATAGACTGACGAATTTGCGGTGTCTTCATACCAAGATCTGATATCAGCTCACCTAATAATTTCTTATGACTAAAGTCATTAAATACAGGGTCTAACTCATGTAATGCATGGCCAATTTTATTAATGCATAAAGAACGTTCTTGCACTAACTCGCCCTGGTCATTAAATGCTTCTTCTTCAAAAAAGCATCGTATCTTTTCTGCTGACTCTAGAAAGTATGAGTCATCACTGCGGTCATTGTCATTTGTGGTAAAAACATGATCTGGGCTATCTTCTGCCCACTGCTCAACAAGGGTATTGGCACGTTGTTTTATGGCGTCGATATCAGCCAAAGGAATAATTTCGTCCAACACAATGTAACCTTGTTCATTGAAATGTGTAATTTGCTCAGCTGACAACATTGTAATATTCCTAAGTGATGAGTTTAAATTCAGAGATATTGTTTACTCTTGGTAATGACTATAGCCCGAACCAATATTTTCTAATATTGAATAAATGGAATATACGACTTTCCAAATAGGAATATTAATTTAGCGAATAGCTAAGGTACTCTGCGTTTATATTTTAAGGTGCCCGCAGTAGAGAATAAAAATGAAGCTAAATTTTCATAAATCCCTTTGGGAAGTGCAATGTACAAACCCGAGTGAATTAAGCCATTACTTGAACGTAATTAACAATGAAGGTTACCAAGGAACCGAGTTGTTTTTACCTTTTTACTCTATTGATGTGGATACCACATTAAAAGCTCACGCGGAATTTGGCTTAGATATAATAACGGGTATTGCGACAGACGGCGCAAATGTACAACAACATTTAGCAAGCCTGACCAAACAAGTAGAGCAAGCGTTAGAGTTTTCTCCCACTTTAATCAATTGCCATACAGGCCGAGATATTTTTAGCCTAAAAGACAATCTAGTTTTATTTGAAGCGGCACTTGAGTTAGAGCAAAAGCATAACGTAACTATCACCCATGAAACACACAGGTTTAGACCGACCTTTAGTACTTTTGGCACTGAACAAATTATAGATGTGTTGCCGGAGTTAAAACTTAATTTAGATATTAGTCATTGGATGGTAGTACACGAGTCAGACTTATCTGATCAAATTGAGCGACTGAATAAACTATTTAAGTCTGTGTATCACATACATGGCAGAGTTGGTTTTGAAGAAGGCCCGCAAGTTACTAATCCAGAAGATGAACGTTGGCAGGCACATTTAATAAATCATACCCAGTTATGGCAAGCGGTTGTTGATAACGCGGCAGCTCGTCAAGATAACAGTTTCACTATTACGCCAGAATTTGGCCCATTTCCATACGCACACATTCTTCCAGCAACGGGTGAACACTTAGCGGATATATGGCGCGCAAATAGATTTATGAAACAACATTTATCTGAGCAGTTAACTACTCCAAAATAAGTAACAAAAATAGCTAACGACCATAAATAACAAATAGTGCCTGATTAGTATCGGGCGCTGTTTAATATCAAGTTCAATTGATATGAGCCTATAAGCTGAGAGCTGAGAAATAATAGTTATGAGCGTTGTATTAAAATTGTATCTTGGTTAAGAATTTAAGCTAGGAAGTATTTGTTGGTTTGCTTTGCTTTATAGAGCTTGAGCTTGAGCTCGATTTTGCTTTATTGGGTTTTATATTACTGAGGAAAGCTTTGATATAGAAATGGTGCCGACTGCCGGAGTCGAACTGGCGACCTACTGATTACAAGTCAGTTGCTCTACCAACTGAGCTAAGTCGGCACATAATCTCTATACAAGAGCATTTTTTAGCAGCGGTTTTCTTGAAAAGAAATGCTAGTAAAAAATGGTGCCTCGACCCGGAATCGAACCAGGGACACGAGGATTTTCAATCCTCTGCTCTACCGACTGAGCTATCGAGGCACATGACAGTCATACTTGGTAAATATGAATGCTTTAGTGCAGTTAACTTTTCTATAATTTCTTACAAAAGGTGTTAACCAGTACCACTCAACAAGAGTCTCCTTGCTGAGGGCGTGTATTAAACGGATTTTGGCTTTTCAAGTCAACCTATTTCTCATATATTTTCACTGAACGGACAGTTTTTACACTATTTGCCGTATTTAGCCCAAAAACAGCAGTTAACTATCGAACAATTGCCCCAAAAAGTGATGCTTATATGTTTTAAATAATTTAACAACGAGACTGAAAATAGGCTTTAGTGTGGATATTTTGTTAATTTCTTTAAGTACATTCCAATGCCAGGCACTAAGTAATAAAAAAGTGCGAAGCGTGCAATAGAAAAACAGCCAAACATTTCTATTTTATTTAAAACAATAAAAAGCCAGCTAATAAGCTGGCTAAATAAAAATACAATTGTGTTAACGCTGATTATGCTTTTGGCACGTAACCTTCAACCGTTACTTCTTTACCTTCAAACAAGAAACCAACCATCGCATCTTCTAACAATTGGCGATCTTCAACTTTTAACATCGACAATTTATGTTCGTTAATTAACATAACTTGCTTCTTTTGCCATTCAGCCCAAGCTTGTTTTGAAATGCCATTGTAAATACGAGTGCCGATATCGCCAGGATACAATTGAAAATCTAATCCTTCAGCGTCTTGTTTTAAATATTCGCAAAAAACCGTTCTAGCCATGACTTAATAACTTCTGTTAATTTTAATTGCCAATATTGTAATCAAATTTTTAATAAGCACCAGCTTTCAATACGTTTAATAACTTTTCTGTTACCGCAGACTTACCAATTTTAGATGTTTCATCGTCTTCATTGGCTAATGAATACCAAATATCACTACTGTCATTGATCACATTAGGCTTAGACGCTACTGACACGACAACAGGCTGAATATCCAAATGGTAATGGCTAAACGTGTGACGGAATAATAAGTCTTCATTAAAATCTAACTCATCTACCGACATAGGTAATGACTGCTGTTGAAAATATTGTTCTAGCTGAGATAGCTCTTCAAATTCAGGATAAGAATATAACCCGCCCCAAATACCCGTTTGTGGTCTTTGGTACATATAAACCTGTTTGCCTGTTTTATTGGCGGCACCGCTTTTGCTATTAGACGCAACTAACAACAACATGTACACAAACTTAATTGGTTTGTCTTTTTTAGGTTTGGAATAAGGGAAGTCGGTGGTTCGTTCTAACGCTAGTGCCTGACATTTACTGCTAACTGGGCATTGCTCACACTTTGGTTTTGAACGAGTGCAAACGATTGCCCCCAAATCCATCATCACCTGGTTAAAGTTATCGATACGTTTAACTGGTGAAAACTGCTCTGCAATTTGCCAAAGTTGGTTTTCTACGGTTTTCATACCCGGCCAACCTTCTACCGCCATAAAGCGAGTTAACACACGTTTTACATTACCGTCTAATATCGGATGATGTTGCCCTAAAGAAAGTGACAACACAGCTCCAGCGGTTGAACGGCCAATTCCCGGTAACGCGATAACTTGTTCAAAATCTGTAGGGAATTGTCCCTGGTATTCAGTCGCAATTATTTGTGCGCTTTTATGTAAATTTCTGGCTCTGGCGTAATAACCTAAGCCGGTCCACAAATGTAAAACATCATCTTGTTTAGCATTGGCTAAATCGGTCACCGTTGGAAACAAACTCATAAAACGCTCAAAGTATGGAATAACCGTTGTTACTTGCGTTTGCTGCAACATAATCTCGGAAACCCAGACTTTATAAGGCGTAACATCCTGCTGCCACGGTAAGTGTTTTCTACCGTTATTGTCGTACCAAGTTAACACCGAGTCTGAAAACCAAGTTGGAAGTTGTTTATTTACTGCTGACATTTAAACCAATTACACGCTGTGAACCATAGTATTTTGCGATGATATCAGACTCCCAACACAAATCCTTTCTTGAGTTAGAGTAAATAAGTGCAATCATCCACAGCCTCAGCTTTATTTGTCTTTACTTTAACTTCTCTGCATTAGATAAATAAAGCGCTTGAGCCAAACTGCAGTGTGTAAGATAATGCCGCGGTTAATAGACTGAATTATTTAGGTGACCGTAAAAATGACTGAACAAAAACACACATCCGTTGAAGAAGCCAAAGCAGATGGTAAGTACATTCGTACCATAAAAAGCTTTGTAAAACGTGAAGGTCGCCTAACAAAAGGTCAACAAGCTTCTCTTGATGCACACTGGCCAACTATGGGGCTAGAGCACAAAAATGGTCTTATTAATCCAGCTGAACTTTTTAATAACGACGGCAAACTTATCTTAGAAATTGGTTTTGGTATGGGCGCATCGTTAGTTGAGATGGCTAAAAATGCACCTGAGAGTAACTTTATTGGTATTGAAGTACATACTCCAGGCGTTGGTGCTTGTTTGTCATCAGCCAGTGAAGCTGAGATCAATAACATAAAATTATATGAACACGACGCAATTGAAATATTGGGTGATTGTATACCTAACGAAAGCTTAGATACGGTGCAATTGTTTTTCCCAGACCCTTGGCATAAAACCCGCCATCATAAACGTCGCATCGTACAGCCTGCCTTTGTTGAGTCGTTACGCACTAAATTAAAAATGGGCGGCGTATTCCACATGGCAACAGACTGGGAAAATTACGCTGAACACATGATAGAAGTAATGAATGCTGCTGAGTCTTTTGAAAATGTCGCCACCAATGGTGACTTTGTTGAACGTCCAGAGCACAGACCATTAACTAAATTTGAACAACGTGGTCACCGTTTAGGTCATGGCGTTTGGGATATTATGTTTAAACGCATTAAATAGTTTGATAGGGGTCAGAGTAAAATTAAATAATGATTAAACTCATTTAATTTTACTCTGACCCCTTTTGTTCCTCTTCCGCTAATCAAGTCAAAAAAAATAAAGAGTAAATATGTTATTTGCAGAAAACCAAGTTGTAGAACGTAATATTGATCACTTACCTGCGGGCAATGTGTTGTTATTAGATTTATTAAATGACGATGCTATTGCTGAGTTTAGTGCTCAACGTTCCGACATTAATTGGTTTGGCTTCACTCCGTATGTTGACACCCACCAACTTAATAAAAAAAATAATGTTGTGTTTGGTGCTTGGTTAGAAGAAGAGCAAGTTAACAATACAAAATTTGATGCTGTGGTTATTTACTTCCCAAAAACCAAATTGCGTTTTGATTATTATTTGTCGATGATCTCAAAACACTTAAATAAAGACGCCACCATATACATTGTTGGTGAGAAAAAAGGTGGAGTAAAAAGTTGTGATAAAGCATTAGAAAGTTATTGCGATGTCACGGCTAAATTAGATGGCGCACGTCATTGCATGTTGTTTACCGCCACCTTTAACAATCACGTTTGTACTAAGACAATGGAAGATTGGTTTAGCACGTCGGAAGTAACGGTAGAAATAGAAAAACAAGCGGTTACCGTGCAACTTGTTGCGTTACCAGGCGTATTTAGCGCAAACAGTTTAGACAATGGTACTCAACTCCTACTAAATACAATCACAGATGTAAAAGGCCATGGTTTAGACTTTGGTTGCGGCTGTGGGGTAATAAGTGTTGCACTAGCTAAACGTTACGATTGTTCTATGACCGCCATTGATGTTGACGCATTAGCGGTAGAAAGTAGTAACAGAACGTTTGCAGTCAATAATGTTGATGCCAAAGCAAAACCATCTAACGGATTGTCTGCCGTTTTAAGCTCTGGTGAGTTCTTTAAGTTTATTGTGACTAACCCGCCATTTCATACGGGCACAAAAACGGATTACACGATCACTGAGCAACTTATTAAACACGCACCAAAAATGTTAAAGCGTAAATATCAATTCTGGATGGTAGCAAATGCATTTTTACCTTACCCAGAACTGTTTAAACAACATTTTAAATACGTTGAAATTAGAAATAAAAACAAACGCTTTAATATTTATTACACTGGCCGCTCTTCTTAGTTAAGACTAAGAATCCCCTTATTAGCCAGCGTCTCTAAATTAAACAGTCTCTGTAATAAAGTTAATCTTCTTAAAAGTTAACTTTATTACAAGCAAAGCGCAGTGATGTTTTCTGCGTAATTTAGAGATGTTTCGGGGAATTTATTGCATAACCACCAAACACAGGTTAAGTTAATTACTCAAAGAGAATAATAGGTATCTCGTCAGACCCAGTTATTACTTAGGAAGAGTAAGCGTGACAAAGTTTAAGTCTAATCTATCTTTAAAAACATTAATCACGACCGCACTTGTTTCTATAAGTTTAGTGTCGTTATTGTTCTCAATAATATCTACCACGCTCTACAGTAATGAAAAAAATAAAGAAGACGCCACCCGTTTTATAAAAACCATCGCTAACATCGTCTCTTTTAATTCCCAGTTATCTTTATCTTCCAATCAACGGAATGACCTCAATGATTTTTTATCCACATTACAAAAAATCCAAGAGATCAGTAATATCCACGTGTATCGTGTTGATGACGAAACTAAAAAACTAGAATATTTTGTCAGTTTTAACCAACAAGGTGTTCCACCGATTGCCCCTCAATTTGAAAAAATAAAACAATTATCTAACGCCATATTCACAGACAATATAGTGGAATATGGTTTACCAGTATTAGACCCAACGACCTCGGAACACATAGGTTTTGTCTACTTAAGAATGCAACTTCCTAGCTACAACGCCAACTTTTTGAGCTTAGCTAATTACAATATTGCCGCTGGTGTTCTAATTTCGCTAATTGCATTTTTTACATCGTTAATGTTAAGCCGACGCATCCTTTCCCCTATTAATACTTTTATAAAAAACATTAAAAACCTGACTTACGACAAAGACTTTAATACCCAAGTTAGTAGCCCACAGTTAACCGAAATGGTGCCATTAGCTAACTCAGTGAATGCGATGTTAGCCAGAATATACAAACAAATTCATAAGTATGCGGAAGCTGAAAAAGAGATCACTGAGTTAAACCAAAACCTAGAAGAAAAAGTGGTGATGCGCACACAAGCATTAAGAAACTCTAATCAAGAATTACTAGACGCATTAGAGCAAGTTCATCAGTACCAATCACAAGTTATTCAGTCTGAAAAAATGGCGTCCTTAGGTCAAATGGTTGCAGGTGTTGCCCATGAAGTTAATACGCCGATTGGTTTAGGTGTTACGGCATCAACTATGATGTCTGACCGAATTGACGACATGAAGCAGGAACTTGAAGCACAAACGTTAAGTGCCAAAAAGCTGGCTAAATTTTTGGATGAAAGCAAAGAAAACACTCAGATAATTTATCGTAATTTAAGCCGAGCAGCGGATCTTATTAGCTCGTTTAAACAAGTCGCCGTAGACCAAACGGCAGACACAATTAGAAAAGTAAAATTCAAAGAGCTTTTATACGAAATCATCATGTCTTTGCATCCAACGTTAAAACAGTCGAAACATGAAGTGGTTGTTAATTGTGATGGTGACTTAGAAGCGAACACTAAACCTGGACCAATCAATCAGATAATCATCAACTTAATCATGAACTCTATAATTCATGGCTTTGAGTCTATGGAAGCTGGCGTAATTGAAATATCAGTAACCATGAAACGTAACAGATGCAAGATTGAAGTGTCTGATAATGGTAAAGGCATCGAAGAAAAAATTAAACAAAAGATCTTTGACCCATTTGTCACAACCAAACGCGGTGAAGGCGGTTCTGGCCTTGGCATGCACTTAGTTTATAACTTAGTAACACAAGCATTAAATGGCAGTATAGAAGTGGAAAGCGAGTTAGGAAATGGCGCCCATTTCATTATTGAATTCCCAGTTAATAATGTTTACGTGAAAAGTTAGTCTGTAAAGCTCTATACGCCAGTTACAAATTTACGCCTTCAAATAGCCCACACAACAGGTGTAAATATTTGTGTCCTTTTATACCCGAGTAAATTAATCAGGTATTTATCCTGAATGACTTAATTTACTGCTTAATATATGGTATAAACACGCCCTGTCATTTAGAAATCAGACCACGAGGCAACATCTCGGCTAGATGATAACAATACCAAATACGAATTTTTTCAGCCCTCTCTTTGACACACGAGGGCATTTAATGCTGACTTAATTGTCAAATTGGAGAATCCATGACAACCAAAATGCCTGATATCGCAAACCAAGCCCAAGCCCAAACTGAGGGTGTTTTAGACTGGGTAGGTATGAGTAATATAGAAATGCCAATTATGGTAGAGATGCAAGGTGAAACTCGTCAGGTGTCTGCTTTAGTTGAAGCATTTGTTAATTTAAAAGATCCAAAAGCGAAAGGCATTCATATGTCTCGCTTGTATTTAATGTTGGATGAATTATCAGTAGAAGGTAGTTTAAACAAAGCGACATTAACTGACCTACTTACTAACTTTATTCAAAGCCACGAAGACTTAAGTGACAGTGCTCACCTTAAGTTTGAATTTGATTACCACATGCGTAGAAAGTCGCTTATCAGTGGTAAACGTGGGTGGAAAGCATATCCTGTGGTTATTACTGGCAACTTAACTAATGGCGTTTTAGATATCGAACTTGCAGTGAAAGTGCCTTATTCTTCTACATGCCCTTGTTCTGCAGCCCTAGCACGTCAATTAATTCAAAATGCATTTAATGACAAATTTACTGGTGATGTAAGCGCAGAAGAAATTCATCAGTGGTTGGGCACTACCGAAGGTATTGTCGCGACACCGCATAGCCAACGTTCTATTGCAGAAGTAAAAGTTAAATTGGCTGATGACATCACTGAGTTCCCTCTTGTTGATTTAGTTGATGCGATTGAAAATGTATTACAAACTCCAGTACAAGCTGCAGTTAAACGTGAAGACGAACAAGAGTTTGCCAGACTTAACGGCCAAAACTTAATGTTCTGTGAAGATGCAGGCCGTCGTATTAAACATACGCTTGATGCAATCTCAGGATATAAAGATTTCTGGTTACGAGTGAATCACTACGAATCTTTGCATGCTCACGACGCGGTTAGCGTTGCAAGTAAAGGGATCGCAAACGGTTACGCTTCAAAATAAAAGAACACATATATATTCAAACACCCTACGGGGTGTTTTTTTATGTCTGGATATTATTTTCTTGTAATTTAATTACACAAGAATCAAGCATATACCCGTAAAACTCCCTTCTTATACCTTTTTTTGAAATTTAATTTCTATTTACTCTAGAGTAATTAACCTATTTTGTATTGACCTAGTTTAAAAATCTAGCTATGTTGTTCGGCCGAATGCATTTTAAAAAAACCCCGTATGTGAATGTATATTCACATTAACTGCATCCATATTTCATATATACTTAATAAAAGACGATAAAAAAGCGTTTGGAAATACATAATAAAAGGCGATAAAAAACGCCTATAAATGGTTGCTTGGTTTAGAGGAGGATACCAGCTTGAATAACACTGGTTCTAAAAAAATACAATTAATGCACAACAGCCAAGATGTTCGTGAGAACTGCGGCTTTGGTTTGATCTCTCATCTTGAAGGTGAGCCTAGCCATAAGATAGTGCGCACTGCGATTACTAGCTTAGATAGAATGCAACATCGTGGCGGTATTTCTGCCGACGGTAAAACCGGCGATGGTTGTGGTTTACTAATTCAAAAGCCTGAAGCGTTTTTCCGAGCAGTAGCTGAGGAAAGCGGCTGGCATTTAGGTAAGAAATTTGGCGTTGGTGTCATATTCTTAAGCCAAGATCCGATTAAAGCGGCTAGAGCCAAAAAGATCATTGAAAAAGAAATTGAGCAAGAGACCTTAGAAATTGTTGGCTGGCGCGTAGTTCCAACCAATCCTGATATTTTAGGTGAAATAGCTGCAGCATCATTACCGCAAATTGAGCAAGTATTTGTTAATGCTCAATCTGGCTGGCGTAAAAAAGATTTTGAACGTCGCTTATATATGGCTAGACGTAGAATAGAAAAACAACTTGAAGACGACGAGGATTTTTACATCCCGAGTTTAAGTTGTTTGGTAACTATCTATAAAGGCTTAGTCATGCCTAAAGATTTACCAAGGTTTTATTTGGATTTAGCTGACATTAGATTGGAAACCGCCATCTGCGTATTCCATCAGCGCTTCTCTACTAATACAACACCACAATGGCGTTTAGCTCAACCGTTCAGATTTTTAGCTCACAACGGTGAAATTAATACGATTAAAGGTAACAGACAGTGGGCACAAGCTCGTGAATATAAATTCCGCTCACCTCTAATTCCTGATTTACAAGATGCAGCGCCATTTGTTAGCAAAACTGGCAGTGACTCAGGCTCGTTAGATAACATGCTTGAGCTATTTTTGGCCGGTGGTTTAGATTTATTCCGCTCTATGCGTTTATTAGTTCCGCCTGCGTATCAAAATCATCCAGCGATGGATGCTGAGTTAAAATCGTTCTACGAATTTAACTCTATGCACATGGAACCATGGGATGGCCCTGCTGGTATCGTAATGACAAATGGTCGTCACGTAGCTTGTAACTTAGACCGTAATGGTCTGCGCCCTGCTCGTTACACTATTACTAAAGACAAGATACTGACCTTAGCGTCTGAGTCTGGAATTTGGGATTACACACCTGATGAAGTTATTGAGCAAGGTCGTGTTGGTCCAGGTCAAATGCTTGCAGTTGACACCTATGTTGGCAAAGTTTGGCACTCAAACGAGATAGATAACGATCTTAAAGGTCGTCATCCGTATAAAGAATGGTTAGAGAAAAACATTTGTCGATTAAAACCATTTGAAGAATGTGAAGGCGAACAAATAGGCCAACGTCTGTTTGACGACCAAACTCAAGCGGTTTATCACAAGCTATTTAATTACTCGTTTGAAGAAATTGAACAAGTAATGAAAGTGCTTGCCAAAGACGGACAAGAAGCGACAGGCTCTATGGGTGATGATGCACCTATGGCGGTTATGTCTAGCCAAAAACGTAATTTTTATGATTACTTCCGTCAATTGTTTGCACAGGTAACCAATCCACCAATAGACCCATTACGTGAAAATCACGTTATGTCATTGGCAACATGTATCGGCCGTGAACAAAACGTATTCAACGAGACCTCTGGTTACGCACATCGCGTGTTATTGGAATCACCAGTATTAATGTATACCGACTTAGACCAATTAAAAGAGTTTGATGAAGAACATTACTACACTGAAACTGTCTCTATTCTTTACAACCCAGAAGAGAAAAGCTTAAAAGAAGCAATCGAATCTGTGTGTCAGACAGCCGTAGAAGCGGCAAGAGACCGTAACGCTGCAATAATAATACTATCTGACCGCTCAATAGAAAAAGGTCTAGTGCCTATTCCTGCGGCAATGGCAGTTGGTGCTGTGCAAAATACGTTGGTGTTAACACACTTACGTTGTGACGCGAATATTGTTGTTGAAACTGCATCAGTAAGAGACTCACATCACTTTGCTGTTTTATTAGGTTTAGGTGCAACTGCTATCTACCCATACATGGCGTATGAAACTGTAGAGCAGTTTGTCGAAAATGGCAGCATAGATATTCCAGTTAAAGAAGCTGTAATTAATTACCGTAAAGGGATTAAGAAAGGCTTATTTAAGATCATGTCTAAAATGGGCATATCGACGATTGCTAGCTACCGTTGTTCAAACTTATTTGAAGCCGTTGGTTTAGACTCAGATATTATGGCGCTTTGCTTCCCTAACATCACATCACGTGTTGAAGGCGCAAGTTTCAAAGATATCCATAAAGAGTTATGCCTTAACGGAAAAGACGCTTGGTTAAAACGTAAGAGTATTGCCCACGGTGGTTTATTAAAATACGTTCATGGCGGTGAATATCACGCTTATAACCCTGACGTAGTTCAGTCGTTACAAACGGCTGTTAAATCTGGTAACTATAGCGATTATCAAAAATTCTCAAGCTTAGTTAATGACCGTAGTCCGGCTCATTTTAGAGACTTGATGAAACTGAAAAAACAAACGCCTATTTCAATCGATGAAGTGGATGATGCAAGTCACTTATTCCGTCGCTTTGACTCTGCCGCTATGTCTATTGGTGCATTAAGTCCAGAAGCACACGAAGCACTTGCGCAAGCAATGAACAAGCTTGGTGGCAGTTCTAACTCAGGTGAAGGTGGTGAAGATCCTCGCCGTTTTGGAACAGATAAAAATTCTAAAATTAAACAGATTGCATCTGGTCGATTTGGTGTAACACCTCATTACTTACGTAATGCAGAAGTGCTGCAGATTAAAATTGCCCAAGGCGCAAAACCTGGTGAAGGTGGTCAATTACCGGGTGATAAAGTTTCTGCAGAAATCGCAAAACTTCGTTATTCAGTACAAGGTGTAACATTAATATCACCTCCACCTCATCACGATATTTATTCAATTGAAGATTTAGCTCAGCTTATTTTCGACTTAAAACAAGTTAATCCAAAAGCCCTTGTGTCAGTGAAATTAGTATCTGAACCTGGTGTTGGAACTATTGCCACTGGTGTTGCTAAAGCAAATGCTGACTTAATCACTATCTCTGGTTTTGACGGCGGTACCGCAGCGAGTCCTTTATCGTCGGTTAAATACGCGGGTAGTCCGTGGGAATTAGGCTTAGCCGAAACTCACCAGGCTCTTGTTGAAAATGGTTTACGTCATAAAGTGAGAGTGCAAGTTGATGGCGGTTTAAAAACTGGTTTAGACGTAGTCAAAGGCGCTATCTTAGGTGCAGAAAGCTTTGGCTTTGGAACAGGGCCTATGGTTGCCTTAGGTTGTAAATTCCTACGTATATGTCATTTGAATAACTGTGCCACAGGTGTTGCAACTCAAGATGAAAACCTACGTAGAGATTACTTTGCTGGGTTACCTGTGATGGTTGAAAACTACTTCATTGGCGTTGCCAGAGAAGTTAGAGAGATCATGGCCTCCATCGGCATTACTAAGCTTGAAGATTTGGTAGGTCGTACAGATTTACTTGAGATAATTGCTGGTAAAACAGAGAAACAAAACAAACTGCAACTTGCTGGCATACTTGCTTCAAGTGGCGTTAAGTCTGAACATCCAAGTTATTGTGTTGCGAAAAATGAACCATTAGACAATGGTGATTTGAATCTGAAAATTGTTGCTGATACAAAAGACGTTGTTGCCCGTAAGTCAGGTGGCGATTTCTATTACGATATCCGTAATACCGACCGTTCAGTAGGTGCAACATTATCTGGTGAAGTGGCTGATGCTCACGGAAACCAAGGTATGGCTACAGACCCAATCACGCTTCATTGTACTGGTGTTGCCGGTCAAAGCTTTGGTGTTTGGAACGCAGGCGGTGTTTATCTTCACTTAATTGGCGATGCAAATGATTACGTTGGTAAAGGCATGGCAGGCGGTAAGATAACGATTCATCCTCCAAAAGGTGTGCGTTATATTAGTCATCGTTCAGCTATTATGGGTAATACATGTTTGTACGGTGCAACAGGCGGTTGGTTATTAGCGGCTGGTTGTGCAGGTGAACGTTTTGCCGTAAGAAATTCTGGAGCCGTTGCTGTTGTTGAAGGCGTTGGTGACAATGCTTGTGAATATATGACAGGCGGACAAATTGTTGTCCTTGGTGATATCGGTGTTAACTTCGGTGCAGGTATGACAGGTGGTTTTGCATATATCCTTGATTATAACGACCACCTTAAAAACAGATTGAATCATGAGCTTATTGAAGCACTAGACATTAATATGTCTATTCATGCTGAAAATCTACGTGGATTAATTAACCAGCATTTTGAAGAAACTCAAAGTGAACGTTCAGGGCAGATCTTAGCTGAATTCGAACAATGGTTACCAAAATTCAAACTTATTAAACCTAAAACTTCAGATGTAAATGAACTGTTAGGTCACCGTCACCGCTCTTCTGCAGAGCTACGTGTTCAGGCAATGTAGAGCGAGGAAAAACTTATGAGTCAAAATGTATATCAATTTATCGACGTAAAGCGCATTGACCCGACTAAACATCCGGTTAAGGTTCGTAAAGAAGAATTTATTGAGATTTACCAGCCTATGCAAGAAGCACAGGCTAAAGGTCAAGCAGATCGTTGTCTTGACTGTGGTAATCCTTATTGTGAATGGAAGTGTCCAGTTCATAACTACATTCCTCAATGGCTACAACTAGCCAATGAAGGAAAGATCATTGAAGCTGCTGAGCTGTCTCACAAGACCAACAGCTTACCTGAGGTTTGTGGACGTGTTTGTCCACAAGACCGCTTATGTGAAGGCGCATGTACTTTAAACAACGATTTTGGTGCGGTAACTATTGGTAGTATTGAAAAATACATCAATGACAAAGCATTTGAAATGGGTTGGCGTCCAAGTATTGAAGGTGTTGAGTTAACAGATAAAAGAGTTGCAGTTATAGGTGCGGGCCCTGCTGGTTTAGCTTGTGCTGATGTATTAGTACGTAACGGTGTTAAAGCGGTTGTGTATGACAAGTACGAAGAAATTGGTGGCTTGTTAACCTTTGGTATTCCTTCTTTCAAATTAGAAAAAGAAGTGATGGTTCGCCGTCGTGAAATCTTTGAAAGCCTAGGTGTTGAATTTGTTCTTAACACTGAAATTGGTAAAGATGTCGATTTCCAAACCTTATTAGATGACTTTGATTCTGTATTCCTTGGCGTAGGTACTTATAAGTACATTCGCGGTGGCTTACCGAACGAAGAAGCTGAAGGCGTTTACGACTCTTTACCATACTTGATTTCCAATACTCGCCAAGTAATGGGAACAACTGATTCTTGCATTGATTTCAAAGGTAAGAAAGTTGTGGTTTTAGGTGGTGGTGACACTGCGATGGACTGTGTAAGAACAGCCATAAGACAAGATGCTGACAATGTTATTTGTGCCTATCGTCGTGATGAAGCAAACATGCCAGGCTCTGCCCGTGAAGTACAAAATGCCAAAGAAGAAGGCGTCGAGTTTTTATGGAATGCACAACCGATTTCAATTGAATTAGGTGCTGACGGTAAAGCTTGTGGTGTTAAGTTTGTAAAAACACAACTTGGTCAACCTGATGAAAATGGTCGTCGTAGACCAGAAGCAATTGAAGGTTCTGAATACATTGTAGAAGCTGATGCTGTTATTCAAGCATTTGGATTCCAACCGTTAAACTTGGAATGGTTAACGCCATACGAAGTTGAATTAACAGATTGGAATACAATCAAAGCCAATGAAGAGTCACAATATCCATACCAAACAACTAACCCTAAAATATTTGCCGGTGGCGATATTGTTAGAGGTGCTGATTTAGTGGTAACGGCTATTGCTGAAGGCAGAAAAGCGGCAGAAGGTATATTGGATATGTTAGAGGTTTAAGGGTTCTAGCTGCGAGATTCGAGGTTCGAGTTGCGAGTTGCGAGGCTCAAGTTTCTCATTTAAGCCTAGATAACAAAAAAGCCGCTTACTTAAGCGGCTTTCTATTATTAACTAAGTTTTAATCCTGAGAAATCATCTGCATCAAGCAAGTATCTTATGCTTCACCATCTTCAGGGAGAAGATCATCTTCTTTGATTGTTGCTTTTAATAACAACATATCACGAAGTTTCTTTTCAATTTCTTCGGCTATTGCCACATTCTCTTTCAAGTATTTAATACAGTTTGCTTTACCTTGACCAACTTTATCACCGTTGTAAGCATACCAAGCACCAGCTTTATCAACTACGCCATGCTTAACACCAAGGTCAATTAACTCACCTTCTTTAGAAATACCTTTACCATACATGATGATAAATTCAGTTTGTTTAAATGGTGGAGCAACTTTATTTTTAACAACTTTAACTCGGGTCTCGTTACCAATAACCTCATCGCCTTCTTTAACAGAACCGATACGACGGATATCTAAACGAACAGAAGCATAGAACTTAAGTGCATTACCACCTGTTGTTGTTTCTGGGTTACCAAACATAACACCAATTTTCATACGAATTTGGTTAATGAAGATACATAAAGTATTTGAACGCTTAATGTTACCCGTTAATTTACGTAACGCTTGTGACATAAGACGTGCTTGTAGACCCATGTGCGAGTCGCCCATGTCGCCTTCAATTTCAGCCTTTGGAACTAATGCAGCTACCGAATCGACAACCAATACATCAACTGCGCCAGAGCGAACTAACATATCTGTAATTTCTAGAGCTTGCTCACCAGTATCTGGTTGAGAAACTAATAACTCGTCAACGTTAACACCTAACGCAGACGCATAAATTGGGTCTAATGCATGTTCAGCATCAACGAAGGCACAAGTTTTACCGGCTTTTTGAGCTTCAGCAATAACTTGTAATGTTAATGTTGTTTTACCTGATGATTCTGGACCGTAAATTTCAACAACACGTCCACAAGGTAAACCGCCTATGCCTAACGCGATATCTAAGCCTAATGAACCTGTAGATATAGATTCAATATCTAAAGCATTACTGTCACCCAATTTCATAATTGAGCCTTTACCAAATTGTCTTTCAATTTGTTGTAGTGCTGCGCCTAATGCTTTTTCTTTATTTGCGTCCATTACTGTCTCCGAACATGACTTGTTGTATTTGTTGATGATGTTTCAACTTAACTATGCGACAAAGTATACTGTATAATTAAACAGTATCAATAAAAATTTATTATTATTTTTATTTAATTTCCAAAATACTCTCAACAGCCATATTTAATGAGGCTTTCACGGTAGACTCTCTTACGTCATTTCTATCACCGTCAAAACAAAAAAGTTGAGTTTTACTGTGTTTTATTATCTTTTCATCCAGTAGGTACTGTATAAAAACAGCAATCCAAACAGTGCCTACAGGTTTATCTTTTGAACCACCACCAGGACCTGCAACACCACTAACTGAAATACCTACTTGGGCATTGGCAATGTTTGCTGCACCTTGCGCCATTTCAATAACCGTTTGCTCCGACACAGCCCCATATTTGTCTAACGTTGCTTGCTGCACATTAACCAACTTATGTTTTGCATCATTACTGTAGGTTATAAAAGCACAATCAAAGTAACTAGAACTGCCTGCAATCGCAGTTATCGCTTGGCTAACGCCGCCTCCAGTACAAGATTCTGCGGTGGTTACTGTCCAACCTTTATTTAGTAAAGCGGTTCCCAGTTGTTTACTTAACGATTCAATTTCAATCAATTCCAGATTCCTTATACTTTTTACGAGACACTATGCCGCTGATCTGTGACAATATACAACATTAGTCACAAATTTCATTAAGCCAAATGTCAAACTTATTCAGTCCAGAAAATATCGCTAGCCACACACCTATGATGCAACAGTTCTTAAACATGAAAAAAGATCATAAAGATATTTTGCTGTTTTATAGGATGGGTGATTTCTACGAATTGTTTTATGACGATGCTAGACGAGCGTCTGAACTGTTAGATATTTCGCTTACTAAACGCGGTGCATCGGCGGGCGAACCAATTCCAATGGCTGGCGTGCCTTATCATGCCGTTGATAACTATTTGGCTAAATTAGTACAACTAGGTGAGTCCGTTGCTATTTGTGAGCAAGTTGGCGACCCTGCCACCAGCAAAGGCCCTGTCGACAGAAAAGTGGTTCGCATAGTAACGCCTGGTACTGTTAGTGACGAAAATTTACTTAACGAACGTTTCGACAATTTAATTTGTGCTGTATTCGCCAATAAACCTAGAGCTAATTCTGCTGAGACTTACGGTGTTGCTTATTTAGATATCAACAGTGGCCGTTTTCTTATCAATCAGTTTGAACAACTTGCTGACTTGTCTGCAACCTTAACTCGTTTACAACCTGCCGAAATTTTATATCCAGAAGACTTTTCGCAGATGCAGGTGTTAAATGGCTTTAAAGGTGTACGTCGTCGTCCTGTTTGGGAATATGACTTAGAAACCTGTGAGCGTGTTTTAGTACAACAATTTCAAACCAAAGACTTACAAGGTTTTGGTATTACCAAAGCGCCTGTGGCTATTTGTGCAGCAGGCTGCTTAATGCAGTATGTACGTGACACGCAAAGAACTGCCCTGCCGCATATTCGTTCTATTACGTTGGAGTCTATCGACTCAACTATTATTTTAGACTCGGCAACACGTCGTAACTTAGAGCTCACGCAAAACCTTTCTGGCGGTACAGACAATACGTTAGCGCAAGTGTTAGATAAAACGGCAACCGCGATGGGCAGTCGTTTACTAAAACGTTGGATACATTTACCAAGACGCAATCAATTAGAAGTAAACGCCAGATTAGACGCAGTACAAGACATATTAACCCTTGGTAATGACACCTTAATCCAAGACCCACTTAAACAAATTGGTGATATTGAGCGCATAGTTGCTCGCTTAGCGCTGCGCTCTGCCCGCCCACGTGATTTAGCGCGTTTGCGTAATGCATTTAGAGTACTGCCGAGCCTGAAACAAGAATTAGATAATAACCAGGCGGTTCGTCTTAAGTCGTTAAACAATCAAATCCAATTATATCCAGAGATATTAGCGTTATTGGAAAGTGCGATTATTGAAAGTCCTCCGGTATTAATAAGAGACGGTGGCGTTATCGCCCCAGGATATAATGCAGAATTAGATGAATGGCGCGAGTTAAGTGCAGGTGCCACTAGCTTTATCGACAAGCTAGAAATATCGGAAAGAGAACGCACTGGCATTAACACGCTGAAAGTTGGCTTTAATAAGGTACACGGTTTTTATATCGACATAAGCAAAGCCTATTCTGAGCGAGTTCCGGCAGAATACGTAAGACGCCAAACATTAAAAAATAACGAACGTTACATTATTCCAGAGTTAAAAAAACACGAAGAAAAAGTGTTGTCTAGCCAAAGCAAAGCACTGGCATTGGAAAAGCGTTTATACGAATCCGTGCTGGACCAACTTGTCGATGTTATTGAAGAACTGCAAATTACCGCAGATGCTATTGCGCAAGTTGACGTATTAACCAACTTTGCCGAACGTGCTGAAACGCTAAATTACAATAAACCTGAATTAGTAGCAGGACGAGTTGTTAAAATTGAAGCGGGTCGTCATCCTGTGGTTGAGCAGGTAATGCAAACACCGTTTATTGCTAATCCGGTGCATTTACATTCAGATCGTAAGTTAGCGGTTATTACAGGCCCGAATATGGGCGGTAAATCAACCTTCATGCGTCAAATTGCACTTATTACGTTAATGGCTAACATTGGTTGTTTTGTGCCGGCGGAATCAGCTCAAATCGGCGAGATAGACCGTATCTTTACCCGTATTGGCGCGTCGGACGACTTAGCCTCTGGTCGCTCTACCTTTATGGTAGAAATGACAGAAACGGCCAACATCATGCATAACGCATCACAAAACAGTTTAGTGTTAATGGATGAAATAGGCCGAGGCACCAGCACTTACGATGGTCTTAGCCTGGCTTGGGCCAGTGCCCACTATTTATCCACTAAGATAAATGCCCTTACCTTATTCGCCACCCATTACTTTGAACTAACTGAATTTGCCGATACTCAACCAGGCGTAGTTAATGTGCACTTGGATGCGCATGAACACGGTGATGATATTGTATTTATGCATTCAGTACATGATGGCGCGGCAAGTAAAAGCTTTGGTATTCAAGTGGCTAAATTAGCTGGCTTACCAAACGAAGTATTAGCCTTTGCCAAAAACAAATTGCATCACTTAGAGTCAAATACACTGCCAGCACCACAACAAGTGCCAGAGGTTGAAGCAAACCAGCAAATGTCATTGGTTGGTACCAGTCAGTCGGATATTACTGATATTCTAAACAATACTGACTTAGACGAGTTATCACCAAGACAAGCATGGCAATTAATCAGTGAGTTAAAAAACAAACTAAAAAGTTAATAAAATCAAATTACAGTGCAGACCTGTAGAATATTTGTGACTGTGATACCCTTGGTGGAAAATAAACAACGAGGACTTTTATGCATTATTCTACTTACATCACTCTCGGCCTGTATTTTATAGCTATGTTAGCGATAGGTTTATACGCTTATCGCAAATCCACTTCTGACTTATCTGGTTACATGCTTGGCGGACGCTCATTACCTCCAGCAGTTGCAGCCTTGTCGGCAGGTGCTTCTGACATGAGTGGTTGGATCTTGATGGGATTGCCCGGCGCGATGTTTGTTTCCGGCTTAAGCAGTAGTTGGATTGCTTTTGGATTATTCCTTGGTGCGTTAGTTAACTATTTAGTGGTGGCGCCAAGACTTAGAGTCTTTACCGAAAAAGCCAAAGATGCCCTCACCGTTCCAGATTATTTTGCTAAACGTTTTAATGACCAAACTTTAACCCTTCGTTTAATTGCCTCCACTGTTATTATTATCTTCTTCACTTTGTATACTTCTTCTGGCTTAGTTGCTGGCGGTAAATTATTTGAAACCTCATTTGGCTTAGATTATTCTGTTGGTCTTATTGTTACCGCCGCCGTTGTTGTGGCCTATACCATGTTTGGTGGATTCTTAGCGGTAAGCCTTACTGACTTTGTACAAGGCTGCATCATGTTTGTCGCCGTAATTCTGGTTCCTGCTATTGCCTTTACTCAGTTTGACGGTTTATCTGAAATGACATCTATCATTAGCGCGGTCAACCCAACCTACTTTGATTGGTTTGAAGGACTCAGTTTAATTGCAATTGTATCTAGCATGGCTTGGGGCTTAGGTTACTTTGGTCAGCCTCATATTATTGTTAGATTCATGGCATTACGTTCAGTTAAAGACATGCCGACAATGCGTAATATTGGTATGGGTTGGATGTTTGTTGCGTTAGTTGGCGCACTAGCCGTTGGTTTTACTGGTGTAGCTTATGTGAATAAGTTTGATCTTGGTGAAATAGACCCAGAAACTATTTTCTTGGTTTTCTCAAATGTATTATTCCATCCTTTAATAACTGGCTTTTTACTAGCTGCTATATTGGCTGCGATTATGAGTACCATAAGTTCACAACTTCTTGTGTCATCAAGCTCTTTAACTGACGACTTTTACAAGACGTTTGTGAAGCGCGATGCGTCAGATAAAGAATTGGTAATGGTTGGTCGTTTATCTGTATTGTTAGTGTCTGTTGTCGCTGGGATATTAGCGCTAGACAGAGACAGCTCAGTATTAAGCTTAGTAAGTAACGCTTGGGCAGGTTTTGGTGCGGCGTTTGGTCCACTTATTATCTTTAGTCTTTTCTGGAATAAAATGACTAAACAAGCTGCTACCGCAGGTATGATTATTGGTGCGGTTACGGTTCTTATCTGGATTTATGCACCATTCACTATTGACGGACAATCATTAAGCAGCTGGATGTATGAAATAGTCCCAGGCTTTATTTGTTCATCTATCGCTATTTACGTTGTAACGATAATGAACCCACAACAAGAACAAGAAGTGTTAGAGCTGTTTGACGAAGTTGAACAAGAGTTCAAATAAACTCTGCTCTAGCCATATTCTAAAAATACGGTGAATTAAACAAGCATGTAATTAACCGTGAGCTAATACTAAAAAAGCCGATGACACTTAACATGTCATCGGCTTTTTTTATTGCTTGTAGTGCACTCTGATTGTTGGGATATTAAAACCATATAAAGATATGATTTAGGTGTTAACAATATGACTTTAGGAATTAGTGATCTTGAAAATTAAAGCTATTAAATTAATAAGCATTTTTGTTTTTATCAGTTTATCTGGCTATGTGAGCGCAAGTACATCAGATAGCTTCTCAGTGTTTGACACTGCTATTAACTTAGATGAGAGCTGTAACATACATATTACAAATAAATCTGGCAAGAGCTCGGTACAGAGTCCTTTTCACACTTCTGTGAATGCTGTTAAAAAGTGTCGGATAGTCACCCACCCTCATACTTCAATTGTAAATACTAAATTTATAAATGGAGGTTATATCGTCTTTGTTGAAAATAATCATACAGAACTAGAAACCTGCTTCTCAGAATACACAGCGTTTCAAATTATGAAAACGGGGGAAGTTAATATGGCAGGATTAATCAAAAGATCAGGCTCTTGTTTTCAATCAAAAGAAGGCCAAGACTTTGAGTATTTTTCAGCGAAGATTAATAAAAAGTAAGGTTTATGCCAAATATAAAATCAGAGCTCTTATAATTTGCTTTTAACTTACAGCTTAAAGCTTGTGGCGCAGCCATTCTTACAGCCTTATAGCCCTCAAGCCTTCAAACCCTAAAGCTGCTTTTCCAATCAATAAAAAACCCGCTAAACGCGGGCTTCGTAAGGTTGGGATACTTTATTGACTATTAGTTAACTAGGCTTCTACAGCAAATAAAGAAGCCATGCTTAGGCCTTCTTGTGTTGCCATGTCTTTTAGTCGACGTAGAGATTCAACTTGGATTTGACGAACTCGTTCACGAGTTAAGCCTATTTCAGCTCCCACATTTTCTAGAGTAGAAGGTTCATAACCTAGTAGGCCGAATCTACGCGCCAACACTTCTCTTTGTTTAGGGTTAAGTTGCTCTAACCAATGAACGATATTGCTACTAATGTCGTCGTCAGTGATTTTTTTCTCAGGACTTTTACCAACATTATCAGCAATAATGTCTAGTAATACTTTGTCTGAGTCGCCACCGATTGGTGTATCTACTGAGCTAATTTTTTCATTAAGACGTAACATCTTAGACACGTCTTCAACTGGCTTGTCTAGCTTTGCAGCTATGTCTTCTGCCGTTGGTTCATGATCTAATATTTGAGCTAGTTCACGTGCGGTACGTAAATAAACATTAAGTTCTTTTACTACATGAATTGGTAAACGGATTGTGCGAGTCTGATTCATAATGGCACGTTCAATTGTTTGACGTATCCACCATGTTGCATAAGTAGAAAATCTAAAGCCACGTTCTGGATCGAACTTCTCAACCGCACGAATTAAACCTAGGTTTCCTTCTTCGATTAAGTCTAATAAAGCTAATCCACGATTATTATAACGACGGGCTATTTTGACAACCAAACGTAAATTACTTTCAATCATTCTCTTACGAGAAGCTTCACAGCCTTTTAATGATTTGCGCGAAAAGAATACTTCTTCTTCTGCTGAAAGCAGTGGAGAGAATCCGATTTCACTTAAGTAAATTTGAGTTGCATCTAGGCTTTTTGGTTGCTCTGCGCTAGCAATAGCTTCAGATTTAGCAACAGAAGATGCCGGCTTGGCTTTCTTTTTTGAGGCTTTTACGATTTCTTTTTCAACTGCAGCATTGATTTCATTATCAATATCTTCAGCATCTAGTGTGATCTCTACAATTATGTCTTGACTCATGTGTAACTCCTTTAGGAGCTATTAAGGCTTGCTTAATAGTTCACTTAGTTTAACGATGAGTCCTTATCTCCTAGGTAAGTATTTGAGAGGATTTACTGAACGACCACGATGCCGGATCTCGAAGTGTAACTTCACTGAATCCGTACCAGAATCACCCATCTCTGCAATTACTTGCCCAGCCTTAACCCAGTCCTGTTCTTTGACATTAATAGACCGGTTATGGGCATAAGCACTCAAATAATCGTCATTGTGTTTAACAATAACTAAATTTCCGTAACCTCTAAGCGCACTACCAGAGTAAACCACTTTGCCGTCTGCTGCAGCAATAATTGGATCACCCGCCTTACCACCAAAATCGAGACCCTTATTACCATTTTTCTTGGTTGAGTACTGTTCGATTATGTTTCCTTGACTCGGGTAACGCCACTTGCGCACCTTCGAAGGAAAAAGGTCTTTTTGTTTAATTATTATTTGTTTCTGACCTTGCTGTTTTTTACCGTAACTCACTGAATTTTCATTTGCAATAGTTTTTTTATTATTTATTGTATTTGTTACTACATTGGTAACTACCTGTTTTTTAGCATCATTATCGCCTGAGACTTTGTCTTTACTGGCCTGTAAGGAAATAACTTGGCCAGGGAATATTTGGTACGGTTCAGGTATATTATTTAGTCTAGCAAGACGGCGGAAGTCTATCCCCGCTTGCCATGCGATGGCATATAACGTCTCTCCAGGTTGCACTTTATATTCAGAACTGGTTAATGTTCCTTTATCTGAATCATCGTAGACAGCAATGGCATTATTTATTTGTACAATAGGTGCAGGGGATTTTCGTGAGTTACACCCAGACAATAAAAATACAAAAATAATGATGACAACTAAATAATATTTCATACGTTAACTAACTTGTTTATATCCGATCAAAAGTACAATTAAGGCGATAACAACCCAACCAATTATATCTACGTACTGACGTATTTTGTGTTCCATCTTTTCACCGCCCCAATACAAAATTCCAGCAACTAGGAAGAATCGCATTGAACGACCAACGGCTGATGCGAACAGAAAAGGTAAAAATGCCATCGACAACATGCCGGCACTGACTGTAAAAATTTTAAATGGAATTGGTGTAAAACCTGCTAAAAACACAATCCAAACACCATAATCAACAAAGTACTGGGTAATTGTTGCAAACTTAGCCTGATATCCCATCAGTTCTATAAATGGCAATACAACCGGCTCATATAAATATGCCCCTAATAAGTAACCAACTACGCCACCTAATATTGAACTAATACTGGTTAAACTGGCTAACCACCACGCTTTATGTGGTCGAGCTAATACCATAGGCGCCAACATAACATCTGGCGGTATTGGGAAAAATATTGACTCAGAAAATGTCAGCACAGCAAGGTAAACACTGGCGTACTTATGTTTAGCCCAACGTAGACAAGCATCGTATAAGGAAGTAAATATTTTCATTACAAGGTATCTCCAGATACTAGAGGTACGAATTTAACCGACTCCCAGTGCTTTTCAATAAAGTCATCGCCTTGGCGAACTACCGTAACTAAGGTCTGTGTTTCACCACCAACAGGCAATACCATTAATCCACCATCTGCTAACTGTAGCTTTAGCTGCTCTGGTATTGAAGTTGGTGCCGCTGTCACGATAATAGCTTGAAATGGTGCTTTAGAATGCCAACCTTGCCAACCATCACCGTGTTTCATTTGTACGTTGTAAATATCCAACTGTTGTAGTTTACGCTTAGCATTAAATTGTAACTGGCGTATACGTTCCACTGAGCTGACTTTGTCAAATACACGACCAAGAATAGCAGCTTGGTAACCAGAGCCTGTGCCAATTTCTAATACGTCTGTAGTTACACCATGCTCAACTAACATTTGTGTCATCTTGCCAACAATATAAGGCTGTGAAATAGTTTGCCCTTGGCCTATTGGTAAAGCTGTATTTTCATAAGCTTTATGCGCCAATATTTGATCAACAAATAAATGTCTCGGCACGCTAGAAATAGCGTCTAATACTTTTTGATTGCTAATGCCCAACGACTTAAGTTGTTGCGCTAATTTGTCACCACTGTTTGCAAATTGATTCATACTAATTACTTTTCAACTTTTCTGCCCAATCCGACACATTTTCTATACTTTCAAATGCAGTCATATCTATCTTTAATGGCGTTATTGACACTTTATTGTTATTAATTGCATGAAAGTCAGTCCCTTGCGTTGCATCAAGTTCTTGCCCTAATTTGCCATACCAATAAATATCTCGTCCCCAAGGATCTTGCTGTTTTTGCATTAATTCTGCTTTATGACGAGAGCCTAAACGCGTAACTTTAAAACCTTGGAGTTGCTCAAAACTAACGTCTGGAACATTTACATTTAATATTTGATCCGACGGTATTGGATGAGCTATTAAATTTTCCACCACTTGCTTTGCTACCTTAGCAGCACAAACTAGGTTTGCATCATCATGACTGGCTAATGACATAGCAACGGCTGGTAAGCCTAAATGACGACCTTCCGCTGCTGCGGCAACGGTGCCACTATAAAAAGTATCATCACCTAAATTAGCGCCATGATTTACGCCAGCGACTACAATATCTGGCGCCTCATCCATTAACTGGCTAATGGCTAAATGCACACAGTCGGTTGGTGTACCATTTACACTATAAAAACCGTTGGCGTGTTGCTGTACTCTTAATGGATTAATTAACGTCAGTGAGCTACTTGCGCCACTGTGGTTTCTATCAGGAGCAACAACGGTAACTTTGCCTAATTTAGATAGCTCTTGGTATAAAGCATCTAAACCAGGAGCAAAAACACCATCGTCATTGCTGACTAATATATTCATGAATACTCCTGAATAAAATCAACACATTCACGTAAAATGGAAGTGGCAAAGCAGCCTGTAGGTAAGTCAAAACTTACTAGCAGATCATTGCCCTTTACCAACCAAGTTAAATTATCAGGGTTTAATAAGATGCTGCGTCTTTCTTGTTTTAGTCCATTGTCCACTAACATTTTCTGCCAGTTTGCATGTTGACCTGCCACTTGAGTTTCTAGCTCTAACACTTGCCCTT
Source organism: Psychrosphaera saromensis (assembly GCF_002954545.1). Lineage (GTDB taxonomy): Bacteria > Pseudomonadota > Gammaproteobacteria > Enterobacterales > Alteromonadaceae > Psychrosphaera > Psychrosphaera saromensis. Next base: position 1,284,449 of record NZ_MSCH01000003.1, on the reverse strand, counting down.
TGGTTTCAAATTCACCTTTACCAAATAAAGGAGCTGAAACCTGAATATCATTTTCTTGTAAACGTTGAGTGATTTTATCATCAACATCTTGGCTGAAATACGAGTTGGAGCCAGTTAGAATAAACACATCACCGTTCAGCGCTTTATCAAAAAGCTTTTGTTTTAAACGTTCATTGACCACTTCATTGAAGATATAAGAACGGCTAGCTGATAAGGCAAAGCCTTTGATCTTTCGGTTCTTAATATCTTCACCAGCCGACATTCTGTCAGCCCAGTTCAGGTTATTACCTTTAAAGCCAAATCGTTGCAGACCAAAGTAATTAGGGACACCTTGCGTTTTAATTTGTTCTAAACGGCCAATTGTGTCGATAACATCGGTTATATCCTTCAAAAGGATGTCGAAGTGATTAGACTTTAACGCACCTATTTTTAACTTTTTAATATGGCGAGAATGCTCAATCAAACGAATATTCTCAGTACCAAGTTTAGTAAGGTCAATGTTTTGAGTTATGTTCATTTGTATTGAGAACCATTGACGCGATATCGACTGTTTATCTTTTAGTCCGGCATAACCTATATCTCGTAAACGGCGACCAAAAAACTTAGCTAAATATTCACATACTTGGTGTGTATTAAGCTCTGTTTTTTCTATTAATAAAAATACGTTTTCGCCACTACCGGTTAATTCAAAACCTAAATTTTCGGTGACAACAAAATCTTCAGGAATGGTTTTAAATTTAGCGCTGGCTTTTGGTTTGCCATGTAAATAGGCCCAATGTTCAAAGGACCAATCTTTGAAAAATTCAGCGGGCGTTTTTGTTTGCTCACTTGGTAAAGATGTTGTTTCTTCTTTAGATACTGCTGTCGGTGAAGTTTGCTCTGTCATTATACTGATTCCATTAAGACAACTGCATGCACAGAGATCCCTTCTTTTCGGCCTTCAAATCCAAGTTTCTCAGTGGTGGTGGCTTTTACTGAAACTTGGCCTAATTCTGCGTTTAAATCTTCGGCTAATGTACTTCTCATTAGTTCAATATGAGGAGCCATTTTTGGAGCTTGTGCCACTATGGTTAAATCACAGTTACCAAGCTTAAAACCATGTTGCTGCGCTAGGTTAACTACATGACGTAGCAATATGCGGCTGTCTATATTTTCGTATTGATCCGATGTATCAGGAAAATGCTTACCTATATCGCCCAGTGCAAGTGCACCTAATATGGCGTCGCATAAAGCATGGATTGCCACATCACCATCTGAGTGCGCGATAAAACCTTGGGTATAAGGCACTTTCACGCCCGCTAATGTTATTGGGCCTTCTTCGCCAAATTTGTGAACGTCGTAACCAAAACCGATTTTAAAACTCATTAATTTTACTCTTTATATAATACTCAGCTAACTCAAGATCTTCGGGCTGGGTAATTTTAATATTTTTGCCACTGCCTGCAACGATTGCAACGGGAAAACCAGCTAATTCTAATGCTGATGCCTCATCGGTAATCGCCGGATTAATTACACCGTCACTCGAGATTTGTTCTGAAAGTGCTTTATGCAATTGCTTAACATCACAGCACTGCGGTGTTAAGGCATGCCATAAGTTTTCACGGTCTTCTGTTTTGTTTATTAAATTTGAATTGCTAATTGTACGCTTCATGGTGTCTCGTACTTGAGTTGCTAAAATGCCCGCATGATTATTAGTAAAACATTCGCGGGCTAAATTCAGAATATCTTTTTGCTCTAAACATGGCCTTGCTGCGTCGTGCACCATAACCCATGAACCATTTTTATTACGTAAATAATCCAACGCATTAAACACTGAATTAGCGCGTTCTTTACCACCTAATACCGTATGGATTTTAGGGTGTTTGGCTAGTTCTAACGTTGCGAACTGTTCGTCATGTTCTGCGATTGCGACCACGACTTCGTCAACCTGTGGCATATCTAAAAAACAATGGATGGTATGTTCAAGGACGGTTTTATTCATTAATGGTAAATATTGCTTTGCCATATTGGCTTGCATGCGTTTACCAATTCCAGATGCGGGAATAACGACTGAGAAAGTTTGGGCCAACGCCATTTATTTTTTCTCTTTGTTGCTAGGCACTAAACGAAAGAAAGTTTCGTTTTCTCGGATCATACCGAGTTCGTTCCTTGCTCTTTCTTCTATACCTTCAAGACCCACTTTTAGATCTTTTACGTCCGCGTCTAACAACTCATTACGTTTTAATAATTCGTCATTACCAGACTTAAGTTTGGTTACTTCCGTACGATTAGCGCTATAAAATTGCAGGCCGTTATGTCCAAACCAGAAACGGTATTGGATTAATAAAAATACTACGATTAAAATAAAATTAACAATTCGCACAGAGTTATCACTTTTAACTGATTCGATTCTGTATTATGCAAAGGATACAGCCAGATTGAAAGGTATAGATACGGTTTTAGTGGTTATTTTTTTAAGGTAAGTAATTTAGAAAAATGTTGCCAATTGATCCGACTAGCTAGGAGCATTTCTCGCAGGGATAATAATCTTGGTGATGTTCTGCGTTGATTTAACCATTGATGACCGCAACACGCCGCTGACATGATTGCTTTGTTGGGTTTTAACAACAGCTTATAGTAAATGTTAGAGTCTACGTTTTGATGCCCGCTTAATTTAAACCAGCCATGTTCATTACAATGTACCTGACCATTTTCTAAGTCTATTTCATCAATTGTGTCTAACACGATCTGTTCTATTCCATAATGACTTACAGAAATAGGGATGACGAGCGCCATTTTTGCGTGTTCGGTATAAAACGATTCGGTTTTATCTTGTTGGATTTTTAATGAATGAGGTTTTACTGACTGGGCGCTGATCCAAGAACCATTTTGGCTGTCTAAATCTAACGGTGTGTATAATTCACTAATATGCTCTGCGGCTTTTTTTATATAAAAAGACATGGAGCCGAGACGTTTCTTTAATAACTCAGCGTTAAGTTCACTGTCTTGTGACAAACGTGTTAACTCTCTTTCATATAAGGCGTTAGATAGCTCAGCAAATATTTGCTGTCCGGTTCTTTGTTGCCATAAAAAGCGTTGGTTACGTGAGTCAGTCATAGATTAACTATAGCGTTATATTATTAAGTCCCCAATAAAAAAGGAGTGCAAATTGCACTCCTTTTATTGGGCAAGCAGTTACGCTTGGCCTTTGATCTCTGAACGACCACGGTAAGCAACGTTACTTAGTTGCTCTTCAATACGTAGTAATTGGTTGTATTTAGCAACACGGTCAGAACGACATAAAGAACCAGTCTTAATTTGACCAGCTGCTGTACCAACGGCTAAATCAGCAATGGTAGTATCTTCAGTTTCACCACTACGGTGAGAAATAACAACTGAGAAACCAGCTTCTTTCGCCATACGGATAGCTTCTAATGTTTCAGTCAACGTACCGATTTGGTTAAACTTGATTAGGATTGAATTACCAACACCTTTCTCAATACCTTCACGTAAAATCTTAGTATTAGTAACAAATAAATCATCACCAACTAATTGAACTTTCTCGCCAATCTTGTCAGTTAATAATTTCCAGCCATCCCAATCAGATTCGTCTAGACCATCTTCAATTGAAAGAATTGGGTATTTGTTGCTTAGCTCAGCTAAGTAATCACAGAATTCAGCTGAATTGAATTTCTTGCCTTCGCCTTTCATGTTGTAAACACCGTCAGAATAGAATTCTGATGCTGCACAATCTAGCGCGAGAGTTACGTCTTCGTTTAGTTTGTAGCCAGCGCGTTCAACAGCTAGTTCAATAACGGTTAATGCTTCTTCGTTAGACGCTAAGTTTGGAGCAAAACCACCTTCATCACCAACAGCCGTATTTAAGCCTTTTTCGCTTAATACTTTCTTAAGTGTGTGGAAGATTTCAGCACCCATACGTAACGCTTCACGGAATGAAGTCGCTGATACAGGTTGGATCATGAATTCTTGAATATCAACGTTGTTATCTGCGTGTTCGCCACCGTTGATGATATTCATCATAGGTACTGGCATAGAGAACTCACCAGAAGTACCGTTTAAGTCAGCGATGTGTTCAAACAATGCGATGCCATTTTCTAATGCTGCAGCTTTAGCATTTGCTAATGAAACTGCCAATATTGCATTTGCACCTAATACCGCTTTGTTGTCTGTACCATCTAAATCTAACATAGCTTGGTCAACAGCAACTTGTAGTTGAGCGTCTTTACCAATAACAGCAGGTGCTATCTTGTCATTAATGTTACTAACAGCAGTTAATACGCCTTTACCTAAGTAACGAGCTTTATCACCATCACGTAATTCTAGAGCTTCACGCGAACCTGTTGATGCGCCAGATGGAGCAACTGCACGACCAAACGCACCAGATTCTAAATATACATCAGCTTCAACCGTAGGGTTTCCGCGTGAATCCATGATCTCACGACCAATTACTTTAACTATTTGAGACATTCCCATTCCTTATTCAAAAAGAACGCAGCTTAAGGCTGCGTTTTATTTATTATTTATAGTTCTATTTATTTTTTACAAACTCACCAGCGGCGCCGACAAACCCTTCAAACAAAGGATGTCCGTCCCTTGGTGTTGACGTAAACTCTGGATGGAACTGACCAGCTACATAAAAAGGATGATCTGGAAGTTCTATCATTTCTACTAGCTTTTTATCTTCCGATAATCCACCAAACACCAAACCAGCTTTTTCTAACTGCTCAATGTAATTATTATTCACTTCGTATCTATGACGATGACGTTCAACAATCCATTCGCTACCATAAACTTCACGGGCTTTGGACTTAGGCTTAAGATAACACTTTTGTGCGCCTAAACGCATCGTACCACCTAGGTCTGATTTTGCATTACGCATTTCAACTTGGCCTTCAGCATCTAACCATTCTGTAATTAAGCCAACAACCGGATGTGGGCTGTCTGGATTAAATTCAGTTGAGTGCGCATCAGTCAAGCCTGCAACGTTACGAGCAAATTCAATTAACGCTAATTGCATGCCTAAACAAATACCTAAATAAGGCACTTTGTTTTCACGTGCGTATTGAGCCGCTAACATTTTACCTTCAGTACCACGCTCACCAAATCCACCAGGGACAAGTATCGCGTCTAAATCTTTAAGGATATGAGGACCTTTCACCATAACATCTTGAGCATCAACGTAATGGATGTTAACGGTTAAACGTTTTTTCAAGCCAGCATGTTTTAATGCTTCGTTAACTGATTTATAAGCATCTGGTAATTCAACATACTTACCAACCATACCTATGTTTACTTCACCTGATGGGTTAGATTCAGCATAAAGCACTTGTTCCCACTCAACCAAATCAGCTTCTGGTGCATCAATGTGAAAACGACGACATACTAAATCATCCAAACCTTGTGATTTTAACAACGCAGGAATTTGGTAAATTGAGCTTACGTCTTTAAGACTAATAACTGCTTTTTCTTCAACATTGGTAAACAAAGAGATTTTTGCTCTTTCGTTTGCTGGAATAGCACGGTCAGAACGACATACTAAAATGTCTGGTTGAATACCAATAGAACGTAATTCTTTAACTGAATGCTGTGTTGGCTTAGTTTTGATTTCGCCTGCAGTGCCTAGGTAAGGCACTAAAGTTAAATGCATATACATTGCATTCTCACGGCCAACTTCTGTACCTAACTGACGTAAAGCTTCCAAAAATGGTAGAGATTCAATATCGCCTACTGTGCCGCCAACTTCAACGATAGCAATATCTCGGCCTTCTGCGCCAGCAACAACACGAGCTTTAATCTCGTTAGTAATGTGCGGTATAACCTGGATAGTGGCACCTAAATAATCACCACGACGTTCACGAGCCAATACGTCTTGATAAACGCGGCCTTGAGTGAAGTTGTTTTTCTTAGTCATTTTATTACGAATAAAACGTTCGTAATGACCTAAATCTAAATCTGTTTCTGCGCCATCTTCTGTAACAAATACTTCACCGTGTTGGATTGGGCTCATGGTGCCTGGGTCAACATTAATATATGGGTCAAGCTTTAGAATAGTTACATTTAAACCGCGCGCTTCTAAAATTGCAGCTAAAGATGCCGCAGCAATACCTTTGCCTAAAGAAGAAACAACGCCACCAGTAACGAATATATATCGAGTAGTCATACAAACCTTAAAAATTAGACTGCTAAACTTGGAAACATCACAAACAACAACGAAAAAAGCATCACTTGAATAAAATTTAAGCGATTAATTATTTGTTTTTGGATGTGTGGTCAGGATGGGATGAAAGTATACCAAACGCACACAAATTCAACAATCTAGAATATCGATTTATTACGATATTTTATTACTCATTTTTTAAACCAAGCTGACTAAGTTAACACTTAACCAACTTGGCTTATCTTACACTTTAACCAACTAAAGCTAACAAGATACCTGCTGCTACAGCTGAGCCTAAAACCCCTGCTACATTTGGTCCCATTGCGTGCATTAACAAGAAGTTATGAGGATTGGCTTCTAGGCCAACCTTATTCACGACTCGAGCTGCCATTGGAACCGCAGATACGCCTGCTGCACCTAATAATGGATTAATTGGCTGTTTACTAAATTTAGACATTAATTTAGCCATTAAGACACCCGCTGCGGTACCGATACTAAATGCGATAGCTCCTAAACCTAAAATACCTAGCGTTTCTAGAGTTAAAAACTTCTCTGCACTTAGTTTTGAACCAACGGCTAATCCTAAAAAGATGGTAACAATATTAATGAGTTCATTTTGGGCTGTGTTACTTAATCTATCAACCACACCAGATTCTTTCATTAAGTTACCTAAGCAGAACATCCCCACTAATGGTGCAGCAGCCGGCAATAACATCGCCGATAAGAAAAGTACAGCAAGAGGAAAGATCATTTTTTCCTTTTTACTAACAACGCGTAGTTGCTCCATTTTTATCTTACGTTCATCTACTGTAGTTAACGCTTTCATGATTGGCGGTTGAATAATTGGAACCAAAGCCATGTATGAGTATGCAGCAACGGCAATAGCACCTAATAAATCAGGCGCTAGCTTGGATGCTAAGAATATAGCGGTGGGCCCGTCGGCACCACCAATGATGGCAATAGCCGATGCGTCTTGTAAGCTAAAATCAAAACCTGGAATTAGATTTAACAAGATAGCGCCAAATAAGGTCGCAAAAATACCAAACTGGGCGGCAGCACCTAATAACAACATTTTAGGATTTGCAATTAGCGCGCTAAAGTCTGTCATAGCGCCAACTCCCATAAATATTAATAATGGGAATACACCCGTTTCAATACCTACGTGGTAAATGTAATAAAGCAATCCGCCTTCATCATTAAAACCGGCTAATGGGATATTCGCTAAAATAGCGCCAAAACCAATAGGCAATAATAAAAGTGGTTCAAAGCCTTTTGCTATTGCTAAAAATAGTAAAAGTAACCCAACCGCCATCATTATGATTTGGCCGAATTCAAAGTGTGCTAGGGCTGTTGATTCCCAAAGCGTTTGTAAACCTTCCATTTTTCTATCCTAGTGTAAGCAAGACATCGCCAGTCGTAACTGCGTCGCCTTCTTTAATATTTATAGAAGCAATTGTGCCAGAAGACGCTGCGCGTACTTCCGTTTCCATTTTCATGGCTTCCATAATGATCACAACATCACCATCTTCCACAACACTACCTGGAGACACTAAGATTTTAAATATATTACCGGCTAACGGTGCATTCAGTGTTTCACCCGCATTTACCGTTGTATGTTGAGTATGCGCTTCATCTTTTTGAGCGCCATGTACAACACTGGTTAATTCGCCAGTTGGAGCTACAACAACTTCATATACTTTGCCATCAACAGAAACACTATATGCTTCTGGTGCATCATCATTAGATGTTGATTTTGTTTGTTTAGGTGTGTCAATTTCACCCGTTGGAACAGGCTCAAATGCGGCAGGATTATTACGATTTTCTAAAAACTTAAGGCCTATTTGTGGGAAAAGAGCATAAGTTAGTACATCGTCAATTTTTTCATCAGCAAGGATAAGGCCCTTTTCTGAGGCAAGCACATCTAACTCGTCAGTTAATTTAACTAACTCATCTTCAATGTTATCCGCAGGACGACACGTAATAGCTTCAGCACCATCTAACACTCTAGCTTGTAATTCAGCGTCTACAGGTGCTGCTGTCGCACCGTACTCACCTTTTAATACGCCAGCTGTTTCTTTGGTAATCGACTTATAACGTTCACCCGTCAATACGTTTAATACCGCTTGAGTGCCAACAATTTGTGATGTTGGTGTTACTAAAGGAATTTGCCCTAAGTCTTTACGAACTTTAGGTATTTCTTTTAGCACCTCATCCATTCTATCTTCAGCGCCCTGCTCACGAAGTTGGCTTTCCATGTTTGTTAACATGCCGCCAGGTACTTGAGCTAATAAAATACGTGAATCAACCCCTTTTAAGCTGCCTTCAAATTTTGCATATTTCTTTCTTACTTCTCTGAAGTAAGCGGCAATTTCAGCTAATAACACTAAATCTAAACCTGTATCTCTATCTGTTCCTTCAACAATGGCTACCATAGTTTCTGTTGGACTGTGGCCGTACGTCATACTCATTGAAGAGATAGCTGAGTCCAGCATGTCGATACCTGAGTCAATCGCTTTTTGATACGTTGCCGTAGATAAGCCAGTGGTTGCATGACATTGCATTGCAATTGGTAAATCAATTGTCGATTTTAACGTTGTAATTAGTTCTTCACATTCATAAGGTCTTAATAAACCCGCCATGTCTTTAATACAAATAGAGTGACAACCCATGTCTTCTAATTTTTTGGCCATGTCTACCCAAGTTTGTAAGTTGTGAACTGGGCTAACGGTATATGAAATTGTACCTTGTGCGTGAGCACCTACATCAACGGCTGATTTAACGGCAGTTTCTAGATTTCTGATGTCATTCATCGCATCAAAAATTCTAAATATATCTACGCCGTTAGTGTGAGCGCGCTCAACAAATTTTCTAACTACATCATCAGCATAATGGCGGTAACCTAATAAGTTTTGGCCACGTAATAACATTTGCTGTTTTGTGTTTGGCATTGCTTGCTTTAAAGCTCGAATACGTTCCCACGGATCTTCACCAAGGTATCGAATACAAGAGTCGAACGTAGCGCCGCCCCAAGATTCCATTGACCAAAAGCCAACCTGATCTAATTTACCTGCAATTGGTAGCATATCTTCCAAACGCATTCTGGTTGCAAGTAAAGATTGATGTGCATCACGCAACACCAACTCAGTAAGTAACAATGGCTTTTTCATGTTCATTCCTCTATTTATTTCGCGCTTTATATTGTTTTACGGCGGCAGTAATTGCTGCAATCACCTGTGGCGAAGTCTTACTAGAACTTATAGGTTTAATTTCGTTGCGTTTAGGCTTTATTGGATCTGGATACGCTTCAGCAAACTTTGTTAAAAGTTTGATAGCAACAATTAGCATTGATAAGAATAGAAATACAACTACCATCCCTACCAACATAAGTATGCCAGCTTCAGCTAACAGCTCTGATACATTCATAAGTTTCACTACCCGGTTTATTATTTATGTTGATTGATACATCGTTTGAGAGCGACTGTTTTTATTATTTTATTCAGAGATGCAGATCAAACTTAGAGTATTAGCTCTTAAGTAACACAATATTGATTCTAATTGAAAGGAAATTTTCACAGTAACAGGTTAAATTTACCGCTAAACACCTACTTATCAGGGTAGATTAATATTGAATAAATAATAATTTAATTTGAATAAATAATAATTTAATTTGAATAGTTATTTAGAAAAATAATAAGTAATTGAAGATAAAAGAATAAATGTTAGATATTGGTATTTTTGGATGTATTGAATAAGATTTTATTTAGATTGGATTTGTTACTGAAGATTAAAAGAAAAGATATGGTGCGCTCGGGAGGATTCGAACCTCCGACCGCCTGGTTCGTAGCCAAGTACTCTATCCAGCTGAGCTACGAGCGCACAATAAGTCTTCTTTTCTGTGATGATGGTGCGCTCGGGAGGATTCGAACCTCCGACCGCCTGGTTCGTAGCCAAGTACTCTATCCAGCTGAGCTACGAGCGCACTTTAATCACAAAAACATTGAATGGCGGAGAGGGGGGGATTCGAACCCCCGATAGGGCTACAAACCCTATACTCCCTTAGCAGGGGAGCGCCTTCAGCCACTCGGCCACCTCTCCACTCAATGTGGTGCGTATAGTAATGATCTAAGAAAATATGTCAAATGAAATTGTTAATTAAATTGTTGATTGCTTTGAAAATGAACAATTATCACGTTATCGTTTAATATTTGTAACATTGTGGCTTAAATTCATAGATCTTAAAAATAAAAAAACCGGCTTAACGCCGGTTTATCGCTATTCAGCTTCAGAGGGTTGACCGCCCTTCTCCGCTTGAATTCGCATGTATATCTCTTCACGATGAACTGCTACTTCTTTAGGAGCATTAACACCAATTCTTACTTGGTTGCCCTTTACACCTAAAACTGTAACTGTAACTTCATCACCGACCATTAACGTTTCACCAACACGACGAGTTAGTATAAGCATTATTAGCTCCTTTTATGCCATTTGCTTATAATTAGCTTAATAAAAAGCTCCATTTCCGACTAAGTCGAAGTAAACATTCTACCTAGACTCAAAGGATCTTACAATTTTTGCATTAATTTTAATCGCACAACTGTAATACTTTGTAGACTACTCTCCTTAGACTTAGTTCAATCATAGCAACAGATTTCTAACATGCCTATTATCGGATGAAGATAATTCAGGTGTAGGTGAATATTTAACCTAAACAAACAAAAATGCCGACATAACGTCGGCATTTTATAGATCTGTGTTTTTACTGTTGTTTGAGGTTACCATAACCCATTAACAGTGACCCCGATGCTTTGCATCTCATTGTCAGCTATAAATGCATTTCTATATTCAAGCAATATTAATACTCTGCTCTCTTCTGATACTGGAATACCATAACCAGCACCTAAAAGAACTGACATTCCGCTACCAAATTCATACTCACTTTCACTTGTACCAAAGTCGTTTTTTGCATAAGAAACCGTTCTACTTGCCTCGCTATAACCGATATCCGTGCGATAAAACAGACCGTCACCAATTTCACTACCATAAAAATTCATATAGCTGAAAGCCAACATGGTGTCGTTATAAGTGATGTCTTCAATATACAAACTATCTGCCGTGAAAGTTGATGTAGCACCGTGTGCAACAAAGCCATATATACTATTGTTATCGATTGGAAAATAAAAACCAAATGCATTTAAATGTGTACCACCTACACTGGCATCTTCTTGGCTTAATATTTCAATTTCAGTACCTCGGTCGCCTGAATATGAAATGTTTGATACTCCGGCTCCCCAGAATGTATACCAAGACTCAACCTCAGCTTGAGCTAAGGTTGATGTTAAATACAAAGATATGACTAAAGTTTTAGTTATTGATTTCACAGGTAATTCCTTTAATGATTGTGAATAATAGCGATGAATGCAGTTTACTTTATTTTTTTTAAAAACGTTATAAATAAAGCAGACACAAAAATGCCGACATAACGTCGGCATTTTTTAATTCAAGGATGAATTAATATCAAAGGTACAAAGATGTAATCCCTTTAATTCAATTCAAATAAGAAAAATTACTTTTTCTTTTTCGCTTTAGGATTTGGTAAATCCGTAATTGAACCTTCATACATTTCTGCAGCAAGACCAATTGACTCGTTAAGCGTTGGGTGAGCATGGATAGTTAATGCGATATCTTCCGCATCAGCGCCCATCTCAATAGCTAAACCGATTTCACCTAGCATCTCACCAGCATTGATACCTACAATAGCGCCACCTAAGATACGGTGCGTTTCTTTATCAAAGATTAACTTTGTGAAACCTTCAGTACGAGCAGAAGCAATTGCACGGCCAGAAGCTGCCCAAGGGAACTTAGCAGACTCAACTTTTAAGCCTTGTTCTTTTGCTTCTTTTTCAGTAATACCAACCCAAGCCATTTCTGGATCAGTGTAGGCAATAGAAGGAATAGCTTGAGGTTCAAAGAAGTGTTTTTGACCAGAGATAACTTCAGCCGCAACATGTGCTTCATGAACTGCTTTATGAGCCAACATAGGTTGACCAACAACATCACCGATTGCAAAAATGTGATTTACGTTAGTACGTAATTGATTATCAACATTAATGAAACCACGTTCATCAACAGTAACGCCCGCTTTAGTTGCGTCCATTAAGTTACCGTTTGGCTTACGACCAACTGCAACTAATATTTTGTCATAACGTACAGGTTCAGCAGGTGCTTTTTTACCTTCAAACGTGACATATAAACCGTCTTTTTTAGCTTCAACGGCTACAACTTTCGTTGATAACATAATGTTGAAACGGTCTTTATTGTATTTAGAATAAACTTGCACAAGGTCTTTGTCAGCAGCAGGTACAAGTTGGTCTAAGAATTCAACAACAGAAACTTTAGATCCTAATGCAGCATAAACAGTTCCCATCTCAAGACCGATGATACCACCACCTAGTACTAACATTTCACCAGGAATATCTTTAAGTTCTAATGCACCAGTTGAGTCAATTACACGGTCATCTTCAGGAATAAATGGAAGATTTACCGGTTCAGAACCCGCTGCAATAATTGCATTATCAAAGGTAATTGTTGTATCGCCATCAGCGCCATTTACTACTAGCGTGTTGCTACCAGTAAATTTACCGAAACCGTTAACAACTTTAACTTTACGCATTTTAGACATTCCGTCTAAACCGTTAGTTAGTTGTGCAACAACGCTATCTTTCCAAGAGCGGATCTTATCAAGATCAATTTTTGGTGCACCAAATGTTACACCGTGAGATGCCATATCTTTTGCATCATCAATAACTTTTGCTACATGTAATAATGCTTTAGATGGGATACAACCAACATTTAGACAAACGCCGCCTAATGTTGCGCGCTTCTCAACTAATACTACGTCTAACCCTAAATCAGCTGCACGGTATGCAGCAGAGTAACCACCCGGACCAGCACCAAGAACCACAACTTGAGTTTTGATATCGTTGCTCATAATTAACCTCTATTCACTTGTATGGTGACGGAATGAAGGCCTTTCATTCCATTTCTAATAAGGTAAACAAACGAATATTCGTTTGCTCGAAATTTTGTTGAGTTTATCACTCAAAAAATAGAAAGTCCTGCAACTGCAAGACTTTCTTATGATTTTATAAAAGTTTTATAAACAACCTTATAAAACCAGTTTACGTATATCTGATAACACACTTGCCAAATGCACAGTAAAGCGAGCCGCTAATGCGCCGTCGATTACTCTGTGATCGTATGACAATGACAGTGGTAACATCAGTTTAGGTTCAAAATCAGAACCGTTCCATTTAGGTTTCATTTCTGATTTAGACACACCTAAAATACCAACTTCTGGTGAATTAACAATAGGGGTAAACGCGGTTCCGCCGATACCACCAAGACTCGAGATAGTGAAACAACCACCTTGCATGTCTCTTGCTGTTAATTTTCCATCACGAGCTTTTTTAGATATTTCCATCAACTCACGTGAAATTTCGTTAACGCCTTTTTTATCAACATCACGTACAACAGGAACAACAAGGCCATTTGGCGTGTCGACTGCGATACCTATGTGGATATACTTCTTCATTATCAGGCTTTCACCATCTAAGCTTAAAGACGAACTAAATTGTGGGTAAGCTGCAAGAGCAGATGCCGCAGCTTTCATAATGAAAACTAATGGCGTGATCTTAAGATCTGATTTTTGCTTAGCTAACGTCGCATTTTGCTCTTTACGGAACACTTCTAAAGACGTGATATCAGCTTCATCAAATTGTGTAACATGTGGAATCGTTACCCAGTTACGATGAAGGTTTGGACCAGAGATCTTTTGAATACGAGTTAACGGTACTTCTTCAACTTCACCAAATTTAGAGAAATCTACTTTAGGTTGAGCAAGAACTTGTAAACCACCTTCACCAGCTGCAACACTAGAGTTAGCAGTTGCTTTAGGGCGTGACAATTCATATTTAACAAACGATTTAACATCTTCCGCTAAAATACGACCTTTACGACCAGAACCAGTAACTTTGTTTAAATCTACGCCAAACTCACTTGCTAAACGTCTTACTGACGGAGTCGCGTGAATATTCTTACCTGATGCAGAGCCACCAGCTTGTGATGGATGAGCTTGCACAACCGGTGGTGCTTTTTTCGCAGGTGCTGAAACAACCGGAGCTGCAACTGGTTCCGGAGCGGTAGCTGCGGCTACAGGAGCACTAGATACAGTCTCAATTGTTGCAATAATAGAACCTGTTGAAACTTTGCCGCCATTCTCAATCTTTAACGATTTGATAACACCAGCAAATGGTGCCGGAACGTCCATGGTTGCTTTGTCAGTTTCTAATGTGATCAAACCTTGTTCAGCTTCAACCGTGTCGCCAACCGCAACGAGAATATCAATAACATCAACTTCATCGTCAGTGCCAATATCTGGAACTTCAACATCTTTAACTTCTGATGTTGCAGCTGCCGCTACTGGAGCTGGAGCCGCTGCAGGAGCAGCTTCAACCGCTGGTGCAGGCGCTGCACTTGCAACTGGAGCATCAGCTTGCGCTGCGCCAGTTTCAAGTAATAAAACAAGTGAACCTTGTCCAACTTTGCCACCAACAGCTACTTTAATTTCTTTAACAACACCGTCTTCTGGACATGGAACATCCATCGTTGCTTTATCAGTTTCTAAGGTGATTAAACCATCTTCTTTAGAAACAGAATCACCAACAGCAACTAAAATGTCGATAATATCAACTTCGTCGTCAGTACCAATATCTGGCACTGTCACTTCGATAGTTGATACGGCACCCGTAGTTGCTGCAGCTGGAGCCGCCTCAACTTTAGCTTCTGCAACTGGTGCAGGAGCTGCTACTGGAGCGCTTTCAACAACAGGAGCAGCTTCAGTAGCTAAACCTGCGGCCTCAATCACAATTAATAAACTGCCTTCAGAAATCTTGTCGCCCAAGGCAACTTTAATTTCTTTAACTGTGCCAGAGAAAGGTGCTGGAATATCCATAGATGCTTTATCACTTTCAACTGTGACAATAGAATCTTCTTCCGAAATTGTATCGCCTACGGCAACACAAACTTCAATTACTTCTACTTCGTCGCCGCCAACGTCTGGGACTAGGATGTCTTTTAATTCAGCCATCTTGTTATTCTCCTAAACCGCTGATTATGCGTAAAGTGGGTTAAGTTTCTCAGCATCAATACCTAAATCGGCAATTGCTTGAGTAACGACAGATGCTTTTATATCACCGCTACGTGCTAACTCGCTAAGAGCAGCAATAACTACGTAGTTATGGTCAACTTCAAAGTGACGACGTAAATTTTCACGGCTGTCTGAACGACCAAAACCATCTGTACCAAGTACACGGTAAGGCGCTGGAACATACGCACGAATTTGATCGGCATAGCTCTTAATGTAATCCGTTGCTGCGATAACAGGGCCTGAACCTTGTTCTAACAACTCAGTTACATAGGCTTTTTGTACTGGCGCTTCAGGGTTTAACATGTTGAAACGATCAACATCTTGGCCTTCACGAGCAAGTTCGTTAAACGATGGAGTACTGAATACTTCAGCAGATACACCATATTTTTCAGCTAATATTTCAGCCGCTTTACGTACTTGTAATAAAATAGTACCTGAACCTAGAAGACGTACGTTCGCTTTACCTTTTTTGGCTTTTACTTCATCAAGTTTATAAATACCTCTGATGATGCCCTCTTCAACGCCTTCTGGTATTGCAGGTTGAACGTAGTTTTCGTTCATTACGGTTAGGTAATAGAATACGTTTTCATTGTCACCGTACATACGACGCATGCCGTCTTGTACGATTACCGCAAGTTCATAACCATACGTTGGGTCATACGTTACACAGTTTGGTACCGTACCAAAATGAGAATGTGAATGACCATCTTGGTGTTGTAAACCTTCACCATTAAGCGTTGTACGACCTGCAGTACCACCGACTAGGAAACCACGAGCTTGTGAGTCACCAGCAGCCCAAACCATGTCACCTACACGTTGGAAACCAAACATTGAGTAGTAGATGTAGAATGGGATCATAGGTTCGTTGTTGTTTGAGTATGACGTTGCCGCAGCAAGCCAATCAGACATCGCACCTAGTTCGTTAATACCTTCTTGTAAAACTTGACCTTTAGTATCTTCACGATAATAAGCTACTTGGTCAGCATCTTGAGGTGTATATTTTTGGCCACCGTGAGCATAAATCCCCACTTGACGGAATAAACCTTCAAGACCAAATGTACGCGCTTCATCAGGGATGATAGGAACAATACGTTTACCAATTTTCTTATCTTTGATAACCGCAGATAAAATACGACCAAACGCCATAGTGGTAGATATTTCACGACCATTAGAACCTTTAGTGATTGCTTCAAATGCTTTCAGGTCTGGCATTTCCATTTCTACGTCTGAGTTACGACGACGAGCTGGTAAATAACCACCTAATGCTTCACGACGACCATGCATGTAGTTGTATTCTTCACTTCCCTCAGGGAAAGTTACATACGGTACGCTTGGTAAATCTTCATCAGAAATTTGTAGATTATGACGGTCGCGGTATGCTTTTAGTGCATCCAAGTCCATCTTTTTAACACCGTGAGCAATGTTCTTACCTTCACCAGCGTCACCCATGCCGTAACCTTTAACAGTCTTAGCTAAGATAACTTGTGGGCGGCCTTTAGTATTTTTAGCACGTTCGTATGCAGCATAAACTTTAACTGGATCATGACCACCACGGTTTAAACGCCAAATGTCATCGTCTGACATGTTAGCAACCATAGCTGCAGTTTCAGGTGTTTTACCAAAGAAGTTATCACGAGTGAACTTGCCACCTTTGGCTTTATAGTTCTGGTATTCACCGTCTACAGTGCTTTCCATGATCTCTAATAACTTGCCATCTTTGTCACGTGAAATTAATGGATCCCAGTAAGAGCCCCAAATAACTTTAATTACTTCCCAGCCTGCGCCACGGAATGTGCCTTCAAGCTCTTGAATAATGCTGCCATTACCACGAACTGGACCGTCAAGACGTTGTAAGTTACAGTTGATAATGAAGGTTAAGTTATCTAAACCTTCACGTGCTGCTAAACCAATTGCACCTAATGATTCTGGCTCATCACACTCGCCATCGCCCATAAAGCAATATACGCGTTGATCTGAACAGTCTTTAATACCACGGTCTGTTAAGTATTTTAAGAAACGAGCTTGGTAAATTGCAGCAATTGGACCTAAGCCCATAGATACTGTTGGGAACTGCCAAAAATCAGGCATCAATTTAGGATGAGGGTAAGACGATAAACCGTCAGAATCAGATTCTTGACGGAAGTTATCTAACTGTTCTTCAGTTAAACGGCCTTCAACAAATGCACGAGAATAAATCCCTGGAGATACGTGACCTTGAATATATAAAAAGTCACCGCCTTTGTTGTCTTTATCCGCTTTAAAGAAGTGGTTAAAACCTACATCGTATAACATGGCAGAAGAAGCGAACGATGAAATATGTCCACCAAGTTCCAAATCTTTTTTAGAGCCACGTACTACCATAGCTAATGCGTTCCAGCGAATAGCTGAACGTATTTTAGCTTCAATAGTACGATCGCCAGGCATTTGAGGTTCTTGACCTGCTGGGATAGTGTTTAAGTATGCCGTTGTGGCGGTATACGGTAAGTGCGCGCCATTACGACGAGCCTTATCAATAAGTGCTTCAAGAATACTATGAGCACGTTCAACACCATCGCTTTCAAGGACTGCTTCCAAAGATTCAAGCCATTCTTGAGTTTCTTGTGGATCAATGTCTTGATTTAGATTTAGGTTCTCTGACATGTTTCAGGTTCCTACTGTTTGTTATTAAAAGAGTGTATTGCCCAACTGAAATTATTTCAGTGAACATCATTATAGTCAGTAATTAATAAAGCTAGCGTTTTGGGCTACTTAATAAACGGCGTACTGACCCTTGTAATTTATTGTTATCTTGATCTAACGCCAACAACGACTTTTCGATATAAGCTAAGTGTCGTCTATTGGCTTGTCTCGCTTGCTCTGGTTCACCATTAACTATGGTTTCCATTAATTCCGTTCTATGCAAGTTCAACTGTTGACGAATCTCATTGTGACTTTGAAAAACGACTAAATTTTCTTTTACATTATGAATTAACAAGTCTTTAAGACCTCTTAATAAATGTAACAACATTACATTATGAGATGCGTCGGCAATGGCTAAGTAAAACTTAACAACCGCGGCGGCAACTAGATCCAAATCTTCTGAGTCAGCTAACTGCTCTATCGACAAAAATGCATGACGAATATCGTCAAATTCAGATGGTGTTCCTCTTAGTGCTGCGTAATAAGAAGTTACACCTTCTAATGCAAACCTAAACTCTAATAAGTCATAGTGAGAGTCTGGGCTATTTGCTAATAGTTCAAACAAAGGTTCTGCAAACGGGTCATTTAACTTTTTAGTTACAAAAGTTCCATCACCTTGTTTACGAGTTACTAACCCTTGTGCTTCTAGTTTTTTTATCGCATCACGAACTGAAGGACGTGATACACCATAATCTAATGCCAAGTCACGCTCTGACGCGAGCTTTCCACCAGCAGGTAAAGAGCCGTCTAAGATCAACTTTTCAAGTCGCTCGGCAACTTGATCTGATACTTTTTGAGTAGTGACTTTCACAGTAATTTAACGATTCCTTACACAATGGTAAATTGGTCTTACCATTAATCGAGAGCGAGAGTAGCAAGCAAAACGTGATTTGTAAATATCAAGGTGACTGGCTAGACCACTAATAAAACAACTCTTTAACTTTGTTTACATATTGTATTTATAATATTTCGGTAAAAATATTATCCAGCTTCAATAGCTAAATCACCTGACCATACAAAGTTAATAAGGCAACAACGACTAAAAACAATCCCATATTTCGTTTAGTTAAACGAACCATATGTTCTGCATTGTTTCCGTCTGCAAAATCGGTATTTGTATCCGACTCCATAGCGACCTGACACAACATTTCTTTTGATGACTTAGAAAAGTTAACCGCGTACTTCAACCAAGTTTCTAAACCATTAGTAAAGTTACCTACCACCATAAAGCCTAAACTCACTAAGCGAGAAGGTAGCCAATAAGACCATTCCAACCAAAGTTCTAATTCTTTTTTATTATGAGCATCACAGTTTTCTAATTCTTCCCCCTGTTTAATACCTTTAAACTCAACTAAATACAGTAAGGTTGAATAGAAGACGACACCAGCTATTCCCAATACAACAAAATAGAAAATAGGAACGGCGTAATATCTGAAGTTAATCCAAATTAATGTTTCGCCTAATGTTTCTTGTCTTGCTTCATTTGCTATTGCGTCACCTGATTGAGCTTCGTCGCCTAAGTCTGATGCTTGTTCAGGCTTAGCCTCTGGTTCTTCAATAATAGTTGGCTCTTGTGCTAATTGGCTGTGCAATACTAACTGAGCTTCACGATCACCGCGTCCTGCGGCATTAAGGTATTGACGGTATAACGCTCTCGATTGAGGATTACCCAAACAAATTGCCAAGCCTAATAAACTAACAATAAAAGTAATTAAACCACTGTTTAATAAGTACAAGGCTAGATAAAGGATCACTGCGGGCGCGGAAATAAATAAGAATAACGAGATTTTACTGGCTTTGATCTTCGAATATCGAGTCAAAGCAATAGATATGTAATAGTTAAGGTAGGTCTGAACTTGCCAATGAGCTGCACGTAAACCGACTCGTTCGGTGATTAGAACTAACAACAAAACAATAAGTGTCATAATATTTCCAAAAAGTTAACTCTGTTAAAACAATATATATTATTTAGCTAAATTAAGGGCTGTTTATATCGAGCCCAGTCAAAACTAGATCCGGGGTCAGTTTTACGCCCAGGTGCTATGTCACAATGCCCTACAATATTATCTATCACAATGCCTGGATAGAGTAGTTGAATTTGCTGAGAAACACTATGCAATGCTTCATATTGTAAGTCGGTATAAGGTAATACATCAGTACCTTGTAACTCAATACCAATAGAAAAGTCATTGCAACGTTGCTTACCATTAAACTCACTAACGCCAGCATGCCAAGCGCGCTTATTTAATGGAACAAACTGAATGACTTGGCCTGTTCTTTTAATATATAAATGAGCCGACACTCTTAACTGTGCAATTGATGCAAAATACGGATGTTGCTTAGAGTCCAATTGCCCAGTAAAAAACTGCTCAACATTATTATTCGTAAAATCATCTTCAGTTTCTGCCGGAGGCAAGCTGATATTGTGAATGACTAATAGGTCGATATTATTACCAGCCTCACCTTCTCTGTCATCATAGTGTGTGGTCTCGCACCTTGTCACTTTGTCTAACCAAACATCTTGTGTGGTTAAATCTGCTGACAATTTATTGTTTTGATTCGGCATCAATAATATTTCTCATGGTTTGTAATAGCGTGAAAATATGCGCGTTAACATCTGACCAAAATAAGTCAGTATCTTTCTTATCTACACAAAAATTTTCAACTTCTTCTGCCAAGTTAGTAAGCACCATAAAACCATAACTACCGGCGGTACCTTTTATCTTATGCAGTTCGGCTCTAAGACCAAGTAAATCTTTCATCGTTAAGTGAGTCGAGATTAGCTGACTTTGCTCTGGAAGTTGTGACACATAATCTTGTTTAAGCAGTTCTAACTTTTCTTCCAGTATATTAGTGTAATCTACTTCTTTAACACCGCTCAAGGCTGAATGAATAATAGCGATAAACTCTTTTCTAACTATAGGTTTAGCTATGGTTCCAGTACAACCCGCTTCTAGGTGTCGCTGTAGGTCTTCTTTCATAACATTTGCGGTTAGTGCATAAATGGGCACATCTATACCAGCCTGGCGTAATAAACTAGTTGCTTCCACCCCGCCCATTATTGGCATTTGCATATCCATAAGGATTAAGTCGAATTCATCAGATAAGGCCTTTTCTACCGCTTCTTCCCCGTTGCTTACAATTTCGTACTCGACCGATAACGAGTCTAATAATAATTTAAACAAATATTGATTATCTTCAACATCTTCTGCAACAAGTACACGGCCAGTGACGTTCTTGCCTATAATGCTTTCTTTCTCTTTATCAGCAATAAAACCAAAGACTTGTCCTTGGTCTTGAGCTAAGTCCATTAGTGAATTAATTAACACTAGGTCTAGTTCATTATCATCTGCTGCTAGATTAATCTTTAAGACAAATTCACTGCCCTTGCCAACTTCACTGGTAACACTAATGTCGCCACCTAACAGCTTGGCTAAGTTTTTAGAAATAACTAAGCCCAACCCGGTTCCACCAAAACGCCGAGAAATACTCACATCAGCTTGCATAAATGGTTGGAATAATGACTGAGTGATTTCTTCATTCATGCCTACGCCAGTATCTGTCACGGTAACTTCTAATTTTGATTCAGCGGCCAAGTACTTAACATCTATGCCAATGGCACCGGCTTTGGTAAATTTGATTGCATTACTGGCTAGATTCAACAGAATTTGTTTTAAACGGGTACTGTCGGTTCTTATATAACGAGGGATTGGATAAATATAATTGAATTTGAAATCTAAATGTTTATCCGACGCTTGAGTCGACAATAAGCTTACTACGTCATTAAACAGTTCAAATAAATCAACTTGAGTAACTTCAACCTCTAATTTATCAGCTTCAATTTTTGACACGTCCAGTACGTTGTTAATAAGTGCTAACAAATGTTTGCCACTAATTAAAACACGTCCTAATAAATCTAATTGATGTGAGCCTCTTGGTGAGTCAGCAATAACTTGCTCGGTAAAACCTAAAATAGCCGTTAGTGGCGTTCTTATTTCATGGCTCATATTCGCCACAAATGCGCTCTTTAATTCACTTGCTTGTTCAGATGTTACTTTGGCTTTTTCCAGGGCGATATTGGACTTTTCAAGGGCTTTATTGGTGGCTTGTAATTCTTCTGTTCTTTCTTTTACTTTATATTCTAATCGTAAACGACCATCTCGTTCTTTTTCTCGGTAAACCACAAGTTGACGAACCATGACGTTAAATGCTGAAAATAATTCACTAAATTCATCTTCACTGTCCGTGGTCAGTTTTATGTCGAACTTGCCTTGTGCTACTTTTTTCTTAGCATCTGCTAATTTTTTTATCTGTGATATCACTAGATGTTGCGTGCTGTAATACACCAAAATGGTGCTAGTGATTATCGTAAGTAAAAAAATTACAGAAGCAATGAGAGTAATCTCAGTTTTACTTTCTATCACATACTTTTTGTCTTGACCGTATAAGAACAGATATTGGCCTGACATTTTCTTACCAGAAAAAAAGATATGGTTTGAGCCAAGCTTAAATGTAGCAGATTGATTAAACTGCGTGACGTTGCGCAGTTTTCTAAAAATATCACGAGGGATTGTGGTTCCCATCTCACCTTCTGGATAACTAAATAATAAATTTCCGACCAAATCACTGATCATAAATTTGTCACCGTTTTCTTTAACCAGTTTTAATTTATCTTCCCATGCAGGTTTAAAAACAATATTCACAAAACCTAAAGTAGTTGAGTTGTTACGGGTGTCTAATTTTATAATAGGTTGCTGAATACCAATAAGAGGATTAGCACTGCCAGATGAGGTTATAAGGTGCCACTGCATTTTATTTAACAGGGGTAACTTGTTGATTAAAGGACTTACCGCTTCATTTACTAAACTTTGAGTAACAAGCTTACCATCATGACGAATTAACGTGAGTTGGCTTACGCCTGAATATACTTGTGAAAACTTGATAAACTCAGCGTTTACATCATTCATCACATCAGTGCTTGTTTTGCTCGATAAGGCATCTGAAAATTGTTTATTACTAGCAAGAAATTCAACAGCCGATTTAATATCATTGATATATAAATTAACCTGATTAACTCTATATTTAATATCCGATTTTAGCTTAACTTCTTCCAGTTTATCTTGTGCATTTAAAGAATACTTATAAGCAAAAACACCCAGCACAATTATAGGTATTAAGATTAAAGGTAGTATTAGTAAAAGTATTTTTTGCTGTAAACGCATTGTTAAATGCAAATTCCTATTTATTTACCTATTTATTCACTCATTGTTAAACGTATAGATAATTATTTTAATTACTGGGTAGAGTCAGATTTTATCGGCCACTAATACGATTAGCTTTAAATATTGTCATAGAGGGTTTCTATCCAACGCTTCTCAGTGATAAAACTCCAATCCCAAGCTTTCCATTGTTCGCCTAAACCCGCATCAACTAATTGTTGTTTTGACATACCTGCTTGTTTTTTAGTTTGCACAATTGCTTTAGTCGCTTTTATCATTTCAACGAAACTTTTGAAGCCATTTTTGTCGGTTAATTTGCCATGACCTGGAATAATTTGCGCGTCATCGTTAATTTGTGTCACTAACGAGTCTAAGTTTTGAATATAACCTTCTACACTGCCACCGCTTTTAACATCTATATAAGGAAAGCGTGATTCAAAAAACAAGTCGCCTAAGTGCCACACATTCGCTTTTTCAAAAAACACGACTGAATCGCCGTCGGTATGCCCTGCGGCTAAATGTTTAACATGAATGCGTTCTTGATTTAGATGAAGTTTAACACCTTGTGCATACGTAATAACTGGCAGGCCTATGTCTTTACTATTAACGGACATACGTTTTCTAACGTTTTCGTGGGCTAAGATACTTGCTGACTTAGCAAAGTAGTTATTAGAGCCTGAGTGATCTCCGTGATAGTGAGTATTCACAATATAGTTGATTTTTTGCTTTTTATTATCAGTAACCGTTAATAACGCTTTTTCAATTTTTGGCGCTAAAGGCTCAAACTGATCATCAATCATTAATGTACCGTCATCACCCACTAATACACCGATATTGCCACCAGCACCATAGAGCACATACACATTTTCATTCACGTGTTTTACTTCAATTTGAACGTCTTTAAACCTGTCATCGGCAACGCTACTGGCACTAAAAAAAACAAATAACAAAATATATAAATAAGTGGTTTTCATAACAGGTCGCATCTTATTGAAAGTAATAGTTTTACTACTATAGATGTTTTAGAACTAACTACCAATTATTAATGACTCAGATAGAAAAATAGGGAGCGTAACTCAAGTGCTAGTTACCTTTGTTGGTAGTTTAATTAACTAGCTACAAAAAAGGCCATACTAAATGTATGACCTTATTGGTTAGAACAGAGCAAAATAGTTAAAACCGTTAACTAAAGAGCACAGTTTTATTTAATCTGCCGAATCTATAAACGCACCAAACAAGGCACTTATTGGTGCCGCCGATGGTTTACCGTGCTGCCAATCGCCACCTTCAACACCACTGCCGGCAATGTCGATATGGATATACGGTAATGGGTCAGCATCATTCACATCGTGTTTATCTAATCCAGAGACAATAGATAAGAATGCCATTGGGAATTGATGTCCTCTGGCAGTAACCGCTGACGGTCCATTATTCGATGATAATAAGTCATCCGCTTTAGTACGCGGCTGCACAAATTCATAATCTTCACGACGTGAACGCGATGTTTCACAAGGGTCAGCTAATAAGTCACCTTGTTCAACAAGCAATTCGCCATAACCATTAGCTTTAGATACGCCATTTTCTACTAACGCGGTATAAGGTCCAACCGAACGAGCTGCATGGCCCGTTAATGTTGCTACGGTAAATAACACAGGGTTAACTTCATCAAGTGCTTCTTCACGTAGTTTTGATAATAAGTCAGCCATCACTAACCTACCCTCGGCATCTGTATTACCAATTCTTACGCGTATGCCTGAATGACCTGTGATGATCTCGTCTGATACAAATGCCTCTGCACCAATACTGTTTCTTACCGCTGCAATTTCGGCAACCACTTTTATACCAAGAGGAGCAAGTTCAGCCACAGTTTTCATAAATCCAGCAACCGCTGCAGCACCACCTTTATCTCGGCTCATACCAGCCATGTGCCCGCCAGTTTTTAAATCTGCGCCGCCAGTGTCATAAACAATACCTTTACCAACGAGCATTAATGTTTTATTGATTTCACCAGGTGGAGTGTATTCCAAACGTATCACTCGAGGCTGATGACGTTTTACTTCAATTGATGCTCTAGCAACCGCCCATAACAAAGGATATTCAGTTTCTAGTTCCGCCATATCATCGGTAACTGTTACTTTTACATCGGTTCTATCAAATGCTTCTACACAATATTCAGCAAATTGTGGCGGTGCCATTCTTTCCGGTTCAGTACCGCATAAGTCACGAGCAACATATCGTCCACTTTCCAATGCCGCTGCATTAGAACCATTTAAGTTACTGCTAACAACACCAAGGATAGAGATAGGTTCGATTAAATCACCAAATGCTTCTCGGGCTTCCAAAGGCTGCCACAATGCTTGAGAAAAACCTAAGTACGACACCATCTCGGCATTTTTATACGCAGGTTTATCATTACCTAATATGACAAGTAATGGTTTCTTAGCTCCCATTGTTAAGACTAATGAAGCGGCTTTTTTAGCGGCATCATAATAACTACGCACATCATCAAAATAACGATTGGTTTGGCCAATAGGAGCAAGAATGACTCGTGTTTGGTTTACATCTTCCGATATAAAACTGGTTAACTCTTTATTTATGCGTGAGTCAAACTCCGCTTGTTTAATAATAATTTCATTTAATGGCTCTGGTAAGACATTAATAAAGCTTTCGCCTATGACAACTAGTGCATCCCAGGATTTATCAGCAAGTGCTGTGGTTAAATTAGAAATTATCATTGGAGTTGGGTAAGACATGTATTCTCTCTTAATATTTGTACTCGGCACTTTTAATAGAAGTACCAATTCTAAATGCAAAAAGACGGTTTATGTCTTTAATTACAGATTATACGTAAGCTTTGTAGTATTGGGATTTCAATCTGTTTTTACAAGTCCTAAGCACTACTCGCTTGCTCGAATAATTGCATTTGTTGTATCGCTTCTTTGCCATAGCCAACCCCTATACCAATCAATCTGATTTTATGGACAGGACGTTGCTTTGCTAATTCAACTAACATCTCATGACACAAATCTAAGTTAAAATGGCCATGCTGAGTTTCTTTGGTCTTACTAATAAAGTCATCGAACTTTAATTTAACCTGTAATTTAGTTATCGGTTTATTTTCTTTTTCCAATCTAGCATGAAGTCGGATAGATAATTTATCTAACAATTCAGCATTAACTTGCTCAATTTTAATATCCTGTTCAAATGTAGTTTCTACTGAAGTCGTCTTGGCTTCTCGATGATTACACACCTGACGCTCATCAATTCCTCGTACACGATTAAATAAACTCACCCCCATCTTGCCAAACTTTTGCCCTAACTCTGTAATAGTAAAAGGTTCTAAATCAATGCAATTTTCAATACCAAAGTCTTTGAGCTTTTGTTGCATGACTTTACCTACACCGGGAATGGCTTTAACTGGAAGTTTTTGTACAAACTCAATTACTTTATGCGGAGGAACAACACACATCCCATTAGGCTTATTAAAATCAGATGCTACTTTGGCAATAAACTTATTTACCGACACACCTGCAGAAGCGGTTAGTCCAGTCTGTTTAAAAATTTCATTTAAAATATCTTGCGCAATTAAGGTTGCACTACCGCCAAATAGACTGCAATCCGACACATCTAAATATGCTTCATCCAGAGATAAAGGCTCAATTAAATCTGTGTATTGTCTAAATATGTCGCG
This sequence comes from Psychrosphaera saromensis, assembly GCF_002954545.1. Classification (GTDB taxonomy): domain Bacteria; phylum Pseudomonadota; class Gammaproteobacteria; order Enterobacterales; family Alteromonadaceae; genus Psychrosphaera; species Psychrosphaera saromensis. Next base: position 1,257,498 of record NZ_MSCH01000003.1, on the reverse strand, counting down.
GATTTGATTTGAAATTGATTTATACAACGACATTTGCATGGGGATAATTTGAAGTTCAGGGCACAATAACTTGGCTTTTCTGGATGACATGGCTGAACGAACGCCGTACTGTCGGGCTAGATAATTACTGGTACATAAAACGCCGCGTTCAGTGTCGCCACCTACCGCGATGGGTACGTTTTTTAGTTCAGGGTTTTCACGCATCTCGACGGCTGCGTAATAACAGTCCATATCTATGTGTATTATCTTTCTCATACCGCAACTGTATAAATAAACAGTCACTTTGGCAAATTATTTATTCTAAATTGGATCATTATTTCCTCAATCAATAACTATGGTTTACACTTACAGTCTCTATAGCCATTGAGGTGTGTAATGAAAGTTAAATTGTGGTTACCTATTTTCTGCTTATTTTGTAATTACGTTACGGCTAAACAAGAGAGCCCTATAACGGCAATCGGCTTTGCCTCTCACCCAGCTGTGGTTCAAAACTACCTAACGGTTGTCAAACAAGCTTATGCAAAAATTGGGATAAACCCAGATTTTATTCCCGTAAGTGATCGACGTTCTATAAAAATGTTAAATGATGGTCAGATAGATGGCCTAGTGATCCGTGCTAAAAACCTTCTTATTAAATACCCAGACTTTATTATTGTTCCGCCAATGTTAGGAGCTGCTGAAATAAGGTTGATTTGCCAACCAGAGTTAACCTGTGACAAGAACCTTCTTGACGATAGCAGTAAAATATTAGGCTTAGTGGCACAGGATGAGTACCACCAAGAATTATTAGGTGGGAAAGTTATTAATACTTACGAAGTGGTTGATTACCAACGCATGGAGAAAATGTTTCAGCAAAAAAAGTTAGACGTAATGATCATGGTATTCGACTTAAATACACAAGGTACACCATCACCTGAGTTAAATACTTACCGCTTACGTCAGATAGAAGGCTTTCACATTATTCATAAACGTTTTAGCTACTTAGTTCCTAAACTTGGTGAGGCAATACGCCAGTCTCTTGCTCAGCACACATTTATTCACTAATCCGCTTTATCAGTTAGTTATTGTCATAGGGCGCTATCCGCCACTATGATAACTAATATTGTAATTAAAGTGAATGTTGTTTTTTACCCGCTACCCAAGTTTCTAATACTTTAGTTTTCCAAATATCTTTTGCTTCAATAGTAAAGATATCCTGGTCAATTAAAATGAAGTCAGCCCACTTACCTTGCTCTAACCCACCTAGCGTTTTATCTTGATGTGCACCGTAAGCGGCGTCTAATGTAAACGCTTTAAAAGCTTGCTCTATTGTTAACGACTCTTCTTTAATCCAACCTTGCTCTGGCAGGTTTTTCCTGTCTTGTCTTGTTACCGCCGCATGTAAACCAAAGAATGGATTGGCTAACTCAACAGGAAAGTCAGAACCGGCAATAACTTTACTGCCTTGTTTTAAGAATGTCTGCCAAGCGTAAGCGCCTTTTAATCGTTGTGCACCTATACGGTCTTGTGCCATATTTTTATCTGATGTTGCGTGTGTTGGCTGCATAGATGGCAAAATATCTAACGCTTTGAATCTTGGAATATCTTCTAATTGGATCACTTGAGCATGTTCGATACGGTTACGTAGGTTTTTCGATGAAGCTTTGTTTTTAAATGCAAATTCAAATTCGTCTAGGGCAATTTTATTCGCTCTGTCGCCAATAGCGTGAATATTAATTTGAAAGTCGTAGTTAAATATAATTTTATATAGTTCACGTAAGCGGTCAGGTTTAGTCAGTAACAGTCCTGTATTTTTAGGATCGTCATGATAAGCCGACAACATAGCTGCGCCTCTACTGCCTAACGCCCCATCGCCGTATATCTTTACACTGCGGATAGAGAGCAATTCGTTATCATCGCTTATATAACCATGCTTCAACATTTCTTCAAGCTTATCGTCAGTTGCGGCTAACATGGCATACACACGAACTTTAAAGTTCTCAGCTTTGATTTGATCTTGTAAGAAATGATAAGTGTTATGATCGATACCCGCATCATGAACGCTGGTTATGCCTAAGCCTAACAAATGTTGATTTACTTTATTAAATGCAGCTAAACGCTCTGCATCTGTCTGTTTTGGTACATTTTCCCACAATAGGTTTTCAGCGTTATCAATTAAAATCCCCGTTGGCTCGCCTGTTTTATCTTTAACAATTTCGCCACCATCTGGTGAAATTGTATTACGAGTTATCCCAGCTAATGACATGGCTTTGGAATTTAACCAAACGGCGTGACCATCTACACGACCTAAAACAACTGGTTTATCGGCCACATATTCATCTAAATCTTTGGCTGTTGGGAATTCTTTACTTGGCCATAAAACTTGGTTCCAGCCTCGTCCTTTAATCCAATTTAATTCTGGGTTTGCTTTAGCGTATTGAGCCACTTTAAATGCAGTTTTTTGTTTTGATGCGATATCGCGTACATCCACTTGCAATAAATTAAACCCTAAACCTAAATAATGTCCATGACCATCTATAAGCCCAGGCAAAAGAGTTTTACCTTTGCCATCAATGACGAGAGCGTCTGGATAATTCTTTTGTAAATTAGCCCCCGTTGTTATTACTTTGCCATCTTCAAAAACGATGGCTGAAAATTCGGCTAACTGACCATTATTTAAATAGGTATAACCTTTCACGTTATGGACTAAGGTTGTTTGGGATAATGCAGAGGTTGAGATACTAGTTAAGCTAATTGCTAAGCTAAGTAAGAAGCTTTTTTGAATAATTTTAATGATGTTTAACGCCATGCTAAGATCTTAATTTTGAGTTCAAATTCAATCTTACGTTAAACAATTGCTTGTTGTATAACAATAACTATTACTAAATTTAGCAGGTATAAAGAGTTAAGCAGTTTAATTAGCCCTGTCACTGAGGTAATGAAACTGCTCTATAAGTTTAAATTTAATAAAAATAGCGGCCAAGATAAATAGTGAGAGCGTAGCCTATTGTATATGCAACTAACAATGCGGGAATATAACGACAATAGGAAAAGAAAGTAATTTCTTTTAACTTGCTCATCGCGATAATACCTGACGCTGAGCCGATAACTAATAACGAACCACCCACTCCAACAGCATAAGTTAACCCTAACCATTGAGCTGAATTAAGAATAGGTTCTGCTTTTAATAATGCAGCGGTTAGTGGCACATTGTCTAACAAAGATGAACCTATCCCAGCCACATAGTTAGAATACATAGGGTCAAACTGAGCATAAAGCTGAGTAACCATTTGTAAAATCCCTATTTCTTTTAACATGCCAACTAATAGCAATATTCCTAAGAAAAACAGCAGGGTATCAAACTCTATTTGGCGTATGTATTCCAGTACTTCACGTTCTTGCTTATCATTTTTGTACATTTGACCAACTAGGAACATAACGGATAAACCAGTCAAAAAGGTAAGTACCGGAGGAATAGCAAAAAATACGTTAAACAGCATCGTACTTAAAATGGTACTAAAGAAGATAATAGCAATCAGCACATCAACGGTTTCATAGCCTTTTTTCGCTGGTGTTGTTATCACTTGGCCTTTTAAACCTATCGAAAAAATACCTGCTAAAAACAACACACTAACCAACGAAGGTAAAAGCAGCATGAATAGCTGAGATATTTGTAAATGCCCTTCAAGGTATATCATCAAGGTAGTTACATCACCGGTAATTAAAGCAACACCACCTGAGTTAACCGCAAAGACAACTAAAATAGCCATCCTAAGTTTGGTTCTCGTATCGACATTAAACGACTGTAATAACGTAAGAGAGACTAATGTAGCGGTAATATTGTCACAAATTGCTGACAGTAGCAGTGAAAATATAGCCACCAAAAACATAATAATAGTCACTGAAGCCTTTGCCGGAAAAAGTCTTTGCACGGCCATTTGAATAACGCCTTTGCTATTAAGGTAAGCAACAAAAGTCATAGTGGACATTAAAAATAGCCACAATACGGCAATTTCTAATAAATTTTCTTCAAGGCTATGATTGATTAATTCGTGTTGAGCGGGCTCGGCAGCAATAAATAGGATAATCCAAGATAAACATCCCAGAAACAAAGTGGTTTTTGCTTTATTAATATGAGTAATTTCTTCAAATACGATGGATAACAATGCTAAGAAAGCAATAAAGATAAGGGAGTATTCCAACATAAAACCTCTCAGGGTCTAATAGTAGAGCAATTGCACTAGGGAAATTTATGGTGCGAACTATATAGGAAATCTACTAAGGTTAGAAGTAACAAAACCGAATAAAAAAAGCACCAAACATAACGCAGGTGCTTTGAATTATTTACAAAGATAGATGTGGGAACCAAGCAAAATTAAATAATCTGATTTTGCTTCCAAGCTTCCTCTTTATCTATACGAGTTTGCCTTTCTCTTTCCAATCGTTTGTCACATGGAGAGTCACAATTACAAGCTTTGTCTATCCCTAACACTCCTAATCCACCGCAACTTCCAGCAATTGACTTTTTCTTTACTAAATAACCAATAGACATTGCAGCGAAAACCGCTAACAACATGACTAATGTTAATAAAAATACTTGCATCAATAACCTCTACTTTTGGTTTACTATTTTTTCTTTAAAAATTGTTCAAATTGTACCGTTGCTTGCTCTTTAAAGCCATCATCGGTTTTTGAAATTAAATAAACCGCTAAATTATGCTGCTTAGCAAATTCATAAGCTTGCTCTGGTCCCATCACCATCATCGCTGTTGATAAACCATCCGCAGTCATAGATGAAGGATGGATCACGGTAACAGACACCAGTTTATGATTAATCGGCTTACCTGTATGAGGGTCGATAATATGAGAGTAACGCACACCATTGTCTTCAAAGTAAATTCGATAATCACCCGAGGTGGCAACCGCATTGTCGTTTGGCACAATGATTTGCTGAATTTTTCTTTCATTATCTACTGGTTTTTCAATTGCAACGTGCCAAGCTTCTCCACCGGCCTTAGTACCTTTTAACCTCATCTCGCCGCCAATCTCAACTAAGTAATTAACAAAGCCTTGGCTTTCAATAAAGTCAGCAACGACATCAACACCATAACCTTTTGCGATAGTCGACAAATCAACATACAAATCAGGAATTGATTTAGATAACAGGTTACCGTTAAGTGACAGTTTATCTAATCCAATACGCTTTTTAGTCGCATTAAGAACTTCATCGGTTGGAATAACATCTGGACGGTGTTCTGGTCCAAAACCCCATAGATTAACCAAAGGCCCAACGGTGACATCTAATTTCCCGTTGCTTAATTTACCTAATCTAATTGCTTCTTTAACAACACGCTTAAGTCCATCAGAAATTTCAATAGCTTCTAATGACTTAGACGAATTAAAAAGAGAAAGTTCAGAATCTGGTATATAAGTCGACATTTCTTGGTTAACTTGTACTAACAGAGCGTCTATTTGAGATTGTAATTGGGCAGGGTCAAAAGAGTCAGTAGTGACTATTTTAATATTATAGGTTGTGCCCATTGTTTTGCCTTGCAGCAAAATAGGTTCGACTTTAGTTTCTTGAGTGCAAGAAACCAAAAAGGCCAGCCCCATAAGGGCTAGCCAGATTTGTCCTAATATCTTCTTAGGCATAACTTTGATTATCCACCAAAGTCATCTAGTAAGATATTCTCGTCTTCAACACCTAAATCTTTAAGCATGTTAACGACGGCAGCATTCATCATTGGAGGACCACACATGTAGAACTCACAATCTTCTGGTGCTTCATGATCACGCAAGTAGTTCTCAAATAACACGTTATGAATAAAGCCAGTGTAACCTTCCCAGTTGTCCTCAGGTTGAGGATCAGAAAGTGCTACATGCCATTCAAAGTTGTCATTTTCAGCAGCCAACATGTTGTAATCATCTTCATAAAACATTTCACGTAATGAACGAGCGCCGTACCAGAAGCTCATTTTACGATTTGTTTTCAAACGTTTTAATTGGTCAAAGATATGAGAACGCATTGGAGCCATACCAGCACCACCACCAACAAATACCATTTCAGCATCAGTATCTTTAGCAAAGAACTCACCAAATGGACCAGAAATCGTTACCTTGTCACCCGCTTTAAGGTTAAAGATATACGATGACATTTTACCCGCAGGTAAATGCAATCTTCCAGGAGGCGGCGTAGCGATACGCACGTTCAGCATAATAATGCCTTCTTCTTCTGGATAGTTAGCCATTGAGTATGCACGAATAGTTGGTTCGTCAACTTTCGCTTCAACATCAAAGAAACCAAAGTGATTCCAGTCGCCACGGTATTGCTCATCAATATCAAAATCTGAATACTTAAGTTCATAAGCAGGCGCTTCGATTTGAATATAACCACCGGCACGGAATGGAACAGACTCGCCATTTGGTATTTGAAGCTTAAGCTCTTTGATGAAGGTTGCTTTGTTATCGTTAGAGATAACTTCACATTCCCACTGTTTAACACCAAAAATTTCAGGCTCTAATTCGATATCCATGTCTTGCTTAACAGCAACCTGACAAGATAAACGACAACCTTCTTTCGCTTCTTTCTTCGTGATGTGTCCTTCTTCGGTAGGTAAAATATCACCACCACCAGAATGAACATGTACACGACATTGGCCACAAGTACCACCGCCGCCACAAGCTGAAGGAATGAAAATACCTTTATCAGCCAACACGTTTAATAATTTACCACCGGCTGAAGCAACAACTGTCTTATCAGCTTCACCGTTGATTGAAATTGTGACATCACCTGAAGATACTAACTTCGACTTAGCGAATAAGATCACTAATACCAAAACTAATACTATTGCGGTAAACATCGATACGCCGAGAATGATTTCCATCGACTTTTCCTTTAATTCTATCTAAGGGTTTTAAGACTCAATAAATGACTCTTAAAACCGACATTAACCTTACAGAGAGATACCACCGAAAGAAAGAAAGCCAAACGCCATCAATCCTGCAGTAATAAACGTAATACCCAAACCTTTTAAGCCAGCTGGCACGTCTGAATATTTCATCTTCTCACGAATACCTGCTAGCAATACGATAGCAAGCGCCCAGCCGATACCAGAACCGATACCGTAAACCACACTTTCACCAAGAGTTAAGTTTTTCGCAACCATAAAAGAAACAGCACCAAATATTGCACAGTTAACTGTTATTAATGGAAGGAAGATACCTAACGCATTGTATAAAGGAGGAAAGTACTTATCTAAAATCATTTCAAGAATTTGTACCAATGCCGCAATAACACCGATAAATGTAATGAATGATAAGAAGCTTAGGTCAATTGACTTGGCTGGATCTGTAATTCCCATTACGCTATCTAACGCACCTGGCGCTAAAATGCTTTGGTAGATGATTTGGTTAGCAGGAACTGCTAGACCAAGTACCGCAATAACGGCAACACCAAGACCAATGGCTGTACTTACTTTCTTAGACACAGCTAAGAAAGTACACATACCTAGGAAAAACGATAAGGCGATATTCTCAATGAAAATCGTTTTAATTAATAAACTTAAATAATGTTCCATCTAATTTAGTCCTTCTCTACTTGCTCTGGTTTCCACTGACGGATAGCCCAGATGATCAAACCAATGATGAAGAAAGAGCTAAATGGCAATACCAATAAACCGTTTGCTTGATACCAACCGTCGTTTTGAATTAACGGAAGGATCTCAATACCAAACAAGGTACCAAAACCAAATAGTTCACGGAAAAATGCAACTGTAACCAAGATAGCGCCATAACCTAAACCGTTACCAATACCATCAAGGAAACTAACAACCGGCTTTTCTTTCATAGCAAAAGCTTCGGCACGCCCCATTACGATACAGTTAGTGATAATCAAACCAACAAATACCGATAATTCTTTAGATAACTGGTAAGAGAAAGCTTTTAACACTTGGTCAACAACGATTACCAATGACGCGATAATCGCCATTTGCACGATAATACGTACACTTGAAGGTATAAAGTTGCGGATCATAGAGATGAACAAGTTTGAGAATGCCGTTACCAAAATAACCGCAAGACTCATAACAATAGCGTTAGCCATCGAACTTGTAACCGCAAGAGCAGAACAAATACCTAATACTTGTAATGCAATCGGGTTATTGTCAACGATAGGACTCGTTAATACTTTTTTAGCATCTGAAGACATTATTTCATCCCTCCATTAGAGTTTGCTGCGCGGTACTTAGCGATGAAAGGACCGTAACCTTGTTCACTAAACCAGAACTGAAGTGTACGAGTTACGCCGTTACTTGTTAGCGTAGCACCTGATAATGCATCAACACCATGGATGTCGTCTGCTTTAGCACCACCTTTTACAAGTTTAACAACAGGCTCGCCAGCTTCGTTGTATACTTTTTTACCCGGCCATAACGCTTTCCATTTAGGGTTCATAACTTCTGCGCCCAATCCTGGAGTTTCTTTATGATCAGAGTAAACAACACTGCGAATTGTATTTAAGTCAGCTTCAAGGCCAACGTAACCATACATTAAGTCCCATAAACCAGAACCTACGATAGGTAAAACAATTGTCTTAACGACACCAGCATCATCATGTACTAAGTAAACAACTGCATCATGTGATTGACGATTAATACCTGCAGGGTCATTTTCAAGTTTCTCTGATTTTTCTGAGTCACGTGCATTACGACGTTCATCAAATAAAACCGGATTACCTTCAATAAACTCACCAGAGGCTAAATCAATCATTTTAGCTTCTACGTATTTATTAAACGTAGCAACGATGCTTTTAGGATCTTTACCTGAAGCTTCTAACAATTTAGATGCTTCTAAGATTTTAGTTTGTTGGTCTAATAGTTTATTCGCAACTTGCAGTGGTTTTAACTGAACTGCAGAAAACGAAACTAAAATTGCACAAACAACACAAACGATAAATACGAAACCAACCGTTTTGCCAAACGTTTCTTTAGAATTAGACATTACGAGCAAGCCTCCGTTTAATATTGCCTTGTACAACAAAGTAGTCGAACAAAGGAGCAAACAAATTAGCGAATAATATAGCTAACATCATACCTTCTGGGAAAGCAGGGTTAACAACACGAACTAACACAACCATTAAGCCGATTAATAAGCCGTAATAGAATTTACCTTTGTTAGTAAATGATGCTGATACTGGGTCAGTTGCCATAAAGAAGGCACCAATTGCCCAACCACCAAGTACTACATGCCAGAACCAAGGCATAGCAAACATTGCATTAGTGTCACTACCAACCATGTTGAATATAGTAGAAGTGATTATTGTACCGGCGAATACACCAGCAACAATTCTCCACGACGCTATACGAAGATAGATAATGAACAGACCACCAATTAATAATGCTAATGACGATACTTCACCAACTGAACCAGCAATGAAACCGTAGAACGCTTCAGTCCATAACGCCACATTATTGTAATCAATTGAGCCAGCAACGCCTTGACTTAACATAGTCGCGCCAGAGAAAGCATCCGCAGCAACCCATACCGCATCACCTGAAATTTCAGCAGGATAAGCAAAGAATAGGAAAGCACGACCAGCAAGGGCTGGGTTTAAGAAGTTACGACCAGTACCACCAAAGATTTCTTTAGCAATAACAACACCAAATGTAATACCTAATGCGGCTTGCCATAATGGAATTGTAGAAGGAAGAATTAATGCAAACAAGATTGAGGTAACGAAGAAACCTTCATTAACTTCATGTTTACGTACAGAAGCAAAGATAACTTCCCAAAACCCACCAACAAGAAATACTGTTAGGTAGATAGGTAAGAAGAAACATGCGCCGTACCACATTTTAGTAGCCCAACCAGCCTCGGCGGTTAATTCACTACCAAACAGGCTAAATAAGCTAACTTGCCATGTGTCTGGTACTGAGTAACCAGCAATCAAAGCATCTACTGCTTGATGACCAACGTTAAACATCCCAAAAAACATTGCAGGAAACAATGCTAACCAAACCATGATCATGATACGTTTTAAATCAACACTATCACGTACGTGTGTTTGGCCTTTATTTACTAAACCTGGAGTATAAAAAATAGTTGCTGCTGCTTCATACAGTGCATACCATTTTTCGTATTTTCCACCTGGTTCAAAATTAGGTTCTATTTTTTCTAAATAACTCTTAAGACCCATGACTAACCCTCTTTTTCAATCGTCGTTAGGCAATCACGAAGAATTGAACCGTATTCATATTTACCTGGGCAAACAAATGAACAAAGTGCTAAATCTTCTTCACCTAATTCCAAACAACCTAATGTTTGCGCAGAGTCTGTATCACCAGAGATAAGGTCTCTTAGTAATAAAGTTGGCAAAACATCTAATGGCATAATGCGTTCATAGTTACCAATTGGCACCATTGAACGATCTGAACCATTGGTCGTTGTCGTCATGTTGAATAACTTTTTAGGAGATAAGTGGCCTAAGAAAGTACGTGTAATTGAGAATTTTTTAGAACCAGGCACAGCCCAACCTAAAAATTCTTTTTCACGGCCTTCGGCTAATACTGAAATTTGTAAGCTATAACGATGTAAGTAACCGTGAACACCCATTGCAACTGAACCAGATAATACTGAACCAGAAACGATACGATTTTCACCATCTTCTAACTCGCCAGATGTTAAATCAGCGGTAGATGCACCTAAAACAGTACGAACTAAACGAGGATTTTTAACTACAGGGCCAGCTAAAGAAATAACACGTTGGTTATAAACTTCACCAGTTAAGAATAATTGCCCGTAAGCAATAACTTCTTGGTAGTTAATATGCCAAACTTTTTTAGTCGCAGATACAGGATCAATAAAGTGAATATGTGTACCAACTAAACCTGCTGGGTGTTTACCCGCAAATTCATGTACAGCAACTTTATCGCCAGAAGCTTGAACAGAAGAACCAGCCGCTTTTGCTACATTCACTTTTCCGTCAGTTAATTGAGCTAAAACCGCAAGACCTGCGTTAAACGCGTCTTGTTGTTCAGCAATAATTACTGCAGGGTCAGCCGCTAATGGATTGGTATCCATAGCATTAACAAAAATCGATACTGGAGTAGAACCAACCGCTGGTACTTTATCGAATGGACGAGTGCGCAATGCAACCCATTGTCCTGATTCAACAAGTTGCTCAGCAACTGCTTCACGAGAAAGAGATGAAATCGCATTAGCTTCGTGTTTTGCAAACATAATTTGCTCATCACCAGCCACTTCAATCACAACAGATTGAAGTACTCGTTTTTCACCACGATTAACTTCTTTGATTACGCCAGAAGCGGAAGCAGAGTATTTAACGCCAGGGTTCTTTTTATCTTCAAAAATAACCTGACCTTTTTTAACGCTGTCTCCTACCTTAACATACATCGTCGGACGCATGCCGTGGTATTCTTCACCAAGCGTAGCAACAGTTTTAACTGTTGGGCCATCATGGATGGCTTGTTGTGGAGCTCCCTCAATAGGAAGGTCCAATCCTTTTTTTATGTTGATCATACGCATATGCACTGTTTAAGTTGAAAGATATAGATTTTAAAAAATTCGCGAAATCATAGCTCCGCAAATATTCATAAAAATTAATTCGTAAAAAAATGTTACTTCCACGTTAGCCCGAAAGTGTAGCACCTAACCCCCCTTTCTGACCAACTTAAATTTTAAAAAATATGGCCAAGACTCTAATAGTTGGGCATATTTTATTCAACTAACTGACAAATATAAGTAGCAGAAAAACAAAAACCGAATGAAACTACGGAATCATTCGGTTTTTTATTATTTTTGCTAACAATTAAACTAGATTATTTAGAGCTACGTCAGGGTTTGCGTCCGCATCATAATCTACATTGTCATAATCAAAACCAAACAAATGTAAAAACTCTTGATGGTAGCCTTTATAATCTGTTAGTTCGTCAATTGTATCCGTATCGACTGCATCCCAAACAGCTTGAACTCTTGACTGAACGTCTTCTTCAAGTTCTTTATAGTTTTGGAATAAGTGACCGCCAGCATCCAATCTTGGGCTGTCGTTAAACAAGTTTTCTTTAAACAAAGCGGTAATTTGTTCAATTACACCTTCATAAGTACCATCTTGCTTCATCACTTTAAATAAAGCCGATATATATAGAGGCATAATTGGAATAGCAGAACTTGCTTGAGTCACGACTGCATTTAGTGAAGATACATAAGCTGAGCCGTTTAAATTAGCAGTCGATTTTTTAATAGACGTTACCGCACGGTCTAAGTCTTCTTTAGCTTTACCAATAGTTGCATGACCATAAATAGGCCAAGTTAGTTTTTTACCTATATAGGTATAAGCTGTGGTTTTGAAATCATTTGCTAATACATCTGCATCTTTTAGCGCATTAATCCAAAGTTCCCAATCTTCACCGCCCATGACTTTAATTGTATTATCAATTTCATCTTGATTGGCAGCTTCCACTGATACTTCATCAATCACACGTTTAGACGTATTCAAGTTCTTAGTCGTAACTGGATTACCAATAGGTTTTAAGGTTGAAGAATATACTTCACCAGTAACTGGGTCTGTTCTTCTTGGCGATGCCAAAGAATATATAACCAGATCAATTTTACCCATATCTGCTTTTATGGTTTCAATTGTCTTTTGTTTAATTTCAGTAGAAAACGCATCACCGTTAATATGTTTAGAATAAATACCAGCTTCTTCAGCTGCATTTTCAAATGCTACCGTATTATACCAACCCGCTGAACCTGTCTTCTTTTCGGTTCCTGGCTTTTCAAAGAAAATACCTAACGTATTAGCTCCGTGCCCAAAAGTAGAAACAATACGAGACGCTAAGCCATAACCCGTTGAGGCACCAATAACCAATACATTTTTTGGACCATCTTCTGCAAAGTCATTTTGTTTTACATACGCAATCTGACGGTTAACACTTTCAGCACAGCCTGCTGGATGAGCATTAGTACAAATAAATCCACGAACCTTTGGTTTAATAACCATGTTTAAATCCTGTCTAAAAAAACGTTAAATAAATAATTGCGCAGAGTCTACTACCCTTCCGCTCAAAAACAGATCAGACTTCCTAAATAAATATCTTCATTTATAAGTAATACGTAGTAAACGCAGCTATACCACAAGACTTCTCTTTCTAGAAAAGCAATAAACCATTATTTCTAACGATTGTTAGCAACATTAACCCCCACATATATGCGTAGTCATTAATTACGTAATACATAAATCCCCCTTTCAAAGGTAAAAATGAGTATTCACAGGTAATAATTGCCTATCTACATCTCATTTATAGATAGATAAGCCATTAAAACAGCTTAAATATAATTATTTTTAATCTACTGCGTTTTTATACCCAAGAGCGTCAATTAAAGCAAATTACCAATAAAATCATTAAGTAACCTTGTCATAAAAATGTAACTTAATTACAAAAACAATCAAAACACATAAAAACCACCATTAATTATGTAATTTAATTACATAATTGTATTTACAATACGGAATTAATTAGTATAATTACTCTACATTAGAATATTTACTCTAGTAACAGATTCAAAAACTTAATATATAAACAAGGTGATTTATTATGAAAAACTTATTTACAGCAGCACTTTTAACACTAGTTAGTTCACAAACGTTTGCAGCTGAAGCTGATTACAAATTTGTCGCATTAGATAAAACTGATGCAACAGAAATATGTTTATCTGCAGCAACAAATGGATATTATGAAGCTAGAAAAATCGCTAAAAACTCAGCTTTATTTAGTGAAGTAGAATTCATTACTACAAAATGTAATGGTATGTCTATCCGTCAATTTGCAAAGAAATACACTGAAGTTGCAAGCGCTCCTGCTGAATTAACAAATACAGTTTCTTATGAATTTAAAACAGTAGATAACACTGAAGAAAGCCAAATCTGTGCTGTTGCAGCAAAAGAAGGCATGAGAAAAGCAATCAACTTAGGTGGATTAGAAGCTAAGTTCCTTACTTGTAACGGTTTACGTATAGAGTCATTTGCACGTAAATTCAAAAACTCTTAATTTACAGCTCCAACACAAAAACACGACTTATCAAAAAGCCACATTTTTGTGTAACTTAATTACAAATTAATTAAGTTTAGATTTCATAGTTTCATCACCTTTGCTTCCCCCTAAACAATTGGGGGAATCAGGTGCTGCAAATTGTAAGCTCCACTCTTCGACCGTATAAGTATGAATAGCCAAAGCATGAATATGATTTGCTAATTCATCCGCTAAACACCCATTGACAAGTCTATGTCGTTGGATCAATCGCTTCCCAGCAAATTCATTAGATACTACAACTACTTTAAAATGTGATTCACTGCCTTTTGGCACGTTATGTTGCGAACTTTCATTTTCTACCGTTAAATGAGTTGGCGAAAACTGAGCGTTTAGTTTGTCTGTAATTTGTGTTTGAATTTTCATATTAAATCTTATCTTGTTGATCTTTGTTTATGGTAACCAATTAAGCACTCCATGAATAACAAAGATTACATTAATCACTTTGTAATATATTACGAAAGGTTAAACTAATTCGACCTTGCGTTACTTTTTTTCTTGCCGGAACTGCATGTTTATAACTGGCCTGTACGCCAGGTTTCATTAACAGTAAACTGCCATGTCCTAACTCCAGGTTGATGGTTTCGCCCAAATTATTGTGCTTAACTTGAAAACTTCTTTGAGCACCAAAACTAACCGTCACCACTGCAGGTGAAGGACCAAGTTCTTTTTCATCATCAGCGTGCCAGCCCATTTTATCATTACCGTCTCGGTATAAATTAACCAATGCAGAGTTGAACGTTTTCCCAACCAGCTTTTCTACTTGAGTTTTAACGTCTAATACATATGGATCCCAATCAACCGCTTTGAACAATTTACCACTATATTGATAATGCATGCCGATATCGCCCATCCAACATTGCAATCGAGGCACTAAATGTAATTTTCCATAAACTTCAAGACGAGGTTGCTGCCAAGTAAGATTATAAAATAAGTACTCAAAAGCATCATCTGCGGCTTTTTCTTTGACGAAATTAGGTACATATGTAAAACCTGGAGGTAAATCTAAGGTTTTATCGGTTATTTCGTCATCTAATTCAAATAAATCGAATTGCAAAATTTACTTCGCTGCTTGGGAATGGGACAATAGGGTAATGATAATTAGTTCTTCACTAAACGGCGAGTAAAATATGAACGTACAATGGCAAATAATCGACAAGCAATATGACTTGTTTCGTTTCCCTAAAGGGCAACATGACAAATCTTTACAGGCTTGGGATAGTGCTGATGAGTTAGTGGTAGAACATTTACTCGCTAATGACGAAGTAAGCACAGACGGTTTACTTATTTTAAATGACAATTTTGGCGCATTAGCTGTCGCTCTTAATCATTTATCACCAACGGTAGTAACTGACTCTTATGTAAGTCAGCAAGCCATTTTACAAAACTGTGAAGCTAATGAACTTACCGCACCTAAATTATTAGATAGCTTAGAAAAGTTACCTGAGTCTAAAACAGTTATCCTTAGACTAACTAAAAACATGGGTTTTCTAGAGTATCAACTTGGTCAAATAAGCCAACTAGCCGAACCTTGCCAAATTATTGCAACTGGTAAAACAACGTTAGTTACTAAAGGTGTTTTAGCTTTATTTGAGAAGTACTTAAAAAATGTAACAACGAGTTTGGCTAAAAAGAAAAGTCGTCTTATATTTGCTGAGCACGATAACTCAATGCAAGTACCTGAAAGTAAATACCCAGTAACGGTTGCTTGGCCAGAGAAAGCTCTCGATGTTAAGTCGCACGCAAACGTATACAGTAAAGAACAAATAGATATTGGTGGTCGCTTCCTAGCTGAAAATTTACCTGAATTAACAAGAAACCAGATAATCGTCGACTTAGGTTGTGGTAATGGCTTAATTGGCCTTTCAGCTCTTCATCAAGCAAAAGAACGTAACATTGACATCAATGTAAAATTTCTTGATGAGTCATTTATGGCTGTAGATTCAGCAAGATTAAATGTAGCAGAGCAATTTGAAACACAACTTGAACAGTGCGAATTTACTGCAACAGATTGCTTAACGGGTGAAGAGCCTCAGTCATTAGATTTAATCTTGTGTAACCCTCCTTTCCATCAGCACAATACCATTACTGAACATATTGCACTGCAAATGTTCACTCAAGCCAGAGAGATGCTTAAAAATGGTGGGAAAATATTTGTAGTGGCGAATAATCACCTGCATTATTCATATCATTTGAAAAATATCTTTGGTGGATTTAAGGTTCATAGAAAAAACACTAAATTTACCATTTATAAATGTACTAACCATTTGGAGCCTAAATAGTCATGTTTAAAAAATTACTTATACTTGTCCTTATATCTAATGTTTACGCTTGTGCAAATAAAGCAAAGCCTGTTGTAATAGCACCTGAACAAACTATAAACAAACAATTTATGGGTGTTAAAAGCATTGAATTTAATGATCAAAGAACTAACAAAGCGCTAGCCGTTATTAACGGTGAAAGCTTACCTTTGACTAAAGATCTCGTTAGCGTTATGCAAGATTGGTTATCTAATTCAATAGAAACGAATCAAAACGGTACTAAAGTATTAACCGTTAACCTACTTTCTTTTGGTAGCTTCATAAAACAAGAAACTATGTCATTCAGCATGGAATCGGTATTGGAATGGGAGCTTAAATTAGAGTCGAATAAAGGTACTTGGACTAAGTCATATCAAACGACTATGGCAGAAGAAGGCCCTCTTTCAGCTGACAATACAATTGTAGAGCGTCATTTAAACAAACTAGCAACTGTGTTACTAGAAAAAAGCTTAAATGATCCTGAATTTACTCAAGCTATTTTTAAATAGCTTTTGAGTAGCCAATCCAGTTCTAACTAACTTTGGTTAATAATATGAAACGTTTGTTACTTACTCTAATGCTCAGTCTATTTACGTTTGATGGCCAAGCGGCTGTGCAACCTACAGGTCAGTACATTCAGCCTAATAATTTGTTTCCTAAAGTTTTGTTTGTTACCTCTATAGGAAACATAACCGTTGAACTGGATAGAATGAAAGCACCTATTACTGTAGATAACTTTTTAAGTTATGTAGATGCTAAACGATATGAGGACACTATATTTCATAGATTAGAGCATAATTTTGTTCTACAAGGTGGTGGCTACACCTCCAAAATGGAAAGTGTTGAAGAGTTTCCTCAAATTGTGAATGAATCAGGTAATGGTGTTAAAAATGATCAGTTCTCCTTATCAATGGCTAGACAATACACACCACATTCAGCAACAAGCCAATTTTTCTTCAATTTAGCAGATAATGACAGTTTAAATCCAGGCAGAAACTGGGGATATACGGTTTTTGGTAGCATTATTCAAGGCGAAGATGTATTGGAAAAACTTGAGGGAATTGAAACAGATATCTCTCCAGAGCTAGGTTGGCCAAGCTTTCCAACAAAAAAAATAGTCATTATTAAAGTGCAAATATTGGCCGAATAGTAATATCTGACTATAATGAGTCTTAACGTATGTAGGGTTACAAACGACATACAGAAGTGTTTTTCCCTTTAATTATAATAAAACTAGGGAGGGAGTGTGGTAGACGCTCAGCGGTTCATTAGTAAAAAAGCATTTCAATTAACCAACTATGCTTCAGCTTTAGTTGATGGGATCATTCCATCAACGGAAGTAGATTTGTATTGTTGGGATACGATTGAGGAGTGGTCGCAATTTCAACCAGCTACCTTGAAAGTATCACCTATGGAAAGTGCATTTTGGTATTTGTTGTACCAGATAACTTTCTGGAATCCAAAAGAGATCAGAACATGCCCTGTTCTGAAGTCAGAAGTTGATTCCTGTATCGATTTTTTAAGAGGCGACGGTATATATCCTGATTTTTGTTCTGGTGTTCGTCCTTAATACTTGACCTCTGATGAAATGTTATAAACAATCAGCCTTTAGTTTTCTAACAGGCTGATTTTTTTTGTCATTACTTTCTATTAAAACTGCAATTTCATCCACCTTTTCTGTCTATTTAGAACGAAGTGTCATTCGTTTATTTTTTCTAGGGTTTTCAGCTGGCCTACCTATCTTATTAGTTTTTTCTAGTTTGTCTTTTTGGCTTAGAGAGGCTGGGATAGATAGAGCAACCATTGGTTATATGAGCTGGGCTGCTTTGGCTTATGGTTTTAAGTGGATATGGTCACCAGCAGTGGACAAAGTACCATTACCCATTATCAGCCGCTTACTAGGCCGCAGACGAAGCTGGTTACTGCTTACACAAGTTTGCTTAATCATAAGCATAGGTTCGATGGCAATGATCAACCCGCAAATAAACTTATACTACGTACCTTTAGCGGCAATCGCAGTGGCATTCTTTTCTGCAACACAAGATATAGTGATCGACGCTTTTAGAATTGAGTCAGGTGATGATAAACAGCAAGCTGCTATGGCTGCGACTTACCAGATAGGTTATCGCTTTGCGATGATTGTTGCCTCAGCAGGTGTTTTATTATTAGCTGCAACTTTTGAAACAAGTACCACCTATGATTACTTTGCATGGCAAAAAGCGTATTTGATAATGGCCTTGTTAATGGGCGTTGGCTTACTAACTACTTTATTATCTCCAGAGCCAGATGTTAGCCTTAAATCTGAAGATAATAAAAAATCCACAGCAACAAGTCCCATCAGTTTTATTCTGATGTTAAGAGAGGCTTACGTTACGCCATTATTAGAAATCGTATCACGCTATAAATGGCATGCTGTTGTGCTTATTATATTAATAGCAACGTATCGAATATCCGATATTGTAATGGGCGTAATGGCAAATGTATTCTACGTAGACATGGGTTACACCAAATCTGACATTGCACTCGCCTCAAAAACTTACGGGCTTATAATGACGCTCACAGGGGCTTTGTTAGCTGGAAGTCTAGTGAACAAATATGGCGTTTTAAAAATACTGCTTATCGGTTCAATATTATCGGCATTGACCAATATCTTATTTATCTTTTTATCTCAGTCTGATTACAATTTAACTTTGCTATACACAGTAATATCCGTTGATAACTTAAGTGCAGGTTTAGCAACAACAGCGTTCATTGCTTTTTTATCGTCGTTAGCATCTAAAGAATTTACGGCAACACAATATGCATTTTTAAGTTCTGCTATGTTGCTATTCCCTAAGTTTTTAGGTGGGTTTTCGGGCGTGTGGTTAGAGTCGTTAGGTTATACTTACTTCTTCTCAATGACAGCGATTCTCGGCTTGCCTACGGTTGTTGCTATTTTGTACCTCATGAAACAAAAATGGCACGCTTAAGCGTGCCATTTTATACGTTGGTTTATTGTTGATCAATTTAATATCAACTTTAAACCTTCAAGTGGATCAACTTCCAACGCTTTGCAGTAGCGTAAATATTCTACTATATCAAGACGACGTTCTTGATTCTCAACCTTCCCAATGAATGAGTGAGGCGTTCCAATAATTAACGAAAGCGTTCTCATTGTATGTCCTTTCTCTTTACGTTTTG
This sequence comes from Psychrosphaera saromensis, assembly GCF_002954545.1. Lineage (GTDB taxonomy): Bacteria > Pseudomonadota > Gammaproteobacteria > Enterobacterales > Alteromonadaceae > Psychrosphaera > Psychrosphaera saromensis. The sequence goes on along the minus strand of NZ_MSCH01000003.1, from coordinate 1,237,937 downwards.
CTTTCAACCAAGCCATTAAAACATTATTTTCTTCCGACGAGACTGACTTGCCCATCATAGTAGATACTCCCAAAATACAACTCCAATAAGTTAACTTTTAATTATTACAACTTTTTAACATAAGATGGTAAAGAGTTATAGCGCAGAGTGCGCCGGTGATTAATTACAAATACTGGCGACTGTGCTAAACGAATTTACTTTTATCGTGGCGAATACATCAAGTCTTCGATATGATAAAACAACCTAATAAATCATTTGAGTTTTTATGCTTAAGTTTTTCTTCCTTATCCCTACACTATTGTGTATCTGTTGGTGGTTATATTTACACCAAAACAACTGGTCCATAGAACAAGGTAAAAAAGGGTTTCTTTACATAATTGGACTATCTTTGGTCGCGATCATATTTTACAGCTTAATGTACTTGCTTAATCATAGTAGTTAATTCCCTTTTTTGTGTAAATTTGTACAGAAAATAGGAATTAATTTAAGCTGGAAAATATTGTGAGCAGAAGATAATTATTGAAGTTATAGATAAAAAAAATCCGCCATCAAAACTGAGGCGGATTTTTTTAAACTAACCAGAGACTACATTCATTTCACAATGGAAAGATGTGACCCTTTTTTAGCTTTATTCTGTTTTTTGTCATCTTCAGAAATTGTTTTTTCAGACGTGGACTCTACTACTGAGATATGAGATGAATTATCATCTTCCAACTCAAAATCAACATCTTCTAATTCAAATTCTTCTGGTGGGAACATAGTACCAGCACCATTCTCTTGAGCGTATATCGCACTTATTGCATAAATAGGGATATACACTTCAAAAGGAACACCACCAAACCGAGCAGAAAAAGTAATTTGCTGTTTATCCATATTGAATAATTGCACTGCAGATGGACTAATATTTAATACGACTTGGCCATCTTTTACTGTTTGCTGTGGTACTGCAACATGAGGCATATCGGCTTCAACAACGATGTACGGAGTACATTCGTTATCTAAAATCCAATCATAAAACGCCTTTAATAAATAAGGGCGGTTTGAACTCATGTTTATAGTCTCTGACATAATATAGGCTTAGTAAGTTGCGTGGATATCTTTCTCAAGGTCTGTTAATGACGCTTGGAATGATTCACGTTCAAATACACGTAGCATATATGTTTTAATTTCTTTAGCTGCAGCACCTTCAAGCTCGATTCCCCAAGCTGGTAAACGCCATAATAATGGAGCTAAATAACAATCAACTAAACTGAACTCATCGCTCATAAAATATGGTTGTTCTGCAAATACAGGAGAAATAGAAAGTATGCTTTCTTTTAACTCTTGACGTGCATCTTCGTCACCATCTTCAATTTTACGAGTTAATGAATACCAATCGTTTTCGATACGGTCCATCATTAAACGACAACGACCACGAGCTACCGGATATACTGGCATTAGTGGCGGATGAGGGAAACGTTCGTCTAAATATTCATTAATTATATTTGCTCTATACAAACCTAACTCACGGTCAATTAACGTAGGTACGTTACCGTAAGGATTAACTTCATATAGATCTTCAGGCATGTTGTCAGGCGTTACGTAATTAATATCAACGTTAACTCCTTTTTCCGCCAAGACAATACGTACTTGGTGACTATACATATCGTTAGCACCTGAAAATAAAGTCATTACCGCTCTTTTGTTTGCCGAAACCGCCATTTAACTCTCCGAAATCTTGAATCAAAAAAGGGGCTAAATACCCCTTTCTTTAATAAGTGCAGTATACAGTCAACAGAAACATCTAGCTAGGATTACCTCTGTTAACTGAGATATTGTTTTATTCTATTTTACGTCTTTCCAGAACTCTTTCTTAAGGAGTACCGCTAAAACAAAAAATATGAAACAGTATAATAGAGCTTTCCAGCCTAAGCTTTGACGCTCTAAGATCATTGGCTCACCAACGTAAACCATGAAGTTAGTAATATCTAACGCTGCACGGTCGTATTCGTCTTCACTCAATTCACCAGAACCATCAACAACAATTCGCTCACCTAACGATACACGTTGAAGCTCACCGTCGATTAGTTGCTCTTCAAAATGCTCTTCTTTGTGAGGAACGCCCTGTAGTTCTTGTAAAACATGAGGCATACCAACATCTTTAAATACTGTATTGTTCACGCCAAATGGACGTGAAGGGTCAACATAGAAAGACTTTAAGTAGCTATAAATCCAATCAGCACCGCGTAAACGAGACTCTAAGGTTAAATCAGGTGGTGTTGCACCAAACCATTTAGCTGCACTTTTTTCTGGCATAGCGTTCTTAATATGAGCGCCAACTTTAGTATTCTTAGTAAAGATAAGGTTCTCTAACCCTGCGTCTAATGGAATACCTAAATCGTTGAACGTACGTTCATAACGTTGATACTGCATCTGGTGACAACCAGAGCAGTAATTCATGAATAATTTAGCCCCACGTTGCAAAGATGCTTTGTCTGTTAGGTCTACATCAGCGTGGAATGGTAAACCACCACCGCTTGATGCAAACGCTGCAGATGACACTAAACCAACAAATAATCCAAATGTACAAATTAGCTTTTTCATTATTTAGTGATCCTATCAGGCAATGGTTTAGTATTTTCATTTTTGCTGTAAATCCATAAGGCAACAAAGAATGCAAAATATAAAACAGTAAATACAGGTGCAAGTATATCTGATGCTGCTGTGGCTGGCGTGCCGCCAAAGTATCCTAAAGCAATAAACGATATTGCAAATACCCATAAGTTTACTTTGTGTAAACCACAACGATAGCGAACAGAGCGAACTTTACCGCGATCTATCCAAGGTAATAATGCTAACAAGATGATTGCACCAAACATGGCAATAACACCCATTAGTTTGTGAGGTACTGCTTTCAAGATTGCATAGAAAGGCGTGAAGTACCAAACAGGGAAAACATGTTCAGGCGTTTTCAATGGGTTAGCAGTTTCAAAGTTAGCGTGCTCAATAAATTTCCCATTAAAGTCTGGGTTAAAGAACATTACGTAACAGAATAAGAAAATGAATACGCCAAATGCCATTAAGTCTTTTAATACCATATGAGGGAAGAAAGGCACTACGTCATTTAATATATCTTTCTTAGATGTATAGTATTCGTGGAATTCAAATTTAGTTTTATCTTCTTCTGCCACAGTTCCTTTTTTACGTTTTACATCAACGCCATCTGGGTTGTTTGACCCAACTTCATGTAAAGCAACAATGTGTAAGAATACTAAAATAACAATCACTAGTGGCAATGCAATTACATGTAATGCAAAGAAACGATTTAGTGTCGCACCAGATACAACATAATCACCACGTATCCAAAGTGCTAAGTCATCACCAACAAATGGGATTGCACCAAATAATGAAATAATAACCTGAGCGCCCCAATAAGACATTTGTCCCCATGGTAATAAATACCCCATGAAGGCTTCAGCCATTAGTGCAAGATAAATAAACATGCCAAACAACCACAGTAACTCACGAGGCTTTTGGTAAGAGCCGTACATCATACCGCGGAACATATGAAGATAAACGACAACAAAGAAGGCTGATGCGCCAGTTGAGTGCATATAGCGAATAACCCAGCCATATTCCACATCACGCATAATATATTCTACAGAAGCAAAAGCGCCTTCAGCAGATGGTACGTAACTCATCGTTAACCAAACACCAGTTAAGATTTGGTTTACTAATACGATTGTGGCTAAAAAGCCAAATACATACCAAAAGTTCATATTCTTAGGTGCAGGGTACTGCGCCATGTGCATGTTATACACACGCGTCATTGGGATGCGAGCATCAATCCAATCAACAATAGTTTTAAACATTACGCAGCTCCTTCTTTATCTTTACCAATTAATATAGTGGTATCGTCAATATAATAATAAGGAGGTATCTGTAAGTTTAAGCCAGCTGGAACGCCTTTAAACACACGTCCTGCTAAGTCGAACTTAGAGCCATGACAAGGACAATGGAAGCCAGAACTCACGCCTTCAACTATTTCCTCATAACCTTCAGAGATATATGTTGGAGAACAACCTAAATGTGTACAAATACCAACAGCAACTAGAATCTCTTCACGTGAAGAGCGAGTCATGTTTTGAGCGTAACTTGGTTGCTGTTTTTCTTCAGATGATTCAGGGTCTAACAATCTATCCCCAATTTGGCCAAGTTGTTCAAGCATCTTTGGAGTACGGTATACAACCCAAACAGGTTTACCGCGCCATTCAACTCTGATCAATTGACCAAGCTCAAGCTTTGTAATATCTACTTCAACTGGGGCCCCTGCCGATTTTGCTCTAGCACTTGGGTTCCATGAAGCAATGAAGGGTACTGCCACCGCTACCGCTCCTGCACCACCAACCACTGTGGTTGCTGCAGTAAGGAAACGACGACGACTATTGTCTACAGGCGCATTGCTCATCCAATATTCTCCGCGATTAAGGATTAATAAGCATGTAAGAATTACTAAAGACTAGGTAACGAACTCTTACATTTTTGTTATTGTAGAGGATTCTACCGAAAAAGCCCTATACAAAACAAGGCAATATAGTCATTAAGAAATAAAAAAGTGACAATTAACAAATCTCTTCGCTAAGTCGGTCATTATTTACACTTAAATTACTTTTTAAAAAGCAAAAAAAAAGTCCGCAGAGCGGACTTTTTCGAAACAGTTTGTAAAACAGAATTAACGTTTTGAGAACTGAGGACGTTTACGTGCTTTATGTAGACCAACTTTCTTACGTTCAACTTTACGAGCATCACGAGTTACATAACCCGCTTTACGTAGAGCTGGACGAAGTGATTCGTCAAATTGCATTAATGCACGCGTAATTCCGTGACGAATTGCGCCAGCTTGACCAGTAGTACCACCACCTGTAACAGTGATGTAAAGGTCAAATTTCTCTAGAACTTCAACTAACTCTAAAGGTTGACGAACAACCATACGAGCAGTTTCACGACTAAAGAAGTCTTCAATTGTGCGTTTGTTAATTACGATGTTGCCTGTACCTGGACGTAAAAATACACGAGCAGTAGAGCTCTTACGACGACCAGTTCCATAATATTGAGTATCAGCCATGTCTTATGTTCCTTAAATATCTAATACTTGAGGTTGCTGAGCAGCATGTGAATGCTCTGCGCCTTTGTATACTTTAAGCTTACGGAACATTGCACGTCCTAATGGACCACGCGGCAACATGCCTTTAACTGCTTTTTCGATGATCATTTCAGGCTTTTTAGCTTGTAAGTCATCAAAGTTTATATCTTTAATACCACCTGGGTAACCAGAGTGTGAGTAGTAAATTTTACCTTGGCCTTTGTTGCCAGTAACGGTTACTTTCTCAGCGTTGATAACGATGATGTAGTCACCAGTATCCATGTGCGGAGTGTACTCAGGTTTATGCTTACCACGTAAACGTAGTGCAATTTCTGTCGCGATACGACCAAGGGTTTTGCCCTCAGCGTCCACAACGTACCAATCACGAGTGATTGTTGATGGTGTTGCAGTAAAGGTTTTCATTATATGAACCTAACAATAAAATAAGTTTAAGCCAGTAGTTTGTATCAGTTGATATCAAACCACCCCAATTCATTCGCACCCCTTCGAGTGCTTAACCATTTGCAGGCTAATGCAAAGGTTAGTAACGGTGGGTAGGCGCGGCATTATACAGACTTAAAATGAAAGATCATCTAAAAATTGTACAAATAGAAAATAAAGATAAAAGAAAACAAAAACAGCTTTTAAAATCATCTATTTCAGACTTGAAATAAGCTGATTAAATAACTGCACATACACGTAGAATTTATCCATAAACACTAAGGAATATGAGGCTCAGCTAAGTATTCCTTACTTTGCATTTCTTGTAAGCGACTAATGCAACGTTTAAATTCAAAGACTAAAGTACCATCGGTATATAACTGTTCAAGTTCCGCTTGTGCAGTAATAATCAACTTCACCTTACGTTCATAAAATTCGTCTACCATAGCAATAAAACGTCTTGCGGCATCATCATTAGCACGGCTCATTTGCTTCACGTTAGATAATAATACCGAATGATAAATTCGACTTATCTCCATATAATCCAATTGTGAACGGGCGCTTTCGCAGATGGCATTAAAATCAAACCAAACCACACCATCAGCAACTTCTCTGGTGGCGATAGAGCGCCCTTCTATTTCTATATTGGAATTCTGTAGACTTTCTTCTGGCGATAGCTGTTGGAAGTAAGACTGGATATTAAGGTCTGCTTGTTCATCACATGGAAAATGATAAATCTCTGCTTTTTCCAATGTTCTTAATCGGTAATCAACACCTGAGTCTACGTTTACGACATCGCAATGTTTCTTTAATAAAGCAATAGCCGGTAAAAAACGAGCTCGTTGTAAACCATTTTTGTATAAGTCATCTGGCACTATGTTTGATGTAGTCACAAACACAACGCCCAGCTTAAATAACTCTTCTAGTAAAGTACCCAATATCATTGCGTCGGTAATGTCAGAAACAAAAAACTCGTCAAAACAGATAATTGAAGTTTCAGCGGCAAATATTTTTGCTACTCGTTTTAATGGGTCTTCAACACCGTTAAGTTTATTCATTTCATCATGCACTTTATGCATAAAGCGGTGGAAGTGAATTCTCAATTTCTTTTCAGTAGGCAAACAGTCAAAAAAGGTATCAACTAAATATGTTTTACCGCGACCAACGCCGCCCCAAAAGTAAATCCCCTGGACCTTGGCTGTTGCATTTATATTTTTGTTAAATAACTTACTTATAAAAGACGGCTTATTATTCGACGCTTGAATGAAATCATCGTATAAACGCTGTAAGTTCTTTACCGCATTCTCTTGATCTGCATCGTATTGAAAATCTGATTTAAGCAAGTCTTTTTGGTATTGTTGCCACGGCGTTAATGGATTTATAGTGTTTGGCATAAGTTTACTATTTAAATTTTAAAATAAGTCCCAATTAATAAATAATAACATGGGCAAGCTAAGTGCCCAATTACCAATTGATATTTAAATAATTTTATTATCAATTAAGTTAATTTGTTATTGGGTAACAGGCCAATGATCATTTATGCTTAAGGTAACTAGTAGTGGCAAATAATATCCACGGGGATTTTAAGCCTTCTATTTTTAAGGAATATTTATGGAAACAGTAATTGATATTATGGTGTTTGCTTTAGGGGTTGTTGTCGGCATTGGCATTATGATCTTAAGAACACGAATGGCATCAGGTTCATTACAAGCTAAAGAAGCATTAAGTAATTGCCAGCAAGAAAATGCGCAACTAAAACAAAATTGGCAAGACAACTTAGCTGCGTTCCGTTCAGTTGCAACAAATTTACATGAAATGTCGAAGCATATAGATAATCAAATTGAAGATGCTGAGCATATTCTTGAAGATGAAAAGCAACCACCTGCATTTCCATTCTTTTCAAAAGAAGCGACTAACATTTTATCTAAAGCCCATAGAAAGCCGAAAGAAGAATCCAATATCGATAATCAACCATTAGATTATTCTGGTTCTGCATCTGGTGTATTTAAAGGTTCTAACACACCTCAAAAGAGTGACGACTAACCTAATTCATTATTATGGCAATGAGTTTCCAATACTCATTGCCGCAACATAAATAAGTAACAAAATGTAAATTTGCTGAACTAAATTTAATTCAACCTGTCTGTTCAATTAACACTTTAAGGAGTACGAAATAAATGACAGTTTCTGTTAAATCTCAAATCATAAAATTAACCGCTATCTCTGCATTTGTTATTGCAACTCTGGCAATATCACCAAATGCCAATGCAGCATTCCCATTTTCATCTACTAAGCAGGAAGTGCCCTCTCTAGCGCCTATGTTAGATCGAGTAACCCCAGCAGTTGTGACTGTTGCAGTAGAAGGTAACAAAGAAATCAAAACCAATGTCGACCCTTTTCAATACTTCTTTGGTAATCGTAACAACACTCCCAGAACCCAAGAACGACCATTTAAAGGTATGGGCTCTGGCGTCATCATAGATAAAGACAAAGGTTATATTGTTACTAACTACCATGTCATCAATGATGCAAATAAAATCATGATCAAATTAAAAGATGGCCGTGAATTTGAAGCAACAAAACTTGGTGGCGACGAAGAAAGTGATATCGCAGTATTAAAAATTGAGCCGGATAATCTTGAAGAAATAACCATAGCCAATTCAGATAAAGCTAGAGTTGGTGATTTTGTTGTAGCAATAGGTAATCCATTTGGATTAGGTCAAACGGTTACATCTGGAATTATCAGTGCCAAAGGGCGTTCTGGCTTAATGGGACAAAACCAAGGTCTGGAAGATTTCATTCAAACGGATGCAGCTATCAACAGCGGCAACTCAGGTGGTGCACTCGTTAATTTAAAAGGTGAATTGGTTGGCATAAATACCGCAATTATTGCACCTAGTGGCGGTAACGTAGGTATTGGTTTTGCAATTCCATCAGAAATGATGAATAACTTAATGAGCCAAATTATAGAATATGGTGAGGTTAAACGTGGTGTCTTAGGCATTTCCGGTTCTAACTTTGATGCTGGAATGGCCAAATCATTTGGCGTTGATGTTGCCCAAGGTGCATTTGTTGCAGAAGTAGTCCCTGACTCATCAGCGGCTAAAGGTGGTTTGAAAATAGGTGATATTATTACTCATGTAAATGGTAATAAAATCAAATCATTTGATGAGCTAAAAAGCAAAGTGGCGACCAAAGGCGCTGGCAAAGAAGTCGAATTAACTGCTTTACGTGATGGGGATGAAGTGACTCTTACCGTTACATTAGGCTCAGCTGATAAGCCTGCTATTACAGCGGAAAGTATTCATCCATCGTTAAAAGGTGCCAAGCTGGCTAACGGAAAAACAGCACGTGGTGATGAAGGCGTAGAGATCACCGAGCTTGATGAGCGTTCTCCTGCAGCAATGAGAGGCTTTAAAAAAGGTGATGTTATCATTGCAGTTAACCGCAGCCGATTAACTAGTGTTGGCGCATTACGCGATATATTACCTAAAACCAAAGATGTATTAGCATTTAATGTTGTCAGAGGTAACAGTTCTCTTTATATATTAATAAGATAAATAGAAATTAAAACAATAAGAACCTACAATGGACACCATTGTAGGTTTTTTTATGACTTTATTTTATTAACAACTCAATAGTTAATATAACGTCAATTACTAGTTTGGACGCCAAGTGAATTTTACTATTAAACATATATTTAATGCCATTGCCTATGGCTTAGCCTTGGCGCTACTAGTGATTATACTCACACCATCATTGCGCGAAAAAATGGGATTAACTAAGTTTACTGACAACGTTATCCGCCCAGAAGCCATGTCTTTTGCTTTCGCGGTAAAACAAGCGGCTCCTTCTGTGGTTAATGTATATTCTGTAGTCAACACTAGAAATACAGTAGGTCAACATCAGGAACTGAACGATTTAGGTTCTGGTGTATTAATGACTAGCAACGGACATATTTTAACAAACTATCATGTAGTCGATAACGCTGAACTAATAATGGTATTACTGCAAGATGGCCGACAATTTAGTGCTGAAGTTATAGGATTAGATCAGGTTACAGACCTTGCCTTATTGAAAATTGACGCCAATAATTTACCGGCTATTCCACAAGAACCTGGTTTAGAAGCGCAAGTTGGTGACATTGTATTAGCAATCGGTAATCCGCTGAATTTAGGACAAACGATCACGCAAGGGATCATTAGTGCCACCGAGAAAAAAGGTCTAGCTAATAACCAGTCGAGCCACACTGATTACATTCAAATGGATGCGGCTATTAATTTAGGTAGTTCTGGTGGTGCACTTGTCAATTCAAGAGGCATGTTGGTTGGTATCAATACCGCAAAAGCTCAAAGAGATATTCAAGGGATCTTTTTTGCTATCCCGTATAAGTTAGCAAAACATATAACTGACCGCCTACTCGCTGATGGTGAAGTAACTCGTGGTTACTTAGGCCTTGATGGTTCTGCAATTAATCAAGCCGGTGTCGCAGTTAGAAGTTCAGTAGAATCGATTGCCGGTATTAAAATTACTAATGTTGACCCGTTTGGACCTGCTTGGAAAGGCGGATTGCGCTCAGGGGATATTATGTTAGCGATTAACGGTAAACAGTTAGTTAGCTTTCAAGAATTATTAACGATAATTGAAAATACCAAACCGGGTGCTTACATTCAGATTAGTTTATCAAGAGATAGAGAGATTATTAATAAGGATGTTCAGGTAGGTAAATTAGAAATCGGCAATTAGATTGCCGATTTCTTAGAGAATAAAGATAGAAACTTGAGAAGTTTCTAGTTCTTTATTCTTGTGATCTTAGCGCCAAGTCCAACTAACTTCTTCTCAATTTCTTCATATCCACGGTCGATATGATAAACCTCATCAAGTTGAGTTGTCCCTTCTGCAACCAATCCAGCAATAACTAAACTAGCAGATGCTCTAAGGTCTGTTGAAACAACCTGAGCGCCCATCAATTTATTCTTAGCAGGACAAATAGCAGTGTTACCTTCAAGTTGTATAGTAGCTCCCATACGACGAAGCTCAGGCACATGCATAAAACGATTTTCAAAAATAGTTTCTGTAATTGTGCCAACACCATCAGCCACTACATTTAACATAGTAAACTGGGCTTGCATGTCGGTAGGAAAACCTGGATGAGGTAACGTTTTGATATTTACAGCTTTTAATTCTCTGCCGCGCATATCTAAGTGAATTGAATTTTCATCCCATGTCACTAATGCATTCGCATCACGTAATTTTTCAACGACAGGTTCAACTAAATGGTAATCGGTATTTAAACAAGTGATTTCACCACCAGTTACCGCAGCTGCAACTAAGAAAGTTCCAGTTTCAATACGGTCAGGCATGATTGAATGTTCACAACCATGTAAAGTTTCAACACCTTCAATTTCAATGTTGTTACTTCCTGCGCCAGTAACTTTGGCACCCATTTTATTTAAACAGTTAGCTAAATCAACAATCTCAGGTTCGCGCGCCGCATTTTCAATAACGGTTGTACCGTCAGCTAATGCAGCTGCCATCATTAAGTTTTCTGTAGCGCCTACACTTACGGTGCTCATATAAATACGATTACCTTTTAAGCGACCATTAACTTTAGCGTTAACGTATCCAGCTTCCACAGTGATTTCTGCGCCTAATTTCTTCAAACCTTCGATATGTAAATCGACAGGACGTGCACCAATAGCACAACCACCAGGCAAAGATACTTCAGCATGACCAAAACGAGCTAACAAAGGGCCTAATACTAAAATAGACGCTCGCATACGATTTACTAAATCGTATGGAGCAACAGTAGAATTAATTGTTCCTGCATTAATGACCACTTCATTTCCATTAGCGGAAACCTCAGTACCAAATTGTTCTAGAAGTTGGCATGTAATACCAATATCTTGTAATTTAGGAACATTAGTATAAGTGCATTGTTCTGCAGTTAGAATCGAACTAATCAAAATAGGTAGCGCTGCATTTTTAGCGCCAGAAATAATAACCGAGCCTGATAAAGCTTGGCCACCTTCTATAAGCAATTTTTCCATAATCTCTTAATTTTTTCTTAGGAAAGTAGTTGTAATTTTTTGTCTCTAGCCCACGCTTTCGGGGTATAAGCTTTAACACTAACGGCATGCATGCTGCCATCGGCTATATAACCAGAAAGGAGTTTTAAGACTAATTGTTGTTGTTTTACGCGAGATAGCTCTTCAAAACAAGTCCCAACAGCAGTTATTTGAAAATGAGAACCATCAGATTTAACCATGACCTCGTCAAGATCTAACTCTTTGGTTAATTTTTCTTCGATTTCTCTTAATTCCATTACTTACCCAATAATTACTATATATTATCTTTTAAAGGTAATAATCCTAGCACATTGCTGATCTGAGCCAAAGCAATTAATTGAGACGGGGGATTTGTCAGTGTGACATTCAATTTTTGATTTTGATAAAAGGCGACAAGTTTAAGCAAGAATGCAACGCCAGCGGTGTCCACTGATGTCACATTAGTAAGCTCAATTGTCACATCTGAAGTCATAGCGGGAAAACTAAAAAGTTTCTTATCAATAAGATTAAACCTATCAATATCACCAACGACATTTATTTCATTGTTAACAAAATTCAATTTCATATATTGATTAACCGATAGACTTAGTTACGATAGGTTTAGTTGATTTCTCTAATAACAATTCAGTTACCGACTCAATACCTTGTTGACGGATTAAACCTTGCAGCTCTTTAGTTTTACTGCTTAATACGCTAATACCTTCAGCAACCATATCGTAGGCAGCCCACTCACCAGCTTTATTTTTTCTTAAAATAAATTCAATTCTAATATCAGGTTTACCTTCATCTAACACTCGGACTTTAACTTGAACACGACGTTTACCATCTATGTTAACTGCCGGTTCAAATACAACCTGTTGGTCTTTATATAAGGTAAGAATGCCAGCGTAGGTTGCAATTAGGTACTGACGAAATGCAGTATAAAAAAGCTCACGTTGCTCTCTAGTCGATTTTTTGTAATAAGGACCTAATACCATAGCCGCAGCATATTTGTGGTTTATAGATGGCGCTAACTCTTCTTCAACCACAACTCTTAGTTGTTCAGGATCTTTTTCAATCGCATCTTGCTCACGAGCTATACGGTCAAATAGCTCTTGAGCTACAACCTGAACTAATTTAAATGGGTCTTGTTTTTCAGCTTCTGCACTAATTACATTAGAGCTTAAGACGAGCGTCGCTATTAATAATCCAAATTTCAACATTTTACTATTCACTTCCCTGACTAAATAAAAATTGACCAATTAATTCCTCTAATACTAACGCAGATTTAGTATCTTCGATGAAATCACCTTCGCCCAAAATACCAACGGTTTCATCTATGAAACCAGGTTCTAATCCTAAATACTGCTCACCAAGTAAGCCAGAAGTTAGGATAGATAATGAACTGGTATCTGGGAAGTTATTATATTTAGTATCAATAGCTAACTTTGCTACTGGGGCATAATCTTCAGTATCAAGTTTAATCTCTTCAACTCGACCAACGACAACACCACCAACTTTAATTGAAGAGCGAACTTTAAGCCCTCCAATATTGTCAAACTTGGCGTATAAATTATACGTTTCACCTGAACCTGACATGCCTGAACTTGCAACACTAAGTGCTAAAAACATCAATGCAGCAATACCTAATGCGACAAATAAACCAACCAGTAATTCTATTTTTTTCGATATCATTTTCTTCTCCTACCTAGCTGCCAAACATAAGGGCAGTTAGTACAAAATCTAAACCTAAAACAGCTAAAGATGATTGAACAACCGTTTGTGTTGTTGCCTGACTAATACCTTCTGAAGTTGGTATCGCGTCATATCCTCTAAAAATTGCAATCCATGTCACAACAATTGCAAATACAATACTTTTAATAATGCCGTTGAGTATGTCGCCTTCAAATTCTACGCTTGCTTGCATAATTGACCAAAAACTTCCTTGGTCTACGCCTAGCCATTCAACGCCAACTAAATGACCACCTAATAAACCAACAGATGAAAACAGCATAGCTAATATTGGCATACTGAATACACCAGCCCAAAACCTAGGAGCTATTACTCTTCGTAATGGGTCGACAGCCATCATTTCTAAACTGGTTAATTGTTCAGTTGCTTTCATTAGACCAATTTCAGCAGTCAGAGCTGAGCCCGCACGACCAGCAAATAATAACGCAGTAACAACAGGACCAAGCTCTCTTAATAAAGATAAAGAGACCATTTGTCCTAAACTATCCTCAGCACCATAATCCACAAGAACAGTATAACCTTGCAAAGCTAGTACCATACCTATGAATAAGCCAGATACTAAAATAATAACAAGAGATAACACTCCAATTACATAGACTTGCTTAGTAAATAGCGGAAAACCTTTTACAAAGTTTGGTTTTGCAACAATAGCACCAAATAACATAAAAGAGGCACGACCAATGGCCGAAAAGCGCTCTATTGTGTTTTTACCTAAATTTTGAATCCAATCCATATTAGCCCTGCATTAAATCTTGAGATATTGATGGTGCAGGGTAATGAAATGGTACAGGACCATCGGCTAACCCTTTCAAAAACTGCTGCACTAACGGCGAATCACTTTCTAGTAACTGTTCTTTTGTTCCATAACCAATTACACGTTTATCTGCAATTATGTATATATAGTCAGCAATCCCCATGACTTCTTTCACATCATGAGATACAACAATACTTGTTAAGTTCAATGACGTGTTTAAATTTCTGATCAGTCGAACTAATACACCCATTGAAATAGGGTCTTGACCAACAAATGGTTCGTCGTACATGATTAATTCAGGATCTAAAGCAATAGAGCGAGCTAAAGCGGCTCGTCTTGCCATACCACCAGATAATTCATTTGGCATAAGTTGATACGCACCACGTAAACCAACCGCTTCTAATTTCATCAGAACCATAGTCCGAATTATGTCTTCTGGTAATTTAGTATGTTCTCTAATTGGAAATGCAACATTGTCGAAAACATTCATTTCCGTGAAAAGCGCGCCACTTTGAAACAACATACTCATTTTTTCACGAACGGCATATAGTTCTTTACGGCTTAATTTAGGAATATTTTGCCCAGAAACAATAATGTCACCTGAGTCAGGATAGAGTTGACCACCGATTAAACGCAGTAAGGTTGTTTTACCAATACCACTGGGCCCCATAATCGCGGTAATTTTACCTTTGGGAAAGACCATTGAAATATCATCATAAATAACACGTTCGCCGCGGGAAAATGTGACGTTTTTCAATTCAACATGTGGCGATTCAAAGTCAGTTTTATTTATATTCATAATAGTTTTTATATTTTACCAAAGACCTTATGGCTGATGACTTCTCTAATAGTTCAACTATTGTATTGATTTACGCCAATCATTACTACGTCTAAAACGTTAAAAAATGTAAACGAAAGGAGAATAAGGTATAAAATATGTAAAGATTTATTAATATCTGCCGGTTTCGGTATTTATATTTTGATTTATCAAACGAGTATAGCCACAATAACGCCACTATTTACTGATAAGACGATCTCTATTACATGTTAAGTGCAATTGTTATTTTAATCCTTTCTTTCGCGGCATTAGTTTGGAGTGCAGATAAATTTGTTTACGGGGCATCTGGGTTTGCTAGAAACCTAGGCATATCGCCAATGATCATAGGACTAACAATCGTTGCCATGGGCTCATCGGCACCTGAAATTATGGTTTCAGCCAATGCAGCCTTAGCTGGTGCAACAGATACCTCTGTTGGTAACGCCATCGGCTCTAACATTACCAATATTCTTCTGGTGTTAGGTGTGACAACACTTATTCGACCATTAATCGTTTCTTCTACCACGGTATACAGAGAAATGCCGATTTTACTAGGTTTCACTCTAATGACTTGGTGGATACTGCAAGATAACTACTTATCTTTTAATGAAGGTTTATTTTTAATCGCATGTTTTATTGGTTTTATTTTATTTTTAATTTATTTAGCCAAGTCAAATCCAAAAGAATCAGACCCTCTATTAAGTGACGATCAGGATGAGATCCCAAGTAACTTACCTACGTTAGTAGCCGCGGGTTGGATTGTTTTTGGTTTGATATTACTCCCTTTAAGTTCCCATTTTTTAATTGAATCCGCTGTCACTATCGCCACTTACTTTGGTATCAGTGAACTTGTTATTGGTTTAACTATCATAGCAATAGGCACTAGTTTGCCAGAATTAGCGGCTTGCGTTGCGGGCGTTTTAAAAGGTGAGGATGATTTAGCTATAGGCAATATCATAGGCTCAAATATATTTAATATATTAGCGGTATTAGGTGTTGGTGCGTTAATTAACCCTAGTGTTATTGACCCACACGCGGCAACGCGTGATGTGATGGTTATGTTAGGCGCAACTTTAGCGTTACTATTAATGGCGATGAGCTTTGGCAAAGTCAGAAGAATAAACCGAATTGAAGGTGGAATATTAGTGACTGGCTTCTTGGTTTATCAAATCGCCCTATTTATTTAAAATATAAAGGTTAATCTCTAGGTATGAGTATTTCTCAATTTTCAAAGTCTGCTTTACAAGTCATTAATATTGAACTGCAAGCTGTGACAAACCTAACACACTCAATTGATCAACAATTTGAGCTTATTTGCCAAACCATTTTATCGGGCTCAGGTA
Source organism: Psychrosphaera saromensis (assembly GCF_002954545.1). Classification (GTDB taxonomy): domain Bacteria; phylum Pseudomonadota; class Gammaproteobacteria; order Enterobacterales; family Alteromonadaceae; genus Psychrosphaera; species Psychrosphaera saromensis. The sequence goes on along the minus strand of NZ_MSCH01000003.1, from coordinate 1,221,661 downwards.
GAGTTATCGTAACAGGTATGGGTAAATCTGGTCATATTGCGAATAAAATAGCCGCAACGCTAGCTAGTACAGGCACGCCTTCATTTTATGTTCATCCTGGCGAAGCTAATCATGGTGACTTAGGCATGTTCACCAAAAACGATATTGTATTAGCTCTATCAAACAGTGGTGAGACGGCTGAAATATTGACTCTGCTCCCTCTACTTAAACGATTGGGCTGTATTATTATCGCAATGACAGGTAATGCTAAGTCGACGCTTGCTGTAAATAGTGACTTTCACTTAAATGCATCCGTCGCTGAAGAAGCATGCCCTTTGGGTTTAGCGCCTACGGCATCGACAACCGCTGCATTAGTATTAGGTGACGCACTTGCTGTTACTTTATTAGAAGCCAGAGGCTTTACTGCAGAAGATTTTGCATTAAGTCACCCTGGTGGCTCATTAGGTCGTAAGTTATTACTAACCACCAAAGATATTATGCATACAGGCGAACGAATTCCTTTGGTCACTGAGGATGCATCATTAAAACAAGCTATTTTAGAAATGTCGAAAAAAGGCCTAGGCATGACCGGCATAGTTGACCTTCACGGACAACTTGTTGGTATATTCACCGACGGTGATTTACGTCGCTGCCTAGATCAAGACAAACCAATTAGTGAAATTAAAATTACTGACATGATGACAAGAAATTCAGTAACCACTCAAGCAAACATATTAGCGGCGCAAACATTAAACATTATGGAAGCAAAGAAAATTAACAGCTTATTTGTATTAGATGACGCCAACAAACCTATCGGAGCATTAAACATGCACGACTTATTAAGAGCAGGTGTGATTTAATGGATTTATATAGTCAGTGGTATCAATCCGTTGAACCTGCAGTGCAACAAAAAACGAAAACCATTAAGTTATTAATTTGTGACATCGACGGTGTATTCTCAGATGGCTCTGTCATTCTTGGTAATTCTGGCGAAGAAATGAAAGCTTTTAACACCAAAGATGGCTTTGGTATCAAAGCGTTAATGAATGCAGGCGTTGAAGTAGCTGTTATTACAGGTCGTAAATCGACCTTACTTGAGAATAGAATGAAAGGCCTAGGCGTTAATCATATATATCAAGGCATGGAAAATAAAATCATTGGTTATAACGAATTACTTAAAAACCTTAATTTAACCCACGAACAAGTGGCTTATATAGGTGATGACGTGCCTGATGTTCCAGTGATGCAACTTGTGAATTTAGCGGTTTCAGTTAACGACGCCCACCCTTATGTAAAAAGTATCGCTGACTTAGTCACAGTAACAAATGGCGGGCGTGGCGCAGTAAGGGAATTAACTGACTTTATAATCATGATGCAAAAAGGTGAAGAGTATCTAATCACTCATTTTGAGGGAACTAGCGCTTAATGAATATTAGACTGTTCATATTTTTAGCCTTTTTGGTGATAAGTTTTCTTTGGTGGTTGCCAACGTTAGACTCTGAGCAATCAGCTGACAATGAAGCAGCTAGTGACTTAATACCTGAGTTCACAGCTAAATTTTTGTATCAGGAGTTATTCGACAGTGAAGGTAATTTAGAACAGCAAGTCTTCTCACATAAGATGGAACACTATGCGGATTTATCCTTGACTCATTTCAAGCAACCAGAGTTCACTATCTACCAAGGTGGTGAACCCGTTTGGAAGATTTCAGCTCAAATAGGCAACATGCAAGACGGTTTATTGTTATTAGATGATTCCGTGTCTATGTTACAAATATCAGATAACGTATTAGTTAACTCAATTACCACTGAGTACTTAGAAATAAATTTAAACACCAATATCGTCAGTACCGACAACGAAATTACCATCCAGGGTAAAAACACCACTATCGTTGGTAAAGGCTTGACCGCAGACTTAGAACGTAAGACTCTATCTTTAGTTGACCACGTTCAAACCATAATTAAAGGCTCATGATCATGAACTTAAATAAAACATTTGCAGTTATTTCGACTATTTTCATCTTGTTTTCTACATCAGCCTCCGCGTCCGATGATTTAATTATTAACGCCTCAAATCAAGACCTAGACTATAAAAACAATACATTACACTTTTCAGGTAATGTAATAGTTCAGCAAGGCAATGTGACGATTAAAGCAGAAGAGCTATTTGTTATAACTAAAGACGGCAATAGCGAAAAACTTATCGCAACTGGAAAGCCAGCGTCATTTTCTCAGCAAAACGAAAATAACGATGAATTGTCGGCGCAAGCCACGGAAATCATCTATTTAGTTGACTCTAAAGTCTTACAGCTTTCAGGTGATGCCAAATTCCAACAAGGTGGTTCTGTTGTTGAAAGTGCTAAAATTGAGTTCGATTTAAAAGCACAACGTGTTAAAGCCGAAGGCGACGAAAGTAATAATGGCCGTGTAACCACACGTTTAAAAACCAAAAAAGATTGATATTAACAACCGCCAATTAGAGTAATTTTATGTCCAGTTTAGTCGCCAAGAATTTAGCTAAATCATACAGTAAGCGCCAAGTTGTAAAAGACGTCAGTTTAACCGTCAATGCAGGAGAAGTTGTAGGTTTGCTAGGGCCAAATGGCGCGGGGAAAACAACTACTTTTTACATGATTGTAGGATTAGTTCCAAATGACAAAGGTAGCATCACCTTAAATGGTGTCGACTTAAGCCATGAGCCTATGCACGTTCGAGCTCGACAAGGCATTGGCTATTTACCACAAGAAACCTCTATTTTCCGTAAATTGTCTGTGTCACAAAATATTATGGCCGTTTTAGAAATGCGTAAAGATCTTAATGCGCACCAAAAAGCGGACAAATTAGACGACCTTATCTCCGAGTTTCATATCGAACATATTAGAGATAGTGACGGCATGGCTTTATCCGGTGGAGAACGCCGCAGAGTAGAAATAGCACGCGCATTAGCCGCCGATCCTAAAATAATTTTACTCGACGAACCATTTGCTGGTGTCGACCCTATCTCGGTTATAGACATTAAAAAGATAATTCAACAACTTACCGCAAAAGGTATTGGAGTTTTAATTACCGATCATAATGTGCGAGAAACACTTGATGTCTGTGAAAAAGCGTATATCGTAAGCCATGGAGAATTGATTGCTGAAGGAACTCCAGAACAAGTTTTGGCAAGTGAAATTGTAAAACAAGTGTACCTAGGCGATCAGTTCAAGTTATAGTAACTCTCACGTATGAGTAATCAGTTAAACGCGTTTAAGTATCGGAATTAAATGAGACCTACATTACAACTCAGAATGGGTCAGCAATTAACAATGACCCCTCAATTGCAACAAGCGATCCGTTTATTGCAGTTATCTTCATTGGAATTACAACAAGAAATTCAAGAAGCTCTTGATAGTAATCCGTTGTTAGATGGCGAAGATGAACAGCAATCACAAGAGCTTGATGCTGAATACGATGGTGACTTAAAATCGTTGCAAGAAGGCACATTAGACAATCCTTCTGATGACGACAGTGAGTGGTCTCAAGAAGAGATGACTTCAAACGAAGCACTTGAAAGCAATACCATTTCCGAAGAATTACCGACTGACACAACCTGGGATGATTATATGAGTGCGGCTCCTGCTAGCTCAGGCCCAGCTTATGAAGGTGAAGATACCGTCTATCAAGGTGAAACCACCGAAAATATCCAAGACCATTTATTATGGCAACTCAATTTATCCCCATTTACCGAAGAAGACTTAGCTATCGCTACGGCCATTATTGATGCGGTTGATGAAAAAGGCTTCTTAACTATATCGACTGAAGACATAGTTGAAAGCATAGATAACGAAGAAGTAGAAATTGAAGAAGTTGAAGCCGTATTAAAACGCATTCAGCACTTTGACCCTGTTGGTGTCGCAGCTCGTAACTTACAAGAGTGTTTATCAATCCAATTAAAACGTTTCTCCGATGAAACCCCTTGGAAAAATGAAGCCATTGATGTCATCGACAACTATATCGACTTACTTGCTAACCGCGACTACAGAACCCTACTTCGTAAAGCCAAATTAAAAGAACCAGAATTAAAAGACATCCTAGAGCTTATTCAGCAACTTAATCCAAACCCTGCCAGTATTGTTATTAAAGATGAAATTGATTACGTCATTCCTGATGTAAGTGTCGTTAAGAAAAAAGGTCGTTGGATTGTTGAGCTAAATCCAAATTCTATGCCTAAACTTAAGATCAATGAACAATATGCGTCGCTGAGTAAAACATCAACAAACTCTACCGACACTCAATTTGTTCGCTCTCACTTACAAGAAGCAAAATGGTTTATTAAGAGTTTGGAAAGCCGCAATGACACCTTATTAAAAGTGTCTAATTGCATAGTACAACAGCAACAAGCATTCTTTGAATACGGTCCAGAAGCGATGAAGCCTATGGTACTCAATGATGTTGCTGAAATGGTTGATATGCATGAATCAACGATTTCTAGGGTAACTACACATAAATATATGCATACCCCTAGAGGTATTTTCGAACTAAAATATTTCTTCTCTAGCCATGTGAGTACTGAAAATGGTGGAGAATGTTCTTCTACTGCCATTAGAGCATTAATCAGAAAACTCGTGGCTGCAGAAAACCAAGCTAAACCGTTAAGTGATAGTAAGATTGCAGAAATTCTGGCTGACCAAGGCATACAAGTCGCCAGAAGAACCATTGCAAAATACCGGGAGTCGTTAAACATTCCCCCTTCAAACCAAAGAAAACGCTTGGTATAAAAACCAAGTTATAATCATTAAAGAAGGAATTACTTATGCAAATAAACCTAACATGTAGACATATCGAAACTACAGATTCTTTGAGAGAATACGTTGATTCAAAATTCTCTAAATTGGAACGACATTTCGATCATATAAATAACGTCCATGTGATCTTAGACGTAGAAAAGTTAGCCCAAAAAGCAGAAGCAACGCTGCACGTTAATGGCGGAGAGTTGTTTGCAACTTCAGAGCATAACGATATGTATGCGGCTATTGACTCATTAATTGACAAGTTAGATAGACAAGTCATTAAACATAAAGAAAAATTAACCAAACATTAATTTAATCATAACTATAGAAATACCAAGGATGGTGTTTCTTAACCATACCTTTTGAGCACACGTCAAAAGAAAATGTAGTAAATAAAAGTAAATGAATCTTAAGTTTATTCTTCAACCAGAAAGCACAAAACGGTTAACCGGCTGTGCTAGTAAAAAGAAAGTGCTCGAAAAAATTGCCCTCTTGGCCAGTGAACAACTGCCAGATCATTCATTTAACGATATTTTAGAAAGTTTAATGAGTAGAGAGAGACTAGGCAGTACAGGCATTGGCAATGGAATTGCAATTCCTCATGGTAAGTTAACCAATATAAAAAAAGCCGTAGCCATATTTTTAGTCAGTGCTGATGCTATAAACTATGATGCCATTGATAAACGTCCAGTTGATATCTTTTGTGCCTTGTTAGTTCCAGCAGATCAATGTGATACGCACTTGTCTACACTCGCCTCAATTGCTAAGTTATTAGATAATAAAGAAACAATTAAAAAAATACGTCGAGCAGATAGCGATCTCGACCTTTACAACATACTTGAAGCGGCATAAATGCATATATTTATAGTAAGTGGCAGATCAGGATCAGGAAAAACAGTTGTCTTAAGGGTTTTAGAAGACCTAGGATATTACTGTGTTGATAACCTGCCTGTTAATTTACTACCTGCTTTATCGCATTCTCTTGAAAAAAATTATGACCAAGTTGCTGTTAGTATAGACGTAAGAAACTTACCGACTTCAGAGCAGGAGTTGTTGGATAATCTAGACTTTCTGCCTAAAAACGTTAACGTTACCGTTTTATATATTGATGCTAGTGACGATGTTTTAATTAGACGTTATAGCGAAACCCGTCGTTTACATCCACTATCTAAAGGCGAATCATCTCTTCCAGAAGCAATAGCACAAGAAAGTAAACTATTAGACGAACTAGCCAATAGAGCCGACTTATACATAGATACGTCTCAGCTCAATGTGCATCAACTAACCGAAATGGTTAGAGAAAAAATACTAGGAAAGTCATCTAAAGAGCTAGTTTTAACTTTCGAATCATTCGGTTTCAAATACGGCGTGCCAAACGATATCGACTTTGTATTTGACGCCCGATTTTTACCAAACCCACACTGGGAACCTGAATTACGTCCGCTTACCGGATTAGACTTACCAGTGAGAGAATATTTAAGTGGCGAGCCATTAGTAAATAAATTTACTTTTCAAATCAACAATTTCATTTCAACCTGGTTGCCACACCTAGAACGTAATAACCGCAGTTATTTAACAATCGCAATAGGTTGTACCGGCGGTAAGCACCGTTCGGTTTATATTGCGGAGACCCTGGCAAGACAATTTAAATCGCGAGATAAAAACATTCGAGTTCGCCATCGTGAAATGGCCCGTTACGAAAGTGAAAAAAATGGAAAGTAGCCGCACAGTAAAAATAGAAAACAAATTAGGTTTGCATGCTAGAGCTGCAACTAAGTTGGCTCAATTAGCCCAAAACTTTGATGCTTCTGTTACATTAACTCAAGCTGATAAAACAGCTAACGCCGATAGTGTTATGGCTCTGTTAATGCTAGCCAGCAACCAAGGTAAAGAAGTTACAATTTCGGCTAAAGGCAATGACGCAAAACAAGCCGTCGATGAAATTTGCCAACTTATTAGCAACAAATTTGACGAAGAAGAATAAATAGACCAACACAAGCAATATTCAGACGGATCCATGCCAGAACTACTAGAACAAGAATATAACATTCCAATTGATGAACTAAATACCGCTCTTAACAGCGGTATGTTTGTTCACGTTAGAAATATGCTTGAATCTATGGCAGCATCAGACATAGCCCTATTACTTCACTCCTCACCACCAAAAGCCAGAACCGTTATTTGGCAACTTATCGACTCCAATATTCAAAGTGAAGTTATTGAAGAACTATCTGATGAAGTTCGAAACCCAATCTTAAAAAATATGAGTCCAGAAAAGGTGGCAGAAGCGGCTGCCAATTTGGACGATGATGACTTTGCCGACGTATTACGTGGCATGCCAGATGCGGTATTTAAAAAAGTATTAAAGAGCATGGACAAGCAAGACCAAGTCCGTGCTAAACGCGTTATGTCGTATGAAGAAGAAACTGCTGGCGCGTTAATGAATACCGATACCATCACGGTAAGACCAAACGTAAGTGTTGACGTAATATTACGTTATTTACGATTAAAAGAATCATTACCTGAAGCAACCGATTACCTTTATGTAGTTGATAAAAATGATACTTTCATTGGCGAAGTGTCACTCGCAGCTTTGTTAACATCAACAACCAGTAAACTAATTTCAGAAGTGATGGAGACTGACTTTGAAGTTATTCCTGCCACTATGCATGACTCAGAAGTTGCCTCTTTATTTGAGCGTTATAACTGGATATCTGCACCAGTAATCGATGAAAATGGCATATTATTAGGCCGTATAACCATCGATGACGTGGTTGACGTAATCCGTGAAGATGCCGAACACTCAATGATGAGTATGGCTGGTTTGGATGACGAAGAAGACACCTTTGCACCTGCCATAAAAAGTACCAGAAAACGTTCTGTCTGGTTAGGTGTTAATTTATTTACCGCATTACTCGCTGCATTTGTTTCTAGCTTATTTGAGTCAACCTTAGATCAGTTAGCCGTATTAGCTATATTAAACACCATAGTGCCAAGCATGGGCGGCGTAGCTGGTAGCCAAACCTTAACGCTAGTCATTCGAGGTATGGCCGTTGGCCACGTTACTCAAGCGAACTCACGTTGGTTATTAGGCAAAGAACTCGCCATTGGCTTTTTTAACGGCCTAATTTGGTCAGTGTTAATCGCCGGTGTTGTGGCTATATGGAAACAAGACGTCATGTTAGGTGCTGTTATTGCCTTTGCCATGATGATGAATTTAATTGCTGCTGGTGTAGCTGGTGTGCTTATTCCATTAATGTTAAAACGCATGAAAATAGACCCAGCCTTGGCTGGCAGTGTGATCTTAACCACAGTCACTGACATTGTGGGAATATTTGCTTTTTTAGGCACAGCCACTTGGTTATTGATTTAATCTGCTATATTTAGCCTGCATAAAGTCGTTTTATGAATAAATCTGTATTGAATCGTTAATCACTTGGTATTCAAAAATTAATGGTTATAATGCGCGTCCTTTTACACCTTCTTTTATCGGAATAAATAAATGTCTCAAATTGGTCAATCTTGCAACTTAGATGTCGTCAAAGCCGTCGATTTTGGCTTTTATCTGGATGGCGGTGAATTAGGTGAAATATTATTACCTCGCAAACACGCTCGTCCAGACTTAAAAGCAGGTGATGATGTAAATGTATTTTTATATTTAGACTCTGACGATCGCCCGATTGCGACAACGCAAAGACCAAAAGCAAAAGTTGGCCAATTTGCTTATTTAAAAGTAAAAGAAGTGGGTCGTTTTGGTGCATTTATGGACTGGGGTTTAGATAAAGACTTATTAGTCCCTTATGGCGAACAACATAAACCGCTTGAAGAAGGTTACTTTTACCTTGTCCGCGTTTACATTGACGATATTGACCACCGTATTACAGGTTCAACTAAAGTTGACCGATTTGTAATAGAAGATGGTACTGGGCAATTTGAACCAAATCAGCCCGTAGAACTCATTATTGCCAATACAACCGACTTAGGCTTTAAAGCCATTATTAATCATACTCATTGGGGCGTTTTGTTTACCGACGAAGTGCACCAAAGATTGAGTTTTGGCCAAGATAAAAAAGGCTTTATCAAACGTATTCGTCACGACGGTAAAATTGATTTAACCCTAAATGGCGGTCAAAAAACCAGAGATAAGTTTGCTAAGATCATCATTGAGTTCTTAGAAAAAGAAAATGGCTTCGCGGCGGTTCATGACAAGTCTGACCCTGCATTAATCTCACAATTATTTGGTATGAGTAAAGCCGCATTCAAACGTGCTATTGGCGGTTTATACAAAGACGGTACTATTTCTATTTCAAAATCTGGTATACGTTTAAACGAAGAAAAAGACCAAACAGAAGATAAAAGCTAAACAGTATTAACAATTGAAGCTTGTATTACATCCACAAAAAAGCCGGAACTTTAAAAGTTATCCGGCTTTTTTATTATTTAATAAAAGTTTGAATATTTAACACATTCAGAAAATATATCTCTAATTAATTACCCGCTATCTGCATGTTCTCAATTAAAATAGAGCCAGTCTGTACCGCGCCACGTTTTTCTACGTCACCGCCGATACCAACAATTTGTTTAAACATATCGGTTAAGTTACCCGCTATAGTAATTTCAGAAACTGGATATTGAAGCTCACCGTTTTCTACCCAAAAACCAGCGGCACCACGGCTATAATCACCCGTTACTGTGTTGACACCTTGGCCCATTAATTCGGTGACTAATAAACCTTTATCCATCTTTTTCAACAAAGCAGTTAAGTCTGGGTCTGTTGCTTTTACTAACCAGTTATGAATACCACCGGCATGACCTGTACTTTTCATACCCATTTTTCTAGCAGAATAACCCGTTAGTAAATATGTGGTTAATACGCCGCCCTCAATGATTTCTCTATCATGTGTCGCCACACCTTCAGAATCAAAAGGGCTACTTGCTAAGCCTTTTAATGTATGTGGACGTTCACTTACATTAACCAATTCAGGGAAAATAGACTTGCCTAAGCTATCCATTAAAAATGAAGACTTACGATATAAACTTCCACCACTTATGGCAGAAACTAAATGGCCAAATAAAGATGAGGCAATTTCAGCATGGAAAATTACGGGTAACTGACAAGTATCTAATTTTCTTGCGTTTAGCATAGACACAGCAGCTTCTGCCGCTTTTTGACCTACTAATATTGCACCATCTAATTTATTAAATTCACGGTCAACGGTATAGGCATAATCTCGTTGCATCTCGTCACCATCTTGCGAAATAACTGAGCAACTTAAACTATGACGTGTGCTTGGGTAACCTTCAATAAAACCTAGACTATTACCGTAGACTTTAAACCCTTGGTAACTCGACAATGAAGCGCCGTCTGAATTAGTAATACGTTTATCGAATTCAAATGCGGCTTTTTCAGATTCAATACAATATTCAAGCCCTTGTTCTGGCGTAATTTGATGAGGATGAAATAAGTCTAAATCTTGTATGTTAGTCGCTAATTCTTGTTGTTCAACCAAACCAGAGAATTCATCGGCTGACGTATATTTTGCAATATCAACAGCCGCTTTTACAGTTTGCTCTAATGCGGCATGACTCAAATCTGCGGTTGAAGCTGATCCTTTATGTTTGCCAACATAAATAGAAATACCTAAAGCGCCCTCTTGGTTGAACTCAATATTTTCCAGTTCTTGGCAACGACTTGAGACCGTAATACCTTTTGATTTGCTAATGACAGCTTCGGCCGAATCAGCGCCATATTTTTTACTTAGTGATAATAAATCGGCGATTGCGGTCTTAACTTGATCTATATCGTTAAAAATATCGGTTTTAGTTGTCATAAATACTCAAAAATACTGGTTAATTTGCGCTTGGCAGCATACCATAAATCATATATTTCAAGTTATTAAATTCGATTGATTATTTACCTATGACTAAGTCTTATTATTTATTACCAGATGACGAAAATTACGTCAGCAAAGCCGAATTAAAAAAAGAAGAAAAAGAGTTACAAGCTTTTGCAGAGCAACTTGTTAATTTAGGCAAATCACAAAAAAAACAATTATCAGCCAGTGACGAATTACAGGCTGCTTTTTTGTTAGCGGATAAAATATCTAAAAAACCAGATGCACTTCGTCGTCATATGCAATTCATCACTAAGCAACTTAAAGATGAAGACTTAGATAAGTTACGCGCTGAATACGACCGTATTATGTCGCCTAATTTAGTTTCTGATAAAGCAATGAAGAAATTGGAAAAGCTAAGAGAAAAGTTACTAAAAAATGGTGACGAAGCTATAAACGAAATAGTCGCATTACACCCAACGATTGAGCGTCAAAAAATGCGTCAACTCGTACGCCAGGCTAAAAAAGAAGTTGAGAAAGAACAACCAGGCAAAAACTACAAAGAACTGTTTCAATACCTTAAAACAGAAACCGCTAGTTAGTCTGAGCAACTCCATCCTAAGTGCTTATACTTTAGGAGATAAATGCAAATACAAAAAAGCCCAGTACTTAGAAAAATAACTGGGCTTTTTACGTTTATAACAAGTTGTTATTGAGTTCCACCAACGGTGATCTCATCTAGTTTCAATGTTGGTTGACCAACGCCAACAGGAAGACTCTGACCGTCTTTACCACAAACACCAACGCCTTTATCAAGTGCTAGGTCATTACCGACCATAGAAACCATAGACATAGCGTCTGGGCCATTACCAATCAGTGTTGCACCTTTAACCGGTTTAGTTACTTTACCGTTTTCAATTAAGTAAGCTTCCGACGCTGAGAATACAAATTTACCCGAAGTGATATCCACTTGACCGCCAGCAAAGTTAGTGGCGTAAATACCATTTTCTACACTGGCAATAATATCTTCTGGCGTACTTTCACCCGGCAACATGTAAGTATTCGTCATACGCGGCATAGGTAAATGCGCATACGATTCACGACGTCCATTACCTGTAGGCTCAACACCCATTAAACGAGCATTTAATTTATCTTGCATATACGATTTCAAAATACCGTTTTCGATTAAAACGTTATACTGGGCAGGTACACCTTCATCATCAATATTCAAAGAACCACGACGATTCAACATAGTGCCATCATCAACAATGGTACAAAGATCTGAAGCTACCTTCTCACCCATTTTGCCACTGTAATTGCTTGAACCTTTACGATTAAAATCACCTTCAAGTCCATGACCTACAGCTTCATGCAATAACACTCCAGGCCAGCCAGAACCTAACACAACTGGCATAGTTCCAGCCGGAGCTTCAATTGCTTCCAGATTGATTTTAGCCATATGAATTGCATCATCTGCAGCTTGTTCATAACGTAAACGGCCATTCTCAATTTCTAAAAAGTAACCGTAATCAGTACGCCCGCCGATACCAGCTCCGCCGCGCTCTTTTCTCTCACCTTTTTCTAATACGACTGAGCAGTTCAATCGAATTAATGGACGAGTATCCGTTGCCCAAGTTCCGTCTGTCGCAGCCACTAAAATTTGTTCAAATACACCGGTTAAGCTCACGACAATGTTACTTGCTTGTGGCGCTTGTTTACGAATATAACTATCAACACTTTTTAACAAGGCAACTTTATCGTCGTTGCTCATCGCTTCTAACGGCTGACAAGGTGTGTAGATTTCTTTGGCTATGGTTTTATTAATTAACTTTTGTTTTGCATTAGCTCCTGCTGCAGCAATGCTTCTTGCTGTACCAGCCGCTTCCATTATTGCCGGAGCGTTCAGTTGATCAGAGTAAGATAAACCGGTCTTTTCACCACTTACCGCTCTAACGCCAACGCCTTGTTCAATATTGTATGAACCATCTTTGATAATGCCATCTTCCATTACCCAAGATTCATGAGCACTGGCTTGAAAGTACAGATCGGCGTAATCAAGTTTGTGCTCTAACATGATAGCTAAACCATCTAGCACGTCTTGTTGAGTCAAGTTGTTTGCGGTTAATAATCTCTGCTCTACTGAGTTCAAAGTAATTCCTATTTGTATAAATATATTAATTCAATTGTTAGTCTTGCGAGCTGTTTTTTACATAACGACTAACAAACTTATTATGCTGCTTTATCGGCATTGACTGACGAACTTTGACTAAACGGTCTTTATCTAGCTCAGCGCCAAACAAGCCTAATTTTTTCCCGGCGTTAAATAATACAGTGCCCCAGGGATCAACTATCATACTGTGACCAAAGGTTTGTCTGCCATTTTTATGAGTGCCAGCTTGATTACAGCCGACCATGTAAATTTGATTTTCAATTGCTCTAGCTTGTAACAAAACTTGCCAATGTGCTGCACCTGTTTTTTCTGTAAACGCACTTGGTAGAACAACGACATCAACGCCCTCGTCTCTTAATGCTTGAAACAGTCCTGGGAAGCGTAAGTCGTAACAAATAGCCAAGCCAATCTTGCCAAATTCAGTATCAAAGCACACAATTTGCTCACCGGGCAACCAACTATCAGACTCTCGGTAGCTGCCAACACCGTCTTCAACATCAACATCAAATAAATGAATTTTTTGATAATGCGCGATTAACTCTCCAACTGGTGAATAAACTAAAGTGACTGGTTTTACTTTACCTAATTGTCTATTTTCATTGTCTAAGATAGGCATAGTGCCAGCGACTAAATATATTGAGTATTGTTTGGCTAAAGACGCCAACTGAGATTGAATAGCACCGTGATTTAAAGCCTCTGCAATGTTTAAATTACCTGAATCTCCGGCACCAAAAGCAGCGAAACATTCAGGTAACACCACAATAGAATTGGTTAAGTCAGCAGTGTTTTTTTTAAGTTCTTGTTCAAGAAAAAGTAAATTATCAGACACATTAGGAGAAGAGCACATTTGTAAAACATAAACCTTCATCTATTTACCCTCAATTGTAAGAGGTTGTTGTTCTTGCTTAACTTTAATCTCTGGTATTTTTTCGCGCTTGCTAAATTTTTTCACTTCTTTAACTGTAGGTTTATCTAAATCTCCATTAACCTTGAATAAAAATTCAAAAAGCTCGGCATTTTCTATCACTTTATCCAAAGCCATCACACCTAAAAAAGTAGCTGGATTTACTGCAGCCAACCATACAAAAAGAGGATAATTAGAGGTAACTTTAGGCTGAAACGTTACATCGTAATCTAACGTTTCAGTATTTAAGTTGGTAAAACCAGCCATGGACATATCACCTGCAATACCATCCATACGAATATTATTGGAATATCCAACACCATCAATTAATGTAACACTTCCTTTGAGGTCGTTATAAAACAGCCCTTTTGAAAATACATCTTTAAAATCTAATTTTAACTTTCTATATAAAGAATCAAAACTGAATAGAGAAACCCAACGAGCTCCTTGATCATTTATTTCACTAAAATAACCTTCGCCTAATATAAAATTGGCATTACCATTTAATGTTGCAAAGTCTAACCACTGTGGAGCGCTTTTCCATTCAACATCTATATTAATTGATGCGTCACTTTCTTCTATGCCCGTTGATAAATTATACTTTTCTAACCATTTACCAAAATATCTTGATTTAACATTACCTTTTACATACGTTCGGCCTGACCCTGAGTTGCCAATCCAACGGCCAGTTAAATCAATAGAGTTTCGTTCATAATTTAATTTGGCTTTATCTATTATTAACTCAGGTCCTACAGAGTAGGCAGATAAGCTAATTTTTCCTAGTGGCATTCCATTATAAAAACAGCTTGCACAGTCAAACTTAATTGGCGGTAAACTGCGAATTAATGTATCTGAATTTTCCATACTCGGCTTAACTTTTTCTACACGTTCAACTGGCTTTACCGTTTCAGGATTTACAGGAACAGTAACTAACTCCGAGCCCAAACGCAGAAAAGAAGAGCTAATTTCTATTCCATCTTTTTTAATATCATTATGTATAATTACGTCTGTTAATGTTTGTTTTGCCCCTAAGGAGAACAACCATGAATCTTTTTGTGGCTTTGCATCCAAACTAACGTTTTGTAAATCCTGTCCTAAAATAGATAAATGCTGAATACTGCCAAATATATGATTTGGCTGATCTATAAATCCAACTTGAGTAGGGTCGCTGTCAGGTAAATCTCCAATGAGATCTAAAACAAAGGCTAATGTAGGTTCAAACTCTAGTGATTTTTCTTCTATTGAAATATCAAAACCTGATTCAGGCAATTGAATGGTACTTTCACCAATACTTAAATGAGCTTGTTCCATTCGGCCTGACTCAGCCATTACCTTCCCTTCAAAAAACAGTTTATCCTCTAGCGCTACATTTAATTGACCACCATCTTGGTCGCCCAACATTGAATAGCTTAAATATGCTGGAGTCCCCATCTCTTTTACAATTGACTTAGTTACATCATAAGCGCTATTTGTTAAATCCGAACTGCCATCGACAAAATACTGAAAGCCATCTGATTCAATATTTACACTTACATTAACTAATGATGTCTGCTCGCCATCAAAATAATTCATTACCTTTAGAGGATGCTTAGACGCTATCGCATCTCGCTCAGATTCTGCTAATAGGTTGGCATCAATGAAATAACTATCACCTTTTTCATATCCATTAACCTCTAAGCTAATTGGCAGTTTAAATATTTTGGCATCGTTACTTTCGACTTTAAACGTTGAGTTTTCAAACGTTACGGTTGAATTTACATCTTCAAAGTTCAAGTTAATCTCAGGTAAACTGAGATCTGCATTATTAGTTTTAACACGTCCCCACGCTAATACTTCTGGAACTTCACCATCGCTATTGGGCTCATCAGACAAGGGAATTGATATATTCACAGTCGCTGCCGATTCACCATTTAATTTTACAAACTCAAACACATCGCCCAAAATATCTTTTAATGGCGTTGTCTCTATTAGGCTATGAAAATCCTCTAACATTAAGCGTTCTGGTGTTAACGACAATTCTAATTTCAGTTGTTGAGCATCTAGTGCGATGTTAGCTTCGGCATCATGATCTATATTCAAGCTAGCGAATTCGCCTGAGTCCACTTTAATGGTCATTAAGCTATCTTTAATTAGCAGTTGAGCGTCCATATTTTCGATAGCAGGCCAAGTAGGATCAAACTTAAATTGACCTTCTTTTATCAAAGCTTTAAGAACAAAGGTGCCATAGTTTGAACTGTTCGACACATCGCTATAAGGCATTTTTGTTGGGTCACCACTAATGGCAATTTGAGTAAGCTCACCTCGCCCTTTTTCAATGGCCGATAGCAAATACTCATAAGTCTCAGTTGGTATTAGATACTTAGGTAAATATTGACGAATCGAACCTAACTTCGGACCTTCCACTTCACCATAAAGAGTGAAATTTGGAGTGTCAAAGTGAGTGTACTGAGCTGCTACATTAATATTTACATCTTGGTTTTTTACTGTGATTTTTGGCAAGTTCACAGTAATGCCATTATCCGTATGTTTAACATGTGTCATCACACTAAACTCAGAGTACTTAAAATCTTGGCTGAAGGTGTCTCGCGTATGAAATTTGTTGTCCTGACCGGTTAACTCAAACCAACCGTCTTTGTCCGACCAATAACCATTGAGATTTAATCCGTCAATTCCCAAATAAGCCGTATTTTTTGTTGCCGTAGGCACCAAACTTAAATTAGAAATATGAGTCGCTGCTTTTATTTGGTTATTTTGATCTAGCTGTAATTTAAAGAAGTCGAGTTCACCACTCATTTCTGACTCAGCTAAAATACCTAGACCTTTGGTAACTGAGAACAAAGAAAAGAGCCTAGATATCGGCTGAATATCCCCTTCGGTAACATTTAACTGAGCGTTTATACCATCAGAGAAAGCAGATAAATGAAAACCATCATATTCATCTTCGCCATTATTTAATGCAATATCATTGCTAAACATGGACCAACCAGCATTAGATTTTGCCCATTGTAATTTGGCAGATTTAATACCTAAGTACTGCTGTTGTTCTGCTTTTTGCCAATGAATACCAGAGTCTGAGATATCAGCAACTATGTCATTAACAAGACCATCTTTTACATTACCCCAAACTTTTAAATTAGCTTCACTTGACTCAAGGTTTACGTGCTCACTTATAAATTGAGTTAACCAAGGTGAAATATCTAACTTTGTCGCTTCTAAATAGACTTGCCCAAAAATATTCTGGCGGCGTTGACCGTATAAATCGACAATTAATGTCGCTGAATTATTGGCAAATCCATCAACCGATAATTCACCACTAGCTTGGTGACGGTTGCCATCGTTAATCCAACGTAATGAATCAATTTGATAATTCTGTGTTCGCCCTTGTTTATGTCGCACTTCAACTAAACTATTTACAACTTTAAACGATTGAAGTTGTGACAAGAATAAGTGGCTCAAATTTTCAAATAATTGACCGCCATTCGATTTTGGTCTGACTTTATAAAACACATCACTATTAATTTTGGCATCAAGCCCATCTAACAAAAAGGTACCACTGGCAAATTTCTGCTCGAGTAATGACTGCCAAAAGTTTATTTCTATTTCGGTTTTTTTAATTGCAATGTCGAGTGGAGTGCTTGGAGTAGGTGATACTTTTAACTCATGTAAAATAATGACCGGCCCAGAAGACTGCCAAGTCGCACTAATACTGCCAATGGAAATTTGAGCATTAAAATTTGTTAGCAGGTACTCTTCAAGATCCGTTTTATAATCATCGGCATAAGGTAAGGCAAACTTAAGGAGGCTGACAGCAACAGCAAATAAAATAATAAGAGATGCGAAGAATACCCACATTGTTTTTACAATGCGCAGCGTCGTTTTCTTTAACAAGATATCTCTCTTAATAAGCAATAAATACTCAATTTATTCACTTTTAAATTTTTCAAATCACCCTACTTAGTATCAATGGAAATGGTTGTTCAATAATAGCTATGTTCATAATACCTTTTTCATCATTTTTTGCAGTAAAATCTAGCGTTAATAATAGGTATAAACAGTAAAATATACTCTATTTTGTAAGCTAATATGAAAAATACTTAGCTTTCATATTAAACCTTATCAATTATTTACTGACTACATAAAAAGTCAGCATTAATTTTTAGCTCGGATTATTCAGCAAGTTCAGTTTATCTGCTGCGCCTAGTTCAGAATACATGTTAAAGTATCGCTATTATTATCGCCTGAGATGTTAGTTTTCACTGAATGAATACCTCTGATCCCAAGAACCATTTATTGGATAGACAATTGAATGGGAAATTAAATGAAAAAATCAAACTCTGGGGCCAGGAGCTTGGCTTTCAGCATGTTGGTATTTCAGATATCGATCTGTCTGCACAAGAACCCAAAATGTTGAATTGGTTAGAAAAAGGCTTTCATGGTGAAATGGGGTACATGGAAACTCATGGCACAAAACGCAGCCGACCTGCGGAGTTATTGCCCGGCACAGTATCTATCGTTTCAGTTCGTTTGGACTACCTACCACCAGACGCTAAATTTGCGGCGACCTTAGAACAACCAAACCATGCATTTATTAGTCGTTATGCTTTAGGGCGTGACTATCACAAAGTCATTCGGAATAAGCTAAAAAAGCTCGGACAGATGATAGAAAAAGAAGTCGGCGTTGAAAACCTATCGTTTCGCCCTTTTGTTGATTCTGCACCTGTATTAGAAAGGCCAATAGCGGAAAAAGCGGGACTTGGTTGGACTGGTAAGCACTCACTACTAATTAATAATACAGCTGGTAGCTGGTTCTTTTTAGGTGAGTTGTTTTTACCTATTGCTTTAGAACCGGACCAAGCGGTAGATAATGAATGTGGTTCTTGTGTTGCTTGTATTACTACCTGTCCAACCCAAGCGATTGTTGAACCTTATGTTGTAGATGGCCGTAAATGTATTTCTTATTTAACCATAGAGTTAAAAGACAGCATTCCTGAGCAGTACCGCAAAGCCATGGGAAATCGAATTTACGGTTGTGATGACTGCCAATTAATTTGTCCTTGGAATCGCTTTGCAGAGCTATCTACAGAACCTGATTTTTTACCTCGGACTCAGTTACACCCGGTTAGTTTATTAGAATTGTGGCAATGGCAAGAACCTCATTTTTTAAAAGTCACCGAAGGCAGTCCAATAAGACGAATCGGCTTTGAATGCTGGATGCGTAACATTGCAATTGCCTTAGGTAACGCACCATTTAGTTTGGAAATAGTGGAGCAACTTAACAGTAAATTAACACTTATTTCAGATATGGTAGATGAGCATATTCTCTGGGCATTAGAGCAGCAAAAACTAAAAGCTGAAAATAGCGGTGTAGATTCTAGGCAATTAAAACGCCTCATTAAAGCAATTAAAATAGGTTTACCAAGAGACGCTTAATCTCTTTTAATAGCGTCTCATGGTCTTAATTAACTAAAACAGGGTAAAGAGATGCCAGTAATAAGGTTGCCATAACCCCATTAAATATACGTAGACGTTTCACACTCGATAATATCTTTTGTAACTTTTGTCCCAAGACTACCCACACGCTAATTGATGGAAGCATTACCAGTCCAAATACTATTCCAACAAACATGACAGAATTTATATCTCTTTGTGGTGCATAAATACCAATAGCCGTTAAAGCCATTGTCCACCCTTTGGGATTAACCCACTGAAAAAGTACAGCTTGAATAAACGAAAATGGCTTAACGTTATTACTATTGTTATTTTCTGGCTGAGCTGCGGTTGCTACCTTATAAGATAGATATACCAGATAAATCACACTGCACCATTTAAGTATTAAATAACTGGCCGGGTACAAATCAAAGACTTGCATAATGCCAATGCCTACTAGCACAAGCATCAACACAAAACCCAGGCCAACGCCTATAAGATGAGGCAAGGTTTTACGAAAGCCAAAATTGGCTCCTGAACTCATCAACATCAAATTATTTGGCCCTGGTGATATTGAAGAAGCAAATGCAAAAAGCATTAAAGCCATGATTATTTCTATGCTAACTGTTGTGTTCAATCTAGTTCCGTTATTCGCTGCTGAGTAGGTAAATACTATAAATGACTTCCCACGAAATTAAATTGCCTTTATTGTGTATTTTTAACCTTATAAGCAACAAAATATGAAAATTGATAAATTTAGCAAAGAAATATTGCAAGAATTAAAAATAGATGGACGTATTAGTAATATAGACTTAGCCGATAAAGTGGGATTATCACCATCCGCTTGTTTACGGAGAGTGCAAGAGTTAGAGCGTCAAGGCATTATAAAAGGGTATCGTGCAATACTCGACAATCGGAAACTCGGGATCGGATTTAGCGCGTTTGTTACGGTTGGCTTATCCGTTCATACCAAAGACTCACAACAGGCATTTGAACAAGCAATCGAAAAATCAGACGAAGTACTTGAATGCCATAATGTAACCGGGCCTTATGAATATCTATTAAGGGTAGAAACTGCAGATTTAGTCGCATATAAAACCTTTCACACTGACGTACTTGGTGACTTGCCACAAGTAGCCACCATCAGTACCCATGTCATCATGGAGTCGACCAAAGATGAGCGTAAATAATCTTGCAGATTAAATTGATGAATATATTTAGTTGACAATAACAACTAAAGGTTTACTATAGTTGACATTGTCAACAATGTTAACACTGAACTATATTCTGGAGATCTAATTAATGCCCCTTAGTACTCAAGCATTAACCATTAGCGCACCGATAACGCGCCCCCTTTACCAAAAAATACTTTTGCTAGTTTTAATCATGACAGTTATTGGTGGCTCACTAACGGGAGTAATGACTTACTTTACTCTTGGGGTAACTGATACTTTTATGTCTGATTGGTTGCAGGCTTTTGTCACCGCTGTATGTTTAATGATACCTGCAGGTTTTACCTTTATGATGTTTTTAAATTTTGCTGTTGGGAAATTATTACCAGAGATTAGTGAAATTAAAAAGAATATGCTAATTGGTATAATCATGGCGCTATTTATGGAAGCGGTTATGGCAATTGGTAGTGCAGCAACTAATGTTGGGTTTAGTGATTTAGAGCTTTTTTCTGACGTTTGGCTGCAAGCTTATTTAACCGCTTTGCCTTTAGGAATGCTAATCGCGGTTATAATGACACTCACACTTAAACCCAAAATCCAAAGGTTTATGGCTAGCTAAAAATCGCAAGGCTAAGAGTATTATTAAATGCCTGATAACAATATAGGGGAAGAATTCCCCTAATAACTAAACTGCTTTTTAACTCGGCCTGTTAAGCCGCATAATAATTCGTATGAAATACTATGTGCATGACGAGCTACACGTTCTATCGCAAGTCCATCGCCCCAAAGAATAACTTCATCGCCAATATTAACTTGTGCATTTACCCCAACATTAATAGTGATCATATCCATAGACACACGACCAACTAAAGGGTATTCAGTACCATTAATTAAAACTGGAGTACCGTTTTCTGCATTGCGCGGATAACCGTCGCCATAACCAAGCGCGACAATCGCTACTTGAGTATCTTCACTGGCGGTCCAAGTTGCACCGTAACCTACCGAGTCCCCCTGTTTGACATCACGCACTGCAATAACACTGCTTTTTAATGTCATAACGGGTTTTAAGTCATGTTCCGCAGCATCCGAGTCTGACATAGCAGAAGCCCCATACATCATAATTCCAGGACGGATCCAATCTTTATGTGCTGCAGGTATCGACATAATAGTCGCTGAATTTGCGATCGAATGCTCACAGGGTAAATCACCTGCGAGTTTATTAAATAAGGATAATTGTTTTTGATTTAATGGATTGTCTTGTTCATCAGCACACGCCATATGAGTCATTAAAGTCATTAAACCCAATACATTTTTATGTTGGAATAATGCTTTATAACAAAACTCAAAATCCGATGGTGGTAAACCGATACGATGCATACCTGTGTCTAATTTCAGCCATACTTTTACCGGACGAGGTAAGTCGGCATTTATGAAATCAAGAACTTGTTGTTTGGTATGCAATACCGTTTCTAGCTGCTGCTCTGCAATTGTGAGTAACTCAGTTTTATCAAAAAAACCTTCCAATAAAAGGATAGATTTTTGAATTCCCGCGGTTCTCAATTTTGTTGCTTCTTCTAGCCTAGCAACGCCAAATGCATCAACATTAGTCAATGCTTCCGCTATTTCTAAATAACCATGACCATAAGCATTCGCCTTTAACATCGCCAATATTTTAGAAGTGGGCGCTAACTTACGGATAACTTCAATATTATGCAATAAAGCGGTTAGGTTGATTTCAGCAACGGCAATCTTCATAAGTTTCTATCAGCTATTCATCAAAGAAAGCATTACCCGAATAGTTATCAAAACGAGAGTAATGTAGTTGAGTTGTTAAACGAATACGACCAATTGGACCATTACGATGTTTACCAATTATGATTTCAGCAGTGCCTTTATCAGCTGAATCTTCGTGGTAAACCTCGTCACGATAAATAAACATGATCAAATCGGCATCTTGCTCGATTGAGCCTGACTCCCTTAAATCTGAGTTTATAGGACGTTTATCTGCACGCTGCTCCAAGCCACGATTTAGCTGAGCTAGAGCAATAACAGGTATTTCTAATTCTTTGGCTAGTGCTTTTAATGAACCTGAGATATCGGCTATTTCTAACGTACGATTATCTTTAAATTCTGGCGAGCGCATCAATTGCAGGTAATCGACCATGATCATAGACAAACCACCATGTTCACGAGCGACTCGTCTTGCTCTTGAACGTAATTCCGTTGGCGTTAAGCCAGATGAATCATCAATGTAAAGTTTGCCTTTTTCCTGCATTAATCCCATGGTACTGGCAAGACGGGCCCAATCATCATCATCTAAGTTACCTGTACGAACTTTAGTTTGATCAATTCGACCTAATGACGCCAACATCCTCATCATCAAGGAATCCGCCGGCATCTCTAAACTAAATACCAAAGCGGGTTTATCTGAAGTTAATGCTGCGGTTTCTACCAAGTTCATGGCGAACGTGGTTTTACCCATAGATGGACGAGCTGCAACAATAATAAGATCTGACGGTTGGAAACCATTTGTCATTTTATCTAAATCGTTAAAGCCACTGGTGAGTCCGGTTACACCGTTATTATCGGTGCGCATTAACTCTTCAATTTTATCAACCGTGGAAGATAATACTGAATTTAAGTCTTTTGGCCCTTCGTTTTTATTTTCACGCTGCTCGGCAATTTTAAAAACTCGCGACTCGGCAAAATCTAATAATTCGGCACTGCTTTTCCCTTCAGGGTTATAACAAGCATCGGCGACTTCATTAGCCGTTCCAATCAATTCTCTGACAACGGCTCGTTCTCGAACAATTTCTGCGTAGGCAACGATATTCGCTGCACTTGGCGTATTTTTAGCAATTTCACCTAAGTAAGCAAAGCCACCAACATCTTCTAATACTTTCTCTTTTTCTAATGCTTCTGACACTGTGATCAAATCAATAGGATGATTTTTAACCATCAATTGTGCCATAGCGGTAAAGATTTGTTTGTGTTGGCGTAAGTAAAAGTCATCTTTTACTACTTTTTCGGCGACACGATCCCATGCGTTATTATCTAACATAAGGCCGCCCAGTACCGATTGCTCGGCTTCAACGGAATGAGGTGGAACTTTGAGTGATGCTATTTGAGCATCTTGTTCTTTTGCAGACTTAAAGGACGACTTTGCCATGGATTCGTTTCATACAACTTAGGAGTGATATAAGACTGAACATTCTATCGGAATAACTGAAGTTATCAATAACTCAACTCAGTGATTATTAGATTTAGTTACAAATAGAAAAAACCCAGCAAATATCACAAAGCTGGGGTTTATAATTAAGCCTGTCTTGGTTTATTTTTTACTGATAGTGACATCACCACTTACCGTGTCGATTTGCACATCGGCCGAGCCAGTTCCCATCTTAAATCGGATTGATTCACCAGGTCCGTATTTAGCTTCTTTTACTCTGTCTTTAGTTAGACGATTTTTAATGTCACCGCCAGCATGAGTTTCAATATTAAAGTTAGCAGATATGTCACCTACAAAGTAAATATCAGCATCTCCACCAACACTTGAATAAACAAAACGACCGTCTTTAGCCAAACTTAAACTAATGTCAATATCGCCGTTTACCGTTCCGATTTCCATTTCTTTAATGAGCTTAGCATTGATTTTCATTTCGCCATTCACATTACTAATGCCTACCTGAGTGGCGGAAGTATCAGTTTCAATATCGCCATTAACGGCTTCAATTTCCAACTCACCTTGGCTATTCTTATCTACAATTTCACCGTTTACGGTATTAAGATTTATTTTACCTTGCAGGTCGTTAGATTTAATACTGCCATTAACGGTTTCAAGTTTAATACGATTGGTTAGATTGTTTGCTTGAACATCTCCATTCACCGTATTAATTTGAGTTCCACCTTGAATACCAGAGGCTTCGACATCAACATTAACCCCTTCAAAACGTAAGTTATTATTGGTAGGAATAAAAATCTCCAACCTTGAACCTTCATCATGGCTGTTACCACCGCCCCAACCACTCCAACGATTATTTGGCATTTTCACTTTAAAATAAGCTTCACCGTCATCATCCACTTCAAACTGATAACCTTCTGCGGCGTCGGATAATTCACCAACAATTTGAATTTGGTTTTTATCCCAAGTCTTAATTTTTACCGTACCTGACATGACGTCAATCAACATTCGACCTTCAGCTTTGGTAGCCAAAGATTCATTTATTTTTTCTCCAGCAAAAACACTCATAGACAAGATGCATAAACTGCTAACCAAACTTGCTTTCCAATTTTTATAATTTACATTTTTCATTTTATTTACCTGCCACTGACTCTAAATTTGGTGATACGTTTGTAATTGAGGTTTATACGCTTTTTGAATCAAACTAATTTGACTCTGATAAACCTGATTTAGCATTTTCATTAATGCTGGATCTTCTGGCTGATTCTTTAACGCCTTAATCAGCGCTTTTTCAGCCAACTCTAATTCTTTCATTGAACTCTGCCAATTATTAACAATTGGATGTTCTAAATTTACATTTTGTAATAGCTGCTTTTTTTGTATCTCGTAGCTAGCTATCAAGGGATTAGTCCAATTACTATTACGAGATGCTTCATTACTTGTGCTAAGCCAAATCCCTAACACCAATGCAATTGGGGCAAACGCGGCGGCTATTTTGCCAAACTGCTGCCAACTGATGCTAGTTTCATAACCATTTTGTTGTGGCGTTTTAGCAATCGCTTGCTCAATGCCAGCCCATAAATCTCTTTCGGGGGTTAACTCTTTTGGCAGCTCTTGCGCTTGAGTTAACACATCTTTTTCTTCGATATTGTTTATGCTCATAACGTTACCCATCCAATTCTGAATTAATTGTAATTTGTAATAACTGCTTAGCTCTATGATATTGCGATTTACTAGAGCCTACTGCGATATTTAATTCTTTACTGATTTCTTCATGACGCCAGCCTTCTATTGCAAATAACACAAATACAATTCTTGCTTGTTCTGGCAGCTTGGCAATATGCTTATCTAAACCACTGCGACTTAAGTCATGATTTGTTAGATCGTCATTGGTTTTTATATTTGCCAACTCAGTTTCATTTTGTTCATCCGAACCAAACCATGAACGCCACCACGCTTTTTGTTTACGCATATGGCTTATTGCCACATTGCTTGCCACAGAATGTAACCAAGTGGAAAACTTACTATCACCTCTAAAATTATGAATTTTTTGCCAAATTTGTACAAAAACTTCCTGGGTAATATCTTCAGCAATTTCACGATCGCCTGATAAACGTAAGCTTAATGCATAAACACGTTTGCCATGGATATTGTAGAGCTTTCTCAACGCCGATTGTTCCCCCCTTTTTAGTTGGGCAACTATCAAGTCGTCTTGTTCTACTTTATTGGTTTGCCCTTTAAATTGTTCTGGGGCAATCACGTTTGATGACACAAGTAAGTTTCTCTTTGCCGATTAGAGTTATTGAATGGTTAGTATGATATGAATGAGGAAAGGTTTAAAAGGAAATATATTTATTTTTGTATTTTATCGAACTATTTTTATTAGTTATTGATAATAAGGGATTAAATATTTTATTTTTTGCTGATTTTAATAAAAAAAAGGCATAAAAAAAGTGACTAAAAAGTCACTTTTTTTGAGAGTTAGCTAATTAAGCTAATTCAACGTTTGCAGCTTGCAAACCTTTCTGACCGTCTTCAACTTCAAAAGAAACCGCTTGGCCTTCTTTTAATGTTTTGAATCCGTCACCAGAAATTGCACGGAAATGAACGAATACGTCCTTGCCGCCATTATCTTGAGTAAGAAATCCGTAACCTTTCTCTTCGTTGAACCATTTAACTGTACCAGTCGATTTAGACATATAAACCTCGATTTAAATTTAATATTTTAAGACACAATACGTGCCGACATTATCTTCATAGGGAAATATTAAATTGCGATGTAACTTATGGAAGGATAACGTCTCAATATCGACCAAAAAATTGAGTCTAGAGGTTTATTAACACATGAAGCAAATAACAATCTTAAATATGTCTCTGTAAAGACAAAACGGATAATAGCACATATTTTCAATAAAGCTCATTAAATGTCCATATATCTTTAAATTATTTACGTTATTTATCATGCGAGTATGAAAAAACAGCGTTACTTATCCGTGGCATTTCACTTTTATCACTAGCTGTGGTTATTTTATACTTGCTCAGATGAAGATCTTATCCCGGATCCTTTTAATGACACTTGATCTTTTTTACTGCTATCACAACGACTTACGATTGATTTTTTTTCTTGCTCAGATAATTTTTGCCAACCCGTTATTTCATTTATATGGCGAGCACAACCAATGCATATATCTTGACTGTCCAAACAACATTCTCTAATACAAGGAGATTCAATCATTGTTCATCTACTTTTGCTATTGTGATCATCGGTTTTAATCCGTTTATTCTAATTACATTTTTACGTATTATTACATCAATCAGTTTAGAGGAGTATTTTATGTTTACTGTTATTTTTGGTCGCCCAGCTTGTCCATATTGCGTAAGAGCAAAAGAAATTGCTGAACAACTTACTGAAAAGCGTGATGACTTTAACTTTCGTTATGTTGATATTCACGCAGAAGGTATTAGCCAAGCAGATCTTGAAAAAACGGTTGGAAAACCAGTTCAGACTGTTCCACAAATATTTATAGATCAAGAACATATCGGTGGATGTGACGAGTTTGAAGCTTATGCTAAAGCAAACTTAGATTTATATTAAAATGCCTTTCACCCGCTCATTATTAACCTAATGGGCTGGTGAACTATTCCTTGTTAGTCTTTGAAATCTCTTTTAATTATCCCTCGACATTGTTACTTAGTCCCTTCCAATCTAATTTTTTCTCGATTTGTTATGTTTATTACTCCTCAGACCATTTATAATGCGCGCCATTAATTCTTCTACAGTGCACTCAATACATGCGATTTCCAGGCCGTCGAAAACACAAACACTACTTCCCTGTTGATAAAAAAGATCCATTAACCAAAAAGTTAACCACGGATGTGGAGCTCAAACATCCATATGTAGTGGGGATGGATCAAACTATTGTAGATATTGAAGCGCATGTCCCAGAAAGCTTATTAGCAGAATTTAAACTGACTAAAGGCTTATCACAATTAGTACCAAGTGAAATTGCAGAAGCTTTGTATCAATATATTGATGCTAACAACCTTATTGTCGACCAACATGCCGGCGGCACAATTGGCAATACAATGCACAATTATTCCGTATTGGCCGATGACCGCTCTGTCCTTTATGGTGTTATGAGTCAAAACATTAAAGTGGGGAATTACGCTTACCAATATTTATGCAACACCTCATCGAAAGTAGACTTACAACATCTACAACCTGTGGACGGTGCTATTGGCAGAGCTTTCACTTTGATCACAGAAGATGGCGAACGCACTTTTGCCATCGACTCTGGAAAAATGAACCGCCTTACTCCAGATTTTATTGATGAAGAATTAATTAAAAATTCTTGTGCCTTTGTTATCAGCGCTTATTTTACACGCTGTAGTGGCGAAGACACCTTAGACAAAGCTGCATTAAAAGCTATCGAATACGCCAACAAACATAAAGTACCTGTGGTATTAACCTTAGGTACTCGTTTTATGATTGATGAAAAGCCTCAATGGTGGCGTGATTTTATTAAACAACACGTGCAAGTTTTAGCGATGAATGAAGAAGAAGCTGAAGCACTTGTTGGTCATTCAGATCCTTTATTAGCCGCTGAAGCTGCTTTGGACTTAGCTGATTTAGTTTTATGTACCGCAGGGCCGCTAGGATTATATATGGCAGGTTTCACTGATGAGACATTCAAGCGTGATACTCGCTATCCATTATTACCAGGTAGCATTCCTGAGTTTAATCGCTACGAATATTCTAGACCTTTATTAAAATCACTCTGTAGTAACCCAATAAAGATTTATTCTCACATTGCACCTTACATGGGTGGGCCAGATAAAATTAAGAATACTAATGGTGCAGGAGATGGTGCGTTAGCTGCTGTTTTGCATGATATTGCATCCAATGCTTATCACTCCACCAACGTGCCTGAGTCAAGCAAACATACAGTACCGGCGATAACGTATTCTTCATTATCACAGATGTGTAAATACGCTAACCGCGTTAGCTTTGAAGTGTTATCACAAAGCTCACCTCGTTTATCAAAAGGCTTACCTGAGCGTGAAGATAGCTTAGAGCAAGCTTATTGGCACTAGTAGCGTCCAATTTATAACATTAAAATTCAGATACAAAAAAGCCTTTGCATTTATAATGCAAAGGCTTTTTTATGATTACCGGGCGTTGTTTACAGCTGTGGTCCAGCAGCAACTAATCCTTTACCTTCTTCATTGTCAGTAAATTGCACAAAATTTTCGACAAACAAGTTTGCTAGATTTTCTGCTTTTGACTGCCACTGTGCAACATCTTGATAAGTATCACGAGGATCTAAAATCTTAGCGTCACAGTTAGCTAATTCAGTTGGTACTTCCAAATTAAATATTGGAATGATCTTAGTTGGAGCATGTTCAATTGAACCATCAAGAATTGAATCAATAATTGCTCGCGTATCTTTAATTGAAATACGTTTACCTGTGCCATTCCAACCAGTATTTACTAGGTAAGCTTCTGCACCAGAAGCATTCATGCGCTCAACTAATACTTCCGCATATTTAGTTGGGTGTAATGTTAAAAACGCTTTACCAAAACACGATGAGAATGTTGGTACAGGCTCAGTAATACCACGTTCTGTTCCGGCTAACTTAGCGGTAAAACCAGACAGGAAGTGATATTTAGTCTGTGCATCCGTTAATTTAGACACTGGCGGTAATACACCAAATGCATCAGCGGTTAAAAATATAACTTTTTTAGCATGACCTGCTTTAGAAACAGGTTTTACAATGTTATCAATATGATTAATTGGGTAAGAAACACGAGTGTTTTGTGTAACTGAACCGTCAGTGAAATCTATTTTACCATTTTCATCCACGGTTACGTTTTCCAATAATGCATCACGACGAATCGCATTATAAATATCAGGTTCACTTTCTTTATCTAAGTCGATAGTTTTAGCGTAACAACCACCTTCAAAATTAAACACACCGTCTTTATCCCAACCATGTTCATCGTCGCCTATAAGCGCACGTTTTGGATCGGTAGATAAAGTTGTTTTACCAGTACCTGACAAACCAAAAAATATAGCTACATCACCTTCTTTACCAACATTAGCTGAACAATGCATTGATGCCATACCTTGTAACGGTAGGTAATAGTTCATCATTGCGAACAAACCTTTTTTCATTTCTCCGCCGTACCAAGTACCACCAATAATTTGCATCTTTTCAGTAAGGTTAAAAACAGTAAAGACTTCTGAGTTTAAGCCTTGCTCTTTCCAGTTAGGATTTGTGGTTTTTGAACCATTCATTACGGTAAAGTCAGGTTCACCATAATTTTCTAATTCAGCATCCGTTGGACGCATAAACATATTTTTAACGAAATGAGCTTGCCACGCGACTTCGGTAATAAACCGTACCTTAAGTCGTACTGTTTCATTAGCCCCACAGAAAGTATCAACAACAAATAGCTTTTTACCTGATAGTTGTTTACTAACAAGACCTTTCAGATCTTGCCAAATTTCTTTTGAAATAGGTTTATTATCGTTTGGAGCAGCTTTCGAATTCCACCACATAGTATCTTTTGTGATGGCATCTTCTACTATAAACTTATCTTTTGGTGAACGGCCGGTAAATATCCCAGTGCTAACATTAACAGCGCCTAATTCAGTAACGACACCTTTCTCGTAACCTTCAAGAGCAGGGTTAGTCTCCTCTTCATACAAAACATCATATGACGGATTATAAATAACTTCGTTAACGTCTGTTATGCCGTACTGTGATAAATCAATATTTTTAGCCATTTAAGTTCACCGAATCATAGTTAAATTAAAAAAAGGAATCTGTATAGATAAATCGATTCATATTAAATTTCGACTTATCTATAAAGACTAATACCCAAGTTAAAATATTCTTTCTTATGACTTAGCGTCTGAATTATCTCTAGGCTTTAAATCGCATTCTAACGTAATTACTCTTATTTTTGTAGTGCAAACTGAAAGTTTTACAAATGAATTACACAATACGGTATTTTATAAAATAAACAATGACTTACGCGTTAATTATATTAATTAACGTAACCAAATGGTGTAATTTAGTTGATATAAAGTGTGGAAGTTACATTTTTTTGATCGGTTATTTTGACTTCTAACCTTTTTAATTTGCATAACCTTGATGGATTAAATCGCTAACGGATAGAAACATATTTAGTGCTTCAGCTAATGGCTGAAATGTATCAATTGAATCAATAAATAGAGGGGATGCTGACGTTTGAGGGGAATTCAGGCAAAAAAATGGGGCAATAAAAACAACTCCTATTGCCCCATAACAAAACGGATTAGTGGTTTAATTAGCTTTGTTTTTTTCCTGCTGAAGTGTTTTAACATCTGCAATTAAGTGGGTTATTGATGTCTTATTTAAACCATTATATATGCCTCTGATATGACGATTTTGGTCAACTAGGACTATATTCTCGGTATGCAGAAAGTCATTATTGCTAACGTACTCGCCAAGGTCTTCATTAGCAAAATAGTCTTCACGGGCTATCGTATAAATATCATCTCTCTTGCCTGTAACTAAGTACCACTTACCAGCTTTAATGTCATTCTCATCAGCGTATTCCTGCAACACTTCAACGGTGTCATTTTCAGGTTGGATTGAGTGAGATATGATAAAAACATCATCATCTTGCAAAAATTCAGTTTGGACATTAGATAACTGTGAGCGCATTTTAGGACAAATACCAGGGCATGATGTAAAGAAGAAGCTGGCAACATAAATTTTGCCTTCCATATCTTTATTCGTTAAGTATTCACCGGTTTGATCCATAAATTTGAAATCGGATATTTTATGAAAGTTAGACAATTTTGGACTATCTGAACTTAACCAATTAGGCGTAAACTCTGGCCCATTATAATAAGGTAAACTATTAGCCTTATTGCTATCACTGCCGCTTTGGGCCGCATGTGTATATGTATTGGTAAATATTGTAATCAACAAAACGCTAATTAATTGTAACGACTTTTTCATCTTCTAACTCCACACACATATTTGATCGTTTAAGGCCAAAAATACGGCCATTCACGTATTCATAATTACTAAATAACTTACCATTACGGCGCCATGCTTGCTGTAAACCAGACTCACTACCCTGGACGTAATGTAATTTTTTGAACAGCTCACCTGTGGCATACCATTGCTGCGAATAACCTTCAGTTTTACCTTGCTGATAATTTCTGACAGAACGTAAATTACCATTGCCCCACCAGCTTTTCGTCTCACCATGCAGTCGGCCATCTTGATACAAGGAATAAAAGCCAAGGACTCCACTTGGGAACCACTGCTTTAAATAACCATGACGTTGTCCATTTTGAAAAGTAGCTAATTTCGATATTTGCCCATTGGCATAATAAGAAATAGCTTCTCCAGTAAATGGAATACCATCATAAGTTCGCAGTCCTTGAGGCGACATCACAATATCATCTGTATTCACCGCATCAGTTGTTAATCCTATTTTTAATAAGATCAACAAAGGTAGCAGCAGTAGGACTAGACTAATTAATCGCACTTGCCGTGCCTTGATAATCACCAGGGAATAAAATGTAGTAAGACCCTAGGTAAACTTCATTTTCAATATGGTAATGATACTCTTCGCTATCACTATGTTGTGTTTGTGCAGTATGTCCACCAGATTCATCTAAATCTGTAGGGTAAGTGCCTGTTGAGTTACATTTACGACCGTAAAGGAAGAAACCGTCGCTAATAACTCCCACTAGGTTACTGTCATCATCTGAAAAACTAACTGGCTCTAAATGGTAATGAAAACTTTGTGGACCAGTGTGCGCACCATTATAATCTAAGCTGCCAACTGCATTATCAAGTGCAATACCAGGACCTTCTTCGTCGTTATAAATAACTGAGCCACTCACTGCAATGCCGATTGCACCTAAACCAGTAGAAGATGATGTTGATGCTTTTTCAGGTGATGCAGCTACCGTTAATGTATAAGTCCCAACAAAGTCATCGATATTACCAGGTGCCATTTCGTCATAGGAGGTTACTGTCGGCTCAACAAATAATTCATTGTCCGTCGACCAGTAAGGTGATGTGTGATTAGGTAAGCCATTGGTTTCGATAACTACATCAGTGCCACTCAAAGCAACACTTACATTATCCGTATCAAATTCAGCATATGCAGAATGTAATGCGCTAACATCTGTAGACGTGCTGGTAGATGTATCTTCAGAAGAATCATCTGATGAATCACACCCAGCCAATGCAACACTCGTTAGTAGAACGGTTAAGTTTATTAATTTAAAAGACTTCATATATGCTCCTATTATTTATATTCATGAATATAGAAGTCAATTGTGCAAATAGTATGGAAGAATCAATGTTTCTTTAAACAAATAGTAAATATCAACTTTCAGTCTTTAATACAGACGATTTGTAACTAGTGGCTTTAAAGGTTGCCATGTATGTTGTAAGAATAGATAAACAGCAGAAGTTAACCCTTACCCGCGTCTGATTTTAACCATTTATTTAATATCAGCTTTAAATCATTTAGTTTGATTGGTTTACTTAAAAAGTCATCCATACCAACAGAAAAACAATGCTCTTTGTCCCCGGTCATTGCCGCACCAGTTATAGCAACAATTGGTATGCGTGAATAACCGCGATCTCGCTCTAACCTCCTGATTGATTGAGTCATTTCATAGCCATCCATTTCTGGCATATGACAGTCACTTAAAATAAGTGAGTATTGATGTGCTTCCCACTTATGAATAGCTTCTTTACCATCACTTGCAAGGTCGGCTTTATAACCCAAACGTAACATCTGCTTTTTGATCAAATCTTGATTAAATTGATTGTCTTCAACAATAAGAATGTCGGCATGACTGTCCTCACTGTTATGTTCAGACTCTATAATTCGCTCTTTTTTCCGAGCTGAAGTTTCGTTGCTTATTTGGTAAGGACTTGAAAGTGTATTTATCGTTTCTATTAATTGATTTCTTGTTAGTGGTTTTATCGGCAAGCTATGAACTTGAGGATAATTTGATGTCAGTGCATCCTTTTGGGCTCGGTCGATTGCAACCACAACTTTACTATTCCATGACGCACCTCGAGTCTGCTCTATAAATTTCATGGCTAATTCTAATTCACCCACCATGACCAAAACTAAATCAAAAGATTTATCCTTTGTAATCTCTTCTATGTCTTTGAGTATCGGCTGATCGTAAAATTGCACCGATGCGCCTTCGTTTTCCAAATACGAAACATACCGTTTGGATACTTTTTCCAGATAGACATTTATATTTAAAATAACAATAGTTTTGTTTGGTAGTTTTGGTTGAGGAAAATCTTGTTCCTTTGCTTGCCAAACGGGTAAATCTAGCGAAAACGTAGAGCCGACACCAAGCTCACTTTCCATAATAATAGCACCGCCCATCATGTCGGCTAAATTACCACAAATGGCTAAACCTAGCCCAGTACCACCATATTTTCTGGTTGTAGATTTTTCAGCTTGCACAAATGGAGAAAACAGTGACTTTTGCACACTTTTATCAATGCCAATTCCATTATCTTTGATTGAAAATGCGATGTTTTGCAACGGCGGTTGATCATCTTTAACAGAGACAGACACGACAATCTTCCCCACTCTTTCTTCGCTGCTATTGGTAAATTTTATCGCATTGCCTAATAAGTTAAATAGGATTTGACGCACTCTCACTTCATCCCCTAATACAACTTTGGGTATGTTAGTCGCTTCTCTAACATCAATAATAAGATTCTTTTTGGTGGCTACCGGTAAAAATATATTGGTAATATTATCGATTACATCTGATATTGAGAAAGGCCTTTCTTCTAATTCTAACTTGCCGGATTCAATTTTATTTAAGTCTAAAATATCGTTGAGAATTGAAACTAAACTATCTGCGGCTACTTTGGATGTTTCGATTAAAGAGCGTGTTTCTTGTTTTAGTCGGTCATGAGAAGCTAATTCTAAATTACCAATAATGGCGTTCATTGGAGTTCTAAGTTCGTGGCTCATCATTGCTAAGAAATTACTTTTGGCTCTGTTTGCCTGTTCAGCTCTTTCTGAGGCTAACTCTAGCTCTCCCGTTCGTTGAGTAACTCTATTTTCCAAATCTACATTGAGTTTTTTGAGTTCATTCCTGTATTTTACAACTTGCGTCTGGTCTATACACACACCATAGACTTTTCGAATATCGTCATTAATACTTTTAACCACGATAGCTTGAGCGTGAATGTATTTGTCGTCTTTATTGGGAATGCAAACTCTAAAGTCGACTTCAAATGAACTATCCGTTTCAATTGCCGTATTTAATGTACTTATAATAAAACCTAAATCGTCCGGATGAACACGTTCTTTCCATTTAACCATTCTGGTAGAGTCGTCATTTTCTTCGAATTGGAAGATGTTATTTGACATCGTATCCCAGTTCCACGTCCAACGCCCTTCTGAATTTTCGGCGCCTTCCCAAGTGCCAATATCGCCAGCTTGCAACGCTAATTCTTTAGCATAATTAGCGTTAGTTAATTGCATCAAAACTTCTTTCTGCTGAGTGCAATCTTCAATTGAGCCAACAATAGTTGAACCTGAATTCTCATTTTTGAATAAATCGCCTTTTAATGAGAACCACCTTATTTCTCCTGCAACACGAGCTCTAAATTCAAAATTAAGAGAAATACCAAACTCTAAGTGATTACTAAAGAATTCATCAAATACGATTTGATCTATATCCACGATAAGTGATCTGAATCGGTTCCAGTCAAAAAACACTTCCGGTTTTACACCTAACAGCTCTTTCATCTTTAATGAAAAAAATGCCAATTCTGCTTCTGGTATATATTCCCATGTCCCTATGCCTGCACTGGAAGTTGCTTTTACAATTTTATCTAAACCAATAGAGTCTTTATTACTATTTCTACGAGCCGCCACATCCTCACTCACGGTAAATAATACAACTGAAGAACCGGTGTCCAATTCCATTTGTTTTGCACATATATCTATTTTTTTTATTTCATGTGCATGAGCTTGTAGAATAAAATAAGGCAGTGGGCTATTAAGTGTTTCTTTTTTAAATTCTGAAAAACTATGACAGCCATTCAACAACTCTTTACTGATTTTGTTACCCAGTTCCAACTTAAATAAACCGCTAAACATATCGCCAAACAAAACATCAAATTGCAAACTAACATGTAAAACATCGCCCGCTAGATTACATATGATTGCCGGTGATTTTGTAAACGATAACAGATCCCTTATGTTATTTAAGCTTATCACTCATTTCCCCAGTTATAACTTTGATTACATCATCAACACATCACATGTGTTTATCGACTCAGCAATAGGTTTAGATAAAATATTGTTATATTTAGACTAGTTGACAACTAAGTTATTACAAATGATGAGTTTATCGCCATTAATTTAATGTTTAAAAATCACTCAACTACGCCAACGTTTTAATTTTATGGTCTACACTTAACTGAGTTTGCCAAATGGGTATTCTTATAGTTATTAGTCACGGTTGGAGTGAAGGTTGAAATCTACTAAATTTATCGATATTTCTGAGCTGGAAGACATATTTGGAGAAATGGATAATAGCGAGACTTGTGAAACAGTCGAAAGCTTACAAGCTGATTTTATTCTTAAGTTAAGTGTATTAACTAACTGTGTTGAGCAAAATGACATTAGTACATTTAAATTGAACGCCCACTCCTTAAAGTCCAACTGCTGCTATTTAGGTGCCACCGAGCTAAACCAAAATTCATATCAATTAGAATTAACTACCTCTTTTAAAGATGACAACTTTTCTTCTAATTGGGCCACATTCAAAAATACATTTGATTCCACCATGAGTGAAATACAAGAGACAATTGAACAACTGAAGTAAAGGACTGCTCAAATGGATAAAAACGGTAATAAAATTCATCATATCGTCATCGTACGTGAAGATAATGATCTTGATCAGCTGGCAGTAAATAAAATTGTTGGTTATTTCAACAACGCATTAGTGATCCATAACGTTAAAGAATTAAAACCTATAATGTTAGAACAAACCCCTAAAGTTATTTTCTTTTCAAACGAACACTTAGAAACCAGTTTTCAGCAATATTACGCATTACTTGCCAGTGTCGATGAGTCAGAGCTTTGCGAACATAAGTTTGTCACCTTTTGTAATAAAAAAGATGAAGACATTGCATTTGCCGCATACAACACTGACATAGTAGATGAATACTTAATAAGCCGACCTCTCTATGAAGTCACGCGCCCTATATTACTGGCCAATCAATTGTTAAAAGTATTAGGCGTGAATATTTCAGCTAACGGTAAAGTCGAATACCAAGCAACAAAACTGCAATTGAAAACTGAATTAACTGCGCTTATAGAAAATACACTTGAAAGAAAAAAAGTCATGAAAGAAGACTTTGAAAAAAGTATCATTAAGTTAGATTCGGCAATTACTAATGCACAAGAAAAGCTTAATAATAATAAAAAAGCGGAGCTGAATTTAGATGAAGTCAAAGATTTATTAGCTCAAATAAAATCAAATGAAATTAGACCTGAGTTATTAGATCTGCAAAATAAAGCCCTGTCTTTATTAAATAGATTTGTAAAAAGTACAAGTAGCATAGTCTCTAAAATGGATACTCCGCCCTCGGAAAATGCAAGAGAGCAAACATCACCACAGAACACATCACAGGCTTCTAGCTCAGTTAAAAGCCCAGCGAGCAAAAAACATGTAGAAGATATCGTGTTTGACAATCGCCTACACCACGAGGACGTAAGTAGTAATAATATTATTAAAGTTCTTTTAGTCGAAGATGATGAAATTTCATTAAATTTAAGTGCTAAATTATTTAGAAGTAAACGATACGACTTTGATTATGCCGTTAACGGTCGTCAGGCATTAAAAAAACTAGGCGAGAGTAAATTCGATATCGTCTTTATGGATATAAACTTGCCAGACTCAGACGGACTTTCAATTGTTTCCCAGCTAACCAATAACAGTTCGCTCAATGTAACCACGCCAATCGTTGTTTTAACGGGCAGTCATAGTAAATTATCAGTTAAGCGGGCTGGACAAGTAGGCGCTAAAGTCTATTTAATAAAACCTCTTAGACAAGCAACGCTGCAACAAGCCTTAAAGAAATGTAATTTGCTATAAAATAAAACTTCGTTCGTATGTTTTAGCTAATTACATTAAACTTGCATTATATCTCTTCTGTAACTATTTAGTGTAAATCTAATATTTTCTACTGGGAAAAAATGCTTAACAAACAACAAATTAAACAGACGTTAATACTTGGTTGGCCAATTTCATTACAGAATATTTTGGTCACCTTATTGAGCATGATTGACGTTGTTATGGTGAGTCATTTAGGTGACGCCGCCATAGGTGCCGTTGGTTTAGGTAACCGCGTTATGTTTGTTGTTATGGTTATTATATTAGGTCTTAGCTGGGGCGTTGGGATCTTAGCTGCGCAATACTATGGCGCAGGGCAAACAAAAAAAATCCGCTTAAATATTCTCATCGGCAGCATTTACGGCATTATTGCGTTAATACCTATTATTGTTTTAAACATCTTTTATGCTGACTCCATTCTGGCTTTAGGCACAGACAATGAAGAAGTTATTTCTTTGGGCCAAAGTTATTTATGGATAACGATGCCCAGCGTTATATTTGTCGCTGTCACTCAAGTTATTGAAAACGCCCTACGCAGTATAAACCAAGTTAAATTACCGCTAATTTTTAGTGTTGTGTCTATTATCCTTAACGTTATTTTAAATTACTGGTTAATCAATGGCGGCTTAGGTGTTGACGCTATGGGGGTATCTGGCGCCGCGTTAGCCACTACTTTATCTAGACTCTTTCAAATGCTCATTCTGTTAGTTATCTTAAAACACATCAAACATGAACTTTCAGTGAAAAGATCTGACTTTGCTTTACTGGGTAATATGGCTGACTGGACTAAATTATTAAAGCTAATTGCGCCAATTATGCTGAGCTCTGGCGTTTGGTCTTTAGGCACATTCTGTTACCAACTAATATACAGCCGCATGGGCATTAATGAGCTTGCTGTTATTAGTATGCTGTTGCCTGTTGAAGCCTTAATAGTATCGTTATTTTTTGGTATCGCTTCAGCCTGCTCAATCATGGTAGGCCAGCACCTTGGCGCAAATCGTAAAGCTGAAGCATGGAATACCGCAAAAACCTTTGCTTTACTTTCCCCTTTTGTTGCCATTTTTGTTGGTTTGCTTCTATTACTAGCCCAAAAATATATTTTAATGCCCTATCAAGGAGCATCAGCTGAATCTTTAGCTTTGGCTAATCAAGCGTTTGTGGTGATCACCTTATTGTCTTGGATGAAGGTTATTAATATGACGTTGGCGATGGGCGTATTGCGAGCTGGCGGAGATAACCGATACTGCCTAATAACCGATGCAACCGCTATGTGGTGTGTGGCATTGCCACTCACTTTTTTGGCGGCCTTTTATTGGCAATTAGCTTTTGTTTACGTGTTACTAATATCGTATTCAGAAGATTTAATCAAAGCGTTCATGTTTGGCATTAGAGTCAAAAATAAACGCTGGATGAAAAATTTAACCTGATTTGGCAATCAGGTATTACTCAGTTTCGCCGGAGCTTGTCTTGTCGTTATTGCGAGCTTTAAACAAATAAGCGATACCAATACCTGAAACAAAGCCCCAGAAGTGGGCGGCCCAAGATATATAAGGCAACATATTAAATAGTGACAACAAAGCACCACCGAATAATACAAAGGCTAAAATTGCACTAAACCAGCTACGTAAACTCGGATTGAAAAATGCTTGAGTGAATAAAAAACCAATCAACGCATACACAAGACCAGACGCACCAACAACCAATCCGCCACTACCGAACAACCAAGTGCCAATCCCAGAACCAATAATGCCTAACAACAATACATACCTAAGCTGTTTACTGCCGACCGCAAGCCTAACTAAAATCCCAGTGCCTAATAAAGAAATACTGTTGGAAATAATATGACCAAAACCACCATGTAAAAATGGCGAGAATATAATTCCCATTAAACCGGATAACGAACGAGGACGAATACCAAAACCGTTGAAGGTGGCAAAGGGAATAAAGAAGTCGATTAAAAATACAATCCACATAATCGCTAAAAGTAACAATATGTCTTTTGGTAAAAACTTATTAATCGTTGGGTTATTTAATAATGATGTCTTTGACGCTGAAGTATTTGGCATCGGGTTATTCTTCTTTTAATAATTTAATAATATCAACCAGTGCATCTTGTTCTACGTTAAGCACTTCTATAATGGCCACAAACAAATCGGCAGAAAACATACCCTTACTCACTTTACTACGTAAGTTCTCTGGCGTCATAACCAAACCATGCTCTGCTAACTTATCCGCAAGGTCATTGTATTTTAATCCTTTTAACATCATAGCGGAACGAATGTAACGTGCTATTGTCTGTTTGTAAGGTGTCATTGCTTTACGGTTTTTGACGCTTTGATTTTGATCCATTACATTAGCTCTCGGTTTTGCCTGATTATTAATTTACACCAGTACTAGTTAATAACGATTCGCAAACTTGATAAAAGTTTCAAACCTAAAGTTGAGTTATTAATCATTTGGTATGTTGCATTTATAGCATATAAAATAATTAATACGCAATTTTTGTGTCTTGATGTTGACATAATAAAACATAGTGCTATATTCGTGACCTATGTTACACAAATATAAAAAAGGAACCACCCATGACTTGGAGTAACACTTCTTTAAAAACGCTAGCCGAATCTCAACCGGATTGGGTAGTTGAAGCGGAAGGCGACTGTCTTTCTATTTCAAACGATGAAGGTATCGATGCGTTTGTTTATGTTGGCTCACAACAAATTATTGTTGAAACTGCCTTATTTCCAGCATCAGATGTTACCGA
Source organism: Psychrosphaera saromensis (assembly GCF_002954545.1). Taxonomy (GTDB): domain Bacteria; phylum Pseudomonadota; class Gammaproteobacteria; order Enterobacterales; family Alteromonadaceae; genus Psychrosphaera; species Psychrosphaera saromensis. The sequence goes on along the minus strand of NZ_MSCH01000003.1, from coordinate 1,181,264 downwards.
TAAAGCAGCATTAAATGATTTGATTTTACATTCACATCACTTATTACCGTTAACCGCAATTTGCATCAACAAAATTGGCGACCAAGATTATTACGTCGCATTTGGTGCCTTATCTGTTGATAGTAAAGATTCAGTGGTTGTAGAAGAAATTGAAACCTTATTTGTTAACACCAGCGAATTTTTAGATTTATATAACGAGTTTCTAACTCAGGAGAAAACAGCATGAGCTTAAAAAAATTATGGACTGCATTACGCGGCGCGACTAACGAAAGTCTTGAAGCTGTTGCCGATAGCCAATCGATTCGCATACTGGATCAAGAATTACGAGATGCAAAAAAAGAACTGCAGGCTTGTGATGAAAACCTAACAAAAATAATGGCTAAACGTAAATTAACGGAAGCTAAAACTAAGTCGTTAACCAGTGAAGTTGAGACTTATACTAATCACGCTATCGCAGCGAGTGAAAAAGGTGATGAAGCATTAGCCATTGAATGCGCTGAACGCGTTTCAGAATTAGAAACTAATTTAGAAGTTGAGCAAAGCATTTTAACTGGTTTTACAACGTCTGAAAAAACGTTAAAAGCCAACATAGCTAAAGCAAAAACCAACGTACGTAGAATGGAACAACAAATTGACCAAGTTAAAGCAACTGAGTCAGTTCAAAAAGCACAAGTTGCTGTTTCATCTCGTCATATGGGCGCAAACACTAAAGTGAAAACAGCGCTAGATAGCTTAGAACGCATCAAGCAAAAACAGCAACAACGTAGTGCTGAACTTGAAGCGGCTGAAGAGCTTGCCAATGAAGAATCTGGCAGCAGCTTAGACGCTAAGTTAAAGCAAGCTGGCATTCAACCAGGTGGAGAAGTTAAAGGCAGTGACAAACTAGCCCAACTTCTAGCTAAGAAAAAAGGCTAAACCTTAATTGATAAAAAAACAGTGCCCCCAACCGCACTGTTTTTTTCGTTTTGTGCTTATTAATATTTGAGTTGTCATTATGTTCAGTAAAATTTTCGGTAAAAAAGAAGAAGTTAATCCATTAGAAAATACACCTAGTATTATGGGATTAAGAATTGGCGGTAGCTTCGATGTTGACCCGCTATTGTTACGTTTAACAGAAAGTGAACTTATCGTCAGTGGCTGCTCACCAACGCAAATTATCCAAGCTGCTGGTATTGTCGATTTAGACGGCACTTGGGTATATCGTTTTTATACCGACGACGAGGCTTTTTTACAGGTTATTGCTGAGGGCGGACAAAACGATGAACACGTTGTTGATGTAAAATTATTTCACTTCTATGATACCCTCGAGATCGCAGACAAAGCGATATGGGATGAAATTCTCAGCAAAAAAATTGGTACGCCGACGTATGAACTAGAGTCGCAAACATTTGAACGTGTTTGGACTTCAGCCAGTGAGTATCACAATCCGGTACACATGGCAGAAAAAACGTTTGATGAAACGGGCGAAAGTTCTGACACTGATCAGTTTACTATGTTGTTTGAAAGACCTATATCGGGTAATAATACCGAATCATTATTTATATCCGCTGAAGAAAAATTAGAAGAAGCTGGGTATTTAAGTCGCTGTTTAGTAATAAGTACCGGTATTACATTATCAGCAGCGCAAATAACAATTCACGGTTAATCTGGAAATAAGAGATTAACCAATCACTGACTTTAACATTTGTTTAACAAGGACATTCCATGGAACATAACTTATTAACAGCCGTCGCTAACTTCGGTTTATATTTTGGTTTATCAATCGTATTTTTGGTTGTATTCAAATTCGCTTACACTTTCATCACGCCACATGACGAATGGAAGTTAATTAAAGAAGAAAAAAGCACGTCGGCCGCAATTGGTTTTGGTGGTGCTATTTTAGGTTTCTCTCTTGCATTAGCGAGTGCTGCAACTAACTCTGTATCTGTTGTTGATTTTGCAACTTGGGGATTAATTGCTTTGGTTGCACAGTGTGTAGCGTTTGCGATTATACGTTTTGGTTTTATGCCTAAAATTGTACAACGTATTGAAGACAATGAAATAAGTGCTGGCGTTATGCTAGGTGTTATTAATGTTTCTATAGGTGTTTTAAACGCTGCATGCATGAGCTACTAAGGAGAATTCTGTGAAACGTTCTCAATTTATTAATTTAGACTTGATGCGCAAAGTTAAACCTAAGTTTCTTTTGCGCCCTATCGCGCTTGGTATTACCGCAGCTTTATTATCGGCATGTGGCAATAACCAAGAAGTAAAGGTAGTGAGTTCAGTTGACGATTGTGTCAGCAATACCTCGCTCGGTTTAGAAGAATGCGAAATAGCTTACAAAAGCGCATTAGCTGAATCTGCAAAGACCAGTCCTAAATATAAGACAATGAATGCTTGTGTGTCTGAGTTTGGTGCTAATCAGTGTGTACAAAGTCAAAATCAAAGTATCTTTATGCCATTAATGGCTGGTTTCATGATCAATGAGTTATTGTTCAATCGAAATCGTAATTCCTATGGCGGTTATTTCAACCCAGTTTACCGATACAACCGACCTTACTCTTCACATCATAATTCAATGATGTTGGCCGATGGTACTTCAATTGGTAAATACGGCAAAAACTCATATAACGTAAGTAAATCAGCAACTAAACAAAAACCTATTGTTACTAGAACAGTTTCTCGTGGTGGCTTTGGTTCAGTTGCATCTGCTAAGTCTAATTGGGGCGGCGGTAAAAGCAGTAGCTCAAGAGGCTGGGGCGGATAGTTTATGTTGCGCTTACCCATAAAAGAACGTGATGGTTGGCAAGCTAAAGCCGAAGAATTCGGCTTTAAGTTTCATACCATGTATGGCGAACAATACTGGGACGAAAGTGCATACTATCAATTTACCCTAAAGCAAATTGAGCAAGACTTAGAAGCACCAACCGAAGAAATACACCAAATGTGTTTGTCTGTGGTAGACAAAGTGGTCAAAGACGACGAGTTAATGACGCGCTTTTGTTTACCCAAATCTCAATGGGATTTTATTCGTCAGTCTTGGCAAAATGGTGATCCGAGTTTGTATTCAAGGTTAGACTTTGCTTACTCTGGAAATGGCCCTGCCAAGCTTTACGAAAACAACGCAGATACTCCAACCAGTGTATACGAAACTGGCTTTTGGCAGTGGTTATGGTTACAAGACAACGTTGATAATCAAACATTAAACAAACGTGCTGACCAATTTAATAGCCTGCAAGAAAAGCTGGTTAATCGCTTTTCAGACCTACAGTTTCTAACCCCTGACCGACAATTGCATTTTGCCTGCTGTAAAGACACAGAAGAAGATAGAGGTACAGTTCAGTACCTTGAAGATTGTGCCAAGGCTGCCGGTATTACCGCTAAATTTGTATATATTGAAGATATTGGTCGTGATAAAGACGGTAACTTTACTGATTTAGATAACCAAGTGATCTCATGGATGTTTAAGCTGTATCCCTGGGAATTTATGATGCAAGAAGAGTTTAGTGAATTGTTGGGAACCAACAACATTCGCTGGATAGAGCCGCCTTGGAAAAGCATTTTATCTAATAAAGCACTTCTGCCTATGTTATGGAAATTATTTCCAGATCATCCCAACTTATTACCCGCTTTTTTTGAAGACGAATTAGACCAAGCTCAAGGTATTGAGCGTCTGGTTAAGAAACCAATATTTTCACGTGAAGGGGCCAATATATCTTTTGTCACCAATCAAAATGGTATCTTTGTGCCAGAAAATGATCTGTCGACAAGTAACATCGCCGATAAAAATGTATCTGACGGACCTTATGGTGAAGAAGGTTACATATACCAAGCTGCTCACATGCTGCCTCAGTATGGTGAAAATCACACTTTAATTGGCAGTTGGTTAGTTGACGACCAAGCCGCGGGGATTTCAATGCGAGAAGACTCAGGTCCTATCACCCAAGATATGAGCAGATTTGTTCCACATATTATTTTATAAATTCACTTTAAGATTCAACCACTTTACCGTTAGAATAGGTTTTCACATCATCGGTTAATTTGTCCTAATGAAAAACTTTATTCTATTTATGCTCGCCGTCCTTATTTGGGGCTCGACTTGGTTAGTTATTACTTTCCAATTAGGTCATGTACATCCTTTAGTTTCCGTCTTTTATCGTTTTGCTATCGCAGCCTGTATCTTGTTGATTTACGCTAAATGGAAAGGTTTATTTAAACCACTGTCGGCTAAACATCACTTTTTATTAGTTATTCAAGGTTTGAGTTTATTTGGCTTAAATCATTGGGCGGTTTATCAAGGTGAGCATTATATTACTAGTGCACTAGCTGCGGTTGTCAGTACGTCTATTATTTATCTTAATATTTTGTTTGGTTGGCTATTACTTGGAAAACCAGTAGTAAAAGAGGTGCTAGGCGGTGCGGTTGTTGGTGTGCTTGGTATTATACTTTTATTTTTACCTGAGCTGTCAAAAAGTGAAATGAGCCAATTCGTTTATTGGGGATTAGGCTTAGTGTTTGGTGGCAGTATTTTAGCCTCACTGGGTAATATCACATCGGCTTATACGCAAAAATCAGGTATTGCAGTGACTCATGCTAACGCCTTGAGTATGACTTACGCTTCGGTCTTTTTAGCCTTAATAATTTTATTGTCGGACATACCATTTAGTTTTGAATTTACCTTTGAATACATTTCTTCGTTATTGTACTTAGCTATCTTTGGTTCGGTAATCGCCTTTTGGGCGTATCTCACTTTAGTGGGTAATATTGGTGCCGACAAAGCCGGTTATGCCGTATTAGTCTACCCTGCTATTGCACTTATATTATCGTCCTTGTATGAAGATTATCTATGGACTTGGCAAAGCTTTTTAGGGATGGGCTTAATTGTTTTTGGCAATTTAATCGCCATGAACAAATGGCAACAAATTGGCTTAACCTTAAAAATTGCTAGAACGAGAATACGCGGTTAACTTATCTAGAATTCATTTTTCCTATATAAAATCATATTTATTTTCACCTTGATTTATCTGCAAGAAAGCCTTTAAGAAAAAGGCTTTTTTTTACTCTGAGTTATAGTAAAAATATTTAATTATATTCAGATTTAAACTATTTGAAACTTTGTTGCGACTATAGTTGGTAATCAAATAAAAGATGAATTTACTATGATAAAAAATACCTTAACCGCAATGATTTTTTCACTTATGTCACTTGGTCTTTTGGCCGCCGATAAAATTGAACATGTATTTCACTATGATAAATCAAAAGTAAAAATAGATGGCGAACTGTCAGAGGAAGTCTGGGATAAAGCTACAAAATTTAGCTTAGATTATAATATTAACCCTGGTGATAACACTCCTGCCCCTGTAAAAACAGAGATCATGTTATATGAAAATGGCAAAAGCTTATTTGTCGCTTTTATCGCCCACGATCCAGACCCATCAAAGATACGTTCATACTTTCGTGACCGCGATACCATGTTCCAAGATGATTTTGTTGGCATTGTTATCGACACCTTTAACGACGAACGTCGTGCTTATGAGTTTTTTGTAAATGCTTACGGCGTACAAGGCGACCTTATAAAAGATGATACTCAAGGTGGAAGTGAAGACAGTAACTGGGATGCAATCTGGAACAGTGCTGGCGTAATAACCGACACTGGCTACATCGTCGAAATGGAGATCCCATTTAATGCCTTACGCTTTCCAAGTGACAAAGGCGAAATGACATGGGGAATTGACGCCTTACGAATATATCCACGTGACACCAGAATGGTATTAGCCAGTAATAAGTCTGACCGTTCAATGGACTGTCACTTGTGCCAAATCAGTAAGATAAGTGGCCTTAAAGACATCAAACAAGGCAACAATTTCCAATTAACACCGACACTAACCTCTTCCCGTTCAGATTTTAAAGAAGATATTTCTGGCCCTTGGCAAAATGGCGACCAAAAAACAGATGCTGGAGTTGATTTACGTTGGGGGGTTAGCCAAGAATTATATTTAAATGCCACGGTTAACCCTGACTTTTCACAAGTGGAAGCGGATGCAGCTCAGCTCGATGTAAACAATACATACTCGTTATATTTTGACGAAAAACGCCCATTCTTCTTAGATGGTAAAGACTACTTTGATACCCAACGTATGAACTTAGTACATACACGTAATATCTCATCTCCTGAATATGGTTTAAAACTCACAGGTAAAAATGGCGGCAATACTTATGGCCTATTAACCAGTAACGACAAAACCACCAATTTTTTAATGCCCGAGCATTCAGGCTCTGACATTGCAGAATTAGAGATGGAATCTGAAGTGATCATTGCTCGTTATCGCATGGATGTTGGCCATCGCAATAATGTAGGCGTCTTGTTAACTAGCCGTTCAGGTGAAGGTTATCGCAACACCGTCGCTTCTGTTGATGGACGCTACCAATTTAATAAAGCGGATAGCTTTTCATATCAAATCGCTCAATCGGATAGTAAAAATCCGCTGTCAGTACAAGATGACTTTGATGTTGATAGAGCACAAACCGATAACGCCATTAGTATGCAGTACAACCACAAACATCGCGATTTTAACCTTGGAGCTAGTTATTCCAATTATGGAACCGACTTTAGATCGGACTTAGGCTTTACCAGCCGAGTTGATTATGAGCAGGCCGTTATTTATGGTGACTATGTTTGGTATGGCGAAAAAGGCAGCCAATGGACACAATATGGTGTTTATGGCGACTGGGATAAAGCGTATTCTCTAGATGGAATAATGTTGGAAGAAGAAATAGAATTGTACGGATACTTAAAAGGACCAAAACAATTTTATTCTAACTTTGGTGTATTACAGCGCAATAAATATTGGGATGGAGAGTATTATAAAGAGACAAATTTCTCTCAATATTTTGAGTTTAATCCACTATCCAACATCACGGTAGGTGCTTATTATAAGTTGGGCGACGCTATCGATTATGCCAATAGTCAACTTGGTGATATTTGGTTACTAGAGTCTTTTGCCAACATTAAATTAGGCAAACATTTATCAAGCGACATTAACTATACATACCAGTCTCTAGATGTTGCAAATGGTACGTTATTTACCGCCAATCAATTTGATGTACGTGTAAATTATCAATTTAGTTTAAAAAGTTATCTGCGTTTAATTGTTCAATATACCGATATAGACAGAGACGCTAGCTTGTATTTAGACGAAGAAGTCGACAGCCACAGTAAATATATGAATACCCAACTGCTTTATGCTTATAAAATAAATCCACAAACCTTGTTCTATTTAGGTTACGCCGATGGCGGATATCAGGATGACAACTTAAGTAAAATAGAAAAAGACCAACGTACTGTATTTATGAAAATGAGTTACGCTTTTCAACTATAACGGCCATTATAAATAGCTCTTAGAAAAGCCCTTATAAAATCTATTATAAAAGCTCCGAGAGTAGCTCCGAGAGTAGCTCTGAAAAATAGCTCTTAGAAATAACACAAATAAAAATGCCAACATCAATGTTGGCATTTTTGTTTATTTCAAACACAAACTTATCTTTAAACCTTAAGTAGCTTGTAATACATGCTAGTGCCAGACATATCACCTTGTGGATTTAAGGCAAACGAAGGTATATCTCCGACTTTCACATAATTATTCTTTTGATAAAAAAGCTCGGCATTTGACTCAGTTTCAGTGTCTAAAACCAACAAACTTAATTTGTGTTCAAGTGCTAGTTGCTCGGCTTTCTGCATTAATTGAGTAGCTAATCCAATACTGCGAAAACGAGGAAGGACAAACAGCTTTTGTACTTCACCACGGTGTTTACCATTGTCTTTATTACACAAAGATATTTGCACCGAGCCTGCTATTTGTCCGTCTTTCTCTGCCACCAATAAAATACAATCTTGGCTTAAACTTGTTGCGACATCTAGCCAATAATCACTGACTTTTTGTTCCGTTACTGTATTTAAAAAACCTAACGATGCACCATCTTTAACACAAGTTAACAACCCATCCGTGAGTTGATTAACTTGCTGTTGATCAAGACGAACAAGCTGTTTGATCATTGCTAATTCATATCCAATTCTTGCATTTTACGAGTAATCGTATTGCGTCCCCAGCCTATACGTTTAGCCGCTTCTTGTTTATGTCCTTTGGTGTGACGTAACGATATTTCTATTAACGCTCGTTCAAAACTCGCTTGCGCTTCTTTAATGACATCGGACTTTCCCTGGGAAAGTTGATCGTCCAACCAAACCTCAAACGAACTTACCCAATTGCCTGTTGCCTCTTGCATTTGACTCGACTGCTGATACATAGGCTTGTCTAGAATTTCAGGAGGTAAGTCGTCAATAAGGATATCTTTACCGCTGGCCATAACCGTTAACCAACGACAGGTATTTTCTAACTGCCTAACGTTACCAGGCCAAGTGTAGTGTGATAAAAAGTCAGCCGCTGTTTTCGACAGCTGTTTTGATTCAACACTAAGTTCTTTTGCGGCTTGAATTAAAAAGTGCTCACACAGTTGTGGGATATCTTCTTTACGATCTTTCAGCGCTGGAATATGAATACGAATGACATTCAAACGATGAAATAAATCTTCCCTAAATTTACCCTGCTCAACCAGGTTCTCTAAATTTTGGTGTGTGGCCGCAACAATTCTTACGTCAACCGACACAGGCTCATGGCCACCAACTCGATAAAATTGTCCATCCGCTAGTACACGTAACAAACGGGTTTGTATATCAAGTGGCATATCACCAATTTCATCTAAGAATAATGTGCCATTATTTGCTTGTTCAAATCGACCTTTACGAGCTGAAGCTGCGCCAGTAAAAGCGCCTTTTTCATGACCAAATAATTCAGACTCAATAAGCTCTTTAGGAATTGCTGCCATATTTAACGCAACAAAGGTATTTTCTTTACGCGGGCTGTGTTTATGCAGTGCATGGGCGACTAATTCTTTACCCGTACCAGATTGACCATTGATTAATACACTCACACTAGAGCGAGATAATCGTCCAATAGCCCTAAAAACTTCCTGCATTGCTGGAGCTTCGCCAATTATCTCTGAGACTGGACCTTGCACAGAGTTCTTCTTTTTTGAGCTACGTTTCTTAGAGTGTTCTACGGCTCGTTTTGCTAATGCGATTGCTTCATCAATATCAAAAGGCTTAGGTAAATATTCAAACGCGCCTTGTTGATAAGCATTAACAGCGCTGTCCAAGTCTGAATGAGCTGTCATTATGATCACAGGAAGGTTTGGATGACTAACCTGTAATTTGTCTAATAACTCAATACCATCCATCTCAGGCATTTTTATGTCTGAAATAATAGTATCTGGTTCATCGTAATCTAAACGTTGTAACATCATATTGGCTGATGCAAATGACTCTACTTCAAAGCCTTCTTGCGATAAGGCTTTTTCTAAAACCCAACGAATTGAATTGTCGTCATCGACTATCCACACTCGACTCATAAGTCACTTCCTTCATTATCTTGAATAATGGGTAAATAAATATTAAATGCTGTTTTACCAGGCACACTTTCTACTTCTATTTTGCCACGATGCTGATCTATTAAAGTTTGAGTTATAGAAAGCCCCAAACCATTGCCATCGGATTTTGTAGAAACCAATGGATAAAAAATTGTGCCTATTAATTTTTCACTAATACCACCACCATTATCGATAATAGATATTTTAATAGTTTGTTTAAAACGCTTGTCCTGCATAACAACGTTACCGGCAAAGCGTGTTTGCATAATCAACTTTGGCGTTTCATCGCTGGACGTTTTATCAAAGTGTTCCGCCAGCGCTTGCATGCCATTACGCACAATATTTAGCACAGCTTGTTCTATTTGATTAGGGTCTAAAACCGTGGTTGGTAAACTTGGGTCATAGTCTCTTTGAAAAGAAACATTTACTGGCTTATCTAACATGACCAAACTAAATATTCGCTCTAGTACAACATGGATATTAGTCGCCGACCTTTTTGGTAAAGTATTTGGCCCTAATAATCTATCGACCAAATCACGAAGCCTATCTGACTGCTCCATGATCAATTGGGTATATTCTTTTAATTCATCTGAGTCTAAGCTTCTGCTTAACAACTGTGCCGCACCACGAATTCCACCAAGTGGATTTTTTATTTCATGAGCTAAGCCGCGGATCAAATGTCTAGACGCACTAATATGGTGCTTTTGCGCATTCTCTTGATTTATTTTACGTAAGTTGTCGTTTTGTCTTATTTGTAGCAGACAGCCAATCTCACCATCTAAATGCATAGAGTCCGCAGTAACTTCTGTGGTTATGCTACGACCGTCAGCAAACATAAACTCAACGTCGTTATCAAAAAAGCTACGATTACATTCCCATAACTCATCCAGTAAACGTTCTGGAAAAGTATGGCGTATAAATAAATCCCATAATTTAACCGTCGCTAACTTCTTTTTACTCTGACCAAACATCATAGATGCTTGTTGATTACAAAAGCGTATAAATCCGTCTTGACCAATAACAATCACAGCTAAACTCAATTGTTCTAGGATTTGGAAGCTTTTTGAAACCTGCGGTGTTTTTGTCATTTTCTTTCCGTACCATGCAGGCACTAAAATAGTGCAATAAAATTTAGTTTAAACCTAATCGACTAAAACACCCAATCATTCGCACTAAATTGGGGTAAATATACGTATTTAGTTGGTGATTATTAATAATAGCTATTATTGCAATTTGCTTGCCCAAACCGTGTTATTTAGGCAAAAAAAAACCTGCAAAATGCAGGTTTTTTCATTAACTTTAAAAGTTAAACACTGTAGTACATTTCGAACTCAACTGGGTGAGTTGTCATGTTCAATTTCTCTACGTCTTGAGATTTAAGAGCAATGTATGCATCGATAGTATCATCGTTAAATACACCACCAGCTTTCAAGAATTCACGGTCGTCACTTAATGCCGCTAATGCTTCTTCTAAAGAAGATGCAACTTGAGGAATTTGAGCCGCTTCTTCTGCAGGAAGGTCGTATAAATCTTTATCCATTGCATCACCAGGGTGTATCTTGTTTTTGATCCCGTCTAGGCCAGCCATTAACATAGCTGTGTAAGCTAGGTATGGGTTACCAGTTGGGTCAGGGAAACGTACTTCAATACGACGCGCTTTTGGCGATGGTACTACTGGAATACGGATAGATGCTGAACGGTTACGAGCAGAGTATGCAAGCATTACCGGCGCTTCAAATCCTGGTACTAAACGTTTGTACGAGTTAGTAGAAGCATTTGTGAAAGCATTGATTGCTTTAGCATGTTTGATAATACCACCGATGTAGTAGATAGCCATTTCAGAAAGGCCGCCGTACTTATCACCAGCAAATAAGTTTTCACCATTTTTAACAAGAGACTGGTGAACGTGCATACCAGAACCATTATCACCAACGATAGGCTTAGGCATAAATGTAGCTGTTTTGCCATATAAGTGAGCCATGTTGTGAACAACATATTTGTATATTTGAGTTTCATCTGCTTTTAAAACAAGCGTGTTGAAACGACAAGCGATTTCGTTTTGACCTGCAGTAGCAACTTCATGGTGATGAGCTTCAACAACTAAGCCCATTTCTTCCATCACTAAACAAGTAGCTGAACGCCAATCATTTGAAGAGTCAACTGGAGAAACTGGGAAGTAACCGCCTTTAACACCAGGACGGTGACCCATGTTTCCACCTTCATAATCTTTATCAGAGTTCCAAGCCGCTTCTACTGAATCAACTGAGTACATAGAGCCACTCATGTCTGATTTGTATTTAACATCGTCAAATAAGAAGAATTCTGGTTCTGGACCAATTAATACTTCATCAGCAAAACCTTCAGCGCGCATATAAGCTTCTGCACGTTTAGCAACAGAACGAGGGTCACGTTCGTAACCTTGCATTGTGCCAGGTTCTAAAACGTCACAACGTACATTTAACGTTGTTTCTTCAGAGAACGGGTCTAGTACAGCAGATTCTGAGTCAGGCATTAATACCATGTCAGATTCGTTAATTCCTTTCCAACCAGCGATTGATGAACCATCAAACATTTTTCCATCTTCGAAGAAATCTTCGTCTACTTGGTGTGATGGAATAGTAACGTGCTGCTCTTTACCTTTTGTATCAGTGAAACGTAAGTCGATAAATTTAACTTCGTTTTCTTTGATTAGGTCTAAAACCGATTGAGACATTGTTTTCTCCAGAAATTGATTTGTAGTTTTTTACCATTTTTAAAATGGTTTCTTTTTTAAATATTATTTAATTAACTATATGTGAGCTAAATGTGTGCCAACATTAAATAGCCATTTAATACAAAGAGTTACCTTAAAATTAATAATAAGCACCTCTTTTGTTGCACCAAAATAAACCAAGGTGCGCACCATTGTGATCCACGGTTATTTAATGCTAGATTTTACAATAAAGTAAAACCCCCTAAATCGTTAATAACCTTCTGTTATTCTTTATTATCTATCCAATCTAATTGACCAATTAGCTTTCTACGTTTTACGATCAAATTTTCTATTAACGGAGTAAGAATAAGCTCTAGCGCCAAGGCCATTTTTCCACCAGGGACAACAAATGTATTTATTCTGGACATAAAAGAGCCATCAATCATCTGTAATAAATATGGAAAATCGACGTTTGGAATGTCACGAAAACGAATAACAACAAAACTTTCGTCCAGTGACGGAATATCTTTTGCACTAAAAGGGTTAGACGTGTCAACCGTTGGGACTCGTTGAAAGTTGATGTGTGTACGAGAGAATTGCGGCGTAATATGAGTAATATAATCATCCATACTGCGCACTATGCTGCTCATAACGGCTTCACGGCTATGACCACGTTGATTGGTATCTCGGATGATTTTTTGAATCCATTCCAAGTTAACAATTGGTACCATGCCAATCAGTAAGTCTACATATTGAGCTACGTTATGTTCATCAGTTACTGCGCCACCGTGCAGCCCTTCATAAAACAAACAATCTGTATTAGCTCTTAATTCCTGCCAAGGGGTAAATGTACCAGGCATTTGATTATATGGTACGGCTTCATCAAAAGAATGTAAGTATTTACGCACATTACCAGAGCCATTTTCAGAATAGCTTTTAAACAGCGATTCCAGCGCACCAAAGTCATTTGCTCTAGAACCAAAATAAGAAATATGCTTGCCCTGTTCTTGAGCTTTACGAATTTCCATATCCATTTCAGCGCGTGCATATCTATGGAAACTATCCCCTTCTAATATTGCAGAATCAACATTCAAATTACGGAATATATGTGTAATAGCACTCGTTGTGGTGGTAGTACCGGCTCCAGAAGAACCCGTAACTGCAATAATAGGATGTTTAACTGACATAACTTATTTTCTTATTTTTTAATGACATATTGTTATAAAGCCAATAATGAACAGGTAAAGTATAAGCAAAACCTTGTCCATTAATCTAACCTGACTAATAAAGCGTGTTGTTGTAACTAGTATCGCTAATTTAACTAAAATAAACACTAAATATTAATTAATTCATTAACTAAACTACTTAGCGTTAAATTTTTAAACTTGTATATAATTATGAGTTATTTCGCCATCTACTCTACGCTTTAAATATAGGATCAACAAATGACTGAACTGAATTGGTTAATATACTGCTTAATAATTGCAGCCCTATTACCTTATATTGCAAAAATGCCTTTAGCCAGCGCAATGAAACGTCAAGGTGGGGGTAAACTGTCAGGTTACGACAATGAATTACCTCGTGAGCAGCAAAAAAAGTTAACCGGCTTTGGTGCACGTTGCCTTGCAGCACATGAAAATTCATTTGAAGCACTTATCTTATTTTCAACGTCGGTACTATTAGTTATAGCTACCGGGCATATTGATAGCTTTAGCGTTATATTGTCTATATTATTTGTTGTCTGCCGTATTGCTTATTTAATCTTTTATTGGGTTAACTGGGATAAATTGCGCAGTACCGTATGGTTCATTGGAATAATCTCGAATATCACCATGATGGTCCATTGTTTATAATCAGGAAAATAACATTCATATGTTTAAAACATCTATTTTTTGTCTTTTAGTTGTACTCACCATTTCTTTTAATGTTATTGCGATAGATGAAACTGAATCTATTAGACAGCGCTCTCAAGAAAAACCTAACTTTACCAACATAGCCATTGATTTATCCGGGAAAAAAGGTAATTCAGAAACCGAGAATATAGCCTTGGGCATTTATCACTCTCAACGGTTTGATAAACACTTCGGTTACATAATGGCAACCCGAGAGTATTCCGACAGTAATGGACAAAAAAGTGCAGACAATGCTTTTCTGCATGTAAGGTATAACTATTACTTCTCGCCAAAAAATTCAGTAGAAGTGTATGCGCAAACTAATGTTGATGATTTTCGTTCATTAGAATCGCGAGAATTATTTGGACTGGGCTACCGTTACGAAATGACCCGTCATTCAGCTTATGGTATTGGGCTATTCAACGAGCATGAAAATTATCTAGTTGAAGGTGAGCATCTCACCTTTAATCAAGCTCGTATTAATTTATATTGGGTGCATGCTCAAAAATTAAATAAACATGCAACCTTAACCAACACCTTATATTATCAGCCTAATGTTGAAGAGTTTGGTGACTGGCGTGCATTTAATAAATTCTCGATCAGCTCAAGATTAACTAAGCACCTATCTATGAGTTTTGGTTTACTTGTCGAGCATGACAGTCAGCCTGTTCTTAACGTCGAAGCAACTGACATCAGCTACGAAGCTGGCTTTGAGATAGACTTTTAATTATGCCTTATTTACTAGCTATCACTGTACTGTGGGCATTTTCATTTAGTTTAATTGGTGTTTATTTAGCGGGACAAGTCGACCCTTGGTTTTCGGTTTTTATTCGAATTATATTAGCAACGTTAGTATTTTTACCTTTCATCCGATTTAACAATATAAGCAATCCGCTACGTGTAAAATTAATGGCTATTGGTGCCGTGCAATTAGGCTTAATGTATGTATTTTATTACCATTCATTCCTGTATTTAACCGTACCTGAAGTCTTACTCTTTACCATTGTCACCCCCGTCTACATCACCTTATTAAATGACATACTCGATCGTAGCTTTAACGGTAAGTTTTTTATATCAGCATTGCTTGCGGTTGCCGGCGCACTGGCTATTCGCTTTGAAAATATAACCTCAGACTTTGTTATAGGCTTAGTGTTAGTCCAAGGTGCAAACTTATGTTTTGCTATTGGCCAAGTAACTTACAAACGTTTAATTCACAAAATTGGCGATGTAAAACAACATGAAATATTCGGTTGGTTTTTTATCGGTGCGGCCATTGTCGCAACATCAACTTATGCTTTATTTGGTGATCCAGAAAAACTCCCAACGACAACAACTCAATGGTCAGTTTTAATTTATCTTGGCTTTATCGCCTCTGGCATTGGTTACTTTATCTGGAACAAAGGGGCAACGTTGGTGGATGTTGGCTCATTAGCAGTCATGAACAATCTGTTAGTTCCGACCGGTATTCTGGTGAATGTACTTATTTGGAATAAAGATGCAGATTTACTGCGTCTTTTATTTGGTGCTTGCATCATTGTCTGCGCATTATTAATTAATGCCAAATGGTCCTATAAAAAAATATAGGACGCGGTGTTAATACCAATAAATAAAAGTCAAAAAAAAAGGATGAAGTTTAGCTTCATCCTTTTTTATTTATAAGCGACTAAGTAAAAAACTTAAGCTTTATTAGGGGCTGTTTATCTATTTTGCTCACGCTCAATTGCACGGTAAGCAATATCAGTACGGAACTCAACGCCCGTCCATTTTATTTGATTAACAGCGACATAAGCGGCTTTTTGCGCTTCTGTTACTGTTGTGCCCATCGCTGTAGCGCATAAAACACGGCCACCAGAGGTAACAACATTACCATCAACCAACTTAGTGCCAGCATGGAACGTTTTTGACGACTCAGTCGCTTCTGGAATACCAGTGATGATATCACCTTTGTTGTAACTTGCCGGATATCCACCAGCAGCTAATACAACACCAACAGCAGGTCTTGGGTCAAAGCTGATAGTTGATGTATCTAATGTGCCAGCACAAGCTTCTAAGCAAAGTTGCACAATATCAGACTGTAGACGCAACATAATAGGTTGTGTTTCAGGGTCACCAAAACGACAGTTATATTCGATAACCTTTGGCGTACCATCTGTATCTATCATCAAACCAGCGTACAAGAATCCTTTATAAGAATTCCCTTCGCTAGCCATACCATTTACCGTTGGGTAAATAACTTCATCCATAATACGTTGATGAATTTCAGGTGTTACCACTGGAGCTGGAGAATAAGCTCCCATACCACCAGTATTTGGACCTTCATCATTATTGTAAGCACGTTTATGGTCTTGGCTTGTTGCCATGGCTAATACATTTTTACCATCAACCATTACAATGAAACTTGCTTCTTCACCCGTTAAAAACTCTTCAATAACCACACGAGAACCCGCTTCACCAAAAGCATTACCCGCTAACATATCTTCAATAGCATCAATTGCTTCTTGATTCGTCATAGCAACAATAACGCCTTTACCCGCTGCTAAGCCATCGGCTTTAACAACAATAGGTGCGCCCATTCTTTCAACATAAGCGATAGCTTTGTCGATTTCAGTAAACGTTTGGTAAGAACCTGTTGGAATTTTGTGACGAGCTAAAAAGTCTTTAGTGAATGACTTTGAACCTTCAAGTTGTGCAGCCCCTTTACTTGGACCAAAAATCGTTAATCCTAGAGATTCAAACGTATCAACCACGCCTTCAACTAAAGGCATTTCTGGGCCAACAATTGTTAAGCCTATATTATTATCTTGAGCAAACTTTGCTAAACCATCAATGTCTTCTGCCGCAATATCAACATTTTGTAATTTTGCTTCGTGGGCTGTGCCCGCATTTCCAGGAGCGACAAAAACGGTTTCAACATTAGAACTCTGTGCTGCCTTCCATGCCAATGCATGTTCACGACCGCCACCACCAATAACAAGTACTTTCATGTTTGATCTCACGTATTAATTAAATAAAGGATGGGATGAAATTTGGCGGCGATATTAACACAGCAAACACCTATGGTTAAGTAAGAATGCTTAAATAAGGAAGGTTAAATCAGGGAGGTTAAACAAAAATGATTAACCGCCCAAGTCGTGGAGTATTTACCTAATTAATAAATAACAAGCTCAGGTTCAACACCTTCGAAACCCGTCATAACTTCTCCCACATTAGCGTTTATAAATGTTGGGTCGGCAATCGTATATCTAACGTTATTGATCAAAAATGAACTACCGCTTGTTTTCGATTTTAACGCCACCGCGGTTGCTACATGTCCATCATATTGAAGACCCACTACTTTATTGCCCATTAAGTGAGTAACCAAATATGCAAAAAACACAGACCTGTCTTCACAATCGGCATAAGGGTAATGCAAAGTTTCCCCTGCAAATAAGTAGTTTTCATAATTAAATTGCTGTTGGTCAGTCTGGTATTGCAAACTCGTTTGTACAAAATGTAATAAGAAGTTAGCGGCTTCGAGTTCCGATAAACCAGCAATGTCTTGTTTAAGCTGGCTTAATAAACTGATTTTGGTTTGTTCTGGTAACTCAGCCTGGAAGTAATATTGCATCGACACTTGCGGATAAAAGTTTAAAAAATCAATGTAATTCGAATTATAAGGTGCGGTAACCGAAACTGACTGCTTACCTATCTTAGTTTTTAATACTCTGGTTTTATCGCTTTCACCTTGCAAAGGCGCAACTCGCATATCAATTTTCACCGCTTTTTTGGCTGACGAATATTGTTGTTCGTAGGTATAAACACTACCAATATTTATCGGACGTGTTTTAGCAAAATCAACGAAGTAATATTTTTGCTCATCAAAGGTAAAAAACTTTTGCGCAAAAAGAGTCTGCGCAGTATTAAGTAACAAATATATTTCATTTTTATCAAATGCGACTCTGGCATCAAAACCTTGTTTTACTAAATAGAACCAAGTAAGTAATTGACGTTCGTTTTGAGTTAACCCAGTTTGTGAAATTAAAAATTTATGAGTTAATAAGGCATTACCCCAATCATCTAACTTCAAATCATGACTTGCTTGCTCAATAGCAGCTATAGCAGGTTTATAATCCGAGCTTGCCATTGCTAACCATAATTCAGCAATCACACCACTGCTTAATTTTTTTATGGTCAAGGTAGGCAAAGTAACTTTTGGCATAATCAAGGTTTGCCCTAATAACGATACCTCAATGCTCTTACCCACGATGCTTTTACCTGAAGAGTCTGTATCGTCCGCGACGTAATAAAAAGGCGGCTTCACTTTAGTATCTGGCACCTTATCTTTAGGCAAAGAAACATCTGGTACTTCAGGAATATCTTGTTCAGGCTTAATTTCTGGTAGTTCAATGTCTGGTAAAACTATTTCAACTGGCGTTTCATCAACAACAGGTTCAGGCTGTTTTTCTGGTGTTTGTTGTGGCTTTGGTTGGTTATCTCTTTGCTCACCGGCAATCACGTCAGTTTCTACCCAACGCGTCTTTAAAAACGAGGCAAAGTCTTTATCGTACTTTTCAACAAAGTTCGTGACTTCTTTATTGTGTTTTTTCTTCCACTTTTCAAATTCAGTATTATCGATATTTTTTGCAAAGGACTGCACTATAAATATGAGACTTAAACTCAAAACGCTAACTGCTAATAATTTAGTTTTCATTATCTCTCGCCACAAAATATTTTATTAAAAGTACTTCGACTCTACTGCCTTTATATACTAGATTAGACATTTATATAATGCCTAACCTTAATAAAGTTTCTCAAGTTGAGGCAAAACCACAGAGATCAAAATATGTTAAAAATTCTACTTTCATTAATCCTTGCCTATGCCTTACTACAATATGTTTTCAAGGTTGACTTAAATGGCATGGTCGCGCCTTATTTTGAACCGTTAACTGAGTTGGTTAGCGACAATGAATTTGACCTGGAAGATTTAAGCCAAGATTTATTTAACGGTGACATGTCTAAGCTTCTGGATAAAGTAAGTTTAGAGCAATTACAGGACATGTTAAATCAACAAGATCTTGAGTCATTATTAGAAGATAAAAACTTAACGGCTGAAGACGCTCAAGCTAAAATTGAAGAAATGAAAGAGATGTTGCAAGAGCAACTTGAAGAATTACAGGAACAATAATAAATAGCACAGGCTTATCACAGATATTTTATGTTAAACTGTCCGACTATTTTTTTTTGAACCATAAACTTATATAGTAGTGAGTTATGAAAGGTAATTTATTTGTTGTTTCCTCGCCAAGTGGTGCAGGAAAGTCGAGTCTAATCGGCGCATTGTTAGCTAAACATGACGATATGAAAGTATCAGTTTCCCATACCACTCGTGCACCTAGACCAGGTGAAGTTGATGGCGAGCATTATCATTTTACTGACGTTGATACGTTCAAAAGATTGATCCAAGAAGACGAGTTCTATGAATGGGCTGAGGTTTTTGGTAATTATTACGGCACGTCTAAATCTGCCATTAATGAGCAGCTAGACCAAGGCATAGATGTATTTTTAGATATTGATTGGCAAGGCGCAGTACAAATGCGCGAACTAGTGCCACATATCATTACCTTATTTATTTTGCCGCCATCCAGGCAAGAACTAGAAAGTCGACTTCATAAACGCGGCCAAGATACAAAAGAAGTTATCGCGGCAAGAATGGCTCAAGCGCAAAGTGAAATGACACATCATGAAGAATATGACTTTGTAATGATCAATGACGATTTTGACAAAACATTGAGCGATTTAGAGCGTGTTGTACTCTCGCATCGCTTACAAACTAAAAATCAAAAAAGTAAATTTGCCGACTTAATAAACGAACTGTTGGCGAATTGATTCGCTTAGTGTAATATTACGCCCCTTAAATTTTAATTTATTCAATCTTGTTGTTTCAAACAAACAGCAAGATTTCACCACTTAACGTGGTTTATGTAACTGGAGATAGTAAATGGCTCGCGTAACTGTAGAAGACGCTGTTAGTAAAGTAGGAAATCGTTTCGATTTAATTTTAGTTGCTGCTCGTCGTGCACGTCAGTTAGCTACTCAAGGTAAAGAGCCTTTAGTTGATGCTGGTTTAGATAAGCCAACAGTAACAGCACTTCGTGAAATTGAAGCTGGTTTAATTACGAATGAAGTAATGGACTTGCAAGACAACGAAGCTGAAACAGTTCGTCAGTCTGAAGAAATGGCAGCCGTTGCTGCAATCGTAACAAACGAATAATTCAGTAAAAAATCTTCTAGCCAACGCATCTCTTGCGTTGGCTTTCTTTTTTTAAAAATCGTATAGTCTATTCAATCCCTATTTTCTTCTCATTCTAGTTTGAGTCTCTGTGTATTTATTTGAAGGTTTAAAACAACAAATTTGTAGCTACTTGCCAGAAGAGCAAGTCGCCATAATCCAACGTGCCTATGTAGTTGCTCGTGATGCTCACGACGGCCAAATGCGCTCAAGTGGTGATCCCTACATAACCCATCCTGTCGCTGTAACTGTGTTACTGGCGAACATGCGTCTGGATCATGAAACCTTAGCCGCTGCGTTAATGCATGATGTTATTGAAGACACGCCCGTTACCAAGCAAGACTTGGCCGATGAGTTTGGCGAAACAATTGCCGACTTAGTGGAAGGCGTTTCCAAATTAGATAAACTTAAATTTAAAGATAAAAAAGAATTTAAGGCTGAGAACTTTCGCAAAATGGTCATGGCAATGACTCAAGATATCCGCGTGATATTAATCAAACTTGCCGACCGCACTCATAACATGCGGACATTAGGCGCATTACGCCCAGATAAAAAACGTCGTATCGCCAGAGAAACATTAGAAATATATGCGCCAATCGCCAATCGCCTTGGTATGCATGAATTTAAAAACGAATTAGAAAACTTAGGTTTTCAAGCGCTTTACCCTATGCGTTCACGTGCGTTAGGCAACGCGGTTAAACAAGCTCGTGGTAACCGCAAAGAAATAATACAAAACATTCAATCGGAAATAGAAACCAGATTAGAACAAGTTGGTATTCCTGGTAGCGTTGAAGGCAGAGAAAAACATTTATTTAGTATTTATCGAAAAATGCTTAACAAAGAATTGATGTTCAACGAAGTGATGGACATTTATGCCTTTAGAGTCATTGTTGACGATATAGATACCTGCTATCGCATGATTGGCGTTATGCACAGTTTATATAAGCCAATTGAAACGCGTTTTAAAGATTATATTGCCATTCCAAAAACCAATGGTTATCAGTCGTTGCATACCTCGTTAATTGGTCCTCATGGGATCCCAATTGAAATTCAAATCAGAACCAATGACATGGATCAGCTCGCTGACCGAGGCATTGCCGCACACTGGGCTTATAAAGGCACAGATACAAAAGCGGGCAATTCAGCTAGACAACGTGCTCGTCAATGGATGCAGTCTTTGTTGGAGCTACAACAAAGTGCAGGTTCTTCTTTTGAGTTTATTGAAAACGTAAAAACCGACATGTTCCCTGAAGAAATTTATGTATTTACCCCAGACGGTAAAATACATGAACTGCCTATGGGCGCGACTCCGGTCGATTTTGCTTATACTGTACATACCGATGTTGGTAATACTTGTGTTGGCGCAAAAGTAGACAGAAAACCACATCCATTAAGTAAAGCATTAGACTCAGGTCAAACGGTCGAGATCATTACCTCGCCAAATGTAAAACCAAATGCCAACTGGTTAAACTTTGTTGTTAGTGCCAAAGCTCGTTTGGGTATTAGAAATTATCTTAAACAGCAACGTACCAACGAAGCCGTTTCTTTAGGTAAACGCCTACTAAGCTCAGCTTTAGGTGAAACTAGCATTGACGACATTCCGTTAGAAACCTTAGACAAGGTAATGACGGAACTGAATACTAAAACCTTAGACGATTTGTACCATGAAATTGGTCTAGGTAATTTAATGGGCTTAGCGGTTCGTAATAGATTAGTAAACCGTGGTTTAGAAAACGACAATCAAGATCTTACACCTATTGTAGGTGCTGAAGGTATGTTAGTTACTTACAGTCAATGTTGTTATCCAATATTAGGCGATGAAATTGTTGCCCATATCTCACAAGGTAAAGGATTAAAAATCCATAGGGAAGACTGCCCTAACTGCCGAAATTGGGAAAAAGACACAGCTAAATACTTTAAAGTGAAGTGGGATGAAACCTCAGACAAAGAATATATCGCCTCACTAAAAATTGAGTTAATCAATCACCAAGGCGCATTAGCCAAAGTGACAAATTTAATTGCTAAAACCAACTCCAATGTTGAGCATTTAAACACAGAAGAAAAAGAATCTAATTTATACGTTATCTACGCAGATGTGACGGTAAAAGACCGTATACATTTAGCGCGCGTTATCAAAAAATTGAGAACGCTACCTGATGTTCAACGTATAAGCAGAAAATAATTAAGGAATATTAAAATGACTAGAATTGTAGTTTCAACAGAAAATGCACCAGCAGCAATTGGTACTTATAACCAAGCAATAAAAACAGGCACAACGGTTTATTTGTCAGGTCAAATTCCTTTAATTCCAGAGACGATGGAAATTATATCGGAAGATTTTGCGGAGCAAGCAGAACAAGTATTTAAAAACTTAGCTGCGGTCTGCGAAGCCGCAAATGGCTCATTAGCCAACGCCGTTAAATTAAATATATTCTTAACTGACTTAAGCAACTTTGCCACAGTTAACGAGATTATGGCTAAATACGTTGCTGAACCATATCCTGCTAGAGCTGCCGTACAAGTTTCAGCATTGCCAAAAGGCGTGCAAATTGAAATTGATGGCATATTAGAATTATCAGACGTTTAATAGTCCAATGACTCCTGAACGTTTTAAACGCATAACCAACCTGCTCGACAAACGCCAACCGGATCTAACGGTTTGCATGGAGCAGGTTCATAAAACTCATAATTTATCGGCAATCATTCGAACGGCTGATGCTATTGGCATCCATAACATTCACGCTATTTATTCTACTCAAAGTCGTTGGCTTTCTAACGGACGAGCTTCTGGTAGCCAAAACTGGGTGAAAGTTGTTGAGCAGCCGGATACCGCAACCGCCATTAAGCAATTTAAACAACAAGGCATGCAAGTCTTAGCGACAAACTTGTCTGACCGAGCGGTGGATTTTCGCGAGATTGATTACACCAAACCAACGGCATTAATTGTCGGACAGGAACGCGATGGTATCTCGGATGAAGCATTAGAGCTTGCCGATCACCATATTGTTGTTCCCATGTATGGCATGGTTGAGTCACTTAATGTGAGTGTAGCAAGTGCATTAATTATGTATGAAGCACAGCGCCAACGTTTAGTAGCCGGATTATACGACACACCAAGAGTGAGTGATGAAATACGCCACCAAATGTTATTTGAAGGCGGTCATCCGATATATGCTGAGTTGTGTGTTAGAACCAAAAGTCCTTATCCACCATTGGATGAATTTGGTCAAATCGCGGCAGATAAAAGCTGGTATCAAGAGATTAAAGAAAAATACAACAAGTTACCCGCCGACTCAAAATCAAGACGTGTGGACTTCACTCATATCAATCAACAATTTGAATTAGAACCTAATTCAGTTGCCGAAAGTAATAGTTAAGATAATCACATGGCACTGTCATCGCTTGCTTCCGTTCCTATCACTACCTTAAAAGGTATTGGTGCTAAAGTTGCTGAAAAGTTAGCAAAGATTGACATCCACAATGTCGAAGATGCCCTATTCCACTTACCACTTAGATACGAAGACCGCAGCCGTATATACACAATAAACGACTCGGTCGTCGGCACTCACGTCACCGTTGTAGGCCAAGTACAGTCCAGTCAAATTCAATTTGGTAAACGTCGTTCCATGTTAGTGCGTATCACAGACACCACAGGGTTAATGACATTACGGTTTTTCAATTTTAGTGCAGCGCAAAAAAATCAATTGGAAAGTGGCGTATGGTTACGCTGTTTTGGCGAAATACGCGGTGGTCGTAATGGCCCAGAGATGATCCACCCGGAATACAAAATCGTAGACCCAGAACAACCAATCTCAGTGGAAGAAACCTTAACGCCTGTTTACCCAACGACCGAAGGCATCAAACAAGCCACATTACGTAGCATTACAGAACAAGCGTTAAGTCGTTTAGAAAAATACAATGTCGATGAAATATTACCCGCCGACGCATTACCCAATAATTACACAATTAAACAAGCGCTCAGTATTTGCCACCGCCCGCCGGTAGACACGCCTTATCATTTATTGGAAATGGGGATCCATCCGGCTCAACAAAGATTAGCGCTGGAAGAACTTGTTGCCCATCAAGTTAGCATGTTAGAAAAAAAGCATGTATTCCAGGAAGTCAGCGCCTTGTCGTTTGAACCAAATATAGCGTTAAACAATCAATTTTTAGCGCAACTGCCTTTTACCCCAACCAATGCCCAACAACGTGTTATTGCCGATATCTACAATGATATTAAGCAACCAAGACCTATGCTCAGATTAGTACAAGGGGATGTTGGTTCGGGTAAAACGTTAGTTGCAGCAATGGCAGCATTAGCGGTTATTGGAACCGGTAATCAAGTTGCTTTGATGGCTCCTACAGAAATATTAGCCGAACAGCACGCCAGCAGTTTTAAGCAATGGCTTGAACCTCTTAGCATTGAAGTTGTTTGGTTAGCGGGTAAAACTAAAGCAGCAGAGCGTCGCATCGTGCTTGAAAAAATAGAGTCCGGCTCTGCCAAAATGGTCATAGGCACACATGCTTTATTCCAAGAAAGTGTTCAGTTTTATAATTTGGCTTTAGTTATAATCGATGAACAGCACAGATTTGGTGTACACCAACGGTTAGAACTACGCAATAAAGGCGCAATACATTCAGAACAAGGTAGTTTTTATCCACATCAGTTAGTGATGACAGCAACACCAATTCCAAGAACCTTAGCCATGACAGCGTATGCCGATTTGGACTGCTCAATTATTGATGAGCTACCACCGGGGAGAACTCCGGTCACAACCGTTGCTATTCCAGATACTCGTCGTGAGTCTGTTATTGAACGCGTTAAAGATGTTTGTATTACAACTGGTCAACAAGCGTATTGGGTTTGCACTCTAGTAGAAGAATCTGAAGTTCTACAATGCCAGGCAGCTGAAGACTCAGCGGTAGAATTACAAGCTTTACTGCCAGAGCTAAAAATAGGTTTAGTGCATGGGCGTATGAAAAGTGCCGACAAACAATCGGTGATGGAACAATTTAAAGCTGGCGACATTAATCTGTTAGTGGCAACCACAGTTATTGAAGTGGGCGTCGATGTCCCCAACGCCAGTTTAATGATCATAGAAAACCCTGAACGCTTAGGATTAGCTCAGTTGCATCAGTTACGTGGACGAGTAGGCCGAGGCGCGTCTAAATCGCACTGTGTGCTGTTATATCATGCTCCACTGTCAGACACTGCTCAAAAAAGATTGGCCGTACTGAGAGACTCTAGTGACGGTTTTGTTATTGCTCAAAAAGATTTAGAAATACGTGGCGCGGGCGAAATTATTGGAACCAAGCAAACGGGAATGGCCGACTTTAAAGTCGCTGATTTAAACCGAGATGGCATGCTGATTCCAGTCGCGATGAAACTCGCCACCCACATTCTAAATAACCAGCCAGAACTTGTTGCTAAAATCACTCAGCGTTGGCTAGGTGAGAAACAAATTTATACAAATGCATAATAAATCAGCAGTTAAATTAAATTTTATTGCTGATTCAAGCATATAGTGCTTAACTCTAAACCAGACTAAATATAAAAATATTGTATGAAAAAATTTAACGTTCTAATTGTAGAAGACAGTAAGCCAATCTTAGCGCTGCACAAAAACTTAGTGACCAGAGCTGGGTTCAATCCAATTACGGCTGAAACATTAGAACAAGTAAAATTATTAGAGCCTAGATTTCCTGAATTCTTCTGCGCCATTATAGATTACAGCTTACCTGATGCACCAAACGGAGAAGCAATAGCATATCTCTTAGCTCGGAATGTACCTGGAATAGTTATGACCGGCATGATTGATGATGAAACTCGCAATAATATTTTGCAACTTCCTGTTATTGACTACATCACCAAAGAAAACAAACAAGCCTATCCTTACCTACAACATTTACTTGAAAAGTTACGGGTGAATCATTTAACCAAGATATTGGTTGTTGGTGAGTCTCAAGACACCAGAAATCACCTAAAAGACTTACTTGAGCGCCATAACTATCATGTTATTCAAGCACGTTGTGGTGCAGCAGCAATAGAAGAGTTAGAAAAACATCCTCAAATAAAATTAGTCATCACAGAAAAAGAAATGGCTAATATGGATGGGTTAGAGCTGTGCAATCAAATCCGCAGTAAATATTCCAAAGATGAAATTAGTATTATTGGCCTGTCTGAGGACAATAACCAGTCGCTAACGGCTAAGTTCATTAAAAATGGCGCTAATGACTTTTTAACCACTCCATTTTGCCTAGAAGAGTTTTATTGCAGAGTCTTACAAAATATCGAATACATTGAAAATATTGCCATCATACAAAGACAAGCAAACACAGATTATTTAACTGGCTTATTTAATCGTCGTTACTTCTTTGAACAAGTATCACCAATTATAAAAAGACGATATATAGATGGCATAAACTCTACATTAGCCATGATAGACATAGACTACTTTAAATCGGTCAACGACACCTATGGCCATGATGCTGGCGATGTTGTATTAAAATCGATAGCTAAGTTAATGCAGCGTCACTTCTCACCAAATTATTTAGCGGCTAGAGTCGGCGGCGAAGAATTCTGTATCTTTTTAGATACCACAAGTAGAAATCAGGCAATTATGTTGCTGGATGATTTTAGAAAAGATATCGAAAACATGTTAGTTGATATCGGCATAGGTTCTGGCAAAAACACCATTACCTGTACTATAAGTATTGGTATTACGCATGGTTGTGACAGTTCATTTGATGAGATTATGATCAAAGCCGATGAATTATTGTATGACGCTAAAGACAGTGGCCGCAATATGGTTATTGCCGATTAGCTTAACTGTGCAGCCTACTTACCTCTCAATAAACTGCCTCTTGATAAACTGACACAAAAAAAGGAAGTTAATAACTTCCTTTTTTTATGGATTAGCGACTAGAGACTAGAAGCGGTTTAAATTAAGTCACAGCAATGGTGATTAATCTATTACATCTTCTACTTTGTCTTTTAACTCATCAAATAAGTCTACCGCACCATCTTGTACATCTTCTAACACGCTAGTTTGTTCAACAATAATACCGTTAATATTCATACCAACAAACGTGCCTTCTGCACCAATCGCAATAATTAATAAAACGATAATTATTCCACGAGTGATAACCGTCATTAACAGGCTTATTAATAACCAGGCAATAACAACCAACGCAATAATATGAAAGTAGGTTATGTTTTCACTTGGAATTGCCGTCACTTGCTCCATAAAATTGGAGTCATCTAAAAGCTTAGCCAAATAACCAGACAGAAATAACGCAGCAACACCTGCGGCATACGTGATTAATTTTAAAATTCCCATAACATTTCCTTTTTGTACCTTTGCTTTTGCCAAAGGTTAGTTGATCAGTGACTCAAATTATTAGATGAAGTCCTGAGTCGCTTTTAATTTTGCCGCTAGGTTACTTTGTTAACACTAGACTTCAAGGTTAAAGGTAACCGGCCCATCATTTAATAAACTCACTTGCATGTCTGCGCCAAACTGACCCGTTTGAGTTGGAATGCCTGCGTCCTTACATTGCATAACAAAGTAGTCATATAACTCCTCACCTAATGCAGGAGGCGCGCCACGAGAAAAGCCAGGACGTGTGCCTTTTTTAGTATCTGCAACCAAAGTAAATTGCGATACAACCAGCAATTCACCTTCAATCTGCTTTAAGCTTAAATTCATACGGCCATCCTCATCAGAGAATATTCGATAATTACTAATCCGCTGAACTAACCTGTCTGCTTTGGTTTTGTCATCATCTTTAGCTACCCCGAGCAACACCAAAAGTCCCTGATTTATTTTACCTATGGTTTTACCATCGACATCGACCTGTGCCGACTTTACTCTTTGGATCAAAGCTATCATTTAAACTAATTTCTCCTGCTGTATATAACGAGCCATTTCATCACTGGCTTTTACCAGCCCGTCAACAATGCCAACTTCTGTGCAGCTGTGCCCTGCTGCAGGTACTATTTCTAGCACACTATTTATCCATGCTCGGCTGAGTTCATACGCACCTTCTGGTTTGCACACACTGTCGTATCGACCATGAATAATATAACCAGGGATTTCACTAATGTTGGCAATTTCGCTGAGGATCTCATGCTCGTAAATAAAGCAGTTATTGGTAAAATAATGCGTGGCTAATAATGAACTTGCGACCAATTCCTTATTACTTTCTGCAACCGCATTGGTTTGCGGTTTTAATTTGCAAATACGGCTTTCCCAATTGGAAAATTGCTTTGCCGCAGACATTTGCACTAAGTCGTTGTCTCCGGTTAATTGCTCATAAAAGCCCGCCAATAACTCAGCTACCGAGTCTGGATTTTGACCACGGATAAAATCCGCGTGATACTCTGGAAATATCTGACTTGCGCCTACTTTCTCGGCGTATAACCAATCTAAGTCTTGTTGTCGGCCTAAGAACACACCACGTAAAATTAAGCCAAGCACTCGGCTAGAAAACTCAATCGCATACAATAACGCAACCGTTGTTCCCCAACTGCCACCGGCCACAACCCAATTTTTTATAGTTAAATGTTGGCGAATTGCTTCCATATCTTGAATTAAATCTGAGGTGGTATTGTTCCAAATAGCATTAATGTCTGAGGCACAATGCGGCGTTGACAACCCGCAACCGCGTTGATCAAACAATATAATTCGGTAATGTTCAGGATTATAAAAACGTCGGTAAACCGGATCGGAGCCTCCGCCTGGCCCGCCATGACAATACACCACAGGAATACCATTAGGATTGCCACTTTCTTCAACATAAATGACATGACCGTCGGATACTTCAACCATATAACTTTGATTGATTTTAATCTCAGGAAATAAAGGGCGCATAAACAAACAATCCTAATAAAGACGAAAGAGTGTTTATAGTATGGCGGCAACAGGAAAGTGTGAAGTACTAATTACCACAAATGATAAACAAAAATTAGGCACAAAAAAGCCGCTGTATTTATACCGCGGCTATTTAATAATATTTTTAACACAAGCTGTAAAAGTTAAACGCCGTAAGTCTCACGGTATAGTTCTACTTTTGGTAAATATTCAGCGTAATCTTGATTCTGTTTTAAGTAAGTGATCAAGTCAGTTAAGGTCACAATTGAAATCACTTTAGTATTAAAGTCACGTTCAACTTCTTGAATCGCAGACAATTCAGCTTTGCCTTTTTCTTGGCGGTCCAATGCGATTAACACACCAGATAAGTCAGCACCGTGCTCAGCAATGATTTCCATTGATTCACGAATTGCCGTACCTGCAGTGATCACGTCGTCAACCAACATGATTTTGCCTTTAAGCTCAGCACCAACCAAACTACCACCTTCACCGTGCGTTTTTTTCTCTTTACGGTTAAAACAATATGGCGTGTCCACATCATGATGATCCGCAAGCGCAACTGCAGTGGTGGTCGCAATTGGAATGCCTTTGTAGGCCGGACCAAACAACACGTCAAATTCAATATTAGAGTCAACCAAAGCCGCCGCATAAAAACGACCTAAACGCGCTAAGTCACGACCAGTATTAAACAAACCAGCATTAAAAAAATATGGACTAGTACGGCCTGATTTCAGGGTAAACTCACCAAACTTTAATACTTGTTTCTCTAACGCGAATTCAATAAATTCAATTTGATAATCTTTCATAAGTTCCTCAAGTTTCGAGTTACGAGGCACGAGTTGCGAGAGTTAGCTTTTGCTCGATACTCGCAGCTCGGCTCTCGTTACTCGTAGCTGTTTTAAGCTAACGCTTTTTTCTGTTCGTCCACTAATTCATTAATGGCACTTTTAGCTAAACCTAACATTTCTTGCATTTCGTCAAAGCTAAACGGTTCTTCTTCTGCTGTACCTTGGACTTCAATTAAACGTCCGTCTTCGGTCATCACAACATTCATATCCGTTTCAGCTTCTGAGTCTTCAACGTATTCTAAATCAGCAATAGGCGTGCCTTTATAAACACCAACTGAAATAGCCGCGACTAAATATTTAAGCGGATTGGCTTTAATCATGTTCTTTTTCAACATGTAATTAATCGCGTCGACCAAAGCAACACAAGCACCGGTAATTGACGCAGTACGAGTTCCGCCATCAGCTTGAATAACATCACAATCGATAGTGATTGTATTCTCGCCAAGTATTTTCAAATCAACCGCGG
The DNA here is from genome assembly GCF_002954545.1 of Psychrosphaera saromensis. GTDB lineage: Bacteria > Pseudomonadota > Gammaproteobacteria > Enterobacterales > Alteromonadaceae > Psychrosphaera > Psychrosphaera saromensis. The sequence goes on along the minus strand of NZ_MSCH01000003.1, from coordinate 1,150,760 downwards.
CACGTAAAGAACGAGCGATTAAACGTTGAATTTCCATAGTACGGCCAGTTTGCTTACCACGAGTGGCTTCACGATTGTTACGAGTGTGCGTTGAGCGCGGTAACATGCCATATTCAGCGTTAACCCACCCTTTGCCCTTGCCTTTCATAAAGCGAGGTACACCGCTTTCTACAGTGGCATTACAAAGAACTTTAGTTTCACCAATTTCAATTAATACTGAACCCTCTGCGTGCGCGGTAAAATTACGAGTAATAGTAACCGGACGAATTTGAGATGTGGTTCTGCCACTTGGACGCATATAGACCTCTATATTTTAATCATACAAAATGCCAAGTCGGTTAATTAAGACTTAACAAAATAATTCTAATGCATTATAGAAAATTCAATCTTCTGCTGCATTGATAATTTACGTTTAACTTACAAAAAAGGTGCAAATTAATGCACCTTTTTCATTTTAACTTTTTTCTAGCTTAGTCACGTTTTGGACCGCGAGATGCGCCATCACGTTGTCCACGATGGCCTTCACCACCACGAGCACGACTTGCACCGCCATCACGACGAGGACGACCTGCTCCACCATCACGACGACCGCCACGTTCTTCACGAGCACCAACACCTTCGCCACCACGTGGATCTACTTTCAGATCTAACGGTTGGTTACGAATACGTGTTTGTTTTAACTGTTGTTGTACTTCAGCAGGCATATCAGCTGGTAATTCAACAACTGAGAAGTTAGGCATAAGTTTAATGTTACCAATGAACTTAGAGCTTAAGTTTGCTTCATTTGCAATTGCACCAACGATATCTCTTGGTGTTGCACCGTGTTCACGGCCAACTTCAATACGGTACGCTTGCATTTTAACGCCAGGATCTCTTTCTGTACGAGGACCACGTTCACTACGCTCGCCACGATCTCTATCACGACCGCCTCGTTCGCGTCCGCCTCTTTCGCCACGATCTCTGTCACGTCCGCCGCGATCACCACCACGGTCGTCTGCATTATTGTTACCAGGCATACTACGACCAGTAACTTGCAAAGGCGCTTCTTGTTGAGCTAAGTACGCTAACGCACCAGCAACTTCAGAAACTTCCATTTCGTGTTCAGCAGCAAAATCAGCAGCTAACTTGTTAAAGAAGTCTAAGTCTTGAGAACCTAAAGCATCTGTCATTTTTTCTTTAAAGCCAGCAACACGTAATTGTGTAACTTCTTCGTTTGAAGGTGCTTCGTAAGGTAAAATTGTTTGCTTAGTTTCACGTTCAATCGTTTTTAATAAACGGCGCTCACGTGGAGATGCAAACAAGATTGCATTACCTTTACGTCCAGCACGGCCAGTACGACCAACACGGTGAACATAAGACTCAACGTCGTATGGTAAATCGTAGTTGATAACGTAAGTTACACGTTCAACGTCGATACCACGAGCAGCAACGTCTGTTGCAATGATGATATCTAAACGACCAGATTTCAGAGACTCGATACACTGTTCACGATGAGATTGGTTCATATCACCATTAAGTGCAGCAGCTGCGTATCCGCGTGCTGATAATTTATCAGCAAGCTCACCAGTACTTTGACGAGTTTTAACAAAGATGATCATGCCTTCAAATTGGATAAGCTCCAATATGCGCGTTAATACATCTAGTTTTTGGTTGTTATTAACAATCCAATACTGTTGAGTGATGTTTGAGTGGCTAGCCGTTTTAGGCTTGATACGAACTTCTTTAGGATTCTTTAAGTAGTTTTTAGTTACTTTTAAAATTTGCGCCGGCATAGTTGCAGAGAACAAAGCAATCTGTGTGTTTTTAGCAACGCTTTCCATGATCCATTCAACATCGTCGATGAAACCCATACGTAACATTTCATCAGCTTCATCCAAAATAACCATTTTTAGGTTAGAAAGGTCTAAAGTTTCACGACGCATGTGGTCCATTACACGACCAGGTGTACCAACAACAACATGTACACCACGTTTTAAAGAACGTAATTGTGTACGGAAGTCTTGACCACCATAAATTGGTAATACGTGGAAACCTTTAAGTTTCTCAGCGTAAGTTGTAAACGCTTCAGCAACCTGAATCGCTAATTCACGAGTTGGTGTTAACACCAAAACTTGTGGAGAATTAATTTTTGCATCTAATTTACATAAAGCTGGTAATGCAAACGCGGCTGTTTTACCAGTACCTGTTTGTGCAATACCTAAAACGTCATCGCCGTTTAAAATATGTGGAATACATTCTGCTTGAATAGGTGATGGTGTTTCATAACCTACGCTTGTAACCGCGTCTAATACTGCAGGGCTTAATCCTAAGTCTGCGAATTTAAGTTGAGCAACTTCAGCTGCTTCAGGTTGGGGTTCTACTACATTTTCTGTCATTATTTTTACTCACATCTACCCCAACTTCACGCGTAAATCCGTTATCACTCACATGCGCGTTACCTTACGTAACTATCCGAGCTTAGCCTGTCTATGGGGGAATCAAAAGGGCGCGCATTCTACACTTTTTAAATAAAAATAGCGAGTGCTTTTGACTAATAAATCATCTAATTAAAGTAATTACGTAAATAACCGCAAGATTACGTAAATAATACCTAGGTAATGTCTCATAAATTAGCCAGTCAGCTAGCACACAGTTATACTGCCAAAAATATTATAGTAACCATTATTCTATTAACCAAAAAATAAAACAAAGGACTTGCTCGTGATTCAAAGTATGACTGCTTACGCCCGTATCGAAACCAAAGGTGATTGGGGAACTGCTGTTTGGGAAATCCGTTCAGTAAATCAACGTTATTTAGAAACCTATATCCGTCTACCAGAACAGTTTCGATCATTAGAAGCCATATTACGCGAACGCCTACGTAAACAAATTCAGCGCGGAAAAGTAGAAGTATTCTTAAAATACACAGCAAATCCGTCTGCCGTTACTCAGTTAACGATTAATAAAACCTTAGCAAAACAAATAATCGACAGCGCAGCCTGGGTAACCAGCGAAGCTGGCTCTAGCCAATTAAACCCAGTCGATATTTTACAATGGCCCGGCGTAATGCAAGCCGAAGAAACCGACATGAACGCAGTACAACAAGAAATTCTAAGCGCGTTCGACCCATTAATAAAAGACTTTAAAGACGCCAGAGCAAGCGAAGGCGCCAACCTTAAAACCATGATCGACACACGTTTAGAAGGCGTACTAGAGCAATCAAAAATTGTCTCATCCCACCTTCCAGAGATCATGAAATGGCAAAAAGAACGCATAAGCTCACGCCTAGCAGAAGCAGGTGTAGAAATTGACGAACAACGCCTAGAACAAGAACTGATTTACATGGCACAAAAAACCGACGTAGCCGAAGAACTAGACCGCCTACAAAGCCACGTAACAGAAACTCAAAAAATCATGAAAAAAGGCGGCGCCTGCGGCAGACGCTTAGACTTTATGATGCAAGAATTTAACAGAGAATCAAACACCCTAGCCTCAAAATCAATCAACGCAGACGTAACCAACGCAGCCGTTGAGTTAAAGGTGCTTATTGAACAGATGCGTGAGCAGATCCAAAATATTGAATAATGTTCCCATTCGTTTTCACATGAACTAAATAACATTAAACCTCTATTTTTAGAGGTTTTTTTGTATTAGTATGTTTTCATTCGTTCGGTAAAGTTTATTTTTTATGGTGGGCAAATTGGTGGGCTTACTAATAACTAAAAAACATCATTGGTGGGCAAAGTCTAATAATGGCAAATGTTACAGCAAAACAAATTATATCCTTTGTAAAGGGAGAGCCTAAGCGCCACCCTATTGGTGGAGGTTTATACTTAGTTGTTAGAAAATCAGCTACTCCTTATTGGATGTTGAGATACACATCAAATGGGAAGAGAAAAGAAATTACCATTGGGCAATACCCCGACCTTTCGTTAGCTGATGCAAGATCAGATGCCGCAATCCAGAAAAAAGAAATTAATAACGGACAAGACCCTCTTTTAACAAGGCGTAGAATTCAAGAACAAGCTATCAAGGTGGTTGACGATTTATTTAATGATTGGTTTGAGGCTGACTTATCAAAAAGGCTTAAATATCCCAACATACCTAAAAGAGTTTATGAAAAGGATATCAAACCTTTTATTGGAGATATGAAAATAGACCAAGTTAATGCACGTGATGTAAGGGAAATTATCCAATTAATTTCTGACTCTAGACCCACAATTGCAAACGATGCATTAATGTATTTAAAACAGCTTTTCAGACACGGCATAAAACTCGACTTAACTACACAAAACCCTGCTAGTGCATTTTCAGTTTCAGATGCTGGTGGGATAGAAAAAAGTAGAGACAGGTATTTAACATTTAATGAACTAAAAATAGTATTCACAACTTTTAATGAAAATATATCAAAGTTCACCAGAGATAATTACCTTGCTTGCGCTCTATTAGTTACATTAGGTGTAAGGAAAAGTGAATTATGTTGTGCTAAGTGGGAAGAGTTTGATTTCGACAAATCACTATGGCATTTACCAGAGGGAAGAAGTAAAACTGGAGCTCCAATTACAATACCACTTCCACCAGCAGTACTGTCTTGGTTGGATGAACTAAAAATGCGTAGTTATAATTCAGAATATATTTTCCCAGCACGTAGAGTATCTAAAAGACCTCACATGGGTGACGACACATTAAACAGAGCAATAGCGTCTATGTTTGGCAGGGAAGCTGGACGGAAAATACAGCCACCAAATCTGATGGGGGAAATGAAACCCTTTTCTCCGCATGATCTTAGAAGAACATTCAGAAGTTTGGCAGCATCACTAGGTATTTCAGGCCATGTAGCAGAGCGATGTCTTAATCATAAATTGAAAGGTGTTGAAGGTATATATGACCGTCATGATTATCTAAATGAACGCTTAGAAGCTCACAACAAAGTGGCTGAACTTTTAGCTCCTATAATTAACCTTTAACGAAAGTACTAAATATGTCACCTCTAACAAAAAAAATAGCTATTCCTAAATGGTTTAATTTAACCAATTATTCAGAGCTAAATAACTTATCTTTGAAACAAGTTTATAGTGAGTTAACTGTCCGTATAAATATGATAAGTCAGTTATATGACGAATATGAATCTATAAATATTTTTCCAATCTCTAAAAAGTGGAAAAATATTATTGCAGGCACTCCCATATCAGAAAGCGCAATAACTCAAAGTTTAAATACACCTACAGCTATAGCTTCACAACTAACCAATGTTGATATTGAAATGTGTTATGAAACACTTCAAATGGCTATGGAAGAACCAAAGTTTATCATTGCGAACACTTCTTTTTTTAAAGACAAATATACCCGTGAACTTTGTTCAGACTGCCTAGACATTTTAAAAAACAATGTAAATGAGGAGCACAGTTGGAAGCATAATGAAAAACAAGAAAGCCTCTTTACAAAGTATTCAGATAAGCATCCTAATGTCACATTTGAAGAGTTCAAATCACTTTATGAATTAATCTATGATAACCCTGAAATTGAATATGAGGAGTGCATACCACTATCTTTGTTATGTGATACTTGCCAAACATTAAGTTTAAAACAGAAAATAGCTGAACCTTACCCGAATCCAATCATTCCAGATAGATCATTCAATAATGAAGAGTTTACAGTTGATTACAGTCATTCAGATACTTTAGGTTATTCGTTATTAAAGTTTTACCCACAATTTCATACTGCTACTGAAATATTAGCAGCTATAAAACCTATGGTTGAATCAATCTGTAAAAAGCACATATCAACTCAAATAAGCTCCACTAAACTTGAACAAAATAAAAGCTTTGTTAAAGGTATATTTGATTATCAAATAATCCCATATCTAGATCTGTATTTATGGCGAGTATACTTTAGTGCAAAGGAATCAGTGTTAATCTCCGACACAAGCGTAAAGAATAATGACGAGCCAATAAGCCTTTTACTTGGAGATGAATTTGACGAAAAACATTTACCGAAGTACAAAATTGATGATTTAAATATCGCACTTAACAGCGGTGAAAGAGATTTAGGTAATCACTTCAAAACAAAGATTTTACCTAAATATTTAAGCATAAAAAATGTGACGGCATCTAGTTTAGAGCTAAAGGAAAATGATTTAGATAACTATCGTTTTGAAGATTATCTATCTTTAGCCTAATTTAAAAAACTCATAATTTTAATGAGCTATAAACCAACTACCTTTTACCCATAAAGAAACGAGACATAATATTACAAAAGTTGCTGACTAAGAGGACTTGTTAGCTTCAATTTTTGCTTTATCGTAAGCTTTAATTGCTTCTTTGGTTTCTGTCGGTAAGTGAACAAAAGTATCTTTATACGTATCATAATTATCCAATACCGCATCGAAACAAGAGTTATTAATAAATGGCTGACGAACTCCAGCGGAGGATATAGTGTCCATTGCCGATAATAAGTTATTAAAGTAAATAGCTTTAAAATAATGTGGAAAGTATTTAAGAATAGTTTTGTAACCTCCTGCTATGCATTGAATACCAACTTCACTGCTTACAATTGATGTACTTTTATGGTGAACACCTATATTGCTTACGACCAAGTTTTGGATTTTAACTACATGCTCATACTCTGTAATCGCTAAAGGTATGGTATCCACGAATACAGCAAGTAAAGAGAGCAACATGCCACATAATGCAAGTGGAACTTTAAGACTTGATGAATATAACCAAAAAATAAATGAAACTCCTGCAATTAAAGTAGCTCCCCCTGTTATTAAATTTCCATTTAATATTTGAATAACAGTATTAAAGCCAAAAATAACTACAATTACAGCAAGAACACCGCATTTGATAATTGAATAATAATTTGACACTTAAGCTCCTAATATTTATATAAAAAAGATACTATAACTCATTACTACCTTTTTAAAATAAATAACCCAAGTGTTTTAAAAATACAGTTTCATACTCTCTGATAATTCGTGCTAAATGGCTGCTATCTAATTTTCAATCTATATTAAGAATCACGTTTCACCAAAGTAGTATTATATTTTGCTTTGATAAGCTCTAATGCTTCATTATAATTTTTACCTGCTTCTTCATAAATTTCCTTTAATGTCTCAGAATCATTATTTTCACTGAAGTTAAACTGACTGAGCTTCATTCCAAATTTAGATAACTTTTCAAAAACTTCATTTGAAATAAAAGGCTTACTTGAAAATAGCGATATTTGAAAATTCATTTGAGCTTCTCTAATTTCTATTTCACTCACGTTTTTTTTCTCATTTTTTTTTAAACGTTTAATCATAGCTTTAATATACTCATTGCCGATTATTTCATACTTTCTATACATGATTGACAATTGATATAACCTACTCGTTTTTTCAATTAAGTTTAACGCTACATCCATTTTTTTCTCAATAATCGTTTGCTCAATTGCCAACTCAACTTTAGTTTTTTCAAAATCTTTACCAAAAAAGTAAATTGAAAAATAAGCTGCTAAAAATGAGCCAAATAGAATTAATCCCAAATCTCTTAATATATTAATTATTTGATTTTTCGACATATTCATTACCGCCTTGGTTATTTATAATCACTTACCATTTAATTTTATAAACTGCCCTACAACACTATCAACAACTTACATTAAACCAAAGACATAAAGTCACTAACAACTAACGGTTGTATTGGTTAATAAATTCCACCCCCACCACAGGTGCTAAATAAAAAAAAGTCAAAAGCTAAAATTTATTACTTCATATTTTTATTTCTTGGCGAAATTAATATCACTCCCACTGAAAACAAACACGAACCAGTAGGAGTGAATATGAACAATTCAGTACACCAAACACCCTTAGCAAATGAGCTTGACCGAATAGTCCGTGAGCCCGAACGTGAAGAACTGACAACAATCAGTCGTACCCAAGCATTTCAATTAGAAAAGAAGAATGAGTTCCCAAAACGCATTCGATTATCAAACAGGTCTGTAGGTTGGAGGCTATCTGAAATTTTAATGTGGATTGCTACCCGTGACCAAGTTAGCGCGGGTCGGTAGTCTAATGAGTTCATCTAAAAAGCACATGCTCAGCCAATGCCAGTTAATCGGAAAAATGTACCCTGTTGAGCGGATAATTCGTATAGACGAGATGATGCAATTATTAAGGGTAAGTCGCTCTACTCTTTATCGTAGAGTTAAATCAGGCTCATTTATTAAGCCCGTTACTATCAACAATAAAACAAAAGGTTGGAAACAAAGTGACTATGAACGCTGGCTCAGTCAGTTTTAATTTAAAAGGCAATTTTATATTGCCTTTTTTTTCAATACCTTGTGACACAAAATGCAACGATAAAATGGACTTAATCCAAACTCGATAATTAATGAGCCCTTTACACCCAAAGGCCTAAAGTCCAATCAGTTAATACAAATACGCAGGTTATTAATAATATTATGGCGCTCAGATTTGAACCTGTAGATTTTTTTTATGATAACCACTTATGGAAAATAATGAAATTCAAGAGAGGTATAAAAACAATAATAATGAATAAAATATTTGAGCAAATGAACAACATATTAACGATCTATTCAAAAGTGCTGGTGGTTAGATTTGATCTTCGGACTACACAACCAATGAAAGACAATAAACTGATCAATGAATTTAATAAAAAATTTAAACAAAAGTTAAAAAAACAATACAACTGTGAAGTAGCTTATATATGGGTTAGAGAACAAACTCTAACATCAAACAATCCTCATTATCACTGTGCAGTTATGATTAATGGGCACAAAGCACAGAGTTCATTCGGCATTGCTAAGGCGATAACTGCAGCGATTAATAATCTTTCCCAGCCTCTGAGCGTTTATTACCCAGAGAATAATGCTTACAAAATCAAAAGAGCCGATGCTGAATCAGTACAAAGAGCTATATATCGACTCAGTTACCTTGCCAAGAAAGAAACTAAAGGTAATAGGCCATTATTCACTAGCGACTATCAAGCAAGCCGTTTAAAAGCGATATAAAGCTTACACATTAATTATGTTTATAGGAGAAAATAATGGCAAGAGGTGGAAAACGAATAGGAGCTGGAGCACCAAAAGGAAATCAAAACGCTTTAAAGCATGGTGGAAGAGCTAAAGTCCGTTATGGTGTACCTTTAGATGCAGAGTTAACAAGGTTTGAATACAGAGCTTTATGTATGGAACAATTACAAGCAATCAAAGAGTTAGACGATTATTTAGACTGGACATCTCCAGTTTACTTAAAACATAAAAATAGGTACAAAGGCGCAATTTATTTCAGAGAAGCTCGAATAAAGTGCAATTCATACAACAGCATAGAATTAACACCTCTGGCAAAAGCGATGAATAAATACTTTAAGAAATATAAATCATCAAAAAATTAAAAATTGCTCTAACCAAACAATCAAAAAACTGATCACTTTAAGTATATGAACTAATAAAGACAATAACTTAAACCTGATCACTTAACTGATCAGTAAGTCAGTTTTAAAAGTGATCAGTAAATAAACCTTAAAAGTGATCACTTAAAGTTGTTATAACTCTTTTTTAGACAATTACAATATACACATAGTTTATCAATACTCATTTTCAATCATTCCTTTATATGTATTTGTAATGTGATAAATTACCCTTAATTAACAATTACATTAAGTTTATTGCCGCTATAGCTATTAGCCACAAGCCAAAAGTTACGGAAAACTTAACTACTTTTCAGGGCAAATATTTATGTCAGACAATTTCTCTTCTACCGCAGCATTTTTATGGTCAGTTGCTGATCTTCTCCGTGGTGATTTTAAACAAAGCCAATACGGGCGTATTATTTTACCTTTTACCCTATTAAGACGTTTAGAGTGTGTGCTCGAAAACACCAAACCCAACGTCCTTGCTATGTACGAGTCAGTTAAAGAAAAAGAAGAAAAGGCACAAGATAAAATACTAACCCATGCTGCCAAGTTAAGTTTTTATAACACCAGCAAAATGGATTTAAACAAGCTAGGTGAAACTGGCGTAGCGCAAAACCTTGAAAGCTACGTGCAATCATTTAGCCCTAATGCTCGTGAAATATTCGAACATTTTGATTTCTTTAATACTATAGACAAACTAGAAGAAGCTGATTTACTTTACAAAGTGGCTAAACGCTTTGCTACTACCGATCTTCACCCTGCAGCAGTTGATAACTACAACATGGGTTTAGTGTTTGAAGAATTGATCAGACGCTTTGCTGAAAGCTCTAACGAAACCGCAGGGGAACACTTTACACCTCGTGATATTGTCCGTTTAACCACCTCATTAGTATTTTGTAATGATGATGGCCTACTTACCCAATCAGGTTTAGTGCGTAGTATTTACGATCCTACCGCTGGTACGGGTGGTTTTTTATCATCAGGCATGGAATACATGCATGAACTTAACGACAAAGCCGCATTATCAGCCTTTGGTCAAGAATTAAACCCTGAGTCATACGCTATTTGTAAAGCCGATATGCTGATTAAAGGCCAAAAGGTCGACAACATTAAATTGGGTAATACCCTATCTGACGATCAATTACCTGCTGATAAATTTGACTACATGTTATCTAACCCACCTTTTGGTGTGGACTGGAAAAAAGTACAAAAGAAAATTAATGACGAACACAAAGACAAAGGCTTTGAAGGTCGTTTTGGTGCAGGTTTACCAAGGGTATCAGACGGTTCGTTATTATTCTTAATGCACCTTATTAGTAAGATGCGCCCACTTACGCTTAATTCAAAAGAAAGCGGTTCACGTATTGGTATTATCTTAAACGGCTCACCTCTATTTACTGGTGGTGCAGGTTCAGGTGAAAGTGAGATAAGACGTTACATACTAGAAAATGATTTACTTGAAGCAATAATCGCCTTACCTACAGATATGTTCTACAACACAGGTATTGCTACTTATGTATGGATTTTATCTAATAACAAACCATCACAGCGCAAAGGCAAAGTTCAACTAATCAATGCCTCAACTGTCCGAGCTAAAACTGGTGGCCGAGGACGCAGTGGTGGTGGCGAATCAACTGAAGAGGTTGAAAACGTATTCTACCAAGCAATGCGAAAATCACTCGGTAGCAAGCGTAAAGAATTAACCGAAGAGAGCATTGAGACCATAGTTAAAACTTACGGACAATTTGTAGAAAACGACTTTAGCAAAATATTCGACTATCAAGATTTTGGTTATAGACGTATTACCGTAGAACGCCCATTAAAACTAGCCTTTGATGTAACAACAGAAAATTTCGAACTTTATTGCCATGACTATATTGAAAAAGCAAAGAAGAAAGATCCAGATATCACAATAGAGCTAGCTCAACCCGCTGGTTATTCAACATTACAAAGCTTGATTGGCAAGAAGAAGGTATTTAGCAGAACTAAGTTCTTTAATTACTTCACCGAAAAGTTGTCATCCTCTGAGCAAAAAAATATATGTAAGTTTTTTGGTGAGCATGATGAAAATGCAGAAATTTGTCTTTTCGAATCAGGTAAACAAAAAGGTCAACCAGAGCCTAATCCTGATCTTCGTGACAATGAAAATGTACCATTAAAACAGTCAGTACAAGATTATTTTGAACGTGAAGTAATACCACACGTACCTGATGCTTGGATTGATGAAACTAAAGTTGATGCAATCGATGGTGAAGTGGGTATTGTTGGTTATGAAATACCGTTTAACCGCCATTTTTATGTATACCAACCACCAAGAGCATTAGAAGCCATTGATGGCGATTTAGATGCCGTTTCAGCCGATATTATGAAGTTACTGCAAGAGGTACATTCATAATGACAGGAACAGCCTTGAGCGGAAATAAGTACAGTGAATATCCTGAATATAAAGAGTCTGGTGTTGAGTGGTTAGGTAATATCCCCACAACATGGATAAAAGCAAAGTTTACACATTACGTTAAGATAAGACATGGATATCAATTTAGAGAGCATGATTTTGTTGATGATGGAGCAAAAATCGTAAAGATTACTCAGTTGCATCCAAGTGGTTTTTTAGATTTAAATAACTGTTCATTTGTTCTAGAAAGTAGAGTTGAAAATTTTCAAAACATACTAATCAAAGAAAAAGATATTTTGATGTGCCTTACTGGTGGGACTATCGGGAAAATTATTCGGGTCACAAAAGTTGATGAACCATTATTACAAAACTACCGCGTAGGTCACTTTTCTTCAGCTAATGACATAATAATAGATGATTTTGTTTTTTATTTAATGTCTTCAAGTGTTGTTTATGATCAGATTAATTTTTTAGTTAGAGAAACTGGTCAGCCAAATATTGGGATGGAAGACTTTGGTGATATGAGTATTTGTATCCCTAGTCCAGATGAACAGCATAAAATAGCCGACTTCCTCGACCATGAAACGGCAAAAATTGACACCTTAATTGCCAAACAAGAAAAGTTAATAGATCTATTAAAAGAAAAACGCCAAGCCGTTATTTCTCATGCCGTCACCCGTGGCCTCAGCTCAAATACTCCAATGAAAGACTCAGGCATTGAATGGCTAGGTGAAGCACCTGAGCATTGGGTTGTAAGTCATATGGATTATGTACTTAATGCTATTGGTGACGTAGATCATTATATGCCTAAGTCGGCTGATACAGGAATTCCTTATGTCATGACTGGCGATTTAACTGAATTTGCAAGTTCTATAAATTTTGAAGACTGCAAGCAAGTATGTCGGAAAGATTATTTAAAGCTATCAAAGAAAATAAAAAGCTCTCAAGGGGACGTTATTATGGCTCGTTATGCAACTATTGGAACAGCATCATACATTGATGTTGATAGGGAGTTTTTGGTTTCCTACTCATGTGTAACGATTAAGCCTAACCCTTCAAAATGTTTAGGTTTATATCTTTTTTATTACTTTAAATCTCATGCGTTCACTCAAGGTATTCGTAGTCAAGTAAACTCTAATACTCAGGATAATGTAGGTGTAAACGACTTGAAAAAAGTTAAGGTGGTCCTTCCTCCTTTGACAGAACAGTTAAATATTATTGAATATTTACAATCAATAATATGTAAGTTAGATAGTTTATCTAAGAATGCTCAATTAGCTATTAATTTAATGAAAGAACGAAAAACAGCGCTTATCTCCGCTGCTGTCACTGGCAAAATAGACGTAAGAAATTGGCTGAAACATTAAATGATGAAACAAATACCTAGTGAACTAGTTTTATTATATTTTCCTGACTGGTAGATAAAATGATAACATTTAGTAAAAAAGTATCCGCATTGAAATAATCAAGGTTTTGACCATGAAAAATACAGAAGATGAAATTGAATTTGAAGGTCAAGATGAGCTTGAGTTAACTTCTCCTCCGCATCAAATGGGTACTGATACCCAAGTTAGAATAGCAAAAGAGCAATCAAGTATATTTGAAATTCTTCGAAGAGAAGAACGAGGTGATTTAGTACTTGCTCCCGACTTTCAACGTGAAAACGTTTGGGATAAAAAGCATAAATCTGAGTTAATAGAGTCTATATTAATGGGTATTCCAATTCCTTTAATTTATCTTTTTGAAAACGAAGATGGTATTCGCCAAATTATTGATGGTAAACAGCGCATTACATCATTAAAAGGCTTTTTGAATAATGAATTTACACTTTCAAGTTTGTCTATGTTACCTCATTTAAAAGGACTTAAATTCAAAGAAATCTCTCCATTATTACAGGCAAAAATCGAAGATTATCAACTTCACTCTTATGTTATTCAGCCGCCAACACCTGAGTCTGTGAAATTTAATATTTTTGAGCGAGTTAACCGTGGTGGCGTTAATTTAAATAAGCAGGAAATGCGACATGCACTATATCAAGGTAAATCAACAAAACTAATTGAAGATTTAGCTGAAAGTCCTGACTTTAAAAGTGCCACTGGTGGTGGAGTAAAATCGAATAGAATGCGTGATAGGTATTTAGTATTAAGGTTTGTAGCCTTTTACTTATTAACCACAAACCAACTTCCAAATATTCAATATAAGTCTGATGTGGATTCCTTTTTAGCTTCAGTAATGAAGTTTCTCAATACAAGAGCCGATGATGCATTAATTGAGCATGCAAAGTCGGTTTGTTTGTTTGGGATGAAAAATGTTTATCAAGTTTTAGGTAATGATGCTTTTCGTTTTACCCCTAAAAATGGCGGGAATAGAAGACCTGTAAATATGGGGCTTTTTGAGATGATTGTATTTGCTTTTTGCTATGTTGAACCTAGTAAATTAGCTTTTGAGAAAGCTCAGGAGCTTGTTGAAGAATATAAAGTTAAAGTCGATGAAGATGAACTATTTTCTGGTTCAATAGACACTAGCGAACATGTGAAAATTCGCTTTGATATAGCCCAACAAATTTCTCAAGAGTTAAATAATGCTTAAAAATATAAATATACTTAATTTAAAAAGTATAGATAAAGCCTCATTAAAACTAGCCCCATTAACTATTTTAACTGGTGCTAACTCGTCAGGTAAATCAACTGTTATTCAGGCTTTAATGTTGTTAATAAAACACAGTGTTACTAACAATGAATATAGTATGGAAGAGTTGATTCGATATTTAAGTGACTTTAGTGTTATTAGAAATAAAAAAGTAAATGCGAAAGAAATTGAAATTAGTGTCACTGATACAAGCGGTGTAAACCATAAAGTAAAGTTTTCTGTTAATGGTGCTGAAAAAAACAGTAATCTTGAATTTATTTACGAAAATATACAAAATTCAAATGTACCAGAACTTTTATATTTAAATGCAAATCGAATAGGTGCTCAAGAGTTAGTACCTACATCAGAAAGAAAAGTAGGTAATTTAGGTGAATTTCTTTTTTCAACTTTTGAAAAGCTTAAAGGTAAAAAGTTACCTGATGAATTAATTCACTTTGATGGTTCTAAAACAATAGCCTATCAGTTAAGCCAGTGGTTAAGTTTTATTACTTGTACTCCTTCCGAGTTAGTCACTGAAAAAGTAAGTGATCAAGTAAAGGTGTCATTTAAAGTTGAAGATATTGATAGCAATGTTTCACCTTTAAATTTAGGCGCAGGAATGAGTTATGTAGCTAAAGTTTTAATTATTTGCTTAATAGCTAAAAAAGGGGATATGATTTTATTAGAAAACCCTGAAGTACAGCTTCACCCTAAAACACAAGCACTACTTGGTGTATTCCTAACATTTATAGCAAGCAAAGGTATTCAACTTATCGTTGAAACACATTGTGAGCATTTAATTAACCGAATTGCTTATGAAGTTTATGAAGAGAAAATAGACACGAATGATGTCGTTATTCACTACAAACCAGATGTTTCAGAGCCATTTACCACTTTATTTATTGATGAAAATGGTAAGTTTAATGATACAGAAAAGAACGTTGTTGGATTTCCATCAGGATTCTTTGATGCAACCCTCAAAGAACTAATGGATATGAGGTAATTGCTGTGTCAAATGGAAAAATGGTATTAAGTACATCACTATTAATAGCATATGAAAATAGGGAAAAGCATCAAAAGAAATATAAAAAGTTAATGCAAAAGATCAGTTTGCCTTATTTAACAAATCATAAACAAATGGTTGAAGCTAAAGCACAAGGGTTAGAGATTGCTGATTATGGACGTCTACTCTCTCAATTAGCACATAGGAATGATGCTGCACATGAAATTGAACAACTAGCGACTTCATCAAGCTACAAAGTTATTCTAACTGATGATGAAAACCCTCAACTTCCATTCGTTAATTATACAAAAGGGTTAATTAATAAAACCGTATCAGTACATCTAAAACCTGAAGATGACAGAGCTTTTTTATTAAGTTATATACAGTCTCTTTGCTCAAACGCTACAAAAGTAGTTGTTTGTGATAATTATTTGGCGAGTAATTGGGATAATACAAAGGCACTATTTCTGAGTGTTTTACCAAGGCAAAGTTTAATCATCGAATATGTTGAAACTCACGATGACATTCAAGCAATAAAAAATAGCCAAAAAATCACCCCTCAGTTCCTTACAGAGATCTATCAACACTGGACTGTACAAGTAAACACAGAATACGCTGGCTTTCATGACCGTTACCTAAAAGTTTATTCACCAGAAAGCAATATTGAAATTATGCTATCTAGTGGTTTTGATCATTTATGGAAAAATAACCCTAAAGAAATAACTTGTGTGTTTCGAGAATTATAAAAATAGCTGAAAGGAAGCATATTATGAGTAGTAAAGCCCAAGAAGTAGTATTCCAAAATGATATTTTAGACCAAATGCAATCTCATGCTTGGTTGTTAGGCGAGTCTAAAAATTATGATAAAGAATTGGCTTTATACCCTGAAGATGTAATTTCTTTTATTAAAGCGACTCAGCCAGAACAATGGGAAAAGCAGTTAGGCATACACCCCAAAAATCCTGAAGAAGCACTGTTAAAAACGGTGGTTCGAGATTTATCTGCCAGTAATAAAGGAACACTTTGGGTATTACGCAATTTAGTTAAAGATCGCGGTGCTAAATTTAGTTTATGCTCATTTAAGCCAGATCATGGTTTAAATCCTGATGCTATTCAGCGTTATGAGCAAAACATATTACGTGTTGTGCCTGAACTGGTTTATTCACCTAATAATTACGAAGGTAGAATAGATTTAACTTTGTTTGTTAATGGCATTCCTGTTGCTACCTTAGAGTTAAAGTCTGAATTTAAACAAGCATTAGATAATGCCAAAATTCAATACATGAAGGATCGCCAACCTAAAGATCCTAAAACTAAAAAGCCTGAGCCATTATTAACCTTTAAACGTGGTGCGTTAGTCCATTTTGCTGTTAGCCAATATAACGTAGCAATGACAACGCGTTTAGCAGGTAAAAGTACCTTCTTTTTACCGTTTGACCAAGGTACAAGTGAAGGGGCTGCTGGTAACGATGTTCCTCTAACTGCTGAAGGCTCTACAGATGGCTATCCTACAGCTTATCTTTGGAATGAAATATTTCAAAAAGATAATTTATTAACCATTTTAGGCCGCTACATTCACCTGCAAGTAGAAGAAAAAGAACAACTTGATGGTTCCATTGTTAAAAAAGAAACGCTGATATTTCCGCGTTATCACCAATGGTCTGCGGTATCGACATTATTAAATACCGTAGAGCAAGAAGGTACTGGTGAAAAGTATCTCATTCAGCACAGTGCTGGCTCTGGTAAATCAAACTCAATTGCTTGGTTATCACATCAATTAGCATCACTGCATTACTATTCAAACCATAACGCTTTACAAAAGCAGGTTGGTGATAAGGTATTTGATTCTGTAATTGTTATTACTGATAGAACGGTACTTGATAGCCAGTTACAAGATACTATTTATCAGTTTGACCATAACGAGGGCATGATAGCCCGTGTTAATAGAGAAGAAGCTCAAGGATCTAAATCGTCACAGCTTGCAAGCGAACTAAAGTCAGGCACTTCTATTATTATTGTTACCATTCAAACCTTTCCACATGTTTTAGAAGCCATTAGAAAAGATTCAACTTTAGCAGGTAGAAGCTTTGCAGTTATTGCCGATGAAGCTCACTCAAGCCAAACTGGAACCACTGCGCGCAAACTCCGCGAAGTGCTTATGTCTGAAAAATTAGGGGCAGAGCAGTTAGGTGAAGATGGCGAGTTAGCAAGTGAAGATATATTACGTTTAAGTTTAGAAGCGAGAAAAGGCTCTAAAAATATTAGTTACTTTGCTTTTACCGCTACACCTAAAGGTAAAACACTTGAGTTATTTGGTCGTTGTCCTGATCCAGAATCACCAGCAACTGATGACAATAAGCCTGAACCTTTCCACGTTTATTCAATGCGCCAAGCCATTGAAGAAGGTTTTATATTAGATGTATTGCAAAACTACACTAGTTATCGCGTAGCGTATCAATTAGCGCATCAAAACCCTGATAGTGACCACGAAGTTGATAGTAAAAAAGCGGCTACTAAAATGGCTAAATGGGTACGGTTACACCCACATAATATTGCTCAAAAAGTTGAAACTATTATTGAGCACTTTAATAGTAAGGTTAAGCACTTATTAGGTGGTGAAGCGAAAGCTATGGTGGTGACATCAAGCCGATTAGAGGCTGTTAGATATAAACTCGCTTTTGAAAAATACGTTGCCAACAAAGGCTATGAGAATGTGAATGCTATGGTGGCATTTTCAGGTGAAATTAATGATCCTGATTTTCCAGATATGGCATTCACTGAAAGAAGTATGAACCCTAATTTACGTGGTAGAGATATGCGTAAGGCGTTTGATACTTCTGATTATCAAGTAATGCTGGTTGCTAATAAATTCCAAACAGGTTTTGATCAGCCAAAGTTAGTAGCTATGTACGTTGATAAGCCACTTAAAGGTGTTGAGTGTATTCAAACCCTTTCACGATTAAACCGCACGTACAAAGGTAAAGATAAAACCTTTGTACTGGATTTTGTAAATGAACCAGAAGAAATCTTAGAAGAGTTTAAAGTTTACTTTCAAACGGCTGAATTATCGGGGGTATCAGATCCAAATCTTGTTTATGAGATTATGGAAAAGCTTAATTCTGTTGGCATTTATCAATGGTCTGAGATTGAAAACTTTGTAGAAGCTTATAACAATAAACGTACTAAACAGGACAAGTTAGCCAATATCTGTAAACCAGCTGTAGAACGTTTTTCTGTTCGTTATAAAGAAGCTACGCATGTACTCGATATTGCTAGGGCAGAATTAGAAAAAGCTAAAGCTGAGAACAACGACAAGAAAGTTAAGTTTGCTGAAAACAGCGTTAAAAATGCTAAAGAAGCACGGGATATTATTGAAGTATTCAAGAAAGATTTAATTTCATTTTGCCGTTACTACGAATTCAGTTCTCAAATAGTAGATTTTGATGACTATGACTTAGAGAAATTGAGCATATTCGCCAAGCACTTACACCCCCTACTACGTTACGATGTGCTTCAAGATGATATAGATTTGTCAGATGTAGCAATGACACATTTCCGTTTACACGAGCAACGTGAAGCCAATTTAGAACTTGGATATAAGATTGGGGAAGAACCTAAATCTTATTTGGCACCAACTAAAGAAAGTAGTGGTGCGACACCAAAAGATGCCCAAACCGAGTTGTTAATCGAAATAATCAGTCGTATGAATGATCTCTTTGTTGAAGACGGCTTAACGGAAGGCGATATGGTCAATTACGCTAATACTATTGCTGGTAAAGTTTCTGAAAACGATACAGTAATGGATCAACTTCGCAACAACAGTAAAGAACAAGCCATGCTAGGAGCATTCTCTGAGTCTATAAATGATGCAGTGATAGAAAGTATGGGGGTACATGAAAACATGGCTATGAAGGTGCTATCAAACGAAGCTGTTGCAAAAGGCTTTGCTGAACTGATGTTTGATGTATTGATGAAAGGTTTGAGTAAAAATAATAATTTTATGAATAAGCAGGTTTAGCTAGTTAGTATGAATATAGATTCAAAATCAACAATAGCTGGATTCCCAGCTCTTGAAACTAGAGCTATATTGGGTAAGTTATAAGGAAATACTGATGCATGTGAATAATTCAAACATAGAGTTGTGAGCTGTCTTCAATAAAACAAGTCGGGGTGTCTAAATTACTCGCAGATAAAATTGATTTGCCCGTTGATAAAAACTAAGGAATTCGGATGCCTGATAATAATAAATTGGTTCTAAAACCGATAAGTGACCTGCTAAATAAAACCTTTTATATTCCTGCTTACCAGCGTGGATATCGCTGGACTAAGCGACAAGTGACTGAATTGCTAGACGATATAAAAGAGTTTCAACAACAAGCTGAGAATAGCAATAAAGGTGCTTTTTATTGCCTACAACCCATTGTAGTGAAACAGCATAACGATGCTTGGGAACTGGTTGATGGGCAACAACGTTTAACCACTATATTTATCATTCTGACTTACTTAAAAGATATTCTGACACTACTAGGTAAGTCACGATATCAACTAAGTTACGAAACCAGAGAAAGTAGTGCTGATTTTCTTGAGAATATTGATGAAGCACGCGGTGAAGAAAATATTGATTTTTACCATATCGTTGAAGCAAAGAAAGCTGTTAATGAATGGTTTAAACAACAAGATGGGACTTATCAAATAAAGTTCATTCAAACCCTATTAAATGAAGATGATATAGGTAAAAACGTTAAAGTTATTTGGTATCCAATTGGTGATAATGAAGTTGTTACCGATGTATTTACCCGACTCAATATGGGTAAAATTCCTTTAGTTAATGCTGAACTAGTGAAGGCGCTGTTTTTAAAGTCGAGTAATTTTGATCAAGATGGGAAAGCAGCAAGACATCTTCAACAACTTAATATTTCACAGGAATGGGACGCCATTGAAAAACGTTTACAAGACGATGCCTTTTGGTACTTTGTTAGCAATAGCCCAATTAAAACTAACCGAATAGAGTTTGTTCTTTCGTTAGCTGCCAATAAATTAAGCAGTGATGGTATTATTGAGACTGATAAATTAAAGATATTCCTTCAGTTTAACCAGTTACTTAACGAACAAGACGCCGATGTAGTGCAGGAATGGCTCAAGGTTAAACAGTGCTTTATGACATTGGATGAGTGGTTTAATGATCGTGCTCTATTTCATTTAGTAGGCTATTTAGTTTCACAAAATACAGCTATTGAAGAGTTATTTGATTTAAGTGATGCGAGCCAAACGAAATACGAGTTTAGACAAGCGTTAATAAAGCGTGTGTTTAACAAATCATTCCCGTCTAAAACCTTTTCTGACTTAACTAAAGAAACCGTTGAAGCTGATCTATCTCAGTTAAGTTATGACTCTGGTCCAAAGCGGTTACGAGCTATTTTATTATTGTTTAATATTGCGAGTTTGCTGGCGAACCCTCAGACAAACTCTCGCTTTCAATTTGAAAAATTTAAATTAGATGTATGGGATATAGAGCACATACGTTCTGTTGCTTCTGATATGCCAAGTGTAAGAGACAAACAAAAAGTCTGGCTGACTAATGTAATAGATTATATCTCTGAAGATAATACCATTTCAGCTGAAGAAAGAGCGCCTGAAGATGCTAGTGCTGCCCAAAAAATAAGAGTAGATGCTGACGTATTATTGAAAAGAGCAACCTTTGATAATGATCAGTTTAAATCTATTTACCAGCGAGTTTTAGCGCTATATGACCCAAGTGGCGATGAAGATGTAGATAATTCTATTGGTAACTTAACACTTTTAGACAGCTCCACTAATCGTAGCTACCAAAATGCAGTGTTCCCTATTAAGCGATCTAGAATTATTGCCCTTGATAAACAAGCGACATTTGTTCCTTTGTGTACTAAAAATGCTTTTTTGAAATATTACAGTAAACAAGTAGACAAAATGTTGTTCTGGGAAGCCAAGGACAGTCAAGATCATCAATCAGCTATGGTAGATAGTATTTATGGCATTTTTTGTGGCAAAGGAGTGCACTCATGAGCAGTGGTAAAAGCTTAACATTTTATGGTTTGTTTGATGAAGTTGACAGTATCGAAATTCCGATATTACAGCGAGATTATGCACAAGGCCGCTCTGAAGAAAGTGAAGTAAGAACTTTGTTTTTACGTTCATTGTTTAATGTTTTAACGGTAGAAGACGATCCAGAAAGGCACCCTCTTGACCTTGATTTTGTTTATGGCAACTTTGAAAATGGAGATAATAAAATATTCTCTGTGCTCGATGGTCAGCAACGTTTAACAACCTTGTTTTTACTTCATTGGTTCTTGGCAGTTGAAAATAATCAACAGTCTGATTTTAAAGAACGCTTTGTTACGTCTGACAGTCGTTCGCGTTTTACTTATAAAACAAGGCCAAGTACAACAGAATTTTTTAATGCGTTAATGGCGAATAACTTTGTTAGTAGTAAGCGTAAGCTTAGTGTTCAAATAAGTGATAGTCAGTGGTTTTATTTGTCTTGGAAGCAAGACCCTACGGTTCAAGCTTGTTTATGCATGTTAGATGCGATTCAAGAGATGTTTGTAGGAAAATCCGATGGCTTATTCGATAAACTTTCAGATACCGCCCACCCCTATATTACCTTTCAATTCTTGAATCTCCACTCGTTTGGTTTATCTGATGAGTTATATATCAAGATGAATGCACGCGGAAAGCCGTTAACTGTTTTTGAAAACTTTAAAGCAAAGCTTGAACAATTCATTCAGTCGTACGATCAACAGTGGCCAGATTATCAACTAGTTTTTAGAGAAGGCCAAGTTGATGGTTTCGATTACTTTATTCATAAAATTGATACCAGTTGGGCTGACTTATTCTGGCCATATAGAAATACTTACTCTGACGATAATACTTTCGATGATGAGTTAATGAACTTCTTCAGGTTAATTATCGCTTATCAATACCTGTTGGATAATAAGAACTCTCCTGTTTTATTAGCTAAAGCTAAGAGCGATATTTTTGGCTTGTCTGGACGTTTACAAGCGCCGACGCTTTCCAAATATGAAGAACTTAAATGCTTTAACCAAAATTTAATCATTCGTCTGATTGATATGTTGGATTTAATTTATAATGACGGTTTGGTAGGCAACCAAATTAGCCCTTACCTTGAAGACCAATACTATTACTCAGAAGAGAAAACGTTTAAGAAAGTTATTTGGAACAGCGCAAGTTATGATGACAAATTACGTTTTTATGCTTTTTACACCTACGTTGCAAAGAATAAAGACAAAGGCCAGTTAAGTTCTTGGATGCGTGTTATCTACAATTTAGTTGAAAATACCATTATTAATACCGCTGATGAATTCTATAAAGCGCTTTTTGCCATTAATGAATTAAGCCAATTCGATACTTCTATATTAGTGACGTTTAAAGGTGAACTTGAACTAACGGGATTTGTTGGTGCACAGGTACTAGAAGAGAAAATTAAAGCACATTTATTGCTGAAGTCACCTGAGTGGAGTAATGCAGTCGTAGGAGCAGAGAAGCATCCATTTTTTAATGGCCAAATTGGCTTCATCCTTAATTTTTCTGGCATCTTAGCTTTTTATCGTGAACATAAGCATTGTGACTGGACAGAAGAGCTTGATGTGCAATATTTTAGTAAATTTGGGCAATATGCTAAATCAGCAAGTGCGGTATTTAATCTAATCAAGTATAGCTCTTCAACGATTGACTATTCATGGGAAAGGGCGGTTCTTAGCAAAGGGATATATTTCACAGAAAAAACGGGTGGCAGGTACAACTTGCTTAGCACTAGAGAAACAAGAAACAATATAAATCGTGATCATAGTTGGCGTAGGTTGTTACGTATTGGCTCCGCTGCTATGGAAGAAAAGCAAAAATACGTAAAAGCTGTTCTGGATGACTCACTATTCGATCCTAAAAACGTAGCGACTTCTTTGATGTTAATTTGTAATGACGCGCTCGAAAACTCAGATATTGAAGATTGGCGAAAAGCACTAATTAAGTATAAGGCGTTAATCAGTTACTGCAGCCAAGGCTTTATATCTTTAGCAAAAGAAGAAATAATTCTACTTAGTGAATCGCAGAGAAACCATTATCACAGTGAGCTTTACACCAAAGTCATTGAACAAGAATTAGCTTTAGATCAAGAACAAATAAAGCCATTTTGTCGACTATCCTATCAAGCAGTTAAATCGCGAGAAGAATACGCCAATGTGTTAATAGATAATTGGTTATTTAATGGTAATGATTATTCAATCACTATTGAGTTTTATTCTGGTAGTTTTCTTATCTGGTTTAGGGGGAGAAATTCCTCGCGCTTTTCAGACTCTATCTCGGAAGTACTCACTAACCATGATTTTGAACTTGTAAATACAGGTTCGAAAGGCTCAACAGTTAATGGCAATAGAGTTAATAAAAAGTTGAGTCATACAAGTGATGTTATAAAAAAAATATTTAACCTATGTCTAGATCTACAGAAATTAACCTGTGATCCCATTAAATAAAATAGCTTATGAAGACTGGAGCTATTAAATATATTATTTAATAGAAAAATATGAATTTGGATATATTAGGGTAATGGAATAGTGACGAAATTAAATGATGTGGAATACGTTAAAGAATATGATGAAGATATTGGCTTACAGTATGAAGAGGCCAAATCGTCTTATGTGGATGCACCTATTCAAACCTTAGTATCACTTCGTTCAATAATCTACGATATTTGTACTCAACTTAATGATGAGTATGGCCTAGCTGGTGGTAATGATCTCGCCCAATTAATTAACAACTTGAAATCAGAAGCTGTATTTAATAATGACGTAATTGAACTTCTCCATAAGATTAGAAAAGCAGGTAATGCAGCAGCCCATAAGCATGACTACAATTTAACAATTGCTGAATACAAGGAAATATCATCAGACACAGTACAACAATTCTGTCAGCTAATTAGTGGTTTAAATGCTGCGCTACGTAACGATTTTTCAGAATATGTGTTTGAAGCTTCAGTAGCACCGTTACTAGAAAAACTGTCATATAACGTTTTCTTTAATGATGATCCTGAATCTAAGTTTAAGCTTGGAACTGCACTGATAGAACAGGTAATTACTTTATGGAGCGATTTGGAGTCTACAGGTGGATTTCTATATGATGAAAAAAGAAAGATACAAAAAGGTACTGAATTAATTAAAAGTGCAGCTAATCAAAGGCATTATGATGCTATGTTTGAATACGGCATGATGTTGGTAAAAGGTAGCTTTGTAGAAAAAGATCTCAACGAAGCTAAGAAATATCTGCATACAGCTGCGTGCTTTGAACATACCGATGCAAAAGCTTACTATGGTTGTTTCGCTATAGAAGAACAATGGAAAGATGACATAGATGATGGTATTGAGTTTTTAAAAGAGGCGGCAGAAGAATTAAACCCTTTAGCATTAACACAATTAAGTGCTTTATATAAATCAGGTGAGTATGTTGAGATAGATATTCATAAATCTGATGAACTTTTAGCAAAAGCTGTAGAACAAGATTATCCACTAGCGTTATGCCAATTAGGTGTAAACAAATTACACAAAAATGAGGTTGATCTAGCAATTGAATTACTTATAAGAAGTAAAGTTTATGGTTTTCATCATGCCTCATTAGTTTTAGCAAGGGTTTATTCACATTTCGAAGATAAACACCAAGAAAGTATAATTCAATATACTAATTATATTGATTCATTAAACTACGATGATTCTAATTATTTAGACGTACATTTTGAACTAGCAGTGTACAAATTCACTGTAAAAGCTGAGACCGTTGAATCCTTAGCTGAGTATTTGTCTTCACTTTTGAAAATTTATCAAAATGAATTATGCACTGCTGAGTTGAAGCAAAGGATAGAAACTATCACACCACCAGCAGTTAAAAAGTATCATCATTTATTGATAAATCATAAGCAAAAAAATAAGGATGATATGTCATTGTTACTTCAATTTCTTCCGAATGGAAAGCCCCGAGAATCTTCAAGCGATATTGTTTCTGTAATGGAAAAAGTTGTCACCGACAATACTTTATTACCAAACTTAATTTATGGGGTAAATTCAACAAATGAAGAAGCAAAAAAATTAACCAATGTGAATGAATTAAAAGAACAAGTATCGAATAAAAAAATTAAAGATAAAGCCAAAGCTAGAAAACTAAATAAACAAAAAAGAAAGCAAAAACGTTAACCCTCCCTTAAATATTGATTAATTTACCTTTAGGGAATACAACTGGTGGGCTAATTGGTGGGCAAAAGTATTAACCAGTCACAATTTAACCACTAAGTTGCTGTCTTTAATAATCTCTTTTATTTCAATCTACATTCAGATCCAGAATATCGAGTAATGATTTCATTCACTCTAATATTAATTACACAATCAAAGCCTCTATATTTTAGAGGCTTTAATAATATGACTAGGTATATGAAATTAGATAAACAAGAACCATCAAATTGGTTATCTTCAACTGAAATTAAGAAAATACTTCGAATTACTGGGGGTGAACTTATGCATCGACGAGTAAAAGGAGAATTAAAATTTAAGAAAGTAGGAAATGCATACTTTTATTTACTACCTAAAAGTCATGCTTAATTATAAGTCCCTTCATTAAAACACACTATACAGCTCATATAACTCCACCAATATGAAAAATAAATTATCTTAAATTACAAATCCCTGCAGTTTTTATTTGAATCAATAGCGATAAAGGCTACCATTATCACGTAAGGTACGTAATAATATTACGTACCTTACGTGATTGGATTAAATTATGAGCAACTTTGAAAGTAATTATTGTTACAGTTTTCCAGCTGTACGAGGCCAACAAGCGGGCAAACCCTTTTATATAGCGACTTGTCCATTAAGGCTCATTCCCAAAATATTCATGTATGATGAAGAGGAAGTACCTGTAGAGCTAAGAGCACAGCGCACTCTTAATAAAGGCCGTATTCCTGAAATGGCACGTTACTTAGTCGAGTCGCCACATGATTATGTATTCTCAGCCATAACAGCCTCTATCGGCGCAGAAATCGACTTTGTTGAAGTAGATAAAAACAGCAATATTGGCAACTTAAAAGTGCCCATGGATGCACAAATCCTCATAAATGATGGTCAACACCGCCGAGCTGCAATTGAAGAAGCACTAAAAGAAAGACCTGAGTTAAGCCAAGATAACATCGCTGTATTATTTTTCGTTGACGAAGGGCTACAACGTAGCCAACAAATGTTTGCAGATTTAAATAAATATGCAGTACGTCCTAGCCCATCGTTAGGTACAATGTACGATCATCGTGATCAGGCATCTGAACTTGCACGTTATTTGGCTTTAAATACTAAACCTTTTGCTGGTTTTACTGAATTTGAGCGCTCTACAATTGCCGTTAAAAGTAGTAAACTATTTACACTTAGCGGCATTAAACAAGCAAACCGTGTTTTACTTGGAAAAGGGACTAAGGATGGTTTTGACAATGATGAAAGACAAGTAGCCGCTACATTTTGGGAGGCACTAAATATTTATATGCCGGAATGGATACAAGTCCAAAATAAACAACTTTCTGCTGCAGAATTTCGCCAAGAGTATATTTCAGCACATGGTATTGGCCTTCAAGCATTAGCCTTAGTTGGTAAGGAACTGCTTAAATTAAATGACACTGAAAAACAAAAAAAACTTAAACTTATAGCTAATATCAATTGGCTAAAAAGCAACCCAGCATGGACTCATAGAGCAATGCAGCATGGTCGATTATCAAAAGCTATAAGCAATATATTTCTAACAAGTACACAGATAAAACGTGAACTAGGCCTTCCTATTTCAAAAGACGATGTACAAAAAGAAAATGAATATTTAAACGCATGAAATTATTAAAACAGTACGATCTAGAAGATTACATCGAATTCATCGAAAATGAATCATTTGCAGGTAGTCAGCTACACAACTTTGTAGCTGATACTCAACGTGTTTATCTCGCTGATAAACGTCCATGGGTTTTAGGCTATAGTGGCGGCAAAGATTCATCAGCTGTAATGACTCTAATTTACTTTGCCTTACTTGGTTTAAAGCCAGAAGAGCGCCACAAACCAGTATTTGTTGTTGCGTCTGACACTTTGGTAGAAACTCCAATGGTGGTTGATCATGTAGATAGATCATTAAAGTTAATTGAAGAAGGTGCTAAACGTGAAGGCCTTCCAATTACCTCTCATAAGGTAGTGCCAAAGTCGAATAATACATTTTGGGCAAATCTACTAGGCAAAGGTTACCCCGCACCAACACGTAACTTTCGTTGGTGTACTGAGCGCATGAAAATCGACCCTGTGAGTTCCTTTATTAAAGAGCGTGTTAGTGAATATGATGAAGTCATTGTCGTATTAGGCTCACGTTCACAGGAAAGTGCGTCTCGTGCGCAAGTAATTAAAAAACATAAAATTGATGGCTCAGATTTAGCAGTACATACAACTTTAAGTAATGCGTTTATTTATACACCAATAGACACTTGGAGTGTTGACGATGTGTGGAAAATACTGCGACTTTGTCATTTAAAAACAGAAGACACTCCGTACGGTATAAAAAATAAATGGTTCGATAAGTACGACCTTGAATGGGAAAACCCATGGGGCGGAAAAAACCTCATCTTATGGAATTTATACAAAGATTCATCAGGTCAGGGCGAATGCCCAATGGTTATTGATGAAACCACGCCATCATGTGGTAATTCTCGTTTTGGCTGTTGGACATGTACCGTAGTAACTCGCGACCGTGCAATGGAAAGCCTGATTCAAAATGGCGAACAATGGATGACACCGCTTTTAAAATACCGAAACATTTTATCGCGTAGTACCTCCCCTAAGCTTAAAAAGAAATACCGAAACCATATTCGCCGCGATGGTCGTTTAGCATTTAAAACACTAAAAGAAGACAAAGAGCGCGTATTAACAGACGACTACACAACAGGCCCATATTTACTAAAATACCGTCAACATGCCATGCGTTTATTGCTTAACATACAAAAGCAGTTTAACGACCAAGGGCGTGATGTAGAGTTAATTACAGTTGATGAATTACATGCAGTAAGGCACGAATGGTTAAATGATCCTAACGAGCCAGATTGGGACGATACACTACCCGGTATTGTATTTGAGATGTTAGGCATAAAACTCGACTGGACAATAGACGACTCAAACCAATTTAGTCTAACCGAAGGCCAATTACTTAACGACATTGCACCTAAGCATGGCGTATCGCCGCAAATGGTTAAAAAGCTAATAGACGTTGAAACTCAAATGAGTGGCCTTGCCCGCCGGACAGGTATTTTTAATCGTATTGGCCGTTTAATCCAGCAAGACTGGGAAAGCGCCGAAACCATTATTGCCTCTAATTTAGGTATTCGTCAGAGCCAAATGCGCCAAAGTAACGAAGTAAAAGCGCTAGAAGACGACCTAAAACAAATTACTGCATTGCTCAAAGCTGAGGGCATAGAATGATTTTTAAAACACTGACCCTAAATAACTTTCGAGTTTTTAACGGCCAAACCACTATAGACTTAAACCCTCGTAAAGAAGGCATGTTTGAGCGTCCTATTATTTTATTTGGTGGTTTAAACGGTGCAGGTAAAACCTCGATTCTTACGGCTATTCGTTTAGCGTTATTAGGTAAACGTGCGCTTGGTGCTGTAATCACTAAAAAAGATTATCTAACTTACTTAAACGAGCAAACCAATAAAACAGCCACTAAAGCACAGCAAGATGCCGAAGGAAGCATAACACTGAGCTTTTCACATACTCACCAAGGCAAGCATAACCTTTACAAAGTTACCCGTAAATGGCAACTTGAGGGCGATGAAAAGTTAACACTTACTATTAATGGTGAGCAAGATACTTCATTAAACTCAGAGCAAGTACAAGCGTTTTTACACGAAATAGTACCGCCAGGTATTGGCGATTTATTCTTTTTTGATGGTGAAAAAATAGCTGAACTCGCAGAAGATGACACCGGCTCATACTTAAAAGAAGCCGTGCAAAAATTGTTAGGTATCGACATTATAAACCGCCTTAGCAACGACCTTGATATTTACCTAAAAGGACTAGGCGCAGAAACAGCTGATAAAGATACACTCAAAAAAATTAAAGCCGCAGAAGAGCAAAAACACAAAATTACCCAACAGGTAAATGCTACAAGAGATAAAGCCGATAGCATTGGTGCACAATTAACTGAGCTTAAAAAGAAAATAGCCTCTAAAGAGAACCAAATACAAGCTCAAGGTGGAGCATGGGCTAAAACAAAAGATCAAGAGCAAGCTCAAGCCTCTGAGCTTATTGAGCTTGAAAAAGAACTCACAGCTAAAATACGCCAAGAGCTAAGCGGCAACCTACCAATGGCACTTGCGCCAACGGCAATGCAAAACTTAATTAAGCAACTAACTAGCGATCAAAAAATTAAACAGGCTAAAGCTTTCGGTAATGAGTTAATACAAGCGTTACCAAATCTTGAAAACGAACTTAATCAAAAGTTTGATAAGCAAAGCAGTAATATAATGGCAACGGTAAATAGTTACTTTGGTCAGCTTGTAAATCAAACTGCACTTGCAGAGCCAAAGCTTGATATTACAGACTCTGAATTTGCACTTATAAACGCACAAGTAACAGAGGCTTCCCAGTCACAAGCATCTATAAAGGAACTATCAACGGCGCTGAGCGAAACACAAAATAAACTAAGCTCACTTTCAATTAATATTGAACGAGCACCTGACGCTGCTGATTTACACGAGCTATATTCATCGCTGCGCGAGCTTGAAAAACAACGCGATACAACAAGTAAAGAATATATAAGCGAACTACTGAAAGCTAAAGAGTTCAAAGTTAAAGAGCTAGAGCTGGCTAAACGCTTAGAAAAAGACTATGCCAAGCTTAAAAACAACCATTCAGCCGAT
Organism: Psychrosphaera saromensis; assembly: GCF_002954545.1. GTDB lineage: Bacteria > Pseudomonadota > Gammaproteobacteria > Enterobacterales > Alteromonadaceae > Psychrosphaera > Psychrosphaera saromensis. The sequence goes on along the minus strand of NZ_MSCH01000003.1, from coordinate 1,120,374 downwards.
AAAGCCGTTGAGCGTGTGGAGCTTAGCCAACATGTATTGCAAGACTTTAAATATGCCCTTACAGAGCTGCGTGTAATCCAACTAGAAGAGCTATTTGTAAAAGCGTACCGCAAGCTTGCCCGTAAAGAAGATTTAAAGCTCTCAGCTAAAATAGACCCAACAAGCTTTGACGTAAACCTAGTCGATGCAGAAGGCGTTATTATTAATCGTAAATCTATGTCGGCGGGGGAAAAGCAAATATTTGCTTTTGCCATTTTAGAAGCGCTCGGTAAGCTTTCGGGTAAAGTACTCCCTGTAGTGGTAGATACACCACTTGGTCGTTTAGATTCGAAACACCGCAATAAACTTATTAAGCACTACTTCCCAGAAGCCAGTGAGCAAGTAATACTGCTTTCAACCGACACCGAAGTAGACGAAGACTTTTACCAAGCTATTGAGCATAAAGTATCTCATGCGTTCGAGATTGAGTTTAATCAAAACACTAATTGTTCTACCCTGCGAGAAGGTTACTTTTGGGCAGAGCTTGCACAGGAGGCGAAATAACATGCTCCCACAAACTATGTGGCTAAAAAAATCCGTTGAAGAACAATTGCAAATCCTAAAAGGTAAAACAGGCGTTACACCAAACGTAGCAGCCCGCATCGCATTTTTTCGCTCGATCGAAAAAGGATTTATGTTCAATAGAGAAAAAGACTACAAACTTTCAGGTAGCCTCAAACTTGATAAGTTTACCTGGTTAGGTAAAACCCAAATGGTGACTGAATTGCTACTTAAACAACGCTACCCTGAGTATTCTGATAAAGAATTACAAACAGCATGGGCCGCGCATGTTGAGGATGGGGTGTCGGCAATAAGGAATCATAAAGGATTATTGCCTTTGGTGTGTGATTTGTGAAACTGGAATAGTAACCAATAAGATAAAAACTGTAATACTAAAGACTAGCTTCGCTCTATAAGATACAACAGCCTAGTAGTTTTTAACCCTTTCGAAAACTACATTTAATAAAGAGTGGTTGCGTGTGCAACCACTCTTTCATTTACAGTTCAGCTGATAAATGTTTATAAATATAACCCGACGATTTAGATATTGCATCGATATTTTCAAAAAAGTTATCTTCCACTGTTATCTCATCTAAAAAATTTGAAAAATCACTCTTTGACACCACTTCTCCATATTCATAACTCCCACGTTCAACATAGTAATTGTAGATATCTCTGAATAGTCTTATTAAAGCTATTAACCCTACGGTTTTATTCAATACTGAAGCTGAGTTTCCCTTGTCCCAAGCTTCATACCATCTATCGGATACAGCAGTAAAAAAATTGAAAACATTAGCAGCTATAGTCGAATCGTCATTTTCAATAAAGCTCTTTCTGAATACAAGCCGCTTGTAATCTGCAATTTCATCATCAGGTAGCTTTTTCTCCTTGAGTCCAATAAAGTTCTTTTTTCTGCCTAATAAAATATCTCTATCTAAACTCGGCTTCTTAGAAATTAACTTTATAAGGTTCTCTACAAATGCAGCCTGCGTTAATAGCTCACCATTAACACCTGCTGTTTTAACACCCAATCGCTTTATTCTCTGGTAAAACGGCGAATCTTTCCTATTATTCATTAAAACCGCTATCTGATGGCCGGTTCGGTATGGGCTCCTTGCCATAGCCAAGGACTCTAAGTCATAAACTAAACTTTTATTAACTTTAGTCTGACTTTGGTTTACCATTGTAAACACTTGTGCTTGTGTATGAAGATCTGCTTCAACAAAGATAGTTACTAAAAGTTCAAAATCTTGTTCGTTTCCTTCTTTATCAACGAATTTACCATTATTTTCAGCAAAGCCCGCAAGCCTATGCTGTCCATCCAAGATCTTTGCAATTTTGCCTTCCTTTTCGCTTTTATAATCAATAGTCAATAAAGAGTTGTTCAATTCTATGTATTTTTCAGGCATTGAAATAATTACAGAGTTAGGAAATGTAGCATCAACAGAACTAATATATTCCTTTATTTTTTTTACTCTAGTATTACTCAATCGTCTCTGAATACCTAAGTATGTACCAACACCATCTTCAGATTCATTTTGAAGATCACGTACATCAGAGTATGAAATCTTATAAAGTTCATTAGCTTTCATGACACAACAATAAAAATCACCAATTGGTTGTGTTACCTTGAGGAAATTAGTTTTTATTTTTGGCACTTTACACTCCTAGCTTCTTATCAAGCTCATTATTTAAATCTTCCATCTCTTTTTCATTTTTTCGAAATACCTTTCCCTTAGTCTTATAATGAAGTGGCCAAACACTGTAGTACCAAATTAACATAGTAAAGAACAATATTACGTAGCTCACAAAACTTAGTGTAGAGTCCTCTATTTTTAATGAACCTGTTATTAATGTTTCTATTCTAATCACCAGGAATACATAGGCACCACTGAGCAAAACAGCCCAAAATATATAAAAACAAACCTCTTTAAACATACCTTTAACCCCCTCACCTAACCTATTCACAATATATGGAGCCAGAAACGCTGCAGTGTATAAAAAAGCTTCACCACGCTTAAAGTTACTAATTACAGCATCTTGAAACTTATCATCACTGAATGTCGCAATAACTAGTCCACTAAGCAGTATTGGAGATAATGAAAATAGTAAGGTTATAACAAACTCCTTGGTTACTCTAAGCAAGTGCAATATCCAAGGAATTGCCTTTTCATTCAGCCACTTAACTATTACATTCATAGCTAATTCACTCCATATTTTTATTTTATCCAATGAATACACCTCCACTATGCCAAGCAAACATCACTCATTTGGAACTGTTATATTTTTTCTAGGTAAGTTAAGTTCATCAACACTATTCCAACGTTTAACGCCTAGTATAGCTGCGCGTAATTCATTAGGTGTCATATAATTAAATCCTAAATAACTCAACTAATGAATTCTCTATTTGAGTTTTCCGTTCAGCTAATGTGTTGTTATCCCAAGTATTGTAATTTGCAATTTCTTTATTTAACTTATACTTACTTGCTGCAAAGTGTACTTTTTTATCCTGAAATCCTTTGTTACCTACTAAAGAATTAGTGTCTCTTGCAAGTACAGTTAAATTTTCTAGTTTGTGTTTCCTGGAATCGATGTCTTTATCAATCTTTTTGGGGGTACACGGATAAACATGCTCAATTGATACAAAAGGAAAGTCATAAACGTGACTTTTATCCACCATATTTTCCCTGCTCTTAATCGAAGGGTTTTCAGAACGTAACCAGTCATAATTTTCTTCTAGCTGCAGTAATAGATACTTTATGACTCGATTACCATTAGTTGCATCCTTGCTTTCTTTCGTCGAAAACTCTAACTGTAATACAGCGTGTATAAATTCTTCATTAGTAGTTCTACTCTCTAAAACATTTCTTAACTCTTTGGTTATACTTTGAACACCGTATGTCTGAGGGTTTTTATTTATCTTTTTAATTTCTTCAAGGTAAACCTTTACGACAGGATCAAACCTCTTACCTAGAACAGTTTTAAATCTAAAGAAAAATTTTTCAAGTACTCTTACTAGTTCATAAAATTTTGTTTCACTGAGTTGTGTGGCAGCTAATAATAACGGTATACATTCAGTATGTTTTAACCTAACAACTAAAAACTTTGCTCTTTGATGATGCCACTGTGATAAATTTGACTTTTCATATGGCCATTCACCGTCTTCCAATAACTTTATCGTATCCAGCTGCTCTGAAATATTCTGTAACCTTGTATATATTCCCTCTGGGTTACTGTTTTCAAAGAACAATTTGTTAAATTTTGAAAATAAATCTAATTTTTTTATTTTATCCGCAGCTTGTGATACATAATAAAAGCTAAAGTATTTTTCAACATCCCGTTCTCTATCTTCAGTTATCTCGTCCCATATAACTGCGGCTTTATCCTGTAACCCTATATATTCATTGGCTTCAAATTTACTAAGAGAAGTAGCTCTAAGTAAGTCACATGCACTCAGCGCTCTCCCCCTGTCATTTAATACCTGAAATAATCTATATGCATCTTCATTTTTATTTGTAGTGATTTTTAACAAATGGCACTTTGATGAAAGAAGTGCATCAATTTTTTCAAAAACTTGAACTGTTTCAATAAAATCTAATTTATCAATTCTATGCTCTATTTTAGATTTTATTAGTTTTTGAGCTTTTTGTATTCTTTTATGAGAATCTGTTTTTTGAGGTAATAATTGCCTTTTGTATACTAAACTATGGTAAAACTCTTCATCTTTAATCGACATTCGTAGCTTTTCATATTTTATTTCCTCTAGATTTCGACTTTCAGAGTAATAAAGATATTTCTTTTCATATGTATCAATTAGTGTATTGACACCATTTTTATATTTGTCCTCGATGTCATTATGGATTGTTAACAAACAATCCCTAATCACTGATATAAATAATATAAAAGTAGAGATTCTCTGTTGACCATCTACCACAGAAAAGCATTTATGAGTTTGTTTTGGACTATCTGGCTTTTCCTCAATGCAAACAACGCCACCGAAGAAATGTTCGAGTTCCTCATCATTTTCATAAGCATCCAAGCATTCAAAAAGATCGTTGCAAAACTCTTCAACTTCAGTTGCTTCCCATGCATATCCACGCTGATATTTAGGTACTTGATATACACAAGAACCATTAAACAAATTTGATACTTCTAAATAATTAGGATCTATAGTCTTTTTTTCTTTTGTCATAATACTCTCTTCTGAATGCCATTTTAGTTATACTAAGTTAGGTAACGTACAGCTTTTTTTCGCTAATTTTTTTGAGGATGATCTTAAATCGGAATATTAAAACAATAGCTGAAGCTATACTTATTAACCTCTTAAGTTGGGAACTTAAAGGTGCAAGATATCCTTTCACTTTCACTTTCATTTAACTCCTTTTATTTCATATAGATAAAGTGCCTAATCCGTTTAGTTATGTCAATCAAAAGTTAGTTGTTGTCTGTAATACAAAACTCAGCTTTTCATAAATTAACAAACTTATTATTCACCACTAACGATGAATAATGATTAATTAATGTCATCATGCTTTATATTCACCAATAATGGTGAATATAATATCTTTTATTACTAGCATTTTATTTATTCACTCATGGTGGTGAATATTCCTTGCTAATGTTGCTCTTGATAATATAATCACTGTTAATGGTGAATAATAGAGTGTTATTAATATGGCTAATCGAGTTAAAGTTTCTGACATGCCTAGCTCTGCACACATAGAAAATGCAGAAATACTAGGTCAGTTGGTCAAAGCAAAACGAACAACGTTGAATATGAAACTAGCGGACTGCGCTGCATTATGCTCAGTGGGTATAAATACGCTATCACGTATTGAAAACGGTAATGCTAATTGTACTTTGTCCGCTGTATTTTCGGTTTTAAAAGGGTTAGGCATAAAACTAACGACAAAAGAGCTATTAACTCCTGACTCTAATTCTATAGCCGATAACGAATGGGTTTAACGAATGAAGAATAAATTAGATGCCTATAGCTTAAATGTAAAATTTGCTGAAAACGTTATTGGTGAACTGTCACTGAACAAAGAAACTGGCTTGCCCAAGCTAGAGTACAATAACGATTGGCAACAAAGTGGTTTTGCTATATCTCCAAGCCTAACGCTTGATAATGATCACCATAACCCTGTGGCATATAACTTCCTAGATAATATTTTACCGGAAGGGGATGCTAGGTTACTCCTTGCAGAACGTGCTGGTGTTTCTGAAAAGAATGTTTTCTCACAAATACGTGAAATAGGCGGTGATCTTTCAGGCGCTGTTACTTTTACAACTAACAGTATTGAACAAGAAGCGGTTCAACCTGCTTTTAGGTTACTCAGCAAAGATGAGCTTGAAAGTAGATTAGACACTAAAGAATATACAGGTCTCTTAACTTGGGATGACAAGCCTAGGCTCAGTGTGGCGGGTGTTCAGGACAAGTTAAATGTCTTTATAAATGAGAATGGCGAGATTGGCTTTGGGGACGGAGCACTGTGCTCTACTCATATCTTAAAATTTGAAAAGAAAAATTGTTTAAATTTAGTCCTCAACGAATACTTTTGTATGAAGTTATCGGTAGCCGTAGGCTTACCAACTGCTGAAGTTGAGTTTGTTAGATTTGGAAAACACCCAGCGCTTCTTGTTCGCCGTTTTGATAGAAAGTTTGTCTCAGACAAAAAACAGGTATTTAGGCGACACGTGATTGACGGATGCCAAGCTTTAAACTTGCCTAGGGATTTTAAATATGAACGAAACTTAGGTGATAATAGAGATGTTCAACATATTAGAGACGGTGCAAGCCTTCCTAAATTATTTGAATTCAGTAAATCAATGTCTTCTCCAGCCCAAAGCGCACAATGGCTAATTAATTGGCAGCTATTTAACTTAATCATTAGTAATTATGATAGTCATGGAAAAAACGTATCACTATTTTGGGGAAAGGATAATAGTAGTTTCACTCCTGCTTATGACCTGGTCAATATTGCCATGTTTTCTCAATTTAAGTATGTGTTAGCGATGGCAATGGGAGATGAATTTGACCCCAATGATATCAATGCCTACCAGTTAGCTGATTTTGCAGAAACATGTGCAATAGATAAAAAATTACTGGCAAGATCACTGTCTAATTTAACAAAAAAAGTGACGTCCACTTTAACAGCAGGAACTTTTGTTCAAGATTTAATCAAGAGCAATGATTTTACAGAAGAAGAACAACTCTACATTGACCAATTGAAAGACAACATTGTAGTGAGAGCACAATATTTAAATTCTCAAACTTCAATGATCTCGACAATAGAAGTGTAACGAATTCTTTTACTTGCGTGTAGCAGGTAGTTATCGGTTAAGAACCGGAACCGCCGTTTCATTATGAATTAGTTTGTACTTGTATTAGTTTAGGCTCGTATTAATTTAGGCTTGAAGTGGCGTAGTGATTTGGGAACGGTTATACGCTAGTTAACGTCTTACCGTTTGACAGTAGAAATAAAGAAATTAAACAACATTGTTATGCCTTTATACTTTACCCTGTATTTAACGCTGCGGTGGTGAATAACTCAAAGCTAAAATATAAGCGTTACAGCTATACAAAGTGTATTAAAATTCCATTCTTAGCTTAAATTGCTTTTATTTGAATGGCTATTCGCGGTGATTTTTTTATTGTACTTCCTCGCCGCGATTGTTAGCCTATAAGCGAAATCATTCCGAGTAATAAACAAGGCAATATTACTATTAAAAATAGTACTTTATTTAATTGTTCCCCTTAAGAGAAGTTATGACAAAGAAACCTGCTTTAGAACGTACTGAAGATGTAAGACTGCTTAAATTTGAATATTTGCATCCAAAATATTGGGGAACTTGGTTTCTAGTTAGCTTTTTATTTATATGCTGTTTTTTACCTTTTAAATTGCAATGGCAAGTTAGCCGAGGCTTAGCTTTTTTGGTTTTTCATTTAGTTAAAAGCCGTCGTCATGTTGTTCAAGTTAATGTTGATATTTGTTTTAGTGAAAAAACGGCTGAAGAAAAAGCAGCTTTGGTTAGAGAAATATTACATGAAAACATGCAAGGTTATTTCGACAGTGCTACGTCATGGTTTCGTGATCTCAACAAATTTAAAAACCGTATTGAAGTTCGCGGCAAAGACATTCTTGAAAGAGAACGTGCTAACGGAACCGGAATATTATTAGCGGGCGCACATTTTAGTACTCTTGATTTAGCCGGTGGACTAACAAGTTTAGTTTGTGATTTAAATGTAACTTACCGACCGCTTAAAAATAAACTAATGAATGCCGTGATGATGCGTGGCCGTTATAGTTTTGTTAAAAATGCTTATCATAAAAAAAATGTTAAAGGCTTTATTAGTTGTATGCGCCGTGGTGAAGTTCTTTGGTACGCACCGGATCAAGACTACGGTAGAAAACACAGTACATTTTCACCATTTTTTGGCCGAACCGCAGCCACTATTACTGGCTTAACGTTTTTATCTGAAGCAGGAAAAGCAAAAGTTATTCCGTACAGCTACCACCGTAAAGGCCATAGCCAGGAATACATATTAGAATTTTATGAACCTTTACCTAGCACAGGTTCTGAAGAAGAAGATGCTGCAAATTATAATACCTGGTTGGAGTCGGTTATTCGTCAATACCCTGCTCAGTACCTATGGCTTCATAAGCGTTTTAAAACTCAACAGAACCCAGAAGATCCTAGCCCGTATTAGTACTATGAGTATTAGAGGCCGGACTCATTTAAAGAGTTAGTTAGCTTGTGATATTTTGTGAGCCAAGCATGCAAATGTGAAAGTACAAAGTATCTTTTATCAGGCAAAGGTAACAAGCTTAAAAACAAATCAGTGGTCAACACGAGTTGGCCACTACAGTATCACTCCCCCATATTACTTACTGTTATCGCTTACAGCTTTCTCCCTTCTAGCCTTAAAACCTTCCGCTTTTTTTTTCATTAATTACTTTGTACACAAAGTTATTGACAGTTAGGCATTGCCTTGTTAAATTACTTTGCACGCAAATTATAATTACACAGGAAAAACACAATGACACAATATGCTGACAGTATTTTTGTAATCGCTATTATTATCACGACGGTTGTTATTCAAGCTTTGGTTGCGGCTAGAGCCCATAGAAAGCAGGAACATTATATTCCTGGTGTGGTTGCGGCTGAGTTGGATCACCACTCTTTTGTATTCCGTAGCAATCGTACGTTTATGAATTCTTTGGAAAATGTGCCGCTGTTCGTGGTTACGGCTTTGTTGGCGATGTTTGCGGGAGTTGATGCTAATACACTTTATGTTGTGACAACTGTATTTGCGACGGCGCGTATTGTTCATATGGCGTTGTTTTATAAAATTGCGACCAATGAGAATCCAAGCCCGCGTAGTTACTTTTATTTAATTGGGTTATTAACTCAAATGGTTTTATTAGGCCTGATCTTTGCTGCTTAAACTTTGCGGCCTAAGGCTTTTATAACTTAGTTTTTATAGATTAGCTTTCTGGATTGGCTTTGCGGCTTAGCTTTTATAGAGTAGCGTTTATAGATTAGCTTTGCCGCTATTTATCTTGTGCTGGGTTTTTAACTGGGGGTTTCTCATTAAAAGAGGTGGGCATTAAATCCACACCTATCATTCTGCCAACCTTCAAAAGAATAGGAATGGTGATTGGCGCGAAAGGTAGTAAAGCAAAAACACCTAATCCACAGCCCTTTAGCAGATCGAAAAACTGCGTATGGGCAATTTTCATTTCTGCCTTATTCGCGGCCCGCTTAGTAAACTTTTTATAGATACTGAGCATCTCCAGCGTTTCTTGTTTTTCCTGTGCCAATGCTTGTTTAAAGCTCTGCATTTTCTTTTTAAAAGAATACTTTCTTTTTCGGCTTATTAACTTTTTCATGCACTATTCTCTTTAAAATATTTAATGCGTCACCCAGCTTAGTTATTATACAAGCTGAGACATCAAACTTTATATTTACTCCACTACTCTGGGTACAAATTTCGCGCTTATTTGAAAGCCGCCAGGGGCAAGTACTTTGCTGATAACAGATAAGCGTGGGTCGGTATTGCCTTTTTCAATATCTCGTAATGTTTTGTCCGATATTTTTATGAATTTGGCGTATTGAGTTTGGGTCATGCCGTACAGCTCTGTTCTTATTGTTTTAACAACTTCACCAATTGTGATCACGTTATTAGCGAGGTCACTTTCTAATTTAGCTAAAACTTCTTTTCTGTGCTCTCTAGTCAATTGCTCGGCTGTCAAGTTATGTCCTTTTGATTTAGATCTAAGCATTATAAACCCTCATCTCTACTAATTTATTTTTTATATTGTGAAAACCAATCGCTGGGAAATGTAAGATTTCGTCAGGGCAATTAAGGGTTACGGCATTCCAGTAGTTTATTACCGTTATTGGTATTAAAATAACACTATAACGGTAGACTTCTACCGAATTTTAATAAAAACAAGATAAAAAGGGAGTTAAACTACCGATTATAATACATAAAGCACTTTCAATCGGTAACAGTCTACCGAGTGAATGATTTTCCAACTAAAGTTTGATGATTATACATCAGTGCTTTAACCATCACTGCTTTAATCATCCGAGCTGGGATGCCCTGCCCAAACGTCGGCGGCACTTATTGATGATTTGTTTTTATGTTTTCTCTTACCTGTGCCTTCTGGTTTTGCCATTCCTACGCCTTGTGATTTTTCTGCGTCTAACACGGCTTGGTCCGGAATGTCGGTAACTGGGAAACCTTCTACTAATTCACGTTCTAGGCGAATTTTGTTTTTCTTTTCTATGATTTTGAAGTGATGGAAGTCTTCGTGATCTATTAAGGATAATGCTAAGCCTACTTCTCCAGCACGGCCACTTCTGCCAATGCGGTGCATGTAGTCTGACGGGCTTCTTGGTAAATCAAAGTTGATCACCACAGGTAGTTTTTCTATGTCTAATCCGCGTGCTGCAATATCGGTGGCGATCAACACCTGAATGTCACCGGCTTTAAATGACTCAAGTACACGGCTACGCGCGCCTTGGCCTTTGTCGCCGTGGAATACTTCTGCGGTTATGCCACGTTTAAGTAATTTGTTGGCTAAGTGAGTACAGCTTTTCTTTGAGTTAACAAATATTAAAGCTTGTTGCCATTGGTGCTGTTTAATTAAATGCGCTAATACGGCGGTTTTCTCGCCTTTGTTAACGGTAAATACACGTTGTACTAAGGTACTGGCGTCTTCACTTTGTAGTTGTATTTCAACCGCTTGGTTTAACAGGGTTTTAGTTAAATTTTGTACTTGTTCTGGGAAGGTTGCTGAGAACAATAGCGTTTGTTTTTTCTTTGGTGTTAAGTTCAACAGTTTTGTTAGTTCTTCTGTAAAGCCGAGGCTTAACATGCGGTCGGCTTCATCCAGAATTAACGTGCTCACTAAGTCTAGTTTAATGGCATTGCTTGAGATTAAGTCCAACAGTCGACCTGGTGTTGCCACTAAAATGTCGGTACCGCCACGCAGGGCTAACATTTGTGTATTAACCGATACACCACCAAATACGGCAACCGTTTTAATTTCACCGTTAAAGTGTTGAGCATAAGATTTAATACTGTCTGCGACTTGTTTGGCTAACTCACGCGTAGGTACCAGAATAAGTCCTGCAACATAGTTGCCGGGTTTTATGTTTGTTTTGTTGGAGCCTTGTTTTTGTGAGTTCGTCTTTTGTAAATGAATGCTCTGCAGAAGGGGTAATGCAAAGGTTGCTGTTTTACCCGACCCAGTATTTGCCCCTGCAATTAAGTCACGCCCTGCTAATATCGTTGGAATCGCTTGTGCTTGAATAGGGGTTGGCTGTTGGTAATCCAATTCAGTTAAGCGGTCTAACAAAGGTGTTATTAGGCCAAGTTCTTTGAAATTGGTTGCAGTTGGAGTAGAGGTCATTTTATAAAGGGCTCAAGGCTAAAACAATAACCTGCGATTTTAGCCTATTTACGTCCAGTAAGTTAGTAAAATCAAAATAGGGTAAGAAACAGATACGTTGTGAAGGTGTTTGATTCACATTTGGGGCTTTACTATGAAGAGCTTTATATGCAGGCTTGAGATATGCGGTTTGAAATTGAAAGCTTTAAAGGTTCTGCTTTATAAATAACTTATAAAACTGAACCTTTAAATTTAATGCTTAGTTATTTAATATATTAATTATCTAATAGCTTAGGCAGCTTCAGTGTCTAAGCTTTTGCTTTTTAGGCTTGTGTCTTCCGCGTTCTGAGCTTCCAAATTAGCACCTTTGTAGATGGCAAAGTGTGTTAACCCAATACGAATTTTCCCTGAGCGTCGTTCTATTAGTTCTTTGCCGTCAATGTCACCATTTAACGCGGTTTCTAATTGTTTTCTAGCTCGGTAAATCTGAATATTAATTAAGGTTTCTGGTATACCTAGCATTTCTGTTAAGTGATCCATATAAACCCAACCACACTCTGTAGCGTCAATATGATTATTGGCATCTGCAATTCTTTGTCTTGCAAGTAACAAGAGTAAATAATGATGACTACGTGTTTGTAAATTAACTTCACCCATGTGACTGACCATTTTAGCACTGGTCGTTTCTTCATCTAGGCTGGTATGTAATTGTAACTGTATTTCAGATAACTGAAGTTCGTTGTCTTGAACTTTCATTGTGGAATTTGGTGCATCCGTTAGTACCAGCTGCCACTTTTGCTTTTCTATGGTGAGCCAGTCGCCGTCATGTAAGCTGCGTTGTTGGTGTTCATGTTCTAACACCCAGTTGTCATTATCTCTGGTTATACTCACCTCACAGTGTTGTTGATTTGGTAAATGGTTTGTCGATTGCAATTGTAAGGTTTCAATAATTGGGCTGTCAGGGCTGTTGCGTCTGCAAAGTATATCTACCGGTTCACCAGCATCTACAAATTGAAACTCAGTACCAAACTTGCCACCAATAACAACAACGTCATCTTGTTTAACTAATGTTTGTACACCTTTAGTAATACGCACGCCGTTTACCCAAGTTCCATTACTGCTGTAATCGACTAAGTACCAGTTTGGCGCGGTATATTCTAATAAAAAATGTAAACGAGACACGGCGCTGTCTTGCAAGTAGGTATCTACAACATTTTGTAAACGACCAAATAAATGGCTTTGTTTTAAATGAATAATGCCTTTGTCAAAACTTTTAATATATGCCATTGGGTACCCCTTTTAGTTGGTCGTTATTTAAACAAGTATTATCTTATTCTTGATTATATTATTAATACAGTCTTTTGTTTAACTTTATTAAAATACTTTTTTGTTGGCCCATTCCAAAATCAGTTTTCGATAGGCTGGAAGCATACCTTTATTGCTATTTAATAATTCGGTTGCTTCCTCTATATCCTGTTTCGTACTCGCTGTTGCTATTAACACCATAGCTAACGCCCAATCATGTGGTGGGGTACGTTTTTCTCTTAGCTTAAAGTCATTTATTAGATTAAGCTTACCTACGCTTGGTGTATTCCAATTGCGGAATAATTTGCTTAACGCCCGATACGCTTCCACATTTTCAAATTCAGGATACTCGTTAAGTGCTTGTTCTAGCTTATCAATATAAGCTTCAGCAGGTAAACCTAATTGAACACGAATACCCGTTATGCCGCAAAGTACTCCCACAAAGTTACTGGTCACTATAGTATTTTGTGCAAACGTTTTTGCTAGCTTCGTTCTTGCTGCAATAAGCTTATCAAAGTCATTATTCCATTGTTTTGTTTTTTGGAACACTAATTCATATTCTAATTGTTTCAGCCTTTGTTCCAAGTCTAAAACATAAGGCAAAGTACTATTGATTAATTTAGTCCGCGCCATTTGCTCAGACGCTTTGTTAAAAGCGTCACCTATATCCAATCCTTGTACTGCTAATCCTTGATAAAGTGATAAATGCAATAAATTAAATTGTGTAACTGCAAGATAATAATTAGCAACAAAATGATCAGTTTCTTTTTTTAAAACCTTAATCAATATTGACTCTGCTTTTTTTAACGCAAGATACCTATCATTAAGGCCGTCACTTTCTGACATATCGATAATTACTGATGCCGCATTTATCAAACTGCCAATACGCTCAGGAAATCGTGCATTTGCTTCAAGGTAGTTAAAAATTGAAGCTTCAAATAAGGTTTTATCATCACCACCTTCATCCCTAACGTCTAATGCTCTATAGCGATTTAATGTGCCTAACTGATTAAAATAATAATAATCTTTTGCTGTGTCTGACACTTTATTTAACGCATTAATTGCTTTTTTTATGGTGTCGCTATTATCTATATTAAGTTCTGTTTGTAATTTAATTTTATTTGAATATAAACGCGCAAATGACAACCAGATATCACCCATTTTAGTGGTGTAGTTATTGGCATTGGTAAACTCTGATTCAGCCAACTCCAACCATTTTTCAGGCTTACCATTGTTATAATGTAGATTGAATGCGTAGTTAAAATAAAGTAATCCAAAGGTATGATAAACGTCACCATCTACTTTAGTGATCTCTAACACTTCACTTCTTAATTGTTGAGCTTTATCTATCAAATGACTTTCAGCTGCCTTACCAGCTTGGTTAAACATGGCAAACTCTAAGTTTATTGCTGATATTTGTTTAAGTACAAGTGATGGTTCACTACGTGCTATTATGTTAGCATTTTGGTAGTAGCTTGATGCTTGCTTTATTAAAGGCTCTATTAAATAAATAATGCTCCCAGCATTATTTAATGCATTTGCTTGCGCTAATAATATATCGCCTTTTAAAACGTCATCCGCATAATACCAAACAGGTAAATCTTCACCTTTATTTAAAATATCCATAGCGCTATCCCAATCACCTTGATAGTAGGTCAACAAAGCATTGGCATAAGAACGATAAGGGGCTGATTCTATATGTTCGTTTAATAGTGCTATTACAGGTGTTTTGTATTTTTCATCTAGTTGCGCAATTCTAGATTCTCTAACATTTTTACTAGCGATATTTCGAAGTACAGTAAGTTTCTGTTGGTACAATTCACTGTAGGCAAGAGCCAAATAAAAAGCGGTGTCGTCAATTTTTTCTAATTGATGTGCTTGCTCTAAGTGTTCAGTCGCCTTTAACGTATCCCCTAAAACTTGGTAAATACGTCCTATACCGTAATGTGTTGCACCTAACAGTATTGGATTAATATCGGGCAACTCCTGCTCTAGTTGCTTAGCATCTGCTAACCATTTTTGCTGTTGGGCTTCAATGTTATGCCTTGGTAACATATAAGTAAGTTGCGCCTGATATTCCAGATCATTAATCTTATTATTAATTTGCAACAAGCCTTGCTCCCTCACTCTTTGTTGCTGCTCTTGGTTTTTCTGCTGATGAAGCTGGTTAATGTACATACCAGAGGTACCAACAATAGCGATAAACGCTGCCCCCGCTAACCATTTATGCTTTATTAACTTTCGGCCTAACCAATAACTTTTGCTGGATCTGGCTTTAATTGGTTCACCTGCTAAATAACGACTAATGTCATCCGCCATTTCCAATGCTGATTGATAACGGTTTTGAGGTTCCGCCGCCATGCTTTTGGCAATAATAATTTGTACGTCTTTAGGCAACGAGGTATTGGCTAATAACTCGTTAATAGGCGGCTGGTTAATAGATAGCTCTTTACTGGCTGGGGCTTTGCTATTTGAGGTTTGACTTTTTAAGGTATCGCTTTTTAAGGTATAGCTGTCTGATGTAGAGCTTTCTGCAGTGTTTTCAACCGTATTACTTTTACCAATGACTAGGAGCTTGCCAGTTAAACAGTATAAAAGACTGGCGCCAAGTGAATAAATGTCACTGCTGCGATCTATTTTTGTAAAATCATCTTTATATTGTTCCGGTGAGATAAACCCGGTTGTACCTGCAAGTTTAGATGTTTTATTATCTTGACTGATATCTTGAGCTGCCAAGCCAAAATCAACAATTTTGGCATCCATATCACCAGATGCAAGATTGACCATTACATTGGCGGGTTTAAAGTCACGATGGATCATGCCCTGCATGTGGGCGGTATGCAGTCCAAGGGCTGTCTTTTTTAATAGCAGTAATATTTGTTCCAGGCTTAATGTTGGCGACAAAGCTTGTAAGCTTTCCCCCTCAATAAATTGCATAACTAGGTAGACACTATTGCCTGTTTCAATAACTTCATAAATAGGGCAAATATTAGAGTGTTCTACATTAGCTTGTGAGCGAGCTTCAGCTACTAATCTTGCTTGGTTTTTCTGTTGGGGATTTAATAAAAACTTTAGAGCTACATGGCGTTCAAGCACATTATCAAATGCTTGGTAAACCAAAGCACTACCACCTCGACCAAGACGTTTTACGTAAGTAAATCGACTATTAACCTTAATGGGAAAGCCATTAAGGTTGTGTTCTGCAAATGCTGTACCTGAACTAGCGCTAGTACTAACACCACCCCCTTCATCAATAGGAAGTGTATCTTCTAAATGACTGTCATCTGTGGCCATAATAACTCCTATATAAATAAAGCGGCTATGTGTTAAAAATACGAACAAACTATCAAACTGATAATTTATTAATTACCGTCATAAGATAAACGTTAGTCTGCTGTCTATTTGTCTTTGTGTTTGTCCTTGTCCTTGTCCTTGTCCTTGTCCTTTGACTTTGAAAAGAAAAGAAAAGAAAAGAAAAGAAAAGAAAAAGTATAACGTTTAACACTCCACAGCACTACTGGTTGTTACAATAATACGAATTTACTCGAGGGCTTTATCCCGTTTTCTATTAGTTAGTGCATTAACTAAAAACTCAATCTAAAGATATTATAATTCAGTATGTTATGTAATATATTTGCTTAAACAATCAATCCTGATTAAAGTAAAAGTCCGATTTAACTTTAATTTAATTAAACAAAACAAAGGAAGCATGATGAGAGATGTATTAATGACAGTAAAGGGCACGCCAAAAGAAGTAGTGTTTATTACTCTAGGAACAGATGTAGAACCAGGGGCTGAACTTCATTTTATTGTGGATGAGACTTTAGCTAGCGCTATTAGTACACCGAACACATTTGTCTTTTTTAAGTGGAATGACTCAGAGTGGGAATGGGTACCTAATAGCCAAACAGTTGTAAAAACAGCGAGTCAATCGGGCACCGATACTTTCACATTAGATATTGTAAAATATAGCGGTGATAAATCTGTAGCTGATGCAACTTATGAAGAGCTTGCTCCACATTTTGATGTAAGAGATATTACTGGTAAAACTGGTACGATTATTGTTCAAGAGTAAACTATTTACGAATGGTTATTGGTTTAGATAAAAGCTGTGTTAGCCGTGGCTTATTTAATATATTTCAGTATAACTGAAGTGTTAATTCGCAACCGACACATAAATGTAAATTATTTTATAACTCAAGCATAAAAAAGGAATACATTATGAATATTAAAAACAAAGCAAAAAAAAATACTAAATCTCAAGACAGTAAAGTACGTGAGCTTAACGCGCAAGAAATAAAAGCCGTTAGCGGTGGCAGTATTGCAGGTAAAAACGGCGAAATCATTGTTCGTGATTAGCAATCTTTTTGGTTAAAAGTAAAGTTGAAGGGTTTTAAACGCCCTTTAACTTTATCCATTCTTAACTAAATACCATTTGCCGCATTTAAAGCCCGCCACTTAAACCTGAATATAAAGAAGATCATCACCATGCCGACGTCTTTTGATTTGTTGCCTCAATTACAACAAGTATTACAAGACACATTACAAGATCAGTCTCTTGAATTTGTTGAGCAATTACAGGAGCTTTGGAGCGGTTATGGCAGTATTGTGCGTTGTTATAGTAAAAACAAAAAACAGAGTTATATTGTTAAACATATTCAAACTTCAGCGCCGCTTACTGAACACCCTAGAGGTTGGAGTGGTGACAAAAGCCACCAGCGAAAAATCAAATCTTACCAGGTAGAAACTCACTTTTATCGTGAATATGCCAGCTTCTGTAATAAAGCGTTTAATCAAAACTGTAACCACGGTTGTAGCCAAAGCCACAATCAACAAAATGCTGCACAAAACTGCAAAGTCCCGACCTTATATGAAATCATAGAATTAGAAGATGGTTACTTACTGGTGATGGAAGACTTACATGCCAGTGGTTTTAACATAAGCGCAGATAAGAACGATTGGCAAAAACTTAAAACAGCCATAACTTGGCTGGCCAACTTTCATAGTAAATTCATGTTTACTAAGGCTGATAATTTGTGGTCACAAGGTGGTTATTGGCACTTAAATACACGCCAAGATGAATTGCTTGCGATGCCAGAATCAAATTTAAAACAACAGGCAACACGGCTGGATAAACGTTTAAAAGAGGCTAAGTACCAAACCTTAATACATGGCGACGCTAAGTTTGAAAACTTATGTTTTCATTCTGATGGCAACTCAGTTGCAGCAGTGGATTTTCAATATGTAGGCCGTGGTGTTGGAGTTGTTGATTTAGCCTATTTAGCGGGTAGTGCGCTTGACCAGTCTGGTCTTGAAGAGTTTGGAGAGCTTATCCTGCCATTTTATTTAAACGCATTAAAACAAGCATTAGCTGATGCTGTAACTCATACTCCCCATGATGAGCATTCCAGTATAGATTTTGTAGAATTAAGCAAAGAGTACCAAGAGTTATATCCTGTAGCATGGGCGGATTTTTATCGGTTTTTATTAGGCTGGAACCCAAAAAGTTGGAAAGTAAATGCTTATATAAAACAGATGGCTGAAAAGGCATTGTCGAGTTTATAGGTATTGTTATGCGAATCTAGGGGTTATTAAACCGTTAATAATATTTTATTTTCGTTATAAACATTATCCAATTGTTTGCTTATTAATTTAATAGTATCTGTTTTTACATTTAGGGTTTTTGCAACATTAGCAAAGTTATTTATAGCATCTACAACTTCTTGAATAACCTGCTGGGCTTCTTTCCAATTAGAAAAATTAGCGTGCGCTGCTAGTTTTTTCATAACCTGTAAACTCGGTGTTTTGCCAAATCCTGAGAACGCCGTTGAATGTTCATTAAATGGTGTTGGGCTGTAGGTAATGTCGTAAAATGGAGCTAACTGCCATTTGCCAATATCATCTTGTAAAAACGCCCAGTTCTTACTGTGATCATCTTGATTTAACCCAAACAAGTTAAATATCATACGACGAAACATCGCTTGTCCTGCCGCAGGACTCTTACATAATAAACTGCTGGCTTTTATTAAGTCTTCGTAATCTAAACTTGGCATTCTAAAATCTGCATCCAACAACCCGCATGCACTGTGTAAATGCAGTCGCCCTTCGGTTGCAACATTGTTTTCCGCGGTATTTTTTCCCGAGCTTTTATTTTTAATGGTGTCGAAGCGTTTTACCGCTAACCATTTTTCAGCGCCTGACTTTTCTGGCGCATCCAATAACTTCCATTCTGGAACGTCAATGCCAGCGGTCTTTGCCAAACTTAAATACGCAGCTTCACATATTCCTTCTTCATGCCCCAATGAAAGCTGTGAAGAGGTAAATTTAACTAAATACGCTTGGTTGTTTTGACTTGAGCTTGTACTGCAATAATTATTGTCGTTATCGTTTAAGTACAATTGGGCTTTAGGTCTTGCGCCACCAGAGCTTCCAGCATTAACCAATGCTTGTAACACATCTGAGGTTTGCCCATCAAAAATAGCTTGGGCTTGCATGCCTAACTCTGCAATTGAAATTTGGCTAATGTCACTTTGTTGTTTTAATTCGCTAGTCGGTGAAAAAGATAATGCCCCCATTGCGCCGTTGCCGACAAACGAGAGTCTATCCATTGCGGTTATTTGTGATGGTAAAATATCTGCTTGTCTAAATATCCGATCCATTAGCAACAATCCCCAGCCATCCGGTAGGGAATCAGAAAACGCGCCATGCAAACCGTTATGAGGTGTAGCAGGAGCTATTTGAAGTGATGTGTCAGCGTTAAGATTAAATGGGGAAAGGTTATTAAATTTTGCTAAATAATTATCGTCATATTGAAAATATACGCCTTGTTTATTCTGCGCTAACTCACCAACAAAAACGGAGGTTCCATCTGACAATTTACGTTTAACGTCTAATTTTTTTACCTGTAGATAATTCATCCTTTAAGTACCTCTTCAATTGACATTGGTTTATCGGTTTTAATAGATGATATTTCTGTTAATGATTGTAATCGTTGTAAATCATCAACACTTTGCCATAACAATAAAAATTGCCTAAACGAGATTTGACCTGTTGTTTCAAACTTTTTGATGGTTGATGACGGAACTGTACTTATTTCTGCTAGTCGGTCTCTGGATAACTTCTGATTTTTTCTTTGGCTTATCAACCATTCTTTCATAGACGTTTGCAGATCCGCCGCTGAAAATAAAGACAATCTATTCATAGTTAAACCAATAAAGACATAATGGTATCTATTTTAGCATTAAAAACACATTAATGGATACCTGTATATCCATTAAAATAAAGGGGTGATTTATATTTATTACCAGCACAGCCGTTTTACTTTACCTACCTTTATAGTCTGACGTGATAGTAAACATAACAAGTTGTTATTCTCCGTATTGTTTTTTCTTGTTATGCTGCAAGCCATCACGTTTAATTAAAAACGTTCTAATAAAAAGAGATTTCTATGACTATTACTTCTTTCAATCCGCCACGTCGCACCTTAATGGGCCCTGGACCTTCAGATATTTCACCACAAGTATTAGCGGCTTTATCTAAACCAACCATAGGCCATTTGGATCCTCTATTTATTGGCATGATGGATGAGTTAAAGACGTTATTACAATATGCTTTTCAAACTAAGAACGATATTACTATGGCGGTCTCTGCGCCTGGTTCTGCTGGTATGGAAACCTGTTTTGTTAATTTGGTTGAACCTGGCGAGACCGTAATCGTTTGTATAAACGGTGTTTTTGGTAACCGAATGAAAGAAAATGTTGAGCGTTTAGGCGCGACTGCAGTTGTAGTTGATGGTGAATGGGGACGCGCTGTTGACCCTGCTCAACTTGACGCTTGTTTAAAAGCACATCCTGAAGCTAAGTTTGTTGCTTTTGTGCATGCAGAGACCTCAACGGGCGCTCTGTCTGATGCTAAAACCTTATGTGCTATTGCCAAACAACACGATTGTTTAACTATTGTTGATGCAGTAACGTCTCTAGGCGGTGTTGAATTACGCGTTGATGATTGGCAAATTGATGCGATTTATTCTGGTAGCCAAAAATGCTTATCTTGTGTGCCTGGACTTTCACCTGTTAGTTTTAGTCCTGCTGCGGTTGAAAAAATTAAGGCTAGAACCACTAAAGTGCAAAGCTGGTTTTTAGACCAAACCTTGGTAATGGATTACTGGGCTGACAATGCCGGTGGTAAACGTAGCTATCATCACACAGCGCCGGTTAATTCTTTATATGCCTTGCATGAGTCTTTATTAAACCTTTATAACGAAGGATTAGAAAACGCATGGAAACGTCACGCCGACCAACATAAAGCACTGGCAACGGGGTTAGCTGAATTGGGCATTAAGTTTATTGTTCCTGAGTCAGAGCGTTTGCCACAATTAAACGCAGTGTATATTCCTGAAGGCATTGATGACGTTAACGTTAGAAGCTATTTATTAAATGAGTTTAACTTGGAAATTGGCGCAGGCCTTGGTGCCTTTGCTGGTAAAGCATGGCGCATTGGTTTGATGGGATACAGCGCAAAAAATGAAAACGTGTTGTTGTGTTTAGCCGCTTTAAAACAAGCGTTAAAATAAATAAAAACGGCAATAAAATCTGTAGTCAAAGCGCTTTTTTCATAAAAGCATAAATGGTAAAAAAGGACTGGCTTGAGTCAGTCCCTTTTACTTTTCTTGTTTAACAGCCAGCCACTTGATTTAAAAACCGCACTTTAATCTGCGGCCCTTGAGTCCAACTTATCGCCATGCTGAATTTGTGACACCAGTTTTAACAGTTCGTCCATTTTAATCGGCTTGGTAATATGAGCATCCATACCGGCATTTAACGACTCGTTAATATCTGAAGCGTACGCATTTGCCGTTAACGCTACGATAGGCAAACTACCTTTAAAACGTTCTCTTATGATCCGTGTGGCTTCTAAGCCGTCCATTTCTGGCATGTTAACGTCCATTAACACTAAGTCGAATTGACTGCTCTGTTGTTTACCGCCCTCTTGCTGAGAGCATACTTTCTCAACGGCTTCAGAGCCATTAACAACCCACTCAACCTTGTGACCAATTCGCTCCAACATGTTAATAGCAATTTGTGCATTTATTGTATTGTCTTCTGCCAATAATATTTTTAATTCTGCAACATTAGTAAACTGGTTGTTTTTGCTATGTTTGTTTTCGCACAATAATAAATTAAGCTTCTTGTTGAATATTTCAGGCGTAATTGGTTTTTCTAAAATTGGCACCTGGCCAAGCGTTTGTCTATCTGACAATGAAATAGCTTCTGGTGCTGCGGTAACAACCATATATTTGCAGTTGGTATCTTGGGCTTTATGTTGCTCAATTAACATTATGCCGTCGACATTCGGCATTTGATAATCCACAACTAATACAGCAACTGGCCCTATATTGGCTTGCTCTTTTTGAAATGCTGCGGCTGAGTCAAATGTAAGGCAGCGCAGACCCATTTTATTAACCAAAGATTGTAAATAAATTCGGCTATTTTCTAGATCGTCGACAACCACAATTAAGCTGTCGTTATTCTGTGGATCAATAGCCTGAATATTAACTCCCTGTGTATTAACTTCCTGTTCTGCTATAACGTCTGATTTTGTGTCAGACTTTTCTAGTACGACAAAAAAATGGAAGTGTGAGCCTTTGCCAACTTCGCTTTCTACGTTAATTTCACCTTGCATCATTTCAACTAAATCGCGAGTGATGTTAAGGCCTAAACCGGTTCCTCCAAATTTTCGCGTAGTGGAACTGTCTGCTTGGGTAAATTTATTAAAAATATTATCCAACTGATTTGGAGCAATGCCAATACCTGAGTCGGTAATAGAAAAAAGCAGTTTTACTTTGCCGTCCGCCGTTTCTTCTAGTTGAATATTGACATCAATCTCACCTTGCTCGGTGAATTTAAGGGCGTTGGACAATAGATTATTGATGACTTGTGTTAAGCGAGTTGAGTCGCCTTTTAGGTAAGCAGGAAACTCTTTTGGATTCACAATATTTAACTGGATGGACTTACGCTGACAAAGCACGATAAAAGGGGCTAAGCATTGTTCTAATACTTGGTTTGGTGAAAAGTCGTCTTGTTCCAAGTACATTTTTTTAGCTTCAATTTTAGCAAGATCTAACACTTCATTGATCAGTTTCAACAAATGTTTTGACGATGTAACGGCTTGCAGCAAAAAGCTATCGCGCTTAACAGAGTCGGTTTCACTTCTTGCCAACTCCTGCATGCCCATAATGCCATTTAAAGGTGTTCTTAGTTCGTGGCTCATGTTGGCTAAAAACTCAGACTTGGCAATATTAGCCTGTTCTGCAGCATCTTTGGCGTGTTCTAAGTCTTCAACATTACGCATAATTTGGCGTTCAAGCGGTTTGAATATAAAGAACAATTCCAGTAGTAAAATAAATAACGTCGCGATAAAGAGCATAGTCTCAATATTCGACATATTATCTACTCGTAACTCCGCTCCTAGTTCTAATTCCAGCACGACATTATTTAAGTCTTCCAATAATAAATCCGTCTTATCGTCATTATAATTCCACGATAACGGCTGAGTTGCGTTACTTTCGGCTTGGATAATTAGATTTTGCGCGGCAGATATATAATTGATAATTCTGGATTTAAGTAAAATTGGTGCTGAATATAAAATGTCATCAACCTTAACCGGAATTAAGCCACTTGGGTTCTGCCCTGCGAGCAATTCCTCTAATGTTTGTTGATTAGCTTCAAACTTGTTAACGGCGGCTTGTAACTTTTTAATTTGTGAGGTCGACGACACACTTGAGTCGCTTAGGCGAGCGGCCCCAATAATTTGATTGGCGTGTAAGCTTATTTTTTGCGATAACATTCTCTGCATACCCGCAATATTAATAATTGCAGCATCATCGCTTTGACTTTTTAATACAGACGATATGATAAAAAATGACGTGGAGATCAATATAGCGATGAGCGAAAGTGCCAGACTATAACGAAGCTTAATTTGCTTCCTTAATTTGTTATTCAACTCTAAACTCATACGGTTCACGCCTTTATTGATTGTTACTACGTAGCTCACGATATTAACTTGCAGCTAATAACCGCTTACTGATAAAACTGGCTACAAAGTTAGTACGCTTTGATGGATAAATACGTCGACAGTTTTTCATATCCAATATAAAAATGCTTGTATAAAAATGCATATATAAAGCAGACCGACAAATTAACATTTAGTGGCTCATTCTCAAACAAGTAAACACTATATTATTTATTAAAGTGATGCTGCGCCTAGGATTGACGATTTTATGGCAATAAAAAACGGTAAGCGACATCTCTGTGGCTTACCGTTTTTAATTATCTATTAACCTTAGGTTTATCAACTAACCTAAGAGAAAATATGACATGAGCTTATTTCAAGCTTTTTACTTTACGTTTCTTACTTTACGAATTTCAACGTCATACGGTCACTTTCACCGATAGCTACATATTTAGCTTTATCTTCATCACCCAAACGTAGGCTTGGTGGTAATGTCCAAACACCTTTTGGATGTTGAGCTGTGTCTTTTGCATTTGCATTGATTTCACTTGTAGCCACCAATTTAAAACCGGCTTTTTCAGCTGCAGCAATAACATAAGATTGCTTCATATAACCTGAGCGTTTGTTCTCTACTTGATCCAAACTTTCTGGCATACGGTGTTCAACCACACCTAACACGCCACCTTTTTTAAGAGCTTTATAAAAGCCAGCAAATGCACTTTCTACAGCCGCGTCTTCACCGCCGATATACCAGTTATGAACGTTACGGAACGTCAGTACCATATCGACACTGTTTTCAGGTGCAAAGTCTAATAATTTAGTTGGGTGAAATTGCGAAATCTCAGCACCTTGATATAAAGGGTCTGTCGCTACTTTTTCTTTAAAGCTGTTAAAGCTACGTTCATAAAATGCAGAACCACCTTCAAAGGTAGGAAAATGAGCTGCAATGTATTTACCCTTTTCTTTTACCGCAGGGTTAATGACTTTTGTGTACCAACCGCCGCCAGGCCAAATCTCAACCACTGACGTTTCTGGTGTTAAACCAAAAAACTCTAGTGTTTGTTTTGGGTGACGATATTGATCACGTACTGCACTTTCGCCACGAGCTTTATCGGCTAACACAGTATCGATAGCTGAAGCTGCGTCATTACCAGCACTACACGCTGATAATAAAGTTACGGTCCCCAATAAAACGGCACTAGAAATTGAAGCCACTTTTATATTTTTTTTAATCTTGCTAACAACATTCATGTTTGATCCCTTTTTGATATTTGAGCTTTTTATAATGAGTCATGTTAGCTCCAGTTTAAACACTGGAGCTGTTAGAGCAATGGAGTTAAACCTCCATTAATAGTTAATAGTCGCTTTGTTATTTTGCGATTTTATTTAGCAGCTCTTACCCACGAGCTTATATTCATAAGCCTTTATTCAGAGACTAGCTGCTCTATTCTAAAGTCACCTTGGTTATTGGTTAAAGTAGACACTAAATAAGGTAACACAGTTTCCATCTCAGCTTTTAATGTCCAAGGCGGATTAATTACTATCATGCCTGAACCTGTCATGCCGTGTTCTTCGGTATCTTCACTGACATTAAGTTCAAACAATTGAATGTTTTTAACACCACTTTTTATTAAGTCGTGTTCCATTTGGTTAATGCGGTAACGGTCAACAACTGGATACCAGATCATGTAGACACCACCAGCGAAACGCTTATACATAGTTTCTATGTATTCTACCACGCGATAATAATCGTCTTTCATCTCATAAGGTGGGTCGATGATCACAACGCCGCGTTTACTTGGTGGTGGTAACAAACCAACACTTTCACTAAATCCGTCACCTTTTATAGCTTTACGATAACGATTAGTTCTGACAAATTGTCTTAATAATTCAAAGTCAGCTGGGTGTAATTCGTGGAAAAAGGTTTTACCTTCAAGTGGAATCGCATCCAAAGCAAACCAAGGAGAACCTGGATACACTTCTAATTCTGAACATTCACTTTCTGTATTAAAACGTTTAACCGCATCAACATAGTTTTTAACCGACTCTGGCATTTTGTCCGTTGGCGCATTCCATAACTTGTTAATACCGGTTTCGTACTCTTTATTTTTAGCCGCAAAGTCATCCGACAATTTATACCCACCGGCTCCGGCGTGCGTATCGACAATGCTAAATCCTTTGTCTTTTTGAGACATATAAGACAATACATATTGATAGATTAAATGTTTAAGAACGTCGGCATGATTGCCGGCATGAAAACCGTGACGATAACTGAGCATGAGTGCTGCCTGTATATTTATAAATGATGAAGAGTGTAATTAACGAAAGTTTAGCGAATACTCACCATTATAAACAGCGCTTTATCTGCTTATTGTTAGAAGATTGCTATTGGATGAGTTAGAATTTGCCATTATTTGATTTTATTAAGATTTAAACGGTCTTGTGGGAGTGTTGTGTGGCTTGGGTTCAAATTCGTTTCGCGGTTAATTCGGAATATGTAGAAGACATTAGTGACTTGTTAGTCGAAGTGGGTAGCCAATCCGTTACCTTTACCGCCAATGATAAAGATGAAGCGATATTTGAGTTATTCCCTGGCGATATTAAATATTGGCAAACCTCTACAGTAGTGGGCTTGTTTGATGCAGCTACTGAAATGCAACATATAGTGGACATATTAAAAGACCAGGACATGTTTCAAGGCCAATTTAACTGTAAAATTGAACAAGTTGAAGATAAAGACTGGGAACGTGAATGGATGGAAAACTTCCACCCAATTCAATTTGGCGAACGTTTATGGGTTTGCCCAAGTTGGTTACCTATTCCAGATCCAGAAGCCTGTAACGTAGTACTCGACCCAGGTTTGGCGTTTGGTACTGGCACACACGCAACCACGGCACTTTGTATGCTTTGGTTAGAGCAAATGGATTTAACTGGTAAAACCGTTTTAGACTTTGGTTGTGGCAGTGGCATATTAGCAATTGCGGCACTGAAACTTGGTGCTAAACGCGCAATTGGTATCGACATAGATCCAAAAGCGATTACCGCCAGCCAAGAAAATGCCGAGCGTAATAATGTAGCAGATAAGATTGAATGGTATTTACCAGAAGATGCGCCTGTTTTTGAAACCGACGTGATCTTGGCGAATATCCTTGCCGGTCCTTTAAAAGAATTAAAAGAAGTGATTTGTGGTTACGGCCATACTGGAACTGAATTAGCCTTATCTGGCATTTTAGCCGAACAAGGCGATGATGTGTTAAATGCCTATAAAGACTTAGCTAATATGAATCCAGCCACTCAACAAGATGAGTGGGTTAGATTGGATGGTGCCATTAAATAAGTCAGGCAAATCAGTTTCTAAATAAACATAATTAAGTTGAAGGTAGGCTTTCTCAGAAACCGATTTACGAAAGCGCTTACATAAAAACGCTCAACTTAAATTTACATACATTAAAATTCATACTTATGGAACCTCAATTAGTCACCTAATTGAGGTTTTTTTATAAATATATTTTTCTGTTCCGCTAAACTCATTTTTAACTAGAATTCAAGACTAAATCGTTCGCAAAGCCATATTAGTCGCATATTTGTTAATAATTCACTGATTTTGTATCTAATTTAAAATGTCAATACTAAAGACCATAAAAAAAACAAATATTGTTTAAAAAACAACCTTTGATTTTTGTTGAAAAAGCAGTAAACTTGCCGCCCTTTTTTTGGACAGAGACGGTGTTGTGCGTTTCCAGTTAAAACTGAAATCGTCAGCGGTTCAAACTAGAGGCTTGATAGCTCTAAATTAGATTAATGAGCAGTGTTTAATCAGTAATGTAATTTTGAAATAACAAGCGGTGGTAGAAAGTTAATGCAAATTGGTCCTTACACTCTCGACAACAATTTAATTGTTGCGCCTATGGCTGGAGTAACGGACAGGCCTTTTCGACAATTATGTCGTCGACTAGGTGCTGGATTAGCAGTCTCTGAAATGTTGTCGTCAAATCCAGATGTTTGGAAAACCGACAAGTCCATGAACAGAATGAACCACCTGGGTGAAACTGGTATTCGCTCGGTTCAGATAGCAGGTGCAGATCCAGACTTAATGGCTGAAGCTGCCGCATTTAATGAAAAAAATGGGGCGCAGATCATTGATATCAACATGGGCTGCCCAGCAAAAAAAGTAAATAAGAAGTTAGCAGGCTCTGCGCTTATGCAACACCCTCAATTGGTGGAAGACATCATTAAGGCGGTAGTAAAAGCAGTAAAAGTGCCTGTTACCTTAAAAACGAGAACCGGATGGGATACCGATAATCGTAATGGTGTTGAAATAGCCAGAATTGCTCAGCGCAATGGCATTCAATGTTTGGCTATACACGGGCGAACAAAAGCTTGTATGTACAAAGGTCAGGCAGAGTACAACACCATTAAAGAGATAAAGGAAAATGTACAAATCCCTGTTATTGCTAATGGCGACATTACGTCACCAGAACAAGCAGAACAGGTATTAGCGTATACCAATGCCGACGGTCTTATGATCGGTCGTGCCGCGCAAGGTCGTCCTTGGATATTCCGAGAGATTGATCACTATTTGCGAACCGGTCATATTCTGGCGCCACCAGAGAAGGAAGAGGTTCGTAGCATATTATTGGAGCACGTTAGTAATTTGCACCAGTTGTATGGTGATGTGTTAGGTCCACGAATTGCTAGAAAGCATGTTGGTTGGTACTTAGCAGATCAAGACAAGGACAGGTCATTTAGAAAAAGGTTTAATGCAATTGAAGATTGCCAACAGCAATTTGATGACTTAAACGCATTTTTCGAAAATATTTAAAAAATACATTTGGCAACGACTTAGGTTCGCGCCAGATTTTAGTCTTAACTTTATCCGATAGAGAAGAAATAACATGTTTGATCAAAACGTTCCAACTCCGTTCATTACGAATGCGCACATCCAAACAGCTGACAAACCTCAGCCGTTACGCAACGAAGTTAAAAAAGCAGTTCGTAATTACTTACAAACGTTAAATGGTCAAGATTCTACAGACGTATATGACTTAGTATTGTCTGAATTAGAAAAACCACTTTTAGAAGAAATCATGACATATACTCGCGGCAACCAAACACGCGCAGCGAATATGTTAGGAATTAACCGTGGTACTTTACGTAAAAAGTTAAAACGCTACGGCATGAACTAATCCCCTCGCGGGATGACCGCAGAAAAGCACCCTTGGGTGCTTTTTTGTTTTTAGCTTTACAGATTTTAATCATTTTTTTAAATAATCTAAGGTAACTACAATCAATGGATACATTACGACCTGTTCGCCGCGCACTTATTAGCGTGTCAGACAAAACTGGTATAGTAGAGTTTGCTCGTACACTCACCTCACACGGTGTTGAGATTTTATCAACCGGTGGCACGTTCAAATTACTTACTGAAAATGGCGTAAACGCAATTGAAGTTTCGGACCACACTGGTTTTCCAGAAATGATGGATGGGCGTGTTAAAACACTTCACCCTAAAATTCATGGCGGCATTCTAGCTCGTCGTGGTATTGATGACGCTGTAATGGCCGCAAATGATATTGAAGCAATCGACATGGTTGTGGTTAACTTATATCCGTTTGCTAGCACGGTTGCTAATCCAGATTGCACAATGGAAGATGCCGTTGAAAACATTGATATTGGTGGACCAACTATGGTTCGCGCAGCAGCAAAAAACCATAAAGATGTCACTATTGTGGTTAATGCCAAAGATTACGACCGTATAATTAATGAATTAAACGAAAACAAGGGCGCAACTAAATTTGAAACTCGTTTCGATTTAGCTATCGCAGCTTATGAGCATACTGCGCAATACGACGGTATGATCGCCAATTACTTTGGCAAAATGGTTCCAGATTATTCAGACAATGCTGATGAAGTGGAAGACTCTAAATTCCCACGTACTTATAACTTACAGTTTAGTAAAAAGTTAGAAATGCGTTATGGCGAAAACAGCCACCAGCAAGCTGCGTTTTATGTTGAAAGTGAAGTTGAAGAAGCATCAATTTCAACAGCAACACAATTACAAGGTAAAGCACTTTCTTATAACAACATTGCTGATACAGATGCAGCACTGGAATGTGTTAAAGGATTCGAGCGTCCAGCTTGCGTTATCGTTAAACATGCAAACCCTTGTGGTGTTGCAGAAAACGATACCATTTTAGAAGCCTATAACCGCGCTTATAAAACAGACCCTACATCGGCGTTTGGCGGCATTATTGCCTTTAACCGCGAATTAGACGCAGACACGGCAGAAGCCATTGTTTCTCGTCAATTTGTAGAAGTTATTATTGCACCATCTATCTCAGCAGAAGCAGCTCAAATTGTGGCAGCTAAGAAAAATGTCCGTTTGTTAGAAACGGGACAATGGTCAACTAAAACAACTCAGCCAGACATTAAACGTGTTAACGGTGGTTTATTAGTTCAAGACCGTGACCAAGGTATGGTTGCAGAAGCCGACTTAAAAGTGGTTTCTAAAATTCAACCTACTGCAGCACAATTGAAAGACTTAATGTTCTGCTGGAAAGTCGCTAAGTTTGTTAAATCAAACGCGATTGTTTATGCCAATGACAGCATGACAGTGGGTGTTGGTGCCGGCCAAATGAGCCGAGTTTACTCTGCTAAAATCGCAGGTATTAAAGCCGCTGACGAAAACCTAGTGGTTGAAGGTTCGGTTATGGCATCAGATGCCTTCTTCCCGTTCCGTGATGGTATTGATGCAGCCGCAGCTGCTGGTATCAAAGCAATCATTCAACCGGGCGGCTCTATGCGCGATGAAGAAGTTATCGCCGCAGCGGACGAACACGGCATTGCTATGGTGTTTACTGGAATGCGTCACTTCCGTCACTAGACACTAGCGTTTAAATAGTTAATGTTAAAAAAGGAGCTTAGGCTCCTTTTTTGTTACGTCTTTTTGTCTTCTTGCTTAATCATGCCAAATAAAGCGTTCCGCCAGCTTTCCTTTACAATTATTTTTACATGCTTTGTTGAAATTACTGGTATTGCTGAGTTCTGATCATATACTTTGCCTTTGTAGAATTATTCAATGCCATTAACGGGACTCCACATGGATTACAACACCTCAGAATTATGCGATATGTTTGCTGAGCAAATTGACGTACTGTCACCAATTTTTGAACATTATGGTGGTGTGACATCATTTGGTGGTCAAGTTCAGACAATCAAATGTTTTGAAGACAATGGCTTGATCATGACAGTATTAAACCAATCTGGCTTAGGTAAAGTGTTAGTCATTGATGGTGGCGGTTCAATTCGTTCTGGTTTATTAAATGCTGAAATCGTTGAGATGGCCGTTGAGAATAAATGGGAAGGTATTATCTGTAATGGCAGCGTTAGAGAAGTTGACGCCCTTGAAGAGTTTAGCATTGGCATCTTAGCCTTAAACTCAATTCCAGTGGCAGCTGCTGATACAGGCGCTGGTGAAGATGATATTGCAATTAACTTTGCAGGCGTTACGTTTTTACCAGATGATCATATTTATGCTGACAGCACAGGTACAATCCTTTCTGCTGAGCCACTTGATATCGAATAAAGATATCGACTGAGCTAGTCATAAAAATTACAGTAAAAAAAAGAGGTGAAATTATCACCTCTTTTTTTATTTGTGTTTATAACTTTTTATTGGCTAAGCTTTTATAAGCATTCGCTTTATTTACTTTACTCTTTATTCGCTTTCTAGCTCTATACCAATATTGGTTACGCCATCAGCAAATACGATTTCTAATGCTTTACTGCGAATTGATTTCAAGTCCAAATCTTTCAATCTGGTGGTTGATAACCAATCAATTAAGTCGGTCAATACTGACATTTCGGCCGTCATCAATTCGTGCTCACGGATAACTTCATTTTCTAATTCAATATCACCAGCTTGATATTCAATAAGGTGCACAATACAGCCTTGCGATATTTTAGCGATGGCAACCGAGTCGTATTCTTCTTCACTTTGCTCGCCATTAAGATAGGTTAATAATCCTGTGCAATAATAAATTGCTGGGTAAACGCCGTATACATCAAAGTCTAACTCGTCTGGAGTTAACTCTTCTATTTTCTCTTCCATCACAGCAAAGTTAACTTTAGCGTTTTTAACTAATAGCTTTTCCCACAAGCTATTGGCTATATTATCCAAGATATAAGGCTGTGGGAATTCTGTCACATGAGCAAATAATTGATAATTTGGTTTCATTCTTTCTAACAAGGCTAAAGATAAAACGCTTTGCTGCTTTCTTGATAATTCACGAATACGTTGAAAGTTATTGGTTTTTTCGTGAGCTGAGCTTTTGTTAGATGTCTTTTTCTTCGGTGATGCTTTATTAGATGAATTGGCCAAATGACTTCTCACTTTATTGATAAATTGTTATATCAGGCTGAAATTATCTGCATTATAACAATAGACCTAGATATTCGATAGCTGTATGATTTTAAAATCGAACGGATAACGGCTTATTATCACATGACTCTAACAACCCCAGCTTTATTGTTTCCTGCAATTTCTTTATTGTTACTTGCTTACACCAATCGTTTTTTAGTGTTAGCTCAGCTGATCAGGGGATTGAATAAACGTGATAATGAAGGATTAGAGTTAGTCGTAAAGCGTCAGATATCCAATTTACGCACCCGACTTTTTTTAATTAGAGCGATGCAAAGCGCTGGAGTGTTAAGCTTTTTATTATGCACTATAGCCATGTTTCTTAT
The DNA here is from genome assembly GCF_002954545.1 of Psychrosphaera saromensis. Classification (GTDB taxonomy): domain Bacteria; phylum Pseudomonadota; class Gammaproteobacteria; order Enterobacterales; family Alteromonadaceae; genus Psychrosphaera; species Psychrosphaera saromensis. The sequence goes on along the minus strand of NZ_MSCH01000003.1, from coordinate 1,087,870 downwards.
ATTTGTTGATATGCCATTTTCTGGCTCCATACTATTTGGCTTAAGTTTAACGTCACTAACGGCATCTTTAGTTCTGTCACTATTTGAAGTACACATTAGTACCAGAGCAATTGAAATAGAACTGGAGTCTATGGAGTCGTTAAAAGGTGTAAAAGCAACGAAAAGATCAAAGATACGAAATATACTTAAATCAGATTAACAGCTCTGCTTTTTCTCTGCTCTTTTACCAAGAGCAGACAGAGCTGAATTAGTTAACGAGCAATTCAATACTACCCGCAACAAATACCCAGCAAGCAAAGAACATTTTAAGTTGAAATACAGGAATGCTAGTGGCTAACTTTTTAGCTAATATCCCACCAATAACTGCGCCGGGTCCTGCAAAGTACAAAACACTCCAATAAATATTATTTTCATAAATATGATAACCAATCCCAGACCAGACTGCGCCGGCAGAAAGTACCACGGCGACCGCTATTGCTAACGTCACTCGATACCCTCTGAATATAAGGTAAAAGGCTATGATTTCACCAACGCCTACCGACAACCAAGCTGTGAGTATGCCACCCAAATAACTTAATACCACTAAGGCCATTTTATCTTGATAATTCACCTGCTTTTTTTCTTGCGTAGGGGCTTTTTGTTTTTCTGATCTCAACTTTTTAAAACCAGTATACAAAAGCCCAACACCGATAAATATTGAAAAATAGGCAAACAAATACGATACCGACCCAGGTGATGACAGTTCAAGTCCATAAACGGTCCAAATACCTAAAATGGCAAACGGCAGACATAAAAAGCTTAGGCTAGGTAATAGACTCCAATCTTCCACCCGACATGTTTTAGCATGGTTGAGCCACATCACAGTCCCCGTTGTCATGCCAAAACATTGAATAGCAAAACTGGTAGCAACCGATTGCTCGGGTGTAATACCTAACTGCTGAAAAGCAGGAATGAAAATCACTCCGCCACCAGCGCCTGTCGCATTAGCAAATAAAGCGCCCAACATACCTAAAAGGCTATAGGCTGAGTAAGCGTTTACTTGATAAATATACCAACACAACAATAAGCTAATAACAGTAGCTGAAATAATTGTTAAATGACGACGTGTAAGTGAGAACAAAGGTACACCTGAAACTTAAATGGATTAGTTATAAAAGCTAGTTCTGCATAAAGTCACAACGCAAAAGCTCTAAATTAATAACCTTGTAAATAGTGATATGATTTTAATCTTATTTAAGATCAATTGCATAGATGAATTAATTAACGGCTCTAGCAAGTAGATATAAGTAAAGCCGAATAACAGACACAAAAAAACCGCTCAGTAAGCGGTTTGTTTTATTCTGCGGTATTTATACCAAATGTATTAATTAGCGTTTAACGCTAAGACTTACCGTTAAAATTTAAAGAACAGTTCACGGTAACGTTTAAGTTCTTCAATGCTTTCTCTTATATCGTCTAACGCTAAATGTGCGCCTTTTTTCTTGTAGTTAGAAACTAGCTCCGGTTTCCAGCGTTTTGCCAACTCTTTTACCGTACTGACATCTAAATTGCGATAATGGAAAAAGTCTTCCAGTGTCAGCATGTGTATGTGCATAAAACGGCGGTCTTGGCAGATGCTGTTACCACACATAGGTGAAGTTCCTGCTGGCACATAATCTTTTAAAAAATCAATGGTGATCTCACACGCTTCTTGCTCTGACACTTTGCTGCTTTTACAGCGAGCGGTTAGCCCTGACTTGCCATGCTGATTAACGCACCACTCATCCATATTATCTAGCACATCATCTGATTGATAAATCGCGATCTCTGGACCTTCAGCCAAAATATTAAGATCACTGTCGGTTACGATACTCGCAATTTCGAGTACTTTATCGGTACGAGGTTCCAATCCGGTCATTTCCAGATCTACCCAAATTAGATTATTTTCACTAAATGACATATAAGCCTTACGGAATCCTTTTTATCGCGCATGGTTAAGTATAATATGAAACCATTGTTATTCTTTTTATTAACTTTCACAAGTTTTTATAATTAAATCATAGGCCAAAAGTGGCAAAACAAAAGAAATTAACCAAATCTCAATCAAGACGAATTAAAGATAACCAAAGTAAACGTATTGCCAAGGCAAAAGACAAAGGCTCTTCCACTGATAAAGTAGACGACTCTATGCTGGGTGAGCAACGTTTTGGTCAGGTGATCACCCGCTACGGCCAACATGCCGATGTAGAAAGTACGGAAGGTGAACTTATTCGTTGTGATCTTCGCCGTGCTGTTGGCTCGTTAGTCTGTGGCGACAAAGTTATTTGGCGTCCTTACAAAGTATCTGACTCTGATTTTGGCGGCGTCATTGAAGCCGTTGAACCAAGAGAAAGTGTATTTGTGCGTCCAGATTTTTACGACGGCCTTAAACCCGTTGCGGCGAATATAGATCAAATATTTATTGTTTCGGCTTTATTGCCAGATTTAGCGCCAAGTATTATTGACCGTTATTTAGTTGCAGTAGAACAGCTTGATATTACGCCTATTATTCTTATCAATAAAATTGACTTGTTGGATGAAGCCAACAAAGAAGCGGTTGAGAAAACGGTCGAGCTGTATAGAAGCATTGGTTACCAGGTTCTAACTATGTCTGCAATTGAAGAACAAGGTATCGCCTCGGTCAGAGATTTATTAGTTGGTAAAACCAGTGTATTTGTTGGTCAATCTGGTGTGGGTAAATCATCTTTGGTTAACTCTATCCTGCCAGAAGTGAATATCTTAACTAAGCAAGTGTCTGACAATAGTCGACTTGGTGTGCACACTACCACGGCATCAAGGTTATATAGACTTGATAATGGCGGTTCTATTATCGACTCGCCTGGTGTGCGTGAATTTGCCATGTGGCATTTAGAGACAGAGCAAATTTTATATGGCTTTATAGAATTTAGACCTTATCTAACTCTGTGTAAATTTAGAGACTGTAAACATCAAAAAGATCCCGGCTGCGCACTACAGCAAGCCATTGCCGATGGCAAAGTTTCACAGGAAAGATACAGTAGCTATAAACGCATATTACAAACCATTGATGAAATTACGTTACGTCATCAATCAAAAGAACCAAGTTAATAAAGCCGACATTCGCTGTTACAAACAATTGTTCATTCAATTAAACAGCTCAGGTATAATGGCGACAGAATAAATATAACTACAAGAATAAATCGTTATTCTTAAGGGTAAACAAGTGAATTTTGATAACTTTAAAATCGCGTTCCAATACGCGCTACCAAAACACGGTGTGTCTAAATTAGTTGGCTTTTTAGCAAGAGCTAAACTTGGTTTTGTTACAACTGGATTAATTAAAAGCTTTATTAAAGCCTATGACATTAATATGGATGAAGCTAAACATTCAGACCCTGCACATTTTAAAACCTTTAATGACTTTTTTACCCGCGAATTAGCGCAAGGCGTACGTCCAATAATTGAAGATGAAAACAAACTGGCTCACCCAGTTGATGGCGCAGTAAGCCAATTAGGTCCAATTAAAGACGGTACTTTGGTACAAGCTAAAAATCATTATTATTCTACTTTAGAATTAGTTGGTGGCGATCAAGCGATTGCAGACAAATTTGAAGATGGTGACTTTGCCACTATCTACTTAGCACCTAGTGATTACCATAGATTACATATGCCAGTAAAAGGCACATTAACCGACATGATTTATGTTCCTGGTGATGCGTTCTCAGTAAATCCTTTAACGGCTGCTAATGTACCAAACTTATTTGCACGTAACGAACGTGTTGTTTGTGTATTTGATACAGAAATAGGCCCAATGGCCATGGTACTCGTTGGTGCCACTATTGTTCGTAGTATTGAAACAGTGTGGGAAGGAAACATTACTCCTCCACGTGGCACATTAAAACAATGGACTTACCCGAGTGATGGCGACGACGCGATTGTATTAGACAAAGGCGAAGAAATGGGTCGCTTTAAACTAGGCTCTACGGTTGTTTGTTTATTTGGCAAAGACAAAATTAAATTTGTTGAAGAATTAACAGCTGGTTCAGTTACCCGTTTAGGCGAACATTTCGCTGACGTGGTATAACACCGTTTAGTTAGTACATATATGAGCGAATTAATTCATTGAGCTTAAACAAGCTATTTACTGACCCGCATCCAATGGTCAAATTACACTTAGGAGTTATGCTTCTAGGTGTCTCTGGATTATTCGCTAAACTTATCCAACTTCCTGCATTAGATATTATTGCTTACCGTAGTTTATTAACGGTCGTTCTGCTGCTAGCAATATTAGTGTTAAGCAAAAGCAAAATACGCTTAAACTCCTTTAAAGATTATAAAATTGCGCTGATATTAGGCTTGTTGGCCGCGCTGCATTGGGTTACTTATTTTACCAGTATTCAAATGTCCTCAGTAGCGGTTGGTATGATCACGTTATTTACCTACCCTGTTTTGACCGTTTTATTAGAGCCTCTTGTTCGTAAGAAACTCCCTTCTGTACGGGACATTTTAATCAGTGTCGTTGTTACTTTTGGTATTAGTATGCTGTTCCCATCGTTGTGGAGCTCTGAGATTGCATTAACTGACGACTATCTACTTGGTATCGTATTAGGCGTTGTGTCAGCCCTTGCGATGGCATTAAGAAATATTGGTATCCAGCACTATTTTACAGAGTACTCTGGTACTCAAAGCATGTTCTATCAGTTTTTAGTCACCGCCATTGTATTGATACCTTTTGTGGGCAACACGCCAATGGATGTTTCTGTGGACAATTGGCAGCTACTTATTTTATTAACCGCGTTTTTCTCTGCGGCTCCTCATGTTTTATTTGCCTCAGCCATTCATAAGCTCTCGGCTCGAACCGCAGGATTAATTGCTTATTTACAACCTTTGTACGGTATAGCTTTAGGTTTTATTATCCTTGCAGAAGTGCCAAAGCTAATGACATTATTAGGTGGCGTTATCATATTGTCGGCGGCGATATATGAAACTTATTTATCGAATAAACAAGCCAAGAAACTATACAAAGAGCCATAATTTAATCTTTGCCAACCTTAATTTACGATCATTAAGATAGAGTATTCAATGAAAATATTTGCTCACCGAGGTATTTCAGCTCACTTTCCCGAAAATAGCCAAACGGCGATTAGCCAATGTGACTCGAGTATTATGGCTGGAGTGGAAATAGATTTGTTTCAAGCTGGAGAAGACTTCATTGTTATCCACGACAGATGGTTAACCCGCTTATTTGATATTGATAAAAAAACCATCAATTTAACTGAAGATGATGTTGCCAACATTGTGGGCAAAGATGGCAAACCAATTCCAACTCTGGAATGGCTCATTGAAGAATTAGCCGATAAGTCGTTAGTCCTTAATATTGAATTGAAGAAGATCAGAAGCATAGGTTTGTTCTTTAAAAAGCTAAAACTGGTTTGTGACAAAGTTAACTTCCCAATGGAAAACCTGATCATTTCTTCTTTTAATCATGTGTACTTAAAAAAATTACATATTTTAGATGCAAGTTTAAAGCTTGGTTTACTACTGACTAATCGCCCAATAGACATTAAAAAATATCTGACTCACTTTGCGGTATTTAGTATTCATTTAGATATGGACTGTGTAAACAAGGCCTTTTTGAATGAAGTGAAAGCGCTTGGTACTCAGGTGTATATTTTCACCATTGATCACACTCAAGAAATACAATGGTGTTATCAAAATGAGGTCGATGGCATATTTGCTAACGACCCGTTACATGCATTTAATGTTATTAATGGTTTTTCGCAGTAAAGCGCCAACTAAACCTATTTTTGAAATAGTTATGCCCTGCTCACATCAAATGCGATGGCTTGATTTATGTGGGTTAAATTTTGTTTCAGCATAAATAAGCGGTCGATTCCTACAGCAACACCTGCACAATCTGGCAAACCACTTTCCAGTGCCGCTAACAAATTATTGTCTATCGGCTTTGCTGGTAATCCAGCTTGTACTCTCAGCGCATTGTCTGCGTTGAATCTGCGTAATTGCTCTTTGTTATCTTGTAGTTCATAAAAGCCATTTGCCAATTCCACACCTTGATAATACAACTCAAATCTATGTGCCACTCGCGAGTCACTTTGGCTTACTTTTGCCAATGACGCTTGGCTTGCAGGGAAGTCGTAAATAAAACATGGAGTCCAATCATCGCTTGATAGTTTTTTTTCTGGGTTTTCGCTTGCATTTAAGGCGCTATGTAAACCCAAAAGAGGCTCTATTTTCATGCTAAACAACCATTGCAATAAAGTATCAGTCTTGGTCTCTTGTTGTAGCCATTCATCGGTTGAATGCTTGGTAATAATACTTTTTAATTCCGTTAAATTAGTCGCTAGCGGGTCAAAAGACAGATAATCAATAAATGCCTGTTGGTAACTCAGGTAAATTGCGGGCTTAGTATTTATGGTGAATTGCAGTAACTCATCTAATTCTGCCATCAGTTTTTTATCGTCAAAGTCTGGGCGATACCATTCAAGCATAGTGAATTCTGGGTTATGAAAGCGCCCTGCGGCTTCATGCCTAAAAGCTTTAGTAATTTGGAAAATAGCACCACTGTCAGCGGCTAATAATCGTTTCATGGCAAACTCTGGCGAAGTTTGTAAAAACAATGATTTTTGTTCGCCTGTGACATCAAAGTTAAATTGGGTATTAAACGCATCCAAGTGTAAGTCGGTCACTGTGTTGTTACTTAAGATTGGTGTTTCTACTTCCCACACATCTTTACTCGCAAAAAACTGCCTAATGGCCGCAAGAAAAATAGAGCGTGCTTTTAACGTTGGGATTGATGCTGAAGGTTGCCACATGTCATTCTTTTCCAATTAAGCATTTTAAATTTAAGCGAGCCCTAAAACGGGAGGTGTAAAGTGTAATTACTAAAAAGCCCGACATCGTCAGGCTTTTTTAATAACTATGTACTCTTTAACGAGAATGTTATTTTTGTACACGGCCAACATAATCGCCAGTACGCGTATCAACTTTAATGACTTCGCCTGTTTGCACAAATAAAGGTACACGAACAACCGCACCTGTTGATAATGTTGCAGGTTTACCACCCGTTCCAGCAGTATCGCCTTTTAAGCCAGGATCCGTTTCTGTAATTTCTAACTCTACAAAGTTTGGAGGCGTAACCGCTATTGGGTTATTATTCCATAGTGTTAAAGTACAAACGTCGTTTTCAACTAACCATTTGATAGAATCTACTACTGCTTTTTCATCAGCAGCAACTTGTTCAAATGTTTCGTTGTTCATGAAATGCCAGAATTCGCCATCGTTATATAAATAAGCTAGTTCGATATCCATAACGTCAGCGCCTTCAACAGATTCGCCAGACTTAAACGTTTTCTCGATTACTTTACCACTAACAAGTTTACGAATTTTTACACGGTTAAAGGCTTGGCCTTTACCCGGTTTTACATTTTCATTCTCAAGAATGTTACAAGGCTCGCCGTCTATCATTAACTTAAGACCGGCTTTAAATTGGTTGGTGCTAAATGTTGCCATTTCGCCCTCTAAAAATAATTAATATTATGTAAGTGACCCGAATGATACATCAAGCTAACGTCCGTGTTGAGTCCCAATGGCAAAAAGAATTAAAACAAAGTTTCACCAAGCCAGAATTATTGCTCGAACATCTTGGGTTTGACCCTGCTGATTTTGGCCAAGATATAGAAGCTCGCTCGTTATTTAACATGCGTGTGCCTGTGCACTTTGCTAATTTAATGCAGAAAAAAGAGGTAGCCGATCCTTTATTTAAACAAGTATTCCCAAGTAAATTTGAATTTCACTCTACCCCAGAATATGTTGCAGACCCTTTGTCGGAACAAAATAATGCAACGCCAGGTTTATTGCATAAATATAAAAGCCGAGTGTTAATTATATTTAAAGGCGGCTGCGCGGTAAATTGTCGTTATTGTTTTCGTCGTCATTTTCCTTATGCCGACAACTCAGTTAATAAGAAACAACTGTTAACGCATTTAGACTATATAAAACAACATCCTCAAATAAACGAAGTTATTTTAAGTGGCGGCGACCCACTTATGGCAGACGACAACGCGATAGAATGGTTTTTAACACAAGTGTCTAGCATAAAGCATGTTACACGCGTACGCATCCATACACGTCTTCCTGTTGTAATTCCTAGTCGTATTACGGATGACTTGTTAGCCATATTTAATACAGCGACTTTCAAAGTGATTATGGTGATGCATATTAACCATGAGAATGAGATCAGCGACCAGTTAAAAGTCGCTTGTCAGAAATTAAAGCACGCAAATGTGACTTTACTCAATCAGGCTGTTTTATTAAAAGAGGTGAATGACACCTTAACGGCGCAAGTGAACTTAAGTGAGTCATTATTTGCAGCTGACATACTCCCTTATTATTTGCATTTGTTGGACAAAGTAAGCGGGGCTATGCATTTTGATATCTCAGAAACTCAAGCAAAACAATTATACAGCGAAATGTTGGCTGAACTGCCCGGGTTTTTAATGCCTAAATTAGTGCGGGAAATAGGGGGGGAGCAGAGTAAAACTCCAATCCTCCCCTGAACTCTAGGTAAACTAAGTTCGAGATAAAACCACTATCTGCTTTATAACTTAGTCACGCATTATTAGTTAAACACTAATATTAATGCGTTGACCTATTACGCCACCAGTACTTCCAACAGGGCTAGAGCTCGGAAGTTGAGCTGTTGACGATAATAACGCCAACGCTGCTTGCCCTTCCATCTCTTGTGCGCCTTTTGATAGGTTAGCAGCTAATGCCTCCCCGCCTTGCATTGCGCTTGAGGTAACTTGTCCTGTACTTGAAGGTGATATTTGCATAACACGACTCCTATATTTAAAAATTGGACTTTGTATTTATCTAAACTAATACCGAATCAAACAGAATAAAACAATGAATAGGTTAATTCGGTAAAGTTAAGGTAAAATACCCCATCAGTTTATCGGACAATATTCAGAGATCTTAAGTGGAAAATATAGTAAGTAGTTTAGAAGAGAACCTAAAAGAGTTATATCGTAAAGCAATTGATGCAGATAATCGTTTAAAGGATCTTAAAAAAAGTGGTCACGGTAAATTTGCAGCCATATTTAAAGACTCAAATTTATTCACGGCCGAATCAGATAAATTTATGCCTTATTTGGAAGAAACCGCTGAGCAGATACTCACGCTTAAAAACTCAGACAAAGACTTGTCTGATGCAAAAGGTGATATTGAAAGTATTGTGAAGAAGTTGCACTTGTTACATAAAACTATTGCAGATCTTAAGAACGTACTGAAGTAATCACGGTTGAGGTATTAGGCTAAGCCGTCCTAAATTGGGACGGGCTAGCTTAATTAAAAGTCAGTGTGTTTCTATATCTCTAGCTCAGGGCATCAAGAATTAGAGAATTTAGTAATCTGACTTTTTTGCTTTTTTAACTGACTTAGGACTCATCATTACGGAAAGTTGAGCCAATAAGTCGGCCGCTTCTTTATGTTTGGCTTCATCGGCAATAATCGAGTGATGCAATAAACGATACGAATTTTCAAATTCATATGGGCTACCTAAGCCATCTAAATGCATTTGCACTAATCTTAGTTGTGCATTTATGTTACCTAACTCTGCCGCACGGTAAGTTAGTTGATACGCCCTCTCTAAGTCTTTTTGGACAAAACGACCAATAAAGTAATAACGCCCCAACTGTTCGATAGCCTCGACTAAACCTTGACTAGAAGATTCACGGATATAAAACAATCCTAATTCTGGGTCACGTTCAAAACACACGCCCCACGCTAACATGTCGCCATATAAAAATTGATAAGCAGGTACTTTTAGCTTTATTGCTCTGTCTTTAATATCACGATTCAACTGACAGCGGTCGGCTTTAACTCGTTCTAAATGCTTGTTTTCTTTTATTAAATCCAACAATTCATCTTGTGAGTATATTTGCACCGCTTGTAATATTTCATCATCAATAGTTTCATCGGCTAAAGAGTGAAAAGACAACACCAATAATAGGCTTAAAAATAATTTCATTAGGTTCCTGCGTTCAAAGTAGATGGCAATAAAGTACGTATTTTATTGCCGTACTTTATTACTTTAGCAACTAAATTGCTTAGATACATAATCTAAGCAATTACTAAGCCATCAGGCTAAATTGCATCTTTATGCAGCATCATGTCTTTAATTGATAAGTCTTTGCGTATTGTGCTTTTTTGATTTTTATTTTGATTCAGCAATTTAGAAGACGCACTAGAAGCACTACACTGACCCGTTGCCAAATAGTTTAATCCTTCTGCAAGAATAGGGTCATTATCATCACCCCAGTTTCCAGTTACTTCATCAGCAACGGAACATGTTGCTGGCAATCCATCAAAATAGTCACCAAAACCAACTGCATTCATGGTTTGAAAGTTAATCGCATAAATAACATGGTCACAAACTAATTCTGGGCTCATGCCTATTGGCTTACCACAAGTCGTATCACCAACAATCGTCACATCAAGAAATGGGTCTAACGCATTGATCACTAATTCACTGGCAGAGCAACTACTTTCAGTTGTTAGCACCACTAATTTATCTAAGTTGAGCTGTTCTATACCTTGGCCTAGCGAGAATAATATACTTTCATTCTTACTACTTTGGTTTTCATTAAATTGATAACTAAGAAAAATTTCATCTTCAACATTATAGCCACCAATTTGACTACTTAATTGATTTGCCACAGATATTAAACCACCACCGTTATAACGTAAGTCTAAGATCATCTCATCTACGTTGTCGGTTTTAAACTGGGTAAAAGCGGTATTAATTTCTGTTTGAGAGCTTTCTTTGAAAGAATCAAACACCATATATGCCACATTTTTACTTTCGCCATCTATGGTTAACTCTTTGGTTTCAGATGCCATCACGGTATTTGCAACTATGCTACCTTTGCTGAAATCAGCCACAACGACAGTACTATCAGGTTTTACAAAGGTGACTTCCACTGAGTAACCATCTTCATTAGGGCCAAAAATATCGGAAAACGTGGTTGTTCCCGCAATAACTTGTGCCACTAAATCTGAAACTAAATCATCCCCAACCTTAGTGATTATATCGCCTCGCTGTAAACCATTTTGTGCTGCAGAGCCTTCTTCGAAAACGTATTTGATCCTTAACCCATCATTTCCCTGTGTTATTTCATGGCCAAAGCCATAACCAAAAAACACGGAATTGGCATAATCTTCATATTCTTCATAGGTTAATACAAAGCTAAAACGGTCTTTTTCATCACGTAATTCATATAACGCATCGGATAAAGAGTCGTACGCATTGGAATCTATACTTTTTGGTAAGCCTTCATTCCAAAAGTACTTTTCTTGTAGTAATGAAAATAATTGATCATTCGCACCTGAAACACTGCAATTGCTACTAGTGAAGAGATTATCAAATTGACTGGCTTGACTATCTGAGTCATCTGAACATGAAGATAGTACTAATGTAGAAAATATCATTAATAGATGTTGATACGCTTTCAAAATAATCACTCTTATTTTTTGTAATGTTTAATGAAGATACCTTAATCTAATCTAAGTTAGCTTTCTAGTAGTTGGGTGTTAAATTTTAGGCATAAAAAAACCGTCATAGACGGTTTTTTTTAATGACTTAGTAAAAACTAAATTATGCAGAGAACGGGTTACGAATGATCATCGTTTCGTTTCTGTCAGGACCAGTAGAAATAATATCCATTGGTATGCCTGTAATTTCTTCTAAGCGTTTAATATACTTTTGAGCTGCAACTGGTAGCGCGTCAAATGAAGTTACACCAAATGAGTTCTCACTCCAACCAGGCATACTTTCATATAAAGGCGTCGCAGTTTCGTAACCTTCAGCAGCCATTGGTGGTACATCAACAATTGTACCGTCAGCTAATTTATAACCAGTACAGATTTTGATTTCTTTTAAACCATCTAAAACATCTAGTTTAGTTAAGCAAAAACCTGTGATTGAGTTAAGTTGAACAGCACGTTTCATTGCAACGGCGTCAAACCAACCACAACGACGTTCACGTCCTGTAGTGGCACCAAACTCATGGCCTTTAGTACCTAAATGATTGCCTACTTCACATGATAATTCAGTAGGGAAAGGACCTGAACCAACACGTGTTGTGTATGCTTTAACGATACCTAGTACATAGTCTAAATGACATGGACCAAAACCAGCACCAGTGGCAACACCACCAACAGTAGTATTAGATGAAGTTACATAAGGGTAAGTACCGTGGTCGATATCTAGTAAAGTACCTTGAGCACCTTCAAACAAGATAGATTCGCCAGCAATACGTGCTTTATCTAACATATCAGTAACGTCAACAACCATAGCTTTTAAGATTTCAGCTACTGCCATTGCGTCGTTATAAGTCTTATCAAAATCAACCGCTTCAACTTTATAGTAATTTACTAAAGTGAAGTTGTGGTATTCCAATACTTCTTTTAATTTTTCTTTGAATAATACAGGATTGAATAAATCGCCAACACGTAAGCCACGACGAGCTACTTTATCTTCGTATGCTGGACCAATACCACGACCGGTAGTGCCTATGGCTTTTTTACCACGAGCTAACTCACGCGCTTTATCTAAAGCGATGTGGTAAGGAAGGATCAAAGGACAGGCTTCTGAGATCAGTAAACGTTCTTTAGCTGGAACGCCTCTTTCTTCTAACATGCCGATTTCTGTCATTAACGCTTCTGGTGATAAAACAACACCATTACCGATAATACATTTAACACCAGCGCGTAAAATACCTGATGGGATTAGGTGTAATACTGTTTTTTCTCCGTCGATAACTAGAGTATGGCCTGCATTGTGACCACCTTGATAACGCACTACATACGATGCTTTATCAGTTAATAGATCTACAACTTTACCTTTACCTTCGTCACCCCATTGGGTTCCTAAAACAACTACGTTCTTGCCCATTACATTTCCACTCAGAAAAAATTAGGCGGGGATTCTACCAAAATTACAGGAGGAAGTTCACCCGATATTTTTAAAACAACCGAAAATAAAGGCTATCTACTTGTTATAAAAGAACAATTTAATTAAATATAAATAAGTGAAAATATTTTTTTTATTACTTTTTAGCTTTTACCGTTTATCAATCGGTTAAAAGCCAGGCAGTTTGATTAAAGTTTTATCTGAAAACTAACAATAAAGAGCCTAAAACAAACAAGACACCACCGACAATTCGAATAGTAGAGAGCGGCTCTAACGCTAATTTCTGCACATAGTTATGCCATTGCTTTGGAAATAACAAAGGCATCAAACCTTCGACAATAAGTACAAATCCGATAATAGTAAGCCAATCCATAATTAATCCTGTGCTAAGCAAGTAAGATCGTATTGTTGTGGATTATGATAAATCGCGAAACCAAAACGTAATCTGTCACCTCTAAAGTCGGTCTTTATGCCATGAGCATCCATTTTTTTAGCTATCTCAACTACATCGGACTCCGCTAGTTTAAATGTTAGAAAATGGCCGTGAGCACTGTTTGGGGTTAATAAATTTGACCTATTAAGTAACGGATGATTTAGTTTATCAATGTGCTGTAAAAATACTTGCTGACAATTCTCTACGTACTGATGAATAACCTCAACACTTAACCCCTCTTGTTCAAACAAGGTTAAGCTTGCGTGCAAGCGGTACATAGCGGTGTAATCTATGGTTGCCCCAGCAAACTGCTGGCCGTGCTGTGCATAACCAACCTGCCCTTTTTTTCTTTTATGTAAGTCACCAAATTCAGCAAACCATCCTGTATAAATAGGTTCAAAGTTGCCATCTGGCACTACCGCAAAACAAGCGCCTTCACCACCTTGTGCATACTTGTAACTTCCCGCTAAATAAAACACTTGTTGTTCAAGCTCAGACAAGTCCGTGGGTATAGCAAAAAATCCATGATAACCGTCAATGGTGATCAAAGGTTTGGTCGGTAATTTTTTTACAAAATCGGTTAAATTATTAATCGCGTAGCCGGAGTTAAAAAATACCTGACTGACAAATATCCAATCAAAATTATGTTGATTGGCCGCCGCCGTGAATCTTTGTTCAAAGGTAGCAAAGGGTTCTGTGGCAATCCGTGTAATTTCAACTAGATCAGCTTGTTCTAATCGCTCTGATTGTCTTTGGAACGAATAAAACTCACTGTCGGTTGTGAGTATTTTTATTTTTTTATTAGGCTCAAAACTAGAATATATTCGGTATAACAATTCATGCGTATTAGGTGCGAAAACAATACGTTCTGGTGAAGTTAAGTTTAGTGCTTTGGCGATTAACGCCTGTGTTGCTGGTAATTTATTAGCAAAAATATACTCCCACTTTCCATCAACCATGCTTGCAGTGTCATCCCAGTAATCCAACATGGCCTGGCGAGTAACATCTGGCCAGTAATGATGACTATGGCATGCAAAGTGTTGCACATTAGGACGTGCTGCTAAAAACTGTTTGTATAAATGTTGATAAGTAGCCATGACAGAACCATTGATATGAAGGGATTAACTCGTGCTATTAAACTACCCAGTTATTAACATTCAGGCAATAAAAAAGGCCCTGTTATTTTATAACAGGGCCTTATTAAATTACATCTTTGTAACGATTACTTACCTGATGTCGACTTCATGTACTTGAAGAAGTCATTATCTGGTTCAATAACCATAATATCGTTTTTGCTGTTAAAGCTGTTTTTGTAAGCTTCTAAACTACGTACAAAAGCAAAAAACTCTGGGTTTTTATTAAACGCTTTTGCATATAACTGAGCTGCAGTTGCTTCACCGCCACCACGTAATATTTGAGCTTCACGTTCTGCTTCAGCCAACATAACTGTAATTTTAGCGTCTATGTCTGCACGTAAAATTTCAGCTCGTTCTTTACCTTCTGAACGATGTTTCTTAGCTACTTTTAAGCGTTCTGTACGCATACGTTCAAATATAAACTTACTTACCTCTAGTGGTAAATTAATTTGTTTAACACGAACGTCTAATACTTCAATACCTAAGTCACTAGTGCTTTTGGCTGCTTCAATTGCTTGTTGCATTAGCTCTTCACGTTCACCAGATACAATCTCTTTGATTGTACGAGTACCAAACTCAGTTCTTAAAGCGTTGTTTACTTTCTGCTTTAATAACTGTTCAGCTTGTGATTTTAGGTTACCTGTTGATAGGTAGTAAGTAGCGAAATCTGATATACGCCATTTAATAAACGAATCAACAATTAAGTCTTTTTTCTCTGCAGTAACGAAACGGTCAGCTGAATCATCTAACGTTTGTAGACGCGCATCTAACACTCTTACTTTTTCAACAAAAGGTAATTTGAAATGTAAACCTGGCTCATAAACAACAGTTTGTTCTGCGCTGTCACGTTTTACTTTACCAAATTGAATTACGATTCCACGCTCACCTTCCTTCACTACAAATAATGAAGAAAATGATAATAGGCCAATTAAAACTAGGGCAATAATACTAAAGTTTTTCATGCTTAGTTTCTCCCTTCATTATTAAATCGGTCAGAACGAGAACCTGAGTTTGTCGAGTTTTGAGTAGGTTGAGTTGTGTTACCTGAACCTGTGTTGTAATTAACATTTTCTCTCGAACCGTCAACGTTAGTTTTGTTCTGATGTTGTTGCATTATTTTGTCCAACGGAAGATACATCATGTTGCCACTACCTGAAGTGTTAACAATGATTTTTGTTGTATTAGAATAAACTTGTTCCATTGTTTCTAAATACAAACGGTCTTTCGTTACCTTAGGAGCCAATTTATATTCTGGTAATAATTGCTCAAACTTAGAAACTTGACCTTGTGCAGCCAAAATTTTACCTTGTTTATAAGCTGTCGCTTCTTGAACCATACGATTCACTTGACCACGAGCTCTAGGTTCAACTTCACTTTCATAAGCTTTTGCTTCGTTTACATAACGAATTTCATCTTCCTGTGCCGCAATCGCGTCATCAAATGCATCTTTTACTTCTTCAGGAGGACGAGCGTCTTTAAAGTTAACGTCGACTATGATTAAACCAAGGTTATAAGACTTAATGATCCCGTCTAGTTCGCGCCATGTATCTTGACGAACAACTTCACGACCTGAGGTTAAGATATCATCCATTTTTGAATGACCAATAACCATACGTAATGCACTGTCAGTTGCCTGACGTAAGCTGTTTTCTGGATTTGGAGTAGAGAACAGGTAATTACGTGGATTCACAACTTTATATTGCACTTCCATTTCAACACGTACTACATTTTCATCTTTTGTTAGCATGAATCCTGAAGACGGTAAAGTTCTCACGGTTTGAATATTAACTGGATAAACATCTTGGATGAATGTCCACTTAAATTGTATTCCCGGCTCTTCTAATGAAGAATATTCACCAAAAGTCAAAACCACACCGCGCTCTGCTTCTTTTAATGTATAAATACCAGATATAACCCATATCAAAAAGGCAGCAACTAATACTAATATAATGCCTAGAGAGCCAGACGACTTTTTACCTGACCCAGATGGTTTACCACCACCAAACATGCCATTAAAACGTTTACCTAAATCTTTAAACAACTCATCCAAATCAGGTGGCCCCTGATCTTTACCGCGGTTCTTCCACGGATCGTTGTCGTTATTTCCCGGTTCGTTCCAGGCCATAAATTGCTCCAATCTATATCTAAAGTTTCTGTCCGCTAATTTAGCAAAATCGCTAAAATAACTCTATGTAATCTACTAAAAATTAATAACTTTACTGTATCTAATGCTGAACACGCCATTTTTCAATGCCGTAGCCCAGTTGTTTTTTTATTTTTTGTTCATCTACCAGGGAAATTCGAACATGTGTTAACCAATTTCCATCTTCATCTATCGTTTCATCTAACACAGCATTTAATTGATACAAACTAGCACGTAATTTACCTTCTGTTACAGGTAACGTTAAATTCATTTCAACCATAGCTAAACCAAGGATTTCAGAAATAGCTTGTTTAACTAACTCCATACCTTGTTTATCTTGTGCTGAGCACCAAACAGCAATAGGTAAACCTTCATCATTGCGTTCAATATGCGGCTTAATTCCATCTAATAAATCAATTTTATTAAATACAATTAACTGAGTTACGTCGTCAGCTTCAATTTCTTTTAATACTTCAGCCACTTGTTCCATGTTGTCCGCACGGCGCACGTCGGCTGCATCGACAACATGTAGCTGCAAATCCGCTTCTCTGGTTTCAATTAACGTTGCTTTAAAAGCAGCCACAAGATCGTGTGGTAAATGACGAATAAAACCAACCGTATCGGCTAAAATAGTTTCGCCAACATCGACAATATCTATTTTTCTTAATGTGGGATCAAGAGTCGCAAATAACTGATCCGCGGCATAAACATCCGCGTTAGTGATTGCATTAAATAAGGTAGATTTCCCCGCATTGGTGTAACCAACCAAAGAAACCGTTGGCACCTCTGCTTTTTTACGGGAGCGACGACCTTGTTCACGTTGTTTAGATACTTTATCTAAACGCCCTAATATGTGACTTATTCTTGCTCGTAATAATCTACGGTCTGTTTCAAGCTGGGTTTCACCCGGGCCACGTAAACCTATTCCGCCTTTTTGACGTTCTAAGTGAGTCCAACCTCGGATGAGGCGAGTGGATATATGCTTTAACTGTGCGAGCTCTACTTGCAGTTTACCTTCATGGGTTCTTGCCCTTTGAGCAAAAATATCCAGTATTAACCCTGTTCGGTTTAATACTCGGCATTGCAATAACGCTTCTAAATTTCTTTCTTGGGAAGGAGATAACGAATGATTAAAAATCACGATGTCAGCATTTTCAAGTTTCACAGCGTCTGCAATTTCTTGCGCTTTACCTGTACCAACATAATACTTTGCATCGGGATTTTTTCTGGTTGTGGTGATCACAGACAATGCCGTCACACCAGCGGAAGAAACCAACAACCCCAACTCTTCTAAATCTTCTCTGTCGTTTTCGTCAGAGAAATTGACGTGAACTAATATCGCTCGCTCACCGCCTTCATGTCTATCAAACAATACAGTGTCCTAGTTATTTATTAACAACGCAAAAAAGGAAATACACATTGCGTATTCCCTTTTTATATTAACCGTAATATTTTTTATTAAAAATATCGATTATTCAGTTTCGTCTGCACCAGCTTGGTAATGCGGATTTGTTTGAAATGGTCTAGCTGGAACTATTGTTGAAATGGCATGTTTATATACCATTTGGCTCAATGTGTTTTTTAGCAAAATCACAAATTGATCAAATGATTCAACTTGCCCTTGCAGCTTAATACCGTTTACTAAATAGATGGAAACTGGAATACGTTCACGACGTAACGCATTCAAAAATGGGTCCTGTAAGGACTGCCCCTTGGCCATGTCACTTCCCTCTTTTTATTATTTATTATTATTTTTTGTCAGAATTTAATCAATTAAAAGCCTAACAAGTTAATAGCTTAGCGAGTTTATTATTCGTTGCAAGTTTTCTTTTTCATTACCAATGACTAATTGGGTCATGTCTGGCCAATTTCGCAACCAAGTTAATTGCCTTTTCGCTAATTGACGTGTGGCAACGACACCTCTAAATATCATTTCTTCGTAGTCTAACTTACCGTCTAAATGTTCCCATATTTGTCGATAACCAACAGAGCGCATTGACGGAAGATCTAAATGCAAATCACCTCTGTTATATAAGGCCTTAACTTCATTTTCAAAGCCCGCTTTCAACATAATATGAAATCTTTGTTCGATACGTTGGTGCAATTTGGTTTTGTCTTCACACTGGAAAGCAAATTGTTTGACTGGGTATGGTATCGGCTGCTTTTCTTTTTTCATTAAGTCTGTCATCGACTGACCACTAATTAAAAATATTTCGTAAGCTCTATTTATCCGTTGTGGATCATTTGGATGAATACGTTGCGCCGACTCAGGATCGACTTTTGCCAATTCATCATGAATGTAACTCCAACTATGCTGATCGGCCAATTGTTGAATTTCAGCTCGAACGTGTTCTTGAGCTTCTGGTAATTCAGAAATACCTTCAATCAAAGACTTAAAATACATCATAGTGCCACCAACCAAAATTGGCGTTTTACCTTTTTGATAAGCACTTTCTATCTCAGCTAAAGCATCACGTCTGAAGTCAGCCGCTGAATAAGTTTGAGCCGGGTCTAAAAAATCTATCAATTTATGAGGGTAATTTTCCAACTCATGCTTTGTTGGTTTTGCTGTCCCTATGTCCATACCTTTATAAATTAATGCCGAATCAACACTAATGATCTCGCCATTAATTTCATCTGATAATTTCATTGCCAAATCAGTCTTACCTGATGCCGTTGGCCCCATGATAGTGATCACTGGATTGTTAGCTTGTTGAGCTTGCATAATTTATTCGTTATTTCCTAATGCACATATTAATCGCGTTACTGACTTAGTAAGCTTTCAGCATCTAGTTTTAATGCGGAGTCTTTTAATTCAGTTATAAAGTCAGCTTGTTGAGCTTTTTTCAGCAAGAAGTCGGTGACTTGTTTGGCTGATGTTAACTGTGCTTGTTGATCTAAAATATTTTCTACTAATGATTCCGCCGTCAACGCTTGCGTCATAATTCGATTAAAAAACATAGGTAGAGTTTGGCTACTTTGATTATTGCCTTCATTACTTCGTAGTATGGCAGGAACCTGTTTCACAATTAAAAAATATTGGTGTAGCAACACCTCAAATCCATTCGCCGATAAGATATCTAAATACTCAGTACACCAACGTTTCTCGTCTTCCGTTAGCTTCAAACGCACCGGAACTAACAAAGGTGTCTTTGTTAAGCGCTGTCCACTCGCTAGTTGTGAGTTAACTGTAGAAGACTTAGCGTATTGCTGAACATCAACTAGCCAAACATCTTGTTCAATTTGGCAATAGGCGTATCTGAGCTGCTGCACAAATAGCACAGAAAACAGTCCCGCTAGGTTTTTGTTACGATTTGTTAAGTCTATTCTTTCAGATGATTGAGCTGGTGTATTTTGGTCAATTTGAGTTAATGCTTGATGCATTTGATTAGCGGCAAAGTTACTTTTTGCAACCGCGTCATTTCCCGCATGACTTGTTGAATGGGCGTTACTGCGCAAACCAGAAAAAGAGCTAGCATTGGGTCTTGCTTGTCCAAAACCTCTAGGTTCACTTTTTGTCACTAATTCAGTTTTTTGAATTTCCGTTACGGCAACCGCCGTTTGATATTCATGATTTGGCTCGGCTAACCAAGCAGGCTTTGCAGTGGCATTTTGTAAAGCGGGCTCAACTGATTTTTGATCCTGAGTTTGATTTGCAACATCATTTTGATGCTCATCAGTTAAATCAAGCTCTTGGCTTCTATCTTGATTGGCCACTTGTGTAGGGATTTGAAAAACAGCTAACGCATCTTTAATCGTTTTAACGATAAGATCATGTAACAAACGAGCATGATGAAAACGTACTTCGTGTTTGGCAGGATGCACATTAACATCAACTTCATTAGCAGGAAGCTCAATAAAGATAACGTATTCTGGTAATTGTTCAGGGTGTAATAACTGACCGTAAGATTGCCTAATCGCATGCTGGATCAATTTATCGCGCATCATACGACCATTAACAAACGAATACTGTGCCGGATTAACCGAGCCACACAACTCTGGAGACTTAATCCAAACTGCAATATTTACCTGATCGTATTGGCTGGTAAATACGCTCGCAGAGTCAATGAAATTACTACTAATGACTTCTGATATTCGCTTACTTTTTTGCTCAACCAAGCCTAATTCTGCTGAATGTGCCCGGTACTTGCGAACCACTTTTTGATTGTGTTTTAAAATAAAACTCACATCTGGGCGACTCAGTGCAATCCGTTTGATCAGCGTTTCAATATGATTAAATTCTGTTTTTTCGGCTCTTAAAAATTTACGTCTGGCTGGCGTGTTAAAAAACAAGTCAACCACATCAACACTAGTACCATCTGGATGTGCTGCAGGTTTAATGTCTACGTCCATAGCAAGCCCTTCTGCTATGGCACTCCAAGCTTCATTTTGCCCGGCAGGTTTCGAGGTCATGGTTAAACGTGAAACGGAACTAATACTGGCTAATGCTTCACCACGAAAACCCAAACTCATAATCGCTTCTAGGTCATCAATATTGGAAATTTTACTGGTAGCATGGCGGGACAAAGCTAAAGTGAGCTGCTCTTTGCCAATTCCTTTACCATTATCACGGATTAAAATACGTTTGTGACCACCACGTTCAATGTCAATTTCGACTTTGCTCGCACCGGCGTCCAGAGCATTTTCAACTAATTCTTTTACAACTGAGGCTGGGCGTTCAACAACTTCACCGGCCGCAATTTGGTTTGCCAATTGCGGAGGCAACTTTTTAATCGTCATAACTACTTCTAAGACTGAGGAATGGACAATACTTGCCCAACTTTAATACTGTTGTTACGCAGGTTATTAGCTTCTTTTATTTTAGAAACTGTGACTTTATAATTTTGAGCCACTAAAGATAACGACTCACCACTTTTGACTTTGTGCTTTAAATTTTTGTATTTAGCAAAGTAAGAGCCATCCGGTGGGTTCTTTCTATAATATGAGTCAACTGCATTAAAAATGGAATGAGCCATTTTATTTTGGAACCAGTTATTGGTCAGTAACTTTTCTTCTTTCGGATTAGATATAAATCCAGTTTCCACCAAAATTGATGGAATATCAGGTGATTTTAATACGCCAAAACTGGCCGATTGCGGAGTTCTTTTATGTAACTGAGTGATGCCTTTT
The DNA here is from genome assembly GCF_002954545.1 of Psychrosphaera saromensis. Lineage (GTDB taxonomy): Bacteria > Pseudomonadota > Gammaproteobacteria > Enterobacterales > Alteromonadaceae > Psychrosphaera > Psychrosphaera saromensis. Next base: position 1,066,040 of record NZ_MSCH01000003.1, on the reverse strand, counting down.
AACTCGCCCAAAATTTCTTTGGCGATTAAATAACCTTGGTCCATTGAGTGGTCCATCGACATGTCTAACAGGGTTCGAGCTAAGTACTTTTCAGTCGTGGTACTTTTAATGGCTTCGCCTGCACCACCTAGTAACTCAGAATGTTTTTCTTTTTTCTCTAACCACTTACCAATTTCAGAATTGGCGCGTCTTGGGCTAAGAGTCCAAACGGCGGCACCAGCTGGTTTTGGTGACGTATATGCATCGGCGTGAATAGAGATAAGCAGGTCCGCATTGGCTTTTCTGGCTTTTTCTGTACGACCGTGAAGGCTAACGTAATAATCACCTGTACGTGTCATTACCGCAGTTAACCCAGGTTGTTTTGTTATTAACTTCTCTAATTTTTTTGCAATGGCATAAGTAACACGTTTTTCATAATTGCCATGACTACCAATTGAACCTGGATCTTCTCCACCATGTCCGGCGTCTATCGCGATAATAATGTTTCTATCTGATTCAATTTTCTTTTTGGTTTCTGCAACTTTCGCTTTGGTATCCATTAAATCAATAACCAGTCGGTTACCGTATGGTGCGGTTGGTTTTAAAGCAAAAATGATAGGTTCTATTTTTTGACTGAGGTCAAACACCAAACGACTATCGGTTTTGTGTTTAGTGGCGCTGCGGATGTTCTTTAGAATGTCACTCGACTCTGCCAGGTTAGACAGGTTCGCATTAATCCCAGTGCCCTTTAGGTCTAACACTAATCGTTCTGGATTGGATAACATAAAATAAGAATATTCAATCGACTGAGTTAAATCCAATACCACACGAGTCGAATCTGGCGAAGGCCAAACACGCACGTTTTTAACGGTTTTAGCAGCAATAGCCGGCGTCGAAAAGCCAACTGTCATTACTAACAAACTGTTAATTAGGAGTATTCGAATTGCACTGTTAAGCCACATCTTATTTATTTATTCTCTTGTTATGTCTAGTTTGGGTTAACTTTATATCTGTTGTTCTAATAACGCTAATATGGATAAACCTTTAGGATTATTAGCCACAAGGTTAATCACTCGTCCAGCGTCTACATATTCTAATGTAATGTCTAAATCTGCTTCCGGTAATATTCCGGCGCCCCTCTCAGGCCATTCGATTAAACAAAGCGAATTAAGTTCAAAATAATCGCGTATTCCCATGAACTCTAACTCTTCCGGATCACCTAGACGATATAAGTCAAAATGATAGGCATTCACTGAGTTTAGCTCATATGGCTCAACTAAGGTGTAAGTTGGGCTTTTTACATTGCCTTTATGACCTAAACCTTGAATAACACCTCGTGTGAAGGTCGTTTTTCCAGCGCCTAAGTCACCATGTAGATAAATAATAGCACCTGTTTTAACAGCCTGTGACAACTTATTTCCCATTAGGACAGTTGCACTTTCGTCTTTTAATTCAACACTTAACTGATTCATATTTTTACTATTGCTAATCGATTACATCATCACAACATCAAATTGGTCTTGATTATACAGTGATTCTGTTTTGACCTTAATCTGTTTTCCAATAAATACCTCTAATTCGGCTAAATTATGGAATTCATCGTTTTCTAACGACTCCGCCACCGCCGTTGATGCGTATACTATAAACTTGTCGGCATCATAAGCTCGGTTAACACGAACGATTTCACGCAGTAATTCGGCACAAATCGTCTCTACTGACTTTACATAACCTCGGCCATTGCACACTTCGCATTCACTGCATAAAACATGCTCTAGGCTTTCACGGGTACGTTTACGAGTCATTTCGACTAAGCCTAACGCTGAGAAACCATGCACATTATTTTTAGCGCGGTCTTTTGATAAGGCAATTTCTAAACTGTGTAATACACGTTTTTGATGGTCGGTACTGAGCATATCGATAAAGTCGATAATAATGATACCGCCTAAATTGCGTAACCGTAACTGGCGAGCAATCGCTTGTGTTGCTTCGCTATTGGTATTAAAGATAGTATCTTCTAAACTGCGATGACCAACAAACGCGCCCGTATTAACATCTATGGTGGTCATAGCTTCGGTCTGGTCGATAACTAAATAACCACCTGACTTTAAATCTACTTTTTTATCTAAAGCTCGTTTTATTTCTGACTCAACACCGAACATATCGAAAATTGGTCGTTCACCAGGATAGTACTCTAGCTTTTTAGTTAACTCTGGCGAGAACTCTTCAGTAAATGCCGTTAGTTCACCAAATGTGAGTTTGGAATCGATTCTTACTCTTTCTAACTCTTCAGCAACAAAATCTCGGATGATACGAAAAGCCAAACTCAAGTCTTCATATAGCACGGCCTGATTTCTGGTTTTCTTTTTCTTCTTAATTATTTTGTTCCACAGCTTTTTAAGAAAAACTGCATCTTGGGCAAGTTCTTTTTCACCAGCACCTTCAGCTGCTGTCCTAACGATAAAGCCTCCATTACCTTCTTCGTAATGATCTTCAACTATAGACTTTAAACGCTGTCTTTCCGCTTCATTGTCTATTCGCTGTGACACGCCAACATGCTTTGAATCTGGCATAAAGACTAAATAACGTGAAGGGAGGGTTATGTCTGTAGTGAGGCGAGCGCCTTTAGTGCCAAGTGGATCTTTGACCACTTGAACTATAATTTTTTGACCTTCTCTTACCAAATCTACGATATCTCGTACTGAATTTGATTTAGGAGTCAGTTGGTCTTTTTCATGGTCGTAGGAAATAATATCTGATGCATGCAAAAATGCCGCTTTTTCCATACCAATATCAACAAATGCAGCCTGCATTCCTGGTAACACACGACTCACTTTTCCAAGATAGATATTGCCAACAATCCCTACCGTACTTTGACGCTCCAAGTGTAATTCTTGCAGCATGCCATTTTCTATTTGAGCAACACGAGTTTCGCTAGGGGTAATATTTATTAATAATTCGACTGACATTATTCCATCACTTCTTTTAAGACTTGCTCTATCTCTACAAGAGGGAGGCCAACTACAGAACTAACACTACCATTAATAGCTTTGACAAATTTTGCACCAATGCCCTGTATTGCATAGGAGCCTGCTTTGTCTTGAGGTTCGCCGGTGTGCCAATAATTAATTATTTCTTCTTCATTAACCGCTTTAAACAACACGTCAGTGCTGACCACTTGGGTTATCGTTTTGTTCTTACTCATTACAGTAAATGCAGTGATAACTTGATGTTGTTTATCTGACAACAAGGATAATGTGTTTATACAGTCTTGCAAATCTACTGGTTTACCTAAGATGCGATCATTAATAATCACTGAGGTATCCGAGCCAATAACAATTGCATCTGGATTTGAATTAAAGATATGTTGTGCTTTCTCTAAGGATAGACGAGAAACATAGGTTATGGGAGATTCGTTAGGTATTACAGTTTCATCTATATCTGCGGCTTGCACACTAAATTTGGCAACAATGTGGGATAATAAATCTTTCCGTCTTGGTGATTGGCTAGCCAAAATTATTTTTTGCATAATTATCGGATCTTAAACCTTCTGCGATATGAGCGTAAAACAGGAAATAACCATAGCCAAAACAATGCACTAGTAAATGAAGGTGTGATGTATTCAAATGTGAAGTTCACATTTATTAAGAATCTATTAAGCCAAAATACCACCAAGTGGAATAAAACTAGAAATACGCCAACTAGTGCAGCTTGTTGCCAAACCGTAAAGTTACGTAATTTTTGGAAATTTGACGATACGGCAAATACCACCAAAGACAAGGCTAAAGCATTAACCCCAAGTACAGTCCCTAACAAGATATCTAATAAGAACCCAACTATCCAAGCAGTACCAATATTAACTCTTTGTGGTAATGCAATAGTCCAATAAATAACAACCATTGCAGCCCAATCAGGCCAAATACCTTTTAACTGAATAGGGAGCGGCATGATACTTAAAATCAAGGCAACTAAAATACTTGCGTTGATGTACCACCAAGGGGATGTGCCATTTTTTGCCATTATTTATCACTTCCGACTTTATCTTGAGGCCACAATAAAAGGACATGTTTTAGTCTGTCTAGTCTTGCTATTGGTTGTGCCACTATATTCATGAACGGTTGAGATTCATCAGGATAAATTTCAATCACTTTCGCAACTGGATATCCATCTGGAAATATCTCGCCTAAACCTGAAGTAATAAGACTATCGCCCACTTTTACATCTGTGCCATGAGGTAAGTTAATGAGTGACATTTTATTTATGTCACCGGTTCCTGATAAAATACCACGTACATCATTACGGGCTATTCTAATAGGAATTGAATGCGTTTGATCTGTAATTAAAATAACTCGAGACGTTGTATTAGCTACGTTTACAACCTGGCCAACTACACCAAGGTCGTCTAATACGGGTTGGCTCTCATAAACGTTTTCGGATGAGCCTTTATCTATCATTACATTTTGTGAAAATGGATTACTCGCCACTGCCATTATTTCAGCAACTGACTTTTTAACTTCTATTCTTAAATTGGTTTGTAGCAAGGCTCTTAACTTAGCATTTTCTGACATTAGCATATTGTAACGTTGTAACTTTTCGTTTTGCATTAACTGCAACTCTCTAAGTATTTCGTTCTCATCTAATAAGGCTTGTTTTGACGCAGCATATTTTGATGTCGCATCTAAAGCTTGTTGCGGTAGATTTGCTAGGTAGATAACAGGTGATACCAAAGTATTTAAATAACTGCGGATCTGTTTAGAACTATCAGTGTATACATCGTATGTGATAGTGACAAAACTAATAACTAAAGCTAAAGAAAACCTTAAAGATAATGATGGTCCTGCGCCAAAAATGGGATTCATAATTACTTACTTGTTATTAGATCTATTGAAATAAAACGGCAGTAGTTACTGCCGTTTTTCATTATTGCGAAAGTGCAAAACTAAACGGAGGTTAGTTTATTCGTAACTGAATAAATCACCGCCGTGTACGTCAATCATTTCTAACGCTTTACCACCGCCTCGTGCAACACAAGTTAATGGATCGTCAGCGATAATAACTGGAATACCCGTTTCTTCCATTAACAAACGGTCTAGGTCACGTAATAGTGCGCCACCGCCGGTTAATACCATGCCTCTTTCAGCAATATCCGAAGCTAATTCTGGTGGAGATTTCTCTAGTGCAACTAAAACGGCACTAACGATACCCGTTAATGGTTCTTGTAATGCTTCCAAGATTTCATTTGAATTAAGAGTGAATGAACGAGGAACACCTTCTGCAAGGTTACGACCACGAACTTCCATTTCTTTAACATCATTTGAAGGGAAGGCAAAACCAATTTCTTGTTTAATACGTTCAGCCGTTGCTTCACCAATCAAACTACCAAAGTTACGACGAACATAATTGATAATTGATTCATCAAAACGGTCACCACCGATACGAACTGATGAAGAATAAACAACACCGTTTAATGAAATGATAGCAACTTCAGTTGTACCACCACCAATATCAACAACCATAGAACCTGTTGCTTCTGATACAGGAAGACCTGCACCGATTGCAGCAGCCATTGGCTCTTCAATCAAAAATACTTCACGAGCACCAGCACCTAGTGCAGATTCACGAATCGCTCTTTGTTCAACTTGAGTTGCACCACAAGGTACACAAACTAAAACACGAGGACTTGGACGGAAGAAGTTATTGTTATGAACTTGTTTTATAAAATACTGAAGCATTTTTTCAGTAACATAAAAGTCGGCAATAACACCATCTTTCATTGGACGGATAGCTTTAATATTACCAGGTGTTCTACCTAGCATACGTTTTGCTTCAGCACCAACAGCGGCTACACTCTTAGGTCCACCCGCTCGTTCTTGACGAATAGCAACTACAGATGGTTCATTTAGAACGATCCCTTGCTCTCTTACATATATCAATGTGTTTGCCGTACCTAAATCTATCGACAAATCGTTAGAAAACATACCGCGCAGATTCTTAAACATGGCGCTTTTTATCCTTTGAAAAAATAATTCTAAAAAAAACGAATACCTAACTTTACATAACACCTGCGATTCCGGCAAGCACGAACTGCGAACAAAGGCATATTATTAGCAAATAAAAAAGGGGCTAAAGCCCCTTTGATCATATTATGCTGTATTTTTAATCTATCTATCTCTTGCTACACGAAAACCGATGTAGTTAGAACGAAAGTTAGATGCTATTTCTAAACGAGTAGAAACACGCGCTAAACTAGGAGCAAAGTTCCAAGCGCCGCCACGAACGACAGAAACTTGTTCTGAACCTGAGTCGCTCCATTCCCAAACATTACCAATTACGTCATAAAGTCCGAAATAGTTACGTTTAAATGATGCTGTTGGAGCTGCACTGTTATTTGACCACTCACTACCACACCAACCACAGTTTGCATTGTTACTGCCGATGGCATCGCCCCACCAGTAATCATCACTTGAACCAGAACGAGCTGCATATTCCCACTCACCTTCAGTCGGTAAGCGGTAATTTTTATTTGTACTGTTAGATAACCATTCAACGTATGCTTTTGCATCGTCTAAAGTTACACATACAACAGGGAAGATTTCAGTTTGCTCATAACCTGGATTACGCCAGTTCATTTGCGGATCATACTTTGGTTCTGAGTCACTGTAATAAGCACAGCCTTTGCCTTGCTCAGCCACAGTTACATATTTTGTTGCAGTAATAAATTCGGCAAAGTCAGCGACTGTAATTTCTTTCTCGCCCATGCCAAATGATTCTTCGATAGTATAACTAACTACTGGACGTTCGTTATCTAAACCACGTCCCGTTATATCGCCCATTTTAAAATCTCCGGCAGTAACAGCAACTAATCGTGGGCCTTGTTTATTATCGCCGATCGAGTCCTGTATACTACTGCCTTTAGAGAACTTTTTTGTTTCTTTCACCAAATTAACATTAATCATGTGATTCTGTTTTAAGTCAACGTACTCCACATATGTTTTGTAGCCTACTTTAACAATCTCAACTGAATGTTTACCTTCTGGCAACATTACGCTTAATTTAGTAGAGCCGTAACTAACACCGTTAATATAAACTTCATCGCCAAATACGTTTGAACGTACAGTCATCTCATGCATCACTTTTGGAGCAACTTTTACTGGCGCTACAGGTTTATTTTGTCCTGCTGGGGTATTAGCCGCAGGAACTGTATTAGTCTTAACGCTGTCTGCTACACAGAAGCGTTGATTTAATTCTAATAATTTACATGCTTGCGGACGAGTTAAGTTACCCGCTAGGTCAACAGCCATAGTTAATGAATAGTTAGCAAAACCAGAGAATGCTTTTTCAGTTACGATAGCCTTTACAATCTTAACGCTAGTGTCAGCGCCTTCACGTTGAGTCGCTACAGATTTTGACTCTGATAACTCAGCAAAGATTTTATCCATATAACGGTCTGAAGCTTGCTGCTTAGCAAGAGTTTCAGTTTGACGAATACATTCAGATAATGTTTTTTCTAAATCACATTCAAAAGATTGTTGAACCGTCATCTGACCTGGTTTATTAAATTGCGTATATAAACGTTCAACTCGAGATTTGTTAAGCTGCTCTTTCAAACCTTCTAAAGTGTTCAATAAAGAAAGCTTTAAGACACGAGTTCCAGCGACTTCACGTTCTTTATCTTCAACCGCAATTAATTGGTCTTCAATATCTTTTTGGTTTTGTTTATGAGCATTTACTGACTCAGTATAACGTGAACGAGAAGCTGCAATGTCTAAAGACGGATCTTTAATCATTCTTTGGAATTGAGCATTCATCTCTTCCAAAGCTACCGATTTTTCACGTTCTCGTAGTTTTAATTTCTCACGAAGATCCGATAGTTCTGTTTTCATTTGCTTGGCTTCATTCATTTGCGCTTGCAAAGCCAAGTTATTACTATCGTATTCAGTTTGTTTACTTGTGATGTCTGATTGGATAGCTTCAACTGTAACAGTTGGTGCAGCAGAAGTTTCTGCGTTTACGCTTCCAATTAACATGACACACAATAACGCCAGTAGAGCTCTTAACATATTACTTCCGTTCCCAAAGTCACTTATTATTATTTTCAGAAAAATCCGAGAATTAAAAAAAATTTACAACTTGCTATGCTATTGAGTTAACACTAAAAGCGCAAGTGCATTTTTACAACTATCGATGTGTTTTATACATTATTTTGTTATTTGTAGCATATATGGCAAAAACTATACTAACCGTTTAATAACTTACACTGTCTTATTGACGTCCACCAAAGACTTTAAAAACAAACCTCTTACCTAAATCATTAGTTTGTTTTAATACACAAAAACACAGGTAATTTAATCCCATCTATATGATTGATAATAATGTATTCAACTGACCTTTTCCGGGTTTTCACCCTTAATATTTAACATGTTTTTTCAAAAAAAAGTTATACTAGAATCTATTTATGCCAAAGATTTGATCTATAAAAATACCAAATAACCTTCATTAGCCTTTCTATTATTAGTTAATTTTTGATATTTTCAAGATTATCTATTTATATTAAATGTCACTGCTTTGTTTGCAATCTTGTTTCTATTTCTGCCGCTGTTATTCCCCTTAAGAACTCACACATTTTTACTGTGTTAAGTTGCCATCAACTATATACTCCCGTCTTAATCTCTAAACGACTAGATTTATATCATGACTATGAATACGCAAATTTTCAGCTCAACGAAAAACACACCATTAACTCAAGTTAGTTATCAGTTGAGCCCTGAGCGAGTAATTCATTTTCAAATGAAGCGTGATGATCTTATCGACCCACAGATATCCGGTAATAAATGGCGCAAATTAAAATTCAATTTCAAGCAGTTAGACCAGACACAATATAAAGGGATTGCTAGCTTTGGTGGCGCCTTCTCTAATCATATAGCAGCCTTATCTGCCGCAGGGAAACAAACAGGCATTGCCACAATAGGATTTATCAGGACACATGAGATTGACCTCAATAATCCCACCCTTTCATTGGCCAAGCAAAGTGGTATGCAGCTGATTGCGTTATCGCGTGAAGAATATAGAAAGCGTCATGATGTCGAGTTCATCAATCAGTTACAACGAGCACATCCAGATTATTACTTTGTACCAGAAGGTGGAAGTAACCAACTTGCCGCATTAGGTTTAGCCGAGTTAGTGGGTGAGCTTAAACAACAATCGATTACAGCCGACAAACATATCATTGCTTGTGCGATTGGTTCAGGCGGAACTATATCAGGCATGTTGGATGCTTTTGAAGATATGCAATTTATTGGTATTGCGGTCGTTAAGGATATTCCACTGCTAACTGAATTAAAGCAAAAGTACGGTGAACGGCTAACCATAATAAGTGACAATTTATTTGGCGGTTATGGCAAAACGACAGATGAGTTAAATGCATTTTGTTTAGACTTTCATCAGCAAACAGAAATACCAATAGAGCCTATTTACACAGGTAAATTAATGCATACCTTAATGAATAGATTTGATGAATTGGTAAGTGACGACAAGTCATTACTAGCAATCCACACTGGCGGACTGCAAGGTATTAAAGGTCTAAGCTATCGCCATCAATATTAATAGCTTTATTTTCTGATTCAATTTTTTCCGATGGGCGTTTAACAAAGTGACCTTGCACCCCGTTAATCCCCAACCTTTCTAGCGTAGTGATCTCTTGCTCCGATTCAACCCCAGTTGCAAAAATCATGATCTTTTTATCGGCTACTACATTCTGTAGGCTTCGGATAAACATTTGATTTTCAGGTCGTGCCTGTATTTGATTAACCAAACTCTGATGCAGCTTCAAATAATTCACATCTAAGTAATCCAAGTAACCGGTGTCGAGAACATACAAGCCAACTTGGTCAATCATAAACTGCACCTGAAAACGACGAACCGCCGCAAACATTGACGATAGTTGTTTAGCGTTTTGCGCTAACTCAAATTCTGATATTTCAAATATAAAGTACTTAGCAAGCTCAGTGTTTACTTTCAAAAATTCAATTAACCAGTTACAGAAATCTTTGTTCAACCAACTATCAATATGAATATTTATTGAAATAGGGGTTAAATTCCCCTTTTCCATTGCACCAACCACGCTTAGTAACACTTGTCGGTCTATTAATGGGATAAGTCCACATTTTTTCGCCATAGGGAAAAACACTTTGGCATTAATCAATTCATCATCACTACCTTGCATACGAGCTAACACTTCATGGTGATGAACTCGCATGTCTACCCCAATGACCGGCTGAAATAACAAAACAAAGTCGTCGTTATCAAGCGCACTTTGAATTGCCGTACGCCAGCGCACAGAACCTTTAATTTCAGATGCAGGAAGCTGGCCTGAGTCATACATAAACCAACCTGACGGGCCATGTAACTGAGCGGCTCGTAATGCCATGTCGGCTTCAGCCAAAATTTTGAATGTGGTGTCTTCTCGGTCGTACATATCCACACCAATATGGCAGATAACATTGGTGTCAATGTAGTCAGGCAGTTTTACTTTTTGACTCATTCTTAAAATACTAAGCGCAATTCTTTCCACTTCATTACCATCAACATATGGTAATAAAATAGCAAAATCATTTGGGCTAATACGCGACACAACTGACTGAGCAGTGTCATCTACATACTGTTTTAATATTTCCGAATACTGCTGCAATATTAAAGCAACCGCATGTTTACCGTCTCGGTCACGAATGGTATCCAACATCTCAAATTGTATAATTAAAACCGCGCCATACACCTTGTCTTCTTCCTGTAAGACAGAATCTAATCTGTGCTCAAAATAGAGTCGGTTACCTAGTCCAGTATGGTTATCTAAAAACGTTTGGCTGCGAATATAATGGTCGGCTTTGTTACCACTTTTTTGCGCTTCATTTTTTGCCTGAATAACATTACGAATGGTATTAACTAAATTGTATGACTTATTGGTTAAATAAAATTTAAAGTCTTCATTTTTATCGTATCGATTAGCCCACGCTTCTAGCTGAATTAAAACCTTCCAGTGTTTATGTAAATTAAGATGCGCCACAATCAAGATGATAAATATGGTCAAAAACAGGATTAGATTAACAATAAAGAACTGAATAAAATAAGCCGAGAGCATTGATTTATGGACTAAAAATATATGACCGCCGCTCACTGGAAGTTTTGTGCTTGCCGCATTCCAGCTCTTGCCAAAGATTTTTCGTTTTTTCGTATAACCAGCTGTGTTAATTAATTGCCATTCTAAAATAACGGGTGATAACGGTTTGATTATATCTAGGGGGAGAGCAAGCTCTATAATTTGTTGGGTATATTGAAGTTGAGCATTTATTTGACTGACATGGTCGTGCTTTGCTGCGCTATAGAACATGCCATTTATTAAAATAAAAACAACACAAATCAACACTGTGATATGCCTTGTGATTAAATCTAATAAAATGCGTGAAAACTGCATGTCCGTATACTTTTTATAATTATTATGAGGCTAATCTACTCCGAGCAAAATCACCATGCAAGTGTCACGGCGTTTTAAAGTAAATTAAAAGGGTTTTTACCTAAATCAGGTTGAATTATGCAGCATAAAAAGCCAAAAAGGCGGATATCTCCACCTTTTTTTATATTTTGTTCAATTTCAATTAAAACGAATATTGCACTCGAAATGAAATTGCATTGCCAGAACTAACACTCGTACCGGCTTCAAAATGCTCAGCTTTAATATAATCGCCCATGAATTTAACGTTTTTATTCAAGGTGTAATTAAGGCCAATGGTATAGGTTTCGGCATCTTCATTTTCTTCTATCAATGAAAACTCGCTATAACGGCCAGTTAACTCCCAACCCTGATCAGAAACTTTACTTAACTTACCATTTTTATATTTACGGAAACCACCAGATAGTTGATAACCAAACTGAACGTAACCACCTTCGTAGTCATAATCCTCTTGTTCAATACTGGATACCGACGCTTGTTGCCATTCACTCATTAAGGTAAATCTATCTTGTACCCATAAAATTTCTAAACCTTGTAATGACACATTATCAGCATCTATCTTTTTACCTTCCAGTAGCGAGTCTGCCTGATTAACTTCTAGTCGTTCATTAATTCTAAATTGCTCACCATCATATTCACGTTCACTAAATGCAAAACCTAAATGTAATAAATTGTCATTTTCCTGCCATGGAACCCAAGCAATCCGCCCCGTTACCGCCGAGCTTGCCTCTTCAGAGTCCGTCGCATAGTCCGGCGCATAATAGCCAAGTTGCCAATAAACTGAAGGTAATTCACCAGATAAACTCACACCAAGGCTGCGTCCTGGAGCGAAAGCTTCAGTGACCATTGAGCGCTCAATCATTAATAAGTTACGCGAGCTGGTTAGCTTTTCTAAACCAAAATTCTCTTTTTGCTGCCCAACCGTTAAGTCGGCAAATGACCAGCCTTTATATTCCAGGTAAGCATCTTTAATATCTATGTCGCCATCAGCTACATCAACTTGGAATTTACCTTCCCAAAGGTCATTAATGTCCGACTTTAAACTTAATCTCGCACGGCGAATTTCAACCAAACTTGACGACTCAGTGCCATCTTCCAATAAAGAGGCGTCAAAGCGGTCGTAATCAAACATCACATAACCGCTTAAATCAAATATGTCATTTTTTTTGGCAATGCTGACTCCACTGACACTAAGACAAAGCAGGGAAATTAATACTGACGTAAAACCATATCTTTTATTTATGTTTTTATTCACATTAACAGTCATATTAAATCACCTTAGTTAGGCTCTGTTCACTTTGAGTCACAGCTTCTTTTTGCTTAATACTTTCAGGTATGTAACTCACTCGTAGTTGAGCGGTATCTCTTAAAAAGTCGATGTGTTCTATTTCCACCGCAATCACATTCAAACCAGTTCTTAGCTTCAAATCAGCAATCAGCTTGCCTCTGTTTTGTGGCGTTATATTTTCAATTCGCTCGTAACACACACTTTGCATTTCATAACGTTTTACAAATATGCTCGAGTCGATAACAAAGGCTAAAATGCAAATTGAACCGTTTAACGTCGCCAAATCTAATAAGCTCATTTGACCAACAGAAGTCAGTAATGAAATTGCAGTCACAAGGAACAAATAAGTCATTTCTTTAATTGAAATAGACTCAGTCCTGTATCTCAACATAGTAAAAACAGCAAACAAACCAAAGGCAAACTCCATTGACATATCAACGCCATGAAGTAAGTAAGTGATAATAAACACACCTACACCGAACAAAATAAATGACCCTGCAACCACAGAGTTTTTACTCACACGGAAATAACACGCGTAACATAATGTGGCTAACGAAAGTATGTTTACTAAAAAACGGGTAATAAAGGCGAAATCTAATTCTGTCATGTTAATTGCTCTCTGCAGGTAATAAAGGTTCACAGCGATGTAGCTGTTTAATTCGAGATAGTACGGATTTAAATTGGTTAACTTTTATTTGATTGGGATACAGCAAAGCGCAGCCAATACAATACTTACTAAAGGAGGTAGGAAATATGTGGTGCTTGCTCATCAATTGATAAAACGGTGAGCTTTTTGAAATTTTACTTTGCTTTAACTCTGCAATAAAAAAGCCGGGTAACTTAACTTGGTTATCGCTGTCTTTGCTGTTGTACCAAAGATCAAAATCAAGCGTTAAGCGCTCGGCTTTTTCTTCATTGGCAAATGCCATTCTCTTGTAGCCACCTTGTTGAATTACATGCAAATCGGCATATTTACCATGCATCTCTTGCGCAAGAAACTCTAAACAATCGGCATCGTTATTTTTATCAGTCGATAATTTTATTCGGGTTTTCACCGTTCGTTTCTGATTGTTTTTTAACTTCACTTCCAAATATTCAGTAGCAGTATCGACATAACAGCGACGACGTACTTTATAACGATTTAACTTGCCATTATGATGGGCTTGATACAGGTCCATTGCTGGAGTATCAAGATATTGATTGTAATAAGAAAAGCATCGTTTCCCAGCAATATCTAACACTCGATACATGCTCTTTAGTTCACCTAACAGCTCAGGTAAAAATGACATAGGTAGAATAAACTTACTGTCTACTCGGTTCATTAAATTGGCATTACTTAAATCAGTTAACTGATAGCTGTCAAAGCTTGCCAGTAAGTTACCCACATAGTCCGTACCTTCGAATAGCTCGTCTTCTTTTGGATTAACCAGTTGTAGATCATTTACTGGAAATTGATCATTTTCCAAAGGTTGTAATTGAGCAGCCATAGTTGCCTCAGTATCGAATAACAATAAAGGTAAACAGCATCAATTTTACAACTAGCGTAATGAAAGATGCTGAAATAAAAGGCCTAATTGCAGGTTAAGTTTCCGCACAATTGGTTTCGTGATTAAGAATATAAAAATGCATAGTGCAAACAATGTGTAAAAACTGAGTAAGTTACGTTTTTGTGTATTTTTTGTTACTGGCACAAAGGGGAGTTTGCCTTTTCAGTTGGTTGTAATTTATGAAAAGGCACTTGGTTTTATATGTTAATTTCTTTCTAATCGTTTAAACAAATTGTTCCGCTAAGAGCTTACTGATAACAATTAACAAGAGTAATGACATGCGTAATTACTCTGCCAATAACACCAACAACTTAGTTAATGAGGTAACTTGGTATGTCGGTTTAATAGCTGTACTCGTAGACTTGCTGTCTGAAACGTTGTGATGATTTAACCAGCAAGTATCAAAACCTGCATTATTGCCACCTAAAATATCTGATTCCAACGTATCGCCAACCATAAGTACTTGTTCAGGAGCTGGGTTATTCATATTTGTTAATGCGTAGGTGAAAATATCCGGATGTGGTTTTGCAACTCCCACCAGCTCAGAAATAACCACAGGAGAGAAATAAGGTTTAAAACCCGTTCGCTGCAAACGTATTTCTTGTAATTGAGCAAACCCGTTAGTAATAATACCCATTTTAACGCCACGTTTATGCAAGTTAGTAACGAGAGCTAATGCACCATCTAAAGGCTTACATATTTCTGCCATGGCATCTAGAAACTGTTCATTCAATTCCTGAGGTTGCACATTGAGCTTATTGCCCCATAGCGTAAAGCGAGTTATTTGTAATTGCTGTGCGCTAATTTCACCATTTTGGTACTGCACCCAAAGTGGCTTATTAACACTTTGGTATTCATCAAAATCAGACTGTATAAAGTTAACTCCGTAACGAGCAAACATACAAGTTAGCCCTGATAAAATATCAAAATGAAACAAGGTTTCATCTGCATCAAACAGTACCCATTGGTATTTCATGTATATCGTTTTTCCTAATTTAAAAAAACGCTCTTTATTAGAGAACGGTTGCTAACTTTAGCGCTAATAATGTTGTAGATGCAAAGCAGGAGCAAGTGCTAGGATCAAAGCTTGGGTATATACACTTTCTCTTGTGGCTGCATGATTTGTCAATAAACCAATAGCGCCACCTTTTTGTCTAATGTTAGAAGTATTAAAAATCTCATCCATGACAGGCCCCAACTCTTCACCTTGCTGCAAGCGTTTAAAGATTTTTCTGGGTAAAGGAAGGTTTGCCGATCTTCCGGTAAACAAATCACCATCTTTAGTAAGTACCGCAACATAAGAAAAACTGGCAGCCCCTTCATTAAATTTATCCACACCTCCTTCCATAGCAACCCAGTAATCCATTCCCTTGTCATTAACATTCGCCTTGCTGGCGTTATCGAAACAATAACGAACACGGTTTTGCGCGCCTAAACGCGTTTCTGCTTCTGTCATAGGTTGCTCTGCAACACCAGAGAGTGCTTTCATTTCTGTACAATTAATAACATGGTTAGGGAACACACAAGCGAAGGCTTTTTTTGCTGCGTTAACTTTAACAGGATTGGTAGAACCCACACAAAGATGAATAATCTCAGCCATTATTATGTACCTCATAAAAGTCAAATATACAAAAGCGGTAAGCTTTACATGAACCGGTTCAAAACTAAACTTAAAAATTGAAACCTTTAATGATAAAAGCAAATGTTTTACAGTAGTGGGATGTATTTCACAATATTACAATGAGCATATTTAATGAAAGCCATTACAATAATATTTTTGCTCATGCTAGTAACGGGTATTGGGTTTGCCATAGTCGGTGATTGGGGCCTCATCGCGTCGTTTTTTCTTATTCCCACCTCTTTTCTTTTTTTAGTTATAGCAAAAATTACTTTTCTGCTATCCGCTAAATTTACGTCTGAACAGAAAAAAGATTTAACATACACAACCTCAAATAAACCAAGCAATAAAATAGAGCCAATTAAGGCTATTGCTCAGAAAAAAAACTTAACGTCCACAACCACAGATAAATCACGCAATAAAATGAAATCAATTAAGAGCGTATGTTTTAGCATGCTAATTATAAGTATAGGGTTTTCTGTAATTGGCACTTGGGGCGTAATTGAACATAAATTTGAAGGGTTCGCCATTGCAGCTGTAATGATATCCTATCTTCTTTTTCCTTTATCTTTGCTTTTATTACTTGTGTTAATTGTTAAAAAAATCACCTCTGTTATATCAGCCAAAGTTGAATCAGATAAAAAAGGTGACTTTGCTGCTAAACTCACTACTGAACTAGCTACTGAATTAACAACTAAAACCACTAATAAGCCAACAGCTAAACCCAAGCCTAATATGCAGACGGTTAAGGTAATATCTTTTACCCTGTTTATAATCAGCCTAATATTTGGTGCATTTTATTATTGGGGTACCTCCACACAGGCAAGCTATGATAGATTTAGTGGTTTTGGAGCAATAATTCCAGTTACCGCTTTATTCTTGTCGGTTCTATTTTTTATTACCGCTTTATTTCTTACGCCTCTAGCAAAATTTTACTCTGCGATATCAGCTGAATTTAAGTCTTAAAAACACAAAATTTAATAAGCGCTTGTTTATCTTATTTTAATCTCTAACACTCTTTATTTCACCTAACAGCTCAGGCAAAAATGACATGATGTGCGAAAGGATAAATTAAGTTCGTTGTAACTTTGGGTCACTACGATTTTATTTAACGTGATATCACTGTAAAAATACACGCTGCAAAGAATGTGTAAAAATCTAGTAAGTTACTTTTTTGTGTTTTTTTTGTGATTAATGAAGGTTTTTGGTTTTTTAAGAGAGAGGATTTAGTTAGTGATAATTAAAAAACTGGCATTATTTAATGGTTATCCCAGTAACCTAAGGCTGAAAAAATAAAGCCCATTAATTGGTATTAATAGACTTATATGAACATCTGATTTAAATAGTTTTAACTTACAACTTATGGTCTAAACATGAACTCTAATCGGTTGCCGCTAGGCTCTCTTATCATCATGTGTTTTGCAGGACCACCATAAGCCAGTTCAGGTGCAAACTCGACAACCACGCCTTTTACACCTTTAACTCGGTGGTAGATCTCATCTAATGCCTCAAAGCTTGCCGCACTAAATGCTAAATGGTGTAAACCAACATTATTTTTACGACTGAATTTAACCGTTGTTTTAGCGTCACTTGTTTGCCACAGCGTTAATAACATTGCACCGTCACTAACAAATACAGCTGGGTAATTAGTATCTTCACCGACTTTTTTCCAACCTAAGGTTTTAATAAAAAACTCACTACTGGCGGTTAAGTCACTTACGGTTAAACCAACATGATTAAATCCTTTGGTTAGCATGTTACCTACTGCGTTTGCGTGATTGATGCTACATAAGCTAACTAAGATAATGAAATATATTTTCAACATAACGTACTCGTATTATTAATAGAGAATGGATAAGTGATTAAAGAGACCACGTTATATGAAATTATCTTTCAGGCAAAAATACACCTGCTCTGATGACGCGTAATGTGAACTCTTATGTGAATGATTTAATATGGGTCTCATAATTAAAATCGTCGATAAGACCCTAGATAAGCTATTGGGTAAATGACCACTATGCTAATAAACAAAAAAGCCCATTAGCTTGGACTAATAGGCTTTCTATAACTTTTAACTTTTAACTTTTAACTTTTAACTTTTAACTTTTAACTTTTAACTTTTAACCGGACTTTACCCCAAATATCATCTTTAGATACCCAACCTATTTGGTGAGAAGAAATGCTACTTTTATTATCACCTGACAGTAAGAGGCCTTTCACTTTAGATATTTGCGTTATACGTTTAATAATACAAGCATATGTAGAATGTTCAGCAACAACCATATCACCAACATTCAATGTTCTGTAAAGCTTACTCACCACAACAAAGTCACCATGAGTAAGCTCAGGCAACATACTATTACCTTGAACTTTAATGATATTAAGCAACAATTAAAGTGCGTCTAACTTAGGGTATACCACTGCTAAGCTTGGCGGATATGGGCATGTAGCAACATAAGTTGCCACGCCTTTGGTTTCCCAAAAAATAGTGGCAAAGTCATTAACCAGTTCAAGAATTTTTATCGTTTCTTCACGGTTAACTTTTTGTTTTCCCTTTGAAGTCTGCATCATAAGTTGATGAACAAGCGTGTGAATATCAGGGTATTTATCAATTTGTGGCTGCTTAAAATAATCACCCCAAATAACCCTAATTTCGTCTTTTAGTTTTGTACCGTGTGTTTCTTTTTCGTTAACTAATCGAACAAGTTGAGCATGGTCGTCTGTTGTCATTTCTTCTTTGTCACTGATTTCATTGATCAGATCCACCAGCCTAACCATAGACAATGCACAAATTTGCGCCGTACTAGGGTCGTATATTTTACACGGTATATCACAATGTGCTGATGCTGTTTTAAAAGAAAACGTCTTATCTAAAGAATGTAAAATTGAATGTAACACGATTATTCTCCCGTCTTTAATTGCTTTTTACGGCGATAAATAAAAACCCCAACACTTGCAATACCAGCGACTGATAATGCCAAAGCCAGATGTGTTAAATTGCTAGACCAATGACTATGGTCATGCCCAGGATGAGCCTGTGAAACCGTAGAAAATAACGCAATAACCAGCGCAGCTAAATAACGTAACATAATAAAAATCTCCGTTTGAATTGACTTAATAAATTGAGTTAATGAGTCGCTAAATGTGTTTTTAATAATTGGCCTAGGTTCAACTTAAAATCTCTAGGTGATATACGATGAGTCGACAATAAGTTACCTTCATGGCGTTGCTTAAACGAATACCATTCGTTATTTAATTGGCTAATTGCTTTATAAATCGCTATTTTCAATTCCGTATTTTTATGCAATTCATTACTTAGTTTTTGAATAAACATGAAACTTTTTTGATACATTTTATATGCCTGATCAAAACTACCAATTTCAATATATGAGTCCGCTAGGCTAAAATAACTCACCATCACAGACGCAACGGCCTTATGCGCATCTTGACTCACATTTTTATCGAACGCCTTATTAGCAAGGCTTAACGCCTTTTTATTTAACGAAATAGCAGTACTGAATACTTTGTCGTTAAAGGCAGTTTTAACCTGCCTCATTGTATTTTCCCACTCACGCATAGTAAAGACCTAAATAACAACGATTCTCATTTGCATTTATACTAGACCATTTATTATTAGATATCTACTGAATTTAATGAAGTTTTATAAGTGCAGGGTTTATATGCATAATGACGCAACTAGAGTTGTCACTAAGTTGCTCATGACTAAATTTAAAACAATTAACACCTTATCTGTCTTAATGTTATTAACGGGCTTAGCACTGGCCATATTTGGCTATTGGGGTTTGTGTACAAAGGCAGGTAATGAAGTGTACCCAGAAATGGCGGGCTTAATTCCATTTTATTCATTATTAGCGTCTTTACCATTTCTACTTTTAGCTGCTATTGGGGCGTTTGTGTCTTATAGAAAACAAAGGCTAAAGCGTTAATAGTTAAAATCAATAGAGAGTACAACAAAGCCTCTACTCGCCTTTTGGTGTTAACACCCTTGGGTTTGCAATTGGCTCGCCGTTATTATCGAAAAAGGCTGACGGCGTATTAAGCCCTTTTACTTTCCAAATAAGCACCTTAAAAATTGTTCTTAAGGTGGTGCTAAATGGCGAGTTTACCTGCGGCGCTATGGCTTTTTTAGCGTATTTACTTTGCAAGTAACCTCTTACCAAACCTAAGTCCTCATCACGGGTCAATGCATTGTCCATAAAGTTATGCACAACACCAATAAACGGCATTTGAGAACCTAGCGAATTACCAATAGGGGTATTGCAACATTTGGCATACCACCTAAAAATGCCTTTTTTGCTTAACTTATTTATAAATAATTAGAGTGATAGCCGTGTTCTTATTATTTTTTGCACAAACCACACAAATCGCACGAATTAATTAAATTGCACATTTAATGTATTTACCTATAATATTACCGTTATTCAAGATTTGGAGTTTAAGCATGAACACATTAACAGCGAATGATGCTAAACGTAATTTCGGTGAGTTACTTCTAAACGCTCAACGTGAGCCAATTAAGATTAGTAAAAACAGCAAAGATGCTGTTGTTGTGATGTCTATTAAAGATTATGAAGAACTCGAAACTATGAAAGCCGAGTACGTAAAACACTGTTTTGAATCTGCCAAAGAAGATTTAGCTCAAGGTAATGTGGTTGACGGTGAAACCTTCCTGAATGCTTTGTAAATATGCGCAAAAGCAAATATAAACTAAGTAAATTAGCGCAGGCTCATTTACTCAAAATCAAACACTATACGGTTTCAGAATTTTCTCAGACACAGTGGGATAGCTACAAAAACAAACTTCTTACTGGATTTGAGATGCTAGCTGATAATCCATCCGTTGGAATAACCTGCAATGAGTTATTCCAAAATGGATTTTACTTTCCAATTGGTAAGCACACGGTTTACTTTACTAAAGAAAACCGTTTTATTTTGGTGGTTGCAGTCTTAAACCAATCGCAGTTACCACAAAAGCACCTACGGAGCGGATTACTTTCTCTTTCAAAAGGCAAAGGCGTTGTGATTTAGTTTTTAAGTTCTAAAGATAAGAGACTGAACTAAATTACTTTCTAACTATTACATTGCACAAATGTGATAGATCTTATTTCGCCCCTCGGCGACCATACCTTTTTCAACAGCCAAAAAGGTAGGCGAAAAAGCCGCATCCTTCCAATATTCTAATCTTCTACAAAATTAAGTTTTGTCTACAAAGACGGGATGAACATTCGTCCCTGAACACCATCCCTCACTCGACGTCCTGTCTCATACTTTTGAAAACTTATTTTATATCAGGAATATTTAGATGGAGAGGTAAAGCAGAGCAAGAGCAAAGCTAAAAACTCTAATGAGCCTGACGGCTCACTAGTTGTAGATGGACTTATTTATTTGTAAATAATTAGAATGGGTGTCCACGTTATTTTTGTCTTAAACCAATCGCAGTTACCACAAAGGCACCTACGGTGATTTGCTTTCTCTTTCAAAAAGCAAAGGCGTTGTGATTTAGTTTTATATTATTCCTGTTAAATATTCAGCCAAATGAGCTTTAAGGTTTCCCCCCTCGGCGGTCATCAATAAAACATCCATATCTTGATAACATCCCCCCAAAATTCAGACCCTTTTATTATTGTTCTATAAAGTTAATTCTAACTTTGCTATGGTTAATGTATGTAAGAAATAAATCCACTAAAGCAGATTTAATGAAAATAGCCGTAATCAGTGACCTTCACATTGGAGAATACGCTAGAGGAAAGGATTTTACCCCTAATGATAGCGAACACTCTATCATTAATGATTATACTTCCCCTTTTCGAGAGCATTTTCAAGGAGATAATTACAAATGTGATGTTCTGTTAGTGGCAGGCGATATAACCAACTGCGCCAATAATGAAGAATTTGAATTAGCCTCTTTAAAGATAAAGGAGTTGGCAGACATTCTAAGGGTGCCTTATGACGCGATCTTTATCACTCCAGGTAATCATGATTCTAATTGGAATATGGGTAAAACGATTAAAGAGCAAGGAGTGTCTGATGAGCAAGAGATTAGAGATGCAAGATATCAGCTATTTAACAATAACTCATTTATCAAAGGATTATTGTCTCAAGCCACTTTTGGTAAATTTCATATTTCACCGTACTTTGTTCTTTGGTGCACTGAGCAAGTTGCAGTCCTCTCATTTAACTCTTCTGCAAATGATAATGATGAAAAAAAAATTCATAACGGTGAATTATCAACCGAATCAATTCGTTTAGTTAGAGAAGAATTAGATAAGCATAAAGATCTTCTTGAAGGTAAAACCAAAATACTCCTGTTTCATCACCACCCTTTAAATTATCAAGAGAAAACATTCCCAGATGCAGATTATAGCATTATGTCTAACTCTGACGCTTTAATTGAGTTGGCAGCTGAATATTGTTTTGATTTTCTAGTTCATGGTCATAAACACATTCCTAGGTATCGTCATTTGGTTACAGACGCACGTCACCCTATGAATATTTTGTGCGCTGGTAGTTTTGTCTCAAGACTAGATGACCGTTGGTTTGATGATGTTGGAAACGCCTTTCATATTATTGAAATAGATCAAAAGTGCAGCGATCATCTTATTCCACAAGGAAGAATTCTCAGTTGGAGTCATTTTGTTCAACATGGTTGGATTAAAAATGATTCGACTCGTGATTCTATTCCCCATGAGTCTAGATTTGGCAGTAGTTACAACCGTAATACTTTAGAGTCGAAATTAAAATGTATTATTAATGACAGGTTTTTAAATTCAAGTCATATAAAATGGTCTGACATTATAACTGATGATGTTGGAATTCGATATTGCTCGTCAATTGTTTTAACTATGGTATTAAAAAAATTAGAAACTGAGATTGGATTCACGACATATAGTGAACCTGAGATTATTTTGTTAAAAAAGGAGGAAGCCAGTAATGGATAAAAATGTTTTTGAATCATCTAATGCAAGGGATATGACAAGTAAACAATTGGCTTCTGAATTTATTTGGACCACTACATTTGAACGTTTATTTTCGAAACGAAATCATATAATTCTGGGCGCAAGAGGAACTGGTAAAACTGCGTTTGCGAAGATGTTGGCATTTGATGGACTATCACAATATCAAGATGAGCGTGCAAGAGCAATTATAAGCAAAAAATCTTTTATCGCCACATTTGTTCCGTTTAAGCCGGAGTTTTTAGCCAAACTACAGTCAATTCAGGAAGATCCTCAGCAAAGTGATTTCTTCTTTATTTGGGGTGTGAATTTATCAAGCTGTAGCCGTTTTATAAATATAATTAAACACTGCATTGAGAGATATTCAAAAAGTTCTGTCGATAGTGTTATTCATGAGAGAAATATTTCCCTAAAGCTAGGTGATTTATGGTTAGGTGAAAGGTATGAATCATTAGACAAACTTAATAGTTCGCTTTCAGCTTTAGAGTTTGAAAAAAACTTTTGCTTCAATAAAGCTTCCTTGGGTTTCCCGTTAGATAAGCACGATTTGGAGATTGGGAGAAAGTTTCATACAGATTTATTTTCACCCATAAAAATGGGGATAGAAATATTAAAACAAGAGCTTGGTTTCTCAGACCAAACAACTTGGGCAATTTGTTTAGATGAAGCAGAGGTACTTACTGAGGGGCAATGGAAGCTTATTAATACACAACTTCGTACTTATACCGAAGTGGTTTTTAAAATCACGACAATGCCTTACAAACACAAAACCCTCAAAACAAATATTGATGAGAATTTAAACGCGAAACACGATTTTGATTACTTGTACTTAGATAGGCTAGGAACCATAGATAAGTCTCAAAAAGATGCAGATAAGATCATTCTTGAATTTGCAGAAAAGTTATTTGATAAGAAGGTCGCAGGTTCAAAGCTTTCTGATACAGGTATAACTTTAAAATACTTACTAGGTAAGTCTGATTTAACAGATAATTCTGCAGAAGTTATGCCGAATAAAAAAATAATGTATTACATAAATCGATATTGCAATCCTTCTACTATTGAAAGGGCTACGAGGTTGTATAAAAATAATCCTACAGGAAAGAGCTTTAGCGATGAAATTGAGAGAAAAGTCAGACCTCTACTTGTTCTTAAGGATTATTTTGAGTCAACTACAGGTCAAGCTTACGCTGCACCAAAAATATTCTCTGGCTATGATGTAGCAATAAAATGTTGTGATGGGAATCCTAGAAAATTAATTAATTTGTTTAATAGATTTATAACTTCTCAAAATAATTCCTCTAGCTTCGCCCCTTTAGAAAAAGGACGTCAAGGTCGCATAATCAAAAGCTTCTCAATATCAGAAATTGATTCTATACGTGCGGAAGAAAATGGGTCAAATGCAGCTATTTTTTTAACTCAGGTCGGAAATTACTTCAAAGGCTCCTTACATAATGAAAAAATTGGAACTGAAATTAATATGTCTTTTGAATTTGATTTAACAGACAAAGTTATATGGGACGCTGTGAGGATTTCTGTCGATTTAGGTTTGTTAATTCCTCACATCACCACAGCTGATGGTGATGATAATATGCCAATCATGTCTGGTCGTTTTCATTTATCAGGAAGCATAAGTCCTCAATTTTTCCTTCCACCTAGAAGGGGGGGAGTGCTTAAGTTAAGTACTATTCAAAAAAGAATTTCTAACAGTTCAATTAGGACTGTCGGTACTAATCCAATTGACCAAATAGAGATGTTTGATGAGTAAATTCAATGTAAGTGATATTTCACGCAAGGTTCTTTTGGACTCAAAGTATGATTTAGCCGTACTCTGTTGTGGGTACGAACCACGTTGTACTTTTTTATCAGAGATCATTGATAAAACGAATATCAATGATGTCTTGGTATATTCGTATTCAGAGCATGCTGA
Source organism: Psychrosphaera saromensis (assembly GCF_002954545.1). GTDB lineage: Bacteria > Pseudomonadota > Gammaproteobacteria > Enterobacterales > Alteromonadaceae > Psychrosphaera > Psychrosphaera saromensis. The sequence goes on along the minus strand of NZ_MSCH01000003.1, from coordinate 1,041,207 downwards.
TATGCTTCACAGAAAGTCTATCGATAGCTTTTTTGTTAATAAATTTGAAAGTAAAAATATATACAGGCACTCTTCTGCTGATACTCAAGGTCAGTTTAATAGGCTTTATCAGTGGGCTGATACAATAGACTTAAAAAGTAAGGATAAGTTAAGGGTACTGATTGATTATTCTTCTATGACAAAATCATTACTTTCAATTATTATATTTTTCTTTTTAAAATTCATCCAGAAAGACAATAAGATAGATATAAGCATAGATTTTTCTTATTCAGTGGGTGAGTATCCTGAAATTATTGAGCATAAAAATTTTTCACAACCACTTATACTTCAAGGCTGCGAGGGCTCTCCATTAACATTTACTAAGAAAGCTGCATTATTCTTGTTAGGCTTTGATTCCGTGGGACCTCAAGTTATTAATAATGCTATTAATCCGGATAAAAGTTATGGTATTTATGCATCTCCGAGCGCAAAAGAAAGCTATGTTGAAAATGTATTGGCATTTAATTCTGAATTTATAGACTCGAATTTAGGCGGGAAAAATAAACTATTAGGCCTTCCTTTAACTAACGTCACGGTTTGCTTCGATTATTTAAATCAAATAATATCTCCTTTGAAGAGTGATTGTAATATTTCAATAGCTTTATTTGGTCCTAAACCACATGTATTAGCTTCTATATTGACAGCTAATTATCACCGCAATGTTACTTGCATTCATTGTAAGGCTTTAGATTTTGAGCCTAGGTTGGTTCAAGGAATAGGTGAGCTTGTTTTAACTCGGTTGGATTTTTCTATTTAAATAACGTGCGTACTCACTCTAATTTGCATACACATACAAGTCAATTTTTGTACAATAGCCGTCAGGCTCGCTTTTGTTTTGCGCTGCTTTACCTCTCCGTTCAAAATCACTTTGTTAAATATTATTTTTATATAATTCGAAGCATGGATGCTGAGGAAGGACTGGTTATCAGGGACGACTTTTCAGTCCGTTTTTTAGCTACATGGATGTAGTAACTTAAGCTTTGTCTGGAAAAAAAAGCTTGGTAAACAAAAATTAACAATAACTTGGACAGCCACCTTTAAACACGAATATAGCGAACCGCAAGGTTCGCTTTGCTTTTGCTCTGCTTTTCCTCTCCATCTAAATATTCCCGAAATAAAATAAGTTTTCCAAAATATGAGACAGGACGTCGAATAAGGGATGGTGTTCAGGGACGAATGTACATCCCGTTTTTGAGGATGAAACTTAGTTTTATTGAGGATAAGAATATTGATTAGGAGCGGCTTTTTGGCCTACCTTTTTGGCTGTTGAAAAAGGTATGGTCGCCGCAGGTGAAACAGTCTTTTAATCTTTAAAAAAAAACAAACCTCCACGCCCACATACAAAAAAGCCCTGATATACAGGGCTCTTAAAAATAATGTTACAACGACCTAGAACGGGATGTCGTCGTCAAAGTCCATTGATGGCTCTGGTGGAGCTGATGGTGCTTGACGAGGTTGGAAACCACCTTGAGGCTGCTGCTGTTGCGGCTGGCTCTGTGGTTGGAATCCGCCTTGTGGCTGTTGATACTGTTGCTGAGCTTGCTGTGGTGCAGCTTGTTGCTGTTGAGGCGCAGCTTGCTGAGGAGCTTGAGAGAAGCCACCTGGTTGTTGCTGTGCTTGTGGCTTAAATCCACCAGCTGCTGGTGATGCGCCAGCATTATCAGAACGACCGCCTAACATTTGCATTTGGCCACCAAAATCAATTACAACTTCTGTTGTGAATTTATCTTGGCCAGTTGCTTGGTCTTGCCATTTACGAGTTTGCAACTTACCTTCAAAATAAGCTTGAGAACCTTTACGTAAATATTCACCAGCAACTTCTGCAAGTTTTCCAAAAACAACAATACGATGCCATTCTGTTTTTTCTTGCATTTGCCCAGTATTTTTATCTTTCCAGCTTTCGTTTGTCGCTAAGCTGATATTGGCAACGGCATTACCATTTGGCATAAATCTTACTTCAGGATCTGCGCCTAATGTTCCAATTAAAATTACTTTATTGACTCCGCGAGCCATAACTATTCTCCTGAATCTTTATGATTAATCTGTGCTATTAGCTGATCGACACTTGGGCGATCGTAATTTGTTTTGTCTACTTTTAAATATATGCGACTTTCGTCTTCAACCAATGTGGCTTCCATAACGCCGCCACATTGACTTAATTGATTGATAAATTCTTGATAGTCTAAGCCGCCTTTTGGCTCAAATGGTATGGAAACCCTTTTTGAGCTTACTGGTAATTTCATGCCAAATGCCAAGACCAACCATAATAACGCAATTAGACCATTGGCGGCAAACAAATAACTAAAACCAAAATTTTGAGCGATGAATCCACCGGAAACGCCACCTAAAAATGCACCAAAGAACTGACTGCTAGAATATACACCCATTGCAGTGCCCTTCTGACCTGCAGGCGCTAATCTGGATACATGAGCTGGCAGACTTGCTTCCAAAAAGTTAAAGCCTACAAAAAATATAAACACGGCCAATATAAGTGGCCAAATTGATACTGAAAATACCATCAATACAGACGCTAACATCACCAAACCAACAGCAAAGATAAACAGATTTTTTTCTATTTGTTTTTTAGCGCCAATTATCAGCATAGGCACCATAAAAACAAAAGACAAAAATAAAACAGGTAAATATATTTTCCAGTGTTCGGTTACTGCCAAGCCTGAGTCTTTAAATAAAATAGGTAACGCAATAAATATAGACGTCATTAACCAATGCAGAAATAAAACACCTAAATCTAATCGTACTAACTGCCCGTTAAATAACATGGCCATTATGTTTGATTTTGATGCGGTGACTTCGCTTGAATTAGTTTGGGTATATGAAACAGGGACCACAGTTAAGGTGATAATAATACCAACAACGGCCATAACAGCCGTTATAAAAAACACACCTTGTAAGCCAAATGCTTCAGCTATCATTGGTCCTAACACCAAAGCAACGGCAAAGCTCAGGCCTATGCACATACCAATAACGGCCATGACTTTAGGTCTTTGTTCTTCACGTGTTACGTCTGACGCTAATGCTAAAACGGCACTGGCTATTGCGCCCATACCTTGTATAGCTCGGCCTAGAGTGACCATTTCAATGCTAGTGGCAAGTGCAGCTATCACGCTACCTATGGCAAATATAATTAAACCGATGACGATAATTTTACGACGGCCAAAACGGTCTGATAACCAGCCCATTGGGATTTGAAACAAGGCTTGTGTTAACCCGTAAGCACCAATGGCGATACCAATCCACAGTGGCGAAACGTTTTCTAATTCTTGACCATAGATAGCAAGAATTGGCATTAACATGAATAAACCAAGCATACGCATTGAGAATATTAATGCTAGGGAAACGGCAGCGCGTTTCTCTAATGAATTCAGATTAGTTTGCTCCACTAATTCCATGTCCCACTTCGTAAAAATTTGAGGCAGGATAGTAGCATATTTATCGTTTAGTTTTATTTATAAAATTAGCTAAAATCATAATATTATCTCGTTTTATAATTTAACTGGTTGTGTAAGTGACGGTTGTATTATTACAAAGAACTATTCCAAACAACTATACAAACAACTATTACAAAAACTCCGTATTACCTTAAGCAGGTAAATAACGGTGTAATTAGGGCGTCTACCTTAGTTATTACATCTTGGTTATTCCATCTTGGGCTATAAAGTAGAGTCACAAAGTGGCATACTTACGGATCAGTTCAATTAGAAAAGAATCCCGTATGAACCAAATAGAAGTCCGTGGTGCTCGAACTCATAACTTAAAAGATATAAGTTTGGATATCCCACGAGATAAGCTCATCGTTATTACCGGACTTTCTGGGTCGGGTAAATCCTCGTTAGCGTTTGATACTTTATATGCTGAAGGCCAACGACGTTATGTCGAGTCTTTGTCTGCTTATGCTCGCCAATTCTTATCGTTAATGGAAAAGCCTGATGTGGATCACATTGAGGGACTTTCTCCTGCTATTTCTATTGAACAAAAATCTACTTCGCATAATCCTAGGTCTACCGTAGGAACTATCACTGAGATATACGACTATTTACGTTTGTTGTTTGCCCGTGTTGGTACACCAACGTGTCCTACTCATGGTGAAAGACTTGAAGCGCAAACTGTGTCGCAAATGGTTGATAAAATTTTAGAATTGCCTGAAGGCTCTAAAATCATGTTACTGGCGCCTGTGGTTAAAGCACGTAAAGGTGAACATGTTAAAACGCTTGAAAACCTAGCGGCTCAAGGTTTTATACGCTCACGTATAAACGGTGAGATTTGTGACTTGTCAGATCCACCAACGTTAGAGCTACATAAAAAACATAATATTGATGTTGTTGTCGACCGCTTAAAAGTAAGAGACGACATTCAGCAACGTTTAGCTGAGTCGATAGAAACAGCACTTGAGCTAAGCGCTGGCACTTTGCTGGTTGGCTTTATGGACTCAGATGACGCTGACATTACGTTCAGTGCTAACTTTGCTTGTCCGGTTTGTGGTTACTCTATGCAAGAGTTAGAACCTAGATTGTTTTCATTCAACAATCCGGCTGGTGCTTGTAATAGCTGTGATGGTTTAGGTGTTAAACAATACTTTGATGCTGAAAAAGTTATTATCAATTCAGAATTGAGTTTAACCGGCGGAGCTATAAGAGGCTGGGATAAACGTAATTTCTATTACTTCCAAATGTTAACGTCTTTGGCTGCTTTCTATAAAATTGATTTAACCTTGCCATTTAATGACTTACCGGACGAACACAAAGAAGTCATTTTAAACGGCAGCGGTAAGCAAGATATTGAATTTAAATATATGAACGACCGTGGTGACGTTGTCACTCGTACTCATCCATTTGAAGGTATTTTACCTAATATGGAACGTCGTTATAAAGACACTGAGTCTAACTCGGTACGTGACGAGTTAACTAAATACATAAGCACGCAACATTGTCCTACATGTGATGGCAGTCGCTTACGCGAAGAAGCCAGAAACGTATTTATTAACGGCACTAACATATCTACCATTGCCGATCTTTCTATTGGTGATGCTCATGACTTTTTTGACAAGATGGACTTGTCTGGCCAAAAAGCACAAATAGCCGAAAAGATTTTAAAAGAAATTAAAGAGCGTTTAGGTTTCTTGGTGAATGTTGGCTTAAATTACTTATCGGTATCTCGTAGCGCCGACACTTTATCTGGTGGTGAAGCACAACGTATTAGACTCGCAAGCCAAATTGGTGCGGGGTTAGTTGGTGTTATGTATGTGCTTGATGAACCGTCAATTGGTTTGCACCAACGTGATAACGACCGTCTTTTACAAACCCTATTCCACTTACGTGACTTAGGTAATACGGTTATTGTTGTTGAGCATGATGAAGACGCAATAAGAGAAGCGGATCACGTTATCGATATTGGTCCAGGTGCGGGCGTTCACGGTGGTGAGATTATTGCCCAGGGTACGCCACAACAAGTTATGGATGAGCCTAATTCTATTACGGGTCAATACTTATCTGGTGTCAGAAAAATTGCTATTCCGCCAGTAAGAACCCCAGTTAATGAAGATAAATGGTTAACCTTAAGTGGCGCAACGGGTAACAACTTAAAAGATGTGACGGTTAACATTCCGTTAGGTTTAATGACCTGTGTGACTGGTGTGTCTGGTTCTGGTAAATCTACCTTAATCAATGACACCTTGTATGAGATTGCTCATCGTGAATTAAACGGCGCAACCACGTCTGAACCTGCTCCGTATAAAGATATTGTGGGTATGGACTTATTGGATAAGGTTATTGATATTGACCAAAGCCCAATTGGTCGTACGCCACGTTCAAATCCAGCCACTTATACTGGTATATTTACCAATATCCGTGACTTGTTCGCCAGTACTCAAGAGTCTAGAGCTCGTGGTTACAAAGCTGGACGTTTTAGCTTTAATGTTAAAGGCGGACGTTGTGAAGCTTGCCAAGGTGACGGTCTAATTAAAGTAGAAATGCACTTTTTACCTGATGTTTATGTGCCTTGTGATGTATGTAAAAGCAAACGTTACAACCGCGAGACATTAGAAGTTTTGTATAAAAACAAAAACATTCACCAAGTGTTAGATATGACAGTGGAAGATGCTCATGAGTTTTTTGAAGCGATTCCTGCCATTGCTCGTAAACTAAAAACCTTGATGGATGTTGGCCTTAGTTATATTCGTTTAGGTCAAAGCGCAACAACCTTATCTGGTGGTGAAGCACAACGTGTAAAACTGTCTAAAGAGTTATCTAAGCGTGATACTGGCCAAACGTTATATATCTTAGATGAACCGACAACTGGTCTGCATTTTTATGATATTGAGCAGTTATTGGCGGTATTACACAGACTAAGAGACCAAGGTAATACGTTAGTTATTATTGAGCATAATCTTGATGTTATTAAAACGGCAGATTGGATTATCGACTTGGGTCCTGAAGGCGGTTCTGGCGGCGGTGAGATTTTAGTTGCTGGTAAACCTGAAGATATTTGTGACGAACCTCGTTCTCATACAGCTAGGTATTTAAAACCACTTCTTAGCTAGAGCATGCTTACTATTTAAGGTGAGTGAATAGTCACTCACCTTAAATTTATTCCCTACCTTCTTTACGGTCTTCCCTTCTGCGCTCTTACAAGGCATTTGTATTAAAAGCTTAAAATTAACATGACAACAAATTTATATTTAGCTCGTCACGGGCAAACACAATGGAATAAAACCCATCGATTTCAAGGACAACTCGACAGCGATTTGACTGATGCGGGTAAACTGCAATCAGCACAAATAGCACAGCAACTTAGTGATATAAAAATAGAGTTAATCGTATCTTCAACCCTTGGCCGCGCAGTTAACAGTGCGCTCATTTGCCAACAGCAACTAAAGTCACCAGTAGAACATTCGGTAGAATTAATTGAACGTAACTTAGGGCATTGGCAAGGTCGTTATATTCAAGACATAAAAGCTGACAAAGATTATCCAGAGTTACTGCAACAATATACTGACTTAACACTAGTAGATAATGACTCTTCTCTAAATGGTAAACACATTGAGGTCGTTGACGGTTTTAATAAATCCGAGAGTGCTATCACTTGTGCCGCCCGGATTTATAACGCATTGGAAACATTAGCGGATGAGCATAATGGTAAAAACATCTTAGTGATTTTTCATGGCGAGGCATTACGTTGTTTTTTGGCGAAATTAGGCCATCACTCAAGTATTAGTGCTTACGAATTATTCGACAATGGTTCGGTTTTCCAAGTAACCTATCAACACAGCGAAAAACGCTTTAATTTAATCACTAGCTAATTAAAGCCAATTGTACATATAAGGTAAGCCAGTTCCAGAATGGATAATATCTATAACCAAACAATGACATTACTACCTGAGTTTGCTGTATTCATTACGCTGTCACTTGCGTTATTACTGGATAAAGTTTTTGGCGAAGCTACCCGTTTTCACTATCTGGTTGGTTTTGGTTGGTTGGCAAATAAACTAGAAGCAAAGTTAAACAGGTCTTCAGATCTTTCTATAAAAAGCGCTTTTAACCGCTCTTTTAACAGCAAGCTACTCGGCACCTTTGCTTGGTGCTTATTGGTGCTGCCTTTACCTTTAATATACTGGTATTGCTTTAACGATCTTATTTGGTATTGGCAGATTTGCCTTGATGCCACTGTGCTCTATTTAGCGATTGGGTTAAATAGTTTATATCAACACGCCATGCAAATTTACCAACCGCTGCAAGCCGGCGATATGGAACAAGCTCGGCGTTTTACTGGTTATATTGTTAGCAGACAAACCAATGAACTTAGCGAACAAGAAATATCGAGAGCCACAGTAGAGTCAATGTTAGAAAATGGTCACGATTCGGTTATCGCGACGATGATTTATTATATTATTGGCGGTGCGCCTTTGGTGATAATACACAGATTAGCAAATACGTTAGATGCCATGTGGGGTTATAAAAACCCGCGTTTTAACGACTTTGGTTATGCCAGCGCTCGTTTGGATGACTTACTCGGTTTTATCTCAGGTAAGTGCTGCACTTTACTTTATGCCATACAAGGGATTAAACACCGACGTGTATTTAACAGCTTGCGCAATGCTTATAAGCAAGGGAATAAATACAAAAGCCATAACGGTGGTTGGGTGATGGCAGCAGGTGCGACGGTTATGGGGATACGACTTGGGGGCAGCGCGCTTTATCACGGCAAAAAAATTAACTCTGTTGCTTTAGGTTTAATAGAAGACGTTGACGATAACTCAGAGGTTATGAATAACGCAGAGGCTATTAATAACCCAGAGCCAATTCATAACGCGGCCACAGTCGACGATATCCCATTAAGTTTAACCTTAGTTACTCGCGCTAGTTTACTGTTATTGGCCTGTGTATTAACCTTCTCAATAGGAATGAAATGGCTTTAGTTCACGGTGGCCAATTACAACTAGTTGCCAAGCAATATAATATTCCTGCGAAAAATTGGTTAGATTTATCGACCGGAATTTCGCCTATCAGTTATCCAATTCCAGTTATTCCAGCCAGTGCGTGGCAACAACTACCACAACATAATGTAGATCTAGTTAATGCAGCCAAAGACTATTATCAATGTTCTCAATTGCTTGTCACTAATGGTAGCCAGGCCATTATAAAAGCTTTGCCGACGTTATATCACCAACAGAACCCCAACAGTAAACAGGTGTATTTACCTGAGCGTGGTTATAAAGAACATGCTCAGGCTTGGAAAGTTGCTGGCTATGAGCTGCGCTTTTATCAAGACTCATTACCTGAGCTTAGTCAGTTACCTGTTAATTGTATTGTGGTGATCATTAATCCCAACAATCCTACTGGCCAGTTTTTTGAACGTGAGCTTATCAGCCAGTACCACAGCGCATTAAAACAATTGAACGGTTTGTTGGTGGTTGATGAAGCGTTTATCGACGTGATGCCAAACGAGCAGTCTTATTGCCCGTTCGCTAATGACAACCATGTTTTAGTATTACGCTCGTTTGGTAAATTTTTTGGCTTAGCGGGAATTAGAATTGGTTTTTTAGTAGCTAATGAGCATTGGTGTAACACCTTTGCAGAATTGTTAGGTCCTTGGCAGGTAAATAACCCAGCACAGATTATTGCTGAGCAAGCATTAGTTGATACAAGCTGGCAGCAAACACAAAAATCACAGTTAAAACAGCTCGCAACAGCTCAAGTGCAAATGTTTAATCGCGTGTTTAATGGAGTGGATAATCGAGTCGATAAAAGCGACTTAGTATTAGATATTAAAGGTTGTGATTTATTTATTACATTAAGTTTTAAGCAGTCAACAACGGCTAAGCAGCTTTATCATTTATTATGTCAGCAAGCGGTTTATTGCCGATTAGCCGACGAGCAAGATACATTAAGATTTGGTATTGCCACAACAGACTCAATAGAACGTTTAGAAAAGGCATTACAACTCGCTTGTGCTCAAATAACCTAGTTTAAAACCTTAAAGCCCTACAACCCTAAAACCTTATAACCCTAAAGCCTTAAACCTTACAACCTTATAGCCCTAAAGCCTTAAAGCCTTAAAGCCCTACAACCTTAAAGCCCTAAAACCTTACAGCTTTAAAAAATAACGCTTACCTTTCCTAACACAAATAAAAAAGCACCTAACTATATGATTATATCAATAATAGTTAAGTGCTTTTTTGTATCAGGTGACTCTTTATAAGAGCCCTTTATAAACGCTATTTATATGTGACCTTTATAATCGGCTTTTATATAAGCTTAGTTTTGGTAAGAAATGCCAAAATAAGCAACCTGGCCTTGAGTAAAGTATCCATCCGAATTTTGATATTCTTCATCAAAAGCATTATTCACTTTTGCCTGAATTTTAAAATTCTTCGTCACAGGATAACTTACGCCTAAGTTAACTAATGCATAACCGTCTAGCTCAACAACAGTTCCACCATAAAGATAATCATAACGCTTACCTTTGTATTGAACTTCAGCGTATAACTCAGCTTTTTCAATACTAGTATCAAATTGATAACTAACATGCTCTTTAGCTCGGCGACCTAATTGATTTCCTGTAGAAACGTCTTCAGCTTCAATATAACTAACGTTGAATTGGTGAGTACCACCAAAACCTTGGTAATTAGCACCTAATTCAGCACCTGTTATTTCAACATTATCAACGTTAATTGGCGTCACATAAAACTCAGCAGTAGAACCGCTCCAGTCGATAAGATCTTCAATGTCCGTTTTATAAACACTGAAATTAACCGACAAGTTATCAAATTTATTTTTAACGCTAAATTCAAAACTTGATGATGTTTCAGATACTAATTCTGTATTACCAACATATCCCCATTGTAGTGGGTAGTATAAGTCGTTAAATGTTGGCGCTTTAAAACCAGTACCCGTTGAGAACGTTAATTGAGTACTTCCTGTTACCTGATAACCCACACTGGCGTTATAAGTGTTTTCTGATGCAACACCTTCAACATCATCATTACGAACCGCTAGTTCTGAAGATAGCTCATCTTGATTAAACATGACGTGTGCAAATATACCTGTGGTATCACGTGTAGTCTCATCATATTGCGCGTCACCTTTTAATGTTTCTTGGTACATATCCGCACCTACATTTAATTGCCACAACGCTGAAAGTTCACTGCTATTGATTACAGAGTACTGATTACGGCGAGAGTCATACTGAGTACCGTCGCTTTTAGTGATCCCGTTACCATGATTGATATTTGACGTTCTATTTTGGCTAACACTAAATTGTGTGATGTTGTTTATACTAGCAAACTGAGTGTCGTATATCGCGCCCAACTGCCATACATGGTTATTAACTTCACTTTCGTTAGCGCCGTATGAACTATCGTATTCAGTATCGCCTTGGTCTAATTGGGCTAACCAGTTTACGCTTAACTCTTTGTTAAGTTGTTGTTGGCCATTAATCGCTAAAGAATTGAAGCTGTAACCATCTTTGTCGAATTCCGCATCATCTTTAGCATCAAATCCGTCAGCTGATTCATGCTCAACACTTAAGCTAGTGAAACCGTCACCATGTTCAATACCAACACCAGCATTTAGCATTTTATAATTTTCACTACCAACAGTAGTGCTAATAAAGTGTTCGCCGCCATCTAATTTACGAGTAAATATTTGGATCACACCGCCAATAGCGTCTGACCCCCATAATGCTGCACGAGGACCTTTTACGATTTCTATACGCTCAACCAGCTCAGGAGCTATATTTTGTACATTAGTAGAGCCTAGTGTGGCTGAACTAATACGAACACCGTTTAATAACACAAGAGTATGGTCTGAGTTTGCGCCACGCATATACACAGAAGAAGCTTGGCCACGACCACCTGATGTTGAAATATCAATGCCAGCGACTGTTGCTAGCATATCTAATACTGATTTAGGTTGAATACGAGCAATGTCAGCACGAGTAATAACCACTTGGCTTGCAAGTGAATCTGCAACATCCATTGGTGAACGTGAAGCGGTAACTGTGATAGTTTCTAATTCATCAGCTGTAACTTCAGTATTTGCTGAAGCTGTGGACATAGTAGATATAGCACCAACAATTGTTAGTGATAATAATGATTTTTTGAAAAGTGTATTGTGTTTTATGTTCATAAGACCTCATTAATGATGCCCACCGCATCATATATTTGTGTACTGAAATACAGTATCGATTAAGCCAGTTTAAGTACTCGGACTAACACAGCTAAATGTTGTAAAACACAATATTTAGAACTGTGAACACCGTTGCGGGGGCAGTGAAGAGTTTGCATCTTCTTCCCTCAAACTTGCTATTTGAAATGCTTTTCCATGTTAATTCTGAAATAACATCAATGATTAACTTAAGGATTTACGACTCAGCATTAGAGTTCCCTAAATTAAGCCGCGATTATCAACAACTAGAGAGATAAATCAACCGTTAAAAGGCGATATATCTATATATTTAATAACCTTTCTTTTACATATATAACAAAACCAAGTTATCCCATCTAAAAATGTAGCGAGTACTCGCTTACATTTTAGCTATAATAATGGAGGCAATTAATAACAAAAAAAGCTGGTGACTAAATATACTCTTTGACAAAGTTAAGAATTTCATTAGTTTAGTGACATCAGTTTTGGAGTCTATTTAATATTATGTCTAACTCAACGTTGCACCCATCAAGAGCAAAATACTTATCTCTATTAAGACAAACAACAAGTATCGACTTTGATATTGTTGCTTCCGATGACGTACCTGAGTCAGAAAAGGCAATACGAGAAGTCGCTAGTGGCGATAAAGTAATATTAAAAAATCCTGAGCTAAATACTTATCAGCGTGCACAGAAGCGCACTCAACTGGTGGTTTCTCGTCAACAAAATAATCTAGAAAAAATATTCAGTCTGGCTCTTGAATATATCAATCAAGACGCTCAATTTGACCGATTGGATTTAGATTGGATGATGAAGTTTACTGAGTTGGCTAAACACAGTTACTCCCATACTATGCATGAATTATGGGCAAAGATCATAGCCGTGGAACTAAGCCAAATAGGTACCTTCTCTTATAAAAGCTTGAAAGTACTATCTGAATTGAGCACCAAAGAAGCTCTGCTTTTCTATAAAGCCATTAACTTAACCAGCAGAGTTGGTGATGATAAAAGTGCAAAAATATTAACGGGGATTTATAAAAAACCAACGTTTATGTCGATCTTTTCTAATAACAATAGAAAGACGATTAATCTAAACAAGTTTGGTTTGTCCTACCCTCAAATAATTTGTTTGGCTGAACTCGGACTTATTTATGAACAAGAGATTGAGTCGGCACCTTATTTACATCAAGAAACTATTAATTTGTCCTACCTTGGAAAAAGTTACAAGCTCAAGGTGAAACAAAAGGAAGTGATACTGACATATTACAAACTAACTCAGACCGGTAATGAGTTGTGCAAATTAATCACTACGGAATTTAATAAGGGGTATTTAAATAGTTTACTGTCTGACTTTAATACTTTATTAGATATTTCATCCAATACCGATTCGGTAGTTTAAAAGCGAACATCCATTCCAAGAAACAAAGCTTGCCAGTCAAGTTGAGTGTAAACGCCATCTAAATTTGTAAACTCAATGTTTTGTTTTTTGACCCCTACTTGTAAATAGGTTTCAGCTAATTCAGTTATCTGGACGGAATAGTTAACGCCTACTTGCAGATCATAAGCACTGGTGTTCAAAAAGCTTGTTTCTACAAACATGCCAACGTTTAGCAAAGGTAAATTAAACTTCCCTGCAGCAAAAGCCAATAATTGAATATCCGATATATTGCTAGAGGTATTCTCTGAACTATCGGTTTGATTGGCAAGTTGGTTATGTATAGAGTGCTGTCTAAATGTCATACCTAAATCAAACTCGAATGTTCGAGTGTCTAATATCTCAAAATAAGTAATAACATCGAACTGTTCATAAGTGGATTCAACGTCTAATACAGAAGCCACGCGGAACAAGGTGTCATTAAATACAAACGTTTTAGTTAACGTAGATGAAGATTCGTTTGATGTAGACGTTTTTGCGAGTTTAAGATTAGGTACAAATTGAACTTGGTGTTCTAACGTAAAGTAGTAATTATATTGTACGCCAGATTTTTTATCTAATGTCAGTACAGAGTCAGCCGTTTGACCAAAACTACCATCTGGAGTTGAACTCCAAACAGAAAGGCCAGCTGACAATTGCAACGAATTTTCAGCCTTAACAGCAAAGCTAAACAGGCAAATTAAAAGTACGAAAGTATTTCTTAGTAAATGCCTCATTGCTGAATATTTATCCCTGTATTAATAACTTATTTAAATCAATTATTGCCGCGTTAGCTCTGGAAATATAATTAGCCATAACTAAAGAATGATTGGCTAACAATCCAAAACCACTACCATTTAAGATCATTGGGCTCCAAACTGACTCTTGGGTAGACTCCAACTCTCTAATGATTTGACGAAGACTGGTTAACGCGTTTTTCTTTTCTAACGTGCTAGCAAAATCAACTTCAATTGCTTTTAAAAAATGTAATAAAGCCCAACTAGCACCACGCGCTTCGTAAAACACATCGTCTATTTTCCACCAACTTGTCTTCACCATTAAATTAGATGAAGTAAAAGTAGATTGGCTTGCTTCGGCCTCACCAGATAAATCTGTATTGATCCTATCTTGGCCAACACTTGCGCTAAGTCTTTGACTTAAGCTACCTAAACGTTTTTCAACTTCGCCTAACCAATCTCTTAAGTTGTCGGCGCGAGCATAAAACTGACCATTGCCTTGTTCGTTATCGGCTAATGTGTCGCGATATTTAATTAATGCTTCAATTGCTTTGCTATATTCTGATTCAGCACTCGGCCAAGCCCATGACTTTGAGTCGATATTAAACTGAGGTTGAGCAATTTTTAAATATGGGTTTTCTAACGATTGTGACTGTGAACGACTAAAATCTTTACGCAGAGTTAATGCCATATCACGGATCATTTCTAACGCACCAAATTCAAACGCAGGTACATTATCTAAAAATACACCTGGAGGCATAATGTCATTAGTTAAATAACCACCAGGCTTGTTCAATAAGCGCTCAGTGACTTCAATTAATGTATTTGTTGTTGTAAACCCAGTAACAGGAGACACATTCAAACTTTGGGCTTTCTCAATTGATACCTTTTCTACGTCAAACGTATCGGGCATAAAACTCCAATACTGCGCAAGCAACAGGAAGAATACAACGAATGTCACAATACCTGCACTAAACCACTTATACATTTTGTTATTCCTACTTCTTAGTGATGATGTTGATGAATTGATTTAACGTTAAACGTTACAACCTGCTCACTACCATCTTGAAAAATAAAGGTCACATCAATCGTTTTCTTCATTGCTTCTTTATGGTCTAAACCGATGAACATTAAGTGTAAACCACCAGTCTGAAAACGTTTAGTTTCATTTGCCGTTATGGTTAAACTGTCTAGCTTAACCATTTTCATAACGCCATCATTCATAATATGATCGTGAACTTCAACTCTGTCAGCAACAGCAGATTTAGCAGAGGTTAATATAATATTGTCATTACTGTTATTGGTTAATTCCATATAACCGACTGTATTTGCCATACCAGGAATTGGTGCTCTAACTACTCCATTTTTTACTTCTATATCTAATGCAAAAGTAGATTGGCAATAAAGCCCTGTTAACACGATTAGCAAAGTTAAAAATTTATTCATATGAGCTCCTTTTAATATTAAGGTTACAATATCAAAATCGGTTAGTTACGCCTATTTAATCCTGCACTTTTTGATGACTTGATTGTTTAAACAGCCAGTACAATACTACTCCCACAAACAACACAGGCCAAGAAAAGAAAACGCCAATCAACATTAACGGGACTAATACTATGCAAATAGTCATTAGTGCTACGCCTACTAGACTGAACATAACGATTAATAAAATAGCAGCGGCTAAAATAATAAGTGGCGTTGCAGCGCCTGTGATAACCGTTGGCTGATCAAAGCCATTATGATATTCCGTTATAACAATCACTTCAGGCCATGAGCTTAACATCCAGACAACTGCGCAACAGAACGAGATAAAAAACACTTTTAATATTGTACTCATATTACTCTCCTTAACTTAGTAGCGATTAGTAGGCATTAAGAAAGCGGCTAGCAAGTACGCAAAGACAGCAGGAAGTGGTACTAAAATACCAACGATGACAGTGATCACTCTTACCGAAATAATAGGCATATTATAATGCTTGGCTATCCCTGCACATACGCCTGACAATTTTCTATTCAATAAATCTTTTGTAATAGGGTTACCTACATATTTTTCTTTCATAACGACTCCAATATTTAACATTTAATTAACCAATACATTACAATCAACATGCCATTTATTAAAAAAGCCTATCTACTTGTTTTTATTGAGTTAATTATTCGTTATGGTGATGTAGAAAATAGCACTTAGTGATATTAGCCACTCGACTGGCTTAAATAGCCAAATTTTAGGATTTTGGGATTTTGGGATTTTGGGATTTTGGGATTTTGGGATTTTGGGATTTTGGGATTTTGGGATTTTGGGATTTTGGGATTTTGGGATTTTACTAGAATGATTGCGGAGTAAAAAACTACTCCACAATTTTTTTATTTAGCAGATTCAAGTTTGATAATGTCTTCATAGCTAACCTTGCTTCAAACGCAATAAATATAGAGTACGCTAGTGCTAGGCTAATTACTGGTGATAATGCCACTATAAATAGGGTAACCATACTGAACAGCATTATTTAGCAGCCAGTTCATAAGTTACACCTATTTCAGCATCAGCTTTTGCAGTTCTGATTGCATGTTTTGCCTGGTATAAAAATGTATCTTGTGCATCAACAGCCGCTCTAGCTAATACAATATTATTTACTCGATTAACCTGTACTTCTATTACGGACTTTAAATCTTCAGCACTATCAAAAGTTGCGATAGTTGTGCTTGGGCCTGATAAAATTAAACTTGTTACTAATACTAATGATTGCATGACTCTCTCCAAATTTTATTAATTAGTTATTTAATTAATTTACTTAGTCGAGTCTTTTATTACAAAGGTTGTGCCATTAGGTTAATTTAATTTATCTGCTTGTTTTTAATGGTTTTTTTATATTTATTACATAAATAAAAGTAAAATCAGATTTATGTAAAAACAGTTAATTAGCAAGATTAACCACTATTTAGTTATTTTCACTCTGCCTAAAAAAGCTACTGGCATCTTCCATTAATTCAGCACCACTTTTCTCTGATCTAACAGCATTTTCACTTAAATTGCGTCGCCATATCTTGGCTCCAGGTAACCCTTGAAATAAGCCCATTATGTGGCGCAATACATGCCAAGCTTTTCCGTCTTCACTTTCGTGTTTAGTAATATAGCTTGCCAATTTATTCATAACCTCAACTCTAGATAAAGGACTGAAGTCAGGCTCTTGGTAAATCACTTTATCAACATCGGCTAAAATATATGGATTTTGATAAATCTCTCGGCCTAACATTACACCATCGACATATTTTAAATGCTCAACACTTTCTTCTAAGGTTTTAATCCCACCATTAATGATTATTTCTAATTCAGGAAACATCTGTTTAATTTTATAAACTCGATCATAATCTAGCGGAGGGACATCTCTATTTTGTTTCGGACTAAGTCCAGTTAACCAAGCTTTTCGTGCATGTATGATAAATGTGGTGCAGCCAGCCTCTTTTACAATTTTAATAAAGTCAGCTAAAAATTCAAAACTATCAAAATCATCAATACCAATTCTAGATTTCACGGTAATAGGAATTGACGTTACCTCTTTCATTGCTTTAACACATTCAGCTACTAACTCTGGTTTAGCCATTAAACAAGCGCCAAACATGCCATTTTGTACTCGATCTGATGGGCAACCAACGTTTAAGTTAACTTCATCATAGCCACGTTCTTCTGCTAATTTAGCACAATGTGCTAGAGCAACAGGATCGCTTCCTCCTAGCTGTAGAGCAACAGGTTGTTCTTCGCTATTGAATTTTAAGTAATCACCTTTACCGTGAATAATAGCGCCCGTTGTAACCATCTCGGTATACAAGACAGTATTTTTACTCATAAGGCGATAAAAGTACCGACAATGTCTATCCGTCCAATCTAGCATTGGGGCAACACAGAATCTGCGATCAATAGTTTTAGTACTCATGTGAAACACCCTACAAATAAAATAATTCTGGACTGAAGATAGACTGATCTATGGATTTAAAACTCGACTACGAACAGAATTTAATCAGTAAGTCGTCGATTAAGCTATCGTTTCAGTGTATATGTGTCATTTTTGCGCAATATTATAGGCGCAGATGCAAAAAACCCGTCAATCTTACGATCAACGGGTTTCTCTAATAGGAGTCTGGCGGTGAGCTACTCTCGCATGGCGACTGCCACACTACCATCGCCGCAACTGCGTTTCACTTCTGAGTTCGAAATGGATTCAGGTGGGACCACAGCGCTATTGCCACCAGACAAAAGCGTTATTGCGTATTTAACAATGGAAAGCTTCTTAACCGAATAATCAGTTAAGTAAAAAATAAAGTATGTAATTTGTATCAACGTTCAAGAACACTTAAGCGTTGTATGGTTAAGCCTCACGGGCAATTAGTATAAGTTAGCTTAATGCCTCACAGCACTTCCACACCTTACCTATCAACGTTGTAGTCTTCAACAACCCTTTAGGACAGTTAAACTGTCAGGGATGACTCATCTCGAGGCTCGCTTCCCGCTTAGATGCTTTCAGCGGTTATCGATTCCGAACGTAGCTACCGGGCAATGCCATTGGCATGACAACCCGAACACCAGCGGTTCGTCCACTCCGGTCCTCTCGTACTAGGAGCAGCCCCTCTCAATCATCCAACGCCCACGGCAGATAGGGACCGAACTGTCTCACGACGTTCTAAACCCAGCTCGCGTACCACTTTAAATGGCGAACAGCCATACCCTTGGGACCGACTTCAGCCCCAGGATGTGATGAGCCGACATCGAGGTGCCAAACACCGCCGTCGATATGAACTCTTGGGCGGTATCAGCCTGTTATCCCCGGAGTACCTTTTATCCGTTGAGCGATGGCCCTTCCATACAGAGCCACCGGATCACTATGACCTACTTTCGTACCTGCTCGACATGTCCGTCTCGCAGTTAAGCTTGCTTCTACCATTACACTAACCGTACGATGTCCGACCGTACTTAGCAAACCTTCGTGCTCCTCCGTTACTCTTTGGGAGGAGACCGCCCCAGTCAAACTACCCACCAGACACTGTCCACAATCCCGATAAGGGACCAATGTTAGAACATCAAATATACAAGGGTGGTATTTCAAGATTGGCTCCACAACAACTAGCGTCATTGCTTCAAAGCCTCCCACCTATCCTACACATGTAGATTCAATGTTCAGTGTCAAGCTGTAGTAAAGGTTCACGGGGTCTTTCCGTCTAGCCGCGGGTACACAGCATCTTCACTGCGATTTCAATTTCACTGAGTCTCGGGTGGAGACAGCGTGGCCATCATTACACCATTCGTGCAGGTCGGAACTTACCCGACAAGGAATTTCGCTACCTTAGGACCGTTATAGTTACGGCCGCCGTTTACCGGGGCTTCGATCATGAGCTTCTCCGAAGATAACCCAATCAATTAACCTTCCGGCACCGGGCAGGTGTCACACCGTATACGTCATCTTTCGATTTAGCACAGTGCTGTGTTTTTAATAAACAGTTGCAGCCACCAGGTCACTGCGACCAGCTTCAGCTTAGGGAGCAAGTCCCATCACCAATGCTGGCGTACCTTCTCCCGAAGTTACGGTACCATTTTGCCTAGTTCCTTCACCCGAGTTCTCTCAAGCGCCTTAGTATTCTCTACCTGACCACCTGTGTCGGTTTAGGGTACGGTTCTTAATCATCTGAAGCTTAGAGGCTTTTCCTGGAAGTATGGCATCAATGACTTCATCACCTTAGTGACTCGTCTCGTATCTCAGTGTTGAATGAAAGTCCGGATTTACCTAAACTAACCACCTACATACTTTCACACGGACAACCAACGCCGTGCTCACCTAGCCTTCTCCGTCCCCCCATCGCAATGATTAAAAGTACAGAAATATTAATCTGTTTCCCATCGACTACGCATCTCTGCCTCGCCTTAGGGGCCGACTTACCCTACCCTGATTAGCATGGGATAGGAACCCTTGGTCTTTCGGCGTGGGGGTTTTTCACCCCCATTATCGTTACTCATGTCAACATTCGCACTTCTGATATGTCCAGCAAACCTCTCGATTCACCTTCAGCCACTTACAGAACGCTCCCCTACCACCTTTACAATAAAGTAAAGATCCGCAGCTTCGGTGTTATGTTTAGCCCCGTTACATCTTCCGCGCAGGCCGACTCGACTAGTGAGCTATTACGCTTTCTTTAAAGGGTGGCTGCTTCTAAGCCAACCTCCTAGCTGTCTAAGCCTTCCCACATCGTTTCCCACTTAACATAAACTTTGGGACCTTAGCTGGCGGTCTGGGTTGTTTCCCTCTCCACGACGAACGTTAGCACCCGCCGTGTGTCTCCCGGATATTACTTTACGGTATTCGGAGTTTGCATGGGGTTGGTAAGCCGGGATGGCCCCCTAGCCCAAACAGTGCTCTACCCCCGTAAGTATTCGTCCGAGGCTCTACCTAAATAGATTTCGGGGAGAACCAGCTATCTCCCGGTTTGATTAGCCTTTCACTCCTAGCCACAGGTCATCCCCTAACTTTTCAACGTTAGTGGGTTCGGTCCTCCAGTTGATGTTACTCAACCTTCAACCTGCCCATGGCTAGATCACCGGGTTTCGGGTCTATACCTTGCAACTCATTCGCCCAGTTAAGACTCGGTTTCCCTACGGCTCCCCTATTCGGTTAACCTTGCTACAAAATATAAGTCGTTGACCCATTATACAAAAGGTACGCAGTCACAGAACAAGTCTGCTCCTACTGCTTGTACGTATACGGTTTCAGGTTCTATTTCACTCCCCTCACAGGGGTTCTTTTCGCCTTTCCCTCACGGTACTGGTTCACTATCGGTCAATTGGGAGTATTTAGCCTTAGAGGATGGTCCCCCTATCTTCAGTCAAAGTTTCTCGTGCTCCGACCTACTTAATGTGTCCAATATGCTGCTTCGTGTACGGGGCTATCACCCTTTATTGCGGAACTTTCCAGAACCTTCCACTACATCATACTGAATCGGCTGTTTCCCTTTCGCTCGCCGCTACTCAGGAAATCTCGGTTGATTTCTTTTCCTCCGGGTACTTAGATGTTTCAGTTCTCCGGGTTTGCTTCGCATAGCTATGTATTCACTATGCGATACTGCACAAAATGCAGTGGGTTTCCCCATTCAGAAATTCTGGTCTATAACGGTTTTTATCACCTTAACCAGACTTATCGCAGATTAACACGTCTTTCATCGCCTCCAATTGCCAAGGCATCCACCGTATACGCTTATTCACTTAACCATACAACCTTAAATGCTCTCGCACTAAGTCGTAGGTTATGCCATTTTGATTGCGTTCGCTAAAAACACAATCGACATAAATAACGCTTGAGTTTTCTCTTACAGTGATACAAATTACTCATTCTAATTCCTAAGAACTAAAATAAGATTTATACCTTTATTTTTTATTCAGCTTTCCAATTTGTTAAAGAGCAATTGAGTTTTAAAAAACTCAAATAAATAGACACTAAAGTTAACCACTTAATGTGTATTTATTTGAGCTTATGTTCATTTAAGAAGAAGTGGTGGAGCTATGCGGGATCGAACCGCAGACCTCTTCCGTGCAAGGGAAGCGCTCTCCCAGCTGAGCTATAGCCCCATCTATTTGATGGTACATTACCTAAATAATTAGATAATGGTAATTTAGTGCTAGGCTAGGCATTTGATGAGGACGTGTGGTTTCCACACGACGAGTCAAATAACGAAGCATATCGCTAAATTTGGTAGGCCTGGGCAGACTTGAACTGCCGACCTCACCCTTATCAGGGGTGCGCTCTAACCAGCTGAGCTACAGGCCTATATAAAATGCCACAAGCGCTAACTTATGCCACCTACCTGTAACTTCTTCTTGCTCACAATTCGTAATTAATTATCTGTGTGGACACGAGTAAATCTCATAACTTTATGTATAAGGAGGTGATCCAGCCCCAGGTTCCCCTAGGGCTACCTTGTTACGACTTCACCCCAGTCATGAACCACAAAGTGGTAAGCGTCCTCCCGAAGGTTAAACTACCTACTTCTTTTGCAGCCCACTCCCATGGTGTGACGGGCGGTGTGTACAAGGCCCGGGAACGTATTCACCGTGGCATTCTGATCCACGATTACTAGCGATTCCGACTTCATGGAGTCGAGTTGCAGACTCCAATCCGGACTACGACAAGCTTTATGGGATCCGCTTACTCTCGCGAGTTTGCAACCCTTTGTACTTGCCATTGTAGCACGTGTGTAGCCCATCTCGTAAGGGCCATGATGACTTGACGTCGTCCCCACCTTCCTCCGGTTTGTCACCGGCAGTCTCCTTAGAGTTCTCAGCATAACCTGCTAGCAACTAAGGATAAGGGTTGCGCTCGTTGCGGGACTTAACCCAACATTTCACAACACGAGCTGACGACAGCCATGCAGCACCTGTCTCAGAGTTCCCGAAGGCACTAATCTATCTCTAGAAAATTCTCTGGATGTCAAGAGATGGTAAGGTTCTTCGCGTTGCATCGAATTAAACCACATGCTCCACCGCTTGTGCGGGCCCCCGTC
>NZ_MSCH01000003.1:0-1017933 GCF_002954545.1 Psychrosphaera saromensis | reverse complement strand
CGGCAGTCTCCTTAGAGTTCTCAGCATAACCTGCTAGCAACTAAGGATAAGGGTTGCGCTCGTTGCGGGACTTAACCCAACATTTCACAACACGAGCTGACGACAGCCATGCAGCACCTGTCTCAGAGTTCCCGAAGGCACTAATCTATCTCTAGAAAATTCTCTGGATGTCAAGAGATGGTAAGGTTCTTCGCGTTGCATCGAATTAAACCACATGCTCCACCGCTTGTGCGGGCCCCCGTCAATTCATTTGAGTTTTAACCTTGCGGCCGTACTCCCCAGGCGGTCTACTTATCGCGTTAGCTTCGCAAAACAGCGCTTAAGCGCCAAGCTGCTAGTAGACATCGTTTACGGCGTGGACTACCAGGGTATCTAATCCTGTTTGCTACCCACGCTTTCGTACATGAGCGTCAGTGTCGACCCAGGTGGCTGCCTTCGCCATTGGTATTCCTTCAGATCTCTACGCATTTCACCGCTACACCTGAAATTCTACCACCCTCTGTCGCACTCTAGTCATCCAGTTTCAAATGCAGTTCCCAGGTTGAGCCCGGGGCTTTCACATCTGACTTAAATGACCGCCTGCGTACGCTTTACGCCCAGTAATTCCGATTAACGCTCGGACCCTCCGTATTACCGCGGCTGCTGGCACGGAGTTAGCCGGTCCTTCTTCTGCGAGTAACGTCACACCTAGTAGGTATTAACTACTAAGCTTTCCTCCTCGCTGAAAGTGCTTTACAACCCGAAGGCCTTCTTCACACACGCGGCATGGCTGCATCAGGCTTGCGCCCATTGTGCAATATTCCCCACTGCTGCCTCCCGTAGGAGTCTGGACCGTGTCTCAGTTCCAGTGTGGCTGATCATCCTCTCAGACCAGCTAGGGATCGTTGACTTGGTGCGCCATTACCACACCAACTATCTAATCCCACTTGGGCTTCTCTAAAGGCGAGAGCCGAAGCCCCCTTTAAGCCGTAGCTATTATGCGGTATTAGCAGTCGTTTCCAACTGTTGTCCCCCACCTAAAGGCAAATTCCCAAGCATTACTCACCCGTCCGCCACTCGTCAGCAACTAGCAAGCTAGTTCTGTTACCGTTCGACTTGCATGTGTTAGGCCTGCCGCCAGCGTTCAATCTGAGCCATGATCAAACTCTTCACTTTAAAGTGTTTCATTTAATCCTACTCAATAAATACTGTTCAAATAAATAAATTTGTTTGCACAGACACTTAAAAAATAGTAAATCTTTTTGTTACTATCATTCACAAGTGCCCACACAGATAATTAATTACAAGTTGTTAAAGAACATTTCGAACCCCGAAGGTTCTGGTTAAGACTGACTCTCATTTGAGTCGCTCAAGGCTTGTCTCAACCGGGATGCGCATTTTACACTTCCCGTTATCGTTGTCAACGATTATTTGAAATCTTTTTTATTTAGTTTTTGCAAACTTCCTAATCAATTTCAATCTCAAACTGCTTACTTAACTTTGTCTTTCTGCCGTTTGATGTCTCCCTGACAACATGGGGCGCATTATAGGGATCTTTTAAACACGCGCAAGATCTTTTTTAACATTTATGTTTGTTTGGTCAAATAGCAAACATCTTGTATAAAAAACGATTAAATATGACATATATAGGAAGATATATGGCCGATTTACTATGATTCATATATGGAATTATCATCAATATATGAAGCTAATAACTAATAATCTAGTTTAATTACTTTAAAAAAATTCACTATATAGTTGCTAATAGATTATTTATCTTTCATCTAATTAAATAACTTAATTATAAAAAGAAGGTTTGACTATATAAGGTAGGAAATAATTTAAATAAGTAGGATATAAAAGTTTAACTAACAGAACTGAAATAGGAGGTGAAATAAGTGATCATAAATTTTAGATACAAAAAAGCCGGGCGAACCCGGCTTTTCTTTACTCTTCAGTAGCTTCAACTACTTCAGCATCTGCATCAACTTCTGGTCTTTCAACCAGTTCAATGTATGCCATTGGTGCTTTATCACCAGTACGGTAGCCGCACTTAATGATACGTGTATATCCACCAGGGCGTTCACTGTAACGTTGACCTAATTCGCTAAATAACTTACCAACTACTTCTGCGTCTCTTGTACGAGCAAACGCTAAGCGGCGGTTAGCTACGCTGTCTTGTTTAGCCATTGTGATCAATGGTTCAACAACACGACGTAATTCTTTAGCTTTAGGCAAAGTTGTCTTGATGATTTCATGCTTCACCAATGAACCCGCCATATTACGGAACATCGCTTGACGATGACTGCTGTTGCGGTTTAATTGACGACCACTCTTACGATGGCGCATGAGCTTTTCCTTCTAACTAATTCGTTTAACCGTAATTCGGTTTAGTCATTTTCTAACAGACTAGCTGGCGGCCAATTTTCTAGACGCATGCCTAGTGACAACCCGCGAGACGCCAAAACGTCTTTTATTTCTGTTAGAGACTTTTTACCAAGGTTAGGAGTTTTAAGTAACTCAACCTCAGTTCTTTGAACCAAATCGCCGATGTATTGTACTTGTTCAGCTTTCAAACAGTTAGCTGAACGAACAGTCAACTCTAGATCGTCCACAGGACGTAATAGAATTGGATCAAATTCTGGTTTCTCTTCTTCTTGCTGAACTTCAGTTACGTCACGTAAATCTACGAACGCATCTAATTGCTCGGCTAAAATAGTAGATGAACGACGGATTGCCTCTTCAGGATCCAATGTGCCATTCGTTTCCATATCAATGATCAATTTGTCTAGATCAGTACGTTGTTCTACACGAGCACTTTCAACATTGTAAGCTATACGCTCAACAGGGCTGAATGATGCGTCAAGTAAAAGACGACCAATTGGACGATCCTCGTCGTCAGAGGACACACGCGCAGATGCAGGAACATAGCCACGGCCACGCTGCACTGTTACACGCATTGAAATTTCAGAGTTTGCGCTCGTCAAATTACAAATTACGTGCTCAGGGTTGATGATTTCTACATCACCATCGTGCTGAAAATCAGCAGCTGTAACAGGGCCACTACCAGACTTAGTTAAAGTTAAGATAACTTCGTCCTTCCCTTCTACGCTTACTGCCAAACCTTTAAGGTTTAACAATATTTCAATCACATCTTCCTGCACGCCTTCTTTGGCACTGTATTCGTGCTGAACACCGTCGATTTCTACTTCGGTCACTGCACAACCAGGCATAGAAGACAACAAAATTCTGCGCAACGCATTACCTAAAGTGTGACCAAACCCACGTTCTAATGGTTCTAGTGTTACTTTAGCGCGAGTTGGACTCACCTGTTCTATATCTACAAGCCTTGGCTTAAGGAATTCAGTTACAGACCCCTGCATTATATATCCTCTTATGTTTCAACTTTACTTAGAGTAAAGTTCAACAATTAACTGTTCATTAATCTCTGCAGATAAATCAGTACGTTCTGGGTTTGATTTATAAACACCAGTCATAGCTTTATTATCTACTTCAATCCAAGTCGGTTTTTCACGTTGTTCAGCTAACTCAAGAGCTGCAGCAATACGATCTTGTTTCTTCGATTTTTCACGAATAGCAATCACGTCTTCAGCAGACACTTTGTAGGAAGGAACGTTCACTACGACACCGTTAACTACAATTGCTTTGTGGCTAACAAGTTGACGAGCTTCAGCACGAGTAGTTGCATAACCCATGCGATAAACAACGTTATCTAAACGGCTTTCTAAAAGTTGTAATAGGTTTTCACCAGTATTACCTTTTATACGAGCCGCTTGTTTATAGTAGTTACGGAATTGTTTTTCTAAAATACCGTAAATACGACGTACTTTTTGTTTTTCACGAAGTTGCAAACCGTAATCAGACAAACGAGCTTTACGAGCTCCATGCTGACCAGGTGCAGTATCGATTTTACATTTAGATTCTATTGCACGTACACCGCTTTTAAGGAACAAATCTGTTCCTTCGCGACGACTAAGCTTTAGCTTTGGACCCAAATATCTAGCCATGTTCTTTCTCCACTAACAGTCGTTATACACGACGTTTTTTAGGCGGACGACAACCGTTATGAGGAATAGGAGTTACGTCGGTAATGTTAGTAATCTTGAAACCTACGCCATTTAATGCGCGGATTGCAGATTCACGACCAGGACCTGGGCCCTTTACGAAAACTTCAATATTCTTCAAACCGTACTCTTTTGCTGCTTCGCCTGCGCGTTCAGCCGCTACTTGTGCAGCGAATGGTGTAGATTTACGTGAACCACGGAAACCTGAACCACCTGCCGTAGCCCAAGACAACGCATTGCCTTGACGGTCGGTTAATGTAACGATTGTGTTGTTGAAAGACGCATGGATATGAGCCATACCATCAGCAACCTGCTTTTTTACCTTTTTACGTGAACGAGTTGGAGCTTTTGCCATTTCTTGCTACCTCCGCCTTATTTTGAAATAGGTTTACGTGGACCTTTACGGGTACGCGCATTAGTTTTAGTGCGCTGACCGCGTAGAGGAAGACTGCGACGATGGCGTATGCCACGAAAACAACCTAGATCCATTAAACGCTTAATATTCAATGTTACTTCACGGCGAAGATCACCTTCTACGGTGTACTTGCCAACTTCTTCACGTAATTTATCCAAATCTTGTTCAGATAAAGTTCCGATTTTCGTATCTTCTGCGATACCAGCCGCAACACAAATAGCTTGTGAGCGTGTTTTGCCGATACCGTAAATCGCTGTAAGAGCGATTACAGAATGTTTACGATCGGAAATGTTAATGCCAGCGATACGGGCCACTAACACATCTCCTATAGTTATGGGTCAGTCGAAAAGCCCGTTAGGATACTCGACCTCTGACCGATTGTAAATAAGGGCGAGAAATATTCTCGCCCATCAAGTTTATGTCGTATTAACCCTGACGCTGTTTATGCTTAGGGTCTGTACAAATTACGCGAACAACACCTGAACGCTTAATTACTTTACAGTTACGACAAATCTTCTTAACGGAAGCACGTACTTTCATTGCTTATACTCCGCAATTTTAGCGGCTATAACCTTTCAGGTTAGCTTTATCTAAAGCATTTCCTGCTAGGTTTGCCTTTTTAAGAACAGATTCATACTGATGAGACATCAATAAAGTTTGAACCTGAGCCATAAAATCCATGACAACGACAACGATGATTAACAACGATGTGCCACCAAAATAAAATTGGACGTTCCAAGCTATCATCATAAATTCCGGTACAAGACAAACAAATGTGATGTACATAGCACCAGCTAGTGTCAAACGAGTCATTACTTTATCAACATAACGAGACGTTTGTTCACCAGGTCTGATACCTGGAATAAATGCACCTGAGCGCTTTAAGTTATCAGCTGTTTCTCTCGGGTTGAAAACCAACGCCGTATAGAAAAAACAGAAGAATATTATAGCAGCCGCGTACAACATTACGTATAGAGGTTGCCCTGGGGATAAAGTTAAAGACATTTGTTGCAAGAATTCTGCAACAGGTCCATCACCTGTACCAAACCAAGCTGCTATTGTACTTGGAAACATGATAATACTACCAGCAAAAATTGGAGGTATTACGCCAGCCATATTTACCTTGAGAGGTAAATGTGAACTTTGTGCTTGAAACACTTGGCGGCCTTGTTGGCGTTTAGCGTAATTAACGACGATTCGACGTTGACCACGTTCAACAAAAACAACAAAGTATGTTACCGCAAAAACAACAGCCGTAATCACCAATAACAACAATACGTGAATTTCACCCTGACGGGCTTGCTCCGCGGTTTGTCCTATTGCTGACGGCAATCCTGCAACGATACCAGTAAATATTAGTATTGAAATACCGTTACCAATACCACGTTCGGTAATTTGTTCGCCTAACCACATTAAAAACATGGTGCCGGTAACCAAACTAACTACAGCGGTGAAGTAAAAACCTGGGCTAGGATCAATAACTAGTCCGGGCATCATACTTGGTAAAGATGTAGCAACACCAAACGACTGGAATGTCGCTAGTACCAGCGTAAAATAGCGTGTGTATTGACTGATTTTCTTACGACCAGACTCGCCTTCTTTCTTTAGCTCAGCTAAAGAAGGATGCATAACCGTTAATAACTGCATAATAATAGAGGCTGTTATATACGGCATAATACCCAACGCTAATACTGAAGCACGCTCAAGCGCACCACCGGAGAACATATTAAACATTTCTACGATGGTACCCTTTTGCTGCTCGAATAGATCAGCTAGTACTGCGGCGTCAATCCCAGGAATTGGAACAAATGATCCCAATCGAAATACTACGATTGCGACCAATACAAACCATAAGCGTTGTTTCAACTCGGAAAAACCGGTTTGTCCGCTTTGTAAGTCTAATCCTGGTTTAGCCATAATGTACTTATCCTTATTCTACTTTTCCGCCAGCTGCAGTGATAGCTTCTAATGCACCTTTAGTAACACGTAGACCAGCTACAGTTACCGAACGTGAAAGAGTGCCAGACATTACAACTTTTACAAAAAGTATATCTTTCTTCACTAAACCAGCCGCTTTTAGCGACTCAAGGTTGACTACGTCACCCTCAACTTTAGCGATTTCAGACAATGTTACTTCATCAGTTACCAAAGACTTACGTGAAGTGAAACCGAATTTCGGTAGACGACGTTGTAAAGGCATTTGACCGCCTTCAAAACCAGGTCTTACACTTCCGCCAGTACGAGATTTCTGACCTTTGTGTCCACGACCGGCTGTTTTACCGTTACCAGAACCGATACCGCGACCAACGCGTTTCTTATCTTTGGTAGAACCTGCCGCTGGAGATAGAGTATTCAAACGCATCGATTACCCCTCCACTTTAATCATGTATTGAACTTGGTTTACCATACCACGCACACATGCAGTGTCTTCCAACTCTACTGTGTGATTGATACGGCGTAATCCCAAGCCACGAAGTGTAGCTTTATGCTTCGGCAAACGACCGATAGAGCTACGAATTTGTGTTACTTTAATCGTTTTCTGAGCCATGGTTTATTACCCCAAAATTTCGCCAACGTTAAGACCACGTTTAGCAGCTACTTGTGCAGGAGATTTCATTCCAGCAAGAGCATCTACTGTAGCGCGAACTACGTTGATTGGGTTAGTAGAACCGTAACATTTAGAAAGTACGTTATGTACACCTGCTACTTCAAGGACGGCACGCATAGCGCCACCGGCAATGATACCTGTACCTTCAGAAGCTGGTTGCATGTAAACTTTTGATCCAGAGTGACGACCCTTAATTGGGTGTTGCAATGTACCATTAGTTAACTCTACATTTACCATGTTACGACGCGCTTTTTCCATTGCTTTTTGAATAGCAGCTGGAACTTCACGCGCTTTACCATAACCAAAACCTACACGGCCGTTTTTGTCACCAACAACAGTTAAAGCAGTGAACGAGAATATACGACCACCCTTAACTACTTTTGATACACGGTTGACCGCGATAAGCTTTTCTTCGAATTCTGTTTGTTTTGTATCTACATTAGACATGAGCTACTCCTAGAACTGAAGACCGGCTTCGCGAGCAGCGTCTGCTAACGCTTTCACACGGCCGTGATATTTAAAACCGCTACGGTCAAATGACACTTTCTCAACGCCATTTTTAACCGCACGTTCTGCAATTGCTTTACCAACAGCAGCTGCAGCATCAACGTTACCTGTAGAAGAAACCGCTGTGCGGATATCTTTTTCTACAGTAGACGCCGCCGCCAATACTTTACCTTCAGGAGAAATTACCTGAGCGTAAGCGTGACGTGACGTACGGTGCATTACTAAACGTGTAACACCGTTTTCAATAAACGTTCTGCGAGTGCGTTTGGCACGACGTAAACGAGCTGTTTTTTTATCCATCGTCTTACCCTACTTTTTCTTAGCCTCTTTGCGACGAATAATTTCATCACTATAACGTATACCTTTACCTTTATAAGGTTCTGGTTCACGATAAGCGCGAATATTCGCTGCAACTTGACCAATTAGATGTTTGCTAGCACCCTTAACTATGACTTCCGTCTGAGTAGGTACTTCGATAGTTACACCAGCTGGTACATCGAAATTAACTGGATGAGAGAAACCTAGTGATAAGTTAAGTACGTTGCCTTTTAAAGCTGCACGGTAACCAACACCATTTAAAACTAGTTTCTTTTCAAAGCCAGCACTAACACCAACAACCATGTTGTTTATGTTAGCTCGAGCTGTACCCGCTTGAGCCCATGCGTCGGCAAAACCGTCACGTGGAACTGTGCGAACTACGTTGTCTTCAACGACAACTTCAACAGCAGGGTTAACAATAATAGCTAACTCGCCTACTTTACCTTTAACTTTTACGTCCTGACCATTTACGGCGATTTCTACACCGGCAGGAACATTAATAGGTGCTTTTGCTACACGAGACATTATGACACTCCTATTAAGCTACGTAGCCGATGATTTCGCCGCCGATACCCGCTTTACGAGCAGCACGGTCAGTCATCAAACCTTTCGATGTTGATACGATAGCTACGCCAAGACCACCCATTACTTTAGGTAGGTCTCCAGTCTTCTTATATATACGAAGACCAGGGCGGCTAACGCGTTTAATTGTTTCTATTACTGGATTACCTTCAAAGTATTTCAAAGTAACGTTTAGCTCACGCTTAACATCACCTGACACTTCGTAACCAGCAATAAAACCTTCGCTCTTCAAAAGTTCAGCTAACGCTGTTTTCAACTTTGATGAAGGCATAGTAACGGCAACCTTGTTAGACATTTGGCCGTTACGAACGCGGGTGAACATATCCGCGATAGGATCTTGCATGCTCATCTTTCAATACTCCCAGATTCTTACCAAGAAGCCTTTTTAAGGCCTGGAACTTCACCACGCATAGCTGCTTCACGAAGTTTAATACGGCTTAAGCCGAACTTACGTAAAAAGCCATGAGGACGACCGGTCACGTTACAACGATTACGTTGACGCGAGGCACTTGAATCACGAGGAAGCTCTTGAAGCTTAAGCACTGCTGCCCAACGATCTTCATCTGACGTGTTAACGTCACTGATAGTAGCCTTTAATTCGGCACGTTTAGCAGCAAATTTAGCAACTAATTTAGTACGCTTTACATCGCGTGCTTTCATTGATTGTTTAGCCATAACTCTACACCTTATCCTTTAAATGGGAAGCCGAAAGCAGCTAACAAAGCATGACCTTCTTCATTTGATCCAGCTGAAGTAGTAATTGTGATATCTAAACCACGAATTTTATCTACTTTATCGAAATCAATTTCCGGAAAGATTATTTGCTCACGTACACCCATACTATAGTTACCACGACCATCGAATGATTTCGGGTTTAAACCACGAAAGTCACGTACACGAGGTAGTGCAATAGTAATAAGGCGTTCTAAAAAGTCCCACATACGCTCACCGCGTAGAGTTACCTTGGCACCGATCGGGTATCCTTCACGGATTTTGAAACCAGCAACTGATTTTCTAGCTTTTGTTACTACAGGCTTTTGACCGGCAATTGCTTGCATGTCTCCAGTTGCAGCTTCAAGAACTTTCTTATCAGCTAGGGCTTCACCCAGACCCATGTTCAGGGTAATTTTCTCAAGTCGAGGGACTTGCATGACAGATGTGTAGCCGAACTGTTTAACTAGTTCAGGCACTACGCTGTCTTTATAAGTATCATGCAGTTTCGCCATCGTATACTCCAAGATTAGATAGTTTTACCATTAGATTTGAAGAAACGAATTTTGTTTCCGTCTTCAAATTTAAATCCAACACGATCTGCTTTCCCAGTTTCTGGGTTAACAACCGCAACATTTGATACGTTGATAGACGCTTCTTTCTCAATAATCCCACCAGGCTGCTGTAACTGTGGTACAGGCTTAGTGTGCTTCTTGATCAGATTGATCCCTTCAACGATTACTCGTTCAGTACCAGCGATAACTTTCAAAACTTTACCAGTTTTTCCTTTATCTTTGCCAGCAATAACGATGACTTCATCATCACGACGAATTTTGCTTGCCATGTTTAGCTCCTTAAATTACTTCAGGTGCCAAGGACACGATTTTCATAAACTTGTCATTACGTAATTCACGTGTAACAGGTCCGAAAATACGAGTACCAATTGGCTGCAAGTTGGCGTTCAATATAACAGCTGCATTACTATCGAAACGGATGGATTGACCATCTGAACGACGTACAGGTGCTTTAGTGCGAACTACCACCGCGTTAAGAACATCACCTTTTTTAACTTTACCACGAGGAATTGCTTCCTTAACGGTAACTTTAATGATATCGCCTACACGGGCGTAACGTCGGTGAGAGCCACCTAGAACCTTAATACACTGTACGCGACGTGCACCGCTGTTGTCAGCCACATCAAGCGTAGTTTGCATTTGGATCATGTTTAGTGCTCCACTATTAATTTACTTTTACTGCCCTTTCGGACAAAGCTTACCTTCAAACCTCTTTACGAGGTTACCCTCAAAAAGGGCGCGCAAGTGTAACTGAACGTCCAAACAAATTCAACCAATGATTTGAATATGTTTAAGATTTGTTCAACTGCGCAAGAAAATATAAACCATGACCTCAATGCAAAGAAGTAAGGGTTAAAATACAGGTTAAATATCACACTGTATCTGTATAAAAAAACCGGAGCTAAGCTCCGGTTTTCATTACAAAAGTTCTTTAATTAAATTAAAGCGCTTTTGCTTTTTCTATTACGTCTACTAACGTCCAAGATTTATTCTTAGACAGTGGACGACATTCACGGATAGTTACCGTGTCGCCAGTTCCACATTGGTTAGTTTCGTCATGTGCGTGCATCTTAGTTGTACGCTTAACGAATTTTCCGTAAATAGGGTGTTTTACCTTGCGTTCAATAGCAACAACAATAGACTTGTCCATTTTGTCGCTAATTACGCGGCCTTGTAATGTACGAATTTCGCTCATTACGCACCTACCTTAGTTTGTGCAATTACTGTTTTAACACGTGCAATGTTGCGACGTACTATTCTCAGTAAATGTGATTGAGCTAGTTGACCCGAAGCATGTTGCATGCGCAAGTTAAATTGCTCACGTAACAAACTTAGTAGTTCAGCATTTAGCTCTTCTACAGATTTATCTTTAAGTTCGCTAGCTTTCATTACATCACCGTTCTAGTTACAAAAGTGGTTTTGAATGGCAATTTACGTGCAGCAAGTTTAAATGCTTCACGTGCTAGTTCTTCACTAACACCATCCATTTCGTAAAGTACTTTACCAGGTTGAACTTCAGCAACCCAATATTCTACATTACCCTTACCTTTACCTTGACGAACTTCTAACGGTTTTGCCGTTATTGGTTTGTCAGGGAAAACGCGGATCCAAATTTGACCTTGACGTTTTACGTGACGTGTCATTGCTCGACGAGCTGCTTCGATTTGACGAGCAGTCATACGACCACGACCAGTAGCCTTAAGGCCGAAAGTACCAAAGCTAACTTTGTTACCGTTTTGTGCTAATCCACGGTTGCGGCCTTTATGCTGCTTACGGAATTTTGTACGTTTTGGTTGTAACATCGTCTACTCCCTACTTTGCTTTCTGGCTACGACGCTTCTTCGCTGGTTTTGGTTGTTTTGGCTCTTCAACTTGAACAGAACCGAAACCACCTAGTACTTCACCTTTAAAGATCCATACTTTCACACCGATGATGCCGTAAGTAGTTAATGCTTCAGAAGTTGCGTAGTCAATATCAGCACGTAAAGTGTGTAGAGGTACACGGCCTTCACGATACCATTCTGAACGTGCAATTTCTGCTCCGCCCAAACGACCACTAACTTCAACTTTGATACCTTTAGCGCCAATACGCATTGCATTTTGAACCGCGCGCTTCATAGCACGACGGAACATAACACGACGTTCAAGCTGACTAGAGATGCTGTCAGCTACTAGCTGTGCATCTAACTCAGGCTTGCGTATTTCTGCGATGTTGATTTGAGCAGGTACACCTGTCAATTTTGCAACAACATTACGAAGTTTTTCAACGTCTGCGCCTTTCTTACCAATAACAACACCTGGACGAGCCGTGTGTATAGTTACTTTGATAGATTTCGCTGGACGTTCAATCGTAATCTTAGATACTGAAGCGTTTTTTAATTCTTTAGTCAAAAATTGACGGACTTTTATGTCGCCATTTAAGTGACTCGCATATTCTTTAGTATTCGCGTACCAGGTAGAAACCCATGGTTTAGTGATACCTAGGCGAATACCCGTAGGATGTACTTTTTGACCCATTAGTTAATCTCCTAATCCGCTACTACAACAGTGATATGTGAAGAGCGCTTAAGAACGCGATCAGCACGACCTTTTGCACGAGTCTTGATGCGTTTCATTGTAGGACCTACGTCCACAAAGATTTTCGCAACACTAAGTTCATCGATATCTGCACCGTCGTTATGCTCAGCATTGGCGATTGCAGATTCTAAAACTTTCTTCACTAACACAGCTGCTTTTTTGTTGCTGTATGTCAAAATTTCTAACGCTTTGTCCACTGGTAGACCACGAATCTGGTCAGCTACCAAGCGAGCCTTCTGTGGAGAAGTACGGGCAAAACGATGTTTAGCTAAAGCTTCCATTTTCTACTCCTACTTCTTCTTAGCTTTCTTGTCAGCCGCGTGACCGCGGTACGTACGAGTTGGTGAAAACTCACCCAACTTGTGTCCAACCATTTCGTCAGATACATATACTGGAACGTGTTGACGACCATTATGGACAGCGATGGTCAATCCAATCATATCAGGAATGATCATTGAGCGACGAGACCAAGTTTTAATTGGTTTCTTGTTCCCGCTTTCCAAGGCTGCTTCAACCTTCTTCAGCAAGTGCAGGTCTATAAAAGGACCTTTCTTGAGAGAACGTGGCATGGTATTACCTCACTAATTATTTATTACGACGACGAACAATATACTTGTCCGTTGACTTGTTCTTACGAGTCTTAGCACCTTTAGTCGGTTTACCCCAAGGAGTAACCGGGTGACGACCACCAGAAGTACGACCTTCACCACCACCATGTGGGTGATCAACCGGGTTCATAACAACACCACGGACTGTAGGACGTACACCGCGCCAACGGCTTGCACCAGCTTTACCAAGCTTGCGAAGCATATGTTCAGCGTTACCAACTTCACCTAACGTCGCACGACAATCAGCAAGAACTTTACGCATTTCGCCAGAGCGAAGACGTACTGTTACATATTGACCATCAAATGCTAAGATTTGTACGTAAGCACCTGCAGAACGAGCAAGCTGTGCACCTTTACCAGGTTTCAACTCAACGTTATGTACTGTGCTACCTACAGGCATGTTACGCATAGGCATAGCATTACCAGGTTTAATCGGGGCATCGATACCAGACATAACTGGATCACCTGCTTTTAGACCTTTAGGCGCGATGATGTAC
Organism: Psychrosphaera saromensis; assembly: GCF_002954545.1. Lineage (GTDB taxonomy): Bacteria > Pseudomonadota > Gammaproteobacteria > Enterobacterales > Alteromonadaceae > Psychrosphaera > Psychrosphaera saromensis. The sequence goes on along the minus strand of NZ_MSCH01000003.1, from coordinate 1,004,471 downwards.
TTACGTTCACCGTCTGCATAAAGAACTAATGCAATGTTTGCACTACGATTTGGATCATACTCTAGACGTTCTACTTTCGCAGGAATTCCGTCTTTGTTACGCTTAAAGTCCACAACACGGTAATGTTGTTTATGACCGCCACCAATGTGACGAACAGTAATACGACCGTTATTGTTACGACCACCTGATTTAGATTTTTTCTCTAAAAGAGGAGCGTATGGTGCGCCTTTATGTAACTCGGTATTTACTACCTTCGTTACGTGACGGCGACCAGGAGAAGTTGGTTTACATTTTACTAAAGCCATTTTTTAGTCTCCTATTACTCGGCTGCGCCGTCTTCAAGATCAAGAGAAGCACCTTCAGCAAGTGTCACGTAAGCTTTTTTCCAATTCTTACGACGACCCATGCGGGCACCAGTACGTTTCGCTTTACCTTTCACATTAAGTGAATTTACTTTCGTAACTTCAACTTCGAAAAGTTTTTCAACAGCAGCTTTAATTTCAGCTTTTGTAGCGTCTACAGCAACTTTGAATACTAACGTATTGTTAGCTTCATTCGCTAATGTGCTCTTTTCAGAAACATGCGGAGCTACTAATACTTTTAACAAACGTTCTTCGCTTATCATGCTAGCATCTCCTCAATTTGTTTCACGGCACCAGCAGTTACTACAACTTTATCAAACGCGATTAAACTAACCGGGTCGATTGTTGCAACGTCACGTACATCAACTTTATATAAGTTGCGTGCTGATAAGAATAAGTTCTCAGATACTTCTTCAGTTATGATAAGTACATCTTTCAAGCTCATTTCGTTTAATTTAGCAGCTAGTGCTTTAGTTTTAGGAGTTTCTAATTCGAAACTTTCTACAACTACGAAACGTTCTTGACGAACTAATTCAGATAGGATGCTTTGGATAGCACCACGATACATCTTTTTATTCACTTTTTGTGAATGGTCTTGTGGCTTTGCAGCAAATGTAACACCACCAGAACGCCATATTGGAGAACGAATAGTACCCGCACGAGCACGACCTGTTCCCTTTTGACGCCATGGTTTTATACCACCACCGCTAACTTCTGAGCGAGTTTTTTGAGCTTTAGAACCCTGACGAGCGCCTGCAGCGTATGCAGTTACTACTTGGTGAACTAATGCTTCGTTGAACTCACGACCGAAGGTAGCTTCAGAAACTTCAACAGCGCCCGTAGCGCCAGCAAAATTTAATTTCATCACTATTCTCCGGATTACGCTTTAACAGCAGGTTTAACAATGACGTCGCCGCCAATTGAACCAGGTACAGCGCCTTTAACTAATAGTAAGTTACGCTCTGCATCTACACGTACAACTTCAAGATTCTGAGTTGTTGTACGTACGTTACCCATTTGGCCAGCCATTTTCTTACCTTTAAATACACGACCTGGAGTTTGGTTTTGACCAATTGAACCCGGCGCACGGTGAGAAAGAGAGTTACCATGAGTTGCGTCTTGCATGCTGAAATTCCAGCGCTTAACACCACCTTGGAAACCTTTACCTTTTGACGTGCCTGTAACGTCTACTAATTTAGCGTCATTAAATACTTCTACAGTAATTTCGCTACCAACTGCGATATCGTCGCCTTCACCTGCAGCTAAGCGAAATTCCCACATACCACGGCCAGCTTCAACACCTGCTTTCGCAAAGTGTCCTGCTTGTGCCTTAGTTACGCGGTTCGCTTTTTTTGTGCCAGCAGTTACTTGCAATGCGCGATAACCGTCGGTTTCTTCGTTACGGATTTGAGTAACACGGTTAGGTGTTGCTTCTATTACCGTAACAGGAATTGATACACCATCTTCAGTGAAGATACGTGTCATTCCTACTTTACGTCCGACTAGACCTATAGTCATTTTGAAACCCCTTTAATCTCTCGATTAACCCAGACTGATCTGAACATCTACACCAGCAGCAAGATCTAAACGCATTAATGCATCAACAGTTTTTTCCGTTGGTTCAACAATGTCGATTAAACGCTTGTGCGTACGAATTTCATATTGGTCACGCGCATCTTTATTTACATGCGGAGATACCAATATAGTGAAGCGTTCTTTACGAGTTGGCAGTGGAATAGGACCACGAACCTGCGCGCCTGTACGCTTAGCCGTTTCTACGATTTCTTGTGTTGACGCATCGATTAAACGATGGTCGAACGCTTTCAATCGGATACGAATACGTTGACTGTTCATTACTTACCTCAAAAGAGCATTTTAGAAAGAGCATAAAAAAACATCGCATTAGTTTTCTTTAAAGGAAACCTAAGCGGTGTAAATTTATCTATTAATTAGATTCCTAATTGGAACCTCTGTATCGACTAACATATCGCTAGTCATTCAAACCAATCAAAAGAACATTTTAATTATTGGTTTGCCCATACAATTGCAACAAGTACAAAATGGGAGTGCGCATTCTATAGATTCTGATTATAAATGCAACAGGTAATTGGTATTTAGATAAATTAATTCAATGCAGGTGTGATTAGTTAGATTTAATGCTGAGGATGTTTGGATAAACTAACCCTCCTGCCTAAGAACAGGCCGGAAGGATAGTAAGGAATAGCTAGATTAATTGATATTTATTGGTTTCAGCTCAATAAATACTTCTGCTATTAAAAGATTATTAGAAATCTTCTAATTCAAACTGATATAAATTATCAGCGCCAGATTCAATTTGTAGTTTTAAGCTCATGATCTTCGGCAATACTCTGGCAAAATAGTATTTACCTGTTTTCACTTTAGATTGAGCCAACATTTTGTCATCTATGCTGTTGGCTGAGACCATCATTTTAGCCCACATATAACCAAACATAACATAGCCAAACAAATGCAAGTACTCCACCGACGCAGCGCCTAGCTCATCAGGGTTAGTAGATGCCTTTTTTAACACATCAACAGTTACCGCAGATAACAAGTCAACGGCTGCTATCAGTTGGGCTAACTCATCTGGGAAACTTGCTTCATTCTGTTTAGCAAATTCAATCACTTCTTTTGCTAATAAATTCGCAGTATGGCCATTATCCATAGCGACCTTACGGCCTATGAGATCGAGTGCTTGTACACCATTCGTCCCTTCATAAATTTGAGTAATACGACAATCTCTAACAAGTTGCTCTTGCCCCCACTCGCGAATGTAACCATGCCCACCAAACACTTGCTGACCGGCAACACATGAATCAAAGCCCATGTCTGTAACAAATGCTTTCGCAATTGGCGTTAATAGCTGACCTTTATCGTATGCGGTTTTGACTGCATCCGCATCATCTGAAAATTTAGCAATATCGAGTTGCATCGCAACATAAGTATTAAATGCTCTTGCGCCTTCGTTTAAAGCTTTCATGTTTAATAACATTCTACGAACATCTGGATGAACGATAATTGGCTGAGGCTTTTTATCTGCGGTTTTAATTGCCCCCTTACCTTGCTTTCTATCTATAGCGTATTCCAACGCATTTTGATAAGAACGCTCTGATGCGCCTAACCCTTGAATCCCCACAAACAAGCGCTCGTAGTTCATCATAGTGAACATGCAGGCTAACCCTTTATTTTCTTCACCAACTAAATAACCTTTAGCGTCATCAAAGTTCATTACACAGGTTGAACTGCCATGAATACCCATTTTATGTTCAATAGAGCCACAACCTAGTGTATTAAGTTCACCTAATGAGCCATCTTCATTGACATTATATTTTGGTACTATAAATAAAGATATGCCTCTAGAGCCTTCTGGAGCGCCTGGTAATTTGGCTAATACTAAATGAATAATATTTTCTGTTAGGTCGTGATCTCCACCAGTAATGAAAATTTTGCTACCGGTTATGTTGTAGCTGTTATCATCATTTTTAACGGCTTTAGTTTTAATTAAACCTAAGTCGGTTCCAGCATGAGCTTCGGTTAAGCACATACTGCCCGTCCATGTTCCTGCATACATATTTGGTAAATAAATGTTTTTTAATTCTTCTGATGCATGGGCATGAATAGATACACATGCGCCAGCAGTTAAACCTGAATACAAAGAAAAGCCAAGATCGGCACCACACATCATTTCTTCATGCATAGCTGATAACATTTTAGGCATGCCCATACCGCCATACTCAGGATCGCCAGCTAAACCAACCCAGCCGCCTTCTGATACTACGTTATAAGCCTCTTTAAAGCCTTTAGGTGTTGTTACTTTACCGTCAACCCAAGTCACGCCTTCTTCATCTGCTGCACGACTATTTGGTGCGATAACACCTTCTGTTACTTTGGCACTTTCTTGTAAAATGGCGTTTGCAGTTTCGCGATCAATGCTTTCTGCTAATTGGGCATTACCTTGCCAAAATTTATCCGCCTTAAATACGTCAAATAATAAAAAGTTCATGTCATTTACAGGGGCAGAATATTTACTCATTTTTTTCACTCATTGATCAAAAGTTAACAAACTATACATTAAGAATAAATTAAAACAAACGTTTGAATGTATTCTCACCGACTTAACAAACACTATAGGAAATATAGCTGATAGTTTGAGTTTTTCTTATTGTTAGTATTAATAAACGATAGATAAATTAGTAAAAATACAACAGAATTCAAACTAGGTGTTCTAATAACAGAAAAGTAATAACAACTATGACTATTTGGGTTGATGCGGATGCTTGTCCACTTCCAGCAAAAGAAATTTTATTTAAGGCTGCAGAACGAACAAAAACACAGTTAATTTTAGTGGCAAATCAATATATTAAAATTCCACCATCACAGTTTATTCAAATGATACAAGTGCCAAGCGGGTTTGATGTTGCCGATGATGAAATTGTAAAGCGCGCACAACCTAGTGACTTAGTAATAACGTCGGATATTCCCTTAGCGGCTGAGATTGTAGAAAAAGGTGCATTAGCGTTAAACCCTAGGGGTGAGCTTTATACCACCAGCAATATTAAACAAATACTTAATATGCGCGACTTTATGGATACCATGCGTTCAAGCGGGATTAATAGCACAGGGCAACCAAAGTACGGTGATAAAGATAAGCAGCAGTTTGCTAACCAACTCGATCAATGGCTGGCAAAGTCAGCTCGTTAAATCAAAAAAGCAGTGATAGATATCACTGCTTTTTATTAACCAACACACTGCCACTATATTGCAAAGCAGTAACTAATCTTCAATCTTCTCTTTTGGCATAACCACGTACTGTCCAATAAATTCAGCAACTGGTGTTACATCGTCTAACACTTCTACCTTTACTGTTATTCTGGCTTTTTGATTATTCTCTAACGGTTTAAAGTCACCTTCTATATTCTCAAAGTTGGCAATTGAGCGAGGTAATTCTGTAACGGGTTTATGATAATGAATATCCGCATCGGCCAGTACAATATCACCTTCTATTTTCTGCTCTTTCATCATCAGGTGAACTAACCCCCACCCAGTTAAGGTGGCTAATGAATAAATACTGCCAGCAAACATAGTGCCTTGTAAGTTCATTTTTGGATTTAGTGCCGCTCTCGTTTCAAACGTAGAACCTGTATATTGGAATACTCGTATTCCCATTAACTGAGTTATTGGTATTTGTTGATGCCAAATATTTTGTAAATCTAAACACCATTGAGGGTTTCGGATAATGACTTCCACCCCCTCTAACGGTTTACACATTTGCATATGTGGGATTTGACCAAATATCTCTGGTGCTTCACCGGTTACGTGATAACCTAAATTTTCATAGAAATTTGTCGCGCTTTTACGAGCATTTAAAATAACCCGTTTAACACTCTCTTGTCGTGCTATTGCTTCTAAAGACTCCAGCATGATAGTTGCCAAGCCTTTACGCCTATGTTGCTCAATAACAGCCATATAGCGGATTTGTCCTTCATCCGTATTAACTATATGTAATCGTGCAACGCCAACAACCTTACCTTGATCATCAATGACCATTCGATGCCAAGCGTGTTGTTCATACTCATCTTTCTCTGATCCTCTAGGCTCCTGTAAAGGCGCTCTTAATACCTGCCAACGGATTTCGTAGTAATGTTCCCACTCTTCCTCTGTCTGTGGAGCAACCACTTGATACATATATACCCTCTGCCTAATTCAAAACACTGTTATTTTTATGTTTATATTTTTTATTATTTATTATTTACGTTACAAATAACTTAACCTTTGAACCATTTAAGACTATTCATGAACTTAGCGCAAACACTATCTCCAGATAAACAAGCTAAACTGGTTTATATGGATAGCAGTTTAAATGACAGAATCACCATATATAAAAATGAAAACTACACTTGGCTGTTAGTCCGAGACGTCATTCAAAGTGCCATAGAGAACCAGAGACCGTATCGCCCGATTCTTCCCCATTGCTTTGTAATGCTATTGCCTATGCTTCATCATAAAACACCTAATTCGATTCTGGAACTAGGTGGGGGCGGTCTTGCTATACAACGCTACCTAAGTTACGCCTACCCTTCAATTAAGGTAACCAGTATTGAAGGAAGTCAGAAGATTATAGATGTAGTTGATGAGTATTTTCCGGCCATAGACCAACCATCAGTTATTAAACAAGATGCCTTTAGCTTTATCGATACCGCTCATCAAAACCAAACACATTACGATTGGATTATATCCGACCTTTTCCAAGGTGATGAATCACCTATATTGATTAAAAACCAACGATTGTTTAAACAACTTTACGATCTAATAAACCCAAATGGTTGGTTAATAATAAACTGCTTAATTGATAACGATGAGGAGGTCATGCTGTTAGGGGATTATTTGAAGCAGGCATTCAATTATAAACACTATATTTTTGCCGTACCTAATATGCAAAATCATATATTAATGGTCAATAAGATTGAAGACTTCAGTTTTCCTGAAGATATTGAATTATGGAATAAAGCTAAGTAACACATTTTGTAAATATGCTACTTATTTATACTGGAGAGTTAATACAAAACTTTCTTAAGGAAAGTTACTTATTTTTTAACTCTTCAACTATGGCTTCAAGCTGTTCCAACTTTGCACGAGTACGTGCTAATACCTGAGTCTGCACATCAAATTCTTCTCGGCTAACCACATCTAATTGAGTGAGTTTAGCTTGCAGAACTGCTTTGACTTTTTCTTCAACATTGTCAGCTATGTTTTTAACCCCAGGAGGGATTGCATTCGTTATTTGCTCAGCTAATTGCTCTATTTTTTTAGCGTTTAACATAGTGTGATTCTCGTAATATTTATTATTGGTAAGATAATACAAAAAAAGGCCAACAAATGTTGGCCTTTATCATGTATTTTATTAATTTTACTTACTGGTTACCAAGTGATCATCGCTTGCAAGCCGCCACCAACTTCTTCTTCAGAAGCTTGTAAACCTAAATCAAACTGAACAGGTCCTAGATAAATACCAGCACCGGCGGTAACTAAACCATCTGCTTCTGACGTACGAGCGGCTAATTCATCGGTTGTGATTAGGTTATGTCTATAACCAACTCTTAACTCAATAAAGTCCCAAGCATTGATAATTGCACCTAAACTTGCGTATTGAGTACCTTTGAAAAATTCAGTGCCATCAGCATAGTGTGGTCCTTTAGATTCCGTTACATCAACATCCGCAGCTAAACGATACCAACCACCGTTATAACTGGTGCCAATTCTAACTTGAGGTTTCACTTCAAAGATCAACTCTTCCTGCCCAGCTTGTAATCCTGCTGGGTTAGTTGTTATCGTCACGCCATTTAAGTTCTTAACGGATATACCAACACGCCACTTATCAGCTGAGTCTAACGCTAAAATTGCACCTATATCTGCAGTAACAAAGTCTTCTTCACTTTTATACGCATCGCCATCAAGGTTATCTTCATCAAAACCAGCAGTAGACGCTTGGTAATCATAAAACTCTAGATGGACGGCTTTAAATGTTGCACCAACACTCAGTACTTTCCCACCGTCTAACTTCCAGTTACTACCTAAAGTCATGCCAGCTTCAGCCCAACCAATTGCAGCAAAGCGAGTGTTAGATTTCAAATCTTCGTCATTGAAAGTAATACTTTGAGTTTCTGTATCAAAAATATCAGCGAAGTCTGTTTCAATACCAACCTGTGTATTTTTAGCGTCTTCTGCTATTGCTTCCGCTTCGTCTACTAATAATTGTGCGTCATTAATATCGTCCTGTGTCGCGTTGCCTGCCTCATACGACTCTTGAATTGCAGCTAACTCAGCTTCTTTTACTTTTAAATCATCATAGAGTGGGCGAACATCATCAATTAACACTTGACCTAACTCTGTAAAACGACGAAACATAGAAGTATCTTCTTCCGCTATATTTACCGTACCACCGACCACTACTTGAGTATTCACTTGGAATGACATGGCAAAGGTTTCAAATGACATACCTAAACCGCCATTTATACCAAGGCCAAGGTTCATGCCTGCACCATCTAATTTTTCAACTGACGTCACTAACTGATTAGCAGTATCAACATTATTTTGTAACGCTGCTTTATCACCTTCCAGCAAATCTACATCTGAAAAACCGTCAAATGACTCTGTATCTTCTGAGAATTGGTCCATGGTATCGATAGCATCATTTTGCTCATTTACTCGAAGTGAGCCATTTAATACAAAGAAAAAGTCTTCTTCTGTACCAGCTGCTGAGCCAATAAGAGCTGGATTATAGTTTGCGGCTGCAGACCAATGTGCATAAGTCGTCCCTGCGCTTCCGTAACCCATAGAGCGGCCGGTTTGAAAAAAGTAATCAAATGCAGATGCCGAGGTACTTGTTAATGCCACCAATGTTGCAATAGTTAATGTTGACTTTTTCATGAGTTCTCCTAGAAAAAAGTAAATCTTATACCAATGTTCATAATAGTAAATAAACCTAATTATTCGAGGTATTAACCCAATTAAATTAACTTCTATCGAATTACAGTTATTCTGCATATTGTCATATTTATTTGATAATATCCCGCACTTAATTAAAAGGGAACCACGTGAAATTAAATCCAGAACAAGAATTAGCCGTTACATATGTGGATGGCCCATGCTTAGTATTAGCTGGTGCCGGTTCTGGCAAAACCCGAGTTATCATAAATAAAATCGGCCATCTTATTGAAAACTGTAATGTTCCTGCAAATAAAATTGCAGCGGTTACGTTCACCAATAAAGCCGCTCGTGAAATGAGAGAACGTGTTAATCAGTCGATTGAAAAACATAAAGTGAAAGGTTTACAAATATCAACATTTCACACTTTAGGCTTAAATATAATAAAAAAAGAGATAAAAATACTTGGATATAAATCAAATTTTTCATTATTTGACGACCAAGATTGCTTTGCGTTATTAAAAGAACTCACTGAAGTCGAGTTACAAGAAGACAAAGAAAGCATTTACCAGTTAATTAAGCATATCTCTAACTGGAAAAATGAATTAATGCTGCCGCAAGCGGCCATAAGTCAGGCAGAAGATTCTGAAACGGCGTTGTATGCTGAGCTATATCAGCGTTATCAATCTCAAATGAGAGCGTATAACGCGTTGGACTTTGACGACTTAATACTAATCCCTACCTTATTATTTAGAAATTACCCTGAAGTAATTGCTCGTTGGCAGGAAAAAATTCAATATCTACTAGTGGATGAATATCAAGATACCAACACCAGTCAGTATGAACTGGTTAAGATGTTAGTTGGTAAGCGCGCTCACTTCACAGTAGTTGGCGATGATGACCAATCTATCTATTCATGGCGTGGCGCTAAACCACAAAACTTAGTGTTATTAAGCAAAGATTTTCCCAACTTAAACTTAATAAAGCTGGAACAAAACTACCGCTCGGTAGGCTGTGTACTACACGCGGCAAATGTTCTAATTGATAAAAACCCGCACGTTTTTGATAAAAAACTCAAAACGACGATGGAATACGGTAACCCTATTCGAGTTATTCAAACCAAAAATGAAGACAATGAAGCTGAGCGAGTTATTGCCGAAATTATTGGTCACCGATTTACCAACAAAACACATTATGGTGATTACGCAATTTTGTATCGCGGTAACCACCAAAGTCGTATTTTTGAAAAGCTGCTAACCACAAATAGAATTCCTTATAAAATAAGCGGCGGAACGTCATTCTTCTCTCGTCCAGAAATTAAAGACATCATGGCGTATTTACGCTTAGTCGTTAACCAAGATGACGACAATGCATTTCTACGTGTTGTGAATACACCCAGGCGTCAAATAGGCCCTGTTACATTAGAAAAGCTTGGCCATTTAGCCAATGACAAACACATCAGCTTGTTTGAAGCGTCATTTGATAATGCTTTTATTGGTATGATTTCGGGTCCAGCCAAATCAGCCATTCAATATTTTACCCGCTGGATTGTAGAAATAAGCGATCAGGTATTACGTAGTGAACCGCTTGATGCGGTGAAAGAGTTATTAAAAGGCATTCATTACGAAGACTGGCTATTTGAAACCAGCGCTAGCCCTAAAGCGGCAGAAATGAGAATGAAAAATGTCAGTGAGTTATATAAGTGGGTAACTCAAATGTTACAAGGCGACAGTGAGCATGAACCATTAACATTACTCGAAACTGTAAATAAATTAGCTCTACGCGACATGATGGAAAGAAACGAAGATGAAGACGAGAGTAATAATCAAGTTCAGTTAATGACAATGCACGCGTCGAAAGGTTTAGAGTTCCCATACGTCTTTATGGTGGGTATGGAAGAAGGATTCCTACCTCATCAGTCTAGTATTGACGAAGACAACATTGAAGAAGAAAGACGTTTAGCCTACGTTGGGATCACTAGAGCACAAAAAGAGTTGGTGTTAACTTACACCAAGGAGCGTCGTCAATATGGTGAGACTGTTATAAGTGAACCATCAAGGTTTATTGAGGAGCTTGATCAGAAAGATCTTCGCTGGGAAAAAACAGGGCAAGTTGTACCACAAGAACAACGTCAGCAAAAAAATAAAGCCAACATAGCTAATTTGCGATCTATGTTACAAAAATAAATATATCAAACCGCAAACACAAAAAAGCCAATCATCAGATTGGCTTTTTTTATGCTAGATGTAATTACATCCAGTAATAATTTAAAAACTAGCTTTTAGTCATAAAATCAATTGCAGCTTTAATTTCATCACTTGAACACGCCATGCATGTTCCTTTTGGAGGCATCGCATTAAAACCATTGATTGCATGTTTTAATAATACATCTATACCTTGTGCCATTCTTGGAGCCCATGCTGCTGCATCACCGTTTTTAGGTGCACCCAATGCTCCAGTTCCATGACAAGCAAAACAAGCTTGTTGATAAACTTGCTCACCAGACTTAGGTCCAGCAGGTTCTGCAGGCTTTTCAGGCTCAGCTCCAGCAAGATAAACATCTCCAACCGGTTGAATTCTTTGCTCTACAGCGCTTTTTGTAGGTTCAGTTGCTTGAACTGAAGCTATAGACAGTACAGTTAAAAGTGTTACAAGTATTTTTCTCATTCTGAGCTCACCTATTTTTTAAGATACACAGACATTGTATCTTATAAATTCTATCGATTTTACATCCATAACGATATTATGGATTTATAAGCACTATCAAATCAAGTAAATGCCTATATTTATTTAGTTTTTTATTACTAGAGGTTATTTATTATCCCAACTTTGTTATTCAATTGCTTGACCAAATAACTATTGTTAAACCTTAAACCTCACTAAATACAACCTATGCCCCTATTATAAGTAGGTTATTAAGGCTAACTGCCTCTAAACTTCTATACCTAGGATAGACGATATTAATAAAAGTACATTAAGTGTAAAAAATATTAAAAAGTCCTAGATCCAATTCGATTTTATGTGTAAATTACTCCTCCTGTTTTTCGAAACAGAACAAAAAACCAGCCCTTTAGAGATTGGTAGATGAAACACTATAATAATAAGAAATTGGAGTTGCTACTGCTACTTAACCTAAACAAATAACCTCATTTAAAATTTAAATTTTTGCTTAGCTGAATAAAGTGTTATTCACGTACTTATCCACAAGTTTAAAATGTTATACACAAATTTAATCTCCTATTGAACGCTATGCCTATAGCGGCTTTCGACATTTTATGTCATTCTTACACACTAATTTATTCAAAGTAATCTGGAAATAATCCACATGTCTAATGATCGTATTTCAGACCCGAGTTCGCCTTTAATTTTAGTTGATGGATCTTCGTACTTATTTCGTGCATATCATTCACCACCACATCTAACTAATTCTCGCGGTGAAGCCACTGGTGCTATTTATGGCGTGATCAACATGCTGAAAAGTTTAGTGCGTCAATACTCGCCTGAACAGATGATTGTTATCTTTGATGCCAAAGGCCCAACATTTAGAAATGAAATGTATTCTGAATATAAAGCCAACCGCCCTCCTATGCCGGATGACCTAAGAACTCAAATTGCACCTTTGCATAAAATTATTGAAGCAATGGGATTGCCTATTACCGCTATTGAAGGTGTAGAAGCCGATGACGTAATAGGGACAATTGCAGATCAACAATCCAAATTAGGTAATAAAGTATTAATAAGTACTGGCGATAAAGACATGGCGCAGCTTGTTAATGAACACGTTACGCTTATTAATACCATGACCAATACTATTTTGAATCCAGAAGGTGTTGAGACTAAATTTGGTGTAAAACCAGAACAAATCATTGATTACCTAGCATTAATGGGCGATAAGTCGGACAATATTCCTGGCGTTCCAGGTGTTGGTGAAAAAACAGCGGTTGGACTTATTCAAGGTTTAGGCAGCATCGATAATATTTATCAAAATCTTGATGACGTTGCAGGTTTAGGATTCCGTGGTTCAAAAACCATGAAAGCAAAATTGGTTGATAACCAAGATCAACTTAAGCTTTCTTATCAGCTAGCAACCATAAAGCTTGATGTAGACCATGGCATAACATCAGATAAGATGTTCATTCAGTCTCCAGATAAAGAAAAACTAGCCGAGCTATATAAAGAGTGTGAGTTTAAACGTTGGTTGGCAGAAGTACTTGCCGGCAATAGTAATTCAGAGCCGCCACTTGTTGGTTCAACAACAAAGCCTGCTAATACATCAATTGATGATCAAGATGAAGATAGCAGTATAGATGCAGTATCAATTAACAAAGACTTGTATCAAACCATTTTCACTCTTGAACAATGGCAATCAATCTTAGCTGAGATCAACAATGCAAAACTAATTGCATTTGATACCGAAACCACATCAATCGATTACATGGATGCCGAGCTAGTTGGTTTTTCTATTGCTTACGAATTGAATGACGACATTAAAGCGATATATGTTCCCCTTGCGCATGATTACGAAGATGCCCCGGAACAAATTTCATTGGAGCAAATAACACCAAGTTTAAAAGCCTTATTAGAAGATAAGAACATTTCCAAAGTCGGCCAAAACCTAAAGTACGACATAAATGTGTTAGCTAAATATAACCTAACCATTAAAGGTGTAGTTGGCGACACTATGTTGCAGTCGTATGTATTTAACAGCACAGCAACAAAACATAATATGGATGCTCTGGCGTTAAAATACCTTGGTCATAATTGTATTTCATTTGAAGATGTTGCAGGTAAAGGTGCTAAGCAAATAACCTTTAATCAAATTAGTATCGAAACAGCTGCACCTTATGCTGCAGAAGATGCCGACATCACATTGCGTTTATATAAATACTTTGATGAGAAATTACAAAATATTGCGCCATTAAATGAGTTAATGAAGAACATTGAACTACCTTTAATGCCTATTTTATCTCACATTGAGCATAACGGTGTATTAATAGACGCTGATCAGATGCATGCACTGAGCAGCGAGTTCTCGATAAAATTACAAGAGCTTGAGTTAAAAGCTCATGAAATTGCTGGCGAGGAGTTTAATTTAGCCTCACCAAAACAACTTCAAGTTATTCTATTTGAGAAATTAGAATTACCTATTGTAAAGAAAACCCCAAAAGGTGCGCCATCGACAGCGGAAGAAGTATTACTAGAACTTTCTCATGATTACGACTTACCAAAAGTTATTATGGAGTTTAGAGGGTTAAGTAAACTTAAATCGACCTACACAGATAAATTACCGTTAATGATCAAACCGGCAACGGGAAGAGTTCATACCTCTTATCATCAAGCAATTGCTGCAACAGGAAGATTGAGCTCTACCGATCCAAACTTACAAAACATTCCAATCAGAAATGCAAATGGTAGAAGAATAAGAGAAGCGTTTGTTGCACCACAAGGTACCAAAATAGTTGCCATCGATTATTCACAAATCGAATTACGCATCATGGCACATTTAAGTGATGATAAAGGGCTATTAACTGCCTTTGCAAATAACTTAGATATCCATAAAAAAACGGCCTCTGAAGTATTCTCAACACCTTTTGAAGAAGTAACAAAAGAACAAAGACGTGCAGCTAAAGCGGTTAACTTTGGATTAATCTATGGTATGTCCGCATTTGGTTTAGCCAGACAGCTAGATATTAAACGTGGCGAAGCACAGTCATATATAGATAAATACTTTGAACGTTTCCCTGGTGTTCTCACTTATATGGAAACGACAAGAGTCAATGCAGAGAAACAAGGTTACGTTGAGACCTTGTTTGGCAGACGCCTTTACTTACCTGACATTACTGCACGTAATGTGCCTCGTAGAAAAGCCGCTGAACGTGCCGCAATCAATGCACCAATGCAAGGTACCGCAGCTGACATTATCAAAATGGCGATGATCAATGTTTACCAATGGCTCACCTCAAATGATATACAAGGTGTGAAAATAGTAATGCAAGTACACGATGAATTGGTTTTCGAGATAGATGAAAACCTTGTTGATGAATACTTGCCAATACTTACCGATTTAATGGAAAGTGCCGCATCATTAAAAGTACCTTTAATTGCTGACTCAGGCACGGGTGATAATTGGGATCAAGCACATTAGATTAGATAAATGATAGTAAAACAAAAAGCCATGTAATTTTATTACATGGCTTTTTTTGATTTTATTCTCCAAGAAAATCGGCTGAATTCAAATAAACCTTTTATATTTTGCGGTTATTTCATTTATAAAAGCATAAAAATGAAATCTCAAACATTAGAGTTAAATTACTAATTTATCATGAAAAATATCAACCAAATGATAAGACCCCTTTAAATACAGGGATAAATAAAGAATAAAAACTCAACTAATTTAGAGTAAAGACTTTACTTTCATGTTTAAAACGTTATTATGTCCACAGTCGCTCTTATGAGTTGACCCTGTTGATATTTGACGAGAATTAATAGCCTCTCCCCAAATTTGCTATAGCCGATACTTTTAAAGTATCGGTTTTTTTTTGCATTTTTATAATTAACTGACTGTTTTGTAATTTGATTACAACTATTAATCAATATTAATAGTTGTATAAACAAGCGGGGGATTTAGAAAAGTTAAAGCTCTGGTCCTTCAACAACGGCGGGTTTTAATTCTTCAGCATCAAACCAAAGATCTAGCTTTTTAGATAGTTGAGGAATACCTAACTTTTTCAATGATGAGAATGTTTCAACTGACACATCGCCATTAAACTCTTTAGCCATCTCTTTAATACGTAATAATTCTGATTTACGTTTTCCTGACTTATATTTATCCGCTTTAGTTAATAAAGCTAAAACGGGTAATTCCACTTCAACAGCCCAATGTATTAAGTCTTTATCTAAATCTTTCATTGGATGACGAATATCCATTAAGATGATCAGACCTTTTAAACAATTTCTTTTTTGTAAGTATTCAGTTAACGATTTTTGCCACTTTAATTTCATCGCTAATGGTACTTTAGCAAAACCATAACCTGGTAAATCGACTAAACGACGTTCATTACCTACATCAAATACATTAATTAACTGCGTTCGACCTGGTGTTTTACTGGTACGGGCCAAGCCTGTTTGATCGGTTAATGTATTTAAGGCGCTGGACTTGCCGGCATTTGATCTACCAGCAAACGCAACTTCATATCCAGCATCGATAGGTAAGCGGCGAATATCAGGCGCCGACGTTAAAAATGACGCTTTTGTATAATTAATAATTGATTTAGACACCGTATTTCCTCTATATGTGTGTTTTCTAACTTTAGTATTCAGCAACTTGAGAGAAATATACTCTCTAAGAATGTTTCACATTCTCACATTTGGTGTAGAATATCCTTATTATACTCTTTGCATGAACTGCTTCATAGACAAAGGGTTTGAGATCACTTAAATAATAGAGACAATACTATGAGAAATATTGCATTTACACTTACCATGTTAGTTGGACTCATTGGCTCAGCTCAAGCTGTTGAAGGCGATGCCGAAGCCGGTAAAACAAAATCAGCCCCTTGTGCTGCTTGTCATGGAGCCGATGGTAATGCTGCAATCACTATTTATCCTAAGATTGCAGGCCAACATGCTGGTTATATTTATAAACAGCTAACTGAATTAAAGCTAGGAATGACATCTGGCGGAAAAGAAGGCCGATATGATCCGGTAATGAGTGCGATGGCTTCTCCTTTGTCAGATCAAGACATGAAAGATTTAGCAGCTTATTTCTCATCACAAACAATGACTTCTGGTTCAACTGCAGAAGACGTTGTTGTTACAGGTCAAGATTTGTACCGCGGCGGTGATATGGAACGTGGTATTCCAGCATGTTTAGCATGTCATGGTCCACGAGGCGTAGGTCACAGCCTTGCAGGTTTCCCAAAAATCTCATTTCAGAATCCTGATTACATTAAATCTCAGTTAGAGAAATTCCGTGCAGGAACAAGAAACAACGATATGAATGGCATGATGCGAGACATTGCTGTTAAGTTAACTGATAAAGATATCGAAATATTATCAAAATACATGTCTGGACTTCACTAGTCAGCCTGTTTGAAAACGATAAAATAAAAAAAAGCGTCCTAGACGCTTTTTTTATTCCTGAAAAATGTAAGCCATTGACCACAGTAATTTGTGAGATATATCTCACTATAGCTTGTAGGATATATCTGACAAAAAAATCTCAATATGACGTCAAGGCCATGTAAATTAAAGATTTACTAGTTTATTTACTGAACAGGCGTAAAAAAATATAAATATTTACTTGTGACTTTTGTCAATTAGAGTACATTAATCCCCGTTACCGCTTAGCAAATAAAAATATGGATGCGACTCAAGGAAGTGGGTGTGGGTACAAATTGCGGAGTTACCAATTGGGCTCCCAAGGATGAACATAATAAAGTGTCATGATGACCAATAATTAATAAAGACATATACGGACATTAAATAAAAATAATACGGATAATTAAATGAGTGACTAGACAAGGTGTCGTGCTTTCGGAAGGAATTATCGAAATTAAATAGGAGAGGTGTCAAACATAGTTTGAACACAATCAAAAATTCAAGGCGATAGATGTCACACTGTCGCCTTTTTTATTGCCTTTTATTCCATAAATACAAATTCTTCAGTAAACTCACATTAACTAAACACCCTATATGTCGGATAAATAATGACACGCCAGAAAAAAAGCAGAAAAGTTGCAGAGATCAGAGTTAGAAGTAAAGAAACTCGTGATGAAAAACCTACCGAAAATCGTCGAAAGAAAACGCCTAAAGGTCAAAAAGCCGGAACTAGAAATAGCTTAGTTGAAGAACAAAGAACAGCTATAACGGGCTCTAATATTAAAAAAGATCCAAAGCATGGTAGTAAAAAGCCTATTTCGTTGACTGTACCTTCGGCTAAACAGCCAGTTGAAAAAGAAATTATTCATTCAACGAACAAACCAATTGGAAAACTTAGCAAAGCAAAAGCTGATAAGATCCCACCAGATGTAGAATTAACTGATATAGAATCAGATGAAACATTAATTGCATTAGTTGAGCGTGTAGAAGACGGTGAGCTACTTGCAGGTAAAGAAGCTAAGTACTTTAATAAATTAATGGATCGTCACGCTGAGCTTCTTAAAATCCTCGGTGTTGAAGATGAAGAAGATGACGCTCTTGAAGATGATGTTGACCCAATTGAAGGATTAAAATCCGACCAATGGGATGATCTGTTAGACGAATAAATAGGGTAGTAACATTTTGTATTTAATTATTACATTAGGTGTAGTGGTTCTTGTTGCTCTTTCTTATTATGCTGGCACATTATTGTGGCGAGTAAAACAACAAGAAAAAGCTGTAGAAGAAGAACAAACTAAACGACTTAATTATATCACTGACAGTATCTGTCATATCGCAAAAGCGATGAAAGCAGAACAGTGTGAACCTTCTGAAGGTGTATTAAGAATTTGGGTTTTACTTGAGCATTATAATAAAGCTCAAGCTGAGCCTAAAGATTATGTCGAATTATACAGTGGCTATTCTGCTTTATATTCAGAAATAAAAGATATGCCAACCCACGAAGCAAGAAAGAAGTTTAGTAAAAAAGACATACTAAAATTAGATCTTCAACGTATGGAAGCAGAGCAAAAGTATGCAGAACAAATCGTACTGGATACCAGCCAATTAATACTGGAATTTACTCTTAGCAAGTAATACTAATTTTAGGTCGGGACAATACAACTAAAAAAGGGAAAACTATGTTTTCCCTTTTTTATTAACTGGCAACTCTCAGTTACCAGTGCGACAAACTAATTACAATTAGTTCAAGCCCTGACTTTCCGCCTCTAGCTTCAGCTTTTGCAATGTTTTCTCTTTTTGCTGCCATATGCCAGATACCCATTGATGTATATGCTTTTTGTATTCTTTATCCGTAGCATAATCACCAATTAGGTCGTTACTGATCTCGTGCACATCAATATGCATAAATACATTTTTAACACGCCCTGATAAGAAGTTATAAAACGTTGGTATTTTATTAGGGTAGTAAATAGTGACATCTATCACTTTATGTAATTGCTCACCCATTACGGTTAATACAAATCCTACACCACCAGATTTAGGTTTTAATAAACCTTCTAACTGACTACTTTGTTTTAGATGTTTGTCATCTGTATAGCGAGTCCCTTCCATAAAATTCATAATAGACACAGGAGTATGTTTAAACTTCTCGCAAGAACGTTTAGTTGTCTCTAGGTCCTTGCCTTTAAGGTGCGGATACTTAGCTAAAAATGATTTGCTATAACGTTTCATAAAAGGAAAATCTAGTGCCCACCAAGCAAGGCCCAATAAAGGCACGTAAATTAATTCGTGTTTTAAAAAGAACTTTAAAAATGGAATGTTACGATTAAATACACGTTGTAGAACAACAATATCAACCCAAGATTGATGATTCGATATAACCAAATACCAATCTTTATTCGATAATTTATAATTACCAGATACTCGAATATCCATTCGGCTAAATACCCGCTGAATGAAATAATTCATCGTTACCCAGCCGGTTGCACAGCGGTCTAAAACACGACCGATTGCAGCTCTTAGTGCAGTAATAGGGATCAACTTAAAAATCGACAATAAAAATATTGGCAGACACCAAAAAAAGGTATTAAGCATATAAAAACTTAACGCTACAATTGCCACTAACATCCCAAAGACTTTATTCAACACGTTTCACTCTTCAACTCTTAATTTCAAAATACAGACTAAAATTTTCATCAAACTTTAATCTGCACAACATAATTCTATTTTATCTTAACTAGGCTTAACTTTAGAAGTTAAATTCAAACATTTGTTTAAAAATCTCGCTCAATCCAAATTGAGTTGGAATAATGCTCATATTGTAGGATAAATTGTTTATCACCTTTCCTATAACGCACTTGATGTCTGTCCATTCCAAGATCTTGTGATATCCGGGTAACACCTTCATTTTCCAAGAATAAATCAACAAACTGTTCAAATTCATCCCAATCGGGCTGGGGATCTACATTCACCTTAATTATATTATCGTCATTAATTAGTTGATATTTAAAGTCGAGTTTCATACTTACTACTTATTTAACTGTGGTGATCTAAACCATATTGATATTTATAACCCACCAAAGTTAGCCAATTTAATCTCAGGTTGGGTTGATTGCTCGCCTAGCGAAATCATATTGTGCTAGCATCGCTAAACTATATCAGAATAAATATTGAGTGCTGAATGGATTTAACCAATTTAGTCCAACAAATTGACTCGCTTGAGTCAGAACCACCTTTTGAGCTATGGGATCCACCAAATTGTGGTGATATAGACATGGTGATTAAATCCGACGGTACATGGTGGTATATGGGCACACCAATCAATAGAGTAAAATTAGTTAAGCTGTTTGCCAATGTATTGGTCAAAGAGAGTTCCAAGTTTTTTTTAAAAACGCCAGCGGAAAAAGTCGGGATAAAAGTAGAAGAGGCACCATTTGTTATTATTGATTGGCAAACTATCCCAACCGATGTGGGTGACGCAATAGAAGTAACTTCAAATTTAGGCCACAGAGCTATTCTGTCAAAGCAACACCCTATTACGGTAAATACATCAAACCCTGAGCAACCTAAGCTCTACGTAGAGTTACATAGAGGTTTAACCGCTAAAGTACATAGAAATGTATATTATCAGTGGGTAAATATCGGCCAAGAAAAAGTAATAGACGGTGAAACGCATATAGGAATTGCTAGCGCTGAACAGTTTTTCTCCCTTGGTATAAGTGACTAACTAAATCAGCAGCTAATTAAAATAGACTACGTACTTAGATACACCTCTTAGTCTTAGTCCAAGATCAAAAAAACCGAGCAGATGCTCGGTTCTTTAACAATAGAATTAACTATTTATACATGCCTAATTTCTTTTCTAAATAGTGGATGTTAGTACCACCATTTTGGAAATGTTCATCATCCATAATTCGTTGTTGCAAAGGAATGTTAGTTTTAATCCCTTCAATCAACAACTCATTAAGTGCATGTTCCATACGTTTGATAGCGATACCGCGGTTTTCACCATAAGTAATAAGCTTACCAACCATAGAGTCATAGTTAGGTGGCACTTTATAATTAGTATAAATGTGCGAATCCCAACGAACACCTAATCCACCAGGTGAATGGAAACGTGTAATTTCCCCTGCACATGGAATAAATGTTTCTGGATCTTCTGCATTGATACGGCACTCAATTGCATGTCCGCGAATAACAATATCTTCTTGAGTAAGCGATAAAGGCTGACCAGCGGCTACACGCAGTTGCTCTTTAATCAAATCTACACCGGTTACCATTTCAGTAACTGGATGTTCAACCTGAATACGAGTATTCATTTCAATGAAATAAAACTCGCCGTTTTCGTATAAGAACTCAAACGTACCCGCACCACGGTAACCAATCTCAACACAAGCTCTTACACAACGGTCGCCAATGTACTTACGTAAATCAGCCGTAATACCTGGAGCCGGAGCTTCTTCTACTACTTTTTGATGACGACGTTGCATAGAACAATCACGTTCACCTAAATGAATCGCGTTGCCTTGACCATCAGCCAATACTTGAACTTCAATATGACGTGGGTTTTCAAGGAATTTTTCCATGTAAACCACATCGTTATTAAATGCAGCACCGGCTTCTTGTTTAGTTAATGCTATTGAATCTATTAAATCAGCTTCGCTTCTTACAACGCGCATACCACGACCACCACCGCCACCAGCAGCTTTTACGATCAATGGATAACCAATGCGTTTAGCGATAGATTTATTAACATCTGGATCTTCACCAAGCTCGCCATCAGAACCAGGAACACAAGGCACCCCTGCTTTCTTCATTGCTTCAATTGCAGAAACTTTATCACCCATTAAGCGAATAGTGTCGCCAGTTGGACCAATGAAGATCAAACCACTTTTTTCAACTTGGTCTGCAAAATCAGCGTTTTCTGCTAAAAATCCGTAACCAGGGTGAATAGCAACTGCATCAGTCACTTCAGCAGCAGCGATTATACGAGGGATGTTTAAATAACTTTCTTGCGCCGACGCTTTACCAATACAAATGGTTTCATCAGCTAACAATACATGTTTAAGGTTTCTATCAACGACTGAATGAACAGCAACTGTTTTAATCCCTAATTCTTTACATGCGCGCAAAATACGAAGTGCGATTTCACCTCGGTTTGCAATAACGACTTTATCTATCATGTGATGCCCCTACTTATTCAATTATGAATAAAGGTTGATCAAATTCTACTGGGTCTTCGTTTTCAACAAGAATAGCTTTAATTACACCAGCTTTGTCAGATTCGATTTGGTTCATCATTTTCATTGCTTCAATGATACATAACACATCGCCAACCTTAACCGTTTGGCCTACTTCAGCAAATGCTGGTGTAGATGGTGAAGATGCACGGTAGAAACTACCAACCATCGGCGATTTAACTTGGTGGCCAGTTGGTTCAGCTGGAGCCGCTGCCACAGGGGCTGCTGCCGCTGCTACTGGAGCTGCAAGAGGTGCTGCTGCAATTTGCGTAGCCTGCATAATTGGTGCAGGTGCTGCTGCAGAGATACGAATTGATTCTTCGCCTTCAGTGATTTCAATCTCACCAACGCCAGATTCAATAACCATATCAACTAATGTTCTAATTTTACGAATATCCATACTTTAATACCTACTTGTTAAAAGCTAATTTGTTAAATACTATTTTGATAAATGGCTAATCGCGTGCGTTAGTGCGTAACGATAACCATCCGTTCCAAGTCCACAAATCACACCCTGAGCAATATCAGATAAAAATGATTTATGACGAAAATCTTCTCTAGCGTGAACATTTGAGATATGTATTTCAATAAAAGGAATATTTACACCTAATAAAGCATCTCGTAGTGCCACGCTTGTATGAGTAAAAGCGGCAGGGTTAAATATAATAAAATCTATTTTCCCCATAGCTTGGTGAATAACATCTATCAATTCAGCTTCTGAATTTGATTGTGTATGTGTTAATTGAACACCCTCTGCTGAAGCTTGAGCTTTTAGCTCACCAACCAATTGGTCTAAAGATTGAGCTCCATAAATTTCTGGCTCTCTTTTGCCTAGCAAATTCAAGTTTGGTCCATTCAACAATAAAACACTGCTATTTGTAGTCATTTACCCACCTTTTGTTCTTATCATGCATTTCTTTTTGACATTTTGTCGTTGTAATCAAATTACGAGTAAAAAACAAGAATGTAAAGAAATTAAGCATGTATTATAGAGAAATCAACACAATTAGCAGCAAAATACTGGTCTAATGACACAAACCCCAAGCTGAGACCATTAAAAATAAGGGGTGCGTAAAAATTCATCGCTAAGATAAAGCGAGTTTTGGTCTGTAATATCAGTTTTTAAATTGTTCGAACTCGATAAAATGACAGATTCATGGCTTATTATTTATAAGCTAAATATTGATAAACCATGAATTTAAAAAAACGAACCAAAAAGAGGATATTGGTTAGTGGAAAAGCATCTTATTTTTAAGATGCTACTACTTTATTTATTCTTTATTTATTGTTTAATACTTAGTTATTAAATCAATATGCTGAGAAAATGCTTTAGCATTCATAAAGCCGGTGACTCGGTTATTGGTTAACTCACCTTTGCTTGGGTCAAAAAACATAATTGTCGGCAAGCCTAGGATATTAAAGTGCTCTAATATTTCTATGTCCTTATCCGTATTCCCCGTCATATCAACTTGCAATAAAACAAAAGAGGTCATTTGTTCTTTTACGGTTTTATCTGAAAAGGTGTACGTTTCAAATTCTTTACAAGCCACACACCAGTCAGCATAGAAGTCTAACATCACTGTTTTGTTATCTACTTTGGCATTCTCAACTTGCTGCTGAATATCTTGCAAAGTGACCACTTTAATAAACTTGTCTGAGTGACTTTCAACCGACTCTTGTAAAGCAGAAACGTTACTCGTTGGCAACCAAGGCTTAGCGACTAACACAAACCCAGTTAACAATATGGTTAAAGATAACAACCAAAAGATGCTCTTAACCTTAGTGCCGTTATGAGACAAGTACTGAAAACGTAAATACGCAGCCAATACCAATAACAATACGCCAGCTAACTGCAATACAATAGATACATCAATAATGCGTTCCAACAAAATAAGTGGAATAGACAATAGAATAAATCCAAAGATGACTTTTACCATATCCATCCACGCTCCAGCTTTTGGTAATAACTTACCACCAGATGCACCAATGACTAATAACGGTAATCCCATACCTAAGCTCAACACATACAAGGTGACAAAACCAATTAACATATCACCCGTTTGAGCTACGTATAACAAAGCGCCAGTCAATGGCGCTGTAGTACAAGGAGATGCGATAAGGCCACTTAATAACCCCATAGCGAATACGCCAAATACATTGCCTGACTTTTGTTTGTTACTCACCTCAGTGAGTTTTGAAGTCCAAGATGCAGGCAGTTGTAAATTAACCCAACCAAACATAGCGACCGCTAATAAAACAAAAATAATACTAGTAACAATCAATACTGAAGGGTGCTGTAAATAGGCTTGGAATTGCACGCCCATACTGGCCACAACAAGGCCAAGTAAAGAATAAGTCAACGCCATACCTTGCACATAAATAAAGGCTAAATACAGACCTTTTTTAATGGTTAAGTTTTGTTGCCCAGCAATAATGCCTGACAAAATTGGAAACATTGGAAATACGCATGGAGTAAAAGCTAAACCAACACCTAAACCGAAAAAGATCAGTAAACTAAAAAGTAAGCTGCCACTGTTTAAAGTATCGGCAAGTTGATTTTGCTGTGAACTATCGCTACCAAGCTGAGTTTTATCAGCTATTGCCGTGTTCTCGTCAACCGCCCCACCAGCAGTTTCTTCGATAATATCAAGTTCTACTACCTTAGTTACTGGGTTGTAACATAAGCCTGCATTGGCACAGCCTTGATAACGTACTTTAACTAAAGCACCTTCTGTAATATTAGCTAACTCAAGTTCAATCTTAGTTTCAAAAAAGTACACATCGGTTGCGCCAAAATAATCATCAACTATTTGAGTGCCCTTTTCTTTTATGTTCTTAGTGATATCGGCGTTTTCTACCGCAAATTGGAACTTGTCGGTATATAAATAGTAATCATCGGCAATAACCCAAGACAGGGTTAGTTTTGAGCCTTTTTGCTCAAAGTTAAACATAAAGGCATCTTCAACTTCCAAAAAGCTTGGTTGGCTAGAGAAAATGTCTTTTAGCGGATCTTTGTCAGAATTAAACGCTGCAGAAGCAGACAGTGACATCATCAAGGTAATCGACAATAAAATAGGATTTAGCAGGTTTGCAAAAGTTCGAAACATCATCATTCGCCTTGTTGTAAATTATTATCCATCCAAGAAAAGTATTCTGGGCTGCCGTTAGAGATATCGAGCTCTATCAATTCAGGAACATCATAAGGATGGTTGGTTTTTATATAAGACTCTACTTTAGGCCAATTACTTTCATTGGTTTTGATAAATAATTGAGATTCCGCCGATTGCTCAATATTATTTTGCCATTTATAAATAGAGATAATGGTAGGTAAGATATTTACACAAGCCGCGATTTCAAGCTTAACCAATCCCTCTGCTATCAAGTGTGCAGACGCTAAATCGGGGCAAGTCGTTAAGATAAGTTTATAGGTCATATTGGCTGTTTATATTTGAGTTATTTACGTTTAGTTACTTATTATTTAGTTTTAATTATAAGCCGCTGTAAATACTGTACTTGATAACAGCAAACATGTCCCATATAAATAGAGTTACATTAACAAATTGTGAAATTATTATGCCCTTATTTTTAATCTTAATCGTTATCCCTCTCATTGAATTAATGTTACTCATTCAAGTGGGTGGCATCATTGGCACTGGCTGGACATTTGTTATTATTATCGCAACTGCGTTTATAGGCGCTAAGCTAGTTAAACAGCAAGGTTTACAAACTTGGACCAATATTCAACAAGAAATGGCGCAAGGACAATTACCGGCTCAGTCATTGTTTGATGGTATTTGTATTCTTATCTCCGGTGTCATGTTAATTACTCCGGGTTTAATTACTGACGTGATTGGACTGTTGTTAATGATCCCTGCATTTAGAGCGGTTTCTTATCGACAGTTTGGTAGCAAAATAAAATTTAAAGCTGCGGCGTCTGCACATTTCCAACAATCTCAAAATCATTCAACTTTTGAAGGCGAGTTTACTGAAACAACAGAGACGGATAATGATCACCGTATTAGTGAGCATAAACCAACAACCTTAGATGGTGACTTTGAGCGCAAAGACTAACTCTAAGTGTAAGGCTATAACCTTATAGCCTTACAACTTTACAACTTTACAACTTTACAACTTTACAACCTTACAGCCTTACTACCTTACAGCCTTACTACCTTACAGCCTTACTACCTTACAGCCTACAGCCTACAGCCTACAGCCTTATAGCCTTATAGCCTTATAGCCTTACAACCTTAAAGCCTTAAAACCTTAAAACCAATACTAAAAAATCACATTTAGCTTAACGTATGGGCCATGGATAATATCCTGGCGTTGATAGTTGATGATCCAACCACCGTCTTCGTCTTCTTCACCATCTTCTGGGTCTTGACCCAAAGACTCCATTTGTATTTTATACCCAGCCAACACTGACATGCCTAAACCTTTTAATGATTTAATACGTCTTTGCCAAACATAACCTGCGTCAATCGCCCATTTTAATTCAATGGTGTTTTTACCATGAATATCACCCTCATCAGTGCCAACGGCATCAAGTAATACTTGCCTACTGGCGTGTAAACGAACCATACCTAAACCAACTTCACCACTTATATACCAGCGGTTGTAATCCGTTTCATAGCGGCTGCCATACCAGCCTTCATCGTAACCAAGCACAACACCGTATTTAGATAATCTAAAATCTTTATCGAATGCGACACCAGCATAATCTCGATATTCATCCGCAAATCCAACCATGCTTGGTGAATTATAAGTAGAATAATATCCACCAGCGTACATGCCTTTTTCAGCCATCACTAGCGCCTGATAAATAACACGTTTACTTTCAAATGCGTACTCAGATTCTTCTTCATCATCCACTTGATAGGTAGCAATACCTCCGGCATTTAAAGATCCATACATTAACCTTAATGTACTAGCCCCAGAAAACAGCCCATGATAGTCATACTGAACAACATACTCTTTAACCACTTCTTGTATTAATTTATTATCAATCGCGTGATTAACTTTTTCTTTGGCTTTATTTTGTAGCAAACTGACCGCTAGTTGGCTGTCGCCCCAACGCCCCTGCATATAGTAAGACGTTAACGTATTGGTATTCATTTCATATTTGGTTCTTGCCTTTGATATATCGTCAACATCTACCGTTTGACTAACGTGCCAAAATGACGGTTGAAAACCAGCACCAAACATAAACTCAAACGTACTCGCGTTAGCAAATTCGTGTTGCTCATAATTCATTTTAGTTAAGTCAGTATTCGAGTAACTGAATCTTTCTCGCTCACCACTTGAGCTGTTTAACGCACTAAATGTGACATTACGCTTGGTCATTTCAACGCTTGGTGAAAAACCATAGTTATGTAATTCGCTAGCATTAATCTTTCCTACATTATCAATGCCGGTAGAAGAAAAGTTATAAGCAACCAACGCTTTATTATAGGCATTTACCCACTCGTAAACTGCTGCAGAGAATTTACGGTCACCTCTTGAATTCACCGCTAGAATATCGCCAAAGTCACTATTTTTATGTAAATTGGTTTGTGTTGTTAGCCAGCTAGACTGTGACTTTTTAAGATTGTTCAAGTCGTTTACATTAAGTTGATATTCCAATAACCCTTCATCGTATTCGTTGATTGTTTCATTTATATAAGCAAGGTTTATAACACCGCCTGGATAATGATCGACCACAGCAATTTTTACATTAGGTAATAACGGAAAGGTTTTGTCTTTATTACCAGAAAACTTACCTACCACTTCTACATTCCCACCGGTAATACACACCACTTCACCCTGACTTGAAATATCACGGTCTAAACCTTTACACATTTTTGTGGTAGAGAATCGCTTTCTACTGTTAGAGCTGTGCAAGTAGTAATGCATTATGGTTCTTTTATTGTTTTTTATAGGTAACGATATTAACGCCCACTCTATATTGTTATAGATAGCGCTAATTTGTAGTGAGGCTTTGTAGTTATAACGAAAGGTTTTAGTACCCACTATTAATTTTTGTGAGCATTCTTTAGAACAATCTTTGTTTGCCTTTTTCAGTACAACACTGGCAACACTAGAGTTTGATGTTGTTAGCGATACGGCGGCTATTAATAAAAAAATCCAATGTTTCAAATTCATTCCTTGTAAGGGTTTACCTTCTTAGCGTTGGCATTAAATAATAATGTAACTACCGATGGCAACATTTTTTATTTTTTGACTTGGAATCTAGGTAATCACCCCCACTATATCAACAACTAATTAAATGCCCTTGAGCATAAAATAACCTTAAATCTGGAGATTATGATACATGACTATTCGTCCTCTACATGACCGTTTAATTGTTAAACGTAATGAACAAGAAACTAAATCAGCTGGCGGAATCGTATTAACAGGTTCAGCAGCAGAAAAATCAACTCGTGGTGAAGTAATTGCCGTGGGTAATGGTCGCATTTTAGAAAACGGCGACGTAAGAGCGTTAGACGTTAAAGTTGGCGACACAGTTATATTTAGTGAAGGTTACGGCGTGAAAACTGAGAAGTTAGACGGTGAAGAAGTTCTTATCATGTCAGAATCTGACATCTTAGCCATCGTAGAATAATACGACTTAATCTAATTATTTAAGTAGCTAAAATAAGTAACTAACAAAAAGAATTATTAGGAAAAAATATCATGGCAGCAAAAGACGTAAAATTCGGTAATGACGCTCGCATCAAAATGTTAGCTGGCGTAAACGTACTTGCAGACGCAGTAAAAGTAACATTAGGTCCTAAAGGCCGTAACGTAGTTTTAGACAAATCATTTGGTGGCCCAGCAATCACTAAAGACGGTGTTTCTGTTGCAAAAGAAATCGAACTTGCAGACAAGTTTGAAAACATGGGCGCTCAAATGGTTAAAGAAGTTGCTTCTAAAGCCAATGACGCAGCTGGCGACGGAACAACAACGGCAACAGTATTAGCACAAGCTATTATTTCTGAAGGTATTAAAGCCGTAGCCGCAGACATGAATCCAATGGATTTGAAACGTGGTATCGACAAAGCCGTTAAAGCTGCAATTGAAGAATTAAAACTTCTTTCTGTACCATGTTCAGACAGCACTGCCATTGCTCAAGTAGGTACTATTTCTGCAAACTCAGACACTGAAATTGGTGACATCATTGCAAAAGCAATGGAAAAGGTTGGCAAAGAAGGCGTTATCACTGTTGAAGAAGGTCAATCTTTGGAAACTGAACTTGACGTTGTTGAAGGTATGCAGTTTGACCGTGGTTACTTATCTCCATACTTTATGACTAACCAAGAAAATGGCTCTGTAGAACTAGACAGCCCATTCATCTTATTAGTAGATAAAAAGATATCAAACATTCGTGAATTATTGCCAACATTAGAAGGCGTTGCTAAGTCTGGTAAACCTCTTTTAATTATTGCTGAAGATCTTGAAGGCGAAGCGTTAGCAACTCTAGTTGTAAATAACATGCGCGGTATCGTTAAAGTTGCAGCGGTTAAAGCCCCTGGTTTTGGTGACCGTCGTAAAGCAATGTTACAAGACATCGCTGTATTAACTGGTGGTACTGTTATTTCTGAAGAAATCGGTATGGAACTAGAAAAAGCACAACTTGAAGATTTAGGAACAGCAAAACGTGTTGTTATCACTAAAGACGACACAACAATCATTGACGGTGCTGGCGAACAAGAAGGCATTGATGGCCGCGTTTCTCAAATCAAAGCGCAAATTGAAGAGTCTACTTCTGATTACGACAAAGAAAAACTACAAGAACGTTTAGCTAAACTTTCTGGTGGTGTTGCCGTAATTAAAGTTGGCGCATCAACTGAAATGGAAATGAAAGAGAAAAAAGACCGTGTTGACGACGCTCTTCACGCTACTCGCGCAGCGGTAGAAGAAGGTATCGTAGCCGGTGGTGGTACTGCACTTGTACGTGTTGCCGCTATATTAGCTGGTTTAAAAGGTGACAACGAAGATCAAACTCACGGTATTAAAATTGCCCTACGCGCAATGGAAGCACCTCTTCGTCAAATCGCATTCAACTCAGGTGATGAAGCATCTGTTGTTGTAAATAAAGTAAAAGAGCTTACTGCTAACTTTGGTTATAACGCAGCAAACAGCACATACGTTGATTTAGTTAAAGAAGGTATTCTTGACCCAACTAAAGTAACTCGTAGTGCGTTACAGTTCGCAGCATCAGTTGCTGGTCTTATGATCACAACAGAAGCAATGATCACTGACGCTCCACAAGACTCAGCTCCAGCTATGCCAGATATGGGTGGCATGGGCGGAATGGGTGGTATGGGCGGCATGATGTAGTCGAAAGACAACATTTACTCGTTTCATAGAACCTCATTGAGTTTCAAATGAACTAAACAAAAGTACACAAAAAAGCCCGTAATGTTATGCATCACGGGCTTTTTTATTAGGCTTTTTATCAATATCGAATAATACTTTTGTTATGTAGTAATTGTGGGTAAAGCGAAAGCTATCTTCCAAGCAAAACTAAAACTAATGCCTTCGTTGATACGTTAGCGGACATTGTAGATCCGCTTATTATTTTTTGAAGTCGTTTTTTTAATAGTAGTATTACTTTACTCTTTACCGAAAGACAATTAGTCTTATTTATTAGTTGCAGCGTTAAGATTTGTTGTAAACTTATCAGCCAATGCAATGAATTCTTCTATCTTTTCATCTGAGATATTAATCGCCATTGCTTGAAAAACTTCTTGTTCCATTTCGTTAAATTGATTCACTAGCCCACTCGCTTGATACGTTAATCTCAGTCATTCGCTGCGTTTATCTTTTTCGTTATCTTTTTTTATCAAAAAATTTTGGCTGATAATTCTTTGATTAAGCCCTTTATCCCGTCCCATAAAACCTGCAAGTTTTTGACCTGTGCAATCATCAATAGTAGAAATGATTTTTAAAGATTTTAAGTGCATAGGTGACAAGTTCATATCTAGTGCTTTTATTTTATTGATCATCGTATTACGAACAGTGTGCATTAAATTAAAACGTGCTCCATTTAGGTTCATACATGCTCCTGATTTTATTATATGCCTAATAATATGGTTGACATTATCATCCACCTTGTTAGTGTAGATGACTTTATCAACTATGTTATGTCGATTCATAGGTTGCACTCATAATTAAATACAGGAGAACAACATGATGGGCCCAAAAATGCGAATGACTCAAGTTATATCGATTGAAGATTTGTCTCCACATATGAGGCGTATTACAGTTACTGGTGAGTCGTTAACTGACTTTCCACAAGACAGAGAGAGCGCCCATGTTAAAGTTATTTTTCCAAAACCTGACGCGATAGATAATAAGCCAATGTTAGGGATTTACTTCGGATTTAAAAAGTGGATGCGTACTTATACCGTACGTAAATTTGATCAAAAAGAATTACAGCTTACTTTAGATTTTGCGATTAATGACCATGAAGGTCTTGCAAGTAATTGGGCTGCTAAAGCTAAAGAAGGTGATTATATTGGTATTGCAGGGCCTGGCAGCAAAATTAAACATACTAACTTAAATGCAGAGCATCATATTTTTATCGGTGACTTAACGGCTTTACCAGCTATTGCGTCAACACTTGAGCAATTACCGGCAAGTGCTGTGGGTAGCGCCTGTATTCAAGTTCCCAATGAAGCAGATATTCAGCTTTTAGATGCGCCAAAGGGGGTTGATGTGCAATGGGTAGTTACAAAAGATAAGCTAACCGATAGATTTTTAGAATCATTAAAAGCACAACCAAAAGATCTAAGGAATACCGCGATTTTTATTGCTGGTGCAACAAGTATTGTTAAGCAGTTAAAAGCGTATTTGAACAAAAATTGCCAATATAATAAATCAAATTTGTATGCTAGCCCATATTGGAATGACTAATTATTTTTTTGTTCTTAGCTATGTTTAGTATTGTTTAAAAAATGAGAAAGAAACCATGTCAGATTGGAAAGAAAACTTACATAAAACACGTTATGTGATGGATGTATTGTTACTGTTCAGCTTTATGTTGATATCAGCCCCTCAATCTACAGGTATTGCTGCTCATGAGTGGTTAAGTCTGTTTTTTGTTGTGCCGTTGGTTATTCATTTGTTGCTACATTGGGATTGGATTAAAAAAAGTTTTTTGCGTTTATTTACTCGAATACAGGGAAAGGAACGCTTTAGTATTATCTGGAATTATTTATTATATTTATTGATGTTGACAGTTTTTGTTAGCGGATTTTTAGTTTCTGTTGCATTGTTACCAGCATTAAATATAGACCTTAACATACAAGGTTTTTGGTCAAAAATACATCATGATTCAGCTACGTTGATCATGCCAATGTTAGGTGTGCATCTAGCTCTTTACTGGTCGTGGATTGTTAAATTAAGCAAGCAAATGTTGAAAAAAAAGGTTCAAGTATGAAATACCTAAAAAATAGTTGGCAGTCTCGCACCTTTACCGTACTACTCGTTTCAATAGTGGTCAGTGTTTTACTGGTAACTTTAGAGCAAACACAATGGGCTGAGCAGATTAATCAACAAGGTTATTCCCATAGTGGTGGAGGTGATGGGCAACGAAATATATCAACTATATTGATGTATGTTTTACCTTTTGTTAAAGAGTTTATCTTAATTGGTATTCCTTTAGGGTTAGCTTTATTGGTAATGAAACTAATTACAGGCCTTAAGTTTTTAGTTAGTCGTAATAAGAAAGGTTAAAAATAATGACAAAGCTAAGCTATCGGTTAAGCTTATTAAATATAATGTACGCTTAAAGCTTTAATTTCCTGTTAATTGATATGTGGCGGATGAACCATTTGGACCACTAACTTATAGTTTATAACCGGTTAAAGACAAAAAGCGACTTAAACTTAAAATTCTGACTTTGTTTTAAAACGAACGATTTCAATCGTCTGCTTGAGTTTACCCCCTCCCCTTTAACCTATAGTGATTTCTGATTCAAATTTCCCCTAATATGTTTATGATTTTACAAGTGTTAATGTCAGCTTCTGGCTAAGAGCCGTCCTCTAGAAGGCTTTTAGTATCTGATGAAGTTCTTAGGTGACTATCCACACAATGAGTAGTAACAATTTTACACTCTGTGTTGAAATAATGATGATACAGGGTGGAATGTTTAAGAAGCATATTATTTCATCAAATTGTAACTGTTTAATTAAGCCCCTTAATTGGTAGGGGGTGGTATCCCTCTTCATGAATTTTATTTTTATTTAAATATCAGTTGGTTAAGTTGTAGGTGGGCGGCATGATGTAGTCGAATTTGACTATGTAGATACCTCAGCCCCATAAGCTGAAAACAGAAAAGCCCGCAGATTTTATTGTCTACGGGCTTTTTTAAATGGGTATAGCGTTCCCTCAGCTGACAAACGAAAATGACGAGTGGTACAAATAAATAGATCTAGCCCAAGCGATTTTCTGCCCTTTTAACTGCCGCAGTGGCCGTTCGCATATCGAGATTTGAAGCATCGGCGGTAATACTTTTAATATTACCTGTAGGTCTTCTAACAACATTTTTATAAATCCACTTCGGTTAGATCTAATTGAAGCTAATAACAAAAAATATACTCCCTGCAGCATTAAAAGCATAAATCAACATTAAGATTATCTATTACTTTTTGATAATTCTTCAATGATTATGTTGTTTATCTAAATGAGTGTAAAACGTAAACTAACTCCACCATCTAGAAAGTAATAGGTTACACAATCACGTCCAGCTTCAGACACTGATTAATGTTGAACTACCGCAGCTAAATTTTTGCTAACAGCGATAGAATCGCCCCTGTCAAAAGTGCACTTTTGTTACTTATTGAACAGACGCACAAAGAGCCTGAATGTGTTACTTACACCTTGCATCAGAATAACCAAGATGATGCTCATTTTGTGTTTTATGAAAACTGGCAAAGTTATGAATTATGGCAACAGCATGTAGATGCGCAGAATTTTAAAAACTACTTAGCAGAAGTTGATGGCTGTATTGTTTCGATGAATGCTAGTGAGCTGACCGCTATCAGTTAACAACAGATTGTCTGCTAACTAAAAACACCAATTTATATTGGTGTTTTTTTATTGCATATTTTTATTATCTATAAATATTTGATAAAGATTCAATTATTACACTGTTTATTACATTTCAATACCCGCCTATTATTCATTCAAGCAAACAATAAGGCTGTTCATAAATGAACATAAGATCTGTGCGGCCTTATTCACAATTTAGATAAATACAGCGAGTAACAAATTATGAAACAGTTAAAAAGCACTTTAGCCATAGCCACACTATCACTAGTAGCAAGCGCCCTTACAAATCTTAACGCAGCAGAAGTTGGTCCACTTGAAACAGTAACAACTTTTACTGAGTACCGTGGTGCAGGTATTACTATTACACCAGCAGGCAGAATGTTAGTGAGTATGCACCCGTTAGATAACCCTAAAACACGCGTTGTTGAAATTATGGCTAATGGTGCGCAACAACCATTTCCAACAACCGATTGGGCAGACGGTCCAGAAATTGGCGAAGTAGGTCTGGCTGCAGTCATTGGCATACATAGCGATAGTAAAGGCGTTGTGTGGATCTTAGACATGGGCAGTGAAAAGGTAGCGCCTAAACTTATTGCCTGGAATAGCGTAAATAACAGCTTAGTAAATACCATAACGTTAAGTAAATCAGCGGTACTTGCTAACTCATTCTTACAAGACTTTGTCATTGATGAGCTTAATAACAAAATTTACATTGCTGATATGTCGTTCGGTAATTTTATGGGTGCAACCAAGCCAGCCTTTATTGTTGTTGATTTAAAAACGGGCGACTCTACTCGCGTACTTGAAGGCAGCGCAACGCTAATGCCTGAAGAGCGTGACCTTGTTATTGAAGCGTCACCTGTCGCATCTAAATCACCTGAAGGAAAAACCACTAATCTTCGCTTTGGTTTAAACCCAATAACGATTGATGACGATAACGAGTGGGTTTACTTTGGCTCATTTACTGGCACCAAGGTTTACCGTATTCCAGCAAAAACATTGGCTAATAGCAGTTACTCCAATAGTAAAAAAGAAAAAAACATTGAAATATTTGGCCCTAAAAATCCAAGCGATGGCATGACCTACGCCCCCGGCGGTGGCATTTTAGTCACTGATCTTGAAAACAACGCCATCGGCTTAACGACTAAAGGCCACTACGAAATCATCGTGCAAGATAAAAAATTATCATGGCCAGACAGCTTAGCCGTTAGCGAAGGTTGGATTTATGTAACACAAGACCAACTTCATCAACACCCGGCGTTCAGCCAAGGTCTTGGTAATGCTAAACCGCCTTACGTATTAACGCGCTTTCGCTTTAAACAGTAAATTTTTTAGCAATAACTTAAATAGATTCTAACCAGAATTTAAATAGAAAATTTAACCAGGCCAGGCATCAACGCTGGCCTGCTAGGAGTTAACATATGTTATTAGATACTCCCATTTGCGATTTTGGCTGGAAAGCCCCTAACTTCACATTAAAAAATCCATTAGGAGAGTCGTTTTCATTAGCCGATAACCTTGGCGAAAATGGCTTACTTATTATGTTTATTTGCAACCACTGCCCTTACGTACAACGCATAGCCGAACGTTTGAGCCAAGACACGGCGCTACTTATCAGTGAAGGCATTAATGTATTAGCGATTATGTCAAACGACTATCGATATGTTGCAGAAGACTCTCCGGCCAATATGGAAAAATTTGCTAAACAACATGGTTTTTTATTCCCGTATTTGGTTGATGAAGACCTGCGCGTAGGCAAAGCCTATGGCGCGGTATGTACACCTGATTTTTTTGGTTTTAATAAGCATGGGCAACTGCAATATCGCGGCAGGTTAGACGATACAAAAATGAATGATGCTACTAACCGTTCGCCAGAACTCATCAATGCAATGCGCCAAATAGCCACAACAGGCCAAGGTCCAAAAGAGCAAATACCAAGCATGGGTTGCTCTATCAAATGGAGTAACACACTATGAATAAGCCACATCTAAAATTAGGTGTAACCGACTTATCATTTCATCGAGTTACCGCTTCAATTGTCAGCCATGTTTTAACTGATATGGGCTTTAGCGTTGAGCGTATTTACGCGCCGCATCAAGACAACTTTAAAAATTTAAAATCAGGTGAGATAGATCTACTCGCTTCTGCGTGGCTGCCTTCAAGCCACGGTATTTATAAAGCAGATGTAGAGCAAGTTATGCCACTTATGGAGCTTGGTTTACATTATCAACCTTATGCTCATTGGGGCGTGCCAGATTACATACCAGAGCAAATCGTAAGCCAAATTAGCGACTTACTTAAACCTGACGTAATCGCAAAAATGCAAAAATCTATTCAGGGCATTAATGCCGGTGCTGGCATTACTCGTTTCTCTATCAACATGATGAAAGAGTACGGATTAACCCAAGCAGGTTATGAGTTTTTCACGGGCACAGAAGAAGATTGTTTTAGCGCTTTTGAAGATGCAATCACGACAAACACATGGTGCGTAGTACCACTTTGGAAGCCGCAATTTTTACACCATAAACATAATATACGTGAACTTGCAGACCCTAAAGGTTTACTCGGTAACGTTGATAGAGCGGTTTTATTATTAAGAGAAGATAAACAAGCACTTTTTAGTCAAACACAATTAGAAACACTTGATAAGCTACATTTTTCAAACGACATAATTGCCGCGCTTGATTACAAAGTTAGTAAAGAGCGACAGGTATTAGATGAAGTTACTCGCCAATGGCTCAGCAAATAAGTAATTAATTGTTACACGGGCTTTGTTTTTAATAACAAAGCCTCAACATAGTAAACATCGGCAAAACAGGCCACCTAACGGAGAAACCCATGACTCAACAAAACACGACTCACCCAATCATTAGTGATTTAGAAAAACGTTATACTACTAAACGCTATACCACCAAGCGTATTCCTCAAGATGACCTAGACGTAGTTTTTGAAGCTATGCGTCTTTCTCCTTCATCAATTAACTCACAACCTTGGAAGTTTATTGTTATTGAGTCTGATGAAGCTAAAGAACGTATGCATAATACTTTTGCTAATAAGTTTCAGTTTAATCAGCCACACATTAAAACAGCCTCGCACGTTATTTTATTTGCTTACAACCCTGAATATACTCGCGATGATTACGCAAAAGTCATTGATGCCGATATTAAAAATGGTCGCACTCAAGCTGAGAACCGTGAGCAAGCGTTTGGCGCTTTTGCTTTTGTTGATATGAATACAGAT
This sequence comes from Psychrosphaera saromensis, assembly GCF_002954545.1. Lineage (GTDB taxonomy): Bacteria > Pseudomonadota > Gammaproteobacteria > Enterobacterales > Alteromonadaceae > Psychrosphaera > Psychrosphaera saromensis. The sequence goes on along the minus strand of NZ_MSCH01000003.1, from coordinate 967,045 downwards.
GAGCAAGGCAACAATGCAACATGGACTAAAGCACAAACCTACATTGCTTTAGGTAACACCATGCATGCAGCAGCGCGTTTAGGTATTGACTCAACCCCAATGGAAGGCGTAGATGCTGAACTTATTGGTGAAATTTTTGAAAAAGAATTAGACGGTTACATCTGTGACGTAGCATTAGTGCTTGGCTACCATGATGACGCTGAAGATTATAACGCTAAGTTACCTAAGTCGCGTTTAGCGAAAGAGCAAATAATCCAAGTTTTATAAGCTTGTTAAAAAGCTCTAAACGCTAACCAGCGTTAGTATTAGCATTAGCATTAGCTCAATAAACTAAGCCACTTATATTCTAAGTGGCTTAGTTGTTTCATGACTTAAAAAACAGTAACGAAACCACTGGCCTAAAACTCAATATAAATGGAGTCACACAGGTTATAAAAACTATTTTCATAACCTTATCTAGCGTTTATTACTTCAGTTGTTGTGGCATCAATAACACAACGCCCGACTCTAACTCTAACTCTTGCTCTTTCATCCACAAATTTAATTGCGCTGGCCATTTAATTGTTGGTTCACAATACAAGCCTCTTAAAATAAAAAAACCTGCTTCAGCAGGTTTTTGTTTTTTTATATAATCAAACGTACATAAAAATTGGAAAGCAGCTTTAATCAAAACAAGAGTACTTTGAAGAAAACATTTAAAAGCGTTTTATTTGAGGTAAGTATCGTTTACCCCAAATAACTTTTTGCTTTGTAATTATTTAGTATAACGTTTCATAATCATACTGGATGTATCAATTTTTGACATAAACGTGCTTGCTGCTTTCGCTTGCATAAAACTATTCATTGAGGCATCAGCATCTTTTAATGTTTCCCAATGAACTACAACTAGCCATTCGCCCTTTTCACCTTTAGCTGTTTCTCTCGAAATAAAGCCAGGTTGTTTACTTACATGTTCTTTTTCTACGGTCTTATCAATTACCGAAAATTCTTGATAAGTCACATCTTTATTAAGATTAAAACTTGCGACTTCAATTACTTCAGCAAAGGCAAATATTGGCGAAGTTAACATAGCTAGACTTAGTATTAGTTTATTGATTGATTTCATTATTTTTTCCTAGTTAAAAGTTAATTCGAAGACCGATTGATAGTTCATTGGCTGCTAGATCATCGATCATAAAACCATCTGTAAATAAATCTTGTCCAGTCATGACATCACCTAAATAGGTGTACTGATATTCAGCGTAAACGGCTGCAATTTCAGTTAATTGGTAATTAACACCGAAACCTAGATTCCAAGAAAGTTCAGTTGATTTGTCGTCGGCGTAACCGTCGTAAAAACCATCAGCAGATCCATCAAAGGGGTCAAATGCGGCTACGCCAGCCCCTCCTAATTTGGCCGAATAACTATTATCAGCAATCCCTATACCCGCTTTAATATAAGGAGTGAAAACTGAGTCATTAGCGAAGTCATAAAAGCCTTCTATTGTATAAGTGAAACTTTCGATTTCACCATCCAAGATATATTCTTCATCTGTGCGAGCTCCTGTACCAAACCTTTGTTGATCAAAGCTACTTTCTCGATAACCTATACGGCCTTCAACGCGGAATTGTCTATTGATTATATAACCTATTCCGATACTTCCTACTGTGCCGGAATTCACATCAAACTCAGCTGGGAAATCAGTATCTTTCGCAATATTGTTACCATAGGCTTGAGAGCCATTTATTTGTTGACTGCTACCCAATTGACCTGTGCCATAAAAACCATCGGCTTGAGCTATCATTGGAGCTGCTAAAGCAACCGCAATGCTAATTGCTAATGTTTTTGGAATATATTTCATCGTTTATCCTTTAATGTTTTCATCCATTAAAAATGGGAAATTCATTTTCAATGCTGTTTTATTAAACTCGAAACGATCTTATTCCTTTCTGATTACCCTGAATATATGCAATAATTTGATTTTATAATTCTGAAAAACAGAACAATGATAAATCACTTAAAGCACATGGCCATTTTTGCCAGAGTAGTAGATGAAGGATCTTTTCGTCGAGCAGCTAAAACTTTGAATTTAGCACCATCAAGAACTAGTCAAACAGTCGCAGATCTAGAGCAGTATTTAGGTGTAACCTTGCTATACAGGTCAACCCGAAAACTAGTACTGACTAGCGAAGGAGCCAAGTTTTATACTCATGCTTTAGAAATGCTAAAAAATGCAGAGGCTGGTTTAAATGAGCTGAATGCACTTTCACAACAGCACATTGGGACTTTGCGAATATCTCTTCCTGCTTTTCTTACCTACTCAACGATTTCAACAGCCATTGCTGAATTTGCTAAACAATACCCTAAAGTCACCCTATCTTTGATGTTCACTGATCACATAGTCGACATTTTGAATGAAGGCATCGACATGAGTATTCGCGTGGGTTGGTTACAAGATAGTACTATGATGTCCCGTAAACTTTATGATGGAAGACGTTTATTAGTCGCTAGTAACAAGTATCTAGCAAGCAAAGTTACACCAACTCACCCATCAGATTTATTAAGTTGGGACTGGATACGCTTTGATATTCGTTCTAGTTCTGTAGAGTTTGAATCTCCGACTGGCGAAAAAGTATCTATCACAGAAAACACTCGCTTTAGTGTGAATAGCGCTGACGCTTTGTCTAGCTTTGTCAAAAAACATATGGGCTTAGCTTATTTACCAGAGCATATTGTTGCCGACGATATTAAAAATGGTGATTTGGTGCATGTATTACCAGAATGGAAACTTAAATCTTTAGGCTATTATGCCGTTTGGCCGAATAAATCGCGGCGCGAAAATTTGACCTTGCTGTTAGTACGCTTTTTAGCTGAAAATTGTTAGTGATAAATATGCTGACTGTGATTTTGTAATTCTAAATATTATTGTTCTTTTTACTTTTAAGCTCAAATTTAGCAAGGTACCTTCATTATAACCAATCTTGGTATATGCGGCTGACAAGATAGAGAGACAAAATTTAGTCGTTTCGTCGGCACCCATGAGTTTTAACAAATTGATTTGCCCCTAAATTTTGTTCACCATTTTATAAGGCGGAATATTAATGGTTGAGATGTTTAATCTAATTCTCTATAAACTCAAAAAAGCTCAATCACCGTTAAATAAAACTAAAATAGTTAATATCGTCTATTGTAAATCGTTATCATTCGAAACATGATGTACTTATTTTTTAGGGCTTTCTATGACTCCTGATTTAAAACGCAACAAAGAAAATGCCATCGCCTTTTACAAAACAGCCTACTTAGGCGAACCTAGCAAAGCGGTGGATATGTATGTAGGTGAAGAATACATACAGCACAATCCCGTTGTGGCTGATGGTAAGCAGGCCTTTATTGATTACTTCAGTGAGATGGATAGAGATTATCCTGGGAAAACTATAGAGTTTGTTAGAGCTATTGCTGAAGGCGATCTCGTAGCGTTACATACTCACCAGACATGGCCAGGTGGTGATCAATATGTGACTATGGATTTTTTCCGCTTTGATGATGCTGGAAAAATCGTAGAACACTGGGATTCAATACAAGAGATCCCCGCTGCAACTAAAAATGGTAATCCCATGTATTGATTAAATTTAACACATCTAAATATAAGTGTATTAGCTAAACACATAATGCGTTCGTGAACAGGTTATATTTTTATGATTGGAACTTGGTAGTCATATATTGTTCAAACATGGTTACAGCCTAATAATTTATTAATTAGCGGCATAAAAACGAAATATTGAAGGTATACACCTCTCAATAAATCCATATTTTAGTGATAGGTTTAAGGTAGATAAATAATGAAAATCGCAATTACCGCCGCAAGTGGAAACTTAGGTTCTGCAATAATTAAAGCAACTACAAGCTTACTAGCAAAAGAGAACATTATTGGCTTGGCACGTACGCCAGAGAAAGCCAAACACTTGGGAATAGAAATACGCCCAGGTGATTACAATGATAAAGGTATGTTGGAAGCGTCTTTACAATCTATCGATACGTTACTTTTGGTCTCGGGGATGGATGCACCAGATAAACGTATAGAACAACATAGGAATGTCATTCAGGCTGCAAAATCAGCAGGTGTTAAAAAGATTGTCTATACCAGCGTGCAAGGTGCTGAAGAAAACACCGCGTTTTCGCCAGTTGTGCAAAGTAACCGCCAAACTGAAAAAGATGTCTGTAGTAGTGGTCTAGATTGGGTAATTGGGCGTAACGGTATCTATATTGAACCTGATATTGAATACATAGACAATTACAAAAAATCAGGAGGTATTTTTAATTGTGCAGGTGATGGCCTTTGTGGTTATACCACAAGAACAGAATTAGCCTTCGCTTATGCCAAAATGCTTACTGAAGATAAACATAACGGCCTAACCTACAATTTACACGGTGAAGCAATTAGCCAATACCAACTTGCCGACTATTTAAATAGCGCCTTTGGTACTGATTTAGTTTATAAATCTATGTCAGTAGAAGAATACCGTGCAGAGCGTCAAGCTGAGTTGGGCGACTTCATCGGTAATATTATAGCGGGTATTTACCAAGGCATTAGGTTGGGGAAATCAGATAATGTTAGTCATTATCTGGCTGCAGCAGGTCGTGAACATCAGACTTGGCAGTCTTATTTTTCTGCGCTTAAAGCAAGCCAATAACGGATCAAATATGGCATGTTCTAGTTGATTAACTTGCTGTTTTACAGCAAGCTAACTAACAACTAAGCCTATCTATAGGTTAAAATTTAGGTGCAGTAGATGTTATTAAACCAATATAATAAAACGCGAAAATACACAGAATCCCTCTGTTCTCCACTGAATATAGAAGACTATATTCCCCAGGCAGTTGATTTCACCAGCCCGCCTAAATGGCACTTAGCCCATACCACTTGGTTTTTCGAAGAAATGATCCTGACAAAATTTGTTGCGGATTATGCTGTGTTTGATCGACATTTTGGCTTCTTATTCAATAGTTACTATCAAACTGTTGGGGAAAAAGCGCTAAGGGCTCAGCGTGGCATAATGACCAGGCCTACTGTAGAACAAGTGTATCAATACCGACATTATGTAGATGGGCATATTCAGCGTTTACTCAGTGATGATATTTCTGAGGAGATCCAAGCGCTTATCATTTTGGGTATTAATCACGAACAACAGCATCAAGAGTTATTATTAACTGATCTTAAATACACCTTATCGTTAAACCCTACTCATCCGGTTTATCATCCAGACTTTGATCTCGTTAGCCAGCCCCTAGTACGCACTGAAGAAAAACAATGGCTTAGTTTTTCCGAAGGCGTTTATGAAATAGGTTATAAGGATTCAGGTTTTTGTTTTGACAATGAGCTAGGGCGACATAAGGTTTATTTACAAAATTTTCAAATAGCAACGTCATTAGTGACTAACGCGGAATATATTGAGTTTATAGAAAGCGGCGGTTATAGCACCTTTCAATACTGGTTAGACGATGGTTGGGCCTGGTTATGCAATAATCAAATAAACAGTCCTTTATATTGGCAGTACTTAGATGGCCAATGGTATTACTACACACTAGCCGGTTTAAAGTTAGTTGAGCCAGATGCCATTATTTCCCATGTTTCATATTATGAAGCGAATGCTTTTGCTACTTGGAAAAAAATGCGTTTGGCCACTGAGTTTGAGTGGGAAATCGCTGCCACTCAATTTAACTGGGGACAAAGGTGGGAATGGACATCTTCAGCCTATCTTCCGTATCCAGGTTTTGCTATCAGTGAAGGTGCTGTAGGTGAATACAATGGCAAGTTTATGGTTAATCAAATGGTATTGCGAGGCGCTTCCGTAGCGACTTCAGAAAACCATTCACGAGCCAGTTATCGAAATTTTTTCCAGCCACAATGTCAATGGCAATTTTCTGGCATTCGTTTAGTCAAATAAATGGGCTGTACCCAATAAAAGGATCCTCAAATAACATGATTGAACAATTTGCAGAAAATGTAGATCTAGGTCTGAGCAAATCTGAAAAGACCTTACCTTCTAAATATTTCTATGACAAAAATGGTGACGAACTATTTATAGAAATCATGAACATGCCCGAATACTATTTAACCCGTTGCGAAATGGAAATATTTACTACCCAAACTGATGAATTAGTCGACTCTTTTCGGGCTGATAAAAATGAGTATTTTGAGTTAATTGAACTTGGTGCCGGTGATGGCAGTAAAACACGTAAGTTACTTGCAGCGCTTAGTGATAAAGGTTATCAATTTGATTACTTACCAGTAGACATATCCCAAAATTCTTTAGAGCAATTACAGCTATCATTACAACATCATTTACCACTGGTGTCAGTTGTTCCAAAACATGGTGACTATTTTGAGATGTTAGGTTCAGTGAAGGATAGCCATCATCCAAAAATTGTACTCTTTTTAGGCTCAAATATCGGCAATATGACAGACACTGTAGCCAGTGACTTTCTTTATCAGTTAGGTGCTAATTTAAGTAAAAATGACAAGTTACTACTGGGAACTGATTTAATTAAATCTGAAGATATTGTGTTACCCGCGTATAACGATGAATCAGGTATCACACATTCGTTTAATATTAATTTATTACATAGAATGAATACTGAACTAGGTGCTAACTTTGACCTTGACGCATTTTCCCACGCCCCTGAATATAATGAAGATGAGGGGATTGCTAAGAGTTATTTATTAAGTAACAAAGAGCAATCGGTTAAAATAGCAGCCACAGGAAAAACCTATCACTTTCGCGCTGGTGAGAAAATTCATACTGAAATATCACGTAAATATGACGACGATGTTTTAGCAAAGATATTAGCTAAAACAGACTTCTCGGTTAACTCTAAATTTACTGACCAAAAAAATTACTTTGCTAATTATTTATTGAATCGAAATTAGGCCGCTATCTTGTCCTTAAATAAAGCCACTAACCTCGAGAAAACAGCACTGATCTTATGTGTCAGTTTGTCGATTGTGGCGTTTTGGTTTCCCGACTTGTTGACTCAAAAGTTACAACCGATAGTTAATCAGTTATTAGCCGCCTTAGGCTCACCATTTTTCATATTGGTTAATATTTTACTGCTGACTGTAATAGTGATTGCTATCAGTCCAATCGGCCGACGCAAAATGGGTGGTGAACAGGCGATTATAGAATTCAAATTATTTGGCTGGCTGTCCATGTTATTTGCTGCGGGTATGGGGTCAGGGCTTATCTTCTGGGGGATTGCCGAGCCCGCATTACATACTATTAGTTCACCTTTAAAAGCAGACTTATACGCCAATCCACAATCAAGCGGATTAGCTTTAACGTTAGTTAATTGGGGAGCGCATGCTTGGGCACTCTATGCAGTATTTGGTTTGGTTTTAGGTGGGTTAAGTACTAAAAGCGGTAAAGCCGGTGATATTAGTGCCCCTGTGATCAGCATATGCAGAGGTATGCTCAGCGAAAGATGGTTAAACAAGTTGCGGTTTATTATTAAATTAGTAGCTATTTTTGCCATCTTTTTTGGCGTTGTTGGCACCATAGCCAACTCGACGTTATTACTCCGTAAAGGTTTAGAAATTAAACTGAATGTTGGATCAGCTTTGTTCTCAGGTTTTATCATTATTGGTTTGATTGTGATTTTATATACTTTATCAGCCAAATTTGGTCTTAAAAAAGGAATTCAAGCGCTTAGCAAATTGAACGTTTATATCGCATTTACTTTGATTATTTGGTTATTAATGTTTGTGCCTATCCAACCTATTATTGACACTGCAGTTGGTGGAACTTGGGATTACATACAATTGATCACCAATGGTACTTGGCACTTTGCTAATCAACTTAACGATCCTGAATGGGCCAATGGTTGGACTTATAATTATTATTTTTGGTGGTTAGCGTGGGGGCCATTTGTTGGCGTATTTTTAGCAAAAATTAGCCAAGGCCGTCCGGTGTGGCAATATATTTTAGGTGTGGTCTTAGTGCCGACTCTTGTCACTATTGTCTGGTTTAGTGTATTTTCAGGCTCAGCTATTGCTTGGGATTCAGTACACCAAAGTGGTATTTTAGAGGCAATTAAAACTGATTATACCCAAGGCTTATTTGTGTTTTTTGAGCAACTAGGATGGCAAGGTGCTGTACTCGTTTGGGCCAGTTTATTATTGCTATTAATTTTTGTCGCCACCTCGGCTGACTCAGCTATATTAGTTATTCGTCAGTTAAGTGGAGCTAACGAAACGAAAACATGGAGCTTATACGGTTGGTCATTTGCATTAGGCTTATGCGCCTATGTTTTGTTGGTACAAAATAACGAGTCATTAAATCGAAGCATTGCCATTATTGGCGCCTTACCTTTTTTACTTATATTTTTGCTGCAATTATTGGGTTTTGTAAAAGAGTTTATAAGCGAAGATGCTAAAGACGTTTAACGCTCAGAAAAAAACTGGCCAACATCTTTCTTATATATTAAACCTATCAATCATCCTTAAACCTTCCTTATTTATCAACAGTATCAAAAGCTTGTCTAACCTAATGATTTTCATCTGACCGTTTCATAGAACCTCATTGAGTTTCAAATGAACTAAATAAAAGTACACAAAAAAGCCCGTAATGTTTTGCATTACGGGCTTTTTTATTAGGCTTTGGTGACAAAGAATGAACTTCAATTATGTAAATTGCTCACTTGAGATATTACTAATGAGTGTTCATAAATTGAATACGCTAGCTTATTTTACAGTGAACTTAACGTCTTGATCGCGTAACAAGTAAAGTGCAAAACATGCTGCCCACATAGGCCATGCAGTAAAGAACAATAGGTTATTAAAACCATCAATGTACTGGTTATACGACGATAAAGTTGATAAACCGTGCATTACAAAGATCACACCGTAAGTGATTTTCTTTTGAATACCAGCAACAAATGCAAAAACCAACACTAATTGAAGCGCACCTAACACATACGCAACCATATCAGTTGAACCGCTTATGCCATAAAAATGCTCAAAGATTTTAGCACTGTGGCCTGGATTCATAAATTTATCCAATGTCCACATTATCATTACGATAAACACGCCAAGACGTAGCGAAAATAAAGACCATTGCAAACGATTCTGTACATTTGTATCTATTGGGTTACTCATAAACTCTTCCTAAAAAAATTAAATTAATAAACATTCGGAGACTAAGACCGCAGCTTTACTTTTTTTATTTCAAAATAATTTTTCCTAATCGTCATTTTAAAAATATACTGCCGTGGTATGAAATTTATTTACCCCAGTTTAGGTCTTAACACCTATGCTTAATCATAAAATAATTGTAGAGAGTAAAAATTTGAAGCTTGCATGTTTAACCCTATCAATATTGGCAGCGTTACAGATACCGTTTACTGTGAGTGCAGAAGATAAAGTAAATGATGAATCAATCGAAGTAATTAAAGTGGTAGGTCAAGTGACTAAATCTCAAGGATTATCGGTTAAAGATGCAAAAGTAGACGGTCCATTTGGTGACGGCCTGGCTTTACAAGATATCTCCCGTTCGTTAACGCCTATTTCCAGCGAATTAATTGAACAACTCAATATTACGACTTTACAAGATGTCCTTGCAGTGAGCCCTAATACGTATGCTGCTAGTGGCTTTGGTGCACCAAGCTTACCAACTATTCGCGGACAACTCGGTGAATTATTTCAAGATGGCACTCGTCGTCAAGCCGGTAATAATGGTTTTGGTGTCCCCCTGTCATTTAACTCAATTGAACAAATTGATGTAGTAAAGGGCGCGCCAACTGTATTGTTTGGCTCGAGCCAACGTAATGGTGGTTTTGTAAATTTACATTCTAAAAAAGCATCAACCTATGAAACGAAAGGCAAAGTGAGTTTATCTGCAGGACGTTGGGATCAATATCGTGCTTTGGTTGATTACACAGCGCCAATTGTAAAAAATCAAATTGGCTTTAGAGTCAGTGCTGAACATATTGATAACGGCAGCTTTTATGACTTTTCTAGTACCAAAAGCGATAGCTTATTTCTCGCATTAAACATATTACCGGACGATAAAAGCAGCTGGGATATCAACTTTGAATTATACCAAGTTGAATTCACAGACAACGCAGGGATTAACCGCCCTACTCAAGCACTAATTGATGACGGCTTATATATCACAGGTCAAGGTGTACAAAGTAATGGCAGCACAGTACCTGCGGCAGGTTCCATCATTTCACCAACCGGACAAGTTGTTATTGACCGCAGTAATGTACTTACCGACCCTGATAACCTAAACGATGCCAGTACCTATTTAATTCACAGTATTTATAAACGAGAGCTTTCAGATAGCTTATCCGTTAAAAATACATCGTACTTTCAGCACTTAGAACGTGAAGGCATTGCGCAAAACAGTTTTGTTGAAATTATTGATGCGGCTCACACAGCACAAAATCGTACCGAATTAGCCTATCAATGGAATGACAAAGAACAAACCATTTTGGCCTTTGACGTACGTTACAACGACGTATTAGGTTACAGCCAATTTACCACCGAAGCAGACTTACCGATTGATTTAACTGGCCCAATTTCAAATCGCCGTATTCCTTTGACGGTTGAACAACAAGCGCGTCTAGTGGAACTTCGTCCTGGTGTATTTGTGTCCCCTGGTGGCCAGTACGATATTGATAACGACGGTGTTGGTGACTTTAATATGTCAGACACCACAGACTCAACCTCATGGCAAACTGGTTTGGCTATCCAACATGACTCATACTGGTCAGAAAAATTGCATATAAACATTGGTTATCGTGCCGACTTTTACGATGTTCATGCCCAAGACCCTATTGCACCACAAGGACAAGTAGCAGCGAGCGATGACATAAACGAAGTTCTGCACTCGTTTCAAATAAGTGCAAATTACAAAATCAATGACGACTTTACGGTTTATAGAGTATTAAGCTACAACGACGCGACATCAAACAGCATGGCTGGCGGTAATGCACTTAACGGTGACAATGTTATTAGCGAGCAAAACTTTGCCACTGGAAACAAGCTGCTTGAACTTGGTTTAAAGTACGCGCCAGCTGACAACGACTGGTATGCAGATGCCACTATCTTTAATCAAAGACGTAGTTTACGTAACCGTGATGGCAGTAATTCTGGTATCGATACTAACGGTTTTGAAGCTCAAGTATTTTACGACTCTTACCCATACTGGATAAGTGCAGGTTACAGTTATTTACATGCAACGTATGATAACTCAACAAGTGCACAAGATTCAGCCCAAGTAATAGATGCCTTTGATAATTCACGCCCTGACATAGTTAATGGCACAAGCGTTGGTGCACCAAGTTACACTGTTTTTGCCGCATCAAATCGCACTTTACAAGGCATGCCACCACAATCATTTAGCTTTAACGGAAATTATTCAATTAATGCGAAATGGCAAGTGGGTTTCTCGGGTCTTTATACTAAGAGTTATCCGTTGGACTTTTTGGCGACGGTTAATATCCGAGATCAACACACGTTAAGCGTAAACAGCAGTTATTCATTTAGCCCTAATACAAAATTACGATTAGATGTAAATAACATAACCAATCAAGAAAACTGGCGTCCTGTATTTGAAGGTGGTTATTTTGGCGCAACTTTAGTGTTTCCTGAGTTACCGATTAACGCCAAATTAACGCTTACCCATACTTTCTAATACGCATATAGATAGAAATATAAACAAGAATTTAAAGAGAGATACATGATTAAAAAGCTAGCCCTATTATTGATTGCAGCCGCCGCTATCGGTTTGTTCTTTCATTTTGACTTACATCAGTTACTTACCCTTGATGGCCTAAAAGGCTCAATGGACCAATTCAACGACTATAAAGCCCAATCTCCACTGCTGGTTATTGGTGGATTCTTCTTACTGTACGTTTTAGTGACGGCGCTTTCTTTACCGGGCGCTGCAATTTTAACTCTGGCAGCAGGTGCATTGTTTGGCTTAGGGGAAGGTTTATTAATCGTTTCTTTTGCATCGACCATAGGTGCAACACTGGCCTTTTTAGTATCACGTTATTTATTACGTAATTACATTAAACAACGTTTTCCAGAGCGCTTAAGCGCAATTGACGCAGGTGTTGAGAAAGAAGGTGCATTCTACTTATTCACACTACGTTTAGTGCCTGTGTTCCCATTCTTTTTAATTAACTTATTAATGGGTGTTACCGCGATTAAGTCATGGACTTTTTACTGGGTAAGCCAGATAGGTATGTTAGCCGGAACATTTGTATTTGTTAACGCCGGTACTCAACTTGCTCAAATAGATAGCTTGTCTGGAATTTTATCCTTTAACCTTATTTTATCATTCGCTTTATTGGGTATTTTCCCACTGATTGCAAAAGGAATATTAAACGTGTTTAAAAAACGTCGTGTTTACAAAAATTATACTAAGCCTAAGAAATTTGACCGCAACATGATTGTTATTGGCGCTGGCGCTGGCGGCTTAGTAACGAGTTACATCGCAGCAGCGGTTAAAGCAAAAGTAACCTTAATTGAAGCCGGTGAAATGGGTGGCGACTGTTTAAACTACGGTTGTGTTCCAAGTAAAGCCGTTATTAAAAGCGCAAAAATTGCAGAACAAATTCGCCACGGCGAAAACTACGGTCTTGAGAACGCAACACCACAATTTTCATTCAAAAAAGTAATGGCTCGTGTACATAAAGTCATTGCAGATATAGCCCCGCATGACAGCGTAGAACGTTACACTGACTTAGGTGTAGAAGTTGTAAAAGGCTATGGTAAGTTAATCGACCCGTGGACAGTTGAGATCAAACTTAACGACGGTGGCACACAAACGTTAACGGCTCGTACCATTGTTATCGCCACTGGCGCACGTCCATTTGTTCCACCTCTTCCGGGTATTGAAGAAACAGGTTATGTAACGAGTGATACTTTATGGAGCAAATTTGCTGAGTTGGACGAAGCACCTAAAAAGCTAGTTGTTCTTGGTGGTGGCCCAATTGGTAGTGAGTTAGCACAAAGCTTTTCTCGTTTGGGTTCAAGTGTGACACAAATTGAAATGGCTGAGCGCATCATGATCAAAGAAGATCTTGAAGTGTCGACCTTTGCACACCAAGCACTAACTGAAAGTGGTGTTAATATTTTAACCTCACACCAAGCATTACGCTGTGAAGCTCGTGATGGTAAAAAATTCATTATTGTTAAACGCCTTAGCCAAGATAATGGTAAAGACGAAGAAGTTGAGATTGAATACGACGAATTGTTATGTGCCGTTGGTCGTAGTGCTCGCCTTAAAGGTTATGGCCTTGAAGAGCTGGGCATAGAAACCAATCGTACCGTTGTTACCAACGAATACTTAGAAACACTTTACCCTAACATTTTTGCCGCTGGTGATATTGTTGGTCCATACCAATTTACTCATGTTGCAGCTCACCAAGGTTGGTACGCAGCAGTAAATGGTTTATTTGGTCATCTTAAAAAGTTTAAAGTAGATTACCGTGTTATTCCATGGACTACTTTTATTGACCCAGAAGTAGCACGTGTTGGCTTAAACGAACAAGACGCTATAGATAAAGGCATCGACTTTGAAATTACCCGTTTTGAGTTTGAAGAGCTAGACCGTGCAATTACCGACAGTGCAACTAAAGGCTTTATTAAAGTCATTACGCCAAAAGGTAAAGACAAAATATTGGGTGTAACGGTAGTATCTGAACACGCGGGTGATTTAATTGCTGAGTTTGTATTAGCCATGAAACATGGCTTAGGACTTAATAAAATATTAGGTACAATTCACAGCTACCCTACATGGGCTGAAGGCAATAAATTCGCAGCGGGTGAGTGGAAACGTAACCATGCTCCTGAAAAAGTACTTAACTTGCTAGAAAAATACCACACGTGGCGCAGAGGCTAATATGATCAAATCACTTTTACTGAGTTTAACTTTGTTTGCAGGTTTATTTGCTAACCTAGTTCAAGCTAATGTTAAAAGTGAGATTAGCACTGATATAACGCATAAAGTGTGGGATAAACTGTTAAGTGACAATGTCGTGGCCATTAATAATGGCCACAGCACACAAGTCAATTACGCAGGATTTAAAGCACAGCACAGTCAGTTAAAAGCCTATTTAGATTTATTAAGTGCTACCAGTAAAAGTGAATTTTATAGCTGGGAAAAGTCTAAGCAATTGGCTTTTTTAATCAACGCTTATAACGCATGGACCGTTGAGCTTATTGTAAGTAACTACCACCCCCAAAAAAATCACCAAACTAAACAACACCCAAAGCTTAAATCAATTAAGGATTTGGGTAGTTTTTTTAGATCACCTTGGAGCAAAAAATTCATTCCTTTATTTGGTGAGACTCTGAGCCTTGATGATATTGAACATGGTTTAATTCGTGGTGCGGTTGATACAAGAGTCACTGATACAGGCAAATCTAAATATAACGAACCGCGTATCCATTTTGCCTTAAACTGCGCTAGCATTGGCTGCCCTGCACTTCGTGAAGAAGCTTATACTGGTGAGATGTTAGAAACACAATTACAGCAACAAACCATTCGTTTTATATCAGACTCATCACGTAATTTTGCCAAAGGTAATAACCTCAATATTTCTTCAATATTTAAATGGTACGGTGACGATTTTAAGAATGGTTTTAAAGCAGCAACTAGCTTTGAAGAGTTTCTTTTGTTGTACGTTAACGAACTAAAACTAAACGCAGCTCAACAACAAGCCCTTAAAAACGACGATATGAAAATTAACTTTTTAGATTACAACTGGGACTTAAATGCCCTTAACTAAATTTTGGCAGGTGAACTCGCGACACTACTTTTCATGCATCGCTTTTTTCATTTGTATAACCCTAAGTGTCTCTCTATTTCCAACAGCCATTTTTGCCTACACAGAACAAAACTCAAATTTAGCCCAGCAATCACGCTGGCAAAAAATTGAACAGACGGGTGAAAATCAAGACGTATACTTCTACGCATGGGGTGCTGACTCACAAGTAAATGCTTATATTCAATGGGCTGCTACGCAAGTTAAAACAAAATATAATATTAACTTAGTACATGTAAAACTAAGTGATACTAGTGAAGCAGTAAGTCGTGTGCTTGCGGAAAAATCTGCAAATAATAACAACCAAGGCAGCGTCGATTTAATGTGGATTAACGGTGCTAACTTCGCGACTATGAACGAGCATACATTATTATTGAAGCAATGGGCAAATAAATTGCCCAACTTTCAATACACAGATCCAGTAAACAACCCTGCCGTTACTTTTGATTTTGGCATTCCAACTCAAGGGATGGAAGCACCATGGGGATTAGCCTCTCTTACTTTTTATTATGACAATCTGGCCATTAACGGCTCTGCTAATAATCAATTGCCAACTACTCTAGATGAATTATTAGTTTGGAGTACACAAAATCCAGGGCGCTTTAGTTATCCTAAACCGCCTGACTATTTGGGGATGAGCTTTTTAAAATATGCACTTGTTATGCTACATCAACAAAGTGATGAAACAATAAAAGCACAATTAAACCAAATGGCTACCAAGCAAAATACACAACAAATATTAATGCCACTGTGGAATTTTTTAAATAAATTACATCCAACACTT
Source organism: Psychrosphaera saromensis (assembly GCF_002954545.1). Classification (GTDB taxonomy): domain Bacteria; phylum Pseudomonadota; class Gammaproteobacteria; order Enterobacterales; family Alteromonadaceae; genus Psychrosphaera; species Psychrosphaera saromensis. The sequence continues at coordinate 951,446 of NZ_MSCH01000003.1, read as the reverse complement.
TGGCGTCACGGACAACATTTTATGCAAAATGGCGCACAAATGCGCCGTTTAGTGGATGACACAGAATTAAGCTTAGCTTTTACTTTCTCAGCACCAGAAGTACCAGCCGCAGTGAAACGCTTTGATTTGCCAAAGAGTATTCGCAGTTACGCTATGAGTGATGGCAGTTTAAGTAATACACATTTTGTCGCTATCCCTTATAACGCGAGCCACCAGCAAAGCGCACAATTAGTGGCTAACTTTTTACTCAGTCCACAAGCGCAAGCCCAGAAACAAAAGCCAAGTGTTTGGGGCGATAAAACCGTCCTAATTCAGTCAACCTTATCCTCTGATCAGCAAGCTTTATTTCAAACGGACACTCCACATCCAAGTGCGCTACCACTTAATAGTATTAAACGAACTTTGAGCGAACCACACCCTAGTTGGGTTGAAGCCATTATGACAGGCTGGCAAACTCGTTACGGGGTAAGCCAATGACGAGCAACATAAAAACTGATGTATTTACCCGTATGGTAAAACTCAGCCCACGTTTTCTACTTGCCCTACTTTTACTACCGATTTTTGCTGGTTTAATTAGTGTATTACTACCAGCTTTTGGCTGGGCTCCAGAACTCGAACAAACAAGTATTGGGCTGCATGGATTTTATGCGCTTTGGCAAACACCTGGCTTGAGCCAAATGGTAACACTGAGTGTTTCGACAGGGTTAATTAGCACTTTACTGGCTTTTATTATTACCTTAATGATCTTAGCCGCATTCTTTAACAGTCCCTGGCTTAACCGTATTCAACGTTTACTCAGCCCTATTTTAGTTATTCCACATGCGGCAGCGGCTATTGCTGTTGGCTTTTTAATTGCGCCTTCCGGCATGATCTCACGATTACTATCGCCTTGGTTAACAGGATGGGAATTAGCCCCAAATGGCCTGTTTCCACACGACCCTTATGGCATCAGTATTATTTTAGGGTTAACACTCAAAGAGTTACCGTTTTTATTGTTAATGGCCCTTGGTGTATTGGCACAACCTGAACTTGGCAAAAAATTACGCCAGCAACATAAGGTGGCACTTAACTTAGGCTATTGTCCTATGACAGCCTTTTTTAAAGTCATACTACCAAGTCTTTATCCTTTATTACGTTTACCTATTTTAGCGGTGCTCGCCTATGCTAGTGCGAGTGTGGAAATGCCACTGATATTGGGACCAAACACCCCTCCCACTCTTGCAGTTGCGATTATGCACTGGTTTAGTGATGTTGACTTAAACTTGCGTATCAAAGCATCAGCCGGCGCGTTATTACAACTGACGCTGACTGGCGGATTGCTAGCATTATGGCTTGGCGGCGAAAAGGCAGTTAAAGTCTTATTTAGCGGCTTAATGACCAACGGCCAACGCCGATATGGCAGCGCTTTTTGGCAAACAATTACCTTAGTGCTTACCACCTTAGTTATTGCTTTTATATTACTGTCATTAATTGGTTTAGTTATGTGGTCGGTCGCTGGATTTTGGCGCTTCCCTGCTGTTATGCCAGATCAGTTTGTATTATCACATTTTCAAAATGCATTGATGCAAATGAGTGAACCACTATTTAACACCCTTGCTATAGGTATAATCACTACGGTGTTTGCCACTATCATCACTTTGCTCTGTTTAGAGTCAGAGCAATTAACTGCAAAACCTATGTCTCGTTTTACCAGTTTAGTTATTTACATCCCCTTACTTGTCCCAAGTATTGCATTTTTATTTGGCTTAGTATGGATGCAACAACTTGTGCATAACCAAACTTCCTTTTTTAATGTAGTGTTTACCCATTTATTATTTGTTTTACCGTATGTTTTTCTATCACTGTCTAGTAGTTATAGACGTTTAGATCCACGTTTTGCTCATGTTGCAGCAAGCCTTGGTGCATCCCCTGCAAAAGTATTCTTGCAAATTAAGTTGCCTCAATTATTTTCACCAATTTTAATAGCTATTGCCCTTGGCTTAGCCATTAGTTTTGGTCAATATTTACCTACACTTTTAGCTGGCGGTGGGCGAATAAGCACCATAACAACAGAAGCCGTTACACTTGCCAATGGTGCTAGTAGGCGTACGAGTGCGGTTTATGCCATTATGCAAATGGTGTTGCCATTAATAGGATTTATATTGGCCTGGCTGTTACCTAAATACTTTTTTAAAAGCGCACATCGATGAGAGCGTACCCAGTTAATACTTGCAAAAGCATAGGTTTTTAAATGCAATCTTCTTTACAGATCAAAGATTTACAATTGTTTCGTCAGAGTGAGCAACTACTTAACCTAAACGAGTTAGTGAATGGCGGCGACGTTCTTACAATTATGGGCCCTTCTGGCAGTGGTAAATCTAGCTTATTGAATTGGCTTACGGGCACATTACCTAGTGTATTCAGCGCTAGCGGTGAGGTATGGCTCAATGGTCAAAACATTGGGGATTTACCGGCGAATTCGCGCCATATTGGAGTGTTATACCAAGACGCCCTGTTGTTCTCACATTTATCAGTGGCCGGTAATATCCTATTTGCCATGCCCAAAGGTAATAAAAAACAACGACTTGAAAAAGTAGATCAAGCACTGGAGCAAGTAGGCTTGAAAGACATGGGGGATCGCCACCCGGATAGCCTTTCTGGTGGTCAACAAGCAAGAGTAGCGTTACTACGAATGTTATTAAGTGAACCCAAAGCTATTTTATTGGACGAACCGTTTAGTAAACTAGACACTCAATTACGTGTCGATACGCGAAAATTAGTGTTTGATCTAATCCGTGAACATAAACTACCTGCAATTATGGTCACCCACGATCATAGTGATGCTGAAGCAGCGCAAGGTAAAATCATAACGCTGCATTCGCAAGAACACTTACAAAGCGATTCGCAAGAGCTACTTACAAGAGAAGTACATGTTAGATAAATTTATTACGCCAGCTATAAAACCAATATTAATTCCTGTTGTGAGCTTATTACATAAACGAGGCGTAACTGCGGACCAATTGACAGTGATTGGCTTTTTAATTGGCATGTTAGCGGTTCCGTTATTAGCATTTGAATTATGGTACGGCGCATTAACCGCTATTGTGCTTAATCGTATTTTGGATGGATTAGATGGTGCACTCGCCCGTTACGCAAATCAAAGCTCTAGCGCCGGTGGTTACTTAGATATTACGTTAGACTTTTTGTTTTACGCGGCCATTCCGCTTGGTTTTATATTGGCAAATCCTGAACAAAATGCCATCGCTGGTTCTATTTTACTGGCCACCTTTATTGGCACAGGCTCCAGCTTTTTAGCTTTCGCTATTGCCGCCGAGAAATTCAAATTAGAAAAACCGCAGTTTAAGTACAAAAGTTTCTATTATTTAAACGGCTTAACCGAAGGCACCGAAACCATTGCTCTGTTTATTGCCTTTTGTATTTGGCCGCAGCATTTTGTTTTGTTAGCCAGTGTTTTTGCAACAGCGTGTGCCATCACAATTTTCACTCGGATACACGGTGGTTATCACACACTTAAGCAGCAAGAAGCGAATGTAAATGCCAACACCGAAGAAACAAACGATACGGCTAATGAAACCGCTAAGGTAGAAAATGACTAACGAAGTATGGTGGAGACTTGGATTCTTTTTCAGCATTTTAGTAATAATGATGTTACTTGAATGGCGACTGCCTGCACGCCAATCCCCTATTAAAAATACTAAACGTTGGTTGGCTAACTTTGGCTTGGTATTTACCTCGTCATTGTTTGCAAGATTAGTGATCCCAATTGGCTTAACCGCAGTTGCTTTGTACAACACAGAACAGAACATAGGTTTGTTTAATCAATTACAGCTAACGACTAACATGCCAAACTGGTTGATCATTGTATTAAGCCTGTTGTTGTTAGATATTTTAATTTACTGGCAACACAGGTTATTTCATAAAGTGCCAATGCTGTGGCGTTTACATAAAGTACATCACGCTGATGCCCATGTAGATACCAGCACAGGATTACGTTTTCATCCAATTGAAATTGTCATTAGCATAGCGGTCAAGTTTGTGGCCGTAACGGCATTGGGCGTTCCTGCCATTGCAGTACTTATATTTGAAATAACCTTAAACGGCTTAGCATTATTCAACCACGCCAATATTCGCTTACCTAATGCCATAGAGAAGCCGTTACGACTTATATTGATGACACAAATATTGCATCGTATCCATCACAGCCAAGTGGTAAATGAAACCAACTCAAATTATGGTTTTAGTGTTATTTGGTGGGACAAATTATTTAATAGTTACAAAGGTAGTGCGGAAAAAAGTGATCAGAACCTTAATATCGGTTTAGTTGAATATCCAGGCGCTAAACAAAACAGTTCACTTTTATCATTGTTAACTATGCCATTTAAGTAAACACATCATTAAACCGTGCCGTCTAACTAAAGCGGTGAGTATATTAGAGCGTGTTTATCTTTGCGGTATAAATTTCGTTCAAACTAGAATCGTTCTGAGTTGAGGCGATGGATAGCAGGCATCGTTATTCTACGTAAAAATCCATTAACAAAGAGCAGGATGCTCTAGTTATTCGCTGCTGTTACTTTCTATGTAACAGCAAGGAATTGAACCCTTGCTTAGTTAGCCGAATAAAAAAATAAATGATAAATAAGGGCATAAACAGATACTCGACAAATATTAATGTTAAATGTTTGGCTGACAAAGCTGACATTTTCTCAGAGTGCTTTCCTAAATGCTCTGGTTTGTCTTTAAAGTAACTCATCGTTCCTTTTACTTTATCTTTCAAGTCAGAACTGCCCTCGTATTGTGGAAGTTGATGATGAAAACTTGAATACCCTCGGTATATTTCAGACTTATGAGGTGATAGCAGGTGTTTACTCAACATGGCCGTTGAGTAAATTGAATAAGGCAATATAAAGTGAGTAACCAGTACAATAAGCCCTAGAGTAGCCGAGATCTTACTGACCATTTGAGATATTTTATGATAACGCTTCCAAAAACAAACACTAATGCCTAATGAAATAAAGAACATGGTTAACATTACTGACATCGAAAAATGACTCGCCTCCAGTAATAGTGACAAAAATTCGATTGATGATAACGACGCTAGTGTGAGTTGCCACGATAAATTAATAACGTCATGCAAGCTGGAAAGGATCTGACCTAACTGAACTTGTACGTCCACAATAAAGCTAATTCCGCCTTGGCTACTTTGTAAGACAGCAAGTACGATTTTACTTTCCGTCAATATGGCCAATAAGTCAGCGGTATAATCTCTAGCCGATGCCAAATAAGCTACATTAGTTGCGTCTATATGGTTTGAACCCGTTACTTGACGGAACCAAGCTGACAAATACCCTAGGTACGATAAATAAGCCATTATACTAATGACTATCAGCACCAGAGAACGTTGAACTAATGATTGTTTAATATTACTTTCATCTGTCATATCTACGGCCGAATGGTAATGCTTTCGGTATGTGACTCTTCAATAAATCGTAATAATTTCCCGCTATCCGAATAAAATCGATTTAAATCAACATGCCCATTAATGCCATTTATTTTACCTTTCATTGAGTGTTGCCAAATTGTCCAACCACTATGTTTCCATGGTGATGGAATCTCTTTTATCTCTTTCCCATACTCTGCTATCCATAAGGGATAACGGGAAAATTTTTCTTGAGTTAACACTTCACTACCAAAGCTACTATTGGTGTAGATAATAGGTATGCGCTTTGTTCCCTTTTCCACTTCTTGCAACCAAATCAATGCTCTTTCTTCTACAATTTTATAAGACTTATGATCACTAACTTCTATATCTAACATAGGCGGTAAGTCGTACTCTCGTAACTCACCAATGGTTTTTATAAAGTGTTCAGCTTGCGTTTTAGGATTGTCGTGGGCAAAGAAAAAATGATAAGCACCACGGTGAACCTTAGTCGTTCTAAGGAGGTACCAATTTTTGTCAAATTTAGGATCTTTGTAAGTTTCGCCTCCTGTTGCTTTAACATAAGCAAAGTTAATCCCAGACAGCTCAACGGTAGACCAATTAATATCCCCTTGGTAATGAGAAACGTCGATACCTAAAGAATGAGGTTGGAAGTTTTTATCTAGTTTAGGTGTAGTGTTATCCAAGCATGGATCTAGGTCATGTATGCTCACGCACCATAAGATTACTAGTATTAAAAAAACAATCCCTAAAACCATTTTTATTGATAAATTAATGTTTTTTATTTTTTCTAATATCATTGTAGTTTTATCGACCTTTATTAATTTACTATGCGTTGTAAATTGCAAGCTTCGCTAGTATTACTGGGAGCTTCAATGAGTTTATAAGTGGAGTGTAAACTGGAAATGAATAAATAGTATTTCACGTTATTACAGCCTAGATATGACTTAAATAATTAAATCCATACGCTATTTTATTTTAGTGATATAGTCTTTATCATAAGAAATCGAGACAAATTATAGGTATGACTTAATGATGAAAGATGGAATATTTGGTGTAGCTTCCTCGCTATTATTGTTTGCCTTATTAGTTGTCGCTTTAGTTTTCAATTATGTAAAAGATAAAGATTTAATCCTTCTTGAACTGAAAAATGAACGCGAGTCGGTATTAATTTTATCAAAAGAAACCTTTCGGGAATTACAAAAAGTAGTAGAACAAGATTTAACTTTATTAGCTAGTTCGTATGCCCACCACCTTGATGATCCAAGGTCACTTGCCTTACTTTTCCAAGACTTATTAAACGCTAGAGAAAACTTATATCTACAAGCCAGAGTTATTGACCAAGATGGCATGGAGAAAATCAGGGTCGATCATAAAGGTTCCAAAATCATTACTGCTAAAGCCTCAGATTTACAAAACAAATCATCTAGAACTTACTTTGTAGAAGCTCTCGCTACCCCCAAAGGTAATACGTACTGGTCAAATATAGACTTAAATATAGAACAAGGTGTTATTCAAACGCCTTTTATAGCGACAACTCGTGCAGCAAAAATAATCACAGATAAACAAGACGAACGTATCGGTATTGTTATTCTCAATTTAGATCTCAATAATCTGTATCAAAAAGTAAATACCTTCGTAGAGTCTAGAAATTTAGAATTTATTCATACAGATAATCAAGGTTATTTTTTATACCACAGGAATGATGAACTGAGATGGGGCAACGTTTTACCAGATCGAGAGCGCGCCACGATAACTGAAAATATCGGCCAAGATATAATGCCGATATTAGCTAAAACACAAACCATTAAAGATAAATCCGGATCTATTTTATCGATGCAATACAGCCCACAAAATGGTCTTTACTCTGGATTTATTGCGGTATCGACTCCAGCTAAAAGAATAAATTCAGCCATTTCAAACTTGCAATATCATTACCTAATTTACTTTTTACTTATTAGTGCTTTTAGTATCGCCTTACTCTTTATCACGATTCGCTATCAAAAAATAAAAGGCCAACACCAACAACAAATTATCCATTCGTTATCGGAAGCAAAAAGTGGCGCTGAATTCAAAAGTCGTTTTTTAGCTAATATGAGTCATGAGATCAGGACGCCGCTTAACGCAATTGTTGGTATGTTGTTTTTAATTAAAAATGACTCACCAACAGAATCACAACTTAAGTTGATTAATACTTTAGAGTCTAGTTGTGGTCATTTATTGTCAATAGTGAACGATATTTTGGACTACTCGAAAATCGACTCCAATATGCTCAGGTTAGAACAAGAAGACTTCCATTTACACGAAATATTAGACAACGTTGCAGGAATGAGTCGACAATTATCGAAAGATAAAGATATCCAGGTATTAACATCTATTTCAGATGGCATTATCTCTGAACTCTCTGGTGATGCATTTAGATTGACCCAAATACTGATTAACTTAATCAGTAATGCCATTAAGTTTACTAGTGAAGGTCATGTAACTTTAGACATAGAAACGGTAGAACAAGACAATGTGGTTTTAGCCAAATTTACCGTCACAGATACAGGCTGTGGCATGAGTGAAGAAACGATTGAGTTAATTCGGAACCCATTCCAGCAAGCTGATACATCAACGACTCGACGCTTTGGTGGTACAGGTTTAGGCATTTCGATTGTTGACCAATTAACTAAGTTAATGGGTGGTTCAATTGCAATAAAAAGCACGATTAATGAAGGTTCCACCTTTGTTGTAGAGCTACCATTTTCACGTAGTAAAACCAAAGTACAGTACCGCGCATACGATGAAATCGACTTTAAAAAGCTAAACGTATTAGTGGTTGATGATGACAACGTGGCCAGAGAATACTTAACCTCGATCCTCAATAGCTTTGGCTGCCAAGTCACGTCTTTTGCAACTGGCGAAGATAGTTTAGCTTTTTACCAGCAATCTATTATGGCGGGGAAAAAAATACATTTAATCTTTATGGATTGGCGCTTACCAGGTAAAGATGGCTTGTCGATTGCCAAGAAAATTACCGAGCTAAGTTCAGATAAGAAACCAGTTATTATTATGGAAACCGCATACGGACGTGAAGTGATGCGAGAAGCTGGTTTTTCTGATTCTATAAATCAATTATTGGTAAAACCAATCACGCCATCAGACGTATTTGATGTGGTAAACGAACAACTCAGCTTAATCAAAAACAAAGATATTAAACAGTCTATCGCTTTGTCACCAACTCAATTTGACGCCGATGTATTGAAAGGAATTCATGTGTTAGTGGTTGATGATAATAGAGTGAACCAGACAGTCTGTGGCAAAATATTAGCTAAACTAGGTGCTACATTTGAAGTTGCTGATAATGGTGCCGAAGCTATTGAGCTGCTTGAGTTAAATCACGATGCATATAATGTCGTTCTAATGGATATGCAAATGCCGGTTCTAGACGGTGTAGAAGCAACCAAAATACTACGAACTATGCCTATATTTAAAGACTTGCCAATAATCGCGTTAACCGCAAATGTCGGTAAAGAAGATATTGATATTTGCTTAAACGCTGGCATGAATGATTATGCGTCTAAACCGATTGAAGCGAATAAGCTCGCTAAGCTTATCTCGCAGCATAATAATACATTGGCTAAAAATTAAGATTACGGTCTTCAATTACAAAATACTAATACCAGATTAATCTACACGGCCAATTAATCTGGTTAGATCTTGTTCACTAAATTCATTTAGTGTGCGTAATTTTAGAATGGCAGGTGCATACTTCTCATTAGAAAAAGAAGCTAATGGAGGTACAACGGCTACTTGCATATTGGCAGCAATCGCTGCAGTTAGTCCTGTTATAGAATCTTCAAACACTAAACAATGTTCTGGTTTTACTGATAATTTTTTAGCGGTAGCTAAGTAAACTTCAGGATTAGGCTTACCATTAATAACTTGATCCGACGATGTCGTAACTGCAAAATAATGCGCAATGTCCAACTTATTTAATACCGCTTTAGTAAGACAGCTTGGTGAGTTTGTCGACAGACCTATTTTTACTTTATGTTTGACCAGCAAATCTAACAGATATTGTACGCCGTCCATTTGCTGTCCACTTTGTTTGATCAGCTGCTCTACTTTTCTAATTACTTCATTTTCTACTTGTTCTAAACTTTTATTTTCCCAGGGCGATCTTGCATACCAAAAATCAGTTACATCTTTTGTTGTCAAAGACGAGGTTAATTTTGAGAGCTCGTCGGTTACTTCAACACCAACAGATGAAAAAACTTGTTTTTCCGCCTCTACCCACATGGCTTCAGAATCAATAAGAATTCCGTCCATATCAAAAATTACAGCTTGGATCATACTAAAACTCACTATCTATCAATGGTTCTCATTCACAAATTCAACTTTATCGCCAATGGCGATCATAAAAGTTGGAAGGCTTTTACTACTTGGTGCAAGCACTGCGTTTTGTCCAAAAAAAGCTCCTTTGTCTGGGACATGCTGCATATTAAACAAAGTTTTTAATGGCTGCTGAGGTGTTGGTACTTGCGCGGTAAATTGGTCAATCCCTGGCACAGGACAGCGCTGACAAGGATTACAAAAGTCGATAACTCCAACTTGAGTTTCATCTTGACCAAGTAATCTAAGATTGTCACTTTGGTGCTCTATAAATGCAGGAACATTATCCACAATAATATTGCCACGAAAGCGATTCATAGGAATCGTTGGGATATCTTGAGCCTGTAATTCATTATTAAGCTCAAGCAACGAATTAGTATTAGTAATTAAAAATGGATAACCGTCGGCAAAGTTGGTTGTGTTTTTATTACCCTGGCTATGCTTTACGCTTACTTGTCTTTTAAAATCTGGACTCATGCGCACCAAATGTAGTTTCTGCTCTCGCCATAAACCTAAAACTTGCACTAACCAGTCAGATGCAGCCTGGCCTTCATCTAATACCTGACATTCACTTTTCCAAACCTTAGCTTGTTTTTCTTCTGTTGAATTAGACTCTAACAATATCTGTAGGGGTTCATGTTCTGGATGTTTCAGAATAAGGTGGGTATCTGTAATGCTAGTTTGAATTGTTGCCATTTCAGGCCAAGTGCGCTGAGTTAAGAACAAACCATCGTCGTTAACTATCATCCAATGTCGGTCCCATTTAAGCCCTTGTTCTGTGACCATACTTTTATCTAAGCTGATCCCTTGCAGAGATTTAACCGGATAAATAACTAATTCTGATATAACGCCAATTGCCATGTATTAATTTCCACTTTAAACAATAAGATCTAATTGCCCTAATTCAGGTTAATCAAATAGCCAAAAATAAGAGCCGCCAAATAAAGTATGGCTTGTCACTTTTACTAAAGGAGAAGATACGTATTTTGCGGCGCTGATATCGCTATAAGCAAAAAACAAACTAACAATTTGATTGTCTCTTTGCCAACGTAAACTGCTATTGAAGCGAATGCCCGCATAACCTCCTTCAGCTTTGTAACTTTCTCTAGTGGCCGTTTCAAAGGCTTCATCAACACCGTAGAAAGCTTGAGCATATTTGTCAGATACAAATTCAAACTTAAAGGTACTCGACATGCTTACTTGCCCCATAAAGTAATCTTGTTGTAATTTCTTTCTGAATACAACACTCGGGCTAGAGCTAAAATTTAATGAATCAAGCTTTAAGGTTCTTGCTTCTCTAAAATTGAGATCAATAAACAGCGCACTGTCGGCTTTGTTATTACCTTGTAAAAAATATTTAAAACTTGGCCCATATTCAAAAACGGCATCGATATCATCCATGCCCTTTCTTGCTTGGTTTTTATCGCTGTCGACAGGAATAGCGCCTGATAAACTTAATGAGACAAAAAGCTTATCATGATGAAATAATTTCCGATTAATACCGCTTGAGCTGATTTTCATTTTAGGGCCGTTATAAAGAATATAAGGCAGCGGAAGCGTTAAATTACGACTTTCATCTGAGCCTATATAATCAGGAACGCCATGTGCATGAGCTAAACCGACACCTAGTATCCATTTACCCTTTTTTTCTTTAGGGGAAACGACATTTTTATCACAATCGATTACTTCAAATATGTCACAACTACCAGCGTCAGCCAATGAGTTAAATGGGATCATGAGTATTAAAAGTATAAATATATAACGGTCAATATATTGGATATTTAGTTCTCCGTTAATTAGCGTAATTAACACTAAAATTAATTTTTAGACTAAGGTTCACTGTAAACATTAAGCCTGATTGTCGATTTCAAAGATGTAATTTTAACGTTAAGATAATGTCAAAGTTATTAAATAGATATAAATACATGTTAAAGACAGGCTTCAAAATTTTCACCTATCTAGTTTTGTTATTAGTTATTGGTTTTTTAGTAAAGCCTATGCCTGACTTCCCGCATCACAACCCCGTGACTCTACCTTGGCAGATTCAAGATACTAGCTTAGCTCAAACAAATTATCAGTATTTAGAAAATGGCCAAATCTTGATCTCCATTACTCATGTACCACTTATTGATATCACGCCTAAAATGTTGACTTGGTTTTATCAAAACCTACCGGTATCAAGCGTACAAATTGGCCAAGAAATATTACCCTGGTATCAAATATTCCATCCATCAGAACATCAAAGTATTAATATTTTACAGTCAACCACCGACGGTTCTATTGGTCTTGGAATCGGAGCATTAATAGAGAAAAAACAGTGGTTTGGTTCTTACAATAGTCTAACAACCGAACGTGTTATGGCATTCTCAGAACAAGGCATGACACTTAAACCTGAGCTTGCCGGATTATCTTTTGCACAAGTTGAACACTTATTCATTAAAACAAAAACAGGAACTCAATACCAAGTCAGCAGCTTAATAGGATCTGACTTACCAATTATTGGTCCCGTTATAAATTTAATTATTCGCTACAAAATACTGCCAGAAGACATGCTTAAACAATCAATTAGACATCAAGTAGAAGAAGTGAGTAACCTCAATGCCTTTTTACCAACGCTTTACCAGGCAGATAAACAAGGTACTCACTACTTATTAACACAGGACTAGATTAACTAATACCGGTATTAATCTTGTTGCATCGCCCACATTTTTGCATAACGTCCGTTAGCGGCGATTAATTGCTGATGATCACCCGTTTCTACAATCTCACCTTGATGCATGACAATAATTTTATCGGCATCGACTATAGTGGATAGTCGGTGAGCAATCACTAACGATGTATGTCCGGTGGAGATCTCTTGCAATGCTTTCAAGATTGCTTGCTCTGAGCCAGAATCTAACGACGACGTCGCTTCATCAAAAATAAGTATTGGCGGACGTTTTAAGATTGTTCTGGCGATGGCCACTCTTTGTTTTTCTCCACCAGATAATTTCAAACCTCTTTCGCCCACAACAGCATGTTCTTTTTTGGGTAGATCTTGAATAAAGTCAAACAAATGAGCGTGTTTAATGGCCTGCCAAACTTCCGAATCATCAGCATTGGGGTTGCCATATCGAATATTTTCAAAAATAGTGTCATTAAATAAAACGGTATCCTGCGGAACTATGCCCATATGTTTGCGTAACGACTGCTGTGTCACTGTTTTTATATCAACACCATCAATTTCAATTGAACCTTGAGTCACATCATAAAAACGAAATAACAATTTCACTAATGTCGATTTTCCAGAACCACTTTCACCAACCACAGCCAGCTTTTCACCGCTGTTAATGTTAAAGCTGATACCTTTTAAAATCGGTCTACTAGGGTCGTATTCGAATTTAACATCATTAAAGCGAATAGCACCCTTGCCGATTTGTAAGTTTGCCGCGTCTTTCGAGTCGGTCACTTTTGGTTTTCGAGCCAGTAACTCAAACATACGTTCAATATTTGCCAATGAGCCTTTAATTTCACGATAAACAAACCCTAAAAAGTTCAATGGCATAAATAACTGCATCATAAAGGCATTAATCAACACAAAGTCACCTAAGGTCATTTCCTTAGCTACAACACCTTGAGCTGCTAGTAATAACATTGCGGTCATAGCCGACGCTATAATCATCGCCTGGCCGCTATTTAGACCAAATAAGGTTAACCTATTTTTTCGACGCGCACTTTCCCATAATGCTAATTCATCATCATAGCGTTTGGCTTCGTACTCTTCGTTATTAAAGTATTTAACGGTTTCGTAATTTAGCAGGCTATCGATTGCGCGTGAGTTGCTGGATGAGTCTGCTTTGTTGGCTTCGCGAATATATTTAGTGCGCCACTCCGTTGCATACGCCGTAAAGGCAATATACAAGACAATAGAGCTAAACGTTATTAACGCGAAGCTCACGCCGTATTGATAAAAGAAGATAGCCACAACAAATAGGATTTCTAATAAGGTAGGAACGATATTAAACACCATAAAGCGCATTAAAAAACTGATGCCAGATGTACCACGTTCCATGTCTCGGGAAAGTCCACCTGTCTGGCGGTTTAAATGAAAATCCAAGTCTAAATTATGTAAATGATTAAATAACTTTAAGCCAACTCTACGCATGGCTCGCTCTGTTACTCTGCCAAATAAGGTATCTCTAATTTCACCTAAAATTACATTTAAAAAACGGAGTAAACCATATGCTAATACCAAACTAACCGGTACTGCCACGATAGCCACAACACCATCATTAACCTGATCTAATGAATCTACAATTTCTTTCAAAACAAATGGCAAGCCGACAATTGCTATTTTAGCTAACACTAAACATATCAACGCCAACACAACTCGAAGTTTATGTTCCATTAAATATGGTAATAATGACGCTATTGAGCGCCAGCTAAACTCGGTTGGATTTAAATCTGGTGCGTGTTTACTATTTCTCACTAGTTATCTCGTTATCCATTCACTTTATAGTATAAAAATGTTCATTTGACTTAACATTCATTAGGGTATATTTTTCAACAACTTTTTTTACCTGTTTGGGGACCTTATTATGACATTTATAGTCTCATTTATTGTAAGCATCGTCTTTACTTTGATGATAGGCCTAGCTTTGGTGCGCATTCAAGAAGCAAGAAAGATAGAAGCTAAAAACAAATCAATGAACAAACAAGTTAGAGATATACAAGCCGACTTTCGTGAGCTTGTTGCTCCGCTTTATACAGACAATATAGTCAATGTCATGTCGAGACAAAGACTAACATCAATAGTCTCTAACTTTTTTGTTTTTCAACCGGTCTCTGAACAAAACATTGAAAGATTATTGCATATCGTTGAGTCATGCCGAGGAGTGTTTGATAAGTGTCGAATAGATAACAGTCAATACCCTGAAGAATTCCCAGATGTGTTTGATAAATTTATCCAGTCAATTCCTATTAGCGCCCGTGACTTTAAAGTTAATTTTTATAATATAGCACTACCAACTATTCTTGAAGAGTTTGTCTACTCCCTTGATACCTTATCGGGAGTTGCAGAAAAAAGTGCAGAACAGATTAATGATGAAAAGCCATTTAATATAAGAGGGTTAAATGATGGTTTTGACGAGCCAACTCAAAAAACACCTCAACAACAACCGTCCGTGCATTAAATTAACTGCCAATACAGCTTAAAATTAATATAAACCAACACTATTGCTCTATATTACCGAGTTCTGCAAGAATTACGTTTTAGCTACTTAATAAATAATCTATAATTTGAAGTCATTTATTAATTGGTAGCCCACTCATGAGTACAAAAAAATTTATAACTTCACAAGAGCTTCTAGAAGATTCATTTAGATTAGCCCACAAAGTATTTCAAGATGGTTTCCGTCCAGACTTTATCATAGGTATATGGCGCGGTGGTGCACCAATAGGTATAGCGGTTCAAGAGTTTTTTGACTTTAAAAAAGTAGAAACTGATCATATTGCGGTTCGTACTTCGTCTTACTACGGTATTGGACAACAATCGAAAGAGATCAAAGTACACGGGTTGCACTATTTAATTGAAAACGCGAATGCCTCGGATTCATTACTAATTGTTGATGATGTATTCGACTCAGGTCGCAGCATTGACGCTTTAATTAAGCAAATACGCTCATTATCTCGCCTTAATACACCACAAGACATACGTATTGCTTGCCCTTGGTATAAACCAACTAATAACCAGGTAGATATCGTGCCGGATTATTATATAAACGAAAGCGAAGAGTGGTTAGTATTCCCGCATGAACTTTCTGGCTTAACAAAAGAAGAATTGTTAGAAGGTAAAACTGAATTAGCCAATATTAAAGATTTATTGGTTTAAACCTTCTCTAAATTTATTAAAATACAGATATAAAAAAAGGAGCTTACGCTCCTTTTTTTTATGACTATTAATGTACTTATCTTGCTATAAATTTAGCGTTATAAGAACTTAAAATTTAGCTATTACTTTTACTGCACCAGTAACCGCACTCGCATCAACATAACCGATTAAAGTCGGATCTGCTGAGATAAGCTTGATAACTTCTGCGTCATTAGCCACAACCTTTGGTGGTGTGCCTTTACCAGTAAATACTAGTTTAGACCAGTATGACTTTATTTGGCTGCCTGATTTATTTAACACTTTAGAGTTAAATTCATCTGTTGCTGCACTTGATGCATCTTGTGTAATTGGTACCGCTTGACCGCCACCATCAAAACTTTTCTTTTTACCTAGAAATATTCTAGAGATAGATGAGCTATCTATTGCTGAAGCATTTGAAGGGTGAACAACCACGGCAATTTCTGCTTGGGCAAACACTGACGTTAAGCCAAGAATCGTTACACATAATTTTGTTTTTAAAAATTTCATTTACTACCCCTTAAAATACCAAGTCCACACCAACTGACAATACATTTATTGCATCTGCATCGTTAATTTTAGTACTTGTGATATCAAATTTTAATGCTGCTGATGGGTGAAAATTGTAACGGGTACCAACAGTAAATGTATCAATTGTTTCCTCTTGAGATGAAATAAGAGTTTGATATGCAGTTCTCGGATATACAGTATAATCGGCTGTTATGGCTAAGCTTTCTGGTAAATCAGAGCTGTAATCGTAATCACCCTCATTAGTATCTTCGCCGTGCTCAGTTATTGCATAAACAGTAAAGTCATCAAAACGGTATCCTACAGATACATAATACTGCTCTTGTTTTGCTACAATACTATCCTCTACGTCAACAGTTGTAAATTCAGCTTCAACTAATAAGTTATTATAATCAACAGCGAATCCAAGTCCAATAAACGAACCTATATCTTCGTCAACATTTAAATCACTAGCAACTTGTGGATATATACTACCAACCAGTGCAATACCGTTATTTAAAAGTCGCTCTGGATCTTCATTATTTTCAAAACTAATTGATGTTTCGGCTTGAGCATATATTGCACGAGCAGTAAACCAGTCATAAGTAACAGTCCAGTTAATACCCATCATGTTATTTAATGTGGCTGGATCTTCATCAGATACTAAATCAACGCTACCATCATAACTACCATAGAAACCTTGGATAGTTGAATCCCAATCGCCTATCGTATGATTATTAACAAGGCTTAAACCATCAAATGTAGAGAATACTAAACTGTAAACTGCTTGCGGTGGACGAGCCCATGCATATGCATAACCAACATCCAAAAAGTCAGAATAACGGTAAAATGGAATACGAAGTTTACCGGCATTTATTTGTGTACTGTCATTAATATCATAAGACAAATAAGCCCACTCAAATTCTGCAGCGTAATCATTCGACCCGCGAGACATAATTTGCGCTGTTGCTGATAAGCCATCACCTAAATCTGAAGATATTTGTAAAGCAAATAAGCTTTCCGGTTTAAATGAAATATTATCATTGTAGCCAAACATGCTTGCGTCTTCGTCAGTAGTTACGCCTGCAACGACTGACGCAAACCCATTAATTCTTGTATCAGCTGCTATAGCTGAGGCCGATGTTGCACCAAGTGCAAGTACAATTGCTGCTGCTAGTGTATTTTTCATTAGTTGTTTATCCATATTTTGTTGTTAATTCTTACATTTACGATAATAAATCGAAGCATGAACTCATTTTCATTACCGTAACAAAACTTAATATAGCCCTATATATCAGAGCTCAGAGCTTAAAATTTAGCTATTACCTTTACTGCACCAGTTACAGCGCTGGCATCAACATAACCAATTAAAGTCGGATCTGCCGAGATAAGCTTGATAACTTCTGCGTCATTAGCCACAACCTTTGGTGGTGTGCCTTTACCAGTAAATACTAGTTTAGACCAGTATGACTTTATTTGGCTGCCTGATTTATTTAACACTTTAGAGTTAAATTCATCTGTTGCTGCACTTGATGCATCTTGTGTAATTGGTACTGCTTGACCGCCACCATCAAAACTCTTCTTTTTACCTAGAAATATTCTAGAGATAGATGAGCTATCAATTGCTGAAGCATTTGAAGGGTGAACAACCACGGCAATTTCTGCTTGGGCAAACACTGACGTTAGGCCAAGAATCGTTACACATAATTTTGTTTTTAAAAATTTCATTTATTGCCTCTTAAAATACCAAGTCCACACCAACTGATAACGAACTTTCGCGCGCTTCTTTGTTAGTTTCACTATTCGTATAATCAAATTTTAATGCTGCGGATGGGTGGAAGTTGTATCGCGCGCCTAAAGAAACAATATCTTGTTTTATTTTTCGGCTTTTTAATACGCTATCCACTGTCGGCCCTAATACACCATAAGCGCTTGAAATTTGACCATACCTTGAGTCGTCATGTTCATCATTGCGGTTTTCAATAGTTGCCAGTAGAGTTAACTCATCAAAACGATAACCTAGAGATAGATAAGCTGAATTTTGCTCCGCAAAAATACTATTTTCTACAGCTACACTGATTATTTCAAAATCAACTAAAAAATTATTGTAATCAACACTTAAACCTAGCGCTAAAAAGTCGCCATAATCGTCAGCAATTTCAATATTACTTGCATCATTATTCAAGCCAACGGATGTTAGTGCGGTAATTAAGGGAGCCGAAGCTCCAACCTCAACACTCACATCAGCACCAAAGTAAGCGACTCGAGCTGTTAGCCAGTCGTAATTTAATGTCCAGTTAACGCCCATTAAACTATCTAATTCTGAAGGATCTCCATCTATCACACTATTATGTGAGCCAGCAATTAATTGTAGAGTAGAGTCAACGTCACCTATTGTGCTGCTATATACATAACTTACCCCGTCATAAGACGTGAAATCTAAATTATATACGGTTGAAGGTGGACGAACCCAATTATAAGCATAACCAACATCCAAGAAATCAGAGTAGCGATAAAATGGGATACGTAATCTACCTATATTTAGTTGAGAGCTGTCTGATATCTCATAAGACAAATAAACCCATTCAAATTCAGCAGAGTAATCATTTTCTCCGCGGGACATTATTTGTGCGGTTGCCGTTACGCTTTCAGTTAAATCTGAAGTAATTTGCAAAGCAAATAAACTCTCAGGCTTAAATGACATTTTATCTGAGTAGCCAAACAGTTCTGTATCAGGATCAGACATTATCCCAGCAACAACAGAGGCGAATCCATTTATTTTAGTGTCTGCCGCAAGAGCAGATGTTGATGTTGCACCAAGTACAACGATAATTGCTGCTACAAGTGTATTTTTCATTAATTAATGATCCATATTTTTTATTGATGTTTACATTAACTCTATCGAATATAAAAGAAGATAGTATCTTTAATAAACAGTTAATGACTTTACGTGTAAATTATACCATTTTGGTAATACGCTACCTATAGTGGTTTCCCCTAATGTTATTCAACACAGGAATAAGTATATAAAAAAGGAGCATAAGCTCCTTTTTTATATTAAGGAGCTTATGCTTAATTTAAAACTTAGCGATTACCTTCACATTACCTGTAACGGCACTTGCGTCGATATATCCAATTAAATTTGGATTTGCTGAAATTAAACTAATAACTTCTGCATCATTAGCTACCACTTTTGGTGGTGTACCTTTTCCGGTAAATACCAATTTAGACCAGTATGACTTCAACTGACTCCCCGATTTATTTAACACTTTAGAGTTAAATTCATCTGTCGCAGGCATTGAAGATTCCTGATTGATAGGGACCGCTTGGCCGCCACCATCAAAACTTTTTAATTTACCTAGAAATATTCTAGAGATAGATGAGCTATCAAGTGCAGATGCATTTGAAGGGTGAACCACCACTGCAATTTCTGCTTGGGCAAACACTGACGTTAGGCCAAGAATCGTTACACATAATTTAGTTTTTAAAAATTTCATTTATTACCCCTTAAAATACCAAGTCCACACCAACGGTGAATACATTTACCGCATCTGCATCGTTAATTTCACTACTTGTATAATCAAATTTCAATGACGCTGATGGATGGAAGTTGTAACGCACACCTACCGATACACTATCTTGTTGCACTTCTTGACCTTCAAGTGCTCCATCTACTAATGAATCAAGCGGAGCATACACACTTGGGATTTGACCAAACCTAGAGTCATCAAATCCATCTTCACGGGTTTCAACGGTAGCTAATACAATCCATTGGTCAAAACGATATCCAACCGATACATAAGATGAATCCTGATCTGCCGCTACGGCGTCTTCGGTTCCAGAGCTAATTAACTCAAAATCAAAAAGAAAGTCGTTGTAATCAGCACTTAAACCTATAGCAAAAAAGTCACCAAAGTCTTCAATAACTGCAATGCCATTTGCATCATCTACCAAGCCAACATTATTTAATCCGGCTATTAGAGCAACCAAACCTTCATTTTGTATATCTACAGTAACGTCTGCACCAAAGTAGCCTATTCTAGCCGTTAGCCAGTCGTAAGTTACGGTCCAGTTAATGCCCACTAAATTATCTAGCTTAGAGGGGTTTCCATTAATTATACTGTCATTTGATCCTGCAATTAATTGCAAGCTTGAGTCGGCATCTCCTAGCGTACTGCTATATACATAGCTTAAGCCGTCAAAAGAGGAAAAATCTGAGTTATATACGCTCGAAGGTGGACGATTCCAGTTATAAGCGTAACCAACATCTAAAAAGTCAGAGTAACGATAAAATGGAATACGCAATCGGCCTGCGTTTATTTGAGAGTTGTCTGATATCTCATAAGACAAATAAGCCCATTCAAAATTTGCAGAATAATCATTTTCTCCACGAGACATTATTTGTGCGGTTGCTGATAGCCCCTCACCTAAGTCAGACGAAATCTGTAAAGCAAATAGACTTTCTGGTTTAAATGAAAGTTTATCATTATAACCAAACAAGCTTGTATCTGCGTCTGTTGTAATTCCTGCAACGACTGAGGCAAAGCCCTTAATCTGGGTATCTGCTAATGCCAGAGCTGATGTCGATGTTGCACCAAGTGCAACTATAATTGCTGCTGCTAGAGTGTTTTTCATTAAATACGACCCATGTTGTTGTTGATATTATATTTAAAGTCAGCGATCAAAAAATCGACCATGAACGCTTTGTTGTGAAAGTTAGTGATATGAGATAAATCGATATCACGACTATAAAAGTAAACCACGAATCCAGATCCCGCCAACTTACGACAACTAATATTGAGCTATATCAAGTTAACTGCTTATTTTTCTGGTTAAAAAAGTGACCTTATATAATTGAAATTAGTCGATTAACCGTCTATTTATTTCTATATCCTTAATTCCTTGTTATGGTTAGCTTCATGAAAATATTTAAAGAAACCACTAATGTCTAAAAAATTAAAACAAATGATCCAACACGATGCTGCAGGTGGAGTTATTCTTGTTTGCGCCGCAATCCTGGCTCTTATCTTTGCTAATTCGCCTTTAGATGGTTTCTACAATGGTATGTTAAATCTACCAGTAGCAATTCAGTTCGGTTCATTTGAAATAGCTAAACCTTTACTGTTATGGATTAACGATGGGCTGATGGCCATTTTCTTTTTTATGGTGGGTTTAGAAATTAAACGAGAAATTCTACAGGGTCATTTAAGTTCTGTTGCTCAAATAACCTTACCAGCAATAGCTGCAATTGCAGGTATCGCCGTACCAGCATTAATTTATGTTTGGTTTAACCAAGATGATCCTATTGCCGTTACCGGATGGGCAATACCTTCTGCTACAGACATTGCATTTGCGCTTGGAGTATTTAGTTTATTTGGTCGTTCGTTACCTATAACGTTAAAACTGTTTTTATTGTCGGTAGCAATTTTTGATGACATAGGCGCGATAGTGATTATTGCGTTATTTTATTCTGCTGACTTATCCACAACATCTTTAATTATTGCTGCTGTAGGGCTGTTAGCTCTATTTGGCTTAAATCGCTATAAAGTTAGAGCACAAGGTGCGTATGTTTTAATTGGAATTATTGTATGGGCAGCTGTTTTAAAATCCGGCGTTCATGCAACTCTTGCAGGTTTTGCGGTTGCCATGTTTATTCCTATTAATGTTAAGAACGAAGATGGTCATCCAATGCTGCATCACATGGAGCACAGCTTACATAATTGGGTCGCCTTTTTTATCTTACCAGTATTTGCCTTTGCCAATGCAGGTGTACAACTTATTGGAACAACAACAGAAGATATTTTTAACCCTATTGTCATGGGTATTGTTGCTGGATTATTTATTGGTAAACAAGTTGGTATTTTTGGTGCTTGCTGGTTAGCCGTTAAGAGTGGATTAGCTAAATTACCTGATGGAACAAATTGGCTGCAACTTTATGGAGTTACTCTTTTATGTGGGATTGGTTTTACCATGAGCTTATTCATTGGATCATTAGCTTTTGAACACCAAGGGTTTGAACATTTAAATAGCGTTAAAGTCGGTGTATTATCGGGATCTATTCTGTCAGCTATTGTTGGGGCATTCTTTATCTCTCGTAGCCGAAAAGTTACTGAATAATTATATTACTAGCTGTTAATAATGGTACATTAAGCGCAGTATATATATTGCGCTTTTTTCTTTACAAGCATACCTTGGCTACGCATATTTTCACTTAAATGGAAGCTATTAATGAATTTTCAAATTCCAGTTCAAACGTACTTAAAATCAAAGCCTGAAACCTTAGTAAATTTTCCATTTAATGACGTATCTGAAGTGTATAAAGTTAAACATAAGATGTTTGCAATTCTTAGCGAAAGTAAAGCTGAGGTTAAAGCAGAAGACGGCTCTGAGCCGTATTGGCTAAATTTAAAATGTGACCCAGATGAAGCAATAATGTTACGTGATATTTTCCCTTCTATAATCCCAGGCTATCACATGAACAAAAAACATTGGAATACCATTATTTTAGACGGTTCAGTTCCTCAAGGAGAAATTGAGCGCATGATCGATAACTCTTACATGTTAGTTGTAGGCAATATGCCGCAAAAAGATCAAGCTTCTATCTTACTTCATTTATGATGCGGCTATTTAATCAGACATTAAATGCCTGATTAAATATAACGAGCATAATTTATAGACTTTGATGTCCAGGCTGTACTCGGATCTCAGGGTAGCTTTTAACTAGTTCAATCAGTTTGTTTAAACTTGTAAGACTGCGAGTTTGATCGGTTGAAAAGCTGCCAGGTTCAACGCCATGGTTCCATCCCCACGTAGTATGGCTTGCATCACCAGTAAAAAGCACCGGACCTTCAAATGTATTTACTAAATAAGCGGTAGAACCCGCTGTGTGACCAGGTGAATGAATTGCAAACACACTACTATCTCCAAACACATCAACATACTCTGCGGTCCATTGTTGCAACGACGGTCTGCCGTTAAGCATAGTGTCGGTAGCACCTCGCGTTGCTGCGTATAAGAAATAACGTTCTTCAGTTTCTCCTTCTCCTACATACAAAGGAACCTGTTTATCTATTGCCGATATACCGCTTATATGATCAAGGTGTAAATGCGTTAAAAACACGCCTTTTAAATCCAAGTTTCTTTGTTTTATATAATCATCTGTTGCCGTCAGTATTGTCATGTTCTCTAATCCATACCCAGATGCTAACCAGCTAGGAATACCTAACGACTCTGGATCATTATAAAACTGTTGGCTAACGCCTGTATCAATCAAAAAGTCTCCGTGTAAAGGATGCGTTAAATGGAAAGTATAAATTTGAATGTCTTCATCATGATCTTCCAACCCTTCATGTTTTGCGGCTGCGGACTCAAGATTAAGTAAACCACTTAAAGGGACTTTCCAGTTTGCAGATTTAACCTTGTTCACCGATATTTTTTTTCCTGTAGTTAGGCTATCAACTAAAGACTGATAATTACTTTCTTGCCCTAATGTTGATGTAATAGATGGGTGGTTTGTTTGCGTTGCTTGATTAATCCATATTATGGAAGAGAGAAATAAAAGACTAACAAAGCCAATTACCATTTTTATATAGAACCTATTCTTACTCATATTATTTACTCCATAATTAGTTAATGTGATTTATTCTCTCTTTACCTTTAGTAGTAAAAGAAGATATGGCATAGTTTAGCCATTCTATAAATCATGTAAATCCACTAAATAACAATCGGCATATCCAAAAATGAATAGCAATGAATTAAATTGGCAAGACATCCGACTTTTTTTAGCGGTAGCTGAGAGTGGTAGTTTTAGTGCTGCAGCCAGAAATTTAAAACTTGGCCAACCAACACTCAGCAGACGTATTGCAGAGCTGGAGCAACAGCTTGGTCAGCCATTATTTTCTCGTTTTAGTCAGGGTTGTGAACTTACAGCATTAGGGCAAAAACTTTTGCCTGCAGCAAAACAAATGGCAATTTGGTCAGTTGAAACCATGACGCAGGCTCAAGCACCAAATAAAGTTGAAGGTAGAGTGCGGATCACCGCGCCTCCTGGAATTTGTTTTGCCTTTTTACCGCAGGTAGGAAAAAAGCTAAAAGACAAATATCCCGGTATTCAGCTCGAAGTGTTAAGTGGCACCAATACCTTTAATCTTACCCGTGGCGAGGCAGATATATCATTTCGTACAGAAAAACCAAAAGATAAAGACCTAATTTGTATGGCGTCTTTTTATTGTGGAATAAACGTTTATGTATCGGAAGATGTTGCCAACTCGTTAAGTAATGATGTGACTTTTCAAGAGTTAAACTGGATTTGTTGGTCGGAAGACCACGATCATTTACTGACTAATCAAATTTTAAAGAGGGAAATACAAAACTTTAAGCCAGTATTCAGCTCTAATGATTATAACGTCCAAGTAGCGGCGTGTTGTGCCGGATTAGGAGCATTAGCCTTACCTACTAGTTTTGTAAAAAGCCCATTAATTAAAGGACTTACAGCTCTAGACATTGACCTAAGTGAAGTTGCCGCTGGTGAATTACATATCGTCATCCATAAGCGCTACCAGCACGTTGAAAGAGTGGTGATAGTGGCCGAATTATTAAAAACATATTTTAGCGAAATTTGGCCACAGTAGTTTCAAGTCAAATGATGAAACATAAGTAATACATTATAATTAGCTATAAGTGGACTATAGGCTGGGCATTATATTAATTTACAGAGTTTCCTCATGACGCAGCGTTAATACCTCAAACCCCGTTTTGGTCACCAAAATTGTATGCTCCCATTGAGCAGATAGTTTTTTATCTTTTGTGACTACTGTCCAACCATCTTTCTTGTTTTTAATTTTGTGAGTACCTTGGTTGATCATAGGTTCAATGGTGAATGTCATACCCGCTTTCAGAACTAGTCCCGTATTCGGTCTGCCGTAATGCAATACTTGAGGATCTTCGTGCATTTCACGGCCGATACCATGACCACAATATTCTCTTACAACACTGTAACCGGCCTGCTCTGCATGTTTTTGAATTGCATAACCAACATCTCCTAATCTTGCTCCTGGCTTCACCACGTTAATGCCTTTCCACATGGCATCATAAGTGGTTTTAACTAAGCGCTTAGCCTCTACACTGGTATTGCTAAAGGTGAACATTTTACTGGAGTCGCTAATAAACCCGTCTTTTTCTAAAGTGATATCAAGATTGATAATATCTTTAGCATTGATCTTGACTGTATCGCTAGGAACACCGTGGCAAACCACGTCATTAATGGATGAGTTTAACGAGAACTTGTAATCATATTGACCTTTGCTGGCGGGACGAGCATTCAATTCATTACGAATATAATCTTCAACTTTGGTATCTATTTCCAATGTTGTCATGCCTTCACAAATAAAGTCATCTAACATTTTAAATACTTGTGCCAACAGTCGGCCAGATTCACGCATTAATGCAATTTCTTGTTCATTTTTTAAAATGGCTTTACTCATGAAACGCCTCTGCAATAGTCTGATCGGCTTTAAGTAACTCAGCTTTCATTATTTCAGTAAAAGTCAGTGTTGGGTTCAACTCTGCTAATCGCCCGACTTTTATCCAAAACTCAGCTTGTGAATTAATGGACCTAGACATGACATTGCTAGAACGTCTAATTTCTTCATGCAATGTTTCTGATATTTTTACTATACCCATTTGGCTTTATACACTTTATATATACAACATATATGAAGTGTATACCCCGGTATAAGAATGAGTCAATAAATTTATCCTCTTACCTAGTAGCTTCTAATGCATTTCTTAACTCATTCAGCGCTCCAACCGAAAAGCCTCTGTCATAAAAATACAAAATAACACCGTCTTTATTTATCAAGGCAACTCTGGCGTTATTACCACTTTCATTACCTGTAAATTTTTGTACTTTTTCGCCATCTTCATAAACGGTTACCACACCTTTCCATAACTCTTTTGGAATGCCTTTACGCATACCATTGTCGATAACGGTACTAAACATTCTTGGGAACATGCCTTGAATAGTTGGTAGCTCATACACGTCCACTATGGTATTTGTCATGTCTAAACCAATTAACCAACGGTCAATATCAAACTGCGAGTTTTGCTTGTAACCTATTAATAATAAAACAGCGTCTTGCTTTAAATCAGCAGGAATATTCAACTGATTTTGTTCTAATGTTTGTCCGGTAATGGATGGGAACACTTGGCCCTTAACCGACTGATTTGGATAAGATGTGCCACATGCTGATAACAGCGATACAAATATAGCTAAAATAACGATACGCATTGGGATTTCACTTTTATAAAATTTAATTTGTTATATATACGTTCTTGATTTCAATAAAGTTCACCCTAGTTTGACAAAACTTCATCAAGCAATGCACAACTAATGATGATCCTTAAAGGCAATTGCCTCGTAATTACTTAAACTACTTTAATTGGAGTTTTATTATGAGCAACACGTTAACCGAAGCAAATTTAGAGCTAACACCAACTATCATTTGCGTAGCAGAATCTACTCATTATTTAATTGGCGTACAAGACTCGTTGGACAATTTAATTAGCTTAGATAAGTCGAATAAAATAGGTATTACATCGTCTCTCACTGAAGCCAAAAACTATTTACGTAAAAAAAATATATTCACAGCAACACTTGAATATCAAACACCATACGATGAAATGTGTGGGTTAAGTCCGGCTGCACCATGTCGTCAAAACATAACTTTTTAACTGTTTATATACTGTAAGGATAAGCTTTGTTAACCAATAAATTGCAGGGTGTTATTTTTGATTTAGACGACACATTAGTGTCGTCTAGTCTAAATTTTAATAAAATTAAAAAATCTCTAGGTTGTCCGCTAGACACTGATGTATTGGATTTTTTAGATGGGAAGACTCAGCCAGAGAAAGGCAGAATAGAGCAGAAATTAATTGGTTATGAAATCAAAGAAGCGGCCGAATCAGTTAAATTAGACGGCGCTGATAATCTGTTAACATTATTGCATAAGCTAAACATGCCAATAGCAATCGTCACCCGAAATTGTCGTGATGCTGCGTTAATCAAAATTAACAATAATAACCTTAATATTCCTATTCTCATATCAAGAGAAGAACACCAAGCAAAACCAGCTCCCGACGGCTTATTATTTTTGGCAAATAAATGGGGCATCCCACCTGAAAACTTATTGTATGTAGGTGATTATTTATATGACATTCAAGCCGCGATTAATGCAAATACAATGTCTTGTTTAGTGACACACGGTAATACACCAGACTATGCACATTTAGCTACGCTTGTGGTCAATGAGCTAACCGATTTACAAAGCATAATTGAAAATACACATAATATTTAATCAACCCATCATTAGGATAAGAGGATGAAATGGTTAATCATTTTTGTATTCGCTTTAATAGCTTATGCTATTTTATCAAAGGTCTATTGTAAAAATATGAACACTTTAAAAGACGCTAGTTTGAAAATCGATGCTTTGAAAAATAATATGGTTGGCATTAATGATTATACAGGCTCTGAAGAGTTAGCTAATTGGCGCATTACAAACGACAGTGTTATGGGTGGAAAGTCGCAAGGTGAAATAATACTTGCTCAAGATAGAGTGTTATTTACTGGTGAAATTTCGTTGGAAAATAACGGTGGATTCACCTCTACTTTTCATCCAGTGACCTCTTTAGAGCCAGGTATCGATACCATCAGCATAGATGTGCAAGGTGACGGTCATATTTATCAATTAAGACTGGTTACTATAGTTGATGGTTATCGTTTATCTTACAAACAGGATTTCGCTACTAGCCTTAATGAAAGACAACAAATAACCTTTAAATTAAGTGATTTTCAAGCGTATTTCCGAGGTCGTAACATTGATAATGCACCTGAGTTAACGTCTGAGAATATTGTTGAAGTTGGATTTTTACTTAACTTTACTAAGCTCATTATTCACCCAAAAAAAAACCACAAACCAAAAACGTTTTCTTTATCTATCTTCAAAATAAGCTTCGATTAAAGCTAAAGATCAGCTTAGCTTGACCTGCCACTAAGCTGATTGTTGTTCGCCAGTTGATCCTTGCTCACCAGTTGATGGTTTCACCTTTCCAATCTAAGAAACTGGCAGTGTGATCTAGTTCCTGTCTTGTAACTATTTCTAATAATTGCTGAGCAACAAATTCGCAGGTAAACAACTTACCTTTAGGAACGTTTTTCTGAAACGGTTTTGATAATTCAGTATCGGTAGTACCTGGATGAAAGACTATGACTTTGATATTTTTTGCTCGACGAGCAAGCTCTACCGACGCCGTTTTTAGCATCATATTCAATGCGGCTTTTGACGCTCGGTAGCTATACCAACCTCCAAGCTGATTCTCACTAATACTGCCAACTCTAGCGCTGAACACAATTAAGTTACACCTTAGTTTTCCGGTTAATACTGGTACTAATTTTTGCAACCACAACATAGGCGTTAATGCATTTGCTGACATAACCTGGTTGAACGACTCTGGGTCAAAATCTTCTAAGCGTTTTTCCGGCTGTATGGTTTCACTATGTAATATACCGTTGCACACAAAAACATTGGTTATTGGCAAGCTTGATTCTGCCTGTATTTTTGTAATTGCTAACTCTATGGAGTTGGCGCTGTAATCTTCTACACTGATCCGTCTAGCATTCGGTAAATTTTGGTAGGTAGACAAAGCACTTTCAGAAAAACCTCGACTAATAAGGACTATTTCGCTGTTATTCAAATGCCCATGTTCTATTCCGATGGCTTGAGCAATGGCACTATTTGCGCCTATTATCAGTGTTTGTTGAGTTATCATAACAAATCCCCGAATTACAGTTATTGGCCTTTAAGCCAAAAACCTTTGCTAAAAAAGATGATATTGGTTGTCTGTATTTAGCTAGCCCCAAATACACAAAATGGCTTAATGTTTTAATAACTGGCCAATTTAGCGGTGCCACCCAAAAACCTTTGCCTACAAGAGTCCAAGCCCTATGAGTTACTTCTAACCCGAGTAACGTTTTACCTTGGTATTTACCATGTAAGATTTTCATTGCATCAGAGTGCTTTATTTCAGGGTATAGCTGAGCAAATCCATCTTGGTGGATATCAACCAATTCAATTGCGTTATTGTTATCTTTGCGCGCTAGATGATTCATTTCCGCTACGCATAAGGGACAATGTCCATCATAAAATATGGTTAATAATTCTGAGTCTTTCGTCTCTACTATCATCATTCGTTAACCCCATTCAGCGGAATTTCCATTGGTGATTTATCGGGTTTAGCATAGCTAATGCGCGATAATCTTTGTGTCGTGTGGTAACTGTCTAATCCTGATATGGCCACTGTATTTAATGACTCTATATCAATATATCCATCGTCTTTAATCGCAGTTTCTTCACAAATTACATCTGTGATCTCGCCTATAATTAACAGCGTATTATTCAGTTCAATCGGGGTTATTTCTTTAACCGTTAATGCGTATTTAAGGCGGCTTTCTTTAACAAATGGAGCAGTGACATTATTTACAAATTCTGGCGTTAGCCCTACATGTTCAAATTCACTTTGCTCACTCAAATAACGAGCAGAACTCTGATGCGCTTTACGCCAAAAATCATCACTCACTTGGTTGATAGTGTATTGTTTGGTTTGTTGAATATTATCTAACGTATGGCGAGAAACACTGTCTGGTCGCATTATAAAACCAACCAGTGCAGGTGAAGAACCTAAATGGAAAACAGAGCTGAATATCGCAAGGTTATTGTTACCTTGCTTGTCACGTGTGCCGATAAGGTTGGCACTTTTGAAACCAGATAAGCTATTGATTAACTGCACTCGGTAACGTGTAGCCATTTCAGTTAAATCATCATTGTTAAAATGTTGCATAGGTATCACTTCTACGTATTAACTAAACTCGTTAAGTTAACAGCTTAGTTTAAGCATTTTATTTAACTATCAATACGCAGATTTATTACTTAGCGATCACACTTTCCTGATTAATTTTAACGGTTGTTTATCAAATTTTAGTTTTGAAGTTTACAAAACCCTTATAGATATTCCTTTACCTACAAGGTTTATAATATCTAAGCTTTAATACCCGATGTTAACAAGGGTAAAGCTTAATTAAAGAGTGATGTACGACTAATCTAAAGTCCGTAATATCTAGGTTAGATAAATCCATCGCTTTAGCAATTGACGATGCGACTTCTTGTCTTTGCATTTTTTTAGGAATACAAAACGGTCTTTCAAAGTCACTACTGACTATTTCGCCCGACATAGTACGTGTACGATAAACCCGCTTAATAAATTCACTTTTATCATCGTTACTGGCACTTTCATGATATTGCATTGAGGCATCAATAAACCCGTCAATATACAATTTACAGGCGTTAACATATTTGCCTCCATCATTTTTTTGATACTCAGAACAGGATTCAATGATCTCTGATTTAAAATCAGCTTTAGCAACAAAAGCAGTTAACATAAAACCAACGGCAACAAGTACATTTTTATAATTCATCTTTATTAACCTTCTATTTTTTTTATTTTATTAGACGAGCGTTTTATAAGTACTGCACCCAACACTCCGGACAATATTGAACCAACTAGCACACCAACTTTAACCTGTGTTTGATACGCCAACCCTTGCTCTTCAAATGCCAAAGAACCGATAAATAAACTCATGGTAAAACCAACACCACAGAGCAAACACACTCCATATAATTGACTCCAAGTTGCGTCTTTCGGCAACTTACAAAGGTTTAATTTGATAGCCGCATAACAAGCAGCAAAAATACCTAACTGTTTACCAATAAATAACCCGCCAATAATGCCAAAAGTAACAGGCGTAAAGAACTGAGAAACCGATGTTCCAAGTAATTCAACACCCGCGTTAGAAAAAGCAAACACAGGCAAAACAAAAAAGGCAATCCATGGATGTAAACCATGTTCAATCTGATACGACATAGACTCGGATTTTTCTTTGGCAATCGGAATAAACAAAGCAACCGCAAAACCAGCTAACGTCGCGTGGACGCCGGATTTTAATACCGCGGCCCAAACAATAATTGAGACTAAAATAAATGGTGTTTTACTGGCTAACTGCAAACGATTAAACACAAATAGGGCAACTAAACCGATAGACGCAATAATCAATGAATTAGTTGATAAATCAGTTGAATAAAACAGGGCAATAATAATAACTGCACCAATG
Organism: Psychrosphaera saromensis; assembly: GCF_002954545.1. GTDB lineage: Bacteria > Pseudomonadota > Gammaproteobacteria > Enterobacterales > Alteromonadaceae > Psychrosphaera > Psychrosphaera saromensis. The sequence continues at coordinate 920,015 of NZ_MSCH01000003.1, read as the reverse complement.
TCATCAATAATAGCAACCGACAGTAAGAACAGTTTTAAACTTGGTGGTAAATGCTTACCAAATAAGATGAATAATCCCAAAGCAAATGCGATATCGGTAGCCGACGGTATTGCCCAACCATTCATTGCAATAGCATCTTCATAGTTGAATGCTACGTATATAAGTGCTGGGAATATGATCCCTGCAGCCGCAGCTAGAAATGGCAGAATAACTTGGTCTTTGGATGCTAATTGTCCGTATAACAATTCTCTTTTTATTTCTAATCCCACAACAAAAAAGAATATCGCCATCAAGCCATCATTGATCCATAAAACCAATGGTTTACTTATTTCAAATGAACCAAGTACGATACTGACTGGGAACTCTAAGAACGAGTTATAGGCTGGGCTAAGTGGACTGTTTGCTAATATAAGCGCAATAAGTGAAGCAAGAACAAGAATGATACCGGGACTGGCATCTGCCTTTATAAATTCTTTCCATTTTAAAATAAGCGAATTTTCTGACATGTGTTTACCTCTATGTTTGTCCCCTTAGTTATACCAACCTTAAAATCATTAAACAGTCGATTATAACTGATCACTCATCAGTTATAAGTTGATAATTTTATGCTATATTGAAACATAACGTTGATTATAAACATGAAAAAATATGCGCTTAAACTATCATCACCTTCAATATTTTTATGCCATTGCAACTCATGGCAGTATTGCTAAAGCATCTACTTTTTTGCATATCACTCCACAAACATTGAGCTCTCAACTACAAAAATTAGAAGAGCAATTGGGTTATAAACTATTTGATCGTATTGGCAGAAAAATGCAGCTAAATGCAATGGGGAACGTGACTTATAACTACGCCAAAGAAATATTTGATCTTGGTGATGAGTTACAAAATTCATTAAAAAATCATTCACAGAAATTTGCTTTCCAATTCTCTATTGGCGTCACAGATGTCATTCCAAAGGTGTTCTCTTTTAACTTCCTAAAAAATATTTACACCATGGACAACTCCATCAAACTTATTTGTAAAGAAACCCAATTAGATACCTTATTGGGCGAATTAGCCGTTAATAAATTAGATGCTATTTTGAGCGATACCTCATTACCAGTGCATTCCGCCGTTAAAGCGTTTAATCATGTAGTAGGCAAAAGTGGAATGAGCTTTTTTGCCACACAGAATAAAGCCAATGATTTAGAGAAGAACTTCCCACATTCACTTGATGGCGTACCTTTTTTCTTAGCTGGCGAAGGTACCAATCAGAAAATTAATGTTTTATCTTGGTTTGAACAAATAGGGGTAAAACCTCAAATTATTGGTGAGTTTGATGATTCAGTTTTGGCCAATTACTTTTGTCAGGCAAATTATGGCGTGTGCTGTGCGCCTACAATTATTGAAAGTCATGTATTAGAACAGTTCGACTTATCCGTGATTGGCAGAACCAATCAGATCATGGAACATTATTATCTGATCTCGCCGGAGCGAAAGGTGAAACACCCTGCAGTTCAGCATTTATTAAATGAGTCACGGAAATTATTTCCTCAGTAGCCCATTAACAAAGTTAATCGTATTTTAAACTTTAAACGTATTACTATAAGTAGAATGCTCAACTATAAAACTTGAGCAATAAATATAGGTGACATATGACATACGTAAACTATTTAGAATTATTTAATCATGTGATAACACATGGCACTAAACAAGACTCAAAATCGGTTTTTGAAGAGTTTTCTGCTTGGAACGAAATCGACGGTTACACTTGCTACTTAAAGTTTAAAGATGTGACGATAACGTTAATGTTCCATAGTCGTTTTTCATTTGAATACGAGCAAGAATCCGAGTTGCTTGCATTCCAAAAGGCCGCTAAACGTGCCTTTGACTTAATACAAGAACAGCGTTCTGCGCACACAGAATTAAGAAAATAATTAAACCAGTTATTAAGTAAAACGAGCAGTAATGAATAAAGTAAATCCAAAAGCACTACTAAATAGTAAATGGACAGCAATGCTTGTGAACAATAAAGAAAAGCACTTTATTGTTATAGACGTTGAGTTTGATGAAGAACAAAAAGTATCTTTGTGTGTGATTGAAGCGGTTATCAATAACCAGCAATACCCAATCAATTGGCGTGATTTAAAAGAGCCAACAAAATGGAAAATGGGCTGGCAATAATATTGATTATTCTTGGTAATTACTTCAATCTCTAGTTATCAGTATGAAATCGCTTTTATTACCAACAATTCCATGATTAAAAAGGATAAATAAATTTGAATTTAACTAATTCGACCCCATTTATCTTTGATAAACATTGAGGGTTACATGTTAGTTAAATCAGAATTTAAACCAGCTTGGTGGATGACTAATCGTCATTTACAGACAATTATACCTAGAACATATCCGATAAAATCACTTTTTAAGCCTGCAATTCAAGATTTTGAGCTAAGTGATGACGATTTTGTCGAGGTTACTTGGTCACATCAAGTCAATAAAATAAAACCAGACCAACCAATTGTATTGCTGTTTCATGGACTAGAAGGTTCGTTTGATAGTTTTTATACCAAGCGCATGATGAATGCTATTTATCAGCAAGGTTGGGTTGCGGTTCTCATGCATTTTAGAGGCTGTGGCGCTAAAACTAATCGTAAAACACAAAGTTATCATTCTGGGCAAACCTCAGATGTAAGTGAATTTATTGATTATCTAAGACAAAGACATCCTACTAATCCAATATTCTCTATCGGCTTTTCATTAGGCGGAAACGTGCTGTCGAAATATGTCGGGGAAAGAGAAGACTCACAATTAGATGGTGCGATTGTTATATCCGCTCCATTTAACTTATCTGAGTGTACAAAAGCGGTAAACCAAGGTTTTGCTAAGATTTACCAAAAGTACCTTTTAGATAAACTGAAAAGAAGCACCCTTGAAAAAATAGAACATTTAAAGGGTAGCGACCCTAGGCTATTAGACAAAGAAACGCTCGATAGCATAACCAATATGACCGACTTCGATAGATTAGTCACCGCGCCGTTAAATGGCTTTGTTGACGCTGAAGATTATTATCAACAATCCAGTGGTAAACAGTTTTTGTCGAGCATTAACACGCCAACATTAGTTATTCATTCCGAGGACGATCCCTTTATGAATGAATCTGTTATTCCAAACGAGTCTGAACTGTCTCCTTCCGTTCGATTTGAGTTGAGTAAAAAAGGTGGCCATGTCGGATTTTTAGCTGGTAACAATCCTCTAAAACCTGAATTTTGGCTAGAAACACGCAGTATTGCCTTTATTAAAAGCTTATTAACTGAGAAAAAATGATCATCCCGTGGCAGCAAATAAGTACCGATGCATTAAGTGGAATAATTGAAGAGTTTGTCATGAGAGAAGGAACTGATTATGGCGAAGCTGAAATTTCATTTGAAGAAAAAAAACTCGATGTACAAAGACAACTCAACAATGGTGATGTTGTTTTAGTATATTCCGAGCTACATGAAACGGTAAATTTGATGGCCGCTAACGATTTCAAAGGTTAACGGCTTTCATTTTATTGGCTAACTAAGCATTTAAATAGCGTAGTGATCAACCCAGTCTTCTACCCTAACGGCGAACTTATCGGTTAGCGGACTCCAACATCCACGTAAATCACAAGCTAAAATATTGTTATCAATGTTACGCACTATAATCGCAGTAGATTCAAATTCTTCGCGGTTAAAGTCATGTGCAATAGACATAGAGTCGTACATATCGTCTAGTGTTTCATGCTCAAGGGCATCTTCTAAAATATCAAAATCAAACTCACACTGCACAATAAAGTAATGATCGTGTCGATTCGAAATATAACGGCTACCAAATGGCGAAATTGCCAATAAAGTATGTTTGTAATGCTCTAGCTTTTGCATTTCAACTTCTGACTTCATTGAGCTATTTTTAAGATATTCGGTGATGTCATGCGCAATACATTTCATATCATCGGCAGATTGCGGACTTAGCACTCTACCGTCTACATAATCTGCTTCTCGGCCACTTAGTAGTGACATGGCACAACCAATCAAATTATTAATATCAGTGATCATAATAACTTTTATTCCTTAATCTCGTCTTGATGTATGTGGGATTGTAATTGTTGACCAATCAAACGACTTATCACTGACAACCATAAAGTTAGGATTTAACACCGACTCTCTTTGGTTATAGGTTAGTTCACCATACTCAGAATCTAGAATACAACCACCCGCTTCTTCCACTATTATTTGTGGGGCGCCTGTATCCCATTCACCAGTAATGCCAACTCGAATATATATATCCGCATTACCTTCTGCCACTAAACATGACTTTAATGCCGCACTTCCCATGGAAACGAATTCTAATGCAACATCCGGTTTAATAAACTTAGTGATAGTTTCTAATTTTTGCACTCGGCTAATAGCAACTCGTAAATATGGGTTTGCCAAATCGACGGGACTTGCCGTCACTTTTGTCGTTTTGCCACCACATATCTTATGAGTACCTAATCCCAGCGCCGCCCAAAAGGTAACTTTTGTAACAGGTGCATGAATAATACCAAGTATCGGCTTTCCATTTTCAACTAACGCAATATTAACCGCAAAGTCTGAACGACCAGCTACAAATTCTTGCGTTCCGTCTAATGGATCAATTAACCAATAACGTGACCAGAGCTTGCGCTCGGCTAGGGGAATATTTTCGATTTCTTCTGACATAATGGGAATGTCTGGCGTTAACTTAGTTAACTCCTCCATTATAATTCCATTAGAAGCGTAATCTGCGCTGGTTACAGGAGATTCATCTAGTTTACTAAATTGCTCAAAGTCACCATCTTCAAAAAATTCTAAAATAGCGGCACCTGCAGAATTGGCTATTTCCACCGCATGTGCTGCTAACTGCTCTAGTGATAATGTCACTCTTAACTCCCTAGCTTATATTTATACTATAAGGTTAGTTTTTCTTTCGCCATATACAAGGCCGATACACTACGCGCTTCGGTAAAATCTTCTCGGCTCATCAATTCTTCTAGGTTATCCCATTGCCAATTCACCACAGTAAGCGGTTCTGGTTCGTCCCCTTCAAGCGACTCTGGGTAAAGATCAAACGCCATAAAAATATGCATGATTGAGTTAAAATAACTTGGCGTACTTGATAAGCTTTTTAGTTGGACTAAACGTTTTGCACCAAAGCCAATTTCTTCTTTTAACTCTCGGTTTGCTGCATGTTCTGGAGACTCACCTGGATCAATAAGCCCTTTAGGGAAACCAAGTTCATAACTATGGGTTCCAGCACAGTATTCGCTAACCAGTAAAAATTCTTGCTCGTTAACAATGGGGATGATCATAACCGCACCACGACCTGAACTTTTCATGCGTTCGTAGGTTCGTTGTTCACCATTGGAAAACTCTAACTCTAGCTGTTCAATTTTAAATAAACGGCTTTGAGCGACTAATTCAGATTTGTGAATTACCGGTAATGTATCTTTTTTGTTTTTTGTTTGCTCCGACATTGATTGCCTTCTACTAAGATCGGATACTAGGCTACTACTATAACGAACAAAGATTAAAAATCTATGCTTAATTGGTCTGATATACACACTGTTTTACTTGATATGGATGGCACTTTGCTCGATTTGCATTTTGACAACCACTTTTGGATGGAACATGCACCAAAAGCGTTAGCCAAAAAGCATGATATTTCTTTACAGCAAGCGAAAGAAAACCTCAAAATTCAAAACGATGCTGTTTATGGACAATTAGAATGGTATTGCCTAGATTATTGGCAGCAAGAATTAGATTTACCTATTGTGGAGTTAAAGCGCGAGATCTGTCATTTAATTCAACTGCGTGATGACACGATTCCGTTTTTAGATGCGTTAAAAGCTGCAGGCAAAGAAGTGATTTTGGTCACCAACGCTCACCCTGACTCATTGAGTTTAAAAGTGGAAATGACACAACTAGACAGTCATATCGACCAATTGATCTCATGCCATCAATATGGAGTGAGCAAAGAAAGCCAAAGCTTGTGGCAACAGCTACAACAAGATGTGGGGTTTGATAACAAACATACCTTATTTGTAGATGACTCAAAACCTGTACTGGAGTCAGCGAAAAAGTTTGGTATACAACATTTACTCGCAGTGGCTAATCCCGACAGTAAGAGGCAAGCTAAAATAATAGAAGGTTATACAAACACCACCGACTTTAGACACTTATTAGCTTACATAAAATAAGTTATAAATAAGCCTGTTATACACAGATGCCACCTTGATAAACCTGTTCAATCTGTAGCTGATCATTAATTACTAAAAAGTCAGCTTTAGCGCCTACTTGTAAATGACCAATATCATTTAATCCTAAAAACTTAGCCGGTACTTGTGTGGCGCTGTGTAAAGCATCTTTTAACTCGATACCCAATACTTGATGTGCTTTTCTGACTGCACCTATCATATCAAGACAAGAGCCAGCTAAAGTCCCATCCGGTGTCGTCAGTTTATCGCCATCTCTAGTGATGTGGCTGTCTAGCCAAGGCAACGTGATTAAGTCACTTCCAACGTGCGCCATTGCATCCGTTACCAACATAATACCTTTTGCTGATTTGGTCTTAAACGCCAAACGACAGTTAGTTCGGTGCACGTGTAACAAGTCTACAATCAAACCTGCGGTAATACGTTCATCGTCGAGCGCTGCACCAATCAATCCCGGCGTTCTAGCCTGTAAACCAGACATAGCGTTAAATAAATGCGTTGCGCCAGTGGCTCCTGCATCTATTGCAGCCAAAACAGTATCAAAGTCGGCATTTGAATGCCCCAACGCAACGATTACACCTTGGCTGACTAAATCTTTTATAACATCGGGGCTGACGTTTTCAGGTGCAACAGTTAACAACACTTTGCCTAGGTCATTGCGCGTTACCAAGTTAAGTTCAGCATCGTTCATAGCCCGCACTTGATCAGATGGATGAATACCACGTTTAGCTATGCTTAAATGAGGTCCCTCAAAATGAACGCCAACAATTCCTTGCGCTTTTTCCGCTATCGCCTCAGCAATTGCATCGCCTGCTTGTTGCATCACGGCTAAATTATCAGTTATCAACGTGGGCATCATAGATGTAGTACCAAACTGTTGATGCGCTGAAAATATGGTTTTAAGTGAGGTAAACGTTGGGGCTTGATTAAGCAAAACGCCACCGCCACCATTAACTTGCGTATCAATAAAACCAGGCGTCACTAAACCATTAATTTGTACATCGCAGTTGGTAGATTCAGTGGCCAGTGATCCACTCAAGAGTGCTGACACCAATCCATCATTCACTTCAAAACAATAATTATTATGTAAGTCGACACCATCAAAAAACTGTTTTGCACAAAACCATGTCATAGCGAAGTTCCTGTCTAGCTAATATATAAATTAAAATGTTTACCTGATCTGATTCAGACCGAATAATTCATTAGGGTTTAATCCCACGTAAGGGCAACCGAATAATTCATTAGGGTTTAATCCCACGTAAGGGCAACCGATTCATTATCAGAACACAGTATAAAGCTCAAAGGAACCAAACGCTTGTGTATTTTATCATCTGCATAGCTAGTGTTGTTAAGGCCTAACAATATACATTGTAAATGACAATCATTCCTATTTGTAAACGTGGGTAATTTAATGTATTTTGTAGCACTAATTTTTCACTAGGTCTAATGATCGGAATACAATGGAAAAACACTCTAAAAAAAGCACATTCAACGCTTTTAAAAGCCGTACATTTTTGGCTTTAATACTGACTCTAATTACCTCAGTAATCATGATCCCTGGCATGTCTACTTACCTGCCTTTGGTTCAAAATGATGCTATCGCCATTCCAGTCTTAATGTTTCCTTTTATTTGGACCGCGTTATTTATATATAGCTATATGGCGACGTCCGTAAGAAACGTTTGGTTCTTGATGATTGGGCTGAATGTGATCCATATCACATGTATTTATTTTGCGTTATTTGGTAACTAGGAGATAAAAGTGAAAAGTATTACGATAAAGAAGCTTTACCAGCTTCACTCATGGGTTGGCTTAGTTACTGGCATACTATTATTCATCATTGCCTTTAGTGGTGCAGTAGCGGTGTTTGCGCTCCCTGAGCTTAAGATATGGGCAAATGAAGAACTTAGAGCACCAATCAAACATAACCCTCAAGGGTTTGAACAACTTATCAATGAATACTCTCAAAAAGTAGACCCTGTCTATCTTGAAGAAATTCAGATTAGATTACCCGCTACACGTACATCACAAACATCACGTGTCATTTTTGAAGGCCATATTCAAACACCTGAAGGAAAAGAAAAACACGAAGGTATAGTGTATGAATTCCATCCTGAGACGCTGAAAGAATTATCTGAAACAGATATGGAAGTGTTTTTTAACCAAGACAAATTAGACATGGCAAGCTTCCTTGCGCACTTCCATGCAGATCTACATTTGGGCCGCCCGGTTGGATTAATATTAACTGGGCTATTAGGCTTAACCTTAATGGTCTCAATTGTAACTGGGCTATTTGTTCACCGAAAAATACTAGCTCAATTATTTACCTTTAGGATCCGTAAAACATTTTCATTAATGTTAAATGACGGACATAAAATAATGAGTGTTTGGGCAGTTTTATTTCATAGTACGATTGCTTTCACTGGTGCATTCTTAGGTTTAGCGACCGTAATTTTAGTCCCCGCAGCAGCTTATGTTGGCTTTAATGGCGACCAAGACAAGTTACTTGAAACATTTACCGCAGTAAAACCTGCAATCATTTCTCATGTACAGCAACCAACTCAACTTTCTAATATTATAGAGCAGAGTTTAGAAAGTAGACCGGACTTAAATTTCAGAAATGTAACCATAATGGGCTACGGCGATAAAAATGCTTTAGTTTACATTAATGGTACTGGTGGTGAGCACCTTGGTGGCGAGACACTGATCTACAATGGCGCGACCGCAGAGTATATTAAAACACAAGCTAACTTCGGACGATTAGACGGTGTAGCCGGTAAAATTTTGGATGCTATGTTTCCACTGCATTACGGTAACTTTGGCGGTGTATTAGTAAAAATACTGTGGTCAGTATTAGGCATGATCACGGCTTTATTACCAATCACTGGATTAATGCTGTGGATTGAACGTGGCTTAAACAGCCAGCAACCAAATCATAGTCGCCGCACCTATCAAAACTTTAATAAGTTATTAATTGGCTCGTGTGGTGGGATTGTCCTAGCAACCGCAGCTTTGTTTCCCGCGCAGCTTATATTAAACACGGTTATGCACGGTTTAGATCACACTAAGAGTATATTTATTATTTTCTTTAGTGTGTGGATTGTATCGCTTCTCATACCTTTTGTTATCAATTACAAAACAGCGATTAAATTGATATTTAAGCTTATTGCTGGACTACTTATTATTGTAATGCCTATGGATGCTATTTTAACATCTAGTCATTTATTTAATGTATTAGAAACCCAACACTATGTGTCTGTTTCAGTCGACTTGGTATTATTTGTCTTAGGCTTGTTAATGTTATTTGGTTATAAAAAACTATTCTCTTTACCTACAGAGGCTTTACCAATAGATGAGGATATAAATCAGCAATCCGAGCAAATAGAGAAGGAGTCTTAATATGTTATTTTTAGCCTTTATCGCGGCAATCATAGGCGCTGTTTTGTTAAATCAAAACGGCTCTTATACTGGCAATATTGGATATAAAATTATCTCTCTAATATTTAATGTTATTGCGGTTGTGCTATTTGCCATTGAGTATGGAACGGCTCGAGGTATTTTTATCTATTTAGCGGCAATATCTTTAATCGGCGTTGTGTTAACTGTCTTTTTTGCGTTTAAGGCAAAACAGCCAATCGAGTAACTGCCCAGCTTTATAGCTTTATTGCCTTATAGCCTTATAGCCCTATAGCTTTATAGCTTTATAGCCCTATAGCCCTATAGCTTTATAAATAAAAAAGTCCGTCAATATCATTGGCGGACTTTTTTGTATCTACGGAGGCAGCATCAAGACAAGATACCAGCATTATTTTATGAGTCGTGTCTTGTTGACTGTTATGCCTAGCCTTTCATTTTTGTAACTGAACTAATGCTGACAGCTGCAGTTACGCTGGTTTTTATCTGTTTTTCCAATCCCTGGATTAAAGGTGTTGGTTGGATCTAACGTTAAATAAAAGTCTTTAAGTGTTTGTTCAGCTTCGTATAAATGACCCACATTATGCTCTGCTGGGTATTTAACCCCACGCTGATTAAGTAACTCCAACATACTGTTTTTAACTTTTTTAGCGTCAGCTCCTTTTTTCAAAATATAATCCTGATGGAAAACATGACAGAAAAAATGACCGTAATACAGTTTCATTTCTAACTCTTGTTCTATTTCTGTTGGCAGTTGCTCCAACCAGTTAATATCATCTCGCCTGAGCGCTATGTCTAACGACAATAAATCACCAACTTCTTTTTGATATAACGTGTGATAACGCATTGCTGCACCGGCTGCGGCAAAACGGTTTAATACCGCTGCTTCAGTTTCTTTTGCATCACATTCAAAAAAATCACCTTCTTGCTCAGCAAAAAAATGAGCTAAATGCGCCTTAGCTTCTGCTATTCCCTGCTCGCTCATTTTCAAAATCAAATGATGCTCGTATTTGGCTCTATATTGTAAAATGCGAGGTGGTAAATGCTGTGGGAAAAATCGACCTGCGATTTGCATAACCCAATCACTTAAATGTGAAGAGACAAAAGGTAACGATTTACATAACGCATCCACTCGGCCTTTTAAGGCAAACAGTTTAGGCAGACGATCTGTGCCCAGGTGTTTCACACTTAAAAAAGTATCTTTGCCATACTTGGCTGAAATATCAAAAATATCTTTATGTAAGTACTCACCAACTTCTGGTAGATTTTCGTATTTTTGCAATACATCTCGTCTAAACTTACCTAAAACTAGAGGGTTGTTGGTGCCGATATAAAATGTCTGTTCCTGCTTAGCAACCGCAAAAGTGTCTAATCTAACGGCGAACACAGCTAATTTCCCAGCGCAACCACTGGCCTCAAACAAGCGCCTTGGGTCTGCATTAAATCGACTTGGCGTCGCTTCATCAACCTGGCGGATTCTTTGTTGGTATTCGGTATCTGAACACTGGGCATCACTCGGCGCTAAGTTATCTTTATCAAAGTTACCATTGCTTAAATTTGTTAATATTTGCTCTGGTGAGTCGCCTAACTCAATGCCTAAATGGTTAACTAATTGCAGTTCTCCTTGCTCATCCACACGAGCAAACAATGCCATTTCTGTATAAGCCGGGCCACGTTTAATTAATGCACCACCGGAGTTGTTAGCTATACCTCCAACAACCGATGCCCCCAAACAAGAAGAACCAATCACTGAATGCGGAGTGCGCTTAATTGGTTTCAATAGCTTCTCTAAACTAAATAAAGTAGCGCCGGGGAAACTTAATGCCTGCTTGCCTTGATCCAATAAATACACCTGATCCATCGCCAAGGTATTAATGATAACAATAGGTCTGTCGTAATCATCACCACTTGGTGTAGAGCCTTCCGTTAAGCCGGTATTAGCTGCTTGCATGATGATGATAGTTTTGTGTTTAACGCATACTTGCAGGGCTTGATAGAAGGCTAACAAGTTCTCAGGCTTAAGCACGGCAAAAGCATCGCCGCCGCCAGTGCGCCAACCTAATCGAAAACGTCGAGACTTTTGTTTATTTATAATGACTTGGGTTTGACCTACAGCATCTTCAAGTTCTTGCTGTAATTGCGTGTGCGGCATAATAGGATTTCCTAACAGTTATACAATTTTTGCTAGTAAAGTACGTTATTAAAACAACTGATATAGATTAGTTGTTAACGCTTTTTTATATTTAATACGTGGGCAATACCATCATTGTCTTGTTTATTTTCTGGCTCTGGTTGTTTATCGCGGTCGGGATCTAATTTGAGTTCAAGTGTATCTACCTGCTCTACCAACTTGATGATTTTGACATTTTGTTTTGACACTCGGTCAACCAAGCCATTAATGATTTTTTGTTTTATTGACTCTCTTACTTTTAACGGCAGCATATCAAACAAGTCGCGGGTAACTCTAAGGGCGATGATATCGGTTTTGGCCGTTACTGTGGCACTTCTTGCTTCGTTGCAAATAAAGCCAACTTCACCAATGAAATTACCAGGCGTCGTTTTTGCGATAAATTGTTTATCCACTGTGACTTCAGCTTCACCATTTAGCAGAATGTAGAAATCAGAATCGAGTTGGTTCTGTTTTATAAAAGCATTACCCTTTTCAATCATCACCACTAAATCTGGAATATTAGATACAGTTCTTCTGTCATTGGCATCTAGGTTTTTAAATAGTGGGATCCGATTTAAAAATTCCAGTAATTTCAATTTTGAAATGTTAGTTATTTTTTTCATGTGTTTATGCTTTTAATCTACTTCAATAAATCCGTCGAGTTGCAAACATAAACTACAATATCATGCCGTTTCTAACGATTTAGCTGTACGGCATGATTTACTTATATTGGCATTAAAGTTTAATTTTATACTTACCTTTATTATCCATTTTACCTAGCATACCAACACCTTGATGTACGATACCCGGCAGACTTGCATCTGGTTTAACAAAACCATCAAAATTATATTTTCTAGCTGATTCTATTACAGCATTACCTTCTATTCCCAGAAGATTATTGCCATCAAATTTAGCGACTAATTTATTATCTTCACATACCAATGTAGACGTTATTGTGCCAAATGAAACCGGGCCATTAATATCTGCACCTGATTTAACCCACACAAATTCACCAGATAATTGTTCACAAACAGGCTTACCGATTTGAAAAACGTCAATTGTGGTAATAAGTCGACCAGCAATTTCTCCAACAGGGATTGGCAAAAATGGTTTCACACCACTAGCTGGCATTCTAAAAACAAAATCTCGTAATTGATGACCAGTTAAACCTGTTGATGCAGTGCCTCGGCCACTCAATTGTTGGCTATTTCGAGGGTCGCCAAACTTAACATCAAAACCTAAATTACCGTGTAATAAGCTGCTCGGTTCAAATTGCCAATGGATATTTTCAAACAACATCTTATTGGCTTGCAGAGATTTTATCTCTCCTTGCCAGATATTTCCTGACAGGCCTTGATAAGCCACATTTTTTGGTAAAGTGAGTTGACCAACAACTAAGCTAATTGGTGTCAGTGACACCAAAAACAATATAAAACTAATAATAAATAAAACGATTAATTTAACTTTACTCATTTATTCGCGCCCTAAATCTAATCGTCTAACTTTCACCATGCCGTTAGTATCGGCTTTAGAAAAATCAATATTTTGAGCACTAATATTATGCTTAGTTTGTAATTCTACTAACCAACGCATTAAGTCATTAAAGCCAATTTCATTAATTCCAACTTTCACCATGTCTGTTTTTTGTGGCTGAATTCGTTCAACCACAACCCCAAAGCGTTTTGCCGTTGAGTTAATAATTTGTGTTATAGAACGCTCATTAACTGATGTGCCTGCGTTTGCATTCGCTGACTTTATAATATCAATTTGTTGCTTTGCCCATAGGTTTAGCTCAAGTTGTTGAGTAAGTTTTTTCTGCGAACTTGTTACGCCTGTATTGATTTTAGTGACGACAGTGATCAACAAAAATAGAACAAATACCGGACCTGCAATTTTAATCAGTCTTTGTTCACTTTCTGTTTTACCACTAAACCAAGTGATTAATGTTTGTTTTAACTTATCCATATTTACTCGGCCTCCTGAATGCTTAACGAGCCTTCAACTTTATTGCCTTCGTTATTAACCGCACCTTGTTTGACCTGTAAACCTAACTTCTCAATATCATTTTTAAACTGTTCAAATTGTTGAAACGATGGAGCACTTGCATTGAGCCTAAGTTCACCGCGTTTTTCGTCATATCGAATTGAGTCGACATTAACGTTTGGTCGTTTTTTAAAGGTTGGCGTAAGTTTGGCCATAAATGCGGTAAAGCCACCAAGCTCTCTATTATCAGTTCCACCAACGGCAGCCACTTTACGTTTTAACTGAGTACGCAGAATATTTATTCTTAATTTTTCTTTTGGAAAAGCGGCTTGATACATATTGCCTAATTCCGCTTTAGCCACTTCAAGTTGACTGCTCGCTGATTGCCATTTCGCTATGGTCATCACAAATTGGATAGACAAGGTTATTAATAACAAAGCTGCTGCTGGACGCCATAATGCCCAGTTTTTACTAATTGCTTTTTTCGGTGCAAAATCACCTTGTAGCAAGCTCCACTTTAATTTATCGGCTTGTTGCGCCAATAACAACATAGGTAGTTCTGGTTCAGCTGCAATTAAATTAACGCGTTCGGACTCAATTAAATTAGCGGTTAATTCCGCAGGAAGTGGAGAAAAGTAATTTAATTGTATTTGATCTGGCGTGATTGCAGTTTCTGCACTGTCATCGTCCGCTTTGTTATTCTGTGGTAGTAGTTTTTGAAAATACAAAGGCAACCAAGAGTCTGTTAAAAACCAACCACTCCAGGCGCCTTCTCTTATTAACCAACCATTGGCATAACCAAGTATTGAAATGGTTTTACTATTTTGACCAGATTCCGCTGATACATCTGGTAAGGTTAAAACATCTGGCAACATACTTTTTATTTGTATGTTCGCTTGCGCTAATCGGTCTAACCAATTTTGCAATAATGTTCGTTTAACTATCGTGATATTAACCCAGTATTTTTCTAATTCTTTATCATAACCGGTTTGTTCAATGGCAAAATGCAATTTTTCTATGTCTTCTGCCAATTCATCTTCTAGCATAAACGGCAAAGCTTTGAGTAATTGACGAGTTGGCTTACTTGGCATGATATGACGGTGTAATCTAACATCTGCGCTATCCACCAACACAGTTACGTGACGGCCTTTAGCATAGTCGGTTAGTACAGATAAATTATCTTGATGCTCTAACTCACCAGATACAATGACTTCTTTTGTGGCTTGTGACCAAACCAACCAAGGGATAGAGCTTGAGTTCTGACTACTCAGTCTCAGTATTAGCTTCTCGCTCAACTTTTCCTCCAAAACGACGTGTGATCACGTTCACGTTATACTTGTTGTCTAATTGAAACACACTCGTTAAATTGAATTCAATCTCATTAAAATAGGCATTTGTGACCAATCTAAATACGTCACTGTTCACGGTAAACTGGCTTTTATCTATGCTGGCTAAATTCGCTAAAGAACTTACCTGAGATAAGGCAAAAAACGCATCTATATCTTCAAAGCCGTCTTCTGGTCTTGCTGATAATATTTCATCCACTTTATCACGTTCGATATCTAACATAGCCATCAAATATTCTGGATTTGCACTATCCACGGTATTCACATTAACTTTTAATTGATCACTGTTTGGGATCACGCACACTTTATCCATAAGCTGCGTCATCACGGCGACATCAAAACCGTAAATCACTCTTAATTCATTTTCATGGGCAAGCATGGTATTGCCACTCAAATATGGAAATGTTAACCCTGTATACATATCACCGTCGTAACCTACTGCGCCGGATGGATAATCATCTTTGTCTAACCAGTCATATAAGTTTACCGCTAAATCCTCATGACTCGACTCAGATTCAATTTCCAAAGCAGATAAAAAACGAACAAATAAATCAATGCGTTGTTTTTTTATGTCATCTGGGATGTCAGGATAATACAAACTGTTTAAATTAAAACATGAAGATAAGTCGGTTATTTCACCTTCAATCAAACCGTTATCAACCGGGAAACTCATGCCTTCAAGTGCCCAAGGTTGATTTAAATTAAATACACCTTTGTCTTCCGTTGCGGTTCTTTTTAATAATGCTTTTACAAAATTTTCAGAACTAATGGCATACCAATAGGCTTGCTGACGCTCCAATATATTTTGTACTCGCTGAACCTGATATTTTTGTTCCGTTAATATTTCGGTTGCTAAGATCACGCACAAGGCAATTGCTAATAACACTGACACTAAAGCAACGCCGCGTTGTTTTCTTTTAAACGAATGTTTATATCTTCGACGGTTAATTATCATTCTAACCACCTGTTATCGTTTTTTGAATGATAAGAAATTTACGTTCAATAATGCCAAAGGTGTCAGTCTCTAATTCTAGTTTTATCGCTAAAGGTAATTCACTCTCGCTTAATTCGTCTTTCCAATCATCGCCAATAAAATACGACAACGTTAGCGCCTCAATATCGTTGATCAATACTTGAACTCTAGGCTCTGTGCCGACTTCATTATCAACAAAGTTAAAATATAAACGCTCTAATCTTTTTTCTATTACTCGGTAAGCAACCAGTTGTAACTCACTTCTTGCGAGCACCATAGCTGGATTAGTCCAGCCGTCCCTGACAAAAGCAAAGCCAACGGTTTCAGAGTCAAATAAGTAATCACTAACATGGAAAAATGACTCACCAGCGCTTTCTCCACCGAGCCTTACTTTACGTTGAGCTAATTGAGTGAAATCATTTTCCATTATGATAAAAGCACGTTGTAAATCAGTTAATTGTTTATTTTGATTTATCACGGCCTCATGGCCATTCACTGTGGTGTTAACTACTGAATATATTGCTACGCCTAACAT
Organism: Psychrosphaera saromensis; assembly: GCF_002954545.1. Classification (GTDB taxonomy): domain Bacteria; phylum Pseudomonadota; class Gammaproteobacteria; order Enterobacterales; family Alteromonadaceae; genus Psychrosphaera; species Psychrosphaera saromensis. The sequence goes on along the minus strand of NZ_MSCH01000003.1, from coordinate 903,351 downwards.
GGCAAAAATAGCCAGAGACACCAACATTTCTAGGAGTGTAAACCCAGCCGACTTTTTAGATTTATGCGCCAATAAAGTCATCATTATTTCTCACGCGCATTTGAAGTGACATAGGTGGTTAACGAAAATAACGGAGACTTTGCATTTTGTTCTGTAGAAACGTTAACGGTAACGGCTCTTAAATCTTTGTCGGCCGTGGCTATAACTTTCTGCTGCCAATACCATTTCATTCCAGCGAGCTCTTGTTCGCCTTTTGCTTTATCTTTTGGCGGCCACTGCTCGCTTATTTGTAATTCAACTAATCTGTCGTTAGCGACCCAAGAGGCAAATGTGATTTGTTCTATCTCAGCTAAATTACGCGATGATGTGCCTACCACACCTAAAATTGAACTGGCTGAGTAAGCAAAAATAGCTAATGCCAATAACAACTCGATTAGCGTAAAGCCTTTGGATTTAAGCAGGCGGGGTGAGTTTTGCATGTTTTTTTTCACGTTTACATTCACGTTATAGCTCAGCTATTTGTTTAGGATCTAAAACTAATACAGGAGCAACAAACTCGCCTCTTACTTTGAAGGTAATAGGTGTATCAAAACCATTGTCATAACTGATATTCAGATCGAATGGGGAAACTTCGCCGGACGATAAAATAAAGATTTGAGGAAAGGACAATTTCTTCTCTTCTTCTGTTTGCTCACTAGATTGCTCTAATGCCTCTTCATCTATCCATTCCACAGCACTTAGTAAGTTTTGCGATTGCCATTCTAAACCATCTAACATTAATTCAATTTTAATGTCTGGTTCCAGTTCGTTTTCGGTAAATGGTGCTTCTTCTATTCGATTCCACTTTTTACCGTCAAACATCAGAAATATATAACTTGATTCAGTTACAGAAAAACCTAATAAGGCATTATTTAATACTGCATACTCGGACGCTAGATTAATTAATGCAGCAACCTTTTTACTTTGCTGATCAACTTGGTCAAACGGCTCTTGACCTAAGCTTGGAAATTTAACACTACTTACCAACAGCCCCATTAGCATGATCACAAGCATCAACTCAAAAAGAGTAAAACCTTTATGTTTGTTCACTTGTTAATCCTTACCAGATGAGACTATGTCTATACTAAAAAAACGAGGTTTAACCAATAAACCTCGTTATATCGCGTATTTAAACGTTCGGTAATAAAGGCTTATTATAAAAAGTCTTTTACATTCCAGTTACCAATATCGTCTTCTGTTCCAGCTTCGCCATCTGGGCCAACTGAGAACAGATCAAATTTACCCATTTCGCCTGGATTAATTAGTTGGTAATCGTTGCCCCATTTGTCTTGAGGTAATTCATCTAGAAAACCATTTTGTGGATAATTACGTGGCACAGGTTCAATTTCTGGTGCAGATACAAGCGCTTCTAAACCTTGCTCTGTTGTTGGGTATTGTCCGGCTTTTAATTTGTATAAATCTAATATCGATTCTAAGTTTTTAATTTCAATTGCTGTACTTTGAACCTTAGCTTCGTCCGCACTATCCATTAAATTACCAACAACTAATGACGCCATCATGCCTAGAATAGCAATAACGATCATTACTTCTAATATGGTAAAACCTTTTTGAGCTGTTCTAATTTTTCTCATTTTCTACTCCGTTACTCTAGTAATTTTTACTAAATTTAAAATTGATTTACATGCCCGCTAAATTATTCATCTGCATGATTGGTTGCATAATGGCCATCACAATAAACATAACCATACCTGCCATAACAGCAACAATAAGTGGGGTTAATAGACTCAAACTTATCTTAACTATTGCATCTAATTCGTTGTCCTGATTATCCGCAGAGCGTTTTAACATTTGCTCTAATTCTCCGGATTTCTCACCACTGCCTATCATATGTAACATCATAGGTGGAAATGTCTTTGAATGATCCAGTGAGCTCTTTAACGAGGCACCTTCTCGCACATTATCCGACGCTTCCAATACGGCTTTTTTAATATGCGCGTTAGATAATACTTCACCAGATATTTTCATACCTTCTAAAATGGGTACTGCACTTGACGTTAAGATACTTAACGTACGTGCAAAACGAGCCGTATTCACCCCTAAAATCACTTTACCAATCAAAGGGAATTTTAATAACACTTTATCAAATTTCAGTCGAAAATCTGGTCGTTTTAACATTCGTTGAAACACCACAATAGCGGCCAAAATGAATATGGCTAAAAATACACCGTAATTTATTATAAAGTCACTTAATGCTAGTAAGAGTTGAGTACTACCAGGAAGTTCCTGACCGGACTTTGATACTTGTCCAACAATTTGCGGTACAACCGATGCCAACAAGAATGTCACTATGCCAATAGCAAATACCGTCAACATAATTGGATAAACCATGGCTTGGGTTAACTGTGATTTAGTCTCTTGGCGTTTTTCTGTGTAATCAGCAAGTCGGTTTAGGACTTCATCTAAATGCCCTGACTTTTCACCCGCGGCCACCATAGAACGGAACAGGTGATCAAATATATACGGAAATTCCTGCATGCCTTCTGCAAGACTATAACCTTCAACCACTTTAGAGCGAATGGCCATCACGGTACGTTTTAATCTTGGTTTATCGCATTGTTCAGCTACGGCTAGTAGTGCAGATTCTATCGTTAATGCAGAACCAACTAGCGTAGCTAATTGACGCGTAACTAGCGCTAAATCTGACGCGGATATCTTAGCTTGAAAAAGTGATATGCCCGCTTCTGCTTGTTTTTCTTTTTGACTGGACTGACTCACATCGATTGGGATTAACCCTTTATCTCTGAGTTGCTGTCTGACTTGTTTCGCGTTGTCCGCCTCTAACATGCCTTTTTTAGTTTTGCCTTTGCTATCCAGTGCTTTGTATTCAAATGCAGCCATTAGCTGTCCTCACGGGTAACACGCAAAACTTCTTCCAGAGTTGTGATCCCAGCCAATACTTTACCTATACCATCATCTCTAATACCTGGTGCACGCTGACGCACATATTTCTCAATGGCTTGTTCACCTTTGCCGGTATGAATATTTTCACGTATTGCTTCATCAACCGTTAAGAGTTCGTGAATTCCAACACGACCACGGTAACCGGTGAAGTTACATTGATCACAACCTTTAGGGTGATAAATGGTACGAGTATCGTCAGGTGCTAAGCCAAGCATTTCTTTTTCGGCTGCATCTGGTGAATAATCAATTTTACAATGGGTACATAACGTTCGAACTAATCGTTGTGAGATAACCGCTAACAAGCTTGATGATAATAAAAACGGCTCAATGCCCATATCTTCCATACGAGTGATTGCACCGGATGCAGTATTTGTATGTAAAGTTGAGATAACTAAGTGACCCGTTAAACTAGCTTGTACTGCAATTTCTGCGGTTTCTAAATCTCGGATTTCACCTATCATGACGACATCTGGATCTTGACGTAATATTGCTCTTAATCCACGAGCAAACGTCATATCAACCTTGGTATTAACTTGAGTTTGACCAACGCCCGCTAATTCATACTCAACCGGATCTTCAACGGTTAATATGTTGCGGTCTTTACTATTAATATTAGTTAAGCCGGCATACAAGGTGGTACTTTTACCAGAACCAGTTGGTCCGGTAACCAAAATAATACCGTGCGGCTTACGTAATAATTCAGCAAATTGTTGTTGATTAGACGGTGTCATACCTAAGTCAACTAAATCTAATTTAGCGTTATTTTTATCCAACAAACGCATTACCACACGCTCGCCATAAGAAGATGGCATAGTTGAAACACGTACATCAATGGCACGACCTGCTATACGTAATGATATACGACCATCTTGAGGGATACGTTTCTCAGCTATGTCTAACTTTGCCATAACTTTAATTCTGGAAACTAATAAAGACGACAATTTACGATTTGGCGACAATACTTCACGCAATACTCCGTCAACACGGAAACGAATAACCAACTGTTTTTCAAACGTCTCGATATGAATATCTGACGCGCCTTCTTTAATAGCTTCTGACAATGTTGCATTGATTAATTTTATAATGGGTGCGTCGTCTTCGCTCTCTAACAGGTCTTCTGTGCCAGGCATTTCTTCGGCAATAGAAAACAAGTCGACTTCATTACCTATGTCTTCCATTAACTGTTGAGTTTCAGAGGCGTTTCTTTGATAACTTTGTTCAAGTTCAGTATCAAACTCGTTATCTGGAATTGTTGATGTTGGTAACACAAAACCAAGAAATCGACGGACTTCAATTAAGGCATACATAGGAGTAGAGGCCTTAATAAGCATTCGTGGTTTATCTTGTTGATAAGATATTAAGATACCAAAACGCTGAGCAAAACCAAAAGGCAGACGTTTGATAGACGGGTCCATTTCATCGTCATGAGATAAAACAGCTAGTTTTTCTGCAACTAATTCTGACATTAGTTATTACCCTTGCTCTCATTATCTAGTTCATCTGACTTTTTATCTGTTGCCTCTGTTCCTTGTAATTTCTGTAACGTATCAGGTTGTTTTTCATTTAAATATTCTTCAAACGACGGCGGTAAGGCTATTGTCTCATCCCATTTTTTTAATACAGGCTGACTGGTAAATGGCATTAATGCTATACCGTCATCATCACTCTTTAACTGCTCAGCACGGATGTAATTATATTTACGACGACTTTCACCAACTAAAGTGTCATTTTCTCGAATGATCACAGCTCGGATAAATACCATTAAGTTACGTTTACGTTTAGTGGTACTGGTTGATTTAAATAAATGGCCTAGGTAAGGAATATCGCCAAGAAGTGGTACTTTGGATACACTTTCTTGCACGTCTTCATCAATCAAACCACCGATAACAATAGTGGCACCATCTTCAGCTAATACTGTGGTTTTAATCGAACGTTTATTAATACCTAAATCGACACCGGTTGCGCCACTGATACTTGAAACTTCTTGCTCGATAAGCAGCTGAACCGCTGAGCCTTCGTTTATTTGTGGCGTTACGCTTAATTTAATACCAACTTCAGTACGTTCAACTGTCTGAAATGGGTTTGAATTATCACTACCAACGGAAGACCCTGTAAGAATTGGTACTTCTGAACCGACTAAAATAGAAGCTTCTTCATTATCCAATGTGGTTATTGATGGTGTTGCTAAAACATTAGAATTTGTATCATTGCTCACGGCTTGAATAACTGCGCCCCAACCGTCTTTAATAATGCCAGTAGCAAATCCACTCATACCACTTAATACCGATGCGAGTGTTGTGTAATCGCCTTCAGTTGTTGATTCAACTACATTTTGAGTCGTATTTCCATCATCATCAAAACCATTAACAATACTTTGCGTAGTAGTATCTCTTGCATTGTAAGCAGCTCCTGCTATAGAGGATACTGGAGTAACTGCACCGTTATTAAACTGAGTAAAACCTAGGTCTTCACTGCCCCACTGGACACCTAAATTAATACCTTCGCTTTCATAAACTTCTACTATGATGGCTTCAACTAGCACCTGTTGGCGGCGGATATCGAGTTGGCGAATAATCTGCTCTAAAGAACGCATCATGTCAGGCTCTGCGTTAATAACTAACGAGTTAGAGTCAGCGTGTGCTTGAATAGAATAATCACGTTTTTGGCTGCGCGATGAGGTTTTAGTTGACGTCCCACCTTTAGCATCTGCGGCTAAGGAGTCTGATACGCCAGTTAAGACTTTAACAATTTCTTCCGCTTTGGCGTATTTCAAATAGTGAACTCGAGTATTACCTGCGCTTTCTAACTCCGCATCCAAACGCTCAATTAGTTTAATAACACGACTACGGGCTTGAGGCTCACCACTAACAATAACGCTATTGGTTCTATCGTCAGATACGATTTTAGGAATTAAAAATTCTGGTTGGTCTTTATTGCCTTTGGCACTGTAAATACTTTCCAAAATACGAACGATTTCACTGGCTGATGCAAATTGCAATTTAACGATTTCGACTTTTAAATCACCAGCCCTATCAACACGATTAATAATATCAACCAAACGATTAACCGTTGCGGCAGAACCTGTCATCATGATCACATTTGATGGGTCATAATGCACAACATGACCTGAGCCAGACTGATTACTAAATTGGCGTAGTAACGGAGATAATTCACGCACAGATACATTTTTAACTTCAACTACGCGGGTAACCATTTCATCACCAACACCTGGCGCATCATCACCAACTACTGGAATTGCAGAGTTCTTTGCATCTTTAGCTTTAACTACTTTAAGGATACCGTTGCCCATATCCACAACGGCATATCCGTAGACTTCTAATACATTCAAGAAGAATTGATAGTATTGCTTTTCTGACAATAAATCATATGAACGAACGTTTACTTTACCTCTAACCGTTGGGTCAATAATGATAGTTTTCTTTAAAATTTTGCCAACAATATTAATGAATTCATTAATATCAGTGCCTTTAAAATTAGGAGAATATTGTGTTGCGTAAGCAGGTTGAGATACCCACAAAGTAGATAGAGCCAACATAGTTATCGATGTCGATAACGCTGTTACCCTAATTGATTTAACAAACTTAATCGTTAATGTATTTATTGATGTTGTAAACAAACCCATTAAAACAAACTCCAGGGACTAAAGTGCCAAAATAATATCGATTGAGGTATCGTTTCTAACGACAGTTATTGTTGCTTCTGTCATTGAACGTAATTCTTTCATAACACTCAATGCTTGTTGCATATCTGTTAAGTCGTAACCATTGATGCTTGTAGCTAAATCATTACGTTTTAATCCAACTTCGGTGAATAGCTTTCCATCTTTACCAGGTGAAAGTTTATAACCTTTTAACTCACCACTTTTTCTATATGGTCTAATCCGAATTACATCGAGTAACTTTTTAGGATCATCAAATAACGTTTCTCTTTGCGCTCGCAAAGAACGAGAAAGTTCGAGATTTTCGCGTTTATCAAGTCGTTCTTTTTTTAACGGCTTGTCATCTTTTACCGGATTAATCTCTTGATCAACCGTTTGCTCATCACGGTCTACTTTATTTTCAGAGCCAGGTACAGAGGTTGAATATTCAATACCATCTAACATTAAGGTTTCAAACCGACCAGAAACAAACAAAATAACTCGGTCTATTCGTATTTCATGTACCGATGCAGGAGTGCCATGGATTTTTTCATCTATCCCGTAAGTATCTTGCTTTCCTGCGCTTTCTATAATTGCAACGCTGGTTTTTGAGGTTGTATCTGAACTGTCAGCGACTAAGCCTGTTAAGGTGACGTTTAAGCGGGTTCTTGGAGCTGGCTGGTCTGTTTTTTGTTGAGGTTTAATAACGGCTTTTTTCTTTAAATCACCAAACAAGTTAATACTTAATAAATCACTAAGATCTACCTTATTACTTGTCGCGCTACTACCTTGAGTCATAGATGACGCGCTAATTGTGACTCTGCCATACTCAGATGATGTTGGTGCAAGTTTCCAAATTAAGTCAGCAGATAAATATGCACAATAAATCAACAAAGTGACTGTGACTATTTTACTCAATTGCTGATGCGGTAACTTACCAGCAAAGGTATTGAGTTGCTCAAACAAGCGAGACGACTCCATTAATTTAGGTACTCCAATATATCAGTTTATTATTAAGGTTTTATTGCGCCATTAACGATAATAATCTTAATTCCATTTTAAATTAAGAGCTTGACCGTTTAGTATACCCCTACACGTGGCTAAAAATCACTATTAATGCTAAATTATCGTCGCTTTTTAACACATATTCTTGGGATACTTTATAACTACAATGTCAGAAACCAAAGTACGCTTAGATAAATGGCTATGGGCCGCTCGATTTTATAAAACACGTTCCACTGCTACTGACATGATCAATGGCGGTAAAGTTCATTATAATGGTCAAAGATGTAAAGCATCAAAACTTGTAGATGTAGGCGCTAGCGTAAAATTACGCCAAGGTTACGATGCTAAAACCGTCATCGTGAAGATAATATCGTCCAAACGACAGAAGTTTGAAATAGCCCAAACGTTATACGAAGAAACTGAAGAGAGCCTAAAATTACGACAAAGCGATCAACTTGCCCGCGAGCAAAGTATCGCTTTTTCACCAAGACCAGATAGAAAACCAGATAAAAAACAACGCAGAACCTTAATCAATTTTAAAAATACCGACAACTTTGAGTAACAACACCATATGACTGATAAAAACACACCAGACTTATTACACAGATACATTTTTGAACAACGTCACGTTCGTGGCGAAATTGTGCAAATGAGTCACAGCTATAACGCTATGTTAGAAAACCACCAATACCCAGATATCGTAAAACAAATCTTAGGTGAGTTGCTAGCTATCACGAGTTTGTTAACTGCTACCATTAAATTTGAAGGTGATATTAACATTCAACTTCAAGGTGATGGCCCACTTAGTTATGCGGTGGTGAATGGTAATAACAAACAGCAAATGCGTGCCACCGCTAAATTCAAAGACGATATTAAGCCAGGCACTATTCCTGAGCTGATTGGTTCTGGTTACATGGTGATCACAATTGCACCAGATCAAGGTGAACGTTATCAAGGTGTTGCGGCATTAGATAAAGACTCGTTAGCCTTATGTATTGAAGATTACTTTAAAAACTCTGAGCAATTACGAACTCGAGTTTGGTTGGCAACCGATACGTCTGAGCACAATGGAAAATCGGCGGGTATGTTATTACAAATTCTACCTGTTGAAGCAAAAGCCAACGACGACTTTACTCACTTAGAAGCATTAACTAACACGATTAAAAATGAAGAGTTATTAAATCTTCCAGCAAAAGAAGTATTAACTAGGTTGTACCATGAAGATAATCCAGTGTTATTTGAACCTCAAGAGATCACTTATGAATGTGGCTGTTCTCGTGAGAAAACATCTGGTGCTATATTAAAACTAAGTTTTGATGATGCAATGGCATTAATCGAAGAACGTGGTGATATAGAGATAACATGTCAGTTCTGCTTAACCGATTATCATTTTGATGCGGTAGATGTAGAAGCCTTGTTTAAAGATTCTGCCGAGCAAAGTGACTCCATAAATTAACTGGTTAAGCCTAATTTATTAACTAGATAGCACTACATGCAATAAGGTAACCTGAGTTTGACCATGGTTACCTTTTTCTTTCCCATTAAAATAATTAACGCTCAGGCCTTTCTCCATACGTTCTAATCCTCATTAACTAGCATCTCAATAACTTTTTGTATTTTTGCATTATCTGACTCCACATAACCTTGATGTGCAAAACGTATAACACCTTTCTTATCAATGAAGAAAGAGGACGGCATAGCTTGTACATCATATTTTTCAGCCACAATCGCACCTTGATCATACAAAACAGCGTAATCCACAGAATGCGCCTTTAAAAACGCTAAAGCATTGTGTTTATTTTCGTCCAAATTAATTGCGATTACGACAAAATCTTGAGCTTGATATTTATTATGGAAGTCATTCAGCACAGGAAAAGACTTTTTACAGGGTTTACACCAGCTTGCCCAAAAATCTAAATAAACAACCTTGCCCTTATAATCATTCAACGCCAATTTTATAGCGGATTGTGACTCAGATAATAAATAAGGTAATTCAAACTCAACGGCTTTTTTTTCAGATGCGACTGAGTGTGTACTGACTATCAAACCCAACATTAAACTGTAGATTAAATTAAGTAATAATTTCATTGGCTAACCTTTAAATTGCGATAACTGATTTTAACTAGGGTCTGTTTATCTTTGACTTCCAATATAAATTTTTATCACCTATAAAGCCAATTCATGTAGAATCGAAACACGTCCAAATAGATAAGGTTACTAAAACAATAATATGAAATTAATTAAACAATTTAGTCTAACTGCGTTAGTTGCATCATTTGTAACTGTACTCGCAGCATGTTCTGAACAAACAAATACGGCTAGCGTTGAAAAAGCACGCATACAAGCTCACTTAGAATTTCTTGCTGACGATCAGTTAGAAGGCCGAGATACAGGCAGCCAAGGTTACGAAATAGCTGCGAATTATGTCGCTTCAGAATTTAAAAAAATTGGTTTAGTGCCTGCAGGAACAGACGGATACATGCAGCGTGTTCCATTTAGACGTGCATTTTTAAATCAAAACAGCACAGTTGTTAAAATTGGCTCTGGTGCTAAAGCCATCGAATTAAAATACCCACAAGATTATATGATGGGTGCAAATACATCATCTACTGAGTCAAGTGTAAAAGCGGAAGTGGTTTTTGTTGGTTATGGCTTAATTGCTGAAGATTATAACTATGACGATTATGCCGGCTTAGATGTTGAGGGCAAGATTGTTGTTGCTTTAACGGGTCGTCCAAAAGCATGGCCATCTGAAGAAGGTGCTCATTTAGGATCGGGTAAAGTTAAATCTGCAAATGCGGCTAAACATGGCGCGATTGGCTTTGTAACATTACACACACCAAAAAGAGAAAAAGTTCGTTCATATACAACATCGCTTAACTACTTAGGCGCACCAAGTCTTCGCTGGTTAGATGAAGAAGACACCCCATTTGGCGTACAAAAACAATTTAAAGGTGCCGCATATTTAAATATCGACGCTGGTAAAAAGCTATTTGCTAACGCTCCAACCGCTTTAGAAGATATTTTTGTTTTAGATAATGAAGATAAAGAAATCAAAGGTTTTGACTTAAATACAAGTATTGAACTTGCATCGAAATCTCGCCATGAAAAAATAACATCGCCAAATGTAGTGGCAATTTTACCGGGTTCAGATCCTGTATTAAAAGATGAGTATGTTGTATTTACAGCTCACCTTGATCACATAGGTTTAGCAAAAGACGTTACAACAAAAGACCGTATTAATAACGGTGCTATGGATAATGCTTCTGGTGTTTCAGTATTACTAGAAACTGCACGTGTATTAGCAAACTCTGAACGTCCACGTCGTTCTATTTTATTCACGGTTGTTACCGGTGAAGAAAAAGGTTTATTAGGCGCAAGTTACTTTGCCAATAACCCTACCGTTCCATTAACGTCAATGATCGCCAACGTAAACTTAGATATGCCGGTATTGTTATACGATTTTGCTGACGTAATTGCATTTGGTGCGAACCATAGCTCTTTAGGTGCTGTTGTTGAAAAAGCAGCTGGTGAATTAGGTATTGGCTTAAGCCCAGATCCTATGCCAGAACAGGCTATATTCACTCGTTCAGATCATTACAATTTTGTTAAGAAAGGCATTCCAGCTGTATTCTTAATGACGGGCTTCACGTCAAAAACAGAAGGCGAAGACGGCGGTAAAGTTTGGGGTGAGTTTTTTGCCAAACATTACCATAAACCATCTGACTCTCTAGATTTACCAATTAACTATGATGCAGCGAAAGTATTCGCCGACGTTAATATCCGCATTGGTTTAACAATAGCAAATCAAGACGAGCGTCCTTACTGGTTAGAAGATAGCTTCTTTGGTAAAACGTTTGGACAAACTGGTAAATAATCCAATTTAACAAACAACTGAGCTTGTTAAGAGCTAGGTTTGTAAAACAATTAAACCGTAACTTATGTTACGGTTTTTTTTTGCTTTTTTATCAGACTCATAGTGGATTACGCATATGTTATTGCCCCTCAACTAACCGTATCATATACGCGCCTGAAATTAAGTTAGAGTCTACTTTTACGAACTTCTGATATGACTCCACAAAAGTAGACACCTATTTTTAGGAATAAGGTGTCATGAAAATCGAATTCAGACGTAAGCACTCCATAGAGTTTAAAATAAAAGCCGTTCAACAATCGCTAGACTCTCCAGATACCGTTAATATGACGGCATTAAAGCTAGGAATACATCCAGCAACCCTATCAAGGTGGAGAAACCAAATGACCTCTAAAAAACACACAAACAAGCCAATTAAGAATGCAGGTCCAGATAAGTCTTATACTGATTTAGAGCGCCAAGTACGTAAACTCGAAAAGCAACTTGAGGAGGCTCAATTGGAGAATGATGTGTTAAAAAAGGCGAAGGCCTACTTCGACAAGCTAAAAGAATAAGGTTCGCGTATATAAATAAACACGCGAATACAAAACAGCCCGTTAATAAAATGTGTAAATGGCTGGGTGTTTCCAGAGCTGGATATTATAAATGGTGCCAACAAACACCCAGTAAACATGCAGATAAAAACACATTACTGAGGGACTTTCTAAAGCGCGTTAGTGATAAAGAGCATTGCATTCCAGGTTATAGAAAACTATGGGATGCAGCTGTATCTCATGGTTTTGATTGCAGTCAAGGCAAAGTACAACGCTTGCTACAGTGTATGGGTTATCGCTCAGTCGCGGGAAAACACAGAATGAATAAGGCAGCTAAAGAGTCAACATTTATTCCGACGACTCATATACTACAACGCCAGTTTGATGTGAAAGAAGCAAACAAGGTGTGGGCTTCAGACATCACTCAAGTTCGTTGTAATGAAGGCTGGCAGTACTTGTGTGTCATTCTCGACTTGTACTCACGTAAAGTGGTAGGTTGGGCAACGAGTAGAATAAACAATGCCTCTTTAGTTATTAAGACGTTAAAGAAAGCATGGGAAGCTCGTAAGCCAGATGGCGATAATTTATTGTTTCATTCAGACCAAGGATGTCAGTACAGGGCAAAAGATACAATCCGCTGGCTGAATAAGAGAGGCGTGACAATTAGCATGTCTAGAAAAGGAAATTGTTGGGATAATGCATGCTCAGAAAGCTTCTTTGCCCAATATAAAAAAGAATGGATGCATAACTTAACTCAATTGAGTCGAAATGAAATGACTGTACAAAGTCGTTTTTATATTGAAAAATATTACAACTCAGTAAGAAGGCATGGCACTCTAGGGTATATGAGTCCCATGCAATATGAAGAATTAAATTAACCCCGTGTCTACTTTTACGAGGTCACATCATTCTTACTACTTACAGCTTACAGCTTACAGCTTACGTCTTACGACTTACGGCTCACGACTTATTTCAGGCAATAAAAAAGACGCTTTAAAAGCGTCTTTTTTTATTTCAAATTAACTTAATTAATATTGATTATTTAGCATCAATGTTAGTCAGTAATTCCATATCAAATGTGTACTCATCAACAGCGATAGCTAGTTTACGTTTAGTATCGTAAGCCGTTAATTTTTCTTTATCATCTGCAGTGATCACACCAGCTTCTAGAGCTACGTCAACTAATTGAGCAAATCTTAACTGCTTATCAATTTTACCTGAGCGAGTTGCTGCTTTCATTGCATCTAACAATGGCAATACATCTAACTTAGCCTTGTAAGCATCTTCTAATACAGTAAAGCCATCACGACCAACCATACTAACTAAAGATGTTAATGTTTTCTTAGCTGCATCATCTTTTAATGTTGCTTCAGCAAGGTCAGTTATCATTTTGTCAGATATTTTTGAACGTTTGATAAACGGCATAGCTAAACTTGCGCCTAAGAAACCAGAAACTAATCTATTAGGGAAGTTATCTGTGTACGCAAACAATGCATCTTCAGCTTGTTTTAATGCCAAAGAAGTACCGTAATTGAAATATGGTTTTAACTCTTCACGACAATCACTTTGTAAGTAAAACTTAATGTTACCCATTGCCATGAATAAGTAACTCATTACGTCACCTAAACGAGCAGATAGCATTTCTTTACGTTTTAAATCGCCGCCAAGAACTAATAATGCAAAGTCAGCTTGAACAGCTAATGCTGAAGACAAACGATTAATTTGTTTTTCAAATTTCTTAACCATAGGCTCTGCATTTTTACCACGGCCAAAACCTGGTAAGTAAGCTGTTGCAAAACCACGAAGGAAGTTTTTAGTACTGTAACCAATCGTCTTTCTCATTAACTTGTTAAATTCTTTATCCGCTGCTTTATCTTCAGAGTGGATGACAGAAATTAAGTCTTGAACATATGGGTGACAACGAGTTGCACCTTGACCAAAGATCATTAAGTTACGAGTTAAGATGTTTGCACCTTCAACTGTAATACCAATTGGCGTTGCAAAGTAAGCACTTGCTAGTACATTGTTAGGACCCATTTGGATACCTTTACCAGCTTGCACATCCATACCAGCTTCAAGACAATCACGCCCCATTTCAGTCATGTGGTATTTAGCCATTGCAGTAATAACTGATGGTTTTAAACCTGCATCTAAAGAATTAAGAACTAGATGACGCATTGACTCTAAGTTGTATGTTAAGCCACCAATTAATGCTAGTTGCTCTTGAATACCTTCAAACTTACCAATCGGCATACCAAATTGCTCACGAATCGCAGCATATTCAGATGTTGATTTAAGAGCTGCGTGACCTGTAGCACAACCGTTTGCAGGTAATGAAACACCACGTCCAGCACCTAAACAAGCCACTAGCATTTGCCAGCCTTTACCGATGTTTTTCTGTCCACCAATAACAAAATCCATTGGTACGAATACATCTGTACCACGTGTAGTACCGTTGTAAAATTTAACGCCTAACGGGTTATGACGGTTACCAGTTTCTACACCTTCATAATCTGTAGGTAATAATAAACATGTAATACCTAAATCTACTTCGTCACCTAACAAGTTGTCTGGGTCAAATGCTTTAACAGCAAGACCAAGTACAGTCGCGATTGGCGCTAACGTAATATAACGTTTGTCCCAAGTACAACGTAAGCCGACAACTTCTTCGCCGTTATACATGCCTTTAGTAACAATTGCTGTATCTGGAATACCACCAGCATCTGAACCAGCTTCTGGGCTAGTTAGTGCAAAACATGGAATTTCTAAACCGTCAGATAAACGCGGTAAGTAATGTTGTTTTTGTTCATCAGTACCAAAGTGCGCTAATAACTCGCCTGGCCCTAATGAATTTGGAACCATAACCGTTGTTGCAATTGGGTTACTTTTTGTTGAGATTCTCGCAACAATAGTAGAACTTGCATAAGCACTAAATTCTAAACCGCCAAATTCCTGAGGAATGATAAACGCGAAAAACTTATGATCTTTTAAGTGCTGTAAAATACGTGGTGGAATATGGATATTGTTGTGTATTTCTACATCATCCAACATCTCTAATAATTCTTCTAATGGACCGTCGATGAACGCTTGCTCACGCTCCGTTAATTTCGAAGGGGCAGTCTGTAACAAAGCGTTAAAATCTGGCTTACCTTGATAAATTGAAGCTTCAAGCCAAGTATCTCCAGCATCTAATGCTTCTTGCTCGGTACGAGAAATTTCAGGTAGAATTTTTCTAAATGACGTTCTTAAGCTCATGTCTTGCCCCTATTGTATTCTGTTTTTATAATTGACCAAATGAATTCATTTGGTAGCAGATCCGATAAATATAGTACATATAAAATACTAACTGGTCTGATGTCTTACCAGTGAGTGTATTAACTTTTTATTAAAAATGAAAGAACTTACGCTAATTATTTTCAACTTCCCGTATTAAACAATATTGAATATTTATAAATTGAAACTATATTTGTTCTTATAATAGGGAAATTGGAGTGCTAATGTCATTCGCTACTGTTTACAGCCGGGCTAGAGTTGGTATTGATGCACCTCTGGTCACAATAGAAGTTCATATATCAAATGGCTTGCCTTCATTTCAAATTGTCGGTTTGCCTGATGCCAGTGTACGCGAATCTAGAGATAGAGTACGTAGTGCATTAATAAATAGCGACTTTCAATTTCCACAAACAAGATTAACCGTAAACTTATCACCCGCTGACATACCAAAAGAAGGCGCGCGCTTTGATTTAGCCATAGCGGTAGGGATTTTGGCTGCCTCTGCACAAGTACCTGTTGATAAGTTAGCTCAATATGAGTTTTATGGCGAACTGGGGTTAAATGGTGACGTTCGAGCCATTATCGGGGAGATCCCCACCACCATTGCTTGTGGAAATGCTAATCGTATATGTATTTTACCGAAAGCCAATATCATACAAGCAGGTTTAGTTGAAACCACTGAAATGCTAGAAGCGACAACCTTAATGTCAGTTTTCCACCACTTAACAGGCCAGCAGAGCCTAACGTTTACCACTCCAATCCATAATGTCATTACTGAAGAAGTGAGCAGTCAAAATGACTTAAGCGATGTTATTGGTCAGGTAATGGCAAAACGTGCATTAGAAATTGCTGCCGCAGGCCAACATAATTTATTATTTTTAGGTCCTCCAGGCACAGGAAAATCGATGTTGGCGTCGAGACTTGCTAGCATTCTTCCCGCGATGTCCATAGAGGAGGCCTTACAAACCGCCGCGATACATTCAATAAGCGGTAAGCCGTTCGACTTTACTCAATGGCGAACCCGCCCTTTCCGTAACCCTCATCATACTGCATCTGGTGTTGCTTTAGTTGGAGGAGGTAGCGTACCCAAACCTGGTGAAATTTCCTTATCGCACAATGGAGTATTGTTTTTGGATGAACTGCCAGAGTTCGACCGTAAGGTGTTAGATGTATTACGCGAGCCGATGGAAACTGGAGAAATCACGATTTCCCGAGCCACTCAGCAAGCTGACTTTCCAGCACGCTTTCAATTTGTTGGAGCATTAAATCCAAGCCCAACAGGTCATCACAATGACGGTAGATGTACATCGGATCAGGTCTTAAAGTATCTGAATAAAATATCGGGGCCTTTATTAGACAGAATTGATATTCAAATTGATGTCCCTGCATTACCCAAAGGAGCATTAACCCAAGATACAACGGCAAATAGAGAAACGTCTGCAGTTGTTAAACAAAGAGTAAATCAGGCTAGGGATATTATGCTATCTAGGGCTGGCAAACCGAACGCACTATTAACCAGTAAAGAAGTCGCACAATATTGTGTACTGCTTAAAGAAGATCAAATATTCCTAGAGCACACAATTCATCAATTAAAAATGTCGATACGGGCGTATCACAAGATACTAAAAGTCGCCCGTACGATAGCTGATTTACAACTATGCCCGGATATTAATCGAGGTCATTTAACGGAAGCCTTAAACTACCGAGCTATGGACAGGCTGTTAGCACACTTAAGTCAATGAGCTAATCATCATTTTGTCCGGGGCATTATGGCGGCTAACGATTTATAACCAAAACTTAAAGCAGGTGTTCAGACTTCATCCACACATAACAATCTTCTAACATGACATCAATAGAGATGTTATCGACATAATCTAGTTCATTGACTGCTTTATTGCTTGAAGCTACTACTCGTTTTGACACCATAGTGGCTTTTTCTGGCGTCATGTTTGGTTCTTTTTTTGTTAATAAAGACGTCCAATATGAAATATAACCCACTATTTGTAATATCCATTTTGGGATAGTCTTATCTGCAGTTGGTTTGTCCAATAACTTACCAATTTTTGTCACCACTTCTAAAAATGCACAGTCCGTTCCCGCCAATATATAATTTTCACCACTTTTGCCTTTTTCAAATGCACTAATATGTGCAGCAGCTACCTCATTTACATGACAATAAGAACCTTCTCCTGGAGGTATGCCAGGCAAGCTACCATTTTGAATCATAGTGAATAATTGCGACCAATTATGTCTATCGTACGCACCAATAATTGCACAAGGGTTTAACACAACAGCATCTAACCCTCGGAACTTAACGGCATCTTTTACCACTTTTTCACCCAAGAATTTAGTCTTTAAATAGTTAACGCCACTATACATAGCAGTACTTTCATCTTGTTCGGTGATAATTGTGTCGTGAAAGCCATAAGCAGATATAGACGATGTATGTATAAAGCGTTTAACTTTTTTCTCTAGTGCAACGTCTACCAAGTTTTGTGTACCGACAACATTCGTCTGAAACTGCCTTTCGTCATGACAACGCCACAAATTGGTATCACCTGCAATATGAAAAATTACGTCTAAGTCATCCGGTACGATCGAGTGCAGATCATGTATATCTGTCAAACTACCTTCAACTAATGTCACATTTAACTTTGCTAAATCTGCCACATTAGAGTTTTTCCTATGCATAACGATAACTTGCCAATCATTATCAAGTAATTGCTTAATGACATTTAAACCTAAAAAACCAGTGCCGCCAGTAATAAATGCTTTCATTTACGCTTCTCTTTTTAGTAATAAGTATTGAATCTATAAGTGCAAACCGCTTTGAGAAAGGCATCTTGCCATGTAATTTTATTCACAAGCACCCTTTTAAACAGAGGACGTGTGAACAATAAATAATCTATAGATAGCGCTGAATTTCAATTTTACCATTTGACAATAAACGCTAGCTCTTCTATACAAGGATATGAGCAATAAAGTATTTCACTATTCAGTTTAAATAAATAATAAACATTTTATTGGGTACTTAACTAAACATTATTTTAACGAGTAAATAAATGAAAAATAAAACCTTAGGCATCATTTCCCTTTTACTTATGCCACTAGCTGCTAACGTTCAAGCTAGCGACGAAGTGAAACATATTCCAGGTATTTTTATCGGAGCTACCCATTTTGATAGTGAAACAGAAATCACCTTTGGTCTAGAGTACGAATATAAAATTGATCATCAATGGGGTGTTGGTGCAGTCTACGAGAAAACCAGCGAAGCTCACCACGGTGAAGGTGTTAGCGTATCTCTGATTTCAGCGTTTTATCATCCTAATAACAACGTTCGTTTAGGCTTGGGCTTAGGTCAAGAAAGAGTTGGAGGTTATCACCCACATACTGAAAACTTATATCGCGTTAGTGCAGGTTACGATTTTCATGTTGAGCGTTTTGGTATCGCGCCAACGGTAGCGGTAGATTTCGTTGATGGAGAAGAAGCTTTAGTTTTTGGCGTCGCATTTACTCGACCTTTTTAATTATTCAGCCTATTTAATATGGCGCTCTCGGCAGGAATCGAACCTGCGACTCATCCTCCGGAGGGACGCGTGAGATCCACTTCACCACGAGAGCGCAAATAGCTTTAAACAATTACTTAAGCGCGAGCATTCTAATCAATAAAAATATTATTTACTACCTCATAATAAATAACTTTTTCCTATAGAATCATTATATCCGCCTGCTGTAGCCCGATACCAAATAGTAAGGTACATCGACTATATAAATAATTACCCACTGTTTTTATAATAAATTTACTTTTATCTTTTCAAATTCCCAATATATGGCTTAGTATAAGAGTAATTTAAACTAGTAATTTCTGTGTTTTTACTTTAATTACCTATTATCTAATTTTTTTTGGAGAAGATATATGTCACTAATGACCGTTGATGAAGTTGCTGAATTTTTAGGTGTGAAAGACGTTCGAGTTAACCGTTTAGAGCGCGAACATTTGTTAAATGCAGCAGATAAAGATCCTGATGGAAAGCCTTTATTTGATAAAGCTGACGTTGAAAAATATAAAGAAATCGCATTACGTTTAGGCGGTCTTTAATTTTCAAACTGTCCTAAAAATTGCAGATACCTGTTTGTTTTTTGGTTATTTTTTTTAGCCCACGATAAACAGGTTACTGCATAAACGACAGCCCAACTCTTTGCTACATCAATAAAGCTATCCTCATGCAATCCCCTTTGCTTTAAATAAAGATCACATAACTTATTAAATTCACCTGAATTCAGTTCAAACTCAACTGCAACAGTTGCTAAATCCCATCGACAATCTCTGACATTGGCATATTCCCAATCAATAATACCAATAGTTGAATCTGTGACTAAAATATTCCCAGAGGAAAGATCTCCATGCACCAAGCCCAATATAGATAGATTCTCATCTATTTTAGCTTTGGCTTGATTAAATTGCGCTAAATAACACGACTCTACATCATTACTATTAATCGGTAGTTCATGATCTAGCGAGCGTACAATAATGCTCGGTAATTGAGTTACTTCAATCAATTGATGTAGATATGCCAATGATTTACATATCAAAGAAAAACGAGATGCCAGACTTAATTTTGTTAATGGAATGCCGTCTAATTTGCTGGTGATCAGTAAGTCAGTTCTTGACGTTGATACATCGGGTTTGGGGATTTGCAGTTCATATGGTGCCTTTGTTGATATTACAGGTTTTATGCCTTTATCATTTTTCACTGCGTTTGGTGCTAATTGCAGTTCATGTAACCAAGCCAGTATCGAATACTCGATCTTTTGAATATGCTCAGGAACTTGTTTTATAAATTTTTCATGGTTTTGATAAGTAAGAAAAGCCGACGGATGTCGGCCTAACTCGATTTCGGTATAGGATAAATAGTCAGCATGAGAGCTTGGTAAATTATGCAGCCAAAAGTCGTCAGCTGACGTATTCTTTTTCATGTTAATTAGGCTGAAATTGCTTGTTTGGTAATTGTTTACGCCACACTTGAAAACCTTGCCACGCCAGAATTGTGTACAACACAGATAAAACTGCCGTTGGGTAATAGCCCATTTCTAAGTATAGAAATATAGAGGCGATATCTATGACTATCCAATACAACCAATTTTCCAATACCTTTTGCGTCACCATATAGGTTGTCATAATGGCAAATACCGTGGTAAATGCATCTAAATATGGAATTTTCGCATGGGTGTATTCATCCATAACATAACCTAATATTAGGAAAGTAACTGTAGCCGCACCAATCCATTTTGTATGCTTTGATGTAGACCAGCTCACTATCGATTTTTCTAGTTTGGCATTACTAATTTTATCTAGTTTATTCCATTGCCACCAGCCATAAATAGCCATTAGTAAATAATAGAAACTTAAAAAGCTCTCCATTAATAAGGCGCCTTGCCAGAATAAAATAGTGTAAATTAAGGTAGAAACAAAAGCGGCTGGCCAACACCACAAGCTTTCTTTCATCACTAAAATCACATAAGACAATCCAAGCAGCACCGCCACATATTCCCATGCTGACATTGCCTGAAAGCCAGTTAATACTTGCTCAATCATATTTTCCCTTAAGGGTATTACTCAATATTAGTCTGCATATTTTTCATATAAATTACCTGGTATAAATTTACAGGCAAAGACAGTCGTTCCATATTTTTCAAAGCTAGTTTTTAATTCTGTTGTTAATGCATTCATAACCACATCGTAATCACCAAATAACTGAGTACTCATTACATTTGTAACGACTCTTATATCGTCGTATTGATTAATACGGTCAATAAAATTTTGAATTGCGGTTACAAAATCAACTTCCACTAAAGGGTATTTACTTATTTCTACGCTTAATTGCATTATTGCTTTCCTTGTTTATTAAAAGTGCATTGATACTAGTCAATATTCACCAATGCACTTATATTCGGGCTATAAAGAAATATTAATATTTGCGGTTAATTAAAATACGTAATCGACTTTTATTCCTACAACGCTCGGCTCGCCAAACTGTTCATAGTTTTTTGGGGTGTAACCGTCTCTTGGGTCGTTACCAAAGTAGAACCCTCTAACGCCATACTCTTCATCAGTTAAATTACGTCCCCACAAAGTAACGTCGAACATATCGCCTTTATAAGTTAAGCTCGCGTTTGCTAATACTACAGCGTCAGCCTTTTCATCATGGCTGTATGAATAAAAGAATTCATCTTTACCAGTAACGGAAACATCTAATGAAACACTATCGGTAATTTGCCAATTAGTGCCTAAATTAAATTGATATTTAGGAGCATGAGCTTGTTCTCTTACGCTAATAATTACACGATATTTTTCACCTGTATCTGGATGTTTTTCAATGCGATCAATATTACTAATTTCAGTTTCAAGATAAGATAAACCAGCAAATACTTTCACATCAGAGGTTAATTGATAATTAACTGTGGTTTCTACACCATAATTTGAACCAGCAGGCACGTTCAATAGATAACCAATAAATGTTGGTCCATCATTACTCCCCGTAGCTGGAGGATTAGTTAGCGATTGTTTAATTTGCATGTCGTCACGAGTTGAATAAAACAAAGTAGCGACTGCATTTAATTTATTTTTTGCTGAGCTATATTTTAAACCAAGCTCAATGTTAGTTAACGTTTCCGGTTTAAAGTTAGCGTGTTCTCTTAATTCAAAGTAAAACTGTTGTGAGTTACTGTCGTTAAGCTTGCTTAACGCTTCACCGTTAACACCACCCGCTTTAAAGCCCCGACTGAGTCTAAAATAAGCTAGAAATTCGTCGTCGTATTGTTTGCTTGCCGTAAAGTGTCCGCCCCACATATTGTCGTTAGTAGACTCTACGATTCCATTATTATCGGAGTAATCACCTTTATAGTTTTCGACACGTAAACCTGCTGCAACTGTAATTGAGCTTGATAACGCAAAACGTTTTTCACCGTACAATGCAGTATTTACAACTTTATAATCACTGGAAAAAGTTGCGTCAGCCCATAAATCCCAATCAAGAAAGTGTCGAGTTAATTCAACATTTTTATTATTTGTATATAGCCCTAACACCCAATCTTTATCTTTACTTGATAGACGTAAATCAATTTGGTTTGCTTCACGTTTCCTAAAATAATGATCAACGGAACTGTACTCTGCATACTCCCCATCTGGATCATTAATAGGATCGTATGGTGCTATGCCTTGATAACTCCAATCTTCATCAAAACCGTAATCTAAGTCTGAATCAGAGGTACTTAAAAACAATTTTACATCTGCAAATGTAAAACCTTGATATGTATTGGTCAAGGCAATAGCTGTTGTGTCTTGCTTATCAAACCCTGGTTCATCAGATAAAGTAGTACGGTTTAAATCTAAGGAGAACGCGTCATAACCATTGTCGATATCAAACTTATGCACAACCGCTTTTAGCAACCAATCACGGTTTACTTCTACATCAAACATAGCTCTGATAGACAGTTCATCGAAGCCGTTAGTGTCTTTACGGTCAAGGTAAGTATTTTCTATATAACCATCACCATCAACTTTATTTACTGATACACGATATTGAGCCTTATTACCTAAATCGCCACCATAAGCCGCAGCGAATTGCTGAAAGCCATAATTACCTAATGACATTCTAACTTTGCCTTCTTGGCCTGACCCCGTTTCTGTACTGGATAAATTAATGAATCCAGCCATCGCATTTGCGCCAACATTAGTGCCTTGTGGGCCTTTAAAAACTTCTACCTGGTCGATGTCGAATAAAGTAGCTGCATTCGCCATTTCAGAATAATCAATGCGGTCAATCGCTACGCCAACTGAAGGGTTAACTGGATCAACAAACTGGCTACGCTCCCCAATGCCACGAATCTGGAAAAAACGCGCTCTGGAGCTACCTGACGAATAGTTAATATTGCCAACTTGCTGTAGTACGTCTTGAATATGAGCCGCGCCTGATTTTTCTAATGCTTCTTTATTAAGAACATCAATTGAATTGGCTGCGTTTTGCGCGGTAGTTGGTAATAACTCACCTTTAACGACAATGGTTTCTATTTCTTTATCAGGAGTCTCATCGGCAATTACTGGCAACGACAATGCAAGGCCAATAGCGATTAAAGATGGTGCGTATATTCCAATTCTGGTTTTCATTTGGTTCTCTTGTTTGTTCTAATTTGAAAGACAAAAGAGCCGGTCGTAAGCGAGGATAAGTTGATGTGTGTAATAATGCATAAGCAAATCGTTATTGGTTATGCCACCATCCCTACGCCGGTACAAGCCGGATCAGGTTCTAAGGATTTGCTAATGCATCTCAGTCCTTACTCGTCATTGAGTAGGAACACTCCTTGGTATTCGCTGCAAGTGTAAATTTCTAATCGGTAAATTGCTAGGATTATTTGTGCGCTGCACGCCTCATTGCAATATGAGGAATGCCATCTTCTAAATACATGTCTGAAATTTGCTCAAAGCCTAACGAATTATAAAACTTTGCTAAATGCTCTTGTGCTGAAATATGACAGGTATTGTCAGGCCAAAGCTTGTCGGTTTGTGTTGTTGCCTGTTGCATCAATTCATAACCTAAGTTTTGCCCCCTAAACTGATCCGAGACTATTACTCGACCAATTGCCGACTCACTTTCATACACTACACCTGGAGCTAAAACTCGGCAATAACTAGTTATTTTATCGTCTTGATAGTTAAAAATGTGTAACGTATTCGGTTCGCGGTCAATATTATCCAAATCTGGGTAATAACATTCTTGCTCAACCACAAACACATCGATTCTTAACTTTAACAAATCATAAAGCTCATCCGTAGTGAGTTGAGTAAATGGTTTAACCTGCCAGTCTAATTTTTTAGTCATATTGAGAATTTATTAATAAGTTATGACTACAATTTAACGCGACTGAACGCAAATAGCCAACGTATAACTTGGCATTAACCAGTGCACACGTTATTCTATGCGCCTAGTTCAGCCTGTATAAGTCGATAACATATTATGTTTTTAAGAGTTGTTTACTGCTTTTTAGCCATTTGTTTTTTTTCATCTCCAACTACAATGGCAGATCCTATCCCCAAAGAATTAGAATGGTCCGATTTAGTACCAAAAGACTTTGACGCTGGAACCCCCGACATTGCACATATTGGTCAAGCTATGGCTGGACCACAAACAATCAATGCACCAGTTGTAAAAGAATTAGACGGGCAACTAATTAAAATACCTGGTTTTGTCGTACCTCTTGAAGGCGACGACAACAAGGTAACTGAGTTTCTACTTGTTCCGTATTTTGGCGCTTGCGTTCATGTGCCACCACCACCATCTAATCAATTAATCTACGTTACATTACCCAATGGTGCGCCAGCCGATGCCATGTACGATCCAATTTGGGTGACAGGGAAATTAAGTACTAAAGAGTGGAAAGGCGAATTAGCTCAAGTTGGTTACACTATGGAAGGGATAAGTGTTTCTGCTTACGACGATTTTTAATTCGTTAAATTAGAGCTAGATCAACACTTACTCCTGTAAATTAGATTAAAATAATATACAGAATCGTATTAACTCACTTTATTAATTGAGTTGTATTTAATTTTAAAAAATCTGGATAATCCCATGAGCGATAAAATAGACATAAAAAATATTCCTAGTGACGTCAAAGTTTACAAACCAGATCCGAGTCAAACGCCACAGTACAATATCCGCAGTCGAATTTACGTCCGAGCAGTAAAAGGTTTACACCAAATGCTTAGGAAACAAATTGGAATTATTTCGCTTGCCGTTTTCGCCCTATTACCTTGGTTAAAATACGATGGGAAACAAGCCATATTATTTGATATCGCCAATCAAGAATTTAATATTTTTGGCTTAACCTTATGGCCTCAAGACCTTACTTTATTTGCTACTTTGTTAATTATTTCTGCATATTTATTGTTTTTTGTTACTACCTTTTATGGCCGAGTTTGGTGCGGTTATATGTGCCCACAAACCGTCTGGACCTTCATGTTCATTTGGTTTGAAGAGAAGATTGAAGGCACGGCTAATAAACGAAAACGATTAGATTCATTACCACTAAGTTTCGAAAAAGTATGGAAGAAGGGGCTCAAACATACCTCCTGGGTTATTGTTTCATTACTCACCGCCTTGAGTTTTGTCGGATACTTTGTGCCTATTGATGATCTGTTTGTAAACTTTTTCACATTTGAAAGCTCAGGTGCCGTTGTTGGTTGGACTTTATTTTTTGCTGGTTGTACTTATGCAAATGCCGGTTGGATGCGCGAAGTCATGTGTTTACACATTTGTCCTTACGCTCGATTCCAATCATCTATGTTCGACAAAGATACCTTTACCGTAACTTACGACGCAGAACGCGGTGAAAATCGTGGTCCACGAGCTAGAAAAGTAGAGCCTAAAGATGTTGGTCTAGGCGATTGTGTCGACTGTAACTTATGTGTATTAGTTTGCCCAACAGGCATAGATATTCGTAATGGTTTACAGTATGAATGCATAAACTGTGGGGCTTGTATCGATGCTTGTAACGAGACCATGGATAAGATGAATTATGAAAGAGGGTTAATATCTTATACCACCGAACATAGTTTAGAAGGCAAGAAAACGCATGTCATTAGGCCAAAACTATTTGGTTATCTTGCGGTTATTCTGGTTATGACGGTTGCCTTTATTTGGCAGATTACCTCTCGTCTACCTCTAGAATTAAATATAGACCGAGACCGTACGGCATTATTTAGGGAAAACAGTGAAGGCTTAATTGAGAATACATATACCCTACTGATTTTAAATAAAAGTCAGCATGACAATACTTACGTTGTTAACGTCGAAGGGCTTAAAAGCTTTGAATACTTCGGTGAAAAAGAAGTAAACATATTAGCAGGTGAAGCATTCACCCTACCGATTAGTTTAGCTGTTGATCCGTACGATTTGAGCAAGCCAGTCACCAATATCACTATAACTGTTACATCTAAAGATGGTGACGTTAAAGTATATGAAGAATCACGCTTCTTCAAAGGAAGATAATGAGCAATTTTGACTTCTCGAACCTTGGTCCAGATCTGATATTAGATGCTATTGAATCACTTGGTATCTACCCAGAATCTGGGCTGCTCGCATTAAATAGTTACGAGAATCGTGTTTATCAATTTAAAGCAGATGACAACTTACGTTATGTGGTTAAATTCTATCGTCCAAATAGATGGACCGATGAACAAATATTAGAAGAACATACTTATAGTTACGACTTATTAGAGCATGACGTACCATTAGTTGTGCCTATTACTATTGACGGTAAAACACTATTTGAATTTAACGGATACCGGTTCTGCTTATATAAAAGTGTCGGCGGCCGTATGTTTGAGTTGGACAATTTAGACCAACTGGAATGGCTAGGTAGATTGTTAGGTAAATTACATAAAGCCAGTTCAAGTAGTTTGTTTACTTCTAGAGCAACCATAAATATAGAGCAGGAATTACTTGAATCCACTGAGGTTATTAAGCAAGTAAACTTTATTCCGCCGTATTTACAAAATACCTTTTTTAGCGACCTTGCTTTATTAACTGAGCGTACGTTAAAACACTCAAATACGAATTATCAAACAATAAAGTTACATGGTGATTGCCATGCCGGTAATATTTTATGGCAATCGCATGATGCAAAAAGTGACGCGATTCTTGTCGACTTCGATGATTGTTTAAATGGCCCAGCAATTCAAGATATTTGGATGATGTTAAATGGCGACCGCCAAGAAAAATTAATGCAACTCGACGTTATGATTAACGCCTATGAAGAGTTTCATAATTTTAATCATGCTGAATTTTCGTTAATTGAACCATTACGAGCAAGACGCATGGTGAATTACATGGCGTGGATTTCAAAACGTTGGTCAGATCCAGCATTTCCTCGTAATTTTTCTTGGTTTGCTACCGACAAATACTGGGAACAACAGATATTAGCGATGAAAGAACAGATCGCTGCGTTGAACGAGTCGACATTAAAGCTATTTCCATAGTCTAATGAATGGAATATCGAATAACTTAACTGTAGTTGTAATGTGTGATTACAAAAGCAATAATTAGTGAATTATTCAAAATAAAAAATATGACGTGAGTCTTTTCAAATAGGAATTATATTAGATGAAAAAGTTAATTACATTGGTCATGGCTGTATTTATGGCAGCCTCAGTTTCAGCAGTAGAGCTGGAAGAAGGCGTTCATTATGAAGTTATTAGTACAACAGCAACAGCGACACCTGAAATAAAAGAATTTTTTTCATACTATTGCCCACACTGTCACAATTTTGAACCACTAGCTGATAACCTTAAAAAAGCAGGTGAAGCTAATAACTTCAAATTTGAAAAAAGTCATGTCGATTTTTTACGTGCGGCAGGCCCAGAGATCCAATTAATGCTAACTAAAGCATTAGTAACATCAGAGCTTTTAAATGTACCTCAAGTATCAAAAGCTATTTTTGAATATATCCATAACCAACGTGGCGTATTTACTCAAGAAAAAGACATTCGTAACATATTCCTAATACATAATGTTGATGGTGAGAAATTTGATAAAGCATTTAACAGCTTCGCAGTTAAAGCGGCTGCTAGTAAAATGAAAAAAGAACAAACATCACTATCTCGTCGCGGCGTGTTAACAAGTGTGCCGACCTTTATTGTAAATGGTAAATATAAAATTTTAACAGCTGGCTTTAAAGCAAAAACATATAGCGAATTATTCGCTCAACTTGAAGATGCCGCTGTAAAATTAACTAAGAAAAACTAACGATTGTTAGACTTACTTAAACGTACTCTTAAGTCTCCTTCAACTGCTTTGCAACAAGCCGTTGAAGGACATTTTGAGCTTTATCTCCATACCGAAAATACCACTCTAAAATATCAGCTGAAATTGAGTAAACGCCGACGCTCGTTGAGTGTTGAAATCAAGCATAATGAAGTTTTAGTCAAAGCGCCCTATTGGACTGAACTTACTTACATTGAAGCGTTTTTAATAAAAAAACAAAGTTGGATTGTGGAAAAACAAACTCAACAAACGTTGCGTCCTCAAAATCAAAATAACTATCAATCTGGTTCCAAAATATTATTACTTGGCCAATGGATAACCTTAATTATTGTTAGCGGCTCTCGATTTAATATAAAACTCGATACAGATGACAAACAGTTAGTTATTACTCAACCTAAAAACATTAAAAATCCAGCGCAATATATACGAAATAAATTAATCCTGTTTTATAGCCAACAGGCACAAGAGTACATCACGCCAAGGTTTCAAGAGTTGCAAACACAGATGCAATTAACAGCAAAAGAATTACAATTTAAATTGTATAAACGCCGCTGGGGTTGTTGTTATGCGTCGGGATTGATCAGAATAAATCCGATGATAATGGGGGCACCTGATTGGGTAATAGATTGTGTATTAATTCATGAATTGAGCCATTTAACCCATATGAACCATTCAGCTAATTTTTGGCAACTTAATAAAGACTTTTGTCCCCATTGTGACTCAAGTAAGAAATGGTTATTTGAGCATAGCCAAGCATTATCAATGCACTAATGCCAATTGATTTGGTCGACTCAGGTCTGTAGATATTGGATTATGTTGAAAAGAGTTCGCGCTTAGGCGACAGCACTAAAGCCTTGCTGGTGAGGCGTTGATGCATTTGCGTATCTGCTTGAAATCACTTGGGCTGTTTTACTTTCAAATACAGGTGAGTTGTTTTCTTGTTCAACATCTTTAGCTAACGACATTGTATTCGGTAGCTCGACATCATTGCTAGATGATGCAGTAGTGACGCCAGACTCGTTATCCGATGCTACCTTTTCTGTTTCAGAAGCATTTACCTTAAGATCATCCGTTTCAGTGTCTTCAGCCTTAGTGGTATCTGATTTTGATTCAGCGGTTTCGGCGTTTTGCTTAACGGCCTCTACTTTTGCTTCTGCTATATTACTAGCGGCTTGCGCTGCTACTTTACGATCTTGAGAGGATGGTTCAGCAGGCGCCAGTGCCGCAGCTTGCACTGTTTGCATTTTACGAATTGTAGCTTCAGGCGTTGCTTCTTTTGATACATCAATTGAAACTTCACCACCTACCGCATATTTTTTGCCATTAGGGCCAGTTTCATATTCATAATTAGGTGTGCCAGCATGACTGCCACCAATTGCAGCATGAGCTTGCTCATGCGCTTTAACTTCAACGTCTCTTTGTTGCAGTTGTTGAATTTGTTGTTGCTCTACCTGTTCTTGTTCTTTCTCTTGGCTTTCTTGCTGTTTAGCTTGGCTATCATCAGAGGACTCCGACGGTTTTGATTCACCATCTGCTGTATCTGATTGCTTAGCTTGTTCTGAACTTGTATCGGCTGAATTACTTTCTTCATCTGCAGCAGATTCATCTTGTTGCTGCTCATCACTCTCTGGAATGATTTCAGCATCTGGACGCTTTAATTGAATGTCTTCATAAGTTGAAGAGGATGGGTTATTTACAGGTGGACGAACATCTTGTTCTCTCGATTTTTGCGGAACAATAGCCTCAGCTTGCACTGTTGGTGGCACCACCTCTTTTATAGCATTAGCTTTTGCTAATGACTCCGTAGCAGGCATTGCCGAGTTGACAATAACCTGTGGGATATGAGGAGGAATGTTCATCGACATTGTAAATTAAACCTTAGTATCGATTAATGTACCGATCATTTCATCGGCAGTTTTAATTGTTTTAGTATTGGCTTTGGCTAGATGTTCGTTAACAACTAACTTCACAGCTTCTTCACTTAAATCAGCTTGTGGGCGAGCTTCAATAGCATCTATCTGTTCTTTATTATCCGCTTTTACATCCTGAACTTTTTGCTGTTCAATGTTTAATCTATTGATTTGTACTGCGGCCTCGTCGACACCTTGCTCGGCTTTTTTTATTCCAGTTGAACCAGAATTAAACGCTGATGGCACTTGATCAATTTGCATATAATAATCCTAACTTTATCCACTACTACTAACGTATAATTATTAACCAATACAGCTAATATATAAAGCTCTAATTCAATTAATTTCAATATTCACAGCCTAGCGCTTGTTATTACTCGATATTTTTAATTAACCAAGTATTAAATTTAGCGGTATCTGAGATAAAAGGCGCGTGTGAAGACTTGTTAAAGCAACTTGTTTGTATGTTTGCATTAAGGTTTTTCAATTCTTGTTCAACAACAATAGGTACTAAAGAATCTAACTTGCCAAATAAAGCAAACACAGGACAAGTCAATTGTGACAATTGCTCTCTTAAATCCACATCTTGCAATATTCTTAACCCTTCTTGCAGTGCAATTTGCGACGGCAATTCGACATTCAAAACAACATTTTTTAACGCGGTGATATCTTTACGAGCCGACTCACTTCCCATGGCTTGAATCGCTAAAAATCGCTCGACTGTTTTTACATGATCTTTACTTAACTGATTCAAAAATAAAGTAAGCACGTCAGGTTTAATTCCGGCCCAAGTATCACTTTGCATAAATTTAGGGCTACTCGCAATAAGTCCAACCTTAGTGACTTTTTCAGGAGAATGAAATGCTAAATTTTGCGCTAACAGACCACCTAAAGACCAACCAATTACAATGCTAGGGCTAGTAATTTCACTTGCTAACCAATGTGTTAGCGCTGGTAGGTTATAGTCCGCTAACTCAAGTCTGTTATCACCGTAACCAGGTAAATCTAAACAACGTATTCTAGATTGAATATCTTGTGGCAAGAGCTTAACTACCGCACTCCAAATGGTTTTATTCATACCCCAACCATGCAGTAAAACAATTGGTGTTTTTTCAGAGCTTAGATTATAACTAATATCGGTACGCATATTTTTACTCTAATAGATGAATGTATGCATTCTACGATGCTTACTTTATTGCTTCAAAAAATAAGGACTTTTTTTTGCAATTTATTAACAAGTATTTTAATAACGACTGCCTATTATGCGACAGTCGTACTGAACATAATGCGAAATTACTTTGTGATTTATGCATGTCAGATCTCGACTTATACCCATTAGGCAGCGATTTACTCTATTCGTATTCCAGTATAAGTTCACACATAATACACGATGCAATAACAGGCATAGCCGTGGTGAGTAATTATCAATGGCCATTTGAGCAATGGATACCCCAGATGAAATTCCACAATCATATTAATAGTGCAAAATTAATGGGCCAAATGTTAAATGAACATTTAGCAAATAGCTTATGGCCTACCATAGATCTTATAACGCCGATGCCCATTCACAGCCAAAGATTACTGCAAAGGGGTTACAATCAGGCAGAGTTATTATGTAAGTTCATTAATTACTCAAGCCACTCAACATTATTTCATGGCTTAACCAGGACAAAATATACCCAACCACAAACAGAGTTAAATAAGATTGAACGTAAGCAGAATATGAAGCAAGCCTTCGCTTGTGAGAATACAGTACAAGGTAAAACTGTATTGTTAGTCGACGATGTTATCACCACAGGTCATACCGCTAATGCCGCAGCGCAAGAATTACTAAATTCAGGTGCAACAGCTGTATATTTAGTAGCTGTTGCGATCCGAAAATATAACTAGTTTACTTCCTTGTTATTGCTTACTTTGCCTCAACTGCACTACCTAAAAATAACGCATTAAATAATAGCTTATTAGTACCATACATAATTGAACGAAAGTTAGGATTATCAGTCATTCCAACAACCACACCTTTACCATATTTATGGGCAACTAAGCCTGTTGCTTGACCAATTGTAGTCACATTAGTTTTATCAGCGTATCCCGCCAGAAGTGGTGATTTGGTGTATTTGGCAACGTTAGAAAAAGGTTTAGTACCATCCATTAACAAATCGGTACGATTTTTAAATACAGGCAGCAACGGCTTACTAAAACCAAAAGCTAATGGGTGAGATAAGTCTAACTCCATGTTAAAAAATGCACCGGCAATTCGTTGCTTGCCTGCAATACGTTCCATGTCACCATAATTCAATTCTGACTTGTTAAATCGCTGATTCATTTCTCGTTGCGATAACGTGGTCGTTTGTAGCACATCATTATTAGCTAACCATAATGCCGCACGTTTTTGTGACCATAATACGCCACCATTTTGCGTCCATATTTTTAACTTCAATAATAGGTTTTCATCGGCTTTACTATAATTTCCATCCGTCATGATGATGTGAGTGTACTTATCAAAGTCCGTATTGGTTAACCAACGTTTTTCTATAATGGTTGGTGAAAAGCCAAGTTGTTTGTCAAGTAAATACCATGTTTCACCCACTTCATACGAGTTAGTTCCAAAGCCGCCGACAATAAGTACGTTCGGTTTATTAACCACCATCATGTTGCGACTGCCTAAATCGATACCACTGGTTGTTAAGCCACTAGATATAGATGAAACCGGAACATTAAATTCATTTACGATACGTTTAAACGAAACTAACCAATCATCGTTTTGTAAACCAGCATTAATTAACATAGTACCTGCAGCGAATTTTTTACTTCCTGCGGGGGTAACTGCTGTAAATGGTTTTAATGCAGCTCTTACCTTAAAATCTGCATTTAATAATGCATAAGTTAATGCCGGTGCTTGATAGTCGGCCCAATCGATTGCATAGCTATAACTGTCAGTTAAGTTAATCATTTGTTTATTTGGTTTATGCCATTGTTTATCAGCCAGAGTGACAAGTCTTTTAGAATCAACTTTGTCATAGGTTATGTTAAACGCCATCGCTAAATTCCAGCTAGACACATCATAAAAGGTATTATCGTTGAAGCTTTGTCGGTCAGAAAATATAGACTGAATAAGTCGCATCTGAGGCTGTTCTAGCGGTACATAAACCGAGTCTTGTTTACTGTACTTATGTCCGTTTACCTCTGTATTTTTTGTGATTGGATAAACTTGGATATCGTGTTTTTGTAGTAAAGTTAACAATTTATTAAATCTAGTTTTGTCTTGTTTTTCAGATAAAACATAACCTACATGATCCGCTTTTTTAGCTAACTTTTTATATTCCTGAGCAAAGTCGTATTGAAAATCTAGCAAGTCAGTTTTATTAACTAAACTACCTTCTAAGGTAGAGAAAGACGCCATTATTTGATGCTTAATTGTGGTAGGAAAATCTAACAATCCGTTGACCGATTCTTGCAAATGGCCACGGCTAGATGCCTGTTCGAACAAGATCCCTATTGAGCCATGTAAGTCTGGATACGTAGAGCCCTTTCCTGCGTAAAAATCATCAAACGCTTCTTCGGTAAAATATAATTGGTTTTGTTGATCAAATGCTTTGGCGTGGAACATAGCTAAACGTTTTGTTAGCTCGACATTTTTATCAGGGGTAAATGGGTTTTTCCTAGAACTAATCCCAGGTTGAAAGAAAAAGGTGCTATTGGTTCCCATTTCGTGATGGTCAGTGAGTACATTTGGTCGCCATAAATGATACTGCTCGATACGAGCTTGTGACTCTGGATGTTGCAGCAGTAACCAATCTCGATTTAAATCGAACCAGTAATGATTAACACGACCTCTAATCCAATCTTGAACATGTTCACGGTTATTTGGATCGGCATTTAAGTTTTGCCCTTTATGCTGGTTTGCCCATTGTGCAAAACGGCTTAGTCCGTCGGGATTTAAACTAGGGTCTAGTAAAATAACCATATTATCTAGATAACTTAATACTTCTGGATTATTTGACGCCGCTAAATAATAAGCGACTAATAATGAAGCATTACTACCAGAAGGTTCATCGCCATGAACGCTATAATTTAAATTAACAATTAACGGTGATTTTTTTGCGCTTGGTTTACTCGACTTAGAGAGTCGAGCGATATGTTGCTGCTGAATAACATCCAATTTTTTCTGATGTTCAGCCGATGTAATAATGACTTGAAGCAGCTCTCTTTGCTCGTGGGACTTACCAATTACTTTAACTGAGACTCTATCTGAGTTTTTGGCTAAGGTTTTAAAATACAGTACTAATTGATCGTGTCTGACATGCCAATCGCCGACCTGATAACCCAATACCGATTCTGGAGTCGGAATATTTGAATCAAACTTTTCCTTTGGTAAATAAAAATCAAGCTCGGCGGCAACCGAACAAAAAACACTGAGTATTAAAGAAATAGAGATTAAAATCTTAGTCGTAAAACGTCGCATAAACATAGGCACCTTTTTATAGTTGCCTAACCCTACCAACTATCTGAGCTAAATCGCAAATCTATTAACAAATAATTAGCTGATCGACTTGGCTCAAGCGACGAATAAACGTATCATAGCTATACCCTAGTAATTTAGTCAGTTATTTCTATGATCACTATTTCAGAATCAGCTCAAGAGCACTTTGTTAAACTTTTAGATAAACAAGCAGCTAGTACACGTATTCGTGTCTTTGTTGTTAATCCTGGCACTCGCACCGCTGAATGTGGTGTATCTTATTGCCCAGAAGAATCTGTAGAAAAAGACGATAAAATATTATCATTTAATGGCTTTGAAGCCGTATTAGATGCTGAAAGCACGCCTTTTTTAGAAGATGCAGAGATTGACTTTGTCACTGACCAGATGGGCTCACAATTAACGTTGAAAGCACCAAATGCCAAAGCACGTAAAGTTTCTAATGATTCACCATTACGTGAACGCGTTCAGTACTTTATTGAATCAGAAGTAAATCCTGGTTTAGCGAGTCATGGTGGTAATGTTCAAATTGTAGAGATCACTGAAGATGGTTTAGTTATCTTAATGTTTGGTGGCGGTTGTAACGGTTGCTCTATGGTCGATGTGACACTTAAAGAAGGCATCGAAAAACAAATGTTAGCTGAATTCGAAGGTGAAATCACTGGCGTTCGTGATACAACAGAGCACGAAGCTGGCGAACATTCATATTACTAATTCTGTACCAAGAAAGGCAAAACGCTACGTTTTGCCTTTTTTATACGTTTAATAATCAATAGCGTTGAGATTAATATGCCAACCGACAAACTACAAAATTTTCTTGTTAAGCAAGGCTCCAATCCACAATTAAGTGTTAAGCAATTTTTCATAGGTTTAGTGCTTTTTGTTATTGGTGTTGTCCTAGTGTACCTTGGAATTAACTTGCCATCATTTGTACAAATACTCGGCCTATCGGTTATTTGTATTGCCTTTTATTTTGCAGTTAAAGGTTACATCGGCATTATTTCTAATAGGATTGCATTCTTTCGTCATCAAGCTGAATTAAATAAAGAACGCTTTAAAAATATTAAATAAAGTTTTTCTTCTGCACCATATATAACTGCGATAATCCACGCGCCAACATAAAACTACAAAATGCTAACCAAAGACCATGATTACCTAACTCTTGGGTTAAGTAGAAAACCACAAAAAAGGTTATCGCAGCAATTAGCATACTTTTAAACATTTTAAAGCTATACGCTAATCCAACAAATACACCATCTAATATAAAGCTCATGTAACTGACTATTGGCAATACAATAATCCAAGCATAATAACTTTCTAATTCTGTTCGTAAGCTCGGTATATTTGTTAGTAAATTGACAATGTACTCACCTAACAGCCAATAGACTAAACAATAAATTAATGCGCCAAATAAGGCTAACCTCATCCCAGTTCTTATTAACAGAGCTAACTTTAACTTTTGCTTTTTACCAAAATATTGGCCAATTAACGACTCAAGAGAAAACGCAATGCCATCCATAGTAAATGAAATAAACATAAAAAATTGCATCACAATAGCGTTGGTTGCCACCGCCACTTCACCGTACCTAGTTGCGTAAATAGTGATAAACGACAAGCATAATTGCAATAGCATAGAGCGCATAAACAACAGCCCATTTAATGACAGCAACTGCCTTGAACCAAGAATAATCGTTAAGTTAAAACGTAGATAAGCAGATATTTGAGGATATACATTACGCACAAGGAATATAAACAAAGTGCACTCGGCTAGCACACTTGCCACGGCAACACCTGCAACATCGAACCCTAATACAGGCACCATAATGATATCGGCGATTAAGTTTACAAAATTACAAATCAACAAAGCATACAACACGGTTTTTGTTTGCCCTTTGGCAATCAAATAGCCGGTCAAAACAAGGTTAATTAAGCTAATTGGCGCAGTCCAAATTCTAATAGCAAAATACGTTTTGGCTGCTTGTATCGCATCGGTTAAGTCAACGTCTGACGCTAATAAAGAAATGAAATAATTAAATAAATTTGTATGATTAACTAAAATTACTACACTCAACAGGGTAGCAATTAATACACCTTGGAGGACAACTACCGCTTCTTGTTGCGGGTTTTTGTCGCCGTATGCTTGAGCGACTAAGCCAGTAGTAGACATACGCAGAAAACCGAGTAACCAAAATAGCACCATGACAACTAAACTACCTAACGTCGTCCCAGCTAAAAATGACGCAGAAGGTAAATGGCCTATAACCGCAACATCAACAAAACCTAACAGAGGCACACTAATATTTGCTAGAATCATCGGCCACGCAAGCAGCCAGATTTTCCTTGCACTAATAGTATGTAAACTAAATTTTTGAAAAGTAGAAATTATCATTATGAACCAAAGAGTTATCCAGAAAGTATTATTTGTTCTCGTTCTTACCGCGAGTCTGTTTTTTAAAGTAAACGCAGCAACTATTTTAATTTACCATCATGTTAGTGATAAAACGCCAAAATCCACCAGCGTTTCTACTGAGCAATTCAAAGAACATTTAGAATTGATCAATAGCTTAAAATTAATCGTTGTTCCGTTAACGACTATCACAGATGCCATTAAAGCTAATACACCAGTAGACAATAACTGGGTTGCAATTACATTTGATGACGGATATCACAGTGTATATGACAATGCTTTACCTTTGTTAATTCAATACAAGTTTCCATTCACTGTATTTGTAAATCCTAAAATGGTTGGGCCAAGTAAATTATACTTAGATTGGGATCAATTAGCTGAACTGGCTAAACACCAAGGTATTATTGCTAATCATACTATGGCGCATGAAAACCTAGTACAAGATGGCTTAACGGATGAGCAAATGATTGACAACATCCTACTGGCTGACAAAATTATTACAGAAAAATTAAACCAATCGCATAAGTTACTTGCTTACCCGTACGGTGAATATGATCATAAAATCAAACAAGACTTAAAAAAATTGGGTTATGTTGGTTTTGCTCAGCACTCAGGTGCGGTTAATGAAACAAGTGATATATTAGCTTTGTCTCGATTCCCAGCCAATGGCATTTACGCCAACCCTAAAACCCTAAAAGCAAAATTGAATAGCCTGCCATTTAACATTAAGTCTATTACACCGAGTGATACCAAACCTGAAAGCTTAAACCCATTGTTGCAAGTAAGCTTATTAAACAAAGACTTTTACCAAAGTCAGCTAGCTTGTTTTATATCTGGTTCAGGTAAGCCGCAAAAACCAGAGTGGACATCAAAGTTAGATTTTAACATTGCATCAAACAATGAGATCCCAAAAGGCAGAGTTAAATATAACTGCACAGCACCATCTATAAGTCATAGCGGTCGTTTTTACTGGATGTCTAAGTTGTGGATAAATTTATAATGGTCTAAGAGGGGAAGAAACTAAGCTGCAATAAAAAGCTTATTTAAATCTTTCTATATTATGAACCAAACAGACTCATTGCATGTATTGATAGCTTTCTATCTTTCTTCTGTGTACTGCCTCTGTGGTTATAATTTTTAGCTTTATGCCTGAATAGCAAAAGAGCTTGATTAAACTACAGAAGCACTGAGTACAACGAGAATAGAACATGCTTAGAAATCACTTAGCTATTTTAATCATCTATAAGTGATTTTTACGTCGAGTCCAAAGAATAAATGGTAGCGTTATAAGGTAATTTAATAACAAGGCTACTATAACGCCAAACGCTATTCCGTTTAATGTTAAAGGTATACCCAACTTAAAGTTGCTGACGGTTTTCTCTAGATTTCCATACCTTGATGGATTGAACATATATATAGCTTTGTCTAACAAGTTTCCTTCGTTAAAAATTATCACACCATTTGTTAACTGATCATATAACTCAAGTGTATATAGTTTTTGTGCAGCATCCGTCCTTACACTTGCATCATCATTTTCTAAGTGATGAGCAATCATAGCTCTTAGATCAGGGTATTCATGTTCCTTAGCCGTAGCCTCGTAACCATCAACTTGCCACTTGGTTGATTCATATAACCCAGATAAAAACTGCTGGTAATGATCCGCCAACTGAGGAACCTGTAATGCAATAATTAACGCAGTACCAAAAATGATTTTGTCAGCTAATTTTCCAATCAAAGTGGTTCCCTTAGTCATTTGTTATATTTTACTTAACACTACACTCTAATTCAGTATTGGTTAAAAACCTACTTAATCAAGGTTTTAAAGTCTTCAGCTATAACATCAGGGTTAATTGTTGGGACTTGGTTTGCCTTTATTTCAGGTTTGAAAATCGCAACCGCATTACCATTAGGATCAATAAGAAGAACCGATGCACTGTGATCAACAAAGTAGTCTTTTGCGTCGATATCTGGAACTGAATACATCAAACCTAAGTTTCTAACAAATGGAAACAAATCTTTATGCTCTGCTCCTAAACCTAAAATAGCAGGGTTAAAGTACTCCACATATTGCTTACGCTTATCGGCTGTATCTCGTTTTGGATCAACGGAAACAAATAATACCTGTACTGGTATCTGTGATGATTCATTTAGCTCAGGCAATATTCGGCTTAGTTTCGACATTGTCATAGGGCAAATATCTGGGCACGATAAATAACCCAAAAATACTAAGTTCCATTTACCAGCAATCGCTTGGTTATCGACTAACTGTTCATTTTGGTCGTAAAGTTTAAATGACGCAATTTCTCTAGGTTGTTGATAAACCAGTGTGGTTTCTGAATATTGTTTTTGTTGATTCAATTGATAAAAATATTGTCCGGCAAATAACGCGATAGCCGCAACCAACAATAAACCGAGTTTTTCTTGAAGTTTCATTTAACAACCTAAAATTTAAAAAAGTGATCAACTAACAGAGCTACAAATAACCATAACAAATGCTTAATGGAAAATTGAAACGTTTCCATCGCTAATGCTTTATCTTCACGGGTTTTTAGTAACCATGCATATCGTAAGAACATCAAGTTTAACACTAAAGACGACACTAAGTAGATAAGTCCTGTCATACCAACCAAATAAGGTAAAAGACAAACTAACAACAATAATACTGTGTACAGGACTATCGTTGTTTTAGTAAATGTAGAGCCGTGAGTTACTGGCAACATAGGAATGTTAACTCGAGCGTAATCTTCTTTACGGTGTATAGCCAAAGCCCAAAAATGTGGTGGCGTCCAGGTGAAGATAATCATCACCAAGAAATAAGCGTGGGGATGTAACTCTCCAGTTATTGATGTCCAACCTAATAGTGGCGGCATAGCACCCGCTAAACCACCAATTACAATATTTTGCGGTGTTAATCGTTTTAACACTAATGTGTACACAACGGCATAACCAAATAAACTGCATAAGGTTAGCCATGCCGTTAATGCATTAACTTCTATATACAGTAAAACAAAACCGCTACAGGCTAACAGCAATGCAAATAGTGTTGCCTGAGTATTATTAATGCGACCTTTCGCCAAAGGTCGATTATAGGTCCGCGCCATTTTTGCATCTATGTTCTGATCAACAATATGATTAAGTGCCGCAGCCGCCGCCGAAAGTAAACCAATGCCCATAGAGGCAACGGCCATCAACCATAAACTAGGTAAGCTTTCCTGTGATAACACCATGCCGACTATCGCCGTAATGACCAACATAGCCACTACTTTTGGTTTAGTGATTTCATAAAGGTCTGCCAATACTTGCGTTAAAGGCTGCATAAACTGAAGTTGCAATAATTTAGAATTACTCATAATACATTACCCTTTTATCCACGTATTAAAGGATGCTTGGTGCTGCCCTTGTGAATTCAAATTAAACATAAGAGTCACTAAGCTTGCCAACAAACATAAAGCTATAAAGTTATGACTTACCGCAATGAATAACGGCAACTGAAATAGCACATTACTCACACCTAATAAAAACTGAGTAGACACTAAAAGTAACAAAACGATCCCATGGTTTTTCAATTGAGTACTTTTGGATTTCATTAGATTGAATGCCAACACAGCAAAAATACACAAAACAACGACTGCTCCAAATCTATGTAAAACATGGATAGACATTCGAGCTTCATACGGTAGAACCCCATACTCATAATCGTCGTGTCCTGTTGGCACCATTAGCGCTTGTTTAATATCAAACTTCTCCGTCCAACCACTCTCACAAATCGGTAACTCAGTACAAGCTACCGCTGCGTAATTAGATGCTGTCCACCCGCCCAAAGCAATTTGTAAAACCAGTAACAATAAAGCAGCTTGAGATAGTCGATATAAGCGGTGACATAAAGAGGATGGTGAAGACATAATATGGCTAGTATTGGTTTGCCTGCGTAGCGTTAACAGCGAAACAATAAGTAAACAGAAAGTAGTAAAGCCGCCAAGCAAATGCCCCAAAACGACTAATGGCATCAAATTTAACGTAACTGTCCACATGCCTAGCAGTGCTTGAAAACAAACCGTCAGCAACAAAGTCGTAGGGAGTATCATTTTTTGTT
Source organism: Psychrosphaera saromensis (assembly GCF_002954545.1). GTDB lineage: Bacteria > Pseudomonadota > Gammaproteobacteria > Enterobacterales > Alteromonadaceae > Psychrosphaera > Psychrosphaera saromensis. Next base: position 862,339 of record NZ_MSCH01000003.1, on the reverse strand, counting down.
TGGTTTTCATGCTTAATAAAAACATAGCTAAAATTAACAAACCTAACGAACCAGCAAAATAACGATGTATCATTTCATTCCATGCTTTAGCATGTTCAACTGGCCTATCTGGGAAAATGCCTTCGGCATGAGCTATATCCGCTTCGTGCGTTGGTACAGACATGAAACTATAACAACCTGGCCAATCCGGACAACCTAACCCAGCATCCGTTAACCGAGTATAAGCCCCTAAAATAACCACAACCGCCGCGACAAAAACGGCAACTAGATTAAGTTTATATAAAGTTCGCACCATATAGACAGCTCCTTTTTTATTGTTGTTTTGAGCATGATAATCTTACTGTTAGCCGACTCTGGCGTAATTTAATAATTTCTTCAGATCCGCCAGAATGTCTTTACTGGTTTTTATTGTATCTTCACGTAACACACTTCCCGCATATTGCATGATCACCTTGCCATAAGGGTCAACAAGGTAAATATGCTCCCTATCTAACTCCGAGTTAGTTACTTGCTGACGTTTGAGTAACGGATATTGGGAAAAATCGAGCGACTCGTTTAACACCAAAGCATCAACCCTTTTTTGTAATTTTCCTAAGGCAATATAGGTTTGGTTTAAACCGTATAACTGCTCTTCACATTTTTTATCACAGTTATTCTGATCTGGCTGAAACACCAATCGCCACATAGGCCTGTCAGATAACTCAATTAAACCTAACGTTATTTCATGATCAACAAACTGGCCTTTTGCTGTAGCACCTGGGGTAAACCAACCAAGCTTTAAAACCATAAAGGCGAGCACAAATGAGGCAACGGCCATACCTACAAAAATAGTAAAAAAAGATTTAGTTTTCATTGTTTTCCTTTAACGACGACGTTGGTGTTTTTCGGGTTTGTTTACCTTTATGCAAGCTGGCAAACATAAAGACTAGTAGACTAGACAATGCCAACAAAAACCATTGCACAGCATAGGCTTGATGTTTCTCTGGTGGCATAACCACAGGCTTGTATGTTTGTGGATAATTTATATTTTCATTTGTGTCTGCATAAACCATTACAGGTAAAATCGTACGGGTATCTAAGTTGGCAATGATGTTAGAAACCGACTGGACACGTTTTGGCCAACCGCTTTCGTCTTGTTTGTGATCTTGCTGTAATGAAAATTGTTTAAAATCTGTGGTTCTGACAACGCCGGTTAATTCGATATTGTCGGGTAATTTTACGCTTGGTAATTCCGAGCGATATTTACTAGCTTGTAGCCATCCCCAGTTGACCAATATTTGCTTGTCTTTAACTTGCTCAGCTACACCTTTTTTAGCTAGAGCTTTTAATAGGAATGGCGTGATCACGTTATAACCAACTTTTCCGTTATGGGTTTTATTGTCCAATAACCAAATTTTATCAGTCACTATCTTTCCCTGCAGTGCGACTTTACGTCCATTAATTTCAACAAGCGTTACTTCAGTGTATGGCAATAATTCTTCAGTTGTGATTTCACCTTGCTGTGTAAATAAAGCGATTTGCTGACGCTTTTGTTCGGCTCGGTCAAGTTGCCAAAAACCTAACTTGCACATTACAACAAAAGCAGCCAAAGTAACCACTAAGGGTAAAGTTGATACTGAAAAGCGTTGGAAAATTATCAATATACTGCAACCCAAAAACTGAGATAAAGGAAATTAATGTATGGTATTCATAGTCAAAATCGCTATCGGATTGATATTAATTTCCATTATCTTTAACTTATTTAAAGCTATGACTTCGATGTTAAAACAACATCCAGAGCAAAAGCCTATGTCGTACTTTATTGGTAAACGATTAATCTATACCGTGTTACTTATCTCGATACTGTTAATTTGTTTATTCACCGGTGTTATTCAATTAAACCCCAGACCGATTTAATATTTTCATACCATCACGGACAACTGGGGTTGTGCCAATTAAATGATATAAACAAAGATAAACAAACAAACCCACACCACATCAACAAAGTGCCAATACCAGCTAGCCGCTTGGAAACCAAAACTGTTTTCTGCTGTAAAATGGTCTTTAATCACAATTCTTAAAAACATAATAAACAACATTATGGTACCCAAGGTGACATGCAAACCATGAAAACCGGTGAGTAGATAAAAAGTATTTCCATACATTCCGCTGGACAGCATTAAGCCCATTTCTTGATATGCATGGGTATATTCTTCTACTTGTAAGAATAAGAAAATACAGCCTAAAAGCACGGTTAGCCCTAAGCCCCATTTAAGTTGCTTACGTTTATTTTGCTCTAAACCAACATGCGCGAAGTGACAGGTAATTGAAGATATTAATAATATAATCGTATTGATAAGTGGTAGACCGTTCCACCCCATAGCTTCCGTAACAACACCGCTTGGCGTTTTTGTTAATGGCCAAATAGCTTCAAACGCTGGCCATAAAACTTCATGGGTCATTGCATTATTACTAGCGCCGCCCAACCAAGGTACAGAGAAGACTCTGGCATATAACAACGCACCAAAGAATGCCCCAAAGAACATAACTTCTGAAAAAATAAACCAACTCATTCCCTGACGAAATGATCTATCCAGTTGCTTACTGTATTTGCCAGACATAGACTCATCAATCACGTTACGGAACCAGCCGACTAACATAAAGATGACAATTGCCATTCCTGCTAATAGTAAATAACCACCAAAACCGGTTACTTCATTTTTAATATCATTAACATAATTACCCGCACCAAATGCGATACAAAATAAACCAACCGCACCTACAATAGGCCATGGACTTTGTGCTGGTACATAATATTTTTCATATTCATTGTTATTCATATGCTGCCCTCTCAAATGAGCATTAATTTTTGTTTGCGGCGAACAGTTTCATAAATTCGTCTTGTTCAATATTTTCACTGATATCAAACAAGGTATAAGCCAAAGTAACGGTTGAATATTCAGCCGGAATATCTTTGTCTATATAAAACTGTAACCCTAAATCAGCTGTCATCCCGTGTTTTAAAGGTTGCTGATTAAAGCAAAAACATTCAATTTTATTGAAGTATGCAGCGGCAATACCAGGACTCACTGAAGGAACTGCCTGCACAACCATATTGCTTACTGAGTTATTTTTTACTATAAAATTGAGTTGATGCATTTCGCCAGGATGGACATTCATTTTTTTTACTTCTGGTTTGAATATCCAAGGTAAATTACCTTGAGTTCTGGCAATAAATTCAACACTGATTATTCTGCTTTTATCAATAGAAGAAGACTGTACCGCCGCAACTTCGCTAGTTTTGCCATTAAGCCCAGTGATGTCGCAAAAAACGTCATACAGAGGGATCAAAGCAAAGCCAAAACCAAACATTAGAAATACAGTTACCACTAACTTCTTAACGAGTTTGTTGGTAGCCTGTTGTGTTTTCAGTTCATCTTTCATTAAAACTCAACCTAATTAGTCGTTGAATTAACAGTGTCTATTTAATTGTCGGTGGTGTTTCGAATGTATGATACGGAGCTGGCGAAGGAACTTCCCACTCCAAACCTTCAGCACCTTCCCAAACTTGGGCCGTTGCTTTTTCACCACCTTTAATACATTTATAAACCACAGCAACAAACAACAACTGAGACAAGCCGAAGGCAAAGCCGCCAATACTTATTACTGCGTTAAAATCAGCAAACTGCAAAGCATAGTCTGGGATCCGTCTTGGCATTCCAGCGAGACCTACAAAATGCATTGGGAAAAACAACACGTTTACTGACACTAACGATAACCAAAAATGGGTTTTTGCTAACTTTTCATCAAACATATTACCGGTCCACTTAGGCAGCCAATAATAAGCACCTGCCATAATGGAAAATATAGCGCCAGTAACTAATACATAATGAAAGTGAGCGACCACAAAATAAGTATCGTGATATTGGAAGTCGGCAGGCGTAATGGCTAACATCAATCCTGAAAATCCGCCTATGGTAAATAGAACGATAAAGGCAATTGAGAACATCATAGGCACTTCGAAAGTTAATGAACCTCGCCACATAGTTGCTACCCAATTAAAGATTTTTACCCCTGTGGGCACCGAGATCAGCATAGTGCAGTACATAAAGAAAAGTTCGCCAGCAAGCGGCATACCTGTGGTAAACATATGATGTGCCCAAACCAAAAACGACAATAAGGCTATGGATGCGGTGGCATAAACCATGGACGAATAACCAAAGAGTTTTTTACGACTAAAAGTAGGAACAATTTGCGAGATAATGCCAAATGCAGGCAATATCATAATGTAGACTTCTGGATGACCAAAGAACCAAAAAATATGTTGGAACATCACGGGGTCGCCACCACCTGCAGCATCAAAAAAGGACGTAGCAAAGTATTTATCGGTTAATACCATAGTCACAGCACCAGCCAAAACGGGCATTACGGCTATCAATAAAAATGCAGTGATCAGCCAAGTCCAGACAAACAAGGGCATCTTCATAAAAGTCATGCCTGGGGCTCGTAAGTTAAATATTGTCACAATCACATTGATTGCTCCCATAATCGAAGATATCCCCATAATATGAACTGAAAATACAAACAACGCCGTGCTGTCATTACTATACGTGGTTGATAACGGTGCATAGAAAGTCCAACCAAAATTAGGCCCACCACCTTCCATAAACAAAGACATTAATAGGATTAAAAATGCAAAAGGTAAGATCCAAAAACTCCAGTTATTCATTCTTGGTAGAGCCATATCTGGTGCACCTATCATCATAGGTACCATCCAATTAGCTAAACCAACAAACGCTGGCATAACGGCACCAAACACCATGATCAAACCATGTACCGTTGTCATTTGATTAAAAAAATCTGGTTCAACTATTTGCAGCCCAGGTTGAAATAACTCAGCCCTAATGACCATAGCCATTGCACCACCAATAAAAAACATCAGCAGTGAAAATAGAAGGTATAAGCTTCCTATATCTTTGTGGTTAGTTGTTAATAACCAACGCATAATGCCCGAAGGTGCACCGTGATGTTCTTCAGCATGATTATCCGCGTTTGAATTTGTTGTACTCATAACGTGCTCCTCCTATTTATCGACTAAAAATTCATTGATTGCTGCAGCTTGCACCACATCACCCGTATTGTTACCCCAAGCATTACGCTCGTAGGTGACAATTGCCGCTAAATCTTTCAGAGCTAGTTGTTTTCCAAATGCTTGCATTGCAGTTCCCGCTTTACCGTTAACCACAATATTTATATGTTCTTTTACATCACCCAATGCAATTGCACTGTCTTTCAATCCAGGAAAAACACCTGGAATACCTTGTCCATTTTGTTGATGGCAAGCGGCACAGTTTGCGTTGTATACTTTCTCACCTAAGGTCATTAGCTCTTCCATCGACATATTCATCGATAGTAGCTTTTGCTCTTCTGCTTTGGCATTTTTGGCAATTTCAGTTTGTTCAGCCATCCACTTATTAAACTCAGCAGGTTCTTTAGCAATGACCACTATTGGCATAAAACCGTGGTCTTTACCGCATAACTCAGCACACTGGCCACGATAAATACCGGGCTCATTGACACGAGTCCAAGCCTCATTAATAAAACCTGGGTTGGCATCTTTTTTAATTGCAAATTCAGGTACCCACCAAGAATGGATAACGTCATCCGATGTAATTAAAAATCGTACCTTTTGGCCTGTTGGGATCACGAGCGGTCTATCAACTTCAAGTAGATAGTTTGCTGATTTTGCTATTTTGTTATGAATTTCAGATTGCGGGGTAGCCAGTAGGCTGTAATAATCTAAATCATGTTCGAAGTATCGGTAATGCCATTTCCACTGAGAACCCGTTACTTGAACGGTCAAGTCAGCGTCTGTGGTATCTTCCATTTCAATTAAGGTTTTAGTGGCGGGAAACGCCATCGCAATCAAAATAACAAATGGAATAGCAGTCCAAAGTATTTCTACTTTTGTACTTTCGTGGAAATTAGCGGGTTTAGCACCCTTGGATTTTCTATGATGGATTATGGACCAGAACATGATCCCAAAAACAACAATGCCAATAACACAGCAAATATAGAATATGATCATATGCAAATTGTAAACACTTGCACTTATATCCGTAACGCCTTGAGTCATATTAAGACGCATTTCTTCTGCACTAGTATTACCTGACAATACGGCAGCCGGAATCAACCAACTTACTTGCTTAGTAGCCACTAAACATCCTCCCCATTGAAACATTAGAAGAAGATGTCTGTACAACCCACATCAGTGTATAAATCTAGTAAACTAGACTTGTACGATCCCCAAAAAATGTTTGTTTCATATTATTATTATAATCAGTCTATAACGCTGATTTGCTGTTGATATTTTATTTGTATAATTTTTATTCAACAAAACAAACCTATACCCTTTATTTAAATAGTGCAAATAATCACCAAGTAAAAAACATAAAAAAACCCGCTAAGTGATTTTCACCGAGCGGGTTTTATCTATATATATTAACTAATTACATTAGTGAACTATTTCTAATAACACCAACAGCCAAGCCTTCGATGGCAAAATCTTGATAATTCAAGTCGACTTTAATTGGCGGAAATTCTTGATTTTCTGCATGCAAAAGAACCTGACTACCGTTTCTTTCTAATCGCTTTACAGTGACGTCTTCGCCAACTCGGGCAACAATAACTTGTCCATCTCTTGCTGTTTGTGTTTTATGTACGGCTAATAAGTCACCATCCATAATACCGATATCACGCATACTTTCGCCTTCAACCATTAACAAAAAATCTGCCGATGGTGTAAACATAGCAGGGTCTATATTAACGCGTGAATCTACATGTTCCATCGCTAATATTGGAGAACCAGCAGCAACTTTTCCAACAACGGGAATACCAGCTTCCATGTTAGAAATATCTTCAGTTAAACGGATTCCTCTTGATGTACCAGCTAAAATTTCGATATAGCCTTTTTTAGCCAATGCTTTTAGATGATCTTCAGCGGCATTAGCTGAACGAAAACCCAAACGTTTAGCTATTTCGGCTCTAGTTGGAGGCATGCCTGTCGATACAATAGCTTGTTTTATTAACTCAAGTATTTGAGCTTGTCTTTCAGTTAATGGACGCATAGTCTGGTTTTCCATACAGTTACAATAACTGTTAGTATATACAGCTAAATTAAAACTGCAAATATAAGTTAAATGTTGGTTAGAGTTTGCAAAACATTTTGTTAATATCACTGTCTGAATTTTATAACTTCTCGAGATTAGATTTAATGGCTTATATTTCTTACCTTTTTTATTGGCTCACACGACCATTTATCAAAGTAAACATAGTGTCCGACAGTGATCTATCACTTGATCTCACTAAACCGATTAAATACGTACTAGTGACAAACTCATTTGCTGATAAATTAGCACTTGAACAAGTTTGCCGAAAACAAGGTCTACCTAGTCCATTTAAGTCCTTTAAGCTTGGTGGACACTCACTTTCACGAGCCACAGGTGTAAAGCATAGAAGGTCTCTTTTCACTTCAGAAAAAAAACATGAAGCGCAAATCGTTAAACACAGCCAAGAGTTACTAACCAAAGTTGCCGATAGCCAACAAGATGTGCAATTTGTACCAGTAATGGTCTGTTGGGGCCGCGCGCCTGGTGTTGAAAAATCGAAAGAAAGTACAAAGATAGGAATTAAAGACTTAATTGCAGAGAATCTACAAGCCAGTCGTCTACGCAAATTCTTTATCGTTTTATTTTCTGGTAGAGATAATTTCATTAGGATTTCAAAACCAGTTTCATTAATGGAAATGGTAAATCGATATGGCACATCAAAAGAATCTGCTCATAAGTTAATTAGGGTTGCTCGCATTCACTTTGAACGTCAACGTATTGTTGCGACAGGGCCAAAAATCATGGCTCGTTCCGCTATGTTTAATAGCTTATTAGCTAGCCCTGCTCTTAAAAAAGCATTACAAGAGGAAATGATCGCAAAAGATATTTCCATGGCTCAAGCTAAAAAGAACGCGATTAAACTGCTCAATGAAATTGCAGGTGACTATAGAGAGTCTTATATTCGCTACGCTTCACGCATATTAACTTGGTTATGGAATAAAATTTATAATGGTATTCGCGTACATAATGCTGACGAGTTAAGAGATTTAGCGCAAAAAGGCCACGAAATTGTTTACGTTCCTTGCCATAGAAGCCACATGGATTATCTATTATTAACCTATGTTATCTATAAAGAAGGTCTCGTACCGCCACATATTGCAGCGGGAATAAACTTAAACTTCTGGCCTGCAGGGCCTATTTTCAGAAAAGCAGGTGCTTTCTTCTTACGTCGAAGCTTTAAAGGCAACAAGTTATATTCTGCGGTTTTTCGCGAATACTTAGGCCAATTGTTCATTAAAGGCTATCCAGTAAAATACTATACAGAAGGTGGACGTTCTCGAACTGGTCGTTTGTTAAGTCCTAAAACCGGTATGTTAGCGATGACAATTCAAGCTATGTTACGTGGCGTTGACCGACCAATTACTTTGGTACCGGTTTACATTGGTTACGAGCATGTAATGGAAGTAAACACTTACTTAAAAGAACTTAAAGGTCAAAACAAAGAAAGTGAATCTATCTTTGGTATCTTTAAAGCGCTTAAAAATCTAAAGAATTACGGTCATGGCGACGTGAACTTTGGTAAGCCAATTAGCTTAAATGACATTCTTAATGAGAAAGCACCACAATGGCGTGACCTTATTGACCCTGTTGATGTTGTTAAACCAAGCTGGTTAACACCTGTGGTTAATTACACAGCAAACACTATTATGAGTTCGATAAATGACGCTGCGGTATTAAATACGGTAAACCTTTGTGCGTTAACTCTACTTACGTCTGATAGTCATGCACTACCACGCGCTGAAATGCAGCAATTACTGAACTTTTACATTCAATTAAATCAACAAGTTCCTTATTCAAAAAATGTCCAAGTGCCATCACAAACGGCAGACGAGATAATTGAAGAAGCAATTCAACTTGAAAAAGTAGAAGCGGAAAGTGATGAATACGGCACTATCATTAAACTAGATGATAAAAACGCTATTTTGATGAGTTATTACCGTAACAATGTTGTGCACTTATTTGCCATCCCAGCGATTATTGCGGGTGTTATTGTAAACTCGACAGTAACCACAAAAGAGCAGATTTTAACGAAAGTTAACGACTTATTACCTCTACTAAGACACGAATTGTACATTACCATTACTGAAGTTGAACAATACGCTGAGCAAGTTATCGACTTTTTTGTTCAACAGAAATTGGTGCAAGATAAAAAAGGCTCATTGACCATAGCTGATAAAAATTCAATGGGTTATTTACAGCTAAACTTATTAGCCAAAATAATGAAAGACACCTTGCAACGTTATGCACTTGGCTTTATTAGAATTGAGCAAGTAGATGGTATTCAGCGTAGTGAATTAGAAGCTGATTGTCAGAAGCTAGCAAAACGTTTACTTAAATTACATGACGTTAAAGCACCGGAATACTTTGATAAGAAAGTGATATCAAATTTTGTTTCATGCTTACGCGAGCAGAATTACGTAACCGTTAATGAAGCAGGTTTAATGCATCTGACTGAGTTAGGTAAAGAAACGTCGGATACGATTAATTCGTTGTTAAGTGCAGAGTTGTTGCAGTCGTTAAATTCATTAGGTTAAGCTTTTTATAACTAGGCAGACTTAATAAATTATATTTCCACCAGCTAACAAGTTTAGTTAACTGGTGGAAACTATTCATACATACTATTTGCGAGGAAACTTCTCGTGATTTCTTATTAGACCCTCTTGCATTGCCGATGCAATCAGTTCGCCTTTTTGATTGAAAAACTGCCCACGCACTAAGCCTCTACCGCCACTAGCACTGGTGCTTTCTTTACTAAATAAAATCCATTCATCCATTTTAAATGGTCGATGAAACCACATTGAATGATCTAACGTCGCCACTTGCATTTTTGGTTGCATAAAACTTTCGCCATGCGGCAATAACGCCGTTGGTAAAAAAGTAAAATCTGACGCATAAGATAATAAATAACGGTGAACACGAGGATCTTCAGGTAAAACACCGCTAGCTTTAATCCAGGTTTGGCACGCTGGTTCCATTTTATGTGGATTAAACGGATTGAATTGCTGAACATGACGCATTTCAATTGGCTTATCTGCCAATGCTTTAGCGTGAAACTGTTCAGGTATTTTATCTAAATTTTGCTTATAGAAATCTAACTCGGAAATTAAACTTTCAGGACCGATAACGTCTGGCATAACTGACTGATGATCGTAGCCTTCACCTTCGGTTTGAAACGAAGCTGTCATATAAAATATGGTCTTACCAAATTGAATCGCTCTTACTCTACGAGTACTAAAAGAACCGCCATCACGGATACTTTCTACTTCATAAACTATTGGGCTTTGATCGTTCCCTTCACGTAAGAAATAACTATGGAACGAATGTACAAAACGATTTTCCACGGTTTCTTTAGCCGCACTTAATGCTTGACCAATAACCTGTCCACCAAACACTCGACCGAAACCTAATGCCTGACTTTGACCTCGGTACAAACCTTCTTCAATTTTTTCTAACTTAAGATGACTTAAGAGTGTTTCTAATGCTTGTTGACTCATAATAATTCTCTAACTGCTATTTTTGCCCACTCAATTTCATCGGCAATAATTCTTTCATTTGATACGTAATGTAAAACTTGGCCAGGCATAACACTAAAGTCGTTGCTCGGATTTAAATGCATTTTAACGCCGATACGGTCTTCGGCAACCGCCAATAAAATAGCATTATGATATTGCTTTAGATGGAAGAACAAATCGCCAAATTTATGTGTCGCTATATCCAAAGGCATTTGAGTAGAGAATTGAGTGTTCCCCGTTAATGTGGACATCATCTCTTCTTGTAAACGGCTACTTCCTGGGTCTTGCATGGAACGTACTAAAATCTCTGCCGTTTTCGATGAGTTACTCTCGATGTTTTTAGTGTAACGATTTAACATTTCAATTTTTGTATCGTCACTGAAGTTTGCACTAATATGACATCCATCTTTAACTAAAGAGCTAAGCTTCAATGCACAAGTGAATGTTTGATCATCATTATCACAATCAACAATAATTCTATCGGCTTTAGCAACGGCAACTCGAGTTAACTCTTCGTCTTGAGTCATCGACTGTAATTTTGCAAATTCCACCAGCGGATTATGGAAAAATGGATGCTCTAATTCATTAGTGACACAAAGTAATATTTTACGTTTTTGACGTTTGTGATCACCGAGTATGTGTTTAATCATTTTTTCTGTACGGCCTTCATGCCATCCAAAAATTAATATATGTGAGTCTTCTTCACTAAAATCTTTTGTGCCTGTCATAACCTGTCTCAATACTCTACTAACTGAACGTCCCAACTTACCAAGTAAAGCCGCAAATATAGCGAGCCCTAACGGAATTTGAACCAATGCTACTACTAACTTCCCTTCAAAGGATGACGGACTTAAGTCCCCATAACCCACGGTACTTGTCGTCACTACATAATAATAAATATATGAACTAAGGTTAGTTAATTCATACTCTTGCGCCCAATATAATAACAACCAACTTAGAATCGCGTGAAAGCACAAAAGAGAAAAAATGGACATCCAAGAAACATGTATAAAGTGTTTCCGTAACAATATAGCTAATCTATTAATGAACAAATTTAATTCCCTAAGAGCTTACGCCAGCCCGTTTTTTGCTCAACAGGTTGATGCTTACTATATTGAACTAACTCTTGCCAAAATGGACTTAACAAATTGAAACTTAAGGTTTCAAACTTAGGTATTTTTGTCAGGGAGATATGATACTTAGGATGACTTTCAACCCACGCTAACGTTAGCATTTGATAACTACGTTGCAGTAAGTTCAACCATTCTCTAGAGTCGACTTCTGGATTTAAATCCTTTAACGCTGGAACCATACGTTTTAAACCATTAACGGTTTTATTATGGAAAGCGGTATACACTTTTTCATCCACATGTGATTCCAACAAAGCGTCGGATATACGACAAAGCTGTCCAAACTGAGGATTCTCAACCCAGTACTGAATTAAATAACCACAAATATCGTCCACTGTCGTTGCTTCATACTTACGAGTTTCCGTTTCAACGGAGATAATCCAGTTTTGTAGGTGCCTTTCAAGTAATGCTAAAAATATAGCTTCCTTGGTTCTGAAGTATATATATAGCGTTCCTTTTGCCACTTCAGCTTTGTTAGCTATCTCTATTGCTGATGGCAAAACATTACCAGACTCAATAAATAAAGCTTCTGCAGCCGTTAAAATGCCATTAACTCTTTGCAACTTTTGTTTTTGATTTTTAGCTTTTTTAATTTCCATAAGTATCTACTAACTAATTGTTTAAGAATTTTTTACTACATTAGCACTTAATATTACAGTATTTCCTTGACCTTAAAATAAAAGAATTTTAGTTTATAAACAATTACATAATATATATACGCAATAGGCCGTATTACCTACTCACTTTTAACTGGGTATTGTGACAATAATCACAGGTAAATACGCTCTAATAACAATAATAAAAATTAGCGTATTCAACTCTGTATTTTGATTGCCATTAACATGGCGACCGTTAAAATAGCGACTTGAATATACATTCAATATAAGAGCTGTTTCTCCGGAGTCCAATTTAATGATGTATCAGGATACAATCGAGCAAGCTGAATCTAAATTGCAAAAAGCCCTAGTGTTTTTAAAGCAACACCGATTAGCGGCCAGCCCTATCAATTATAGCGTCGCCTACGAATACGCTAGCGCAGAAAACACTGATATTGTGGACGCTATTAATAACGATATTAAAGATAGCTGCATAATTGACTCCTTTTTAATGGAAGAGCTGTATCGTCAATATATGCTTAGTTCTGACGAAAACAGTGAGAAAATACTACGTCGTACTTCTTCAATCATCAACACTACTCAAAAGCATTCCCAAAAAGCTCAACGCGATAGTAAGACTTACGCCAGCATTTTGGATGAAGCTTTGTTATTGCTCGATGATCCAAATCCACAAACCTCTAAACAAGTGGTGGATAAATTAATAAAAGCTACGTCTTACACAAAAAACACACAACAAATTTTATTTAAAGCGTTACAACAAGCACAAACCAAATCAAAAGAACTACAACAGCATATCGAAAACTTGCATGAGCACCGCCAACTTGACGCATTAACGGGTTTATATAATCGTTCAGTGATGAATCAAACGGTCGATATCTGGGTAAAAAACAATACGCAAAATATTGCAGCACTTGCGATTAATTTAGATCACTTTAAGCAATTTAATGACAGCTACGGCATGACAGTTGGCAACGTAATTTTGTCTAAAGTTGCACAAAAAATAAAAAGCTATGTATCCGAAACTGGACTGCCTGTGCGATTAGCAGGTGAGGAGTTTTTAGTGTTAATCCCTGACGCCACTCCAGCTAGCGCAAACGAAATTGCAGAAAAAGTCCGGTTAGGTGTGGAAAAATTACAATTTGTTAATGCTAAAAATAAAGCAAGATTACCGAAAATCACCATATCAATTGGCGTCAGTGAGTATTGCCATACACTAGGGTTAAACGGCACCATTCAAAAAGCGACCTCAGCTTTACGCATGGCAAAAGCAACTGGCCGTAACCGTGTTTACTCAAGTTAATCTGCTATTAAGAAACACATCTTGTGTTTCTTATAATATTTAATCATCTAATCCCTTCTGTATTGTTGGTTTTAAGCCAACATTTAAGTACACTTGTCCTAATTACTCTTGCCTGTATAAAAATATGACTACTGAAAAAAATCAACAATCTACTACTCACTTTGGTTACAAAACTATTGAGTCAGAACAAAAACAAGCTATGGTCGCCGATGTATTCCATTCGGTTGCTGCTAAATACGACATAATGAATGATGTAATGTCTTTTGGTGTACATAGACTTTGGAAACGTTTCACTCTAGACGCGAGTAATGTTCGCCCAGGTAACAAGGTATTAGACTTAGCCGGTGGTACTGGTGATTTAACTCGTAAATTCAGTGAAGCAGTTGGTCCTACAGGCAAAGTGGTACTTGCCGACATTAACGACTCTATGATTAAAGTTGGCCGTGAAAAACTGCATAACTTAGGAGTGGTTGGCAATGTTGAATACATTCAAGCAAACGCTCAGGCGTTACCTTTTGCTGAAAATACCTTTGATTTAGTTACCATAGCTTTTGGCTTACGTAATGTAACGGATAAAGATGAAGCGCTTAGATCTATATATAGAGTGCTAAAGCCCGGTGGCAGATTATTAGTTCTTGAATTTTCCAAACCAGAACAAGCTTGGCTTAATAAAGCGTATGATTTTTATTCATTCAAAATACTGCCAGAAATGGGTCAATTAATCGCTGGCGACAAAGAAAGTTATCAATATCTATCTGAATCTATTCGAATGCATCCTGACCAGGAGACATTAAAAACCATGATGGAAACTGCAGGTTTTGACCAGGTGTCATATACCAACATGACCGGCGGTATAGTCGCGTTACATAAAGGCTTCAAGTTTTGATATTGTTACAACAATTGGCTCATAGTTTTATTGAGCCAAGCATCAACAAATTATTATCGTTTGATGATAAAGCAAGCCAAAAGCTAGCTAAATTAGAAAACAAAAGCTTAAGTGTTTGTTTAACTGACTTGTCGCTCAACATAAAATTACAGGTGTTGAATAATAAAGTCCTACTATCGTCAAATATCGATGGTTACGATTGTCTTGTTACGACCAGTAGCCAATATTTACGTTCTTTATCGGATGCATCTCAATTAACTAAGTTAATAAAACAAGATAATTTGGAACTAGACGGTGACTTAGCGATAGCACAAAGTTTTTCAGAGCTGTTAATTAACAACGACATTGATTGGCAAGAATTGTTGTCGAGCTATTTTGGCGATGCAATGGCCCACAAAATAGCGACGGGCATAAAAGCATTAGCAAGTAACATAAAAATAAAGTCTAAAGATATGGACTACACATTATCAACAGCAATGACTGAAGAGCTGAAATTAACGCCACACTTTAATGAAGTTAACCTTTTTATTGATCAGGTTGATGTGCTATCTGCCAAAACGGACAAACTAGCAGCTACAATAAACTCACTAATTGCTAAACATTAATTAAGAGCGCTAATACATTGAATAAACTATCTCGTATTTTCAAAATAATTCATGTTTTTCTTTATTACCGTCTTTATGAATTAATCCCATCACACAAGATACCCTTTTTGCTAAAAGCGCTTATTGCTGTATGTTTTTGGTATCCTAAAACATCAAAGAAAACCGATAGTGCGCATAATCTCAGAATAGCCCTTGAACACTTAGGCCCAGTTTGGATTAAATTAGGTCAGATGCTATCCACTCGAAAAGATTTGTTATCTGAACAATTAAGTATTGAGCTGACCAAATTACAAGATCAAGTGACTCCTTTTGCTACCTCTTTAGTTTTGGATACGATTTGCCAAGAATTAAATATCACCCAAATATCTGACGTCTTTTTCAAATTTGATGAGCAACCGATTGCAACGGCGTCTATGGCTCAAGTACATGGTGCACAAATACAGTTACCAGACGAATCACAACCTATTAGCGTTATCATTAAGGTGATCAGGCCTAATATAGAACACCAAATTAAGTCTGATATCTCGTTAATGTTACTATTTGCTAAATTTATATCTAAGACCAAAGATGCACACAGATTTAGAGCGGTAGAAGTTGTAAGAGAATATGAAAAAACCATTTTAAATGAGCTGAATCTAAAATTAGAAGCCAGTAATGGTATTCGTTTACGAGATAATTTCGCGGACTCTGACGATTTATACATCCCTAAGATTTATCCGGATTTGTCTACTCAAAAAATATTGGTTATGGAACGTATTTACGGCATTCCAGTTTCTGATACAGCGGCTCTTCTGCAACAAGGTTCAGACCTAAAAAATCTGGCAGAACGTGGGGTTCGAGTATTTTTCACTCAAGTATTTAGAGACAGTTTTTTCCATGCCGATATGCACCCAGGTAATATTTTTATAGAGCAACAAAAGCCTAATGATCCTGAATATAGTAACCCTAAATATATAGGAATCGACTTTGGGATTATGGGCACGTTAAATGAACAAGATAAACGTTATTTAGCTGAAAATTTTGTCGCCTTTTTTAATCGTAATTATTTAAGAGTGGCGCAATTACATGTGCAATCTGGCTGGGTGCCAAGTCATATAAATGTAGAGGAGTTTGAAATTGCTATTCGTGCAGTCTGCGACCCTATATTTAATAAGCCATTAGATGAGATATCCTTCGCTCAAGTATTAATTGGTTTGTTCGATACTGCGAGACAGTTTGAAATGGAAGTTCAGCCGCAATTAGTATTATTACAAAAAACACTCTTGTATGTTGAAGGATTGGGACGTCAGCTTTATCCGCAATTAGATTTATGGCAAACCGCCAAACCGTTTTTAGAACAATGGGTAAAAGAGCAAATGGGTTTTAAAGCATTTTTTAAATCAAGCAAAGAAAATCTACCTTATTGGCTAGAAAAGGCCCCCGAAATTCCAGAGATATTGCATTCAGGTTTAACCACATTGAATAACATGCCTCAAATGAAACAAGAATTAATTGAACAATACCTAGAGCACCAAAAACAGCACAGACGCTTTTTATTGCAATTAACGTTAGTTTCTTGTGGTTTTATCACATCCTTATTAATTGTGATGTTTGGTAATTTAGATAGTTTGATTTGGCAGCTAGCGGTGGGCGTTGCAGGCAGTATTACTATGCTTAATGCGGTACTTGTATGGTTGAAAATTCGCTAACGATTCCAGCTGTTAAATTAACCTACATTCACTTAGTTGTACCGAGCTAAGTTCTGTTAAAGTCAGGCTCTGTTAAAATCAGATTCTAGTACTTGGCTATTAGCGGCTTCAATCTATAAAAGCCTTTATTAAAAGCTTTATAAGAAACCATAGTGGGTTTCAATACGAAACGATATCCCCGTGTTACGTACAAAATCATTCGATAGTGGATCATAACTCTCAGATTCATAAGGGTCATCTTTGTTTAATTCGACAAAGGGTTCTATCTCAAAAAACAACCAACTCCTTAATGCGTTAAATCGATATCTGACACTAAATTTATGGGATATTGGTTCAACTTTCGGTTCTATATAACCAAATGACGATATACCTGTGATCAGTGCCGATTTATCAGTAAGCGCCGTTATCTGGAAAAGACCAGAACGCCATTCTGAAGAGTTATACGATTCTAAATCGCGTAATGATAAGTTGTACCTAACTTCAGATGTTTTGTTTATTTTGAGTCCGGTATCCAATAAAAAACGTGCACCCCAACCATCGGCTACATAATATTCTATTGCTGGTTGCAAATTAACGATAACTCTACTGTCAAAAAACTTTTGTCGGTAAGTACCTGAGGCTCTGGTATATAACTGGTCTTCTCCCCAACCTATACGTACTGAAGTACTTAAGTTATCTGATTTAGTATGTAAAAAACGAACCGCTGCACCTAGAGAACTTTGGCTTAATTTAAATGCTTCTGTTTTAACGGACTCATACGGTAAGGTCTTAAAGTCGTCATCTTCACCGTCTGAAAGTATTAGTTCAACGGAGTTTTCTAAATTGGGCAGCTTTGCTTTTATTTTAAATTTGATTGGAAAGCTATCACCGGTAAATACTTCACCTTCTCTAGGCTCCCAACCTAAAATAAAATGCCCCCATGTTTTGGCTTTATTTTTTCCACTTTCATTTTCGGCAAACAAACCATCAAGTAGATTGGCCGTCCAATCCATTGAGTATCCAACGCCTTCAACAACACTATTCACATCGACAAACAATACTTTTAATCTTTCTTCTTCTACGACTTTCTCGATGTCTTCTAGATTAACGTCTACTGTTTCCGCATTTTGTAATGGCTCTTGCTCATCTTCTTTGACGGCTAAATAGGAAATATCAGTGAGAATGCACTCTTGTGGGTTACTGGAAATAATCGTATTTTTATTTCTATGTCCATCTACACTTTGTAATTGAGTTGATAACTCACAGCTTATTGGCTCACTTGATTGGAAGCTAGGAGGTGGGGCTTGTTGCGCACTAATAGACCATGATCCGCATACGCAGATACACATTAACAAACTCTTAGTTTGGTCAATTAGCATTAAACAGCTTCCATGTTTTTTTGTAATTATTTATTTATTATTCATCATTGAATATCTAAATATATTATTTCAGTTAATTAAACTTTATACTAACTCAAAATAAATACAATTGAGGATATTAATAATGGGATTTGGTGGAATTGGTCCAGGCTCACTTATACTTATACTAGTGATAGTAGTATTACTTTTTGGTACAAAAAAATTAAAAACCTTAGGAACAGATTTAGGCTCAGCGATAAAAGGCTTCAAAAGTTCAGTTTCTGATGAAAAAACCAATATTGAATCAAAACCAGATGCTGATGCTGATTTCGAAAAATCAGAAAACCCAGACAAAGTTAATAAAAAAGATTAATTGATATGGGATTTTGGGAGTTTATTGTTATTGCGGTTGTTGGCACCATAGTACTTGGTCCCGATAAACTTCCATCTGCAATTCGTCGTTTTACTAAAATGAAACAACAATTCAGTCAAATGGTTCAAGGCTTATCCGCTGAAGTTAATGAACAGCTTCGTGTACACGAACTACATGAAAACCTAAAAAAAGCTGAGCAATTAGGGATGGAAAACTTATCTCCTGATCTGCAAGAGTCCGTCGACGAGTTAACAAACGCCGCTAAAAGTGTACAAAAAACACTTTCTGAATCGCCTGTAGATACACCTAAAAATGACAAATGATAAACCCCCTTTTATAGCTCACCTAGTTGAGCTCAGACAACGCTTAATTCGATCTGTGGTTGCAATATTATTGTGTTTTGCTGGACTTGCCTACTTTGCTAATGAATTATATACCTTAGTATCAACCCCTCTGTTAGATGTACTGCCAGCAGGTTCAAATATGATAGCAACAGATGTTGCTGCACCATTTTTTGCGCCTTTTAAATTGGCATTTATGTTATCTATTGTGCTTGCTTTTCCATACCTATTACATCAAATCTGGGGCTTTATCGCGCCAGGCTTATACAGCCATGAGAAAAAATTTGCAGCGCCAATATTAATTACCTCGGTTCTACTTTTTTACTGTGGTATCGCTTTTTCTTATTTTATTGTATTCCCATTAGTCTTCGCTTTTTTCACTAGTGTCGCGCCAGAAAATATAGTTATCGCCACTGACATAACCAGCTATTTAGATTTCACTTTAAAATTATTCATCGCATTTGGATTATCATTTGAAGTACCAGTTCTGGTCTTTATTCTTTGCTTATCTGGTGTAACAACTGTAGATAACTTAAAGCAAAAAAGACCATATGTTGTGTTAGCTGCCTTTGTTTTAGGTATGTTACTGACGCCTCCGGATGTAATAAGCCAAACGTTATTGGCCATTCCTATGTGGTTGTTGTTTGAGTTAGGATTAATCCTATCCAGAGTCATCAAAGTTAAAAATACAGATAGTGAACAAACAGAGTAAAAGTTAGTCGCAATTCAATTAATCCAGCTATAATTCAGAGCACTAGATTACTGAATAAACTGCTGATATTGTTTCACCCTTAATTTCAGCATAAGCAAAAAAGGTTTCATTCTTGTTTAATAAATTGGTTATTTTCTTCTTCATCGTCATTCAACTGCTTTTGCAAGTTGATGCAGCTACCTATGACATAACCAATTCTAAGGGAAAGACTGATCTAACACCTTACATAGAATATAACATTGGCGGTCACGATCCGCTTGAGTCGCCACCAATTGAAGGCTGGTCTGAATTCAATCAAGCACAAATTAAATTAGGTTTTGATCATAGAGTTCAGTGGTTTCGTTTTGAACTAAGCAATACATCGACTCAAGTTGAAACAAAATACTTAGAATTAGACGCTCCGCTATTAGACAATATAGTGCTTTATCTATTAATTGATGGGCAAGTGAGAAGTGTCCAACATTTAGGTGACAATCAGGCATTTTCCCTACGACCTGTATTGCATGACTCATTTATTATTCCTATTGTTTGGGGCATTGATGAAACATTAGAAGTTTATATTGCCACACAAACCTCAGGCAGTACCCAACTGCCAATTAATTTATGGCAAAAAGAATACTTCCAAGAAAAACAAAGTTACCAACAGTTATTAACTGGTAGTTATATGGGGCTTATCTTCGCAGCGATATTAGTGTGTTTAATTGCTTACATTGCTAGACGTCAAAAAGCATCTCTATTAAATGCTGGATTTATGTTTTCACTGTTAATGATTATTTTGACTTTGAATGGTTTTGCTTTCCACTATATATGGCCAAACTATCCAGTATTACAGCAACATGCTTTTTATATTTTTGCTTGTATCGCCATCATATTTTCTGCGCTATTAGCCAGAGATACACTTAAACACTTTTATCAAGACCACAAGTTAATGGCTTGGTTCAAGTCGATAGCTTTTTTTGCTCTACTGTTAACACCTGCAACTCTATACCTGAGTTACCAAACTGCCTTGTATTTGGTTATTGCGATTTCCATCATTATTTGCGCTTGTCACTTATATGCAGGCGCTATGACATGGAAACATGGATTGCATGAGCATCAGGAATTTAATTATGGCTTAGGCATTTTATTAATCTCGCTTGTGTTAATTACAGTAAACAACTTCTCTGCATTAGAATTGCCAATCTCTAATTTATACTTATTACAATTCTCATTATTAGCACACGTGATGTTTTTGATTATATCTGCCGTTCGCTCATCAACACTCGGTGGTAATGGACTAACGACTGAACAAGATATTTTAGCCAGTGACCAAATGATGGAACTGCAATTTGCCTTACGTGAATTGGAAGAGACTAATCAGCAATTGGAAAAACTAAACACCTTAGATGCCCTTTCTGGTATTTATAATCGTCGCTACTTTGATAAACGCTTGCTAGCTGAGTTACGAAGAGGAAGACGAGAGCTAGCTACTTTGTCACTGATCATATTCGATATAGATCACTTCAAAAAAGTGAATGATACTTATGGCCATACCACTGGTGATGAAGTTATCCGCAGTATTTCATTAACGGCTTCACAACAGTTAAACCGAACCACTGATGAAATATTTAGATACGGTGGTGAAGAGTTTGCTGTGTTATTACCAAATACTGACTTAGCCGGTGCCAAAATATTAGCTGAGAAAATTCGCTCAGCAATTGAAAACTTAAAAATAACACTCAATGAGCAAACCTTATCTTGTAAAATAAGTTTAGGTGTCGCATCGCATAATTCAAAAGAACCTATTGAGCCAAGTTCATTTATTGAAATGGCGGATAGCGCTTTATATAAAGCCAAGCAAACTGGCCGTAACCAAGTACAAACATATCAAAAGGGGTAATTAAGTGACAGAAACAAGCTTAAGTGGTTTTCCTTATACTCGTATGCGCAGAATGCGTAAGAACGATTTCTCAAGACGATTAATGCGTGAAAATGTCTTAACCACCAATGATCTTATATACCCGATGTTTATATTAGAAGGGACAAATAGAAGAGAAACCATTAGCTCTATGCCCGGCATAGAAAGAATGTCTATCGACTTGTTAGTAAAAGAAGCCAAAGAGCTTGTTGAATTGGGCATCCCAGCTATCGCAATATTCCCAGTCACAGGGCAAGAGCTAAAAACAGAGCTAGCCGAAGAAGCCTACAACCCTCAAGGTCTAGCACAAAAAGCAGTGCGAGCAGTTAAAGCCGCTTTTCCACAATTAGGTGTCATCACTGATGTTGCACTTGACCCATTTACCGTTCATGGTCAAGATGGAATAATAGACGAAAACGGATATGTACTTAACGACATAACAACTGAGATATTGGTTAAGCAGGCTTTATCGCATGCTGAAGCTGGTGCTGATGTTGTTGCACCGTCTGACATGATGGATGGTCGCATAGGTGCAATAAGAGCCGGGTTAGAATCACAAGGTTACATTAACACATCAATCTTAGCCTATTCAGCTAAATACGCTTCTAGCTATTATGGGCCTTTTAGAGATGCAGTAGGTTCTGCTGGTAATTTAAAAGGCGCTGATAAAAAGACCTATCAAATGGATCCAGCTAATGCAGATGAAGCATTAAGAGAAGTCGCGTTGGACTTAGAAGAAGGTGCTGATATGGTTATGGTTAAACCAGGAATGCCTTATTTAGATATCGTCAGCAGTGTAAAACAAACGTTTAAAGTACCTACTTATGCTTATCAAGTAAGTGGTGAGTACGCTATGCACATGGCTGCAATTGAAAATGGTTGGTTAGCTGAAGACGCGATTATAATTGAATCTTTGATCGCATTTAAACGTGCTGGTGCTGATGGTATCTTGACTTACTTTGCAAAAAAAGCCGCTGTTTTGTTACAACAGAATCAAGTTTAAGCATATTAAGTTAACGCTTTAGAATAAGTTAATAAACTTAGCTAACAAAAAAAGGTGCAATAATTTGCACCTTTTTTTATTCATCACAGCCTGTCCAGAATAACTCTACTCTATTACTAACTGCCAACCTTGTGCAGCTTGATAGCTAGCTTCTTGTCCGAGTTCCGCTTCCGTCAATGGGTTTTTACCTATCCAATTTTCTGGCAATCTCAATTTTAACGTTTCGTTTTCAACCGTCACTATTACTTTCGGCATAGCTTCATCTTTACGTCTTAACGACAATATAACTGCCAAGCGTAATAATCTAGATAAACGACAAGCCAATAATACTGATGTAGAACTTTGTTTTGATAATGAACTTTGGTCTATGTCTTCTTTATGATTTCGAACTAACGCGGTTAATAAGTTTTTTTGTGCCTCGGTAAAACCAGGTAAGTTGGTATTTGCTAACAAGTAACTAGCGTGAATTTGCTGATCTTTGTAAGCAACTTGTAAACCTACTTCATGAACAAGCGCTGCAGAGCGTAAGATTTCCAATGCGCCAAATTGTTCCATGTCCCATTTATCACTAACTTGATTTGCTAAATTCATAGCAAGCTCAGCGACACGGTTAGCGTGTTCTTCATCAACATGGTAACGAGTCATCACACTGTTTAAAGTACGTTCACGGACATTCTGCTTGGTTAAATGCGGTAACATTGAATACAACAAGCCTTCACGTAATGCTCCGCCAGCCAATGTCATACCTACTAAATTTAGTTGTCTAAATATGGCAATTAAAATTGCTAGGCCACTTGGGAAAACTTGCTGTCTTTCTTGTACTAAACCTGGAATATTCAAGCGCTTTATAGAGCCATATGTAATGGCTTGCTGCATTATTGAAATGAGTCTAGGAAGTGTAATTCGTTCATCGTGACCTTGGTGTATAAGAATTTCTTGAATTGCTTGAACCGTCCCGGATGCGCCAACTTCTTCTTGCCAGTCAAAGTCTTTGTACAAGTCTCTAACCTGGCCAATTTCAAGCTCTGCTGCGCCAATTGCGTCAGTAAAATTCTGCTCTGACAGCTCGCCATTAGGGAAGTATTTATCTAAGAAAGTAACACAGCCTACATTTAGGCTATTAGAGATTTGTGGAATATCGCCTTCACCAGCTACCAGTTCAGTACTGGCGCCACCGATATCAATAACAAGGCGTTTTTGTTTACTACTAGAAGTATAAGCAACACCTTTGTATATAGTGTTGGCTTCTTCATCACCGGAAATAACACGAATTTTGTGACCGAGAATGTGTTCAGCTTTTTTTAGAAACACATCAACGTTTTTTGCTAATCTGAGAGTTGCTGTGCCAGCAATTCTCAGATTTTGCGAGGGAATATCTTGCAGACGTTCAGCGAATAAGTTTAAACACTCCCATCCTCTTAGCATCGCTTCGTTAGACAAATTCATATCTTTGTCTAACCCTGCGGCTAATCGAACTTTACGTTTAACCCGTCCTATTACCTGAACACTGCCAGCAACCACCTGAACTATCATCATGTGGAAGCTGTTTGAGCCTAAGTCAATAACGGCATAACTACTATTGTTTTCCATTAAAGAACTTCCCGCTCAATTAGTTACGACGTCTTTGGCCGTGATGATTATTACGACGCTTTTGATATTTAGGGCGTGGAACATCATCTAATAACGCATCTGCATCGTATTGGCTAACAGGAATGTTATGGCCAATATATTCTTCAATTGCAGGCAAGTTATATACATAAGATTCACAAGCAAAGCTAATGGCATTACCGCTAGCTCCAGCACGTCCAGTTCTACCTATACGATGTACGTAATCTTCACGATCATCTGGTAAATCAAAGTTATAAACATGAGATACTTCTGGAATATGTAATCCACGAGCAGCTACGTCAGTCGCTACTAAAAAGTCGATATCACCTTTGGCAAACGCTTCTAAAATACTTAAGCGTTTACGTTGGTTAACATCACCAGTTAATAAGCCAACTCTGTGTTTATCTGATTTTAACCAGTTATATACTTTTTCACACGAATGTTTTGTATTGGTAAATACAATTGCTTTTTCCGGCCAATCTTCTTCAATCAAAGATAACAACAGTTCAATTTTTTGATTGGACTGTGGGTAAAACAACTCTTCTTGTATACGAATACCCGTCATTTGTTCTGGTTCAGACTGCAAATGAGTAGGTTCATTCATGTGTGAATATGCCAATTCTTTTACCTTGAAACTCATCGTAGCTGAGAAAACAAGATTTAAGCGTGACGTTCTGTCAGGCATATTATTAAACAAGTAACGAATGTCATTGATAAAGCCTAAATCGAACATACGATCCGCTTCATCAAGTACAACAGCTTCAATCGAATCTAGATTGAATACACCTTGTTTATGGTAATCAATAACACGACCTGTAGTACCAATTAGAACATCTACACCTTTTTCTAGTACTTGGCGTTGAGATTCATAACCTTCGCCACCATAAATCAATCCAAGAGACAATCCTGTTTGCTCAGCAAACACGATAGCGTCTTTGTGAATTTGAATAGCGAGTTCACGGGTCGGTGCTAATATTATTGCTCTCGGTTGCCCTTTAGCATCCGGATTAGCTAATAATCTGTTAAATGTAGCAGTTAAAAAGGCGATGGTTTTGCCTGTACCTGTTTGAGCCTGTCCTGCGATGTCTGCGCCTTTTTCGATAAGAGGCATACACATAGCTTGAATAGGGGTACAATGCGAATAACCCGCAGAGGATAATGCTTTTAATACATTTTCATGTATCGAAAAGTCTGAAAATTTAGTTTCTGTCAAATGTGTCTTAGTCATAGCGGATAAGAATAACCTTAACCCTTGCAATATGAAACATTTTATTCAAAATAGCGTTATAAATTTAATAAATAGTTGGAGTTTTAAATGAGTGATAAAATTATTGCAGTAACTGATGATAGTTTTGAGTCGGTTATCAACGGTGACAAGCCAGTTTTAGTCGATTTTTGGGCTGAATGGTGTGGACCTTGTAAAATGATCGCACCAATTCTTAATGAAGTTGCTGAAGAAATGGCTGACAATGTAACCATTGCTAAGTTAAATATAGATCAAAACCCTAATACGCCACCAAAATTTGGTGTACGTGGCATACCAACACTATTGTTATTTAAAAATGGTGCTGTTGCCGCTACAAAAGTTGGCGCATTAAGTAAAACTCAGTTAACTGAGTTTTTAACAGAAAATATTTAGTCTGAATTTAATAGTTCAGCTAAATTTCTAATGAAAGAGTCGATAAATTCGGCTCTTTTTTGATCGCCCCAAGGAACAGATGTTCCAATTCCCCAAATAGGCCCAGGCCAAGTTAAATCTTGCTCAAAACGAGCCACAACATGCCAATGCAACTGTGAAACAACGTTACCTAAGTTAGCTACATTTACCTTCTTACAATTCGTTGTAAGTGCTAGAGCTTTAGATACTAAGGAACTTTCTTTAATTAACAGTTCTTGGTCTTCTTCTGTTAACTCATAAACCTCTGTTAAATCATTCCTACTCGGCAATAAGACCAGCCATGGATAACGACTATCGTTTTGTAAACGGATTTGGCACAAAGGTAAGTCTTTAATGAAAATAGAATCTTTTTCTATACGAGGGTCTAATTTAAACATGAGTTCTATTCACTATTTTAGTGTTGAGGAATGAATGTAGCAAAATTTAGTGCTTAGGGCTATTTGAGTCAATATTTTAAATTTCGACAAGTCACCCTGAATTATTTAGCATTTTAACTGCATAAATTGAACAGAATTTAATCAGTAAGTCATCGATTAAGCTATCGTTTCAGTGTATATGTGTCATTTTTACGCAATATTATAGGCGCAGATGCAAAAAACCCGTCAATCTTACGATCAACGGGTTTCTCTAATAGGAGTCTGGCGGTGAGCTACTCTCGCATGGCGACTGCCACACTACCATCGCCGCAACTGCGTTTCACTTCTGAGTTCGAAATGGATTCAGGTGGGACCACAGCGCTATTGCCACCAGACAAAAGCGTTATTGCGTATTTAACAATGGAAAGCTTCTTAACCGAATAATCAGTTAAGTAAAAAATAAAGTTTATTTGTATCAACGTTCAAGAACACTTAAGCGTTGTATGGTTAAGCCTCACGGGCAATTAGTATAAGTTAGCTTAATGCCTCACAGCACTTCCACACCTTACCTATCAACGTTGTAGTCTTCAACAACCCTTTAGGACAGTTAAACTGTCAGGGATGACTCATCTCGAGGCTCGCTTCCCGCTTAGATGCTTTCAGCGGTTATCGATTCCGAACGTAGCTACCGGGCAATGCCATTGGCATGACAACCCGAACACCAGCGGTTCGTCCACTCCGGTCCTCTCGTACTAGGAGCAGCCCCTCTCAATCATCCAACGCCCACGGCAGATAGGGACCGAACTGTCTCACGACGTTCTAAACCCAGCTCGCGTACCACTTTAAATGGCGAACAGCCATACCCTTGGGACCGACTTCAGCCCCAGGATGTGATGAGCCGACATCGAGGTGCCAAACACCGCCGTCGATATGAACTCTTGGGCGGTATCAGCCTGTTATCCCCGGAGTACCTTTTATCCGTTGAGCGATGGCCCTTCCATACAGAGCCACCGGATCACTATGACCTACTTTCGTACCTGCTCGACATGTCCGTCTCGCAGTTAAGCTTGCTTCTACCATTACACTAACCGTACGATGTCCGACCGTACTTAGCAAACCTTCGTGCTCCTCCGTTACTCTTTGGGAGGAGACCGCCCCAGTCAAACTACCCACCAGACACTGTCCACAATCCCGATAAGGGACCAATGTTAGAACATCAAATATACAAGGGTGGTATTTCAAGATTGGCTCCACAACAACTAGCGTCATTGCTTCAAAGCCTCCCACCTATCCTACACATGTAGATTCAATGTTCAGTGTCAAGCTGTAGTAAAGGTTCACGGGGTCTTTCCGTCTAGCCGCGGGTACACAGCATCTTCACTGCGATTTCAATTTCACTGAGTCTCGGGTGGAGACAGCGTGGCCATCATTACACCATTCGTGCAGGTCGGAACTTACCCGACAAGGAATTTCGCTACCTTAGGACCGTTATAGTTACGGCCGCCGTTTACCGGGGCTTCGATCATGAGCTTCTCCGAAGATAACCCAATCAATTAACCTTCCGGCACCGGGCAGGTGTCACACCGTATACGTCATCTTTCGATTTAGCACAGTGCTGTGTTTTTAATAAACAGTTGCAGCCACCAGGTCACTGCGACCAGCTTCAGCTTAGGGAGCAAGTCCCATCACCAATGCTGGCGTACCTTCTCCCGAAGTTACGGTACCATTTTGCCTAGTTCCTTCACCCGAGTTCTCTCAAGCGCCTTAGTATTCTCTACCTGACCACCTGTGTCGGTTTAGGGTACGGTTCTTAATCATCTGAAGCTTAGAGGCTTTTCCTGGAAGTATGGCATCAATGACTTCATCACCTTAGTGACTCGTCTCGTATCTCAGTGTTGAATGAAAGTCCGGATTTACCTAAACTAACCACCTACATACTTTCACACGGACAACCAACGCCGTGCTCACCTAGCCTTCTCCGTCCCCCCATCGCAATGATTAAAAGTACAGAAATATTAATCTGTTTCCCATCGACTACGCATCTCTGCCTCGCCTTAGGGGCCGACTTACCCTACCCTGATTAGCATGGGATAGGAACCCTTGGTCTTTCGGCGTGGGGGTTTTTCACCCCCATTATCGTTACTCATGTCAACATTCGCACTTCTGATATGTCCAGCAAACCTCTCGATTCACCTTCAGCCACTTACAGAACGCTCCCCTACCACCTTTACAATAAAGTAAAGATCCGCAGCTTCGGTGTTATGTTTAGCCCCGTTACATCTTCCGCGCAGGCCGACTCGACTAGTGAGCTATTACGCTTTCTTTAAAGGGTGGCTGCTTCTAAGCCAACCTCCTAGCTGTCTAAGCCTTCCCACATCGTTTCCCACTTAACATAAACTTTGGGACCTTAGCTGGCGGTCTGGGTTGTTTCCCTCTCCACGACGAACGTTAGCACCCGCCGTGTGTCTCCCGGATATTACTTTACGGTATTCGGAGTTTGCATGGGGTTGGTAAGCCGGGATGGCCCCCTAGCCCAAACAGTGCTCTACCCCCGTAAGTATTCGTCCGAGGCTCTACCTAAATAGATTTCGGGGAGAACCAGCTATCTCCCGGTTTGATTAGCCTTTCACTCCTAGCCACAGGTCATCCCCTAACTTTTCAACGTTAGTGGGTTCGGTCCTCCAGTTGATGTTACTCAACCTTCAACCTGCCCATGGCTAGATCACCGGGTTTCGGGTCTATACCTTGCAACTCATTCGCCCAGTTAAGACTCGGTTTCCCTACGGCTCCCCTATTCGGTTAACCTTGCTACAAAATATAAGTCGTTGACCCATTATACAAAAGGTACGCAGTCACAGAACAAGTCTGCTCCTACTGCTTGTACGTATACGGTTTCAGGTTCTATTTCACTCCCCTCACAGGGGTTCTTTTCGCCTTTCCCTCACGGTACTGGTTCACTATCGGTCAATTGGGAGTATTTAGCCTTAGAGGATGGTCCCCCTATCTTCAGTCAAAGTTTCTCGTGCTCCGACCTACTTAATGTGTCCAATATGCTGCTTCGTGTACGGGGCTATCACCCTTTATTGCGGAACTTTCCAGAACCTTCCACTACATCATACTGAATCGGCTGTTTCCCTTTCGCTCGCCGCTACTCAGGAAATCTCGGTTGATTTCTTTTCCTCCGGGTACTTAGATGTTTCAGTTCTCCGGGTTTGCTTCGCATAGCTATGTATTCACTATGCGATACTGCACAAAATGCAGTGGGTTTCCCCATTCAGAAATTCTGGTCTATAACGGTTTTTATCACCTTAACCAGACTTATCGCAGATTAACACGTCTTTCATCGCCTCCAATTGCCAAGGCATCCACCGTATACGCTTATTCACTTAACCATACAACCTTAAATGCTCTCGCACTAAGTCGTAGGTTATGCCATTTTGATTGCGTTCGCTAAAAACACAATCGACATAAATAACGCTTGAGTTTTCTCTTACAGTGATACAAATTACTCATTCTAATTCCTAAGAACTAAAATAAGATTTATACCTTTATTTTTTATTCAGCTTTCCAATTTGTTAAAGAGCAATTGAGTTTTAAAAAACTCAAATAAATAGACACTAAAGTTAACCACTTAATGTGTATTTATTTGAGCTTATGTTCATTTAAGAAGAAGTGGTGGAGCTATGCGGGATCGAACCGCAGACCTCTTCCGTGCAAGGGAAGCGCTCTCCCAGCTGAGCTATAGCCCCATCTATTTGATGGTACATTACCTAAATAATTAGATAATGGTAATTTAGTGCTAGGCTAGGCATTTGATGAGGACGTGTGGTTTCCACACGACGAGTCAAATAACGAAGCATATCGCTAAATTTGGTAGGCCTGGGCAGACTTGAACTGCCGACCTCACCCTTATCAGGGGTGCGCTCTAACCAGCTGAGCTACAGGCCTATATA
This sequence comes from Psychrosphaera saromensis, assembly GCF_002954545.1. Taxonomy (GTDB): domain Bacteria; phylum Pseudomonadota; class Gammaproteobacteria; order Enterobacterales; family Alteromonadaceae; genus Psychrosphaera; species Psychrosphaera saromensis. Next base: position 832,195 of record NZ_MSCH01000003.1, on the reverse strand, counting down.
AAATGCCACAAGCGCTAACTTATGCCACCTACCTGTAACTTCTTCTTGCTCACAATTCGTAATTAATTATCTGTGTGGACACGAGTAAATCTCATAACTTTATGTATAAGGAGGTGATCCAGCCCCAGGTTCCCCTAGGGCTACCTTGTTACGACTTCACCCCAGTCATGAACCACAAAGTGGTAAGCGTCCTCCCGAAGGTTAAACTACCTACTTCTTTTGCAGCCCACTCCCATGGTGTGACGGGCGGTGTGTACAAGGCCCGGGAACGTATTCACCGTGGCATTCTGATCCACGATTACTAGCGATTCCGACTTCATGGAGTCGAGTTGCAGACTCCAATCCGGACTACGACAAGCTTTATGGGATCCGCTTACTCTCGCGAGTTTGCAACCCTTTGTACTTGCCATTGTAGCACGTGTGTAGCCCATCTCGTAAGGGCCATGATGACTTGACGTCGTCCCCACCTTCCTCCGGTTTGTCACCGGCAGTCTCCTTAGAGTTCTCAGCATAACCTGCTAGCAACTAAGGATAAGGGTTGCGCTCGTTGCGGGACTTAACCCAACATTTCACAACACGAGCTGACGACAGCCATGCAGCACCTGTCTCAGAGTTCCCGAAGGCACTAATCTATCTCTAGAAAATTCTCTGGATGTCAAGAGATGGTAAGGTTCTTCGCGTTGCATCGAATTAAACCACATGCTCCACCGCTTGTGCGGGCCCCCGTCAATTCATTTGAGTTTTAACCTTGCGGCCGTACTCCCCAGGCGGTCTACTTATCGCGTTAGCTTCGCAAAACAGCGCTTAAGCGCCAAGCTGCTAGTAGACATCGTTTACGGCGTGGACTACCAGGGTATCTAATCCTGTTTGCTACCCACGCTTTCGTACATGAGCGTCAGTGTCGACCCAGGTGGCTGCCTTCGCCATTGGTATTCCTTCAGATCTCTACGCATTTCACCGCTACACCTGAAATTCTACCACCCTCTGTCGCACTCTAGTCATCCAGTTTCAAATGCAGTTCCCAGGTTGAGCCCGGGGCTTTCACATCTGACTTAAATGACCGCCTGCGTACGCTTTACGCCCAGTAATTCCGATTAACGCTCGGACCCTCCGTATTACCGCGGCTGCTGGCACGGAGTTAGCCGGTCCTTCTTCTGCGAGTAACGTCACACCTAGTAGGTATTAACTACTAAGCTTTCCTCCTCGCTGAAAGTGCTTTACAACCCGAAGGCCTTCTTCACACACGCGGCATGGCTGCATCAGGCTTGCGCCCATTGTGCAATATTCCCCACTGCTGCCTCCCGTAGGAGTCTGGACCGTGTCTCAGTTCCAGTGTGGCTGATCATCCTCTCAGACCAGCTAGGGATCGTTGACTTGGTGCGCCATTACCACACCAACTATCTAATCCCACTTGGGCTTCTCTAAAGGCGAGAGCCGAAGCCCCCTTTAAGCCGTAGCTATTATGCGGTATTAGCAGTCGTTTCCAACTGTTGTCCCCCACCTAAAGGCAAATTCCCAAGCATTACTCACCCGTCCGCCACTCGTCAGCAACTAGCAAGCTAGTTCTGTTACCGTTCGACTTGCATGTGTTAGGCCTGCCGCCAGCGTTCAATCTGAGCCATGATCAAACTCTTCACTTTAAAGTGTTTCATTTAATCCTACTCAATAAATACTGTTCAAATAAATAAATTTGTTTGCACAGACACTTAAAAAATAGTAAATCTTTTTGTTACTATCATTCACAAGTGCCCACACAGATAATTAATTACAAGTTGTTAAAGAACATTTCGAACCCCGAAGGTTCTGGTTAAGACTGACTCTCATTTGAGTCGCTCAAGGCTTGTCTCAACCGGGATGCGCATTTTACACTTCCCGTTATCGTTGTCAACGATTATTTGAAATCTTTTTTATTTAGTTTTTGCAAACTTCCTAATCAATTTCAATCTCAAACTGCTTACTTAACTTTGTCTTTCTGCCGTTTGATGTCTCCCTGACAACATGGGGCGCATTATAGGGAGTTTCGGATTCAGCGCAAGCCTTTATTTCAAATTAATTACTGAGTGATTAATATTCCTGCAGTACGTGTATTTATTGACTTAATCGTTTAAAATTTAATGTATTATATAGGTAAATAAGAGGACATATTATGAATCTAAAAAATACAAAGATGTATAAAGGTATGGCACCAAAACTAGACAGTAGTGTTTTTGTAGAGGGCACTGCGGTACTTTATGGTGATATAACCCTAAAAAGTGACGTTAGTATTTGGCCAATGGTTGCTGCTAGAGGTGATGTTAATACTATTATTATAGGTGCAAGATCTAATGTTCAAGATGGCAGTGTCTTACATGTCACGCGAAAGTCACCTTCTAATCCAGAAGGTAACCCGCTATTAATAGGCGAAGATGTCACTATTGGTCATAAAGCGATGTTGCATGGTTGTACTATTGGTGATCGAGTATTAGTGGGTATGGGCGCTATTATTATGGATGGTGCTGTTGTTGGTAATGATTGTATTGTTGGAGCTGGTTCTTTAGTCCCTCCTCATAAGGCATTAGAAGATGGGTATTTATATGTTGGCAATCCAGCTAAACAGATAAGACCGTTAAAGACGTCTGAGTTGGAGTTTTTATCTGTATCTGCTGATAACTATGTACGCTTAAAGAATGAATACTTAGAACAGCTATAATAGAAAGGTAACTCTTAGAGCTAGTTATCTAGCTCTATTCATAATGCTTTCTTTATATAAGTGGTCCTTAACCGCCTTTTCTCAATAACGTTCTAATTTGAGATGTGTCTGGGCGAATGCCATGCCAAATTAGGAATGACTCTGCAGCTTGCTCTACCAACATACCTAGACCGTCGATAGCTTTTACATCTGGATGACTATTGTCTAATACAAATTTATTAAAACTAGTTTGGTACGGTTTATAGCTCATGTCATAACAAACCGATATTTTGTTAAAACAAGATACATCCATTTCCGGTACATCGTCTGTTATTGAACAAGATGTTGAGTTAATGACAACATCAAACACTCCGTCTATTTTCTCTAATCCGCTAGCCAATAACTTACTACTGTTTATTGCACTGACTATTTGCTCTGCTTTCTGTTTGGTCCTGTTAGCTATAACTATTTGTTTAGGATTTTGTTCTACCAGTGCCAAAATTGCACCTTTAGCTGCGCCACCGGCTCCCAATACCAAAATACGTTTGTCTTTTAAGTCCACATTATTGAACTTAAGATCTGTTACTAGGCCAACGCCATCTGTGGTATCGGCTTTAAAAGTATCCCCGTCTATATAAAGAGTATTAGCGGCTTCTGCTATTTTAGAATGGCTTGATACCTGTGAAGCATATAAATAGGCGTCATTTTTAAATGGTGTTGTTACGTTTAAACCGGTTCCACCATTAGCAAAAAAATTATCGACGGTTTGCTTAAATTTATCTGGGGCTGACTCTAAAAGCTCGTAACTCAATTCAATATTAAGCTGCTTGGCAAAGGTTTGATGTATTAAAGGTGATTTGGAGTGAGCAATTGGATTGCCGATAACTGCAAATTGTTTCATTTATCGATTTCACAGAAGTTGGAAGTAAGATGATAGTCTCGAAATCGTACTGAGATAACAAGTGTATAACGATAATATTAATGTATAAGTTAAACTCACCAATGAATTTGGTAGCTTAACTTATACATAGCTAGGGGTATTTATCTATTTAGCCAGTTTCTTGGTACTAAGTAGTCACTAAGTTTAGCTTCTGGGCTGTTCTCATCTGGGGAGTATTGATACTCCCAACGTACTAAAGGTGGTAATGACATTAAGATAGATTCAGTTCTACCGCCAGTTTGTAACCCAAATAAGGTGCCACGGTCGAACACTAAGTTAAATTCTACGTAACGGCCACGTCGGTACAATTGGAATTGGCGCTGCTGTTCAGTATATAAGTCTGCTTTTCTAGCATTCACAATTGGAGCATATGCTTTGCAGAAACCACGACCAACTTCTTGAGTGAATTCGAAACATTTCTCAAATCCCCATTCATTTAAGTCATCATAAAAAATACCACCAACACCACGAGTTTCATCTCTGTGTTTTAAATAGAAGTACTCGTCGCACCATTTTTTATATTTATCGTACAAGTCATCGCCAAAAGGCTGACATATATCTAACGCCGTTTGATGCCAATGTACTACATCGTCATCTTTTGGATAATAAGGAGTTAAATCAAAACCACCACCAAACCACCAAACAGGCTCTTCCCCTTCTTTTTCTGCAATAAAGAAACGAACATTGGCATGCGTTGTTGGGATATGAGGGTTATGTGGATGAATAACTAAAGACACGCCACAAGCATTAAAGCTGCGACCTTTTAATTCGGGTCTGTGTGCAGTTGCTGAAGCTGGCATATTGGCGCCATACACATGAGAATAATTAACACCGGCTTGCTCAAACAGTTTGCCATTTTTTAGCACTCTAGAACGGCCGCCACCGCCTTCTTCTCTTTTCCACTGATCTTGCTCAAAGGGATTACCGTCAAGCTCAGTTAATGTGGCACAAATATCTTCTTGAAGAGATTGAAAGAAATGTTTCACTTGCTCTAACATGGTATTTTCCAACTTAATTCCTTATTACTTTTCCAGTGAATGCATGTTTAATGGTTGAAGGGTTCGTGTTACCACCTAACAACTCGTCAACATAAACAGCAACTTGTTCTTTAAATAGTGTTTGTAATTGCGCTAAATTTTGGCACGTTGGCTGTCCAGTCAAATTGGCACTGGTAGAAACAATTGCACTGCCAAAGTCATTACATAATGCAACAACCGTTGGATGCTCAGTAACTCTAACAGCTACCAATTCACTGCCGCCTGATATCCAAGATGGCGTTAACTCTGAACATGGTAACAACCAAGTTACAGGGCCAGGCCAAGATTCGAAAACCTGCTGTTTAATATCAGCAGACAGTTTTGTTATATCGACATACTTTTCTACTTGTTCAAAGTTAGCGGCAATTAAAATAAGTCCTTTTTCTACTGGTCTTTGTTTAATTGTTAATAAATGCTCTACGGCTACTTCACTTTGCGGATCACAGCCCATTCCCCAAACGGCTTCCGTTGGGTACACGATAACTTGATTTTGTTTTAAAGCAGTGATTGCCGCTTGTCTGTTTAAATTATTCTTCATTCTGTTCAGCTGGAGATTCTACTTGAAGGTGGTGATTACAATTGGGGCATTGTAACTCTTGGTTATGTTCGGTCATTATGCTCCAGTCACATTCTTCACATGTGTGGAGTATCGGCTTATGGTTAACGAGATAGTCACATTTAGGATATCGATTACAGGCATAAAAGCTTTTGCCTTTTTTATTCGCTCTCATATGTAACTCACCTTTATTACATAACGGACAAGCGACAGGTTCATAATCGTCGTCATCGTCATCTTTAACGGTAAAGTTACAATCTGGATAGTTTAAGCAGCCGATAAACATACCAAACTTACCCGCTTTGACAGCTAAGTCTCCTTCACACTCTGGACAACAAACATCATCTAAGATTTTTACCGTTTGTACTTCAGAATGTTGCGATAAAGCACGAGTATAATCACAGGTTGGATAAGTAACACATGTCCAAAAAGCACCTGAGCTTCCAGTCTTAATCTGTAAGTCTGAATTACACTTAGGACACAGCTCTTTAGTTTTGGTGGCTTCAAACGGATTATCTTGGTCCGGGGTCATGTATTTATTAGCCTATAAAGTAATTTGTAGCCGATCTTATCCACTACAAATATATAAGCAATCAAAAGTTAGTTAAATATAAAGACAAAAACCCAAATAGCACCACGCTAATAAAGCAAAAACACAGCTATTAATGTAACGTGCCGTCCGGCTCGTCAAACACTAGGTTTTCCATTTGTTCAAAAGCCAACTCTTTTCCAGGTACATTAAACAGAACCATTAATACGACCCATTTAAGATCCTCTAATAAAATACCGTTTTCCTCTAACTCCATAACCCTATCAATAACCATTTCACGTGTGGCAACATCTAATAAATTAATTTGTTCAAGGAAGAGTAGAAATCCTTGGCTTTGTGTATCGAGCTTTATGCTCTCTTCTAATGTGTAAACTCGTGTGGATACTGAGGTTTGCCCAGCAATAAAAGGAATGATGTCGTTGCTTTGTAATTCCGCTAAGTCTTCTAACCACATTAACGCTTTGTATATATCGTCGTCATGAAAACCTGCTGTTTGTAATTCACTGGATAGCTCATCGTTGTCTATCCAGACTTCAGCACTGTCATTTACAATGTTTTCGAATAAATACAGAAGGATATCAAACATAATTACACCTCTGGCAAAGCCCTAAATTGATATAAAGAATTGTAATAAGCTTACGTACAGACTTTTAAATAGCCTCCGGGAACTGACATAATTAGCCCTTCGACTTCTAGACTCAACAATCTTTCAAGCACCTGTTCTAAAGGCATATTAGACTGCTGAACTATTACATCTACCGGCGTTGTGTCATGTCCTACACTAGCTAACAATTTATCCCCTGCCAAGCCCTTTTTCATAGAATAATGTACAGGTTGAGGCAGTCCAGAATACTCTTCCGTTATATCATCAACACAGGTAATTAATTTTGCGCCTTGTTTAATTAAATGATGACATCCCTCAGACAAGGCGTTGTATATACTTCCAGGTACGGCAAAAACATCTCTACCTTCCTCTACTGCGCTTTGGGCTGTAATTAACGACCCACTTTTTATAGCGGCTTCCACAACTACGGTGCCATTGGATAATCCGGCAATTATTCGATTACGTTTTGGGAAGTTAAATTGTATCGGTGGAACGTCTGGCAAAAATTCAGAAATTAACAATCCATTTTGTTCCACTATCTGCTCAGCCAAAGATAAATGACGTTTTGGATAAACGTTATTTAAGCCGGAGCCAAGAACGGCAATAGTAGAGCCATTAGCTGACAGTGCGGCTTTATGCGCAATTCCATCAATACCAATGGCTAAACCACTGGTGATCACTAAATTTAACCGTACTAATTCTGCCACAAGATTTTTAGTTACCTGACAACCATAAGCGGTGGGATTTCGACTGCCTACAAACGCCATCTGAACTTGATTTAACAGTTCAATATTACCTTGTGTAAACAGTAACACTGGCGGCCTGGATGTATTCAGCAATAATGTAGGGTAAAACTCATGGTTAAAAGGAATAACACTAACATTATGTTTATCCAACCATTCCATTAGCCTGTCTATATAGTGCCAGTCTGGATTACGTAATTTAGATATTTGCATTGGGGTTAGCTTAAAGACAGGTAACTCAGAATCTGGCAACTTAAATATTCCTAATAAATTAGGTAATAACAGCTCCAACCTTTTTAATGCCACTATCCCTAACTTGGGACACATAAATAAGACTAACCATAATTGTAACTCTGATTTAGACAGAAGTTTTGAGCTCTTAATTTCATCCATAAACACCTCAATTTCCCAATATTAGAAACATAGTTAACAATATTAAAAATTGCGAATATAAAATGAATGAATAATAACCATCAATCCCTATTAAAACTTGGCATATAAAGGTAAAATTAAGTTATCTGTGTTTATAGTAGTAATAAATAACTACTAGTTAAACGCCTTATACTTCCAATATTTTGAGTAAACGATTTATCATGACTGTTTTAAATGTACTGCAATTCCCAGATGAAAGACTACGCACTGTAGCTAAAGAGATCACAACTGTAACTACAGAGATTCAAACGCTTATTGAAGATATGTTTGAAACGATGAAAGAAGAAACAGGTGTCGGTCTTGCTGCATCTCAAGTAGATCAACACATCAGATTATTTGTGTTGGATGTTTCAGAAGATCAAAACGAACCGCTTGTTTTTATTAATCCTGTGATCACTCACAAAGACGGTTTAGTTATTAATGAAGAAGGTTGTTTATCCGTTCCTCATTGTTACGCAAAAGTAGAACGTGCTGAAACCGTAACGGTTACAGCGCTAGACAAAAACGGCGAAGCATTTACTAAAACAGCTGAAGGTCTAATGGCCGTTTGTATTCAACATGAACTAGACCATTTAGATGGCAAGCTATTTGTTGATTACTTATCACCATTAAAACGCGAACGTATTAAGAAAAAATTGGAAAAAGAAGCTAAAGCCCTAGCTAAACAGCAAGGATAAACTGAGTGACCACAAAAAAGTTAGATATTATTTTTGCTGGCACTCCAGAGTTTGCAGCTAAGCATTTAGAACACCTTATCGCTAATAACTACAATGTTATCGCTTGTTACACTCAACCCGATCGCCCAGCCGGTCGTGGTAAAAAATTACAGCCGAGTGCGGTAAAGCAAGTAGCTCTAGAACATAATATTCCTGTTTGCCAACCACAATCATTAAAAAATGAAGAAGCTTTAACTGAGCTATCTAGTTGGAATGCAGACTTAATGATAGTGGTCGCTTACGGATTATTACTTCCTCAAGCAGCTTTGGATGCACCTAAGCACGGCTGTATTAATGTTCATGGTTCTTTATTACCTAAATGGCGTGGTGCGGCACCAATTCAACGCTCAGTATTAACAGGTGATACAGAAACCGGCGTTACCATAATGCAAATGGATATAGGCCTTGATACTGGCGATATGCTCCTTGTGGAAAAGTGCGACATTACTAATAAAGACACCAGTGGTTCTATTTACGAAAAACTACAGATCATTGGTCCTAAAGCATTATTAAAAACCGTCGACCAAATAGCAGAAGCTAGTATTACGCCAATCAAGCAAGACAATGAATTAGCTACTTATGCGCATAAATTAACAAAACAAGAAGCATTAATAGATTGGACGTTATCGGCCATTGAAGTGGAACGTAAAATCAGAGGTTATCAACCTTGGCCTGTTGCTTACACAGAATTAAACGGCAACATTGTAAAAATTTGGCAAGCAGAAGTAGTGAGTGCATCGAGCAAACCTGCTGGTGAGATCATTAGTGCTGATAAATCTGGTATCACAGTGGCGACCGCTGACGGCGCAATTAAAATTACCCAACTACAACCGCAAGGTAAAAAACCAATGTCGGTAACTGACTTTATAAATGGTCGTTCTGATTGGGTAACTCCAGGTAATAACTTGTTAGTGGAAGCAAATTAGAATTCTATGAATAAAACAAAAAATGTAAGAGCGGAAGCGGCAAAGTGTTTGGTAGGCGTATTAGACAAAGGTTTGTCTTTATCTGACGTATTGCCAAAAGCACAAGCTAATGTCGCACCAAAAGATGCCGCTTTATTACAAGAGATATGCTTCGGCGTAATGCGCTACTTCCCAAAGTACGATGCGATAACTAACTTGTTATTAAGTAAAAAGTTAAAAGGTAAACAACGTATATTTCACCATTTGATCATCGTTGGCTTATATCAAATTGATAAAATGCGTATTCCTGAACATGCTGCAGTAGCAGAAACGGTTCAAGCAACCGTTGTCCTTAAAGCCCCAGGACTTAAAGGGTTAGTTAATGCCTGCTTACGTAATTTCACCCGAAACAAAGAAGCATTAGAAAATAAAACCGACAATCTAGTTACTCAATACAGTCACCCAGGTTGGTTTATTAAACGTATTCAAGCCGCCTACCCTGATAATTGGGCTGAAGTGTTAGAGCAAAACCTTGAACGTTCTCCTATGTGGTTACGTGTACATACTAATAATGTGTCGCTTGAAACTTTCATCTTAGAGTTAAATAAAACCAATATTGAATTTGAGCAACCACTAGAAAATAAAACCAGCATATTATTGAGCAAACCTAGTCCAGTCGAAGCTATTCCAGGTTTTGAACAAGGTTGGTTTACCGTACAAGATGGCGCAGCACAACATGCAGCCTTATTGTTAGAGCCTAAAGACGGTGACTTAATTTTAGATGCATGTGCCGCACCTGGTGGTAAAACATGTCACATATTAGATTTAGCGACTTGTGATGTTGTTGCTGCGGATATAGATGAAACTCGACTCGAGCGTGTCTCACAAAACTTAACTCGACTAAACGAGCACGCTGAAATTATATGTGGCGACTTATCAGACCCGAGTGTTATTGATGAAAGTATTCAGTTCGACCGAATTCTATTAGATGCACCTTGTTCTGCTACAGGTGTTATTCGTCGTCACCCAGATATCAAATGGCTGAGACGTAATGAAGACATTGAAGCTTTAGCGCAATTACAGCAAAAAATTCTAGAGACTTTATGGCAAAAACTAAAACCAGGGGGCATTATGTTATATGCAACTTGCTCTGTATTGCCAGAAGAGAACAAACAGCAAATAGCGCAGTTTTTACAAAAAACAGATAACGCTAAACTAATAAAAATTGATAATTCTGAAACTAATGAAGCCCCAGGTTGGCAAATTTTACCTGGTCAGCTTAATATGGATGGATTCTATTACTGCCGCTTAATGAAGACGTCAGATTAATAATAAAAACAATAGGTTAATAAGTATCTCAATATGAAGATAATTATATTAGGTGCAGGACAAGTCGGCGCGACTTTAGCGGAAAACCTCACAAGTGAAGAAAACGAAATCACTGTGGTTGATATTAACGCTGAAAAGCTGCACGAACTGCAAGACAAATTAGACTTACAGGTCGTTTGCGGACATTGCTCTCATCCCGACGTGTTAAGACAAGCCGGTGCTGAAGATGCCGATATGTTGATTGCCGTTACCAGAAGTGACGAAGTTAATATGATGGCTTGCCAAGTCGCCTACAGTATTTTCTCTACCCCAACTAAAATTGCCCGAATTCGCTCTCAGCAATATTTAAAATACAAAGAACAACTATTTCATAATCACGACTTACCGGTTGACCACTACATTGCTCCAGAGCAATTGGTGACTCAATATATTCGTCGTCTTATTGAATACCCTGGAGCATTGCAGGTTTTAGAATTTGCCGGTGGCAAGGTGTCTTTGGTTGCGGTAAAAGCCTATTACGGTGGCTCATTGGTAGGTTATGCACTTTCTGCCTTAAAAGAACATATGCCAACCGTGGAAACACGAGTTGCGGCAATATACAGGAAAGGCCAAGCGATTAAGCCTCTTGGTACCACAGTGATTGAAGCTGATGATGAAGTATTCTTTGTTGCAGCCTCCATACATATCCGTTTAGTGATGAACGAGTTACAAAAACTTGAAGATAGCTATAAACGGATTATGATCGTCGGTGGCGGAAACATTGGTGCTGGTTTAGCAAAACTGTTAGAAACTGAATATCGTGTAAAAATAATTGAAAAGAATCAAAAACGAGCAGAATATTTATCGCAACTACTTGAACATACAGTTGTTTTTACAGGCGATGCATCAGATCAAGAGCTATTAGCTGAAGAACAAATAGACCAAACAGATGTGTTCATTGCGGTTACTGATGATGACGAAGCTAATATCATGTCTGCTATGTTAGCCAAACGTATGGGCGCGCACAAAACCATGGTATTAATTCAACGTAGTGCTTATGTTGATTTAGTACAAGGTGGCGAAATTGATATTGCCATCTCACCTCAACAAGCTACGATTTCCGCTTTGTTAACACACGTTAGACGTGCTGATATTGAAAATGTTTATTCATTACGTCGTGGTGCTGCAGAAGCCATTGAAGCCATTGCTCATGGCGATGAAAACAGCTCAAAAGTGGTTGGCAAATCGATACAAGAACTAAAATTGCCACCTAAAACGACAGTAGGCGCAATTGTAAGAGGTGATGATGTTCTCATTGCGCATGATGACACTGTTATTAACAGTAATGACCATGTTATTCTCTTTTTAGTGGATAAAAAACATATAACGGAAGTTGAGAAATTGTTCCAAGTGAACGCATTTTTCTTATAAAAACTATGAATAATCAAGAAACACAAAACGATACTCCTGAAATTTCTGACCACCAGAATAGTAGTTATCAGGATAATTATTTTAACTTAGGCTATTTTGTCCGTTGGGTTGGCATTAGTCTTATCATTATTGCAGGTTTAGTTTATTTAGCTTATCACTTAGGTTCTAACGAAAGTAATCATAAGGTAAATGAGTTAACTCAAGAGATTAAACGACTTAGTGATATGGACTCTTTAAATGAGCTTATTTCACAATTTGAGGTAATTGGCAGTAATATTAAGTTATCGGGTATTGAACGTGCTCGTCTAACTGAATTGTTAGACCAGGTGATTATTCATAAAAACAGTTTGCAACTTACCGAAGTTGAATTACAACAAAGCAAAAATAAAATTTCCAATATCACGGTAAATTATAAAGATCAGGTAGCTCGTCTTAAAAGAGAAATTAAAGTCCTAAAAGCTAAACTAGCAGAAGCTGAAATTTCTATGTCTTATAGCCAAGGCAAAGTGAAAACATTTAAACTTAATCTTAAAGATACATACGCTCTATTGGCGGAGCCTGCTGAACCTGCATCACGTGTTAGTTTGCAACGAATACTGACAAATGAAAAGGCACAAATATATGTTGGTAATTCATTAATGTCTTTCCAAATAGGCCATACATTAAGATTCCGATTTGTACCAAACTGGTTATGCAACATTACCTTAATCAAAATAGATAATGCAGCAAAACAAGTTGAGTTTGAATATAAGTGTGATCTGAATTAATTAAAGGTCTTAGCCTTAAGTTGTTTTATCTTTGATAGGACAACTTAAGGTTTGAAGTCTCTGGATTTAACAGCCCTGCCTTAAGATTTAACGCCCTCCAATTCCTTAAGCTATATGAAACAAGATAACTAGTTAGCGACTTAATTACGCCAGAATGCAGGGGTAAATAGTACCAATAACGTGAACACTTCCAATCGACCAAACACCATAGCCAACATTAATATCCATTTTCCACTATCGGTAACACTGGCGTAGTTTGCCGCTACATCACCTAAGCCTGGACCCAAGTTATTTAAACAAGCAGCAGTTGCGGTAAATGCGGTGATATTATCCATACCAGTGCCTATCAAACATATCATTATAATGACAAACACTAATGTATAAGCAGAGAAGAATCCCCAAACAGCTTCTACAACCCTATCTGGTAAAGCTTTACGACCTAACTTAATAGAAAATATAGCTTTAGGATGCACTAGCCTATTCAATTCTCGAATGCCTTGTTTGAATAATAGAATAACTCGCACCACTTTTAAGCCGCCACCAGTGGAACTCGCACAACCACCAATAAACGAACTAAAAATTAACAAGATAGGTAAGAAAATAGGCCAGGTAGAAAAGTTGGTAGTTGCAAAACCGGCTGTGGTGGAAACCGATACAGCCTGAAACAAAGCTTGATCGAGTGACTCTAAGTTAGAGTTGTACTCACCTTGGTCTACAAGTACATACCAACACACTAAAACCAAGGCTAGCTGGATATATAAGAAGATTCGAAACTCGGGGTCACGTATGTATTGCTTAATTGAACGGTTGGTCATCGCCGCATAATGCAGTGAAAAGTTAGCGGCAGCGATTAACAAGAACACCACACAAACTAAGTTAACCGCAGTGCTATCATAATATCCAATACTGGCATCATGCGTAGAAAAACCACCTATGGCGACAGTTGAAAATGAATGACTTATGGCATCAAACACATTCATACCAGCCAACCAATAACTAGCGGCACATAACAAGGTTAATGTTACGTAAATATACCAAAGGTGCTTAGCTGTATCAGCAATCCTTGGCGTCATTTTACTATCTTTCATTGGTCCAGGTATTTCAGCGCGATACAGCTGCATGCCCCCAACCCCTAAAATAGGTAAAATAGCGACAGCGAGAACAATAATACCCATACCGCCCAACCATTGTAACTGTTGGCGGTAAAACTGGAATGCTTTAGGTAAGAAGTCCAACCCAGTAAGTACGGTTGCACCTGTTGTCGTTAAACCAGAGAAAGACTCGAAAAATGCATCGGTTAAGCCCATCTCTGGTGTAGCAGAAAATATAAAGGGCAAAGCCCCAAACGAGCCTAATACAATCCAAAAGAACACAACAATTAAAAAGCCTTCTCTTGCTCTTAAATCTGCTTTTTGCATCCTATTGGGATACCAAATTAATATACCGGCGACTAAGTTGAAGAAAAAAGCGATGATAAATGGCACGCCACCACCATCGTTATAAATAATTGACACAATAGCAGGTGGTAACATGGCCACGCTAAATAAGGCAATTAACAATCCTAATATTCTAACTATCGTCCGGTATTGCATTGGCTTCTCTTATTTTAGTGCTAACTCACGAGTCATATTTTCATTACGCTCGGTGTGAACAATAATATTGTCTTCGATGCGAATACCACCAAATGGTTTAAATTCTGCAACTTTATCCCAATTCACCATGCTTTCTAATTTTGTGCCTTTTAAGTCAGACAATAGAGAGTCGATAAAATACAAACCAGGTTCAATAGTAAACACCATATCAGCTTCAATTAAACGAGTGGTTCTTAAAAACGGGTGTTCTTCTGGTGACGCTATATGTGTGCCTCTAGCATCTGCCATAAAACCACCTACATCATGCACTTGTAAACCAAGTTGATGACCTAACCCATGCGGGAAAAAGGTACGAACTAAACCAGCTTCTAACGCTTGCTGAGCAGGTACTTTAATAATATTAAACTGTTCCAACACATTCGCGATTAACATATGTGTTTGAATATGTAGGTCGACATAAGAACCATTTGGTTTCAATGCTTTGCCCATGTCTGTTGCAATTTGATCGACAGACGAGATAAGTTCAGCAAATTCATTAGTTTTATCAAATGAATAGGTACGTGTGATATCCGCAGCGTAACCATTAAATGAAGCACCAGCATCGATTAAGAAACTTTTTGGTGAAAGCGGCTTACTACGTAAGAAATGCGTGTAGTGCAATATTGACGCATTTTCATTTAACGCCACGATATTGCCATAAGGTGTTTCTGACTCAAGGTGCTGACATGCATCTAAATAAGCCATTTGAATACCGAACTCTGACTCTCCTGCATAAAACGCTTTTGCAGCTGCGTTATGACCTAAAACGGCTAAGCGATTGGCTTCACGTAAACAGTGTTTTTCATAATCCGATTTATAAGCTCTGTGGTAATGAAAGAAGTTCACTAAGCTATCTGGATTTATATGACCAAAGTTTAGTGCTTGAGCGACATCTACATTTTGCCCTACATAAGCAATATTTGAACGGTCATACGGTAATAACTGACCAACGTCAGATGGATTTTTTAAATAGACGATTTCAACTTCATCAGTCCAATACTCTGTTGGTTCGTCAGGCACTTTATGCCAAAAATCAACTGGGCGATAAAAAATTAACTTAGGCTTTGTTTTGCCATCAACCACTAACCAACAATGTGGATTATCCACAACAGGTAACCAAGCTTTAAAATGAGGGTTTACTTTAAATGGGTAGTCCATATCGTCTAAAAACTGACGGATAGGTTGTCCGCTATGAATAACCAGTGCGTCTACACGCTCGTTAGTAAGTGCTTCTAACGTTAATTTTTGCAGACGAGTTATATGTTCAGGAAAAGTAGCTGTTAAAGAAGAAGTTAAAGACATGATTTCGGCTCCGTATTTTTACAAGGAGTTTAGCATCTAAAGCCTTTTAGAATAAACAAGTTAGCGATAAATGATAAAAATAACAGCGGATCCATTTAATTAGGCCAATTTCATTAAAAAATTGACCATGGACCAGCGGCATTTGTAGTTACAAAGTTGGTTTAATTAATGTGCCCTGCATAGAGGCAAACACATTATCTGGACGTTTTAATAGCTTCTGGTACACCTCTGTATAAGCCATAACGGCTTTAACATAGTTTCTTGTTTCTTTGTACGGGATGGTTTCTATCCAGGCATCTGCTGGCATATCTTTATTTGGTAACCAAGTTACTACTCTTGAAAAACCAGCATTGTAAGCTGCGGTTGCCACTATCGGATTGCCGTTACTTTTCTTCATTAAATAAGATAAGTAATTAGTCGCTAACTTCACATTCTTTTCAGGTTTAAACAATTGAGACTTAATTACATTGGACTTTGCAACGTAACTTGCCGTACTTGGTTTTAACTGCATTAACCCAGCAGCACCAGCTGATGAGTAAGCATCTCGCATAAACGAGCTTTCTCTTCTGGCGATGGCAAATACAAATGCTGGGTCAACAACATTCTTTTTCGCGTTACTAGATAAAAGACTTTTGTAAGCTAAAGGAAAACGTAAGTTCACATCATTTAAGTAACCGACTGCCGCCAGTGTGAAAATGGGTCTGTCGTACCAACCCCAATTGTAAGCTAATTGAGCTGCTGCTAATTTCTCTCTAGTGGTGGAGTTTTTAATCAGTAAATTCCACTCTCTTCTAGCGTCATTTAATCTATTTATTTTAAATAACTCAAATGCACGCTGCATAACTTGTGAGCGTCCAATGTTAAGGAAGTCTAAGTCACTAATCTGTAAAGGTTCATGACGTAAGTTTGCTTCCACGCCCATTTTATTGGCTGATAGGAAACCATAGTAGCCTCGGTCTTCAGACAATTCAGCAAAGGCTTTCTTTGACCAATCTTTATTTCCCAACTGCTCTAATGCTCTTGCTTTCCAGTACACCACGGACTCATCTGCTTGCATTTTATCAGGTAAAGATGACAGGATATTTACTGTGTTCTGCCAATCTCCACTCTCTAAACTATAAGCTAAACGCCATTGTTTTACTGACTCGTCGACAAGTTCTTCTGGGACTTTTAATAACCATTCTAAACTTGAGTCATGGGCGGTTACCGCATAAGCCAAAGCTAGGCGCTTCGACAAAAACTCGGTCTCTGTTGTGCTAACAGAAAACTTAGGTGATAACTTTAACCATATACTCTCTACTTTTTCTGGCGACACAAACACCATCTTATTCAGTGCATATAACAAGATGTCTTTCTCTTTATTGTTATAAAGGAAAAAGAAGTTCTTTTTACCAACATTACTTGGTTTTTTGACGACAGATTTCCACAGGCTTGCTAGGTGAGTATCGGATTTTGCTAATCTTGATTTTAAATAAGGGATCAGTGCATTGTTTCTCTTTTTAATTGATAAGACTAAACGCTCTAGAGCTTTATCTGAGGTAAAGAATCCAGCCTTTTCCCATCTCTCAAATAAGTAGTTACACTCTTTTGGCTGAGATACAGGTGCCATCCAAATATTATCAATTTGAGGAAGTATATTGGTTAGTGCAGCACCAGTTTGTAGCTGCCAAGTTAAATTCAAACAATTTAATCTAACATCACCCACATCACCCACATCAACATACTGTTCTAAAAAAGCCTGCCTTAACTGTTTATCTGCTAAATAGTTTAACCATTTTTTTCGTAATCTTTGAGTAAAGGGGGCTTCTGGGTAACTAGCAATGATACCTGTGATACGACGCTTATTTGACAGCGACATATTACGGGCAAGATAAATAGACTCAGCATAAGGCGCTAAAGGGTAGTCTTTAATATCCTGAGCGATATCTAGATAAGACGATTTTGTGCCATACCTAGCTTCATGTTCAACTTTTAAGTACAACTCCCTGATATCTTCGATATCCTGTGCATAGCTAGAGAAACCAGCAAGGCCAATACACAATACAAGTACTTTTTTTAACGCATTTATCATTTAATACACATTACCTTTGAAATAATGATTCGCTAGAAGAAATAGATATAAAAATTAAATACACCAATAAGTTGTACTTAACTAATCTTAAGGTAAGTTCCCTATTTAGCAAGGGCTATAATTGTTAGCAAACGTTATACCAAGTAAATATTTACTTACAGTTGAATTCAAACAGTCGTTTAAAAACATTGCTTTTTTAGTGAAGTCGAGTAACACTCTATCAACTAATTAGACCAGTTGTATTTAACCTCTGTATAAATACCAAGCTAGGAGATAAAACATGTTGTTTAAAGGTGAGACCCTTTTCGTAGAGTTACAAAGTGATGGCATTGCCCATTTTACTTTTGACGCACCAGGTTCAGTTAATAAGTTTGATCAACAAACTATTCAAGAATGTAAATTAGCAACCGACGCAATCAACAAAAGCACCGATGTAAAAGGTGTTCTAGTGCGTTCTGCAAAATCTACATTTATTGTAGGCGCAGACATCACTGAGTTTCTTGGCTTTTTCAAAAATGAAGAGGCTGAATTAACTAAGTGGATTAAAAATAGCACAGACATGTTTGATGGCATTGAAGACATTAAAGTACCGACTATTACTGCTATTTCTGGTTTTGCACTTGGCGGTGGGTTTGAGTTCTGTTTAGCAACTGATATGCGAGTTGCTGATGAAACAGCACAAGTTGGTCTACCAGAAAATAACTTAGGTCTTATACCTGGTTTTGGTGGCACAGTTCGCTTGTCTCGTATTATAGGTCCAGATAACGCATTAGAGTGGATCACAAGTGCTAGACCACAAAAACCTAAAAAAGCGATTGCCGATGGCGCAATTGATGCCGTTACCCAAGGTGATAAGTTGATTGATGTTGCTACTGCAATGTTAACAGACGCTATCAAGGGTAAGTTAGATTGGCAGTCACGTCGTCAACAAAAATTAATGCCGATCAGTTACAGTGCAACTGAGCTAGAAAATGGCTCGATTGTAGCAAAAACGATGGTGATGGCAAAAGCTGGTAAGCATTACCCTGCTCCAATTGCAGCAGTAGAGTCAGTTTACTCTGGTGCATTATTGCCAAGAGCTGAAGCTATGTTAATTGAAAATCGTCTTTTTGCATCACTTGCAAAAACCGATACAGCAACCGCTATGATTGGCACATTCTTAAATGACCAATATGTAAAAGGCATTGCTAAAAAGGCAGCTAAAGGCGCAAAAATCACTGTGAAACAAGCGGCTGTATTGGGTGCAGGAATTATGGGCGGTGGTATCGCGTATCAATCAGCATCTAAAGGTACGCCAATTGTCATGAAAGACATTAATCAAGCGGCTCTTGATTTAGGCCTTTCTGAAGCATCAAAAATTCTTAACAAAAAATTAGCTAAAGGTCGTATTGATGGTAAAGCGTTTGCAAAAACCTTAACTAACATTACTCCTTCACTTAGCTATGACTCGTTAAAAGAAACAAATTTTGTTATTGAAGCTGTTGTTGAAAACCCAAAAATTAAAGCGGCAGTTTTAGCTGAAACAGAACAACATGTTTCTGCAGACACTATTCTTACGTCAAATACATCAACTATCTCTATTAACATGTTGGCTAAGAGTCTTGCTCGCCCAGAAAACTTCTGTGGTATGCATTTCTTTAACCCAGTACCGTTAATGCCGCTTGTTGAGATCATCCGTGGTGAGAAAACATCGGATGAAACTATTGCAGCGACCGTTGCTTACGCATCAAAAATGGGCAAAACGCCAATTGTTGTTAATGACTGCCCTGGTTTCTTTGTTAACCGTGTATTGTTCCCTTACTTTGCTGGATTCAGCTTATTACTAAATGACGGCGCTGACTTTACTAAAGTCGATAAAGTTATGGAACGTGACTTTGGTTGGCCAATGGGTCCGGCATTCTTACTAGACGTTGTCGGAATAGATACGGCGGATCATTGTACTGATGTAATGTCAGACGGTTTCCCAACTCGTATGCCTAAACTAGATAAAGACCCAGTTACTACGCTTTACACTAATAAGATGTACGGTCAAAAGAATGGTAAAGGTTTCTACACTCACAGCCTAGACAAACGTGGTCGTCCGGCTAAAACAGTGGATGAATCAACCGTTGCTTTACTTGCAGATATAGCACCGGCAAATAAAGAGTTCGACAAAGCTGAAACCATTGACCGTTTAATGATACCTATGATCAACGAAACTATTCGCTGTTTAGAAGAAGGTATTGTTGCTTCACCAGCTGAAGCGGATATGGCTTTATTATACGGCGTAGGTTTCCCTCCTTTCAGAGGCGGTATATTCCGTTACGTTGATACCCTTGGCTTAGCTGAGTTTGTAGCTCAAGCAGATAAATACGCTCATTTAGGTGAGATTTATCAAGTAACCGATAAAACTCGTGAAATGGCTAAAAATGGCCAATCTTTTTATACAGCCTAGTAGGAGCTAAAAAATGAAAAATGTAGTTATTGTAGATTGCGTTCGCACCGCTATGGCAAAAGTTCGTGGTGGTATGTTTACTCATGTTAGAGCTGAAGATTTATCTGCCGCTGTAATGAAATCGTTGTTAGCACGTAACCCACAAGTTGACGCATCTGAATTAGATGACGTTATTTGGGGTTGTGTTATGCAAACACTTGAGCAAGGTTTTAATGTTGGTCGTCAAGCAGCACTACTAGCTGGCATTCCAACATCAGTGCCTGCTGTAACGGTTAACCGCTTATGTGGTTCATCTATGCAAGCCTTGCATGATGCAGCTGCTAAAATTATGTCTAACCAAGGTGACATGTTCATCATTGGTGGTGTTGAGCACATGGAACACGTTCCTATGACGCACGGACTAGACTTCCACCCAGCTCTTAACCTTTCGACTGCACAAGCAGCTGGTTCTATGGGTTTAACAGCGGAAGCGTTAGCACGTAAATATGATATTAGCCGTCAAATGCAAGACGAATTCGGAGCTCGTTCACATCAACTTGCTTATGAAGCTAGCATTAAAGGTCATTTTGCTAACGAGATAATTCCAGTTGAAGGCCATGATGTTAATGGCGCATTAACTATGTGTGATTACGATGAAGTAATTCGTCCTGAGTCAACAGTTGAATCTTTGTCTAAGTTACGCCCAGTGTTTAATCCGGTTAATGGTACTGTTACTGCAGCAACTTCTTCTGCATTATCAAACGGCGCATCTGGCATGTTAGTAATGAGCGAAGAGAAAGCTAAAGCATTAGGTTTAACTATTAGAGCTAGAGTTAGATCTATGGGTGTTTCTGGTTGTGAGCCATCAACAATGGGTTGGGGTCCAGTTCCAGCAACTGCTATTGCACTTAAACGTGCTGGTTTAGCGATAACTGATATACAACAGTTTGAATTAAACGAAGCGTTTGCAGCTCAAGCTCTTTCAGTTATGAAGGGGTTAGGTATTGAAGACCGTATGGACTCTATTAATCCTAACGGTGGTGCTATTGCCCTAGGACATCCACTTGGTTGTTCTGGTTCAAGAATATCGACAACGCTTATCAATAATATGGAAAGAAACGATACTGAACTTGGTTTAGCGACCATGTGTATTGGTTTTGGCCAAGGCATAGCCACCATATTTGAAAGAGTTAATTAGTTCTGACTGATTACAAATGAAGCGGTTAATTTTGTTTTAGTACAAATTAGCTAAGCAAATATAAAAAAGGTGTTTTAGTCCTCGACTTAAACACCTTTTTTTATCAAAATCACGTTATTAACCAATTCGGCCTTAAACAATGAATTCCAATCCTGAAAATATACAATCAAATGAAACGTTAGACGCGCTTGGTTTACGCTGCCCAGAACCCGTTATGATGGTAAGAAAAACCGTTAGGAATATGGAACCTGGACAAACGTTATTAATAAAAGCAGATGATCCGGCTACAGTAAGAGATATACCATCGTTCTGCCGATTTATGGGTCACGAGTTAGTTGAACAGTTTATAGAGAACAAGCCTTTTTACTTTCTAATAAAAAAACAAAGTTAGTACCCACTCACTACAAATTTATTAATTAACGGCTTTTATTACCAACCACTATTCTTTACTGATTTTAATATGGCTTGGCCCTGTTGTTGTCATTTTGAGGGTAAAAGTATAAAACGCGTCTTTAGTCGGCTTTATTTGAAAAGGCTTTTGTATGGGGGTCGTATTTAACTTATCAAAGTCATAAGTACATTCTAACTCTAGCCATTTATCTAGCTTAATAATTCTATCTGCATTATTTTTATAACCACAATTTTTATACTTAGACCATATCTTATCGGCAACCTTAATGTGATAAGCGCTTCCGTCAGCTTCTATTTTTGTTCTAACGACTTTATTAGTTGAGTCTTTAATTGTCACAAACTTAAATTCTGGCTTAGCTTCCCACCAAGTAAACTCCGATCGTAAGTACAAGTCCGAAGACTTATCTTGTTTATACATACTTTTGCAGCTGGTTAATAAAATAACCAATACTAAAATACTCAATATCTTCATTAAAACTACTCCATTCATTTTTACACTTGTTTGTATCTCGGTACCATACACAATACATGCCCCCGAACATACATATTCTATGCATAAAAAAAGCCAGATAAACTGGCTTTTTTATGACTATATCAATTTATCGAGCTTGCATTACAAAACTGAAATATCAGCAGTGAACATAAACAAACGCTGTAGTTCACCTAATATAGCTAAACGATTATTTTTAACCGCATTGTCATCCGCCATCACCATAACATCATCAAAGAATGAATCGATTACATCACGAAGATCAGCAAGCTGATTTAATCCTGCTTGATAATCGCCAGCGTCAAAGCTTTTATTAACAGAGCCAGAAATGGCTTTAAGTTTATTCACTAAATTAATTTCTGCAGCGTCAGTTAACAAGGCATCATCAATTTCAACAAACTCACTTTGGCCATTTTTGCTTAATATGTTGTTTACACGCTTATTTGCTGCTGCAAGTGCAACCGCTGTATCAAGTTTGGCAAAGTTAACCACCGCTTTTAAACGACGCTCAAAGTCCAGTGCAGAAGTAGGACGTTTAACTTCTACCGCTCTGATCATCTCAACTTTAATATTTTGCTCTTGATAATGCGCTCTGAAGCGTCCCAACATAAAGTCGATGACATCATCAATAACTTTATCGTTTGATAATTTATCAGCAAACAACTCAGCACTAAATTCAGCAATAAGTTTAAAGTCTAACGGTAACTCTTTTTCAATCAATATACGTATGATACCGATAGCCGCACGTCTTAGTGCAAATGGGTCTTTGTCGCCTTTTGGATGTTGACCAATACCAAATATACCCACTAAGCTATCAAACTTATCAGCAAGGGCTACCGCGCATGCTTCCATTGATGTCGGTAAGTCGTCACCAGCAAACTTAGGCATGTATTGTTGATATAAAGCATCCGCTACTTTGCTATCTTCGCCGTCGTTTAATGCATAGTATTTACCCATCACACCTTGGATGTCGGTAAATTCCATAACAACTTCTGTCATTAAGTCCGTTTTAGATAACAAACCAGCACGTTCAGACAAAGTAACATCCGCATTAATTTGGCTTGCAATATGCCCTGCTAGTTTTGCGATACGCTCTGATTTATCTTTTAACGTACCTAGCTGTTTTTGGAATAAAACAGTGTCTAGGCTTGCTAGTCTAGATTCCAGCGTATGCTTTTTATCTGTGTTATAGAAAAACTCAGCATCAGCTAATCTAGGTCTTACTACTTTTTCATTACCTGATATAACTTGCTGTGGGTCTTTACTTTCAATATTTGTAATAAAGATAAACTTAGGCAGTAATTTTCCGTTAGTGTCTAGTAAAGGAAAATACTTTTGGTCATCTTTCATTGTATAGATAAGAGCTTCAGGTGGTACATCTAAGAATCGCTCTTCAAAAGTACCAACCAGAGCAACTGGCCATTCAACTAAAGAAGTAACTTCATCGAGCAAGTCGTTATCTTCAATTGTGTTAGCTTTATTCTCTTTACAAATTACAGCCATTTGTTGGCTGATAGTTTGTTGTCTTTGGTTGAAATCAACCATCACATAAGCCGCTAGTAACTCATTTTGGTAATTATCAGCATGGCTAATTGTTACTAAGTCTTTATGGTGGAAACGATGGCCTTGAGACTGGTTTCCAGACGTTAAACCAAGAACTTGAGCTGGTAACACTTTATCGCCGTATAACGCTATTAGCGTGTGTACAGGACGAATAAACTCTTCTTTTCCTGCCCCCCAACGCATTGGCTTACTAATAGGTAATTGTTTTAGTGCTTGAACAATAAAACCTTCTACTAATTCGCTAATGTTCTTTCCTGCTACCGTAGCAACATGAAGTAACCACTCACCTTTATCGGTTTTAACGCGAGTTGCTTCTGTAACATCAATTCCACAGCCACGAGCCCAACCTTGAGCAGCTTTAGTTGCATTACCATCAGCATCAAATGCCGAAGATACTGCCGGACCACGTTTCTCAACTTGCTTATCCGCTTGTTGTTCATCTAAGTTATGTATTTTTAGCGCGAGTCTTCTAGGAGCTGCAAACCATTCAATAGAATCAAACTGTAAGTTTGCGCTATTAAGCTGTGCTTCAAAGTTTTCACAAAATGAAACGGCTAATTTCTTTAGCGATTTTGGCGGTAACTCTTCCGTACCAAGTTCGATTAATAAATTCTGTTTAATCATTTTTTAATCCTCAGCCGAATTAGTTTTACAAAGAGGAAATCCTAGCTGCTCTCTCGCATCGTAATATGCTTGAGCACATGCTTTCGACAAACTACGAACACGTAATATATAACGCTGACGTTCTGTCACTGATATCGCGTGACGAGCATCTAACATATTAAATGCATGAGATGCTTTCATAACTTGCTCATAAGCTGGTAGCGGTAAACTTGCTTCAATTAACTTTTGGCTTTCTTTTTCAGCCTGGTCAAACTCAGCAAATAACGCATCTACGTCTGCATGTTCAAAGTTATACGTCGACTGCTCTACTTCGTTCTGGTGGAAAACATCACCATAAGTAACTTTACCTAACGGACCGTCAGTCCACACTAGGTCATAAATACTATCAACACCTTGCAAATACATAGCTAAACGTTCAAGGCCGTAAGTGATTTCGCCGGTTACAGGTGAGCATTCAATACCACCAACCTGTTGGAAATAAGTAAACTGTGTTACTTCCATTCCGTTTAACCAAACTTCCCAACCTAAGCCCCATGCGCCCAACGTAGGAGATTCCCAGTTGTCTTCAACAAAACGTATGTCGTTAACCAATGTATCCAAACCTAGCTCTTCTAGAGAGCCTAAATATAGCTCTTGAATATTCTTTGGAGATGGCTTCAACATTACTTGGAATTGATAATAATGTTGTAGACGATTTGGGTTTTCACCATAACGACCATCTGTAGGACGACGACACGGTTGCACATAAGCACTGCTCATAGGCTCAGGACCTAACGAACGTAAGAATGTCATTGGATGAAAAGTACCAGCACCAACTTGCATATCTAGTGGTTGAATGATGACACAGCCTTGTCTAGCCCAATAATCTTGTAACGCTAAGATCAGGCCTTGAAATGTATTACTATTATATTTGCTCATAACTCTGTTCTATTGAACCTTATAAGTTAATCTATTCGTTAATTTTAGTGATGACTTAAACGTAATAAAGCCTAGCAGCACAAGCTGGTAGGCTTTATTAATAAATGTAATTAACTTATACGTCTAAGTTAGCTACTTTAAGCGCGTTCTTTTCAATAAAGTCACGACGTGGTTCTACATGATCACCCATTAAGGTAGTAAATAATTGATCACATGCAATCGCATCTTCAATTCTTACTTGTAACATACGACGTTGTTCTGGATCCATTGTAGTTTCCCACAATTGCTCAGGGTTCATTTCACCCAATCCTTTATAACGTTGAATGTATAGACCACGTTTAGACTCTTTCATTAACCATTCTACTGCCTGAGCAAAATGCTCAATTGGGAAACGTTTTTCGCCACGGCTTACATAAGCACCTTCTTCAAGAAGGTCCATATTGATGTTAGCAATCTCGATTACATTTTTGTATTCAGTTGAATCAATGAAGTCTTTAGTAAACGTATAATCACGGTCTACACCATGTTGTCTAACTCTAATTTTAGGTAGTGTTAGTTTACGTTCTTCATCAAAAACAGTTAATGGCGTGTAATTTACACCTTCAGTTTCATTATCATTTAAGTATTTAGTGAAACTTTCAATCCAATTAACAACGTTTGTTTCGTTGTCCAACTGTGATGATAATAAAGACTTTTGGAACATTAACCCTGACAATATTTTAGGGTTAATTTTCTTAGCTAAGCGATTAAGGCTAGACTCTGCTAAGTGGAACTGTCTTAATAATTTCTCTAATTCAAGACCATGTACCGCAGGCGCTTCTAAACTTAAATGTAGCGTACTACCTTCAAGTGCCAATGTGGTTAAGTATTCAGTTAATACTTCATCATCTTTAATATAACGTTCTTGTTTACCTTTCTTAACTTTATATAGTGGTGGTTGTGCAATATAAATATAACCACGTTCAACAAGCTCAGGCATTTGACGGTAGAAAAAAGTTAGCAACAAGGTACGGATATGAGATCCATCCACGTCGGCATCGGTCATGATAATAATATTATGATAACGAAGTTTCTCTGGGTCGTATTCGTCACGTCCAATACCACAACCTAATGCAGTGATTAGCGTACCAACTTCCTGAGAAGATATCATCTTATCAAAACGTGCTTTTTCAACGTTCAAGATCTTACCTTTAAGAGGCAAGATTGCTTGGTTTTTCCGATTTCGTCCCTGCTTGGCTGAACCGCCAGCAGAGTCTCCTTCCACTATATATAGTTCTGACTTACCAGGATCTTTTTCCTGACAGTCAGCAAGCTTACCAGGCAAGCCTGCAATATCTAATGCACTTTTACGTCTAGTCATTTCACGTGCTTTACGAGCCGCTTCACGCGCTCTAGCAGCGTCTATAATCTTCATTACAATTAGTTTTGCAATAGTTGGGTTCTCTACAAGATAATCTTGTAATTTTTCACCCATTGCTTGTTCTACTGCACTTTTAACTTCAGAAGAAACTAACTTATCTTTTGTTTGTGATGAGAATTTAGGATCTGGTACTTTAACAGAAACAACCGCCGTCAAACCTTCACGAGCATCATCACCACTAGCAGAAACTTCTAACGCACCTTTTTTACCTTTGCCTTTATTTAGGCCTTCAGAACTAATGTAGTTATTTAGTGTACGAGTTAATGCACCTCTAAAACCACTTAAGTGAGTTCCACCATCACGCTGAGGTATATTATTAGTAAAACAAAGAATATTTTCTTGGAATGAGTCATTCCACTGCATGGCAACTTCAACCATTATTCCATCATCTTTTTCTAGATTGAAATAGAATATTTCTTGGTTTACTGGAGTTTTGTTGGTATTTAAATAATCAACAAACGCTTTGATACCACCGTCAAAGTAAAAGTGTTCACTTTTATCTTCTTCACGCTCATCAATAATACGAATAGATACGCCAGAGTTTAAGAAAGATAACTCTCTAATTCTCTTAACTAAAATATCAAAATGGAATAATACGTTTGAGAATGTAGTTGGGCTTGGCCAAAAACGCACTTCTGTACCATTTTCAGTAGCATCACCAACAACAGCTAATGGCGAAACTGGTTCACCCAATTTATACTCTTGTTCGTACAATTTACCATTACGGCGAATATTAAGAAGTAGTTTATCGCTCAATGCATTTACTACAGAAATACCAACACCGTGTAAACCACCAGATACTTTATAACCTGAGTCTTCACCACCGAATTTACCACCGGCATGAAGAACAGTCATAATAACTTCTGCAGCAGAAACACCTTCTTCAGGATGAATTTCTGTTGGAATACCACGTCCATTATCTCGAACAGATACAGAACCATCTAAATGAATCTTTACAACGATTTCACTACAGTGACCCGCTAAGGCTTCATCTATAGAGTTATCAAGTACTTCGAAAACCATATGGTGTAAACCTGAACCATCGTCAGTGTCACCAATATACATTCCCGGACGTTTACGAACTGCATCAAGGCCTTTTAAGACCTTAATACTTGCCGAATCATAATCATTTTCTACGGACATATCTGCTCCATACTCTCTTGTCTGACGGTGCCATGTTCCACGTGGAACACATTGACAGAATCTGTGTAATTCATAAATTCCCTTGCAATATTATTCTCTATCCCTGTAACGAAAATTTGAGCTTGGGAATGCAAAAGCATTTCCAGCATCGTTTGTCTTGTTTGTTGATCTACCTCTGACGGTAAATCGTCAACCAACAACAAAATATTTTTCTTAGTTGTTTGTTTGATGATGTTCACCATAGCAACAACTAATAAATAGAAAAGCATTTTTGCCTGTCCTCTAGAAAGACGACTAGACATATCTTCTCCATCTTTTAAAAACAAATAATCAGCGCGATTAGGACCAAAGCCCACTTGTTTATATCTGATGTCTTTATCGATTTGCTTTAACAGCATCTCATCAGATACTTCTTGTTCAAGTGCTTTCTTTTTGTAACGTATGACTAAGTTTTTTAATAAGTCAGTTCGTTCGTTACTTTCAAGTTCCAATGCTAATCCACTGATTGCTTTCGAAAAATGTTTATCTAAAAACAACTCTCGAAAATCATCAATTTTTTGTGCTAAATCAACCAGGCCGCGATACCAAAAAAGTAACTCTCTTTGATTCACACCACCACGTCTTAATAAAGCGTTGGTCTGTTTTAATGTTTTATTGTAAGCAATCCAGTCATTTTGAAATTCATGTTCCACGTGGAACAAACCAAAATCAAAAAAGCTTCTTCTTGCTTTAGGTGAGCTCCAAAAAACATCAAAGCTCTCAGGTGTGATCAATTGAGTAGGAAATAAAATAGAGGCCTGAGATAGCTTAGTTACTACTTCACCGTCTAACTTTAGTTTAGATGTTCCGTTTCCTTCTAAACCAATTCCTAACTTATGCGTTTTAGATTGTTGCTCTAAGTCAGCGCTTACCGCCAATAAAGAACAACCATCTTTTAACAACTCACCTTTTTTACTTGTTCTAAACGATTTTGCCCGACTAAGGAAAAACAAAGATTCTAATATACTTGTTTTTCCGCTACCGTTTTTACCGTAAAAAACATTTACTCTTTTATCAGTCGTGATACTTGCGGTTTCTATATTCCGAAACCCAAATATCTTTAATTGGGATATCAACATTTATTGATATTAACCAAAGATAAACTAGCCAACTAAAGTTTCATCGGCATAACAACGTATAAACTAGATCCGTCGTCATAACCTTCAATTAACGCACTACTGTTTGAGTCCGCTAGCATAATTTTAACTGTGTCTGTTTTAATATTATTTAACACATCGATCATATAAGACACGTTAAAGCCTATTTCCAATGAATCACCCGTGTAATCAACAATAGCAGATTCTTCAGCTTGCTCTTGCTCTGGGTTATTAGCAGAAACTAATAATTCACCGTTAGATAGATTTAAACGAACACCTTTAAATTTCTCATTAGATAAAATAGACACGCGCTGGAATACTTCTTTCAACATAGACTTGTCAGCAACAATTGTTTTATCGCCGCCTTGTGGAAGTACTCTACGGTAATCAGGAAAACGTCCATCCACTAACTTAGTTGTGAATATAAAGTTTTGCTCTTCTATACGAATATGATTACTACCAATATGCAATTGGATAACGGCATCGTCATCTTCTAGTAAGCGTATAATCTCTAGAACAGCCTTACGCGGCACTATAACTTGTCTTTGCTCTGTTAACCCATTAACGATAGGTTGTTGCGCTAGAGCAAGTCTGTGGCCGTCTGTAGATACAGTTCTAATTAAATTAGGCTCTAATTCAAACGACATACCATTTAAGTAATAACGAACGTCTTGGTTTGCCATAGAGAAATGAGTACTTTCAATAAGTGCTCTTAATGCATGGCGAGTTAATTCAATTTTTTCTGAACTAGACCATTCTTCAAGGTTTGGATAATCGCTTGCAGGTAAAGTTGAAAGGCTAAATTTACTTTTGCCTGATTTAACAACCGCTGAATGACCATCAACTTTAAACTCGATTTCTGAGTTGTCTGGTAATGAACGACATATATCAAATAACTTCTTGGCCGGAACGGTTATCGCACCAGCTTGAATTACATTACCTGGTACAGCAGAAGCGACTAATTCAACTTCCATATCTGTGCCGGTAAATTTGACTTCTTCAAGTGAAGTTTCAATTAATACATTTGATAGGATTGGTAACGTATGTTTACGCTCAATAGCACCAGATACTAATGTTAACGGTCTTAATAATGCTTCTTTACTAATAATTATATGCATTTGTCTATTCCCACTACGAAGACAAGATTCTGTTCAGGTTTTGAACATCTTCTTTAATTTCGTGACTTTCTTCTTTTAATTCTTTGATCTTTCTACACGCATGCAGAACGGTTGTATGGTCTCTGCCACCAAATGCATCACCAATTTCAGGCAAGCTATGGTTAGTTAATTCTTTTGCTAACGACATGGCAATTTGTCTTGGTCTAGCGACCGAACGACTTCTGCGCTTAGACAAAATATCAGCCACTCGTATTTTAAAGTACTCGGCAACTGTCTTTTGAATATTATCGATCGTTACTAATTTATCTTGTAAGGCTAATAAGTCTCTTAATGCGTCTTTTACAAAATCAATTGTAATAGGTCTACCGGTGAAGTTAGCGTTCGCTATCACCCTATTAAGTGCCCCTTCTAACTCTCTAACGTTAGAACGTAATCTTTTAGCAATAAAAAAGGCAACTTCTTCTGGTATTTTAACCTTACTTTGATGTGCTTTTTTCATTAAGATTGCCACACGAGTTTCTAACTCTGGTGGCTCAATTGGCACATTTAAGCCCCAACCAAATCGGCTTTTTAGTCTATCTTCAACCCCATCGATTTCTTTTGGATATCGATCGGATGTTAAAATTATTTGTTTGTTACCTTCAAGTAATGCATTAAAGGTATGGAAAAACTCTTCTTGTGAACGGTCTTTTTTAGCAAAGAACTGAATATCATCTATTAACAGCGCATCTAATCCACGGTAGTAACGCTTAAATTCTTCAATGGCGTTATTTTGCAATGCTTTAACCATGTCCTGTACAAAACGTTCAGAATGCATATAAACCACTTTGGCATCTTTCTTATTATCCATAATGCCATTACCAACAGCGTGCAATAAGTGAGTTTTACCTAAACCTGTACCACCATATAAAAACAATGGGTTATAAGCATTACCAGGATTATCGGCCACTTGCATTGCTGCAGCACGTGCTAATTGGTTGCTGTTACCTTCAACAAAGCTATCAAAGGTATAAGATTCATTTATATTTGATTTATGGTTTGTGCGTAAGCTCTGATTATTAATCGGCATGACACGAGATGGAGTATGTGAAGGTGCATTCACAGTGTTACTAGATGGACTTGGCGTCACTGGCGCCTGATTACTAGGCGCATTAACTATTTTTGAACCAACATCAAAGTTAACGCTAGGGATATTATCCGCATCACCAAACTGACCTAACAGTTCAGAAATACGAACCATGTATTTATCTCTAACCCAGTCCAAGACAAATCTATTTGGCGCATACAGAGTAATTAGCTTTTCTGAGCTATGTAACTGCAGTGGTCGTATCCACATATTGAACTGCTGCAAAGTTAATTCTTGCTCGAGAACTTGCAAGCAACTTTGCCAAAGAGATTGATACACTGATTATCCTAATATGATGTACGGTTATAAAATTATAATCGCCGTTAAGCATTTTCTATTATGCCTTAGGTTTATCCACAAACTCAACAAAGAATATGAATAAACTTCAATTAAAATATCAGTCCTTATTTTATAGATAGAGGGCGTGTGATATTTGAGTTAAACCCAATAAATAATAGATTAAAATTTGATTGTCATTTATTAACAAAATAGAGCTAAAACAGCAAAGTTATACACAAATTACAGATAAATTAAGATAAAAATGTGTATATCTTATTAATTTTAGTTTTTTTGAATGATTGTGTTGACTATATTTCCATCTATCTATATTATTCGGCGTCCTTTTTTGGGACCCTGCAGGGGTCGCGACCTGCGGAATATTTACATTAATTAGTTAAACCGATCGGATGGATTTAATATGAAACGTACATTTCAACCTAGCGTTCTTAAACGTAAACGTAGTCACGGTTTCCGTGCTCGTATGGCAACAAAAAACGGCCGTGCTGTCTTAGCTCGTCGTCGTGCTAAAGGACGTGCTCGTCTTTCAGCATAATTGTGAAAAGTAATACTTTTCCAAGGGAGTTACGCCTTGTAACTCCCTCTCAATTTTCCCGCGTTTTTGACCACCCCGTTAAAGCAGTTTCTGATCACATCACAATATTAGCTAAATTTAATGATCTAGAAAATCCACGTATTGGATTAACGATTGCTAAGAAAAAAGAAAAAACAGCAGTTGGTAGAAATAGAATTAAACGAATAATTCGCGATAGCTTTCGTTTAAATCAACATAATTTGCCCAATATTGATATAGTAGTCATCGCCAGAAACCAAATAGGTGAAGCAGACAATAAACATCTGCATAAGCAATTGAATAAATTATGGAAAAAAATAACTCTGCGTTGCGAGCAATCCTTAAAACAATAATAAGGTTTTACCAAAAGGCGATAAGTCCTTGGTTTCCAGCAAAGTGCCGTTTTTATCCAAGTTGTTCAGAATATGCAATTGATGCAATTAATCACCATGGTTCGATAAAAGGCTGTTGGTTAAGTTTAAAACGTATTTTAAGATGTAACCCATTTAGTCAAGGTGGATTTGATCCAGTACCAAATTCAACTCAATCAAATATAGAAAAAAAAGAGAATTAAGCTCTATGGAATCGCAACGTTCATTTTTAATTATTGGTTTAGGATTAGTAAGTTTTTTGTTATATCAACAATGGCTCGTTGACTATTCCCCAACCCCACAAGTAACACCTCAAATCGAACAAACAAATAATAATATTGTTGGCTCGGCTTTACCTTCATCTGTTGATGCAAACAGTGATTTACCATTAGCGCCTAGTTCAGACATCGTTGAAACACCAAAACAAGAACAGCACTTAGTGACTATTACCACAGATACATTTGAGGTAAATATTGACACTAAAGGTGGTGATGTTGTTAAAACCGTATTGCTGAAACATGATGCTGAACATAAATCAGATGATAAGTTTGTGTTGTTATCTCAGGAGCCAAATGTCTATGTTGCTCAATCTGGATTAATTGGACGCAACGGTCCTGATGCTTCAACTGAAGGTCGCCCTATCTACCATATAGAAAAAACCGAATGGGTAATGGAAGGCGATGATCTTGTTGTTCCAATGACTTATACAAGTAAAGATGGTTTAGAAGTAACAAAAACGTTTTACTTCCAACGCAATAAACACTCTATTGATGTTACGTTCAAAGTTAAAAACACGTCATCTAAATCTTTACAATTTTTACCTTTTTATCAATTAAAACAAGATTTCTCAAGTGATGAAGGCAGTATGATGATGCCAA
Source organism: Psychrosphaera saromensis (assembly GCF_002954545.1). GTDB lineage: Bacteria > Pseudomonadota > Gammaproteobacteria > Enterobacterales > Alteromonadaceae > Psychrosphaera > Psychrosphaera saromensis. The sequence goes on along the minus strand of NZ_MSCH01000003.1, from coordinate 798,875 downwards.
CGTATCGCGGTGGAGCTTATTCTACAGCGGAAGAATCTTATGAGCATTATGACCTTGATGACATGTTAGACACAAAACTTGATGAAAATACATTAGGTGGTTGGGTTGGCATGATCCAACATTATTTTGTAAGCGCTTGGGTTCCGGCCAAAGAACAGAACAACATCATCTTCACTAAAGTAGTCGGAAATGGCAGATATGGGATCATAGGTGTTAAATCTCCAGAAGTTGTTATTCAACCTGGTGAAACAGTAGAAGATAAAGCGACATTATTCTCAGGTCCTAAAAATCAAGCCGAACTTAGTGAACTGCATGACACTTTAGACTTAACCGTTGATTACGGTATGTTATGGTTTATCAGCCAAATATTATTCTCTTTGCTTATCACTATTTATGGTTTTGTGGGCAACTGGGGTATCGCAATTATATTAATCACCGTCTTTGTTAAAATGTTGATGTATCCATTAACCAAGAAGCAATATGAGTCTATGGCTAAGATGCGTGCATTACAGCCTAAAATGGCTAAGCTAAAAGAGCGCTTTGGTGATGACCGTCAGAAATTTGGTCAAGCGACAATGGAGTTATATAAGAAAGAAAAAGTAAATCCAATGGGTGGTTGTTTACCTCTTCTTCTACAGATGCCGATTTTCTTAGCGTTATATTGGGTATTCTTAGAAAGTGTTGAATTACGTCATGCACCATTTGGTTTATGGATTTCCGACCTTTCAGCTTCTGACCCATATTATATTTTACCTGCGCTGTTTGGTGCTTCTATGTTCTTAATGCAGAAGTTATCACCAACACCAACTACCGATCCTATGCAACAAAAAATGATGTTGTGGATGCCAGTTATTTTCTCTGTATTCTTTATTATGTTCCCAGCAGGATTGGTATTGTATTGGTTTATATCAAACGTAATATCTATCCTACAAATGCTGTTCATTTATAGAAACATAGATAAAAAAAACGCAGCTAAAAAATAACTCTATGTAAACGGTTTAGTAAAAGTGCTGAACTGTTTTTTAAAATTGAGTTAAAATCAAAGGTGACTATTTAGTCACCTTTTTTATTGCATTAAATTCAAAGAGATACTCCAATGACCGTACTAGCTTATTCAAATGACACCATAGCTGCACAAGCAACTGCCCCAGGAAAAGGAGGGGTTGGCATAATCAGAGTATCGGGTCCACAAGCAGAATTAGTTGCTAACAAGATTTTAGGTAAGTGTCCTAAAACACGTTACGCAGACTATTTACCATTTAAAGCATTAGATGGGGAATTATTAGACCAAGGCATAGCATTATTTTTTAAAGGGCCAAATTCATTCACCGGCGAAGATGTACTAGAACTACAAGGTCATGGCGGCCCAATTATTGTTGATATGATATTACAACAAATTACTCAAATTGAAGGAATTCGCCTAGCGCGTGCTGGTGAGTTCTCCGAACGAGCTTTTTTAAATGACAAAATTGATTTGGCACAAGCTGAAGCAATTGCAGATTTAATTGAAAGTAACTCTGTACAAGCAGCTAAGTCTGCAATGCAATCATTACAGGGTGAATTCTCAAACAAAATTAATCAGCTTGTAGAGCAGATGATACGTCTACGTATTTATGTTGAAGCAGCTATCGATTTTCCAGATGAAGAAATCGATTTCTTATCTGACGGTAAAGTAGAAAAAGACCTACTCGCTATTATCGATTATCTAGTCACAGTACAAAACCAAGCCAAACAGGGTTCAATAATACGCGAAGGCATGAAAGTAGTTATTGCTGGTAAACCAAACGCCGGTAAATCATCTTTATTGAACGCGTTATCAGGTAAAGACTCAGCCATAGTAACAGACATAGCTGGAACGACTCGTGACGTATTAAAAGAGCATATTCACATTGACGGTATGCCGTTACATATTATTGATACAGCAGGTCTTAGAGAAAGCCCAGACAAAGTAGAGCAAATTGGTATTGAACGCGCTTGGCAAGAAATAGTATCCGCAGATAAAGTATTGCTTTTAGTTGATGCGAGCGAAAATGAGAGTTTACAGCCAGGTGAAATATGGCCCGAATTTATGGCCAAATTACCAGAAAATATGCCTATTACGATTGTTCGCAATAAAATAGATTTGGTTGAATTAAACCAACAAGAGATTCATGTAGATGGAGACATCCCAGTTTTATCTATTTCAGCTCAACATAATATTGGTATTGAAGAATTAAGAGTACACCTTAAAAAATCCATGGGCTTTCAAGGCACAACAGAAGGTACCTTTATGGCAAGACGCCGCCATTTAGACGCTCTCGATGCTGCTTATTCCCATTTAATAACGGGTAAGGAACAGTTACTTTCTTACATTGCAGGTGAAATTTTAGCGGAAGAGCTACGTATCGCCCAGCAACACTTAAATGAAATAACCGGTGAATTTAGTTCGGATGACTTATTAGGCCGAATCTTTAGCTCATTTTGTATCGGTAAATAATACTAATAAACATCAAATAAATTGAATAAGAAAACTATGATCGAATTAATAGTAGGAACAGAAACAGGTACTGCAGAATATGTAGCAGATGAAGTGTTAGAGTTATTAGAAGCTAACGAAATTGAATCCAGAGCGACCTTAGAGCCGGAGTTAGAGTTATTATCGACTTCTAACTTATGGATAATAATCACATCCACACATGGCGCTGGAGACATTCCTAACAACTTACAACCTTTCATCCAATCTCTCACAGATAACCAAACGGACTTATGCGGTAAAAAAGCAATGATCATATCCTTAGGAGATTCCAGTTATGACACTTATTGCCAAGCAGGAACCAAGATAAAAGATCAGCTTTTAGCGTTAGGTATTGAGCTTATTACCCCTATTTTTCAGGTTGACGCTATGAATGAAGAGATGCCCGAAGACCTTGTAATGGAATGGTTAGCAGATCTTTTACCCCTAATATCAAGCCTAAACTAACATTTGATCGAAATAAATTAGGATCCAATAATAAAAAACAATAAAATTGGATCTTAATTGTTATTAACATCCCACACCCTATTCAGAGCAATAAATAACCTTTTCACAACTAGTACTCAGCTTATCCACATTATCAACACAAAGTTAGCCAATAAATATATCCTTGTGTATAAGATCGTTAAGATCCTCTGATCTAACTGGAGATATCCAGAATATAACTATTGTGACTAAAGTACTTGTGGATAACCCCTATTTTTATATGCAGGTTAAACCCAAGTAGATCAAAGAATGATCACAACATATAAAGTTACTAAGGTAATGTATTTATAGGGAAAAAATGACTTACTAACAAAATTAAGTTAGTTAATAGTAAAAGTAATAAAAGATCTTTAAAAAGATCTTATATATATAAAGGGACACACCTTTGAAAAACGAAGGTATTCTGAATAATAAATAACCGTTTCATTCCAGTAAAAAGAAAGATAGAATACGCGCCCTTTTTTAGAGGATCTTTATTTTAGATATCTATTAAAAACTGGATTAAAGTAACCTGAGGTACAAATGATTTTTGCTGAACAATTTGATGTAATCGTAGTTGGCGGTGGCCATGCTGGAACAGAAGCTGCACTTGCGGCTGCAAGAATGGGACAAAGTACTCTTTTGTTAACCCATAACGTTGATACATTAGGTCAAATGTCATGTAATCCTGCAATTGGTGGGATTGGGAAAGGTCATTTAGTTAAAGAAATTGATGCTCTTGGTGGCTCAATGGCATTAGCTGCAGATGCTTCTGGTATTCAGTTTAGAACATTAAATTCCTCTAAAGGACCTGCCGTTAGAGCAACACGAGCTCAAGCAGATCGTATTTTATACAAAGCATTCATTAGAGAAACTCTTGAAAACCAACCAAATTTAAAAATATTCCAACAATCTTGCGATGATTTGATCGTAGAGAACGAAACGGTTGTTGGTGTAGTCACTCAAATGGGCTTAAAATTCAAAGCCAAATCAGTTGTACTGACCGTAGGTACCTTCCTTGGTGGAAAGATACATATTGGGTTAGAAAACCACTCAGGTGGCAGAGCAGGCGATCCTCCATCGATCGCACTTGCTGATAGATTAAGAGAATTACCATTTAGAGTAGACCGTTTAAAAACAGGAACACCACCTAGAATAGACGCTAGAAGTATTGATTTCTCTGTTATGCAAGAACAACCAGGTGATACACCAACACCTTATTTTTCATACATAAGCGAAAATGACACACATCCTCAACAAGTGCCTTGTTTCATAACTTATACCAATGAAAAGACACACGATATTATTCGAGGTGGATTAGACAGATCTCCAATGTATTCAGGCGTAATAGAGGGTATTGGCCCACGTTATTGCCCTTCAATTGAAGATAAAATTGTTCGTTTTGCTGATAAAGATCAACATCAAATATTTGTAGAGCCAGAAGGATTAACAACACACGAAGTTTATCCAAACGGTATTTCAACTAGTTTACCTTTTGATGTTCAAGTTGACTTAGTACGGTCAATTGCTGGATTTGAAAACGCACACATCACTCGTCCTGGTTATGCAATTGAATATGATTATTTTGATCCTAGAGACTTAAAACAAACGTTAGAAACTAAATTTATTAACGGATTGTATTTTGCTGGCCAAATCAATGGCACAACCGGTTACGAAGAAGCCGGTGCTCAAGGATTAATTGCAGGAACAAATGCAGGATTACGTTCTAAAGAAGCTGAACAATGGATCCCAACAAGAGACAAAGCTTACATTGGTGTTTTAATCGACGACTTAGCAACTCTAGGGACTAAAGAACCGTACAGGATGTTCACAAGTCGTGCTGAATACAGACTAATGCTTAGAGAAGATAATGCCGATATTCGTCTTACTGAAAAAGGCCGTGAACTAGGCTTAGTATGTGATAAACGCTGGCAGTTGTTTAATGAAAAAATGGAAAAAGTAGCCATTGAAAAACAACGTTTAAAATCAACTTGGGTTCATAAAGATCATGCAAGTATTGATCAAGTGAATGCATTATTAAAATCGCCAATGTCGAAAGAAGCGAGTTTAGAAGAATTACTAAGAAGACCTGAAATTAGATACGATGATTTGATGAAAATTGAAGGTATCGGTCCAGGTTGCGATAACGTTCAAGCTGCTGAACAAGCCGAGATACAAATTAAATATCAAGGTTATATAGACCGTCAATTACTAGAAATTGAAAAACTGCAACGTCATGAAAAAACAATATTGCCAGCAGATTTTGAATATTCAACAGTAAGTGGTTTATCTAATGAAGTTGTGGCTAAATTAAAAGATGCACGTCCAGAAACTATCGGACAAGCATCTAGAATTTCAGGTATTACGCCTGCTGCAATATCATTGCTATTAATTTATCTAAAAAAACAAGGCGCGTTACGTAAAACCGCTTAGGGTTTTGTTTTCAAAGTAAATACAAAATTTTGAAATTAACACTAGGTATGACAGATTTTGCTAGTTATACTTTTGCGTCTATTTTATAAATTTTGAATCTATTATTATATGTTGAAAGCTAGACTTGCTAAATTAATTGCTAAAACAGACCTACAAGTTAGCGATGAACAAATCGATAAACTTGTCGCTTATGTAGGTTTGCTTGATAAATGGAATAAGGCTTATAACTTAACTTCCGTTCGTCAGCCTGAGCAAATGTTAGTAAAACATATTGTCGATAGTCTTGTAGTAAGTCCTCACTTATCTGAAGTATCAGATATCAATAATAAATTCATCGATGTAGGAACTGGCCCTGGATTGCCTGGTATTCCATTATCCATTGTGAATCCTGATTACGAATTCACATTATTAGACTCGCTTGGCAAAAGAATTCGATTTATCACTCAGGTAAAACACGAGCTAAAATTAGATAATGTCACTCCGTTACAAAGCCGAGTTGAAGATCATCAAGGACAATATGCTGGAGTTTTAAGTAGAGCATTTGCGTCAATTTCTGATATGGTAAATTGGAGTCATCACCTAGTTGCTGAAAATGGATTATTTTACGCATTAAAAGGCCAACTAGATCAACAAGAAATAGATGACTTACCAGAATTTGTCGAAGTAAAACAAGCTTATACATTAGAAGTCCCTGAGTTAGATGGTGAAAGACATCTCGTTTTATTAAAAAAACGTTAGTTAGAATTGAGGATAATGTGGCCAAAATAATAGCAATTGCCAATCAAAAAGGCGGTGTTGGAAAAACAACATCGGCAGTCAATCTTGCAGCTTCAATGGCAGCGACTAAACGTAAGGTTTTATTAGTAGATTTAGATCCTCAAGGTAACGCTACAATGGGATCTGGTGTTGATAAATATGATGTAGAATTTAGTACCTACGACTTATTAGTTGAAGAAACACCTCTTGAAAAAATAATAATTACTGAAACAGCAGGTGGTTTTCATCTGATAGCTGGCAATGGTGATATAACGGCTGCCGAAGTCAAAATGATGGAAATGTATGGTCGAGAATTACGTCTTAAAAATGCATTGGCTAAAATAAAAGATAGCTACGATTATATATTTATCGACTGCCCACCTTCGTTGAACATGTTAACCGTTAACGCAATGGCGGCAGCTGACTCAGTTATAGTACCAATGCAATGTGAATATTATGCATTGGAAGGGTTAACCGCGTTAATGGATACCATTACGCAATTAGCCAAAGTAGTAAATCCAGATTTAAAAATAGAAGGGATCTTACGCACCATGTACGACCCTAGAAATCGTTTAGCAAATGATGTGTCTGAACAATTAAAACATCATTTTGGTGATAAAGTTTATCGAACTGTCATTCCTAGAAACGTTAGATTGGCAGAAGCTCCGAGTTTTGGTGCACCTGTTATGTATTACGACAAATCTTCATCCGGTGCTAAAGCATATTTAGCCCTAGCTGGTGAAATGTTACGACGTTCGAATAAAACTAAAGCCGCATAAAAAATTCAAAGGAACAATATGTCTTCACGTAAACGTGGATTAGGTAGGGGCTTAGATGCCCTTTTATCAACCCAATCAAATCACAATACAAATTCTGACAAAGCGATAGATAAAGCTGAGCTGGAAGCCAAAACTGGTTTATCGAAAATACCAATTGAGCTACTTATTCCTGGTAAATATCAACCGCGTCAAGATATGTCACCGGAAGCATTAGAAGACTTAGCATCATCAATTCGTTCTCAAGGTATTATCCAACCGATAGTTGTTCGCCCTATTTCTGATGACACCTATGAAATCATTGCTGGTGAACGTCGTTGGCGTGCGGCTCAGTTAGCTGAGTTAGACTTAGTTCCTTGTATTATTAAAGACGTTCCAGATGAAGCGGCTGTTGCAATCGCGTTAATAGAAAATATCCAACGTGAAGATCTTAATGCAATGGAAGAAGCAATTGCATTACAACGTTTACAAGATGAGTTTGAATTAACCCATCAAGAAGTGGCCGATGCGGTTGGTAAATCTAGAACCTCAATTACTAATTATCTTAGACTTAATAAACTAGAACCAGACGTTAAAACGTTAATGGAACATGGTGATTTAGAATTTGGTCACGCGAAAGTACTATTAGGTTTATCAGGTGATGAACAAATTTTTGCCGCTAGAAAGGTAGTAGCAAAAGAACTAACGGTTAGAGATACCGAAAAGTTAGTTAATTCAATTACCGAAGGCGTAAAAGATAAAGAGATTGTCGATAAAGACCCAGATGTTAAATTGTTGGAACAACAATTAATTGAAAGACTCGGCGCTAAAGTCGATATATCTTACAATCGAAAAGGTAAAGGTAAGTTGGTGATCTCCTATTCATCGTTAGATGAATTAGATGGCATTATTTCCCACCTCAATCCAGAAGACGATTAATAAATTTAAAGCCAACATTTGTTGGCTTTTTTTATCCCCACTGGTTTTAACTCATTTCTAAATTTATGCGTATTTGTATATAAAATATCAAGTTAGATGCATAACCAGTCACAATTATTTTTTGTTATAGATGAAGCTGATTAATCCATAAGCGAGCGTAGGGGAATACCTTACTTTTAAGGCTCTTAATAGTTGCAAATTGATGACATCAACGTATAATTTCGCGAGTTTTGACGTATAAAAAGCGACAAGTTACAATTTGTCACTTATGTTAATTAAAGCGAGACACTAGTACGTATGGTGTTTGGCATGAACAAAATATTTAGGAAATTGATTTTTGGTTCAACATATAACAAAAACAAATCGGCAAAAAGCCTTCAAGTTTTTAATGTTGCAGCTATTAATTGGACTATTAATATCAGTTTCTATAGGAATAACTTGGGATAGCTTAACTGGCAAATCATTTTTAATAGGTGTTTTGCTAGATGTTGTTCCTTCGTTTGTTTTTACATTATATGCATTTCGCTTCACTGGAGCTCGTAAGTTACAAATGGTAGCTGCCTCCTTTTATAGAGGTGAAACGGTAAAAATAATGTTAACTGGCGCTTTGTTTATCCTTGTCATTAAAACCATCCCGGTTATTTTCCCGGTGCTATTTTTAGGTTTTTTAATGGCAAAAATAAGCCAGTTTTTACAATCGATACTTTTTTAATAACTTTAAACTTTTGGGAAATTAAACAATGGCTGGTGAACTCACTACTCAGGGTTACATCAAGCACCATCTGACCAATGCGTCAGTGGGTGAAGGTTTTTGGACATGGCACGTTGATACGTTGGCATGGTCAATACTTCTAGGCTTGGTATTTATCATTTCGTTTTATGCTGTCGCTAGAAAAGCAACAGTAGGTGTTCCAGGAAAATTTCAATGTTTCGTTGAAATGATAGTGGAATTTGTTGGGAACAGCGTTAAAGATACGTTCCACGGCAAAAATCCATTAATTGCTCCGTTAGCATTAACCATATTTGTATGGGTATTGTTAATGAACACTATGGATATTATCCCAGTCGATTGGTTACCAAGCTTAGCTGCTTTAATTGGTGGTGAGTCTTGGGAAACTATTTCCTCAGGCCAATCACATATCTACATGAAAGTTGTTCCTACTACAGACTTAAATATGACAGCTGCTTTAGCACTGGGTGTATTTATTCTTATGATTTTTTACTCTATTAAAATTAAAGGTGTTGGCGGTTTCTTAAAAGAACTTTACGCTCACCCATTTAATACACCTTGGTTGTACTGGTTTAACTTTATTTTGGAAGTTATTGCCTTAATAGCTAAGCCTATGTCATTAGCGTTACGTTTATTCGGTAACTTATACGCTGGTGAGCTTATCTTTATATTGATTGCTGGTCTTATGGGTGTTTGGCAGTTACCTGCTCACTTTATATGGGCTGCATTCCACTTGTTAGTAATTCCTTTGCAAGCGTTTATATTCATGATGTTAACCATTGTGTACTTAAGCTTGGCACACGAAGACCACTAATTAGTAATACAGTTTTACAAAGATTTAATTTATCCATCTGGATAATGGGCAGGAAGCCCAATAACAATTTACAGATTTACTTTTAACTTTAAACATTAACCATAAAAATTGGAGATACATATGTTATTTATTGCTGTTGCTCTACTGATCGGCCTAGGCGCACTTGGTACTGCTATCGGTTTCGGTTTACTAGGTGGAAAATTCCTAGAATCTGCAGCACGTCAACCTGAATTAGCACCTCAGCTACAAGTAAAAATGTTCATCGTAGCGGGTCTTATAGACGCTATTGCGATGATCGGTGTAGCTATCGCGTTATACATGTTATTCGTACTTGCTTAATAACTCATTTTCATTCGAACAATAGTATTAAATAAGTAAGGAGAGCGGTAATGAATCTAAATGCCACTCTATTAGGCGAAACAATTGCATTTATCGTTTTTGTTTGGTTCACAATGAAATTTGTGTGGCCACCATTAAACGGTGCGATTGAAGAACGCCAAAATAAAATAGCAGATGGTCTTGCTGCCGGTGAACGTGCAGAGAAAGACTTAGAACTTGCTCAAGAGAAAGCGTCAGAGCAGCTTAAAGAAGCTAAAGCTCAAGCCGCAGATATCATTGAACAAGCGAAAAAGCGTGCAATGCAGATTGTTGACGAAGAAACGCAAAAAGGTCATGACGAACGTGAAAGTATTATTTCACAGGGTCATGCTGAGGTTGTCGCTGAGCGTAACCGTGCGAAAGAAGATCTTCGCCAACAAGTATCTGTTTTAGCCATTGCTGGTGCAGAAAAGATATTAGAGCGTCAAATTGATGCTGCTGCCCACAGCGACATTCTAGATAAACTAGTTGCAGAACTATAAGCAGAGGAAGAGCAAATGTCTGAATTGACTACAGTAGCTCGTCCCTACGCTAAAGCTGCGTTTGATTTCGCTGTTGAAAGCGGAGCCGTTACGCAATGGCATGAAATGTTAAATTTTGCAGCTGAAGTTGCAATAAATGACGATATCATTGCCTATTTAGCAGGCTCTCATTCACCAGAAGTTACTTCTGACTTATTTGTCAAAGTATGCGGTGAACAACTAAACGAACAAGGCCAAAACTTTATTAAAGTTTTGGCTGAGAATGGACGTTTAGTTGCTCTTCCAGCGGTTGCTGTTTTGTTCGAAGAACAAAAAGCACTGTACGAGAATGAGATCGAAGTCGATGTGACTTCAGCAACTGAAATTAGCGAAGCACACCTAACAACATTGGTGGCTTCTTTAGAAAAACGTCTAGCACGCAAAATTAAGCTGAATTGTAATATTGATAGTTCTGTTGTTGGCGGCTTGTTAATCAGATCGGGCGATACCGTTATTGATGCAACAATTCGTGGCAAATTAGAACGTTTATCAAATGTATTACAATCGTAATTGGGGATTTGAGCATGCAACTTAACTCAACTGAAATCGCTGAACTTATCAAGAAACGTATTGAGAAGTTTGACGTTGTCAGCGAAGATCGTAACGAAGGTACTATCGTATCAGTAACTGATGGTATTATTCGCATCCATGGTCTTGCAGCTTGTATGCAAGGTGAGATGATCGAACTTCCTGGTAGCCGTTTCGCTATCGCATTAAACTTAGAGCGTGACTCTGTAGGTGCGGTAGTTATGGGTCCATATACGGACCTACGTGAAGGAACAAAAGTAAAATCTACTGGTCGTATTTTAGAAGTTCCAGTAGGTGAAGCATTATTAGGCCGCGTAGTAAATACACTAGGTGAGCCAATCGATGGTAAAGGTCCAATCGACGCAGCTGGTTTTGAACCAGTTGAAAAAATTGCACCAGGCGTAATTGAACGTCAATCAGTAGATGAGCCAATTCAAACTGGTTATAAATCTGTTGATGCCATGGTTCCAGTTGGCCGTGGCCAACGTGAATTAATCATCGGTGACCGTCAAACAGGTAAAACTGCCTTGGCAATTGATGCAATCATCAATCAAAAAGATTCAGGCATTAAATGTGTGTACGTAGCTATTGGCCAAAAAGCCTCTACTATTGCAAACGTAGTTCGTAAGTTAGAAGAGCATGGGGCGTTAGCAAACACTATCGTTGTTGCTGCTACTGCTTCTGAATCTGCTGCACTACAATTTTTAGCGCCTTTCTCTGGTTGTACTATGGGTGAATATTTCCGTGATAACGGTCAAGACGCACTTATCGTATATGATGATTTGTCTAAGCAAGCAGTTGCTTACCGTCAAATTTCATTGCTATTAAAACGTCCACCAGGACGTGAAGCATACCCAGGTGACGTTTTCTATCTTCATTCTCGTTTATTAGAGCGTGCTGCTCGTGTAAACAGTGTGTATGTTGAACGTTACACTGAAGGTAAAGTTAAAGGCAAAACTGGTTCTTTAACAGCACTTCCAATCATTGAAACTCAAGCTGGCGACGTATCTGCGTTCGTACCGACTAACGTAATTTCGATTACTGATGGTCAGATCTTCCTTGAGTCAGACATGTTTAATGCTGGTATCCGTCCTCCTGTAAATGCAGGTATCTCGGTATCACGTGTTGGTGGTGCAGCTCAAACGAAAATTATCAAGAAACTAGGTGGTGGTATCCGTCTAGCTCTTGCGCAATACCGTGAATTAGCAGCTTTCTCTCAGTTCGCATCTGATTTAGATGAAGCGACTCGTGCTCAATTAGAGCATGGTGAGCGTGTTACTGAGTTAATGAAGCAAAAACAATATGACCCAATGTCAATTGGTGACATGGGTGTATCTTTGTTTGCTGCTGAGAAAGGTTACTTACAGGACATCGCAGTTTCTAAAGTTTTAGACTTTGAAGCGGCGCTAATATCTTACATGAACAGCACTCATGCTGACCTTATGAAAGATGTTAATGCAACTGGTAACTTCAACGGTGAAATCGAAGCAAGTTTGAAAGAAGCTATTGAAACATTCAAAGCGACACAAACTTGGTAATTAGGTTTGGTGAGCACTCTTGTAAAAAAGAGATACTCACCTTCGTTGAAAGTTAATCGGAGAATCACATGTCCGGCGCAAAAGAGATAAAAGGTAAGATTGGGAGTATTAAAAACACTCAAAAAATTACCAGTGCTATGGAAATGGTTGCGGCTTCTAAAATGAAGAAAGCTCAAGACCGTATGGCGTCAAGCCGTCCATATGCACAAACGATGCGTAAAGTGATTGGTCATATTGCACGTGGTAGCCTTGAATATCGCCATCCATATTTGGAAGAGCGTGAGGTAAAACGTGTAGGCTATGTGGTCATTTCGTCTGACCGTGGTCTGTGTGGTGGTTTAAACTCTAACGAGTTTAAAGCTGTTGCAAATGACGTGAAAAAATATGCTGAATCAGATGTTGAAGTAGATTTTGCTTTAATTGGTTCAAAAGCAGTAGGTTTTTTCAACCGCTTTGGCGGTAACGTTGTTGCAGTAAATTCAGGCTTAGGTGATGCACCATCTGTACAAGATGTAGTAGGTGCAGTACGCGTGATGTTAGAAGCGTACAACGAAGGCAAAATTGACCGCTTGTTTGTGGTTTACAACAAGTTTGTAAATACCATGACACAAGTGCCAACGATCGATCAGTTATTACCTGTACCAAAGTTAGAAGAAGACAAAGACATGTCAAGTAACTGGGATTACATTTACGAACCAGACCCTAAAGCAATTTTAGACGCTTTATTGGTTCGTTTTGTGGAATCACAGGTATACCAAGGTGTCGTTGAAAATGCAGCATCAGAACAAGCTGCACGTATGATCGCAATGAAAGCCGCTACAGATAATGCGGGCGATATCATCAACGATTTACAATTGGTTTACAACAGGTCACGTCAGGCAGCAATTACTCAGGAAATTTCTGAGATATGTGCTGGTTCTGCTGCGGTTTAGGTTAACAAAAATTTATGAGGAAATGTCATGAGTCAAGGTAAGGTCGTACAGATCATTGGCGCAGTTGTGGACGTTGAGTTCCCACAAGATGCAGTACCTGCGGTATATGACGCAATACAAGTTATTGATGGTAACCTTGAAGGGTTAACATTAGAAGTACAACAACAACTTGGTGGCGGTATCATTCGCGCAATCGCGATGGGTACAACTGACGGGTTGTCACGTGGTGCAGCAGTCGTAAGTACCGGTAAAGGTATTGAAGTTCCAGTTGGTGTTAAGACGTTAGGTCGCATCATGGACGTATTGGGTAACCCAATAGACGAAGCTGGCCCAATTGGTGAAGAAGAGCGTTACACGATTCACCGTGAAGCGCCTTCTTACGAAGAACAATCAAGCTCTACTGAATTATTAGAGACTGGTATCAAAGTAATCGACTTAGTTTGCCCATTTGCAAAAGGTGGTAAAGTAGGTTTATTCGGTGGTGCTGGTGTTGGTAAAACAGTAAACATGATGGAACTTATCCGTAACATCGCAATCGAGCACAGCGGCTACTCAGTATTCGCAGGTGTTGGTGAGCGTACTCGTGAGGGTAACGATTTCTACCATGAAATGAACGAATCAAACGTACTAGATAAAGTATCTCTAGTTTACGGCCAAATGAACGAGCCTCCAGGAAACCGTTTACGTGTTGCCTTGACTGGTTTGACAATGGCTGAAAAATTCCGTGACGAAGGTCGTGACGTTTTATTCTTCGTTGATAACATCTATCGTTATACTCTAGCTGGTACAGAAGTTTCTGCACTACTAGGTCGTATGCCTTCTGCTGTTGGTTACCAACCAACTCTAGCTGAAGAAATGGGTGTTCTACAGGAACGTATCGCGTCTACTAAGACTGGTTCAATCACATCAATCCAAGCGGTATACGTACCTGCGGATGATTTGACGGATCCATCACCAGCAACAACGTTTGCTCACTTAGACGCTACTGTTGTACTTTCTCGTGATATCGCATCAAAAGGTATTTACCCAGCGATCGATCCACTAGACTCGTCTTCACGTCAACTTGATCCATTAGTAATTGGTCAAGAGCATTATGACGTTGCACGTGGTGTACAAACTGTATTACAACGTTATAAAGAGTTAAAAGACATCATCGCTATCTTGGGTATGGACGAATTATCTGAAGAAGATAAACAGACTGTATCTCGAGCTCGTAAGATTGAACGTTTCTTATCTCAACCATTCTTCGTAGCAGAAGTATTCACTGGTTCTCCAGGTAAATACGTATCGCTTAAAGACACTATTGCAGGATTTAAAGGTATTCTTAATGGTGACTACGATGAACTTCCAGAACAAATGTTCTACATGGTAGGTTCAATCGACGAAGCGGTAGAAAGAGCTAACAAATAGAATACGGAGCGTAAAATGGCTGCAATGACTGTACACTTGGATGTAGTAAGCGCTGAACAGAAATTATTTTCTGGTCTTGTTGAAACATTACAAGTAACAGGTAGTGAAGGTGATTTGGGTATATATCCAGGTCACGCGCCTTTACTTACTGCCATTAAACCTGGCATGGTACGCGTAGTTAAGCAATTTGGCGTAGAAGAACTTTTCTACGTTGCAGGTGGTATGTTAGAAGTACAACCTGGGGCAGTATCGGTTTTAGCTGATACCGCTGTAAGAGCAGAAGACCTTGAAGAAGCACAAGCATTAGCAGCCAAAAAAGCTGCTGAAGACGCTATTGCTGATCCAGGCGCTGACTTTGAATATGCAGCAGCAGCTATACAGCTTGCTGAAGCAATTGCTCAATTACGTATTATCCAACAAATTCGTAAAGGCTAATTAAGCTTCCGAAATTGGGTATGTGAATAGACAGAGCGGCATTTATGCATCTTTTACATCACATAATCCAGATGCTAAAACCCAACTTATGTTGGGTTTTTTTATGTCTAAAATTTAGTGTTTATTATGTGAATTAAATAATATTAAATATATTTATAAATAGTAATGATTATCATTTGCATTGTTAATGGTGTTGCTATATTGTAGTTAGCAAGTTGATGGTCAACTTGTTGTTGTTTTGTTGTAACTGGAAGAGTTGTCTTAGGATGACTCAGGGCGAGGCATCGCCTTACAAGGATGTTGAAGCACTTGGTTCCCCTCTCTTGCTCTCTTACAGGCAGGGTACGAGAGGTGGAACTCCCCTTTTTTTCTTCAAAGTTTAATTGTGTAAATTACCAATAACACCTATTCACCAAAATACTATTATTGTTACTTGTTGCAAATGCACCTTAAAGTTATGATGGCAGCATCTATTTATTGTTAAGTATTTATATATCGTGTCTTACAACATAGCGACAAAAAGCAAGCAAGAACAAGAAACAATTCAATACGATTTAATGTCTTCATATTGGGCATACAAAGAAAGACGTGGATTGATGAGTAAACCTGAAATATTTAAATATATACATCAGCACTTTTCAGACTCTGCGTTACAAGATCATCTTATTCAACGATACGAGTATTACAAAACTCAGTAGTTCAATCGTTAGTTTGAACTAAAAATAATAGTTAGTAATTAAAACCATATAATTTAATAACTTAGTTCCACATGGAACCCACATAAACGGCATGTCTAATAATCCTCAGTACGAAAAAATTTGGAAAGTAGTTCAACTTATTCCCCAGGGAAAAGTCGCCAGTTATGGGCAAGTTGCAGATTTAGCTGGCCTACCCGGACGTGCTAGATTAGCGGGAAAGTGTTTAGGTTATGTGCCAAAAGATGGCATTAATGGTAAACCTGTACCTTGGTTCAGAGTATTGCGTTCATCTGGGCAACTGGCATTTCCTTTAGGCTCAGATTCATTCGAGCGTCAACGCTCATTATTAATGGATGATGGTATTTTTGTTAAAGGCAAAAGCGTGTCCATTAAGCAATATGGTTGGAAGCCTGATCTGGGCGAGATACTTTTCTTATTAGATAATTAAGAAGTGAACAATTAAAAACCTACTATTAAAAACAAAGAATAAAAAACATTCACTTCCGTTTTCATCTAGTTTTATTTAACCGTTGCGCTAAACTCTGAACATCGTCCAGTTAATAAACAGATGCAGAGTGAAAATGAATATTGAAGATTATCAACAAGCTCGTTTATCTAGAGACCCTCGTTTCGATGGTATATTTTTCACTGCGGTAAAAACCACAGGTATTTTTTGTCGACCTGTTTGCCCTGCAACACCACCGAAAGAACAAAATGTAGAATACTTTGAAACAGCCTCAGAAGCGTTAGTATCAGGTTATAGACCTTGTTTAAGGTGTCGGCCTGAATCAGCACCGTTTTCACCTGCATGGAGCGGTACAGAGACCACAGTGAAACGTGCGCTATCCATTATTCATCAAAATGGATTTAACGGTCTCAAATTATCAGAGCTTGCTGAAAAGTTAGGAATTACAGATAGGTATTTAAGAAAGCTATTTGAGCAGCAACTCGGTGTATCTCCCAAGTCTTATGTGCAGCACCAGCAGATATTATTCGCTAAGTCGTTATTACATCAAACTCACTTACCTATAAATCAAATCGCTTATGCATGTGGTTTTAATAACGTTAGACGTTTTAACGATGCGTTTAAACGCATAACAACAAAAACACCCTCTGATATTAAGAAGTTACAAGTATCCGATGCGCCAATACGACTGCAAATGAATTACCAACCCCCGTTTAATTGGCAGCACTGGCATGACTTTTCTGAATTCAGGTTAATGCAAGGCATTGAGTCGCTCGGAACAAGTTCTTACGGTAGAACCTTTAGTTGGCTAACGGAACAAGGCAATTACATAAAAGGTTGGTTTAATGCAGTCCATAGACCGGATAAGCAAGGTTTTAACGTTAGTATAAACATAGACGACGCTAAATATTTATACCCGATCAGCCAAAAAATCAGACAGGTTTTTGACTTAAACGCCAACATCGGACTGATTCAATCTCAAATAATAAAATCTGGCTTCCCAGAGAATAACTTAAAACAAGGTATTCGTATTCCTGGTTGTTGGAGTCCGTTTGAAGCAGGTATTAGAGCAATATTAGGTCAGCAGGTATCGGTCAAAGCCGCAACCAACTTGTTAAATACGTTAATCCAGCATTTAGGTGATCATGAACCACAAAGCTCAGAAAACGAAAATAAAACGCGCTATTGGTTCCCCACACCTAAACAAATTAAAGGTTCTACATTAGCCTTCTTAAAAATACCTCAAGCTAGAAAAGACACACTAATCGCATTAGCAACATGGTGTGATACCCATCCAAATGATCCTGTTGAATTATGGTTGGAGCTAAAAGGAATTGGTCCTTGGACTGTTGAATATGCGCAAATGCGTGGTGAAGCAAATACCGATATTTGGTTAGAGTCTGATTTAGGCATTCAAAAAGCACTAGATATATTCCCTGAAATAGATGCCGAACAAGCAAAACCTTGGCGTTCATATTTAACATTTAATATGTGGGGAATGTTGTAATTACATTGAAAAGCTATGATAAAAACTACGATAAAAGCTAAGAAAAAAACAAATCAAGAACAAAGCTTAGTCACTAGATGGATGCAATCACCATTAGGGCCCTTGGAAATAGCCGTTAACTTAGCTAGTAAAAATGGCGCTAAGTATTGGTATATAGAGTTCAAACTGGAAGCAGAGATAACCTGTCAGCAAAACCAAGATAAACATCTACTACTAGATTTGGCTGAAAAGCAGTTACAAGAATACTTTAACGGTACGCGCAATGAGTTTAGTGAATTACTTAAACATCAAAGTAGTTACGGAACAGACTTTCAAAGGCAAGTTTGGCAAGGCTTAACCAATATAGCTTATGGTGAAACTTGCTCTTATTTAGACTTGGCGACAAAGATTAATAACCCAAAAGCAGTACGTGCAGTTGGCGCGGCTAATGGTAAAAATCCATTAGCCATTGTGGTGCCTTGTCATCGAGTGATCGGCGCTAACGGAACATTAACTGGCTACGCGGGCGGCTTAGACAAAAAACAATGGTTGCTGAGGTTTGAAAATACGAAGGAACAGCAAGGATTTGAGTTCTAACATTTATGTAATATTTACTGAAGAAACTCTATCCAAAATAGATAACCTAAGGTGCAGAATATTGTGGATAACACCACAGTCGATGCGGATATCTCGCTAGCGGCTTGATGTTTGGTTGCCATAATGTAAGCGCCCACTCCTGTTGGACTGGCCGTGAGAATTACAGCTACAAATAATTGCTCTGCAGTTAAGTCAAAAACAAAGTGGCCAGTTACATAAACTAACGCCGGTAAAATCATTAATTTGTGAAATGAGTTAATAAAAGCAATACGTCTATTGCCTTTAAACGGCAAATAATACATTGATGCACCTAAGCCAAATAATGCCAGTGGGATAGCGGAGGCTGACAAAGTAGCTAATGGGGTTAATAGTAAGTCAGGAATATTAATCCCCAATAAATTAAAACTAAAACCACCTAAAATACTCAAAACGATTGGGTTCTTACCTGCTTTTATTAATGTTTTAAATCCAGAATTGTTAACAAACACTTCCGTTAATGTGAATAATACCGCGCTGTGAAATGCGATTAATACAAATGCACTACCTGCTGCCGCGGTTGACAGTATGCTGGCTATAATCGGAATAGCGACTAAAACGGTATTGGAATAAGTTGCAGCAAGTGCACTTAATGCGCTGTGATTGTTCTTTTGTTTAAACCCATATCGATTAATCGCAAAAATAACAATAAAGCTAACAACCAGAGGAATATAAAGAGACAGAAACCATTGGGGAGAAAGCGCAATGTTTAAGTCAGTTTGATAGGTCGACTTAAATAAGAAAATAGGCACCAAAAAGTTAAAGCTAATGGCCGACAAGCTATCCATTTGTACTTTATTGAACAATTTAACCCTTACCGTTAAATATCCTAAAAAACAGATGATAGCTAACGGTAATATGATGGTTAATGTATTCATTTAACGAAGCCTTTCGTCATTAATGCCCCACAGGTTTTCAATACAACCAGTACTCAACAACAAGACCAATGAAGATCACCATACCAATGAAATGGTTTTCTAGAAATGCTTTAAAACATGCCATTCTTTCTCTATGTCTGCATTGCCATAACTGTTTCATAAACAATAAAGCGCAAATGACTAAGCTGGCAAGTACAGGCCAATGCCAATTTAATACAATAGCCATTTTCCCGATAAGTAGTAAAGTGATCAGCTGTAACATACCCACATTAAACAAATCATTTTTACCAAAGGCAATGGCGGTGGACTTCACGCCAATTTTTAAGTCATCTTCTCTGTCGACCATGGCATATAACGTGTCATAAGAAACCGTCCATGCAAGGTTGGCAAAATATAATAACCATAACTCATCAGGTAAGTCGGCATTTATCGCCATAAACACCATAGGCATAGACCAACTAAATGCTGCGCCCAATATCACTTGTGGATAATGGGTATAACGTTTCATAAAGGGATAACTAAAAGCCAGTATTAAACCAATGACGGATAAGATTATGGTTTGTAAATCTAACGTTAATACTAATAAAAAAGCGATGAGTATTAATAATACAAATAATTGTAATGCTTCATTCGGCGAGACTTTACCTGAGGGAATAGGTCTGTGTTTGGTTCTTGCTATGTCACCATCTATGTTTCTATCGGCATAGTCATTAATAACACAACCTGCCGATCGCATTATTACGGTACCCGCTAAAAATACAGCTAAATAATACCACTGTGGAAATCCATCAGATGCTATCCATAGTGCCCATAATGTTGGCCACATAAGTAAATAAATGCCGATAGGTTTATCTATACGCATAAGTTGAATGTAAGCAGCGTAATTAGATGGTTTTAGCAAGAAGCGCATGGATTTAAGTTCTCTTATTTGAAAAGATTATTAATAAAACAGCTTTATTTAAAAAGCTCAGGTAAAAAACATTCACAGACTAATAATGGTTTACCATTTAAATGGAAAACAGAGCGACGTATATAACAAGTATCTTGTATAGGTTGCTGTAATTGTTGTTCTATATACTGGCCAAGTTGGCTATTGGGCTCGACTAGAGAGAACTCAATGTTACTGCGAATAGCTTGTGGTGACTGAAATAAAACTTGTCCTAACGACTGATCACCCAATGCACTTAACATAGATTCAGTGCCTGTAATGGTAGAGTTGGGCATGATAGTTTGAGCATAAACTAACGGCTTAGTTCCTTGCTTTAACAATACTTCACGGAATAGCCCATTATCATCATTAATAGACAACAAGGTTTTTATATCGGTTGAAATAACCTGATTAACTTGGCTCAACAACTCAACAGAAAAAGCGGTACCCAATTCTTTGATTTTAACGGTTAATGAAGTATCAGAACAAATCCAACTTTCTACGTTGATATCATTAATGTTCTGCTCTTTTTGGTCGCTAGAGTACCAAAGGTTTGGAAGGTTAATTGGAAACAATTTAATTACCACATTATTAAACAGCGCGTATGTTAACAAGCTCAATAAAAAAGATCTTGTTAGTTTTAAATTAACAGTGGTAGTTAATCAATAAACCTCTAGAATTAACAATATATTGGATTAGACTTTTATAGGATTAGGAAATGATAAAACGTTTTTTTAACGCATTGGTATTAATAGGTTTTTTAGCAAGTACTCAAGCTCACGCAAATGTTGCGGTTAAAAAGTATAACGTTGGTTATTATGGCTTTGAGCCAGATATTATTACCAATTATGTAAGTTCTAATGCCAAAAAAGTTGGATTTGTCCGCATTACCGTAGAATTAATGCTTGAAGATGTTAGCTACGTTGCCACAATTGAACATCATAGTCCGTTACTAAGAGATGCGATTATTGATGTGTTAATGCGTCAGCCAGAGCAAAAAGTTAAATCTATGACGGGCCGAGAAGAAATTCGAGTATTGATCTTAGATAGACTAAAAGTAGTAATGGAAGAAGAGACAGGTAACGCTTTAATACAAGACATCTTGTTTACTAAATATCTGTACCATTAATAAACCAGTACGTACTTAGTATTGAGCATAAAAAAACACGATATAAATATCGTGTTTTTTTATGCGTATAACCTAATTGTTATTAACTTAGATTAAAAAGCAAAACTAACGTTTATTTGTCGTCAGTATTTGTGCGCTGATCAATCCCGCGATTAAACCAAATAAATGTGCCCAATTAGCCATGTTTATTGGTAATAAATCAATAAATCCAAGTCCCATCCAAATTAATAAAAATACAAAAATATTATTAGGTAATTGAATATCGCTATTTGGCCGATTTCGTCCATATAACCAGGTAAATCCAGTTAACGCATAAACAACGCCAGATATGCCTGCAAAGTTGGCACTGACTAAAACCGCTTGTGCTGTATTGGATAATAACGCACTTAATAAGGTTAAATTGATTAACCAAAAAGCGGATAACGACTTCTCTATTTTACCACCTAAGTACCACCACCAAGTTATATTAAATACTAAGTGCAATGTATCCAGGTGCATTAATATAGGGGTAAATAAACGATACGGCTGTGTTAAGTCCAACTTAAAACTAAGCGCATTGAAAATCACTTGAGAATAGCCAGAGTAAAAGGCGATATAAATAACGATACAAATTAAGGTAATAAGTTTTGTGAACCAGCCCGTACTATTCCAAATTCGGGCCAAACCTAAATCTGTTTTTGAATTACTGTCAACAAAAGCAGAGTCATTTTGTGGTTGGTTTACTTGCCAGGATGCATCTAAAAATTTAGCTTGGCTTGGATTATGTAAAAAATCAGTAAACATCTGCTCGCTTACTTGATGTTGCTCAGAGGCAACGGAGATAACATAACGGTTATCTAGCTTTTCTACCTTGTGCTCAATGTTATTAACACTTAGGTAGTCTACAAAAGCTTGGCAAGCGCGTTTATTACCAAGCTCACCAATTACTATCATCATAGGGTGCTCATTGTGGCAAAGTGACAAACGGGTAGTTAAGTTTCCACATCTCAAACCCGCCATCTACACTGTAAACTTCATCAAAGCCTTCTTGAGCAAGGTATTGCGCAGCGCCTTGGCTACTATTACCGTGGTAACAAAATACTAAAACTGGCGTTTCGTAATCGTATTTTTGTGAAAACGAAGACATGCTAGCGTTACTTAAATGGAATGCATTTTCTACATGACCAGTAGCAAATGATTGATCGTCGCGAATATCAGCAATGACAACATGCCCCGCTTCTATTAATTTATGAGCTTCTGCAACACTAATACGTTTAAATTCAGACATGAGGTTTTTTCCTGAGAGATTAATGCGTTAAATGATATCGCATTTTTAATCTTTGTCGATTTCTGTTTTGCAGAAAATAACATTTTTTAACTATGGCTGACGAAGTACATAGATCTGCTTTATTAATTATAAATCCATAATTATGTTTAGTAGTCCAAACAGAGTAAAAAAACATAGAATATCACTATTATTACTGTGACTCAGTAGAGTATAAATTAGACAGAAAACGAGTGTTCGACTATCTTTTATACTATACAAATAAGCGATTTCCGCTTAGCTATCAAGATTCTTAATATAGGCTATAAATGAAAATATCTAGCAAGTTGATGGTCATCGTTGCTTTGACATTCTTTGAAATCAACTTAACGTTATGGTCTGTTTTTGAAGTAGCAAAAGGCGCAACATTTCACCAACTCAATTTTCTCCATTTAAAATATAGTTCTATCTTCTCTAATGAAATAACCAAGATAGAAAATGGTTCTTCTTCTTTTTCTATAGCCCAGCTGAAATTTGATATTAATAATATTAGACAGCAACCGATTGACTGTTTAGATCAAGTTAATGCACTTGATAGATTTATGATGGAACAGATTGGAACCGACGATGCTTTAGATATATGTGAGAAGGATATTCAGTCTGCAGATCGGGTATTGGCTTATTTAGATAAATTCTCTGAAGGGACTGGTGATAGGGATAGTTTAGTTCAAGAGCTAAAAGTAGCTTCCGATGCATTCAATGAAAACTCAATTTTATTTGAAAAACCTATAGTAGAAACAGTCGCATTTATTATGCGGACTATGATCCCCCTCGTTATTATTGTTTCTTTTTTTAACATACTATTTATTACTTACATGTCGCGCAATATAAAGAGTTCAATCAACAGTGTAATAAACTTGCTCAGTAATCCAAATAGTAAAGAAAGTTTAGATACAGAGATAGATAAAAATGTCACAGGTGAATTAAAAACGTTATTAGATGTGGCTAAAAAGCGCGTGATAAAGGAATTAATGGTCAAAGAAATTAATCAAAAATTAGAATCTTTGGTAGAGAAAAGGACATTGAATTTAACTCGAGCAAATGAAGAATTAGCGCAATTTGCTTACCGTGCGTCACACGATTTAAAGGCACCTTTAACATCCACAAAACGACTGGCGCAATTTATTAAGGAAGATATCAAGGACGGTGAGTTAAACACAGCATTAAATGATACGGACAAAATCATCGCTCAGATGATCAAACTAGAACAACTTGTTATGGGAATTTTGGCATTAACAGAGGCTGACTCTAGTGAGAAAGAGCTAGTTGAAATTGATTTTGAATCCATACTATTGGAGCTGAAATCTACCACAAGTGAACTTCAAAAAGACAATGACTGTATATTTATAGTTGATATAAATGTACAGAAGCCGATGAAAAATGAAAAGGTAAGGATTGTCCAAATTTTAGAAAATTTAGTGTCCAATGCCATTAAATATAGTTATCAAAACCATGAGCAATCGTTCGTAAAAATAAGCGTGGTAGAGGAATCGAATAGTTATGTTATCCAGGTTGGAGATAATGGTTTAGGTATACCAAAGTCAAGGCAGGGCGAAGTATTTCAAATGTTTAAACGTTTCCACCCGAACGTGAGTTTTGGCTCAGGATTGGGGATGGCTATTGTTAAAAAGCACGTTGATTACATGGGAGGTACGATTGAAATGAAATCATCAGGAACCGGTACTATTTTTACAATAGTATTTGTAAAGGAGAGTGTTAAGTGAAGCAAATAAATGTATTGATTATAGATGACTGTGAGGTTGACCGTTATATTCTTAAACGTCATCTCAATAAAATAGGTGTGATGAATGTATTTGAAAAGGATGATGGTTTATCAGCTCTGCAATTTTTAAAAAACTATGAAGAAAATCTCAAAATTTATAAAGACAAATTTCCACCAATCGTTATATTTTTAGATATTAATATGCCAAATATAGGCGGTTTTGAGTTTTTGGAAAAATTCGCGGAACTGCGTAAAACATTAGAATTAAAATCATGTGTGATTATGATGTATTCATCATCGGATCTTCCGGAAGATAAAGCCAGAGCATCGTCGTTTAATTTTGTTAAAGATTTTTTAACGAAAGGTGAGATTCAAATAGATGAGCTTCAAACTAAGATTGAAGCGTTATAAGCGAAGAGTTAGATTGTTACAGGGTCTTGTCCCATCAAATAGACAAAAATATTAGTTACTAGCTAACTCCGCTGATTTTTTGGTTATACATATATTAGTAAATAATGAGCCCAAACTATTGTTAGCAATAGTAAAAGGCTCAAACCATACAATCGATACTATTTTAAAGAAGGCATTTGACCAATACGTGCGATCATTTCAGTAATGATTTGCAGGTCGAGCAAAAACTGATCTACACGCTTAAACTCATTGGCGTTATGGCCTGTGTATTTTTGATTCGGCATCGCCAGTCCAAATTGCACACCATTAGGTAAGTTATGCACAGATGTACCGCCACTAGATGAACCAAATTCACGTGGCATCGATAGGTTCTCGCTTGCTACATCTAATAAGGCATTTACCCATTGGCCTTTTGGATTACGGTACATAGGTTCTTTCATATAGACTTTATAACCAACATCAACTTTATTAGCTTGTTGCCATTTAGTTAGCTTAGCTAATATTTCTTGTTGGTATTTATCTAGCTCACGCCCCACTGGGATACGTAAATTAACGCCAACCTGTAAGCTTTTATCATCAAGCGTTACTGACGTAACGGCATTAGTTAACGGCCCCATAAAGTCGTGAGTAAAACCAATATCTAATATTTCGCCAAGGTAACCTAAACCCCAATTAGCAGCAATGTAACTAGCGGCATCGGTAATATGATTTTGTTTGAAGCTAGCTACTTTTTGTTGTTGAACATAATTAATAAAGCTAAACATTCTAGATACTGGATTTACACCAGACTCAGGCTCTGATGAATGAGCAGAAACACCTTTAACGGTAAGCATTACATCTTGTGCATTAACAAGGGCGTTAATTGAGAAGTTAGCTTTGTTTTTTGCTACAAACGCCGCACCTAACGTATTTAACTTGTTTGCTAAGTCGCTAGGGTTTGCGGTTTTAATGGTTGCAACACTGGCTGCTGGAATTTGATTAATCGCTAAACCACCGGAAACGTCTACAATTTCAGCGTCAGTCGTTTGTGTGGTTGCGCTTTCACGCACAGGAAAATCAGCCATGATAATGCCGAAACCTTTTTCAGCAATAACCACAGGATAACCGCCGTCTAACGCTAAGTTATAATTTGGTGTTGGGTTACGTTCAAAATAATAAGGTATTGCCGTTGAGCTTGTTTCTTCAGTGGTATCAATTAATAAATTGAAGTTACGTAATAAAGGCAGGTTTTCTTCTTGGATAACTTTCATGGCGTACATAGACACAACAATGCCATTTTTATCATCTTCTGTACCACGGCCATACATGCGATCGCCAATGAGCGTCAGTTTAAAAGGATTAAGTTTAGTACCATCTTCCAATACCCATAAAGACGGATTAACTTGAACGACGTCAGCATGAGCATGAATACCAACTACTTCATCTGAGCTACCTTTTAAAGAGACTTCAAATACTCGGTTATCAATATTACGAAATGCTAAGTTGAAGTCTTTTGCTAAATGTTCAATGGCATCTGCCATTTTGTGGAATTCAGGGTTATCGTGTTGCTCAATGTCTTTGGCTCTAAAGGTTTGTATAGCCACTAATTTGGCTAACGTATCCATAGCCTCTTGGCCATATTTTATTCTGGTATATAAACCTAATAAACGTTGTAGTTGATGTAACTCAGCGCCTTCTAACGTTTGTTTTTTGCGGAATTTTTTGATGGTAGCTATTAATGGTTTTTCATCTGCACTTAATTTGCAGGAAAGCAGGCTAGCTAGAAAATCATCGAACTTATCTGTTTTTTGCACACTAACCGTTTCAATAATTTTACTGGATAATTCAGCTGACAGGTTAGTCGCTGGTTTAGCCGCATTAACAGTAGTGACAAAGCCTACAACCAAGATCACGCTGGCTTTTAGAAAAATATTCAAAGTACTTCCGTCCTATTTTTTATAATTCATCTGCATAACCTTTAACCGGTTATGCAGAATAGTTTTAATGCACAACTGAGTTACTTAATAGCTGGCATTAGCGTTTTTCCATCGCCATCCACTTTATTTAAAAGCTTAAGCCCCAGTACTTTGGCTAGCACTGGGTAAATATCTAAATTATTTACATTATCAAGGGTCATACCTTGTTTAAAAGCCGGGCCCGATGCAATAAATGTAGCGGCCATATCATCGGTATAAGCATAACCATGAGTACCTAAATACATGGCGGGTTTATTTTTGGTAAATACCGCAGGTGCTGTCGTTTGCACCACTATATCGCCTATCCTAGTGCCTTTATCGTAATGATAATCGGCAAGCTGGGTATCAGTTAATACGGTATAACGGCCTTTAGCGGCTTTTTGTAAACGGTTTTTATACTCTGCAATATTCGGATTTTTTGCATCAGGTTTAGTGTAAATAAGTAAACGAGAGCCACTGTTTTTGACTAAGAAATTTTCATCTTTAGGCAATTCACTTATCAAAATACTTTGTTGTGGGTCGACATCTGCCATTCCATGATCTGACACTATTACCAGGTTTATATCTTGCTCTAATTGGCTTAGACGTTGTTGTAACTGACCTATTAAGGTATCTATTTGTTTTACTGCATCACGAGTTTGTATCGCGTCTGGGCCAAATTCGTGTCCCATGCTATCAACCAAAGAGAAGTAACCAGCCACAAAACGAGGACGTTGTGCTTCAGGTAAGCTTAACCATTGAATTATTTGGTCAACACGGTCTTGGTAATCACTGTATTTAGAATAATGAAAATAATAGTCAGGTAGCATGCCGTTAAACAGTGCGTCAGACTCAGGCCAAAAATAAGTGGCTGACTTAACCCCCTGCATTTTTGCTAAATTCCATAACGGAATACCTTTTACCCAGGTACTGTCTGACTGAGCTTTACCCATGCTATAACATGCATTTTTACGCGCTTTGTCACAAAAGTTATTATCCACTATGCCGTGATTAACGGGCAGTAAGCCTGTAATAATAGAGATATGATTAGGGAAGGTTTTGGTAGGATAAACGGGGATCAGCTTTTTTGCTGTTACCCCGTTTGTTGCCATTTTTTTTAAATTAGGCGCTCCATGTTTGTCGACATAATCCCAACGTAGGCCGTCGATGGAGATAAGTACTACGGTTTGTTCTTTAGCTGCAAATGCATTAGCTGCACTTAATAAAAGGCAAGCAGACAATACCTTTAAAACCCATTGTTTCATTGTAGCTACCTTTACATGTGTCGATCTGTGGTCAAAAAATATGATGACATCGCACCAATGATAATAAACTAAATCCCACCTAAGTTACTATTAATATTGAATAAATATACAATTAAACTGATTGTTTATACAAAGAAATCTAATGTTGAGTTATCAAAATATTGTAAGTTGGGGAAAATATCGCCAAGTTCAGAGTTTGGTACACCAAACCACTGAGCTAATGTCGCAAAGTATTGTTCATTAGCTACTTGTGGAATTAAGCGTCCGCCACCAAGGTCTAGTGGCCCATTAAGCTCTTGCGATAA
This sequence comes from Psychrosphaera saromensis, assembly GCF_002954545.1. Taxonomy (GTDB): domain Bacteria; phylum Pseudomonadota; class Gammaproteobacteria; order Enterobacterales; family Alteromonadaceae; genus Psychrosphaera; species Psychrosphaera saromensis. The sequence continues at coordinate 770,570 of NZ_MSCH01000003.1, read as the reverse complement.
AAACTCGCCATAAATATCGCCTCCACTTACCGCGCCGCCCATAATAATTTGATTACCAGCCCAACCATGGTCGGTTCCATCGCCATTAGATGTAAGCGTTCGGCCAAATTCAGACATAGTGAATGTGGTTACTTTCTCGGACATTCCTAGCTCTTCCATTGCGCTATTAAATTCACTTAATCCTTGGGCTAATGTTTCAAGAAGTATTGGATGTTTCTCCAATTGATCATCGTGGGTATCAAAGCCGCCAAGTGAAACAAAAAAGACCTGACGCTCAGAGCTTAGCGCTGATTGTATGCTAATGGTTTTTGCTACCGTTGCTAATTGTTCAGACAAATTTGTTTCACTAAATTCTGTTGCCAATTCTGGTGCGTTTTCTAGCGCGTTATTCATTAATTCAGTGTTATTAATCGCACTTGTTAAACTGCTGGCATAAGCACTGCTAAGCGGATGACTGGCACTGCTTAGTAATCGATTCATGATATTAGTGACATGTTCAGCTCTAGGTTCATAATCTGACAATGCATTGATTTTACTTATACCACTTTTGTTTAGTGCAAATGCTTGGCTATTGGTGCCGGTTTGCCATAAGTTTGTTCCACTTAATGATATGTTAGCGGCAAACTTATCTTGCTGTTCCAGACGCTCTAATAGTCGAGCCCCCCAACCTGTATTCAAGGTTTGTTTTTCGCTTCCGTACATCCATGAGGATTGCTGATCATTATGAGAAAACAAATGCTGAGGTAAAGACACGGCTTTGCTTTTATAATCATCTAAAGTGGTTGGAGCAAGTAACGTCCCTACACCACCAACAAATGCTAAGTTTGCAGAGTCAAACACGCTTTGGATTGGCGAAAGTGACGGGTGCATTCCGGCAAGGCCATCAAACGAGCTTTTGGTGACAAGTTTAATGGGTGATGCTACCGCTAGATTTTGTCTACTTTCTTCATATAAAGTACGTGGGTCGCCTTCAATTGGCATCAACATATTAAGAGAGTCGTTACCGCCAAATAAGTATATACAGACTAATGCTTTGTAATCGCCAAGCTCAATCGCCGTAGCTGAACCGGTAAGCGCTTGAAGTTGTAAATTGGTTAATGCGGCAGCTGATACACCGCCTTTTAAACATAATGACAAAAAATCTCTTCTATTAATGCTCATTATCTTTCTCCTAATACTGCAAATTAAATTCAGGTGAAATCGCAATCATATATAACAAATACGAGACTCTAAGTCTGTCCTGATCGCTATCAAAATAATCATCTAAGTCCAGTAATGCCTCACGAGTCTCTTCACTTAAATTACCGGCAAAATACAAGACGTTGTACAAATCTATTAAGGCATCAATGCCATTACTATTTAAGTAATCAATGTCAGTTTGGATGTGCACATATATTCTACTTGAGCTTATTGAGTTATTACCCTCAGCGGTACTCCACACTAAATAATAAAAGAGATCGTTAATTGTCGATATTAGCGTTGCATCGTTGGCGATTTGTAGTTCAGGGGCAACTAAGTCGTCGTCGCGTAATTGAGACGGTTGATAATCAGGTCTATAGAAGTTAAATACTGAGCTAGACAACATTGGACCTTGCCCATAGTTATTATAGACACTCCAAGTTTTATAATAATCGTCAATCGACCTAGCACTTAAGCTGCGCCAAAAATGAACCTTCTTTAATAAGGGTTCTTTAATTTTACCCTGATAAACTAAAACACTGCTGGTATTACGTGCTTCATCATCTAAATAAATGGCTTTAACCACAGCAGCTAAATCACCACGTATACCTTGGCCATTATCATTAAATACGCTAGCAACACGTTCCACATAAGAATTGGTTGGATTTGAGGTGATTAAACGCTGAATAAGCTGTTTACTAATAAAAGGGGCAACGTTTGCGTGATTAAATAAGTTATCTAATGCTATTTCTAATGACTCTTCTGGTCCATAACGGGTAGGTATCACTTCATCGTTAAGTAAGATTTTCTCTTCTTCTGAGTGATAGTCTTCAAACGCTTCCATCGGTTGTATATAGTCGTAGCTTTTGCGTTTAAAGGTTTCACTACCGGCAAATGTCCAACCGGTGAACACTTTAGCAAAACCTTCAATTTGTGTTTGATCATAAGTGGCAATGGTGTTGCCCTGTTCATCAAGCTTAGACGAACCATCTAGGTTGAGTTCTTCCAGACCAATAGTAAATAACTGCATTACTTCGCGGGCGTAGTTTTCGTCAGGTCGTATATTTAAGTCTTCATCGGCTTTTTCATTACCTAAATGACTTAAGTAAGTTCCCATTATAGGTGAGAGAGTAACGTCTTCTAACAAGTCCCTATAATTACCAAATGCGTGCTTTAACAGTAAGTCGTAATAAGTGATCATACCCTCTGGTTTAGAACTTAAACTGCTATTTGAGTCAGACACTACCAATATTTGACTCAGAGCAAATGCCACTCGCTGACGCAGTTGATCATCACTGCGTAGAGTAGCTTTCCACCAAGCGTCAATACGATTGATATACGAAAAGTTCTCAGCATCTGGGCTTTTGACTAAATAACTAATATGGTAATTAGGCTCTAGTGCTATTTGTTCATCTAACCATTGTTTTGGACTTAACTCTTGAGCATCTCTAATTTCACTCAAGGTTGGTCCCATAGTCGCCTGATGTAACAAGCGTGCAGCGGCAAGTTCATCCATAGGTTCATTATTCTGGTCAGGATTGGTGCAAGCGCTCAATAACAAAATGGAGCTGATAATTAAAATAAATTTATACTGCATGTAAAAAGACGCCATGGATTTGAATTAAAGTGCTTTTTGAGAATAGCAGAAATTGCTGCCAGACCCACTTAAAATAAAATCTCCTGTCATGATAAACCAATCAAATTAACGCATTAAATATTGATTACGCAGAGATAAATTGGGTGCCTAAACTCTATATCGTCTCTGCTGGAAGAGAGCCTCAACAATTAAATTAAGGACTGATAAAACGTCTTTAATAAAACCCCTTAATAAAAAGAATAATAAAAGGCAGAAAAGCCAAAGGCCAATTCAATCAACAAATGGAAGGTTAACGCAGGCCATAAGCTGCGAGTTTTTATGGTTAAATAAGACAATAAAGGTGAGGCGACGATCATACCTATCGCTTCATAAATAGGTTTTTTGATGTGGAATAACACTTCAAATATACAGACGATAACGGTCATTATAATAGCTGCGGCTGTTGGATTAAGTTTGTAATGTTTGGTCAAACAGTATTGACCACCACCTAATAAGAAACCTCTATGTAGGATTTCCCAACCAATAATAGTGGATGCGGTAAAAATTAAAAAGCGATCAAACTTACCGGCTTCTCTTAATGCTTCCACAGAACGGCCGTGGCGATAGTGAGATAAATAGTCGGCAGCAAAAAATTGTAGATAAATAAATAAACAAAGCAGAAGACCGGTAAAAACCGCCATCATTATGAGATTTTCCCGTGTAATAACAGGTTTAGAAAAATACAGGTGCTTTAATGGAATCGCCAATAAAAATACGACCAGGAAAGGCAACACCAGTCGGCTTAAAATCCAATAACCTTTAAAACCTCCTGAAGCCAAAAAACTGTTACTAACGTACACGCCAATCACTTGTGTTAGTAATATTACTATTAATAATATGCAAAATGGTGCTGCCATTTTGGCACTAATAGTCTGATCTTGCTTTGGCATTGGATTTTCCTTTTACGCATCTAGTTGGCATAAGTTACACACCCAACTATTTACTATCAACTAATTCATAAACTTAGTCAGAGGTGGTTATGAATTTTTACGTTAACAAAATAGCAATACCAAGAACAATTGCTATTCTTTAGCAACGCAATTAGCTTCCCAACTAAGCTACTCACCAACATAGCAGTTATAAATTTATGCAAAGTGCCCGTTATATACCCTTTAGAAAACAAGACATTGTTACCATGTGTAGCCAAGAGCTCTCTAGCGACCAATCCAAAACCTCGTTTAATCAGTTTTGTGACTTACTCGCTAGCCTTATTCATTTTGAATACCACTTTGAACTTGAGTCTCTTAAAAATAATTACGCCCCGTTTGATCCCAACAGTGATACCCGAGTGCTTAATACCGTCACTACCGAACAAAAAGCACAATGCCAGAGTGACTTTGCCAAAGACTTTGCTAAAGTCCTTAACGCAGCAAACTTTGAAGTGATCACGCACCAAGATTTGCAAGATGCACTAAACGAAGAATCACTTTTTAAAGTGCGCTTAGAAGTTGAGTTTGATGACTTTGAAGAAGTTGTCTTTTATCGGCGTGGCGAGTCACAACTGACCGAGACTATTACTAGCTTTTGGGGATTACGTAAAAAGCTACTGCACTTTACTAATTACGATCGTGTTGCCGTATTTATCCGCTTTAAAGACCGTGCGTATTTTGAGTCTAAAAACAAAGTGCCAATGGGCTTTGAACCAAACTCCACCATAGTGAAGTTATTTCAAAACGTACCTAAAGCCGATCTTGAAATGTTATTTCCAAACAGTGAAGTACGTATGCGTTCTATCGACAAAGCCATAATTGGGACTTCTGCTATAGCTGGTGGCGCGGTTGTGCTTATTACTAAGTTAGGAGCGTCATTGGTCTTATTGTTTGCTCTCTTTGCTTATTGGGGCGGCTTTAGAAGTGAAGCGGTAGAAATGAGCCAACAACATTGGATCACTTTCGCTATTGGCATGGGCGTGTTTGGCGGTTTCATTTTTAAAGAGTGGAGTAAATTTAAAAACCGTAAAATTAAATTTATGAAAGCACTAAGCGACAACCTGTATTTTAAAAACCTCGACAACAACGCCGGTGTTTTCCATACGTTAATAGACGCCGCTGAAGAAGAAGACATCAAAGAAGCATTATTGGCTTATACGTTTTTACTTAAAGCAAAAAACGGCTTAACCGCACAACAGCTTGATGACGAAATCGAGCTTTGGTTTAAAACCAAATACCAATGCACCCTAGACTTTGAAATTAACGACGCCCTTGAAAAGCTCATCCGCATGCGCTTAGTTACCAGTGAAAATCAGGTGTATACCGTAGTAAGTTTAGATCAAGCCAAAGTCATACTGGACGAGCATTGGGATAACTTATTTCAATATAATTAGAACGGGTTAGGTAAAAACAAAAAAGCAGTAAGGTGGGTTACTGCTGGTTTGTATCTTAGTTTCTTAATGTTATACGTTTATGCTTTATTTAATGACGCCTTTTTGAATTTCATCTAACAGACGAAATAGATCCTTAACACCTTCGTGTTTAAGGGCAAAAACGCCATCAAGTGAAGCAATAGAAACAATTCGTTCACCATCTACAAAATCTGCCGATACATTAAGTTGTTTGTATAGGCCAATCTCTAGTTGAGCAATACCATCTCTAGCACCTTCAGCAACTTGTGACTTTTGCAGTAAAATGAATTTGAAAGCGCCAATTTTATCAGCGGGTATTTGTAATTCTTGTTTTACTTTATCTGAGTCTGTGTACGTTAATTTAAGTCCTACAGTCTCTATATTTGTTTCACTATCAGAAGTTATCGATTTCAAGGCGCTTACATTATATGAATTAGTTAACTTCATTCTGCCATTATAGTTATATGACGTAATATTTGAATCAACAAGAGTTGACGTTGTGGTTACACAGCCAGAAATCACTAAAGATAAAGCCAAGCTTAATAATATTTTTTTGTTCATATTCATTCCTGTGAATTGCAAAGATAAGGTTGAGTAGGTTGTTAGTATTTAATCTAAACGTAACAACAAAGTCTGAAATAGTATCTCTGTGACCTTTTATAATTAATCCATTGATAGCAAACCTCTACAGGATTTACTAGTCGTTTGTTTTAAAATGTAAACTTAGCCCTAACTGGTTAATTTAACTTTGCCTAGTTCAGCTTGAATATAGGCATCTATTTGTTGCTCCAATAAAGATAAAGGCACGGAGCCATTTTTTAATACATGATAATGAAACTCTCTGATATCAAATTTATTGCCTAAAGACTGCTCAGCCTTCTGACGTAAATTTTTAATAGTTAATTCTCCGATTTTGTACGATAAAGCCTGTGCAGGCCAAGAGATATAACGATCAACTTCAGTAGTAATATTATGTTCAGACAAGGCTGAGTTTTGTTTCATATAGTCAATTGACTGCTGTCGAGTCCAATTCATTGTATGCATTCCAGTATCTACAACCAGTCGAGTCGCACGCCACATTTCATAAGTTAAACGGCCAAAATTAGAGTATGGATCTTGATAAAAGCCCGCTTCCAAACCTAGCCATTCTGAATATAAACCCCAGCCTTCACCAAACGCAGACATATAGTAAGATGAACGGTAAACCGGTGTATTTTCCATTTCTTTAGTAAGGGATATTTGTAGGTGATGACCAGGAACTGACTCATGTAAAGTTAGCGCTTCTAATTCATACAACGGACGGCGATCAAGGGCATAAGTGTTTACCCAGTAATAACCCGGATCTGTAGGTTTAGAGGAACCAACATATCGACCGGTTGTGTATTTAGGTGCTATATGAGCAGGTACAGGCGCTACGCCATATGGTGTTCTAGGTAATAGTTTAAAAAACTTAGGTAATTGAGCATCCATTTTTTTTGCAATAAACGACGCTTCTTTCAATAATTGCTCTGCAGTAGTGGCATAAAATTGAGGATCAGTACGTAGAAAATGTAAAAACTCAGCAAATGAACCTTTAAAATTCAGTTGGGCAATAATCTCTTCCATTTCCGACTTAATCCGTTTTACCTCGCTTAACCCTAGCCTATGTATCTCCTCAGCTGATAAGTCCGTTGTTGTATAGTGTACAGCTCTGTTTTGATAATAATCTTTGCCGTCAGGTGTGTATTGCACGCCAATAGACGTTCGTGCATTTGGGGTATAAGTGTCGGTTATAAAGTCTTTAAAGGTTTGATATGAGTTAATAACTTGCTGCTCAATTACCTTTTTAGCTCTAGCTTGGAGTTGGATATTTTTCTCTGGGGTTAAAAAAGCAAAACCTGACTTAAATGGTTGGTAGAACAAACTCTCACTGGCATCTTCAACGATAAAGCCATCAATACTATGTTCAAACCCTTGCAAAACCACTTTAGGCTGGCTGTTACCTGACTTAAGCCCGTCTGACATATAAGCAATTTGTTGATCAAAATAATCAGGAATTTGACTCAGTAAAGATAAGTAATTTTCAACATCGGTTTCTGTTTTAAAACTTATAGATCTTGGTAAGAAAGCCAAACTAGTATGAAATCCACCTTCCGCTGTAATTGGAATTTGAAAGGCCTTAAAACGGTAATTATCTATTGAGTTATTTAACTTATGTCGCAGTATGGATAAATTAATTTGATTTTGTTCGCTAAGTTTAGCAACTTGAATATCTTGCAATAAAGAAAGCTGTTGTTGCTGTTTCTTGTTATTAAACTCCAATGCCTCAGGTGAAATATCCGCCAGTTTACTTGGGCTGGTTTCTGAATAAGATGCTGCTCTTAGCGGATTACGTTCTAATGAAAACTGCCAAATATCATCAGCTAACACTTCAAACTTAACATCTTCTTTAGACTTTGATGTAACTTGTTCAGCTAAGGAAAAAGATGCGGAAGAGAAGAATGTAAATGCTCCCAAAACTACGCCGTGTAAAAATGTTTTCATTATTGCCCTTATTATTGACCTTAGTACGGCCTATGCATTTCGTTGTACATTATATGATTTGAACCAAGTGTCCTTTTAGGGGGATTTAATCAAATCAAACTCACCATCTACTTTAAATTAAACCGACGGAATTTGTAAGCTAGGAAATTCGAGCGCATTAACTCAACAGATTTTTTTAATTATGCCACCCACTTTAAATGAGAATGAGGTGGGTAAAAACAAAAAAGCAGGAAGGTGGGTTACTGCAGGTTTTTTAACTAAGCCACCCACTTTAAATGAAACTATTTAACTTTGTAAATGGTGTGTTAGTTATTATCTTTTTTTATGATTTAGAGTTGGGTTTTATACTTGAGGTTATGTTTATACAGACGATTTTTGTTTTTTTAGCGTTTTGAATAAAAGTTAGATATGCGGTTATCTCAGAGGTTCTGATTTGTGCTTTTTACTTTGATATCGTTGGAATTTAAGCTAATGCTAAGCGAATAACCTTTTGCAACTTGATAGATTTGGCCGTCGTTTTAGTTGTTGGTTATTACTGAAGTTTTGTAACACATGTTCGTGTCCTACAGCACCGTGAAATACTTTGCTGAATTGTTTTGTAATAGTAAGCCAATTATCTTCGCTGATATTTAAGCGCGTGAGTATATTGGGTAAGTTTTCGCTTATATGACCTGCTTTGTCTTCTCTTATACATTTGCCAGTTATATCTACTAATTCAATGTATTCTTTTAGGTCAAATGGAATACCATTAGGCATGTCTTTTCTTGGGTTGCCTACAAATGACTGTAATGTACTTGGTTGTTGGGTTTGTGTATTATTTTGAGTTGATTGTGTTTGGCTAAGAGTGTGATGAATACGTTGTTTTATGCTTGTATAGTCTGATGTTTCTGGTGTGCTTGCCATTTTGGCTCTTACTGGGTTTAAATCCACATAAGCCATGCAAGATATTAATGCCGCTTCATCTAGTAGAGCTTGGCATTTAAAACGCCCTTCCCAGAATCGGCCAGTGCAGTTATCTTCTTTATTAGCCTCCCTAGCGATACTTTCATTTAATACACGCATAAACCAACTTATGTTCATTAAGCGTTGCTTATACACTTGGGCTGTTTGCTCTATGGTTAGTAATTCTGACTGACTTAATGTATCAAGTTCATTTTCTGGTAATGATAAATATTTTTGTGTGAGTAATGTGCCTTTAAATACTTTATGCCAGCGTATTAACACTTCTGTTGTATCCCAGTTAAGCGCTTGTTGTTCATTGATGTGTAGAACAACGTGAGTGTGGTTGCTCATTACCGAATACGCACATACTTCAATGGCAAAGACTTGGGGGAGAAATAACAGTTTATCTTCTACCCATTTTCTTCTGTGCTCATAAGATTGGTGAGTTTGTTTATCTTCCCCGCACAAAAAGGCTCTACGGACACAGCGTGAGATGCAGTGGTAGTAAGGTGTATCAGTTAAACTGATTTGACTCTTTCTTGGTCTGGGCATAAGTAAATTCAAATGTATCAATATAGGTACAAATGAGTTTAGTGCAGTTTAAATAACTGTCAAATTAAGGTGGGTGGCCATGTTAAGTACGCTTATATGACCTGCTTTGTCTTCTCTTATACATTTGCCAGTTATATCTACTAATTCAATGTATTCTTTTAGGTCAAATGGAATACCATTAGGCATGTCTTTTCTTGGGTTGCCTACAAATGACTGTAATGTACTTGGTTGTTGGGTTTGTGTATTATTTTGAGTTGATTGTGTTTGGCTAAGAGTGTGATGAATACGTTGTTTTATGCTTGTATAGTCTGATGTTTCTGGTGTGCTTGCCATTTTGGCTCTTACTGGGTTTAAATCCACATAAGCCATGCAAGATATTAATGCCGCTTCATCTAGTAGAGCTTGGCATTTAAAACGCCCCTCCCAGAATCGGCCAGTGCAGTTATCTTCTTTATTAGCCTCCCTAGCGATACTTTCATTTAATACACGCATAAACCAACTTATGTCCATTAAGCGTTGTTTATACACTTGGGCTGTTTGCTCTATGGTTAATAACTCTGATTGGCTTAGTGTATCAAGTTCATTTTCTGGTAAAGATAGGTACTTTTTTGTAAGTAGCGTTCCTTTAAATACTTTATGCCAACGCGTTAACACTTGAGTTGTATCCCAGCTTAGTGTTTGTTGTTCATTTACATGCAATACAAGGTGAGTATGGTTACTCATTACTGCATAAGCACAGACTTCAATGGCAAATACTTGGGGGAGAAATAACAGCTTATCTTCTACCCATTGTCTTCTATGCTCATAAGATTGGTGCGTTTGTTTGTCTTTTCCGCACAAAAAGGCTCTACGGACACAACGTGAGATGCAGTGGTAGTAAGGTGTATCAGTTAAACTGATTTGACTCTTTCTTGGTCTGGGCATAAGTAAATTCAAATGTATCAATATAGGTACAAATGAGTTTAGTGCAGATTACATAACTGTCAAATTAAGGTGGGTGGCCTTTTAAATTTCCCTTTCTTGGTCTGGGCATAAGTAAACTCAATGTGCCAATATAGGTACATTTGAGTTTAGTGCAGTTTAAATAACTGTCAAATTAAGGTGGGTGGCCTTTTAAGTCTATACTCTATTTTAAAGAAGCTAAATATAGCGAAATTAAAGTGGGTGGCCATGTTAAGTGTCAATAAGTGTAAATAACTGTCAAATTAAGGTGGGTGGCCATGTTAAGTGTTTAAAAGAATTATATATGGCCTTTTAAGTCGCTATTATTAGGCAGCAGCCCCAAATACAGTGCGGGTGAATATTTTCATTGATTCTAAGTTTACATAAAAACTAAAAAAACCCATGAATAAAGGAACACCCCAGTCGAGAAGATAAATACGCCCAAGTTGCATGTAGTTTAAAGCATTCATTTGACTTCTAAATTTAGCTAGATCTTTTAGGAACGTTGTTATATTGGATTCAACATCGATAACTACACGATCAATTACTCCAGCTTGACTCTTAATTGCGTTGACAACAGAGTCATCATCGGAAGACATTTTTCCTCTGATGTACCCAAGTTGATCATCTATAGACTGTAACTTCTTTCTGATATCAATATGATTATAATCAGAGTGACTATAGAAGATAGAATTCGCTTTTAAAACCCAAGAGCGATGATCAATTACACCGTATGTTAAGAACGAAAAAAACTCATAGAATGCAATTAATGATATGGCGCCTATTGCAAGTACCGCTGTTGCCTGGTCAGTAAAGTCAATCCCGAAAAAACTCTTAAATTTCATTCCTTCTACAGATAGTGCTATAGCAATTGATGATGCAATTAACAAATTTCGTCTAACAGTTCGTGTGGTTTGAGTAAATTGATCATTCAATTTCTCAACCTTATATCTTTCTATGGCTGACATAATAATTTGAATATCCGATGTTGACTCTTGGTTGATGCCTAACGCCCTGTAAACGGGCAAATTGTAGTTGGCTATAATGTGAGCGAAATAGACAACTGTTGTTTATCTCTCTTGAACAGCTTTTTATAACTACACTACTTAGAGCCTTCAGCTTCCTCTATAAAGTAGTGCTTCCATGTCTTCTTTCGAAGAAAATAGAACTCCGCTAGTGTAATGATATAACAAATTAAGGTGGGTGGCCTTGTTATAGTTTTTTATGCTGACATTTCGGGGATCTCTATTAAGAAATCAGTAACTCCCACATCAAGTCCTTGTTGATTTAACAAAGTAGATAATTGACCTCGATGATGTGTTTGGTGATTAAATAAATGACTAAGTAACTCACCAAAATTACGAATACTGATAATACCTTTTGTATTGGAATATTCTAAGTTTTTAGTGAAGTCATTTGCATCAGCTTCACTCATAAGCCAATTAGATAATGATAAATCTACTTTTTCACGTGCTATTTTGAATGAGCTAAACTCTGGAAAAATCATATCGTTTAGTCCATTTGGTTTAGGTAGTTCAAGTATACTTTTTAGAGCTAGATAATTTTTTGAATGTGTAGAAAATCTTGATAGCCAAATGATATCACCAACTAATATATGATTAAGAGTTCCCATTATAGAGGTGAAATATGCTCCTAAATCTTCGTTAGTAATTTCTTCACTCAAATTATCTATAACATTAGAAAACTGAATGTTCATTCTGTGATTATAATCTGCCATCAAAATGAAATGACTCAATAGGTTCATTTATACTCCGAGCTAAGTCAGCATAACAATTTAATCAGAGGACGATTGCCTAAGTTTCTGACAACGCGTTTCCTCTTATTTATTATTAGTAACAAATCTCTACATCATTTACTACACCTTTGTTGCGTAACAATTCGTGTTTTTGTGTTTCCCCAAAGTTAGGCATTATTCCTGTTTTCTTGACTTGGTAGGAAATCGACAAGTTCTGGATATAATCACAGCTTTATAGGTAAGGTAAATGAAAATAAGATCGCCTTTTTTAAACAGCATTGTCGAATATGTACAGTAAACATTATACCGCTATTCTACGTCCATCTTGAGTTCATTTGAGATCAGTCAAAACTTGCACACGAAGCTGATACATCAGGGGATTATGGACTGCTCGAGTTGTACTTACTGTCCCGATACCCTCTTTGCACATCCATGTGCATCGGGCATGCCTACATCCTGTAGGCAAAAAAAAGCCGCTACAAATTGTAGCGGCGAATACCAAGGAAACAAACTGGGTGTTATTTTCAGGTTTATCAAAACCTAATAATAATTAAGCGGTTACTGCCAAGGGCGGGAGGCTGATAGTTTGTCTTCAAACGTTTTTATCTGTTCAGAGAATTCTTCAGTTACACCTATAAAGTCTAAGTTTTTTAGCAGTCTATCTTTTACATCGGCTGCAATTTCAAATGCTATAGGCGATTCACCCTCTATAAGTAGTTGTTGGCCTTTTAGGTCGACAACCATATCCACTTGCTCTTGTGTCTGGCACAAGCTGAATAGCTTATCTATAGAGGCTTCAGGTAACTTGGCGGGTAAAATTTGGTTGTTGATACAGTTGTTATAAAAAATATCAGCAAAGCTAGGAGCAATCACAATTTGGAAACCATATTGTTTTAATGCCCAAGGCGCATGTTCGCGGCTTGAACCACAGCCAAAGTTCTCACGAGTTAATAAAATGCTCGCGCCTTTGTATTGTGGGAAGTTTAAAACAAACTCTGGGTTTGGTGTGTCGTCACTTAAATAGCGCCAATCATAAAATAATGCTTTATCAAAACCGCTGCGTTCAACCGAGGTTAAAAACTGCTTTGGAATGATCTGATCGGTATCTACGTTGTTTTTATCTAATGGGCAGACTAAACCCTTATGAAACACGTCCTGATTTAAAATAGCATCTGACATTATGTTCCCCTTACCCTTTTCTAATATCAACAAAGTGACCAGCAATCGCAGCCGCGGCGGCCATTGCAGGGCTGACTAAATGTGTACGACTGCCTTTACCTTGACGACCTTCAAAGTTACGGTTGGATGTTGATGCACATCTCTCACCCGGTTCTAACCTATCGTCGTTCATGGCTAAACACATTGAACAACCTGGCTCGCGCCATTCAAAACCAGCCTGTTTAAATACTTGATCTAACCCTTCTTGTTCCGCTTGCGCTTTTACTCGCATAGAACCCGGTACTACTAACGCTCTGACACCTGCTGCTACATTTTTACCTTTAGTAATTTCAGCCGCTGCACGTATATCTTCAATACGAGAGTTAGTACAAGAACCGATAAACACAGTGTTTATTTTAATGTCAGTAATCGCCTGATCAGCTTCTAAGCCCATGTAAGCAATGGCACGACGAATCGCATCTGCTTTTACTAAGTCTGGTTCTTTATCTGGGTTTGGCACTTTAGCATCAACACTCACTACTTGTTCTGGGCTTGTGCCCCAAGTTACTTTTGGAATGATGTTGTCTGTGTGTAAGGTAATTGTGTGGTCGAACACTGCACCGTCGTCGGTTTTTAATGTTTTCCAATACGCTACGGCATCATCAAAATCATTACGTTCTGCAGTGTTTTTAGGTGAATAGACTTTACCTTCAACATAATCAAAGGTGACTTGATCTGGTGCCACTAATCCGGCTTTAGCGCCCATTTCAATCGCCATGTTGCATAAGGTCATGCGGCCTTCCATTGATAATTCTTCAATGGCTTGTCCACAAAACTCTGCAACATAACCTGTACCGCCTGCCGTACCTAAAATTTCTATAACCGCTAAAATTACATCTTTAGCAGTAATGTCGGCACGTAATGGACCGTTAACTTCAATCTTTAATGACTTGGCTTTTTTCTGTTGTAGGGTTTGAGTGGCTAATACATGTTCCACTTCAGATGTTCCAATACCAAAGGCTAACGCACCAAAAGCACCATGTGTTGCAGTATGTGAGTCACCACAAACAATAGTATGACCCGGTAACGTAATGCCTAACTCTGGACCAATAACGTGAACAATACCTTGGTTTTCATGGTTTAAGTCAAATAAGGTAACGCCAAATTCTTTACAGTTTTTAGCCAATGCTTCTAACTGTTTACGTGATGTTTCACCCGCCGCTTCAAATGAACGCACTTGGGTAGACACGTTGTGATCCATAGTGGCAAAGGTTTTATCTAAACGATGCACTGGGCGATTTTTTTCACGCAAACCCGCAAACGCTTGCGGTGAGGTTACTTCATGAACTAAATGTCGGTCGATATAAATTAAATTAGTATCGCCGGATAATTCTGCGACAAAATGTGCGTCCCAGATTTTTTCGTATAATGTTTGTGCCATTTTCTTTCCCACACTCATTTATTTAATTGCTTGCGCAATGGCTTCTGCTACTTGCTCAGTGCTATAACTTGTTGCACCTTGCGCTATATCGCCCGTTACTTTGCCTTGAGCAATGACATCGGCAATCGCTGCATCAATGGCATTGGCGGCATCTAGCTGATTTAAGCTATAACGTAGCATTAATGCTGCACTCAATATTTGTGCTATTGGGTTAGCGATACCTTGACCTGCGATATCTGGCGCTGAACCGCCAGCGGGTTCGTACATACCAAAACCTTGTGCATTCAAACTGGCTGAAGGTAACAAGCCCATAGAACCTGTGATCATGGCGCATTCATCTGACAATATATCGCCAAACAAGTTATCGCATAACAACACATCAAACTGACTTGGGTCTTTAATTAGCTGCATGGTCGCGTTATCAATATAGATATGTTCAAGCTCTACATCAGGGTAGTCTTTAGCCACTTCTATAACGGTTTCACGCCATAAAATAGAGGTTTGTAATACATTGGCCTTATCTACTGAGGTAACTTTGTGACGGCGCTTTTGCGCAGCTTCAAAACCAAGTTTGGCAATACGAGTAATTTCACTTTTAGAATAACGTTGGGTATCAAATGCTGAGTCGCCTTCGCGACCTTTTTCACCAAAGTAAATTCCGCCAGTTAACTCGCGCATCACTAATACGTCAAAACCTTTTGCGCTAATATCTGCACGTAACGGACACATAGCAGAAAGTGCTGGAACCAAAGCCGCAGGTCGCATATTACAAAACAGAGAAAAGTGTTTACGTAACGGTAATAATGCACCGCGTTCTGGTTGATCGTTTGGCGCTAGGTTTTCCCATTTAGGGCCGCCTACAGAACCAAACAAAATAGCATCTGACTGCTCACATACTTTTAATGTGCTGTTTGGCAGTGGACAACCGTGATTATCTATCGCAATACCGCCTGCATCAGCATGGGTGTAATTTAATTTGAAATTGTATTTTTTCTGTACCACGTCTAACACAGCTATTGCGGCGGCCATTACTTCTGGGCCAATTCCGTCACCGGATAAAACGGCAATTTTGTATTCGTTACTCATTGTTATTCATTTCCCAATGTTTTTTACCGCATCTTTTTAGATGCTTTGGTGTTTTTCTTTAATTTCTTCCACTTGCTGTGCGCGGTGGACTAAGTTTAATACGTGAATATATGCTTTCACGCCTGCGTGAATAATGTCGGTAGCTAGGCCTGTACCATGGAAGTTGCGTCCCATAGACTGCGCAATAATGTCGACTTGACCAATTGCATCACCACCTTCACCTTTTGAATTTAATTTAAAATCAATGATGTTTAAGTCAATGTGGGTCATTTGTTTTAAAGCATTGTAAGCCGCTTCAATTGGACCATTACCTGTTTCTGCTTTATAAATGGCATCTTCTCCACCAATAGAAACTCCAACCGTTGTGGTATTCACTGCTGAGTTGCTAGACAAACCTTGTAACGAGGTTAATTTGTAATAATCAGAGTCATCTTTTAATTGCTGATCAAACAAAATAGCTTCTAAATCATAGTCGTGAACTTGGCCTTTTTTATCGGCAAGTAATAGGAAGTCACTGTAAATATCATCCAAATTGTAGTCGTTATCGGAATAACCCATTTCAGTCATACGATGCTGAATAACATGGCGGCCAGAACGAGACGTTAAGTTTAATTCATTACTTTGCATGCCTATGTGTTCAGGTTTCATGATCTCGTAAGTATTTTGTGCTTTTAAAATACCGTCCTGATGAATACCAGAAGAGTGAGCAAATGCGTTAGCTCCCACAATAGCTTTGTTTTGTTGTACTGGCATATTACAAAGCTGGCTAACTAATTTTGATGTTCGGAAAATTTCTTCAGACTTAATATTAGTATCCACGCCAAAACGTTCTTTGCGGGTTTGTAATATCATTGCCACTTCTTCCAATGCACAGTTACCAGCGCGTTCGCCAATACCATTTACTGTACATTCTATTTGGCGTGCGCCAGCTTGCACTGCAGCAATACTGTTGGCGACGGCTAAACCTAAGTCGTTATGGCAATGCACCGAAATAATCGCTTTATCGATATTTGGCACTGTATTTTTAATACCAGAGATGATCTCAGCAAATTCAGTTGGCTCTGTATAACCTACTGTGTCTGGGATATTAATGGTGGTTGCACCAGCGTCAATTGCACGTTCTATTACATACGCTAAGTCTGCAACTGGAGTACGACCAGCATCTTCACAAGAGAACTCAACATCATCGGTATACGTTTTGGCTAATTTAATCGCGTTAACGGCCATTTCAGTGGCTTGCTCTAAGGTTTTTTGTAGCTTGTGTTCCAAATGAATTGGCGAGGTAGCAATAAAGGTATGGATACGACGCTTTTCAGCAGGCGCTAACGCTTCACCGCAAGCAATAATGTCTTTTTCCATTGCTCGAGCTAAGCCACATATAATTGGCCCTTTTACTTGTTCGGCTATGCTATTTACTGCGTCAAAGTCACCAGGGGACGAAACTGGAAAACCAACTTCCATTACATCTACACCCAATTTGGCAATAGCGTGGGCAATTTGCAGTTTTTCACGTTTACTTAAACTGGCTCGTAACGCCTGTTCGCCATCGCGTAATGTGGTGTCAAAAATAATGACTTTGTCTTGATTCATGTTGTGCATATTCCTTTCTCCTGTAGCCCAATCACTAACTAACAGGGTAAAAAAAACCCCGCTAATTGAGCGGGGTTTTTATTGATACTATTTAAATTTAATCAACCAAAACAAGCCCGCGTGCAGATAAAAGCAGCAGGTTTAGCAGTAAGATAATTGTAGTGGTGAATAAATTTGTCATTTTTTTAAATAATTATTCTAAATTGATTGTTGTAATTTTTATCACTCTAGCAAATGGAGTGCAAGCTCTAATTATTAAATTAGCTATTCTTTTCGTTATTTGTTATTCAAAACTGCAAAAATAGAGTAATTTATACCGATAAGCTCTACATGCGTAAGCTTTATCGTAATATACGTATTTAGTAATTGAATATAACAGCGAATAATATTTGTAAGTAAAAGGAAATAAACTATGCCTCGTGTAATGGCTAGCACTAAACATTCATTAAAAGTTGGGATGATTGCTTCAATCGTCTCATTATTTATTTCAGGCTGTTCCCCATCTAATCAAACGGCAGATAATATGACATCAGAAACAGTAAAAGCAGCACTAGCACCAGTAGCAAAAAAAGTTCCATTTGAAATGGAGCAACATGGGCATAAACGTATTGATGACTATTACTGGATGCGTGACGATAGCCGTGAAGATAAAGAGATCTTGGCGCACTTAGCCGCCGAGAATAAATTTGTTGATGCGCAAATGGCGCATACTCAAGCATTACAAGATACGTTATTTGAAGAAATGACAGGTCGTCTTAAAAAAGATGATGCCAGCGTGCCATACCAAAGACGCGGTTATTGGTGGTATACACGCTATGAAGGCGACAATGAATACGCTATATATGCACGTAAAAAAACCACATTAGACAACAAAGAAGATGTATTTTTAGATGCCAATGTATTAGCTAAAGAACATGAATACTTTAGTTTAGGTGGCGTGTCAGTAAGCACCAACAATAATATATTAGCGTATTCAACGGATACAGAAAGCCGTCGTTTATATGTTATTGAGTTTAAAGATTTAGCCACAGGCAAAATGTATGACGACAAGTTAGTTAATACATCTGGCAGCATAGTGTGGGCAAACGATAACAAAACTGTGTTCTACATTAAAAAAGATGTACAAACGTTACTAGGTTATCAAGTATATCGTCATACTTTAGGGTCCAGCCAAGACAACGACAAGTTAGTTTACCAAGAAGATGATACGACGTTTTATACTGGTATTGGTAAAACCCGCGATAGCCAAACTATTTATATTTACCACGACTCTACGTTAGCCGCCGGTGCATCTGTTATATCGGCAGAAACGCCAAATGCTGACTTTACTCCTTTAGCTCCGATAACGTCTGGTCATGAATATGATTTTGACCAACATAACGACTGGTATTACATACGTACAAACTTAGACGCTAAAAACTTTAAGTTAGTCAAAGTAAGCCGTTCTGAAAGTTCAGACACCAGTAAATGGCAAGACGTGATCCCACACAGAGCAAATGTGTATTTTGAAGACTTTATTGTTTTCAACAATCACTTAGTGGTGGAAGAGAGTGAAAACGGTAATACCAACATTCGTGTTATTAATTTAAAAACTAATAAAGAAACGTCATTACCATTTAATGATGCAGCTTATGTTGCCACGTTCGATACTAACCCAACGGCAGATAGCGATAAGTTACGTTATTACTACAGTTCGTTAACTACACCTGGTTCAGTTATAGAAGTCGATTTAAATACCTTTGAAAGCACAACATTAAAACAAGATGAAGTACTAGGTGACTTTGATCCCAACTGGTATCAAAGCGAACGTATATTTGTTACTGCTCGTGATGGTAAAAAAGTCCCTGTTTCTTTGGTATACCGTAAAGATAAATTTAAAAAAGACGGTACTAATCCTCTTTATCAATATGCGTATGGTTCTTATGGGGCAACGATTGACCCGTATTTTTCAGCGTCTAGATTATCTTTATTAGACCGTGGTTTTGTTTATGCATTAGCGCATATTCGTGGCGGACAAATGTTAGGTCGTACTTGGTATGAAGACGGCAAAATGTTTAACAAAATGAATACCTTTACTGATTTTATTGATGTGACTAAGTCATTAACGGAACAAAAATACGCAGCCAAAGACAAAGTGTTTGCCATTGGTGGCAGTGCTGGTGGTTTGTTAATGGGTGGTATTATGAATATGGCACCTGAGTTATATCTTGGTATTGGCGCACATGTACCATTTGTTGATGTGGTTACCACTATGTCTGATCCAAGTATTCCTTTAACCACTAACGAATATGACGAATGGGGCAATCCAGCCAATAAAGACTCATACGAATACATGTTGTCGTATTCACCTTATGATCAAGTTAAGGCGCAAGATTACCCAAATGTCTTAGTTACTACTGGTTTACATGACTCACAAGTTCAATACTTTGAACCAATGAAGTGGGTCGCTAAATTACGTGATATGAAGACTGACTCAAACAAGCTGTACTTCCAAACTAATATGGATGCAGGACACGGCGGTGCATCTGGCCGTTTCCGTCGCTATAAAGAACTTGCACTAGAATATGCATTCTTTATGGATTTGGTTGGTATTAATAAGTAATTTAAGTTTTGATTAAACTAATAGGCGCCTAATATGGGCGCCTTTTTATTATATTGATAGAATTGGTCAACTGTTTGTCCAAAGTAATATACATAGCCAAATAAGACGAATACATGAACCTAGAAAAATTAGAAAACCACTGTGCGGACTTTATTCTGCAACAACAAATTCACGATGCTGCTCATGATATAAATCATATTAAGCGTGTTGTCGCTACCGCAAAAAAATTATGCAAGCAGGAAAATGCAGACATTCATATTGTACTGCCCGCTGCCTGGTTACATGACTGTGTTTCCTTTCCTAAAAATCATCCTGATAATAAACGCGCATCAACATTAGCCGGTGAAAAATCGGTTGAGTTTCTAACCTCTATTGGTTATCCGTCTGAGTATTTAGACGCGATTGCTCATGCAATTAAAACGCACAGTTATAGTGCGAATATAACGCCAGAAACACTTGAAGCTAAAATCGTTCAAGACGCCGACAGATTAGACGGACTAGGCGCAATTGGTGTGAGTCGTTGTATGTTAGTGGCAGGTAAATTAGGCAGTAAGTTATATAATCCTGAAGATCCGTTTTGTCAGGTAAGAACACCGAACAGCAAAGTTGCAGCGGTTGATCATTTTTATGAGAAGCTATTTAAAACAGCAAAAACTATGACAACCAAAGCAGGCTTACAAGAAGCACAAAAGCGTGTTGAATTTATGCAAGGTTTTTTAGCTCAACTGGCTGCTGAGCTTGGTGATGAATCAGTTCTCTCAATGCCGTAAGTCAATGTAATAAACCTGTGCAGTAAGTCATTGCAATAAATCAGCAGAATAAAATAACAAACGTGTTTAACGGGTTAGCTTAAAAACAAAGTAAACCCGTTAAGGCAAGTACCAGTAATGACGTTATTAACAGTGGAAAACGTCCATTTCTGTATTTGCCATTATACTTAATCCAATACCAACCTAGCCTTACCGCTAACCAAGAAATAGCGGCAGATACAGGGGCCTGGTTTACATCCTTAACTATCTGGTAAAACAAATAGTCAACTTCATGCCTTTGTACCACACGTTGTTGTAACTGCTCTGAGCCTTCTTGCTTATAGTTTAACTTTCCATGTATAAATGCATAGTCATGGGGAATTGAGGCGGTAAGTAAAATGCCCATAGGTCGTAAAATACCAAAGGTAATAAAAGCAACAAACCAAGGAAAGGGAATAGATGCCCCATCTATTTCAGTATTCTTTGGGACCACTATGGTGCCATCTAATTTAGCCGAAATACCAGAAACACTAATGCTCCAATCTTGAACTAAATGGTACTTTCTAGGTGTTCTGGCGTTAAGTATGTGCTGCCACCAAGTTAAGTTTTTAGTTTTGATTAGTTGAGGTTGCAGTTGCGGTAGTTCATCGAAAGAGAACTTAGCTTTGTTTTTTATTATTAGCATGTGATTGCCATTCGTGTAAGAACTCACCGTATTATAAACGTACTTTTTTAATTTATATATGCTGTGTTGTGCGATGACACGCACAACACACGAGAGCTAGTTTCTTTTTATTTTACGCAAGGTAAGTAGAAGCTACTAACCATTTAGGCATAAAACCTAGTCACTTTAGCGTTCTACTTCTTTAAACCTACCAGATTTATCATTGCCATCCATTCCATGACGAGGGTGATATTTACCTAATGGTATTGTGTAAAGTATGCGTTGGTTAACTTCCCTAGCAATAGGTACATAGTCAGTCATTACCGTTGATATTGCTGTAGCTATTATTTGTAATAGGAGGCCGTTCGAATTTTTACCTGTTGTATCTTTAACGATAACACTTTCATGTTGCCATAAATATTCGTTAGTTTTAGTTGAAATAAGCTCAAATTTTAGACCTACAGTGACATTAGCTGAAGTAACAAGGTAAGAGGTATCCCACTGATCAATAGTCACAAACAATACGGCATCGGCACCAAATATCTGGTTAAACTTTTCCAAAGGCACAGATTTTAATTGTGCTCCGTCGGTTATTCCTTCTAACGTTAAAACATGGTTTATATAAGGCACAGGTACTACGTAAAAACCAGCTTCAGACAGTGGTTGAGCAATGGTTGTAGATAATAAATCAGTAGCGTCAGCAGCGGTTGTATTATTAATTGCAGGTACGACAGCAATACTTAACGGCCTTTCATTATACATTTT
The DNA here is from genome assembly GCF_002954545.1 of Psychrosphaera saromensis. Lineage (GTDB taxonomy): Bacteria > Pseudomonadota > Gammaproteobacteria > Enterobacterales > Alteromonadaceae > Psychrosphaera > Psychrosphaera saromensis. The sequence continues at coordinate 748,644 of NZ_MSCH01000003.1, read as the reverse complement.
TGGAAATGCTTCCATTTTACCTACAGGCTCTGTTGTTACACAGCCAGATAACAATATAAAAAAAGTGAGTAGTATTAAAAATTTATTCATTTTTATCTCCTACTCTTAAATTTTCTATATATGTTTTTGCTTCAGGATAAAGTGAATATTCTTGGTTTAATAATATGTTTGCTTTGTCGTGATTGCCTTTTTCACTTTCATACATACTGAGCTCAAAATAAATGCCAGGTGGTATTTTCTTTTCATAGGACTGGGCATTATTAATTATGTTAAGTAACTCACGATAATGACGCTCCTTACTCTCAGCTGACGGTTCTTTTTTCGTAGCATAAAGCGTATCTGAGTAATCACCCCAGTAGTAAATGTTCTTGTTTTGTACACACGCAGTGACAAAAATTAATGTTAAAACAATAGTTAGTTTTTTAATAATTACTAAGCTATTCACAAAAAAAGAATTCACAGAACCGGTATCTACAGTAAAGGTATTCATGGAACAAATATCTCAACTGTTTGGCCGTTAGATAGTAAAATTTTCTTACGGACTAACGTAGTCTCGTCCCTCATAACTTTAATCGAATGAACTCCAACGCTTATTGGAAACTTTGAGACCATTTGTTCATCTAACATATATTGTGAGACACTTAAATCTATTGTGATTTCATTATCATCTACATATAACGTTGTGTTATTGAAATTGCCTTTCAGTAGTATAAAGCCAGAGTCTTCTACTTGAGTAACGCTTGAATAGTTAGTTGTACATCCAGATAACGGGATGATAAAGACAGAAAGTATGATTGCTAAGATAAACTTATTCATGGTTATTTCCCTTCATTTCTTGTACTACATATTGCGAAATTTTTGTTTTATCTAACTTGCCTGATTTCGTTGTTACTAGGCTCAACTCGTTATCACCCTCACCAACAAAACCAATAACTTCCAATGTTGCTACTTCTTTACCTGGTAACGATATTAGAATACCGGTTTGTGGATTTTTCACCTTTTTACCAGCTTCAATTACAGCGAAGTTATGACCTAACTTGATACCTTGTGATTCACCGCCTGTCATAAATAGTGATTCCACTTCACCACTATCAATTAAGTATGCTTGCCACGGGGAATCTAAAAGGTTATTCATTATGTTAGATACAACTTTAGAGATAGCTGCAGACACAGCTTTGTCATCTAAAGATGTATCGTAAGCGGCTGTTTTACCAACCCCAAATACTTGGTTAGCTTCAGTTCGCGCTTCACCAGATGCTTCTTCAGAGTAGACAATACGACTTGTTTTAACGTCAATTAAGCGAACATTTACAGTCGCGTTAGCAATTTGAATTTTATTACGTGAAAAAATAGCAACGTCGCTTTCTGCGCGTCGGCCAAATTCAGATATTGAACCAACGATTAAATAGTCAGCGCCTATTTTAGATGTCTCAAAGTTTTTTGCCTCAGAGCTAAGTAATTGGACATCAGGCCTCTCTAGCATGATGAATTTACCACTAGCAGTTAACCTTGAGCTTAAAATATCAGTTGCCTGTTTTCCCAGTCGGTTGTTGTTATTGTCAACTAGGAAGCTATTGCCTCGTTTTGTTTCATCAGAAAAACGACCAATAGCAACAAGGCGTTTTAATCCTTTAAATTGTTCAGTATCAATTTCAGATATCTGTTGATTCGCTGTATTTATTGGTGCATTTAATATTTCGGGCGTTGGCGATGTACATCCAGATATTAATGAAACTGAAAGTAAAAAAAGTAGAAACTTTTTCATGAACAAATTCCTTGTTGTAAACATTTTAAGGCGAATTTTATCCATACACTTAAGCGATAAACTGTAAGCGTTTTGGATAGTCATTGTTAATAAAGTAATAGTTGAACAAAAATGTTAGATAGGCAAGTAAAGAAATGTAAAAGCAGTTTTACATTTCTTTACAGTTGGGGCGTACTTATAAAACCCATGATTAGATATCGGGCTCTTTAGAGTTTAGAACTCAAGCGTTGGGTCAGCGACAAGCTCGTTGATAGCCTGTTTTAAATCTTCCCTAAACTCAGTACGTTGTAATGAATATTCCAAGTTCGCTTTAATAAAACCAAGCTTGTTACCGCAATCGTGAGTTTTACCAACAATATGGTAAGCCGACATATTTTCAATTTCATTTAACTGATGCAATGCATCCGTCAATTGAATTTCACCACCGGCACCCGGTGCAGTTTTGTCTAATAAATCCCATATTTTAGGTGAGACAACATAACGACCAGTGATTGCTAGGTTTGATGGCGCGGTTCCATCTTCTGGTTTTTCTACCATAGTTTTTATTGGTGCTGAGCCACCTGGGGTTAGTGTATCTCCGTTAATGTCTACTACCCCATAACTACCAACGTCCTTTTCAGGGACTGGATTTACCATTATTTGGTTGTCACCGGTTAATTCGTATTGTTTTAGCATCCCAGCCAAGTTTTCAACACCAAGGTCTGAATGATATTTATCTATGATCACATCAGGCAACATAACGACAAATGGACTATCTCCAATTGCCGATCTTGCGCAGTTAATTGCGTGGCCTAAGCCTTTTGCCTCAGCTTGGCGTACCGAGATCATAGTTACGTCTTTTGGATTAATAGAGCGTACTTCTTCTAATAAAGAGCGCTTAACACGAGACTCTAATTGCGCTTCTAATTCAAAACTTGAATCAAAGTGATCTTCTATCGAGTTTTTACTCGCATGTGTAACTAAAATAATTTCGCGAATACCCGCGGCAGCAGCTTCTTCCACAACATATTGGATTAATGGTCGGTCGACTAAAGTCAGCATTTCTTTCGGTATTGCCTTTGTTGCTGGCAACATACGAGTTCCAAGGCCCGCTACCGGGATAACAGCTTTGGTTACTTTCTGGGTCATGTATATTTCCTTTTCTACTCGTTTTTAAGGTTTGTCAGCCACACCGTTTGATACGGCATTAATTCAAGTTCTGTGGCGGTATCTTCGATGTTTTTATTAGATATTAGTTCAACCCAGTCATCTGTAACGATTAGGTTCAATTCATTCAGCCTTAACTCTACTTTTTCATCGCTGACATTGCTAATACAAAATATACTTTGTTTTCTATCTAAGCTTTGACGCCAAAAACCAAATAATTGTAAACCTAGATGTAACACATATTGTGTGGCATTTGGATGAAATGCCGGCTGTTTAGTCCTAATGTCAATTAACGCCAACATACGTGTAAGTACTTTACTGTGACTCGAATAATCCGAGTCTAGTTGTTCTTTTAATAATTTATAATCCCAGCGATGGCGATTGATTGAACGGTTGTGGTGAGTATTCTTTAATTTTTCGTAATCGTTTGGCGTACCCAATATACTGTGAATATAAATACCCGGAATACCTTCTAAACCAAACATAATGGCGTGAGCACAAATAAAGCGTTCTAAGCCCCATTTATCTTCACCGCCAATGGTTCCTTTTAGTGCATCAAACAAGGCAATGTTGATTTCATACGCTTTTTGTTCGCCTGTATCCGCCGTTCTCCAAGAGACTCGACCACCAAAGTTTTGCATGGTATTGACTAAAGTATTTAACTCAAGATCTGACAATAAACCCTCAGCAGGTCTAAGACCAATACCATCATGCGAGGCAATAAAGTTAAAATAACATGTGCCGTTTTGTGCAGGAGGCATGCTCATTAACCAACGTTTTAAATAAGTACAATCGCCAGTTATTAACGAGTTGACCAGTAAAGGTGGTAATGAGAAGTTATAAATACAATGTGCTTCGTTCGCGTTACCAAAATACGTAAGGTTTTGTGTGTTAGGTATATTGGTTTCTGTGATGATCACAGTTTCAGGTTCAGTGTGTTCTATTAACGTGCGTAATAGACGGATCACTTCATGGGTATAAGGTAAGTTAATCGAAGGACCACCGACAATTTTCCATAAAAATGCAACGGCATCTAATCTAAATACCTTCACACCAGAATCAAGATACTGACGAATAATAGAAACGAATGACAGCAGCACATGTGGATTTCTAAAATCTAAATCTACCTGATCATGACTAAAGGTACACCAAACGTATTTTGTGCCCTCAGCGGTTTCAGTTTCACGTAACAAAGGACTGGTTCTTGGGCGAACGACCTGTGATAAATCGTCGGACGGATCTGCAGTGAAAAAGTAATCTTTCCCTACGCCTGAACCTTTAATAAAGTTTTGAAACCAGGCACTACGACTTGAACAGTGATTAATCACTAAGTCTGACATTAGCTTATATTTACCAGCGATATCTTCAATATCTTGCCAGTCACCTAAAGACTCGTTAACACTAGAATAATCTATGACTGAAAAGCCATCGTCAGAGCTATAAGGAAAAAAAGGCAATATATGCACTGAGTTTATTTTGTCATTTAAGTAGGTATCCATAAAAGACTCTAAGGTCTTTAATGGTTTTTGTTCTGGCTCCACAATGCTGTCACCGTAAGTGATTAACATCATATCCTTTTCCGACCAATGGTTGGTGTAAGGGACAGGCTCAACAAAATTGTTCGGGATATTCATTTCATCTATCAATAACCGAGACAGCTCAGTGATTGGCATAGGCAAATCAATATTTTCATAAATCACATTCAGTTGTTGTTCAACCTTGTGTGTTAGTTCATCTAAAGTGGCAGGCATAGATGCATACTCCTATTTGGTGGCATCAGCTTTAGCTTTGCTGGCAAATTCTTCATAATCTAATTCCACAGCCTGTTTCAATTCTTCTAGTACATTAGGCATGGCGCTAGTGACTCGGTGCCAAGATGGTATAAATGGCGTTTCCATCGGGTTCGATAAAAAGTTTTCACCGGCTTCAATGATATTTTTGGCAAACATTTCTACCGATTTCTCTTCAGTATGAATATCCAATTCTAAACCATTGATCATGGCGTCATTACGGTACGTTTCTACGTAGTCTAATGCGATTCTGAAATAGGTGGCTTTAATCGTACGCATGTTTTCAGCGTTAATAATATAACCTTGAGTCGCCAATTTACGGAATAAGGCTTTGGTAATATCAATCGACATTTTAGATAAACCACCGTCGGTTGACTCTAGTGATAAATCTTGGTGTTTATGATCGTAGTTGTTGGCGATATCTACCTGACAAATTCGGTTTGAGGCAAAGTTTCTGTGCATTTCTGACAATACACCTATCTCTAAACCCCAGTCACTTGGAATTCTTAAGTCGGTTAATACGTCACGGCGAAAAGAGAATTCACCAGATAATGAATAGCGGAAGCTGTCCATGTATTCCAAATATTCATTGGTACCTAGAACCCGCTTAAGTGCTTTTAATAATGGCGTTACTAATAAACGTGCAACCCGGCCATTTAACTTACCGTTTGCCACACGTGCGTAATAACCTTTACCAAACTCGTAGTTAAATTGCGGGTTGGCTACAGGATAGATTAAACGAGCTAATAAGTTTCTATCGTAAGTTAAAATATCGCAGTCGTGTAAAGCAACAGACTCCGCTTTACCAGACGCTAAAATGTAACCCATGCAATACCAAACGTTACGACCTTTACCTAACTCTGTTGGTGCTAAACCTAGTGCTTGTAACTTAGCGTCCAAAGCTTGTAAACGTGGGCCGTCATTCCATAAGATTCTGTGATGTTGAGGTAAGGTGCTAAAGAAGTCGAGGGCGTGTTTATATTGATCTAAGTCTGCGCGGTCTAAACCAATAACAATCTCTGATAAATAAGGCACTTTAGCTATTTTATCTATGATATCCGGTAGCGCTTTGCCTTCTAGTTCTGAATATAACGAAGGCAAAATTAAGCCCAGTGGACGAGTTTTGGAAAAAGATAATAATTCAGCTTCAAGATCTTCTGTGCTGCGATTAGTTAAATTATGTAACGTTGTTACAACGCCATTTTGATAAAAATCAGCCATGATGTAGCTCCTTAGGAAATTTAATAATTTTTGCTAAACATTCAGTCCAACCTGTTGGTCCAAATTGTGTACTTTGAACCACGTTGGCAGTGCGAGTTAGTGTAGGAAAGTCATGCTTGTGTGATTTGATTTGAACTGCAATGTCAGCGACTTCTAACATTTCGTTATCGTTATAACTGTCACCTAATGCGACAGTGGTGTAAGTGGTATTTTTAGTTGTTGCAGAAACTAGGCTAGATAAAAATTCGGTTAACCAAAGCATGGCTTTACCTTTATCACTGTGGCCACTTACGTGTAAAAAGCGACCACCTTGTAATACATTGGCTCCGGCATCAGTTAACAGGGTTTTAATTTGTTGTTTTTGTTCATCGGTTCCATTCCATTTTAACGGTTCGCTGTATAAACGACTGTTAGCATTTAACGCTGCTGGGGCATTAAGGCCAGTTTCATTACATAGTTGTTCGTTATTCATGGCAGAAAAGCCGATATAACAGTTTTGTAATTCAATCGGTAAAGTGTTTAATAAACTCAACCAGTGCTCTCTCGATTTTGAAAAGCTTTTAACCCAATAACGCTCAAACCGTTCCGTTCCAGCTGGTTGTTCTTTAACAAAGCCAATAGGGATAAAAACAGCCGCACCGTTTTCGACAATAAAAGGGGTATCTAACTTCGTTTGTTGTCTAAAGAAAATAAGCTCGGCGAAAGTCTTACTGGTATTGGGGATAACAGGAATGTTGGCATCTTTTAACTTGCCTAGCATTTCCACTGCAGGTTGAAAACTATAGGTGTGATGATCTAACAAGGTGCCATCTAAGTCGGTAAAGATTAAATACTGATTTTCCATCTTAATAATTGCCTCTTATTATAATATTGTTAAATGGCTTTATTTTTTATAGTCGCTTTGATGCTATCAAATTCAGCAACTGAGCTACCGCTGACTAACATAGGTTGTCGTTGTGCATCTAATTGCAGTACTAAATTACAGACCTCTGGTACTTGTTTTAAACCATGTTCAGTTAACCGTTGGAAGTGTTGAATAAAACGTTCAACTTGCTCATCTGACATAATCGCTGAAGGTGCATTTTTATCCGCTGATAATGCATGAGCTTGTCGTAACTTGTGCTCTTGTTCTTTACGCCAATTAGAGATGCAGTCAAACGACGGCGCTTTAAGCATTAACCAAAAGTCCATTTGTTGATATAAAGCTAAATAGTCAGACTTAAGTGCGTCGTTAACATATTTACGCCACGTTCCGTTTTTGTCTTCTTCACTTTCTAACGTATTTATTGGTTTAACTAATTCTTGTTCGGTTTGTTCTGGCGTGCCCCAACACCAACCTTCCATAACCACCACGTCAACTTTTTCTGTGACTAAAGGCCAATTTTCTTCTGGTTCTGGGTCGTCTATCGCCTTATTAAATCTTGGTAAACGACAATTGGGTTTGTCTGATTTTAATGCGTGTAGGGTCGATGACATTAATTGAGTGTTGTGTGTACCTGGTACGCCACGAGATTTTAAAAGAGGATGAACTGTGTCGGCTAAGTGATTACGTTTTTGTTGGCTTAAATAAAAATCATCTAACGAGATAACTGCCACAGACAATTGATGTTGGCTTTCAAGATACATTTTTATAAAGTCAGCTAAAGTAGATTTTCCAGAACCTTGGCTACCATTAAGACCTACAAAGATGCATTTAGACTCCCGTTTTTGGTGAGTGTTTATTAATTCAGCAATAGGTATGAACCAATTTGGTGCGTAACTTTCAATTGAACTTGTTAGCTTATGCTGTGCTTTAAAGGCTTGTATTAGCTGGTCTGTAGTCATATTTATTAGCTGATTTTTCATCAATTTTTTTATATATGTAGAGTATAGATAACAACTAATGTGCCAGAGGAAGTATTTATCGCAGATTAGTGCAAACCTTTATACAATGTGTGCAAATGTTTTACGGAGTTAAACAATGTCAGAAGTGAAATTATCAAAACAACAGCAAGATGCTGCAATCGTCAAGTTACAGGAATATTTTCAACAAGAGTTAGACCGAGATTTAGGCCAGTTTGAAGCTGAGTTTTTATTGGAGTTTATTATGAAAGAAGTAGGCTCCTCTATATATAATCAAGCATTATACGATGCTCAGAGTTTACTCACTGCTAAAATTGAAGATGTGTTTGCAGAAATCGAACAGCTTGATTCTTTATAGTTTTAAGCAATATCCTTTTTAGTCTATGTTAAGCTTACGTCTCTTAAATTAATGCTCTCGCCATTTTGTAGGAAGCCCTGTGTCTATTAGATTTAACCGCCCTTTTGCTAACCCTATCAAAGCAATCAGTTTTGATTTAGACGATACCCTTTATTTTAATGAAGAGGTGATCCGTAACGCCATTCAAGTTCAGTTTGATAAAGTCTGTGAACTAGTTCCAAGTGCAAAACAAAAAGGCATAGCTTATTGGGACACATTAAAATGGCAAGTGGCCAAAAAGAATCCTGAGTATTGCCATGATGTTAATGTATGGCGCCATCACGTATTAGATTTAGGTTTAACCTCGTTTGGTATCAAAGAGCCGCAAAAATCAGTTATGAATAAACAAATTTATGATGCGTTTTGTGAAGCTCGTTCTGACTTTACCGTGCCACAACAAACCTTTGATGTACTTGAGCAATTAAGTGACAAGTATCCGCTGGTGGCGGTAACCAATGGTAACGCCGATTATGAACGTATCGGTTTAGCGCCTTATTTTGTTGGTTATTACCGAGCAGGCGAAAACGGAACAAGAATGAAGCCGTACCCAGATATGCTAAATGACGCTTCTAAAGATTTAAATATTCCTTGTCAGAATATTTTACATATTGGCGACAGCGCCATGTCAGATATTCAAGCAGCGTTAAACGCAAATTGTCCGTCTTTATGGTTTAATCCGAACAATAATCACTACCCAAGTGGTTTTACTTTGGCAAATGGTGAATATTCGCACTTGGATGATTTGTTAACCCTGTTATAATCATTTCCTGTTTATATATACAGCGTTATTATTTGCCTTAATTTAGTAGCAATATAATAGCGCTGAAGTTACTCGCTTCATTAATTTTATAGGTTTTGTCTCTATGGACGTTTATATTCCCTCGCAAGATATTCCAGGCTCATCCACAGCTATGTTAAAGCTGAATGAGCTAAATGAACGTCAATATGAAGCAGTTACTGCACCACCACAAAATATGTTGGTATTAGCAGGCGCAGGTTCTGGCAAAACTAAAGTGCTAATTAGCCGTATCGGTTATTTAATTCAAGCACACCAAACATCAGCATTTTCAATATTAGCGGTCACCTTTACTAATAAAGCGGCTGCAGAAATGCGTCATCGTTTAGAGTCGTTATTAGGCCAAGGTACGGTTGGTTCACAATATGGCGCAAGCGGTATGTGGATTGGCACTTTCCATGGTTTAGCCCACCGTTTTTTACGCACTCATTTTCGTGAAGCAAAATTACCAGAGAGCTTCCAAGTATTAGACTCGGACGATCAACATCGTCTTATTCGCCGTATCATGAAAAGTCTTAATTTGGATGACAAGCGTTATCCAGCAAAACAAGCCATGTGGTACATCAATGGTAAAAAAGACGACGGATTAAGACCAAAACATATAGAAAGCTTTGATCCAACGGAACAAGTATTTTTACAAGTTTATACCGCGTATCAAGAAGCGTGTGACCGCGCAGGTTTAGTCGACTTTGCTGAAATATTATTACGTAGCCACGAAGTATTAGCCACGAATGCAGAAGTATTAAGCCATTACCGTAAACGTTTTCGTCATATCTTAGTGGACGAGTTTCAAGATACTAATAAAATCCAATATGCCTGGATTAGATTATTAGCAGGAGCCCATGGCGGTAATGTTGCTGAGAAAATCCCACCATCACATGTGATGATAGTAGGCGATGACGACCAATCAATATACGGTTGGCGTGGTGCACAAGTTGAAAATATTCACAGTTTCCAAAAAGATTTTACTAACGTAGAAGTCATTCGTTTAGAACAAAATTATCGTTCTACCGCCACTATCTTAAAAGCCTCTAATGCCGTTATTGCTAATAATACCGACAGATTAGGTAAAGAGCTTTGGACTGAAGGTGCCGAAGGCGACCCAATAGCATTATACGCTGCGTTTAATGAAATAGACGAAGCGCGCTTTATTGTTGGTAATATTAAGAAGTGGCAGGAAGAAGGCGGATCGTTATCTGAGTCTGCCATCTTGTATCGTAACAATGCCCAGTCTCGTGTTTTAGAGTCGGCATTAAATGAAGCAGGATTGAGCTATCGTATTTACGGTGGTTTACGATTCTTTGACCGCCAAGAAATTAAAGACGCATTGGCGTATTTACGCATGGTTTCCAACCGTGACGATGATGCCGCGTTTGAACGTGTTATTAATACACCAGCGCGTGGTATAGGTGAAAAAACATTACAAATGTTACGTGATGCTGCTCGTAGTCAAAACATGACCATGTGGCAAGCGGCAGGACGTTTACTGGATGAAAAACATTTATCAGGCCGAGCTAGTAACGCCGTTCAAAGCTTTATGGATTTAATTGTTCAACTTGAAAGTACAGTGCAACCTTTGCCTCTGCATGAGCAAGCGGATCACGTTATACAAAGCTCTGGTTTGAAAGCGATGTATCAGGCAGAAAAAGGCGAGAAAGGTCAAACACGAGTAGAAAACTTAGAGGAATTGGTTTCTGCTTGTAAAGATTATGAACCTGACGAAAATATGCAAGAAATGCCATTGTTAGCGGCATTTTTATCGCACGCGTCATTGGAGTCTGGCGAATCTCAAGCCGATGCTTATGAAGACGCCGTGCAGTTAATGACATTACACAGCGCTAAGGGATTAGAATTCCCTATGGTATTTATGGCTGGTGTAGAAGAAGGCATGTTCCCAAGCCAACAAAGTGGCGACTCACCAGAACGCTTAGAAGAAGAGCGTCGTCTTGCTTATGTTGGTATGACACGAGCAAAACAAAGACTGTTTATTACTCATGCAGAAACAAGACGCATGTACGGCCAAGAGTTGTATCATCGTCCGTCTCGCTTTATTGCAGAAATTCCACAAGACTGTATTTATGAAGTTAAATTGTCGACGCAAATGTCGAGACCGCAATCAGGTTATAGCAGCGGTTATGGTGAAGCATCTACTTACAGCCAAAATTCTGGTTATAGCTCAAGTTCAAACCACGGTAGTTCTACCGGACATGGTGGATATCAAGGTGACAGAAATAAAGCCAAATCATCGAAAAACTTTGGCGGTGGATTTGACCAAGCTTCAAGTCATTTAAAGTTTAGCGAAAGTCTGTTTTCTTTAGGTCAAAGAGTCAGCCACGCTAAGTTTGGTGAAGGTACGGTATTAAACTGTGAAGGCGACGGTGACAACTCTCGCATTCAAGTTAATTTTGATGATTTTGGCGCTAAATGGTTGGTAACGACTTACGCAAAATTAACCGGCATCTAACTTTATGTTGAACCAACTTATTCATCATTTAACCCAAATAGAACAGAGATGTTTGTTATGGGTTAAAGGTGAACAAAGTTGGGCGCGTAACCAAGTTCAAACTTGGTTATCTCAAATGGATAAACCAGTACAAACAATTTGGTTTGGCGATCAGCAAACTACAATTACTCCAACACTTACTCCGACAGAAAATTCAACACAGCCTCTCAACGAGACTGAAAAACAAATACACAATAAAATTACCGACATACGGATAAAACAATACAAAAAAATGTTGGGACAAGAATCTGACGTGCTGATTTACGACAGTTACGCAGGGTTAAATCCAGATGCATTAGGGGCACTTGTCGGCACAATTAAACTCGGTGGCGTATGTATTATTATTTCACCGGAACAACCAGACTGGATAGATTATACAGACCCTGAATATAATCGATTATGCGTAGAACCTTTTACTCCAGAGCAGATTAGTCATCACTATATTGAATATTTCATCAATCAATTAAATCAGTCAAAATCAATATTGACCATTAGTCAAAGTGATGGTTTTTTACCTTTAAATGGTAAATCAACAAGGTTAAATAAAAGAGATTTTGATGATGAACAAAGCACATGCCAGTTGGAAAAACTAAATAATTGGATTGTTAAGTACCCGATAATGAATGACAAAAAACACATGGTTATGCCTAATGTTATTGATATTAAAGGGTTTTGTGATGATTTGTGTAAGACCCAAGATCAAAAAGATGTTGTAAATACGTTATGTGAATCACTAATTGACGGATGGTCATTTGATGATAAAATTATTAATAATCAGTGCCTTAGTGGTGAATTTGTTAATTCTACGGCCGTTGTTTTACAATCCGACCGTGGCCGAGGAAAATCATCCGCACTAGGTTTGTTTGCGGGATGTTTGTTAATTAACGCCGAAAAAACATCAAGTGAATTTCATGTTTTATTAACTGCACCCCACGTAGAATCAATTGTTGGGGTGTTTGAGTTGTGCAAGATAAGTCTTGAGAAATACGGTGTTAAATACAGTTTTGACAGCAATAAAATAGTAACTGACTATGGTTCACTTACATTTGTTGCACCAGATGAATTAGAAAAAAAACTAGCGGATGCCGACTTAGTATTAGTGGATGAAGCGGCTGCTATCCCCACTCAAATGTTATTACCGCTAATTGAAAAGTGTAACGCTGTGGTTTTTGCTACAACCATTCATGGTTATGAAGGAACCGGGCGTGGTTTTGAATATAAATTTAAGCCACTGTTAAATAGAACATTTGATGACGTAAAACAGTTAACAATGAACCAACCGATTCGTTGGAATGAAGATGACTTTTTAGAGTCAGACATAAATCGTTTGTTAATGATCAATGGGCAATTACCAAAACTATTGAAGCAAAATATTTTATCAAAATCTGAAAATATATTATTTAAAACAGTAACACCTGAACAACTAATAAAAGATGCATCTAATCAAGGTAGTCAGTTAGAACAATTATTCACTTTGTTAGTAAATGCTCACTATAAAACCACACCGAACGATTTACGTAATTTATTAGATGGTCCAAACATTAAAATATTTTGTTTGGAACACGACAGTAAAATATTAGGCGCGGTATTATTAGCAGAAGAAGGAAATCTTGATCCCGAACTCGCTGAAAAGATTTGGCAAGGCACTCGACGACCAAAAGGCCATTTACTCCCTCAGTCTTTATTGGCTCATTCTGGTTTTAAACAGGCTGGAAAATATAAATACGGCCGTATCATTCGGATCGCTATTCACCCAGAATTACAAGGGCAAGGATTAGGCAGTTTATTATTAGGCAAAGTGAAAGATGCTCTTATAAAACAAGATTTTGATTTCTTAGCCACCAGTTTTGGTATGGCTGAAAACCTGGTTAAGTTTTGGCAAAAAAACAATTTAACATCGGTACGCTTAGGTTTAAAAGCACAAGCATCCACTGGCGAATATTCTTTATTAATGGCTCAAGCTTTGAATCCGCCGGCGATTGTTTTTCAGCAACAACTAACATCTAGATTTCAACAAACCTTAAAACTTGAACAACAATTGAATATGCGCACTAAAACAATCTTGAGGCTATTAACAGATGATATTTCATTAGACACAACCGATGCTGAGCATGATAAAAGTGACTTAGTGTGTTTTAGCCATTTTTATCGATCGTTAGATACTTGCTTGTTAGCTATGTCATTTTTTATAAAAGCACGGCCAGAATTAACTTACCCACAGATGATTTTAGATAAAGTAATTGATGGATATAGTGATAAAAAATTAATTGAAAAATATAAGTTAACTGGTGAAAAGCAACTGGTGCAAAAATTCAGAGATGAATGGAAAAACCTTATCAAGGTTATTTAGACTAGCGATTAGTTTAGAAAATGATTTAGCGTTCCGTTCTTGTATTGTGGTTTTTAGAATCGCTTTTGTAACTTATAAGTACTTTTAGATAACAAAAAAGCCGAGTGATTTATCACTCGGCTTTATCAATTTAGTCACTTATTATTTCTGACCGTGACGTATAAGGTAAGCGCTATTTTTAGCTGTTAGAATGTATAGTTCAAACGAGCGTAGTAGTAACCACCTTGCCAATCAACAATATTGCTTGACCAGTAAACATTACCACAACAGTCATCGCCTTCATCTTCATCCGGATAAGTATCTAGAATATTACGAGCTCCGCCAGAAACACTTAAACTATCACTGATAGTGTAAGACAACTCAAGATCGAACAGCACACTTGGGTCATAGGTTTGAATTACCGTTGCATCAGAATCGATTGCATTATCATACGAACCATAAAAGTTTCCGCGTACTAAAACTGTTAACGCATCAAAGTTATGTTTAGCTGATAAAACTGTACGCCATTTTGGAATAGAGTTTTCTAAGTCATATTGATTTTCAGCATTTAAATAGGCTGAAACTTCATTAACGTCTGTATCTATTACGGTTGAGTTATAGTTTACAGAACCCGTTAGTAACGTATTATCTAACTGGTAAGTAGCAACAAAATCAAAACCTGAAGTAGTAGTATCAAATGCATTTTGGAAGTAATTTACTCCACCAATTGTATTTGCACCGTCAACACCAGCAGCTTCAAGCGCTATATAATTATCATACGCTTCTCCACTTGTAGTATCTGTTGATACATCTTTAGTTGAAACCGCGTAAAAACGATCTTCTAACGCAATACTGTATAAGTCGAAAGTAAGATTCAATTTATCAATATTACCGGTAAAGCCTAATGAGTAGTTCACTGATTTTTCAGGTGTTAAAGGGTCAGCACCAAGTGCTTGGCCTACAGGACTTGAGGCTGGAAATAACCCCGTTGCTACTGGCAAACCATCAGGTAAACGAGTTGAAACATTTGTTGTACCTTGTTGGCCAGGTGTTGGCGCACGGAAACCAGTGCCGACAGAACCACGTAAATTAAAGTCTTCTGTTAAGTTGTACTTAAAGGCAACTTTACCTACTAACTCATCACCAAAGTCGGAATAGTCTTCGTAGCGGAATGCAGTTTGCACAAATAACTCATCAGTAAGGTCGGTACTTAGATCAATGTACGCACCAACCATGTCTCTTTCATAAAGACCTGAGTAATCAGGTGAATAGCCAGGGAAACCATTTGAACCTACACCTACAACTTGGAAAACGGCATCAGAGCTATCAGAGCAATCAAGTGTAGAGCCGTTTGCAATAACCGCTAAGCCATTAGCTGTTGTGGTACCGTCATCATTAC
Organism: Psychrosphaera saromensis; assembly: GCF_002954545.1. Taxonomy (GTDB): domain Bacteria; phylum Pseudomonadota; class Gammaproteobacteria; order Enterobacterales; family Alteromonadaceae; genus Psychrosphaera; species Psychrosphaera saromensis. The sequence goes on along the minus strand of NZ_MSCH01000003.1, from coordinate 733,456 downwards.
AGAAATTATGAGGATCTGGTAGTGCATAAGCACCTGCAGAATAAGACGCTTCATCGCCAGCTTCTAGTTCATAGCTTTCTTCCATGTAGGTAAGACCAAAGGCAACTAATACATCTGAATATAAACCTAGCTCTAGATATTTAGTGAAGTCTGCAGAGAATTGTAACTCTTCATTAATCAAAGCGCCTGGCGTGAACTCTGTTGGAGAAGCTGCGCCCATTGACGGGTTAACTGTATTTTTTAATGTATATTCAATTTTGTTTGAACCAAAGCGACCACTTACGTCGTAAGTCATTTCGTTGGCAAATTCACCTTCTAAACCACCGACAAATGACAGGTCAGTAATATCACCAAAAAATCTAGGCGTGAAACCACCTGGGAATTTTTCTAATGGCGAGTAAAGAGAACCATCTTCTTGGCGTATGTCTTCAATTGTGCCATTACCTGGGTAACGATAATAAAAGCCACCATCGCCCTCACTTTTAGAATAATTACCAAAAGCATAGAAGTTCATCGTATCTGAAATTTCATAACCTGAATTAAAGAACAAACGAGCAGCTGAAGTATTTGGTTGTCCCCATGGTTGTACAACGTCATCTCCATTAATATTGGCAGAGTCTAAACCAGCAATAAAGCCTTCCTCGGTAAAACCTGATACGCCAGTATTAAGGCCAGTTAGAAAGTTAGGATCATCAACATCAACACATGCCCAGTCTTCACAATATTGCTCTGAACGCGAAGTCGCTGCTGAATCTGAATATTCACCAGAAACACTAATAAACCCTTTCTCACCAAGAGCAAAACCTAAATTACCAGTAATGCTAACTTGTCCACCGTCGCCTTCATAATATTGACCAGTAGTTACTGAAACCGAACCACCTTCACTATTATCTTTTAACGCAAAGTTAATAACACCAGCGATAGCATCACTACCATATTGTGCTGCAGCACCATCACGTAACACCTCAACACCTTTAAGCGCTGACGATGGAATGGTCGCAATATCTGGACCTTGAGTACCAGAACCACCAATTTGAACTAAAGCAGAACGGTGACGACGTTTACCATTAACTAACACTAAGGTTTTATCTGTTGGCATACCACGTAATGAGGCAGGACGAATAAATGAAGCACCATCAGAAATAGGTTGTCTTTCTAAAGAGTAAGATGGGACTAATGTTTTTAAAATATCATTGGTGTCTGAAAAAGGAACCGCGGCTAGGTCATCTTCACTAAATACGTCAACAGGTACTGGTGAATCGGCAACCGATCTTGGCGCGCCACGGGAGCCGGTAATAACAATCTTTTCAACTGCATTGTCGGTAGCTACGGCATCTTCTGCCTCTGCAGCGTAGGCGGTTGAGACAGCAACGGAGCCTATTGAGCATGTTATTAAGGCCGTTCTTATAGCTTTGCTTAACTTAGTTTGCGTTAGCATAATGTTCCCCTTAGCAGGATAAAAGTTATTATTTTTATTAAAGTTATATATTTTTTATTATTATTAGAATGTTAAGCGCACGGCATTTAGGTAACTACCGTGTTAATCGTTTTTAAGGCTTAGCGAGAACCATTTCTATCTCGATAAGCATATTTGGACCGCCAGCTAAACCAGCAATTTGAAATGCTGAGCGTGCAGGTTTATTAGGTTGTTCTTTAGTACCAAAGTATTTTGTATAAGCTTTCATAAAGCCTGAAAAGTCCATTTTTCCATCCATAGCTGGGTCGCCAACGATGAATACTTGCATTTTGATCACGTCAGAAAAATCAACACCAAGTTCTTTTAAAGACACTTCATAACGTTTAAATATGTTTAGTGCTTGAGTTTCTGTATCACCGTAGTATTCACGGCTACCTTTTTTCGCTTCAGCGTTTACCGGACCTGGCACCATACCGCTGTGAAAAATTAATGCGGTGTCTGCTGTCACTTCTACCGCTCTAGAAATTGGAAATGTACTGTTATTTGGTAGAGCGTGACGAGTTACATCCGCCATTGCGCTCGCTGAAAGTAGTGTCATAGCGGTAAGTAAAATGTGCTTTTTCATAAGAAATATTCCTAAAAGTTTATTTAAGTTGAGTTATATAAGCTGCAAGGTCTGCTGCATCTTGATCTGAAGTGATAACAGCACTTGCTGCTTTCATTTGTTGTCCGTAGGTATCGTCTTCTTCAGAGCCTCGAATACCTGAACGGAAATGATTAAGTTGCGTCAATATGTACCAGTCATTTAATCCATTTAAATTAGGTGCACCTAATGCTTTGTTACCATGAGCATCAGCGCCATGACATGCAGCGCAAGTTTGAAATAGTTTTTCACCATCATGAGGATTTGCTGTAATGCTAGGAGTTGGTTTTGACGATTCTGTACTTGCTATCCATTCAACAATATTTTCAATTTCTTGTTCAGATAACTGTGAAACCATAACCATCATTTCACCACCCGTTTTATCTTCTGGGTGGTTACCGCGAATGCCGTCTCTAAAGTTTTTCAATTGACGGTTAACATACCAAGGAGATAATTGAGTGAGTCTAGGTGCGCCAATATTACTATTGCCTTTTAATTGGCTACCATGACAAACCGTACAATATTCAAGACCTTGTGGTGTTGCAGTCTCTTGTGCGGATAATGGTTTTGAAATAGTAAGTAATAAGCCAAATAATAAAACAGATTTAACTAACATGAATTTTACTCCCTTGATCAACACTGGCACTCAGTAATTTGTTGAGTTGTTGTAGAGCTTGTTCGCTTGATGCTAAAGCACCTTCTTGCCAGCCACTGTGATGACTTATTTGGTCGCCAATCATAAAGTGACGGCCTTCTGGTTTTTGTAAAAAGTGGAAGTACTTTTCAAAGTCTTCTTCACTCATCCGCATGCCACAGCCCATTTGATGATTCATGCGCCCCCAAGGAATACTGATGCCGTTTTCAATATTCTTGCTGTAACCTGGGTGAATTTTTTCGCCAGAAATGGCACCAACTTTAAGACGTTCTGCAGGGGATAGCGCTTCAAACATTGCGCTTATTTTGGGATCCCATGTATAAGCACCTAGCAACACACCTTTTTGTGCATTAATGTCGTGTGATGGATACCAGATTTGGCTGATTGGATCTGCTGAGTAACTAATGCCGCCATAAATTCCATCTTTCTCCCAAAATCTTTCTTTCATCTGGTAAGCAATTTTGAATAAATGTCCGCGTTTAATACTGTTTAGTGCGGTTTGATATTTAGTTGTGAAGTTGTTTTCAATTCCGGCCATAAAATACGCTGGAATATTATTGAAACAATAATCGGCTTGTACGGTATGAAACTTACCGCCTTTTTCGTAAGTAACTTCTACACCATTATCGCGGTTATATATTTTCTTAACCTGGGCATTTAAAGTAGGCTGCTTTTTAAGATTTCTAAGGAAGCCTTTAACTACCGCATCCATACCACCAAGTGGTTCCATTAAAGGTTCACACCAGTCGTATAATTCAGCACCTAGTAGACCGCCATACCAAAATCGGCTATCTAACATCGCTTTTAATTCTAATGGAGCGTGAGGGGTTGGAAACTCCAACATTCTATCGGTTGTTGAACCAGCTCTTTCGCTGCCTATGTATTTTCCGTTTTCGGTTAAATCACCAAATGCTTTGGAAAAAGACATGAGCTTTTCAACATCTTCTTTGCCGAGCATTTGATCAAAAGTACTTGAGTCTGCAGATTTCCATAACAACTCAGACATTAAGCCACGAGCATCTGTGTGGTATTCAATAATACGTTTAGGTTTACCACCTAAAAACTGATCATCCTGGAAGTAAGCCATTTTGCTACTGTTAGCTTTGACCTGTAATGGTACATTTAGTGCCTTACAATAGTGCAACAAGCGACGGTGATGACCAGGAATTCGTGCGGGACCGCAATTGAAGAATAAATTTTCTTGTTTATCAAACTGACAGATTTGAGGATTACCCATCTCATCAATCTTATCGCCATTACGTACCGTTAAATTACGGCCTCCAGCACGAAATGATGCTTCTAAAATTGTACATTCGTAACCTGCTTTTTCCAACTCAAAAGCCGTTGATAGCCCAGCGATACCGGAGCCTAAAATGAGCACAGTTGGTTTTTTCTTTCCTGTTGCAGGTGTAACTTTAACGGGGCCAGAATAAGGGTCTTCATTGACTAAACCCATGGCCAGACTGGTTTTGAGTAATGCTGAAGAGCCGCCAACAGCACCAACGTAAGTAAGAAACTGTCTTCTGCTGATATTTTTCATATTATAGGGGAACCTTAAAAATCAATGATTAAAACTCAAGAAATCATGGATTTATCCTATATAAAGCTTATGCAGCCTTGAACGTAAAATAATATGCAGGGGGTCAACATTATTTATATACCCCCTGAAAACAAAGGGCTTTAAAACGATTATCTAATGTAAATTTTGTTACAGGAAGGGGGCAGGAGCTTTTGGCACTGAGGTTGCATTGTCTAAAAAGAAAATGACAAAAAAGTCTATGAAAATTATAAGGTTCTTATAAAGATATTATAAAATTGAATACTACTAATAAGGTTGTGATGTGATGTTAGTACAGTGGTTAAAAGTCAGAGTATTAGTAAAATTTGATACTAGGTTAGGTATCATATGAATACTAAGCAGTTACAATATTTTTTAGCAACAGCCGAACAAAGAAGCATAACCGCCGCGGCCAAAAAACTCGATATTGCCCAACCCGCCATTAGCTTACAGCTGGCCAATTTAGAGCATGAATTAAAAGTTAAGTTATTTGAGCGCGACTTCCGTGGAATGACATTAACGGAAACTGGCATTAAGTTTGAAAAACACGCAAAAAAAATATTAATGCAAATACAGATAGCCAAATCTGATGTAACCCAAAGTGAAAACGAATGTTTAGGTAAAGTGGTTGTCGGCCTTAGTCAGTCAGTATGTAATGTTTTATCAATGGAATTGCTCAATGAAATTGAACATCGTTATGAGAATATTGAACTAACGTTTCGGGTTGGCCCCTCTTATATCGTCGATAATTGGCTATCAGAAAACAAGATTGATATAGCCTTATGTTACGACGACTCAGAGTTCCTTGATTCTAAGGCGAACGTCATAGAATTAATCCGTGAAGATCTGTTTTTATATATTTCAGAAAAGCCTCAAAATCCAGCATACAGTGAACTTAAATTATATTCAGCTATCCCTTTTGTTGATTTACAAAACTACGAAATATTTATGCCTGATAAACAAGATGCCCTATCAAAGTTATTAGTGCAAACAGCAGACGATTCCGGAATAAAGCTGAAAACTAAAGATGCATTTGGCCAAATGATGACCACCCTACATTTTGTCACTCAGGGTTTAGGTTTAGTTGTGTGTCCATCATCATCAACCTTTCATTTAGAACAAAGCAAGCACATAAGAGGTATCAAAATTGTAGCTCCGCGTTTGCAACAGAAAGTGCATCTGATCAAGGCTGAACAAATTGAAAGTAATAGTGCGGTCGATGCTATATTTGAATTAATTCGCGAGGTTACAGCCAGCGTACATGGGAAAAATGATTGGCGAGGGACATTGTTAGATAAGAAATATTACCTGCCACAAGTAATTGATATTGAAACGTTTGTTGAGGGGTAATTACATACTCCGTAATCTTAATAACCTCAACAAACATTACCCTGTATAAACTCTACTTAGCTATAACGCCAATAAACGACGTGTCGCTAAAAGGATTAATCTTGTCTTCTTGGCGGTGGCGGACGTCGACCACTGGCTTCGCATGATTGATTATCCCCTTCAATTGCACTTTCAACAGCACAACCTTGCTCAGCTTGGAAACAGCCAATTATTTGATTTTTACCAGCATCATTAGCATGGTAATGATAGCCAATCCCATCGGTAATATGACCTCGACAAGAATCAAGATCACTAGGCTCTATTAGCTTGGCGTTTAGTCGGCTGTAGATCATAAAGCCATCCATTGCATAACCAATGGCAGGGGCATGATCAACTAAGGTTTCAACTTCTTTTGTACAGCCAGTGACTGCATGATAATGATAACCAACATGAGTATTTACATGACCGCCGCAATCATCAAACGGTGCTAATGTATGGGCACCAAGAATGGCTTCAACAGGCGCTGGTGCATCAAATTTAACACCATTGAATGCGATACCAATTCCAGAGTGAGGGTTCATTCGTTGTGCTTTATCTAGCGGAACTGGATGAGCCGGAATTAAATAAGTGATTTGTTGGTTTTCATCTGCGTACGACGGCTGACATTCAACACAGTAATTTTGATATTCTTCAGCTACATCTGGACGAGCTGCAGCCATACAAGCTTCTTTACTATCAGTTACTTTTATTTCACCAGTTTCAGGATTGAATAACTCCCATTCATTGTCTTTATAAAATTCAGCTAAGTTTTCAATAAACTGGCCATCAGCATCGTAGACTTTACCTTTATCTAGCCAAATACCGGACTTTTCAGGACCGTCACTAATGTTACGTGGGCACCAAGGCCCTGTTTTATGTTCCGTTTGTAAAGATGTCACAGTAACGCTAAAACACTCAGTTTTTGTGCCGCCAGATAATGTACAAGATACAAGCTCCGGCGCTACTTTTGTTGAACTCTTGTTAAATAATTCGGCAATGTTAGCAAGTTGAACTTGGTGTTCCTTTTCATGTTCAGTTGCATGATGTTCGTTATCACTATGAGGCGAGCAAGCAGCAACTGCTAAACTGCCAGTAAATATAAACATTAATTGAGTAATCGCTTTCATATAAATTTCCAATATTGAGTATTTGTTGTGTGAAAATATGAACAGAGTGTTATTGCTATTTGTTGCCCCAAATTTTTGAAACCGCACGATCATTACCTAACAGGCCAACGATTTCGCATACAAAGCCAAGTAAGAAAAATACAATGAAAGGAATAAACCCAGCTAGTTGTTCTGAGGTAATTGCTGACATGGCTGAAACACCTGATAGAACAAAGAACAAAATACCAACCACAATGGTAATTTTTCTGTGGGATTTTTCGTGATTAAATTCACCTTCACCAGACTCAAAAAAATTTAGGATTGGACTGAATATTTTTCTAAATGTACTTCTCATAATTACTTCTTATAAGGTTAATACGGTTCAATATAGTTTGTTATTTAGACATATTGGCAGACTGTCTACTTATCTTCAATTAGTCGACGGAAACATTATCTATCAGTTGTGTCCGATTAGGGTCATACTGAGCTTGAGGCACATCAATATGCTTTGATGCTGCCCTTGATTATTCTAGTACCCCGCCCTTGAGTTGGCGATTGTCGACTTTAGGTTTTAGGCACTTATTACTAAGGTAAATATTATGAGCAAAGGGCAAGACAGTAAAAAAGACAATAAAAAGAAACCATTATTAACTGCAAAAGAAAAGAAAGCAGCTAAGAAAGACAAGAAAGCAGAATCTAATGTGATCGGACGTCAATAAAGAATTGGGCTACCAACTATTATGAATATATTTGGTAGCCTTTTTATTTAAGCTAATTTAGCTATCAATGTAATGCTTGTTATAAAAACAATACACTTAACAGAGCCAAAATAGCAGGAATCCCCTGAATAAAAATTATCGACTTCTTAACCGTAGCTGATCCAAAAGCAGCCGCAATGATCACACAAGATAAAAAGAATACCTGCAGTTGAAATCCAAACACTGGATTACTGTGCAATAAGCCAAATATAAGCCCAGCTGCTAAAAATCCATTATACAAACCTTGATTGGCTGCCATTGCTTTGGTTTGTTCTGCGAATGATTTCTCTAAGCCAAATACTTTTAATGTACGTGGTTTGGTCCACATAAACATTTCCATGATGAGTATATAAATATGCTCAACAGCGACTAATGACACAAGAATAATAGATAAAGTGGACATGGTTTGTTCCTAGAATTTGGTTTAATGCGTTTAATATAAAGCGCTAACTTAGCAATAAATATAAAAAAAGCCTAATAATGATCGCTCAATATTAGGCTTGGTTTATTTAGTTTTTGTACTGCAGAATAGTTTAGCTAGTTAGCATTGTCTGATGATGGCCAGTTTTTTCTTAAAATAATCATAAGTAACAATCCAAGAAACAATAAGCCTAGATTTAAAACTTCAGATAAAACTTGTACAAATGAAGCTCCCATTTGATCAACATTTAAAAATGCCTGAACACTTGCAGTACTCGGTATCAGTAAACTCAATGCAACTAAAGGTGATGGAATCGATTCTACAGGCCATGCAAAACCAGCAAGAAATATTATTGGGATTGATGTAGGTACTAAGTAAATTACAGCCTGTACACGATGACGAATGTAGGAACCAATCACGACGGCCCAAGCCGCAGCCGTTAAAGAAAAAATAACGATAAGGGGTAATAAATTTCGTAACAGCCCTAGGTGAGGATAATCTTCACGCCAATAAACAATACCTAGGTAATATAAGGTGTTGATAATGCAAATAGTAGCAGCGGCAAAAACCAAGGCTAATCGATTTCTCGAATGCTGCATATTAAAAGGAGCAGAACGAGACTCTCGCCAAGTGCCAAGTAACATACAAATCCCCAATAACAGTGTTTGCTGTAGTACGACTACGGCGACGGCTGGCACAACATAAGTGGAGTAACCTCCCGTTGGGTTTGATGCAGCTCTAAACTCTAATCGTACAGGTTCACTTCGTTCTTGAGCTTGCGCAGTAGATACTGATTTCTTAAGTTCATGCTCAATTTTAAATTGACTCGACAAAGCTTGCACTGCTCCGCTAAAACCTAGCAGTTCTCCACGGTTAAACATAAAATAAGCGCCATTACCGAGAACGATGGCTTTCGCGGTTTCACCGCGCATAACATGCTTGCGAAAACCTTTAGGAATAATTAATCCACCTTCAATGTCACCATCCCATAACGCCTGCTTTATTTCATCGGGATGAGTGACAACATTAATCACTTCAATATCAGGACTTGCATCAGCTAAACGGATTAATTGGCGACTCAAACTACTACGGTCTAAATCTGCTATAGCTACCGGGATTTGTCGAACAACTTCGGTGCTATAAGGAAAAGGGTAATAAATTGAATATATTATTGGTCCAATAATAACTAACAGTAAAATATTAATATCTTTCACAATAGCTAATAATGAGCGCCAATAAGCTAACCAAAATTCTCTCATAACTGGCAACCTACATTCTCTGTTCTACAACGACGTCGTATTTGAGCAATAACAAAAGGAAGCGGTAACAAAATAAAACCGAGTAATATTAATAATTCGGGTATCGAATTAACTACAGGTGCACCCAATTCAACTTGCTCTATTTGTAGACGCAGTAAAGATCGAACCGGTAACATATAAGTCCATACTTGTGCTATTAAAGGCATTGCATGTTGTGGGAATGTGATCCCGACATAAGCAAAAGCTGGAGCGGTAAAAAAAACGGTAAACGACAGTCCCGTGGCTAAGTTGGATGCAATACTTGTGAACAGAATCCCCAATACAATATAAGCCAAAATCATTAATTCCCAACCTAAGATAAGCAAGCTTAAACTGCCGTTTACCGGCCAGGCTGATATAGCAAAAAGCCAGATTAAACAGGCAAATGCAATGACCGAAGCGATAATAAATACGGGCAATACTTTGGCCGTTATAAGGGCGTAAATACTAGTTCCAGCGTTAAGGTTTTTTGCCCAAGTATTAGCTTGAAGCTCTCGGCCAACAACAAAAGCCGTCCAAATCATCACAAACATTTGTAACATAGCTGGCAACAGACTTGAGACAATAAAAAATTGATAATTTTGATAAGGATTAAATAACGTTCTAAGTTCAGATTGTATCGGCGAATAATTCACATGAGCGGCCAAACGACTCTCAGCGCGTTTTGTTAATGAGGTTATTTCAATACCCGCAGAGATAGTTCCTGTTACTTGGCGTAAACTCTTTGAAATAGTGGATGAAATTGTCAAATATTGACCGCTACTCCAACTGACGATACTTGTTTGCCGACCGGTTTTGATGTCTTTTGCGAAATCGTTAGGGATTAGGACAAAAGCATAAATAGAGGCTTGCTCTAAAAGTTCACGTGCTTGCTCGGTTGAATTAAGCTGCTTAACAATATGCATTTCAGGCGCGGCTTCTAGCATTCTTATATAACTACGAGAAAGTGCAGACTTGTCGTTGTCAATTACTGCTATTGGTAAGTCAGTTAAAGTACCCGAGGAAAAAATCCATGCCACTGAAGTCATACTTGCCAGTAAAATGGCAACCGCAATAAGACACTCTCGGCCATTATATCGATAGTATTTCAGCTCACGTTTAAGTGCTGTGATGAAACTCACTTTATGTTGAAATTGGCTTTGCACGTAACGGATCCTTTGCTGTTATTTAATTAACACACTCATACCAGGTCGTAATCCATCTACCGGTTTGTCAGGTCGCATACGTACTTCAAAAGTTTTGATGTCATAGCCAGATGAGTAACGTGTCGCTCGCCAAGTTGCAAACTCAGCTTGAGGAGCAATGTAATACACCGACAATGATATTTTTTGGTTCCCTAACGCTGGCACTGTGCCGATAACATTTGTATTCATCCGAAAATTATTTAAATGATCTTCACGTACATTAAGCACTACCCAGGAGTCAGACAGATCAACAATGGTTATGACCGGAAACCCAGTTGGAGCAAGTTCTCCAGCATCAACGAGCACTTGAGTTATTTGACCTGAAATAGGTGCGCTAAGGTGCGTTTCGGCAGAATACGCCGAGACTTCAGCAATGACACCTTCAGCTTGATTTACCATGGCAGTCGCAGCCGCTTTATCTTCTTTTCTGGCACCGTTAAGTGTCATGTCATATTGTGCTCTAGCTGCTTTTTCTGCATCACTTGCCGCTTGGTAATTTGTTTGTGCTTCGTCATGCTTTTGCTCAGAGATCAGACCCTCTTTATACAAGGCATCAAATCGTTCAAAGGTTTTTTGTGCAAGATCCGCGGCTGATTGCGCTCTAGCCCATGCAAATTGAGCCATTCTTACTTCTTCTTCTCTGACTCCAGTATCTGCTTTATTACTCATTGCCTGTGCGGCATCGCGTCCTGCACTAGCTTGTGACATTTTTGCATTTATTTCAGGGCTATCTAATTCAAAAAGAAGATCACCAGCTAATACATTGTCGCCTTCACGAACCAATACTTTATTAATTCTACCTGCTATTTTTGCAGCTACATCAACTTCTCGGGCTTCAACTTGTCCTTGAAACGCCAAAGGTGTAGGCGATGATATTGTGAATAACGCAAACCCTATTATGGCAAGAATGGCCAGAACCACTGCGATTAAAAAGGCTTTGTTTTTCATTATTTAGTTTCCTTAATTGACAGTCTGACATCAGCCTGACTCACGTAATCGGTAAAGTTTTTTAGTTGGCCGCTTGCATCTAACAAATCAACCAGTGATACAACAAACCCATACGCCGCTTTAGCTCGTTCGGTTTCAGCTCTGGCTGCAGCCAGTCGAGCATCAACCACATCAAGTGATGTTCCCATGCCTTCTGAAAATAAACGTTCTCTCAGCTTTAGTGTTTCTTGGGCAAGTTCGATATTTGATTCCAATAGCATAAATTGTTCGCGTGACCGGTTAACGCTACGGTAACTCCTTTCTATGTAAGTATTTATATTGGACTCAAGTTCTCGTTCAAGTGCATTCACTCTGTTGACTTGCGCTTTAGCGGAACTCACACGTCGGCTTCGGTCGTATCGGTCAAACAAGGGATAACTTACTTTAATACCAACCACCCAATCAGGCTCTAATAAAGGCAATGGATTAGACAAGTCAGTGTCCTCTTGGACTAAATTATAACTACCATAAGCCACGACAGTTGGTTTCCAACGGGCTTCTTCAATTTTCTTACTTTGTATTGCTTGTTGGCGCTTTGCACGAACTTTGGCTAATTGGCTGTGATTGGAAGACCCTGATTTAAGGAAATCATCTAATGGAGCAAGTGGCTTGGTTATGACAAATAATTGGTTAACAGGCTTGACCGATTGCTCACTACGTAATAGCCGACGTAATGTGACATCGGCAATACCAAAGTCAGCACGAGCTTGTTCTAAATTTCGACGCGCTTCATCGTAGGCCACCTGGGCATGCAGCCGCTCTACTTTAGATAATATCCCCTCACTTTCAAAGCGAACTGCTTGATGTAAGTGATGCTCAACACCTTTTAAAACATCTTCACGAATTGCTAATACATTTTCAGCTAACAGATGACCAAAATAAACGGTTGCGAGTATTTTTTCTTGGTGATCAATTGTACCAGTACGTTCAGCTTCAGCTACTGCGATACTTGCATCGGCTAATCGTTGCGCTGCGCTTGTAGTGCCACCTGAATATAACAACCAACTAGAGCTGATCGCCGCATTGGGGTTAGTGGAATTAAAATCAAGCGCTATAGAGCTTGGTAATAACTGATCAGCCCCAGGAATAACTTGACCCGCAGCTTGCTGGAACGACTCAATATTCAGGTCACGTTCTAAGCTATAAGCTTGAACTCCAGCGGTAATGTTCAGTGTGGGTAAATTTAAATCATCAAGTGATGCACGACGATCCCGTTCACTACCTACATTATAATTTGCCGCTTGAATGGCATCAGACTGCTGACGAAGCTTTAGTAAAGCTTGCTCATAGGTTAGCGCTTCATTGGCATCAGCAAAGAAGGTAAGAGTGCCAATGATGCAAAATAAAACGGAGTGTAAATATTTAGATTGCCATACTTTTTTTTGATGAAACATGGTTAATTAAACCTGCTGATTTGCGATAAATTTACACCTGAGTCTTGATTCAGATGTCGGATAATGAATATTAGAGAACTTATGATCCTAACCGTGTATTAATATTGTCATAAAAACTGTAAACAAGCTCATTGATTTTAAAGCAGTAATTTTTATTCCTCAGTATGAAATAAAAATGCCAATTACACTACTCGGTATTTCCCGTAACTAAATGTGGTTATTACTAATAGATTAATGATCAATAAAATAGTTAGCACAAAGGTTATTAACAAAATTGCTTCAAAGTCCATTAAACATCACAGCAGCTGTCCCAAAAGTTAGACATCATTTTTATCGAAATTGATCCCTCTTGTTATCAAGTGCGTATGAAGGAGTTAGTAATAACCTGTGTCGGTACAGACTTCACAAGCGATAATTAAAAGGCCAAAGTAACAATGAGAGATAACAATGCAAGCTAAGCACCTTAAACTCATTTTGGGCGATCAATTAAACGCGCAGCACACTTGGTTTAGAGTAGTTGATGACGATGTTGTTTTTGTTATTGCAGAACTTCACCAGGAGGCTAATTACACCAAACATCACATTCAAAAAATCACCGCGTTTTTTTCTGCAATGCACGAATTTGCCAAAACACTTGAGTTGCAAGGTCACCGTGTATGTTACTTAACACTTGATGATACTCAGGCATTTGAGGACTTAACTGCACTGATCGTTGGCTTAGTAAAAAAATATGATAGCGAAAGCTTTAGCTATCAAAGGCCCGATGAATATCGCCTGCGAGAGCAGCTAAAGAACATCACTTCACATATTAATATACCTGTGTATGAAGCGGACACCGATCACTTTTTATTACCATTTGATGAATTACCAAACCATTTTACTAAAGCCACTCATGTAAGAATGGAAAACTTTTATCGGTCTATGCGTAAGCGTTTTAATATTTTAATGGAAGGTGATAAACCCACTGGTGGCGCTTGGAACTTTGACAGTAATAATAGGCAATCGTTTAACAAATCTGACATTAAAGTTATCCCCAAACCGTTAGTGTTTAACAATGATGCCAGTGAATATTTAGCACGCATTAAACAACACGGCATTAAAACCATGGGGAAAGAGTCAACTGAGGTCGCTTATCCAATTAATAAAGAGCAATCATTAACGCTACTAAGGTATTTTTGCCAACACCAATTGCCAAACTTTGGTAATTTTCAAGATGCGATGACCATGGCTTCACCTTATGCATGGAGCTTGTATCACTCACGATTAAGCTTTGCTATTAACTGTAAAATATTAAACCCTCAGGAAGTTATTCAAACAGCGTTGCTGGCTTATGAAGAATCTGAGGGCAAAATTACCTTACCTCAAATTGAGGGATTTATTAGGCAAATACTAGGCTGGCGAGAGTATGTACGCGGCATGTATTGGATAAACATGCCTGAGTATGCAGACCAAAACTTTTTGTCTGCGCAGCGTGATTTACCTGACTTTTTTTGGCACGGTAAAAGCAATATGCAATGTTTGAACAGTGCGATTACACAATCGTTAGATCATGCTTACGCACATCACATACAACGGCTTATGATCACAGGTAACTTTGCTTTATTAGCTGGGATATCACCAAAACAAGTGGATGAATGGTATTTAGGAATTTATATCGACGCGATTGAGTGGGTTGAATTACCCAATACACGAAGCATGGCATTATTTGCTGACGGGGGTTGGATAGCGACTAAACCATACGCTGCCAGTGGTAATTATGTAAATAAAATGAGTGATTACTGTAAAGGTTGCAAGTACAAGGTAAAAGAAAAAATAGGCGAGAACGCATGTCCATTAAACAGTCTGTACTGGAACTTTATTGGTGAGAATTATGACAAGTTATCTTCAAATCATCGTATGAGTTTCCCCGTTGGTAATTGGAGAAAAATGGCAGAAGCGCAAAAAATTGAAATAACTGAGCACGCAAATTATCTATTAAATAACCTAGATACGCTTTAAGCGTTTCAGCCTACATACTCCAGCGATTATATAAAGAATGCCGCCAATATTATGTATTGAATAGGTTAGCTCAGGATAAATTAAGAAACAAAGACGTTTTAATATCGCTAGCAACACCAACAAGACATTTAACGGCTTCACTCATTTCTCATATTAATAACCTCATTTAAAGTAACAATATCTCAGAATTGAAAAAAACATTTTAATTTAACCCCTTTTTCAAACCTCAAGCGTTTTACTACTGAAGTTAATTACGCGCACTTAACTTCCTTAACTTATCCAACAATAAATTGAGGAATTAATATGAACACAATAATACAGCCTTCAACAACATACTTAGCTGCACCTTCTTTAGTAAAAATGGTGCTAAAAGTCTCAGGTTTTACCATTGCTGGCACCGTAATGGCACTCGTTCTCTTTGTTATTATGAGTAAATTGGCAGAAACAGAAGTGTCATTTATTGATCCTGCTCCGGTTATCACGGTTGATGTCAATGGTGTAAAGAATGAGGAAGCCACTAAGGAGAAAGTAAAGCCATTACCTGAGCCTCCAAAACCGAAACCTATGCCGCCACAGGTTCCACAAGATCTAGTTCAAAACGATCATTTGGAACTTGGGCCTCCAGGAATTGATGTGGAAATACCAAGTATAGGATTAACAAAAATTGGTTTAGGTGGTCAAAAAAATAAAAGTGCGACACCAATATTTCGAGTGGAACCTCAATACCCAATTAAAGCTGCTACTGAAGGGATTGAAGGTTGGGTTAGCTTATCCTTCTCTATAGATAAATTGGGACGTGTAATCGATGTAAAGGTTATGGATGCTGAGCCAAAACGTTATTTTGAACGTGCGGCACGCAAAGCGCTTAAAAAATGGAAATACCAACCTAAGTTAGTTAATGGCGAGGCTATGGTACAAAGTGGCCAGTCAATATTACTTGAATTTGGTATGACGCAAGGCTAGCCTATTGTTTATAGCAACACGCTTTAGTTGCATTAAAGACTATTCTTGGCAACGTTTGTCGCAGTATTAATAGTACCCAGTAGGGAATATTAAGGATGAAAATGGGATTTGGAATAACCGTTAGAAACTGGTTAAACATCGCAGAAAGTAGTGAGAATTTGATGCTCAAATACGCTGATACAAGTGATGTTAAATATCTGAATGAGTTGATTAAACGCATAGGGGACGACTTATTCCATTATCTTTTATCACAAACCGCTGCAGACTTAGCCCACGATATCTATCAGATAACGTGGGAAAAGGTGATTAAACGCCGTAAGTCGTACAGTGATACTGGCAGTTTTAAAGCTTGGGTATTTAAAATTGCCAGATTTAGCTTAGTTGACGAATATCGCCGAGTCGGCCGTTGGCATTGTATAGAGTTTGATGAATTAGCCGATCAACAATCAAGTCTTGTTGACGTGTTGATGATGGAACAAGACAAACAATCCTTCGACGAGGCATTAAACTCGCTGCCATTTTTACAAAGAGAAGTGTTCATATTACAGCAAGAAGGGTTGCGCTTACGTGAGATTTCCAACATCACCCAAACTGAAATGGAAACGGTAAAAAGCCGACTTAGATACGCAAAATCAACCTTAAAACAAAAGCTGTTGTTAGAAGATAAACTGTCATTAGAAGATAGAGAGACTGTAAAATGAGCGAGAAACATTCAGAACAAGTTTTACAGGAGCTTTATCTTAAAAGAAAAGCCCACAAAAAAGCGCCAAAGCAGCTTAATGATCAAGTGTTGAGCTATGCCCGACAAACCAAATCACCGATATGGCGCTGGTTAAATGGACCCGCTATTTCAGCCGCTTTTTTGTTAGTGATCGTATTTGGAATTCAACAGAACAGTGACATATCTGATCCGGTATCCACTTATACCGTTAGCCAAGGCTTCAGTAGCGATTTAGAGGTAGTTTATTATCATGATGTTCACCTTCAAAACAATGATGTAAACCATAATGAAAAGTCAGCAGGTGACGCACAATATCGTCAATATTTAACTGCATTATCTGAGTTAAACGATAGAAAATCGTTACATGGATTTATAACCGTTAACGACGATGTGATGGTGATCAAAGTGTGTGATTTGGGGTTGGTGCAGTTATCACAAGATGTGATAAAGCAATTAGACCAAAACGAGAAAATAAGTACGCTTGAAATAGGATCACCGGTAACGTTACTGGCGGATAATAGTGGCCGACTTCACCAGATAATAAACTCAAATACCCAGAGCTATGACAACAACGCGGAAATGTGTGATTGATAAAGTAAGCCGGTGTCGTCAGATTATTTAATGTAATTATTAGTGTAAATTCACAAGCAGTTAACAACGAGTGACCATTACAAATATTAAAAAAGCCTAATAATGTTTGCGCATTATTAGGCTGTTAAATATTACTTTATGTTCAAAGCTATTTACTTCAACGGGTTAGGTTAAAGTTACAAACTCTTCTGAAGATGTTGGGTGGATAGCCACACAAGAATCAAAGTCTGCTTTGGTTGCGCCCATTTTCATAGCAACGCCAAACCCTTGTAGGATTTCATCCATACCAAGACCAATACCGTGAATACCTACTACTTTTTCATTGTCGCCAGCACAAACTAATTTCATTTTAGTCATTTGACGATGTGAAGTAACCGCTGTGTACATAGCCGCAAAGCTTGATGTATATACTTTTACGTTCTCTGCACCATATTCAGCAATTGCTTCTGGTTCAGACAAGCCCATAGTACCAATAGCAGGATGGCTAAATACCACGGTTGGTACGTTAGTGTAATCCATAACAACATTAGTAATGCCACCAAATAAACGTTCTGCCAATATACGACCAGATTTAACGGCAACAGGTGTTAACTCTATCTTGCCAATAATATCGCCAAGGGCATAAATGCCTTTCACGTTGGTTTCATGATGTTCATTTACTGGAATATAACCGCGTGCATCAGGTGTAACGCCAGTAGACTCAATATTAATATTATCCGTAGCTGGTGTTCTACCAATAGCCCAAATAACACAGTCAGTTTCCACAGACGTGCCATTCTCAAAATGCAGTACCAAGCTACCGTCTGCTTGTTTAACAACTTTAGATGGCGTGCTTTGAGTTAATATCTCAATGCCTTCCTCTGTCATCATTTCCGCTAAGGTTTCTGACAAGATAGGATCAAAATTACGTAATGCCATGTGTTTACGTACGGCTAATTTAGTTTCTGTGCCTAAGCTATGCAATACACCAGCAAGCTCAACAGCTATATAACCCGCACCAACAACAACTGTGCGTTTAGGTTGTTCTGTTAAATCAAAAAAGCCATTTGAGTCGATACCAAGTTCAGCACCTTCAATTGTTGGCCAAGTTGGGCTGCCGCCCGTTGCGATTGTAATGTGATCGGCTGTGTATTGTACGCCGTCAACTTCAACGGTATTAGCATTAACAAACTTAGCAAAACCGTTGATAACCGTAATTTTGTTGTTGGCTAAAACGCGGTCGTAAGAACCATGAATACGTTTAATATAAGCTTCGCGGCTTTCTACTAATTTGCCCCAATCAAATTTATTAACGGTGACATCAAAACCATAATCAGCGCTGTATTTATGAATAGCTTCTGCTACTTGCGCACCAAACCACATTGCTTTTTTAGGAACACAACCCACATTTACGCAAGTGCCGCCCATGTGTTTAGCTTCAATAAGTGCGACTTTTGCACCGCGCATAGACGCTCTGTTTGCTGAGGCAATACCGCCGCTTCCGCCACCGATGGAGATGTAATCAAAATGTTGTGTCATGTGAGAATTCCAATATTGAATTATAGTAATAAGGACAATGAAGTAAGAATATGGTGTTAACCATAGAAAACCAAATCAAAAAAGTCGATAACGTTAATCGGTTTAATTTAACCAAGTGTGAATATTAGACCTTATATTTGATTAAAAACATTCAAACTAAGCAGTTTTTGTTAATAAAAACGTAATTAACTCTAAGTACTCTCTTTGGGTTTTTAACGCTTTATGATTCGGTTTGAACTTACCGTTGATTATTAATGTTGGCACACTGCCAATTCCTTGCTTGCGCAATGCGCTAGTTTTTATACGCATTGTATTGGCCGCCATGTTGACTTTAAAGCTACCAAAGATTTTATCAAGTTTTACACTGTCCACTCCATTTAACAAAAACAGGTTTTTAACCTCTTTTGCGGTGGAAAAGTCAGCTTTGCCTTTGTGGATGTAAGAGAAAATAACGGCTACCATCTTATCTTCAATATTTAATAATCTTGCGGTAGCTAAGGCTTTGGTCAGTAGATGCTCAACTTCAATACTTCTACCAGGCATACCATCCACATGCGTTTTAACAAATTGACTTGGCTGATCTAACAAGGTCTTAACGTTATCCATAAAAGACTCTGCTTTGTAGCAGTGTGGGCAATAAAAAGAGAAAAATTCTGTAACTTGAGGTGTGCTAGTTTGTGTCCCATCTATTTCAATATAATGCTCACCAAGTATAAATTGCTCGGTTTCATCGGCTTGAACTGGAGCGACACTAAGATAACTCACTAGTATAAGTAGCCCCAAAATAACGACTTTTAATTTCATATTTACTTCCTATATAAAAAATATGACTTCTTCATTAGAAGTTGTTGTCGAGTGAAATTCAAGCAAATATTATTGTAGTGTTGGTTTTTGGATAAGTTTTAAATCAAAAAAACATTTCACTTGTTCGCTGGTTTTCAGTTCACTATACAAATTAAGTCAGCACATTCATGGCTCGACTATATATTTTTAAACTTTTTTAATTTTTTTAAAACAAGTGGCTTTAGCCTGTTTATATAAACAGTAAGTTATGTAGGGTAAGTTTGCACTGACAAGCCTAATAAACGCTCGTTTTTACAACAATATTTCATTTGCATAAAGAAAAACAACTGTTTATTATTTCAGCTATAAATTGATTTATGCACATCATATAGTGTTATTGAAAAAAATAATTACTAGTATGTAGTGTTTTGAAAAGGAGTGCCATAAAGAAGAATATCTGACCTTTCTTCTTTATGGCTTATTCAAATTAACAAGAGAGCTAACCCGAATATTGGAAAGCAAATACTAATAGATATTTAGCATAGTTTAAAGATTTATTAATTATAGCTTGGCTCTCTTTCATTTAAAATTTACATAAGGAGTGCTAAATGCCTCAATATATAGTTAATAAAAATCCCGATAATAAAGGGTTACATGAAGTTCATGCTTTAAATTCATGTGTGAGCCATAATTATCCAAATACTTCAAACCAAGTAGATTTGGGTTTTCACATTAATTGTTATCTAGCTATTGCATATGCAAAAGTTTTATACCCGAGCAGTAAATTCGATGGTTGTTTTTATTGTGCTAATGATTGCCACACAGGTTAAGGGGATAATAATGAAGACTAAATCAGGAAAAAAGAAAGTACACGTTCCGTCGCATACTAAAAAAGATGGAACTAAAGTTAGAGAGCACTATCGTTCAACACCTAACTAATTTTTTATAGAGGCATGTTTTTTTACATGCCTCTAACTGCTTCATCAAAGCGGCCAATATTGAAGGTATTTAAAAGTGCTATCTATCCAAATTTACTGATACCGCTCGGATACATTTAGTAATTTCATTAGGAGTCATAAATAAAAGGGGTCAGGGTTAAATTAAATCATCTCCTTTAATCCAATAGTTATTGTATTCAGCTAATTAAAGAATCAACGAGCGGATTTAACTTCTGTCCTACTTCTACTTTCGTTGTTATGACTGACCCCTTTTATTACATATAAGTCACCTACCCCTTGTAAAACTATGATCTAGATACTACTTATCTACTATTATTCGAATAATCATAAAAATTATTGAGAACTCATGTCTGAACAAAATAATCCGTTATTAGCTAATCTGAACTTACCTGCATTTTCTAAAATTAAACCAGAACATATCAAGCCAGCAATAGAGCAGTTAATAACTGAGTGTAAGACAGCGATTAAAACTGCCGTTGAGCAAACTACGCCAACATGGGAAAACTTAGTGTTAGCGATTGATGAAGTTGACGACAAACTGAGTAAAGCATGGTCACCGGTTTCCCATATAAATTCAGTTCTTAGCAGTGATGAACATCGTGAAGCTTATGAGTCATGTTTACCTTTGTTAACTGAGTATTCAACTTGGGTTGGCCAGCACAAAGGCTTATATCAAGCATATAAAACCTTAGCTGAGTCTGCTGAATTTAAGTCCTTTAACACCACGCAACAAAAAGTGATCAACAACGCATTACGTGACTTTAAATTATCGGGCATAGACTTAGATGCAGAGAAACAAAAACGTTACGGTGAAATCCAAGCGCAATTATCTGAGCTAAGTTCAACGTTTAGTAACAATGTTTTAGATGCAACCAGTGCTTGGCAAAAACTGATCACAGACGAGTCAGAATTAAAAGGCTTGCCAAATTCAGCCATTGCTGCAGCAAAACAAATGGCACAAATGAAAGAGTTAGACGGCTGGCTATTTACGTTGGACGCGCCAAGTTATTTACCTGTGATGACATATTCTGACAACGCAGCCTTGCGCCAAGAAATGTACACCGCATTTGCTACTAGAGCGTCTGATCAAGGCCCTAATGCTGGCGAGTTTGATAACTCAGAAATTATTGATCAGTTGCTAGCACTGCGTCATGAAGTCTCTAATTTACTTGGTTTTGAGACTTATGCGGATAAATCATTAGCAACCAAAATGGCGGAAAACACCCAGCAAGTGATTGGGTTTTTAGACCAACTAGCTGAAAAATCTCACGCCCAAGCAAAACAAGACCTGGCTGAATTAACGGAATTTGCCAAAACTGAATATAACGTTACTAGCTTAAATCCTTGGGATAACGCGTTTTACAGTGAGAAATTAAAACAACAAAAATACGCAATATCAGATGAAGAACTTCGCCCGTACTTTCCAGAAGACAGAGTGTTGTCAGGTTTATTCACTACCGTAAATAAACTATTTGGTATTACCGTTACAGAACAAAAAGACAAAGTAGATGTATGGCATAAAGATGTCCGATTTTTTGATATTAAAGATGCCGATGACAACTACCGCGGTAGCTTTTATTTAGATTTATACGCTCGTGATAAAAAACGTGGCGGCGCTTGGATGGACGACTGTAAAGGTCGCGCTATTTTAGCGGACGGTGCATTACAAACGCCAGTTGCCTACTTAACCTGTAACTTTAGTCAGCCAATTGGCGACAAAGCGGCGCTATTTACTCACGACGAAGTAATTACTTTATTCCATGAGTTTGGTCACGGTATTCATCACATGCTGACACAAGTTGATGAAGCTGCGGTTTCAGGTATCAATGGTGTTGCTTGGGATGCAGTAGAGCTGCCAAGTCAGTTCTTAGAAAACTGGTGTTGGGAAGAGGAAGCATTGCAGTTTATTTCTGGTCATTTTGAAACAAATGAACCATTACCAAAAGACATGCTAGATAAAATGCTTGCCGCTAAAAACTTCCAGTCGGCCATGATGATGGTTCGCCAAATAGAATTTAGCTTATTTGATTTTCGCATCCATGCAGAGTTTAATCCTGAAACGGGCGCTAACGTTCAACAAATATTGGATGATGTACGAGACAAAGTTGCTGTGATTAAACCACCTGCGTTTAATCGTTTCCAACATGGTTTTGGCCATATATTTGGTGGCGGGTACGCGGCGGGATATTACAGCTACAAATGGGCAGAAGTATTATCTGCCGATGCATTTGCTAAGTTTGAAGAAGATGGCATATTTAATCCAGAAACCGGCAAACAGTTCTTAAATTGCATTTTGGAAAAAGGCGGTAGCGCTGAGCCGATGGAATTGTTTAAAAACTTCCGTGGCCGTGAACCGCAAATAGATGCATTGTTACGTCACTGTGGTATTGCTGCTTAAATATAGCCCTGTAAAATAACGCTTTAATATTTATAGAGTGACTTTGATAGTTATTCATATAATTATGTAGTGTATTAGCTCCCACACTCAAGGTGGGAGTTTTGCATTTCACACGCGACTAAATTGATCAAAAAATATGACTGAAATTAAAAACCTAGAACCTTTTACCGACATTCTCAAACGCGCCTCTGAACGTAAAGGCAGTGAAGATTTTGTATTGGATATGGCAGGACATACTTTTAACAAAGATGAAATTGCCCAAATACCAGACTCTATGTGGTTGGCTGCCTTTACCAAACAGATATTCCAAAGTGGCTTTGTTTGGCGCGTGGTTGAAAATAAATGGGCTGGTTTTGAAGAGGTGTTTTTTAATTTCGACATTGAAAAAATGTTAATGATGCCGGACGAAATGTGGGAAGCTAAATGCAAAGACGAACGCATTATTCGCAACGGTAAAAAAGTCATGACCATTAAAGATAACGCACAAATGATCTTTGAAATTGCTGCAGAGCATGGCTCGTTTGGTCAGTTTATCGCGAATTGGCCAGCTCAAGATGTTATTGGATTATGGGCGTACCTTAAAAAACATGGTTCACGGTTAGGCGGAAACACCGGACCTTATGCTTTGCGTCGTTTAGGTGTCGATACCTTTTTAATTAGTCAGGACAATGAAGCGTATTTTAGAGCGTATAAACATATCGACGGTGGTGTTAGCAGTAAGAAAAGCCAAAAAAGCATACAAGATTGCTTTGATGTTTGGCAGCAGAAGACAGGCTATTCGTATCAAGCATTAAGTCGAGTTTTGTCGTATTCCGTGGGCGATAACTTTGTTGGCGTTGATACCAATGGTAGGTAAATCCGCAATGGCAGATAAATCATCTGAGCTAAATAACCCAGAACAATCCGACATCATACAATTTGTAAATTGGCGTGCAGCTCCACTTGAGATCATAGAATTAGCTGAGTCGTTCGGTTGGAACATGACAAACAAAGCGCCAACAGATAATCAGCTTTTTGCCGCCTTTGATGACGGTAAATTGTTTTTAACTCGCGACAGTAAAACCAAAATCTTTGTTGATTTTGCTGAGGGCGCAAGCGCTCATAGGCAAAAGTTTGGTGGCGGTAAAAACCAAGCTATCGCTAAAGCTGTTGGGTTAAATAAAATAGATTTAGCCAAAAAATCATTACACGTATTCGATGCAACCGCTGGCATGGGGAAAGACGCCTTTGTATTAGCGTCTTTAGGATGTAACGTTACTTTAGTGGAGCGACAGCAGCCGATTTACGCCTTGTTGATCGACGGCTTTCGCCGAGCAAAAACCTCGTCTCACTTACCCTGGTTTGACGAACGCATGACGGTAATTAATGCGCCAGCACAACAAGCCTTAACGGATGCGCTTGCTGAAAAACAGTTGGTTGATGTTGTGTATTTAGATCCAATGTTTCCACATCGTGAAAAATCGGCAGCGGTTAAGAAAGATATGGCTCTGTTCCAAACTTTTGTTGGAACAGACGATGATGCAGACGAGCTGTTACCAAATGCAATTCAGTTAGCTCAAAAACGTGTAGTGGTTAAACGCCCAGATTACGCTCCGTTTTTAAATAACCAACAACCGAGTACACAAATTAAGACTAAGAAAAATCGATTTGATGTGTACGTCAATGCTGCCATGGCATAGACGGGTTGTTAATGTTATTTATCTTTATCAGATCCTATCTAACACCAAAATAGGTTATAATCCGCAAATATTTGGCTTTACCGATAAAATAAATGCAATTTATATTGTGGTTATTATGTAGGTTTAGGAAGCCAAATTCGCTTAAGAATAATCCGCGAAAATAAGAAAAATACAGGAATTATGATGATAGAAGTAAACACTAAGCTACCGAGTGTGCAGTTTCAATATTTTGTTGATGGTGAAATGATCACCGCTACTACGGAAGAATTATTTGCTGGTAAAAAAGTGGTTATGTTTGCAGTGCCAGGAGCATTTACTCCTACATGTTCAAACAGCCACCTTCCAGGTTATGTTGTTAACTATGAAAAATTTGCTGAAAAAGGCGTCGACACAATAATTTGTTTATCAGTAAACGATGCATTTGTTATGGATGCCTGGGGTAAAAGCCAAAACGCTGAAAACATTATTATGCTTGCAGACGGCGGCGCTGATTTTACTAAAGAAATTGGATTAGAAGCTGAAACCGGAATTTTCGGTGGCACTCGTTCTCGTCGTTACGCTATGGTTGTTGAAGACGGTATGGTGCAAGTGTTAAACGTCGAAGAACCTAAAGAGTTTGAAGTAAGCGACGCGGAAACAATTTTAGCGGCGCTTTAATCGTTTAAGCCAGCTAGAGCATAAAGAGGCATAGTGAGTAAATCCGAAATGACGACTAACTCAGTACAGAAAGTTAACCCACAACTATGCCCTTTATGCACTAAAGATAATGCCTGTGGCAATCTTTTAAGCAATCACCTTACAGACAGTAAGCTTAAAAGTAATTACCTTGAAAACAGTCGCCCTGCTTGCGATGCAGAAAAGAAACTCACCTGCTGGTGCCAAGACCCAAACATTCAATTTCCTCCAGAGCTTTTACAACAAGTGCCAGACGAGCTAAAAAACAAAACCTGTATTTGCCAGTCCTGCGCAATGGCGTTTAAGGCTTAATTCTAGGTTAGCTAATCGCCTTGTTACTCTTTCTATCTTTTTTCATTTTCAAAATACTTGCAACGGAATAGATAATTAACGCTGTCCAAATAAAGCCGAATGTAACCCAACGATCTTCCCCAACTTTTTCACCATAAATAAACACAGCAAACATAAACATGATGCTTGGGCCTATGTACTGGAAAAACCCCATGGTTGAATAATTTAGGCGTCGAGCTGCGGCAACAAAACATAAAAGTGGTGCTGTGGTAATGAGACCTGCGGCCATTATTAATAAGTTAAAACCTATGGTGTTATTGGCCATATTGCTAGCGTCGGTTGGCACCATAAACCACCAATATAAAACGGCGGGAATTGTTAGTAATAATGACTCCATTAATAAGCCAGATACAGAGTCGACAGATACTGTTTTACGGATAAGGCCATAAACTGAGAATGAGATGGCAAGGGCAAAGGCAACCACAGGAAATGAGCCAAACGTCACCACTTGAATAGTAACGCCAACAAAGGCTAAACCCACAGCGGCGTACTGTAATTTTGATAACCGTTCACCCAAAAAGAACATACCTAAGGCTACGTTTAATAAAGGGTTTATGTAATATCCTAAGCTAGCGTCGAGTAAATGATTGTTGTTAATTGCCCAAATAAACAACCACCAGTTAAAGGCCAATATTGAGGCACTGGCAATTAATATGAGCAGGGTTTTAGGTTTTTTAAGGATACTTGAAATTTGTGACCAATTCTTTTTTACCGAAATAATGATCATTAACAACAACGAAGACCAAATTATCCTATGCATTAATATTTCAGTTGGCACCATTGAATTTAACAACTTAAAGTAAGCTGGAATAATTCCCCACATTAAATAGGCAGCAATAGCTAAAAGTACACCTTGTTTAGCATTTGTATTCATTAACATTCTTCTTTTAAGTTAGGGGTTATTTATTTGTCATATTTTGCACTGCTTACATCGACTGATAGAGAGATGTTTTTCAATCTGAGAGCAAATTTAATGGAAAAGTGACTGTCTTATTAGCTCTTTATTTGATCTGTTATTTTATCTAAAGCAGCGATGTTAAATCTGATGGCTTGCTTGAAATGAGGCCGAGAGAATTACAGACTAATCAAACTTGTAGATAACGTGAATTTTCCTTCACAGAAGACAGCTGATGGATGGTACAATGCCTGCACATTTGTGTCACATTAATAGTTAAATTCTTTTGTCATTACCTGCAAACACACCTTTGTCATTGTTAAATAAAACTTTTGGTTATGAGTCATTTCGTGACGGCCAACAAGAAGTTATTGATGCTTGCTTAGCTGGGCAAGATTCCTTGGTGCTCATGCCTACTGGTGGCGGTAAAAGTCTGTGTTATCAAATCCCTGCTCTGTTACAAAGCCATATTACTGTGGTGGTTACGCCTCTACTGTCGCTAATGAAAGATCAAGTAGACCAATTATTAGAGCTTGGTATTGCAGCGGCTTTTATTAATAGTCAGCAAGACAGACAAGAACAAATTCAAGTGTTGAACCAAGTTCAGCATGGCGAAGTCAAAATAATCTACGTATCGCCAGAGCGTTTGTTACAGCCTAGCTTTATGGATCATCTTAAATTTTGTGGTGTGAGTTTATTTGCTATAGATGAAGCGCATTGTTTATCCCATTGGGGCCATGACTTTAGGCAAGACTATTTACGTTTGCATTGTATAAAGCCTAATTTTCCAAACACGCCAATTATGGCGTTAACGGCAACCGCAGATAAAGCAACTCGTCACGACATAAGTTATCAGTTACAGCTACAAGACCCTTTTATTCATGTTGGCAGCTTTGATAGACCAAATCTGAGATACACAATTGAAGAAAAGTTTAAGCCGTTAAATCAGTTGTTAACTTTTTTGGGCACTCAGTCGGACAATTGCGGAATTGTTTATTGTTCAAGCCGCGCACGGGTTGACGATATTACCGCAAAATTACAAGCAAAAGGCTTTAAAGCCGAAGCGTATCATGCAGGTTGGGATACCGCCCATAGAATAGCGGTACAAGATAAGTTCCAACGTGATGACATTGAAATTGTAGTAGCCACTATCGCCTTTGGTATGGGAATTAACAAACCTAATATTCGTTTTGTGGTGCATTATGATTTAGCCAAAACTATAGAAAATTATTACCAAGAAACTGGCCGTGCTGGTCGAGATGGTTTACCTGCCGAATGTTTATTGTTTTTTGATTCTGCCGACGTACCAAGAGTTAAACGCATGATCAGCGATAATCCAAATGAAGATCGTGCCAAAGTAGAATTACAGCGTTTTAACGCTATGGTGGCATTAGCTGATGCACAAACCTGTCGTCGCCAAGTCTTACTGAATTACTTTAACGAATATAACAACCATACTTGTGGTAACTGCGATATTTGCTTGGACCCGCCAAAGTCATTTGACGGAACGTTATTAGCACAGCAAGCCTTGTCTTGTGTTTACCGGAGTGGACAACAATTTGGTGTTGGTCATGTAATTGATATTTTACGTGGTAGCCAAAATGTCCGAATTAAAGATCACGGTCACGACAAATTAAGCACTTATGGAATAGGAAAAGACCAAAGCCAAGAATATTGGCTAAGTATAATGCGTCAGCTAATTCATCAAGGTTTGGTCGAGCAGGATATTAGTCAGGGCAGTCGTTTATTATTAACAGAAAAATCTCGACCGTATTTAAAAAGTGAAAAAATATTAGATTTAGCGGTGCCAAGAATTGGCCGTACGCATCTATATGAAAAACCAGCTAAAGTGAATTACGACAAACACTTGTTTGCTCGCTTAAAAGGTCTTAGAAAATCTATCGCCCAGGAACACGATGTACCACCATTCGTGGTGTTCTCGGATGCCGCCTTGGTTGACATGGCGAACAAGCTACCAACTAATCCAAGAGCATTTTTGGCGGTGTCTGGTGTGGGTGAAACTAAGCTACAACGTTATGGTCCAGCATTTTTACAAGTGATAGAACAGCATTTGGCAGGCGATAATTAAGTTTTGGCTGTTATTATCTTTTGAGCTGATATTGATGTATTTACCGGGTTAAATGAAGAACTAAACAAAGAACTAAATAAGAGCTAAAGAAGAATTAATGGGATGAAAATAAGCGACTGGCATTTATAAAATCAGTCGCTTGTTATAACAACTTTGTTATTTTAATGAAGCAAAATAAGCAGAAACATTAGCGATATCAGCATCCGATAACGGCATTGCCATCGCAGACATAACTGGGTCAGTTCGAGTACCAGATTTAAATGCCTTTAACTGTTTAACTAAATACGCTTCTTTTTGCCCAGCAAGATTTGGATACATAGGGATCACGCTGATACCCGCTGCGCCATGACAAGCTCCACAAACGGCAGAAGCCGCTTTTCCTGCTGCAATATCTGCGGCATTTGCATTGAATGCAAAAGAGGCGATTAACGCTGAAGTGATAAGTAATACGTTTTTCATAAAAACTCCAAATGTAAGTTTTAAATTTATAAGATGTTATTCACTATAAACTAGCATCTATTAAGATAATGTCGAATAGAGAATTACCATCTTTAGTAATAAACGTTCTATTCGTTAAGTTAGATCAATCTTTTATTTAATTAAGTTAAGGTCTTGGATAAAAAGTATGTCAGACAACAACAAAATACAGCTAAATCTTAAGCATACTTACGCCGACCAACTTAGCGAATTTGCTTCTTTTATTACTCCAACAAAGTTACCGAATCCTGAATGGGTGATCACAAGTAACCATGTTGCTCAACTACTGGAGTTGCCTGATTCCGTATTCTCCAATAGTGAATACTTAAATTGGTTTAGTGGTAATACAAATTTAACTAACACCAAGCCATTAGCGCAGAAATACACAGGACATCAATTTGGTCATTATAATCCAGATTTGGGTGATGGTCGCGGTTTGCTTTTAGCTGAATTACAAACGAGCTCTAATCGTTGGGACATCCACCTAAAAGGTGCAGGGCAAACGCCTTATTCACGTTCAGGTGATGGTCGAGCTGTATTGCGCAGTAGTATTCGTGAGTTTTTGGCATCGGAAGCGTTATTTTATTTGGGTATTCCAACTAGCCGAGCGTTAGGCGTGTTTAAAACATCAGAAGGCATTCAAAGAGAAACGCTCGAACAAGGTGCGGTTCTTATTCGTATTTGCCAAAGCCATATTCGCTTTGGCCACTTTGAATATGCGTTCTATCAAAACAATACTGAGCTATCAGAATCGCTGGTGGATTATACCTTCACAGAGGTTTTGCAATTAGCTCCAGCAGAAGCGCTATCCATACAGGACAAAGCACTAGCGGTTTACACTGCAGTGGTTAAATCTACCGCCTTGTTAATTGCCAAGTGGCAAGCGTTTGGTTTTTGTCATGGGGTTATGAATACAGACAATATGTCTATTTTGGGTATTACGTTTGATTTTGGTCCTTATGGTTTTTTAGATGATTTTGATTCTAAACATGTGTGCAATCACTCGGACTATGCCGGACGTTATGCTTTTGATGAGCAACCAGGCGTTGGCTTGTGGAACTTAAAAGCACTAGGCCAAGCATTCTCTGGATTACTAAGTAAAGATCAGCTGATGGAGTGTTTAGCGCAATATGAACCTATTTTAGTCAACGAATACTCAGGCCTAATGCGCCAGAAGTTAGGCTTATCAAAAAGCGATAAAGGCGATCAGATTTTATTAGGTCAGTGGCTTGGGTTATTACAAAAAGATAAACGCGACTACACCAACTCTTGGCGTTTACTGTCAAATTACGACGGTAGTAATGATGACAGTATAATTGATCATTTCATCGACAGAAACGCTGCAAGTAAGTGGCTGGAAAAATACAAACATCGTTTGTTATTAGAAAAAGATGACACGCAAGTTCGACTGCAAAAAATGAAAGCAGTAAACCCAAAATTCATATTAAGAAATTACTTAGCTCAACAAGCAATTAAGTCTGCAGAAGCGGGTGATAATTCAGAGTTGGAAACCTTATTTGAAATTTTAAAACACCCTTTTGACGAACAGCCAGAGTTTGAAAACTACGCAGCAACACCACCAGATTGGGGCAAAGAGCTGTCGATAAGTTGTAGTAGTTAAGACTGGGGTAGCTGTTTGTACTTGTCATCGTAATGTCTGACTCAAAAGAGCCAGACATTAGATGCCCGATATTATATAGGGATGGCTAACTACTAATTTACAAAGCTTAAGTTGCAAAGCCGTGCGGCATGTTAGTTTCATGACCATTTACTGATAGCTTTTTGATTATCTGAGCTTTATCTGGATATTGCTTAATTAACTCATCGGCTAATCCAGCTTCAAAACAAGCTCCAGTAAATCCTGGTG
This sequence comes from Psychrosphaera saromensis, assembly GCF_002954545.1. Classification (GTDB taxonomy): domain Bacteria; phylum Pseudomonadota; class Gammaproteobacteria; order Enterobacterales; family Alteromonadaceae; genus Psychrosphaera; species Psychrosphaera saromensis. Next base: position 702,703 of record NZ_MSCH01000003.1, on the reverse strand, counting down.
CCATAGTGCAACCAAATAAGGCATATCTGCCACCATCATTCAGGCAGCCAGCTTGCCATACACCAGCCGGAATAACATATTGTACATGTTGCCCTGCTGTTGGATTGGTGCCCATTAATATCTCTTCTGTTCGTCCGTCTGGATATAACAAATACAGCGTAAATGGGTCGCCGTTATAGGCATGCCATACTTCATCAAAATCCAGTTTATGGAAGCAGGATAAGCTATCCGGTTCGTTGGCATAAAGGCCAATCATAGCTGTGCCAGCAGGATCACCATTTGTATTCTCTTGATTAGAACGCCAGGTACTTTTAAACAAAGTGCCTTCAACAGGTAGTCGTTCAAAACGGTAATGACGCAGCATAGCCACAGTATCTTGGTGGATTGGCTTTTGGTTAAATCTGTTCACATTTACCACATCGATAATGGCATCTACATTTAAAGCGCCATATAAATGCGGAAATGATTCTGTGCTGAAAAAGGCGCGAACCAAATCATCATCACTAAAGTCACCTGCGGCACCTTCATAGATAAGTTGAGCATTAAGCAAACTGACATCAATCACCAATAATTTTAAATCAGTAGCACCTGGATAAAAGGTATTTACAACTTCGCTGACTTGGTGAGGCTGACACAAATGCATAAACCCTTCTTCTTTCACACTCGGATGTTCATACTCAGTTTGTTGCAGAATGTCGGTTGCCAACTCTGGGGAGGCAATGCAAAACACGCAGGTTTTGGTATCGGATGGCATTTAAGCTCCTTATTTTATTCTGTTTATAGATTTTTATTATACGATGCTATTACATTTATACCGTGCAATAAAATTAGTTTTTACTATAAATATCAGTTAAATACGTTTACATATTACAAATCTTCCCACTTACTCAACTTATGCTTAGCTGCACTTTTTCTGTAATACAGAGACATTATCAAACCAAATAATAGGCCACTAAAAATACTAGTGCCTACTACATTAAATATTGGTAAGCGTTCTGTGCTCCAGGTTGTAAACCACATTAATAAGCCCCAGATTAAACCAAAAAAAGTTGCTAAAAAAGCAAAGTTTTTAATAAATGTATTGTAATGTACCGGTCTAATTTTAAGCCCTAACTTTCTTAATAGAACAAATATTGGCGGATTATAGTTAGCCTCGCGCATGTCAGTTTGTGCTAATTCTGCTTGGGCTTTTTCTAGTTTTGATTGATATGACATTTTTGGCCTTGGCTACTTTATGTTACGGAAAATTGGGTTTGATTTAAGTTCTATTTATAGGTTGCTTTAGCAGCTCTATTTCAAGTTCTGAATACACTTTAATATCGTGTTTAGTCAGTAGTTCCGCAGTCATGCCTTGTCCTGCTATTAAGGTGTTGTTGAACTGTCCATTATAAATTTGTTGATTACCACAGCTTGGACTTTTAGCTTTTAACAAAGCTATTTTAATATCATGCTGTAGGCATAATTTAAGAGCAAGTTGAGCGCCTTGGTCAAACTCTTGAGTGACGTCTTGGCCATTCACTGTGATGATTTTATCTTGTTGGCGCTCAGCAGGATCTCTTGGTGTTGGCAGTCCACCGGCCTGTTCAGGGCAAACAATGACTAAACGGTTTTGTTGTTGTAATTGTTGTAGCCAGTCTATTTCTTTTAATGGCACACTCTTGCCGTCGTACCTTACTGGGTGGCCCAATAAACACGCTGATACCAATATTTTTTCTGACATTACTTACTCTTTACGCTTTTTATTGAAAAAGGACTGAACATTTAGTCAACAGTCTTTATAATACCTTTGATTTTAAAAGGATATGAGAAAAATAAATGAGTTTATCTGTTGTAGTTTTAGCTGCCGGCAAAGGCACACGTATGAAATCTAGCTTACCTAAAGTATTACACCCAGTTGCCCATAAACCAATGGTACAGCACGTAATAGATGCGGCCAACGCCCTACAGTCAGAAAATGTCAGTATTGTATACGGTCACGGTGGTGAGCAATTACAACAAGCATTAAATCATAATGATGTGCATTGGGCATTACAGTCTGAGCAATTAGGTACAGGTCATGCAGTGAAAGTTGCAGACAAATTTATGCCGGACTCAGACACTATCCTTATTTTGTACGGTGACGTACCACTTATTCAAACATCCACATTAGAACGCTTATTGGCCGTTAAGCCAGAACAAGGCATTGCTTTATTAACGGTTAAATTAGATAACCCATCTGGTTATGGCCGCATTGTTCGTGAAAATGGCAAAGTGGTTGGTATTATTGAACAAAAAGACGCAAGTCCAGAACAGCTTGAAATTGATGAAGTTAACACTGGTATTATGGCAGTTAACGGAAAGTTATTAAAAGACTGGTTAGCTAATTTATCCAGCGACAATGCTCAAGGTGAATATTACTTAACAGACGTTATCGCGATGGCGCATAACGCAGGTTACGCCATCGAAACGGCTCATCCTGATACAGGTATTGAAGTTGAAGGCGCAAATAACCGTGTTCAATTAGCCACATTAGAACGTGAATACCAACGCCGTGAAGTTGAAAAACTTATGTTAGCTGGTGCATCAATGCGCGATCCACAACGAGTAGATGTTCGTGGTGACGTAACTGTAGGTCAAGACGTTGAAATAGACGTTAACGTTGTATTTGAAGGCACTGTTGTTATTGGTAACAATGTAAAAATCGGCCCTAACAATGTACTTAAAGATTGTACTGTTGGTGATGGCACTGTGATTGAAGCCAATTGCTTAATCGACCAAGCACAAGTTGGTGAGTATGCTCAAATTGGTCCATTTGCTCGTTTACGTCCAGCGGCTATTGTTGGCAATAAAGCCAAAGTTGGTAACTTTGTTGAAATGAAAAAATCAACATTAGGTGAAGGCTCTAAAGCGAATCATTTCTCTTATTTAGGCGATGCAACTATCGGCCGTGGCGTTAATATTGGTGCTGGCGTTATCACCGCTAATTACGATGGCGTGAACAAGTTTAAAACAGAAATTAAAGACAATGCGTTTATTGGAACTAACTCAACATTAGTGGCACCAATATGTATTGAAGAAAATGGTTTTGTCGCCGCTGGTTCAACAGTGACCAAAGGTGTAGCTGAAAACGGTTTGGCTATTGCCCGTGGTAAACAACGTAATATCGATGGTTGGAAACGTCCAACTAAAGATTAATACCAAGGTTATCTTTGTTTTTTAGCAAAAACGAGAAGTATACACAAGCGTATTATTGGTGATGTAAACGTCATTGCTTGTACTTAATTTCACTTAGCTTATGTCAATTAGCTTCATCTTACTTAAGTAGGCAATAATGTTTTCAGTACTGGTAATAAACTGTCTAGTGGTAGCGCTTGTTGTACTGGTTCATTACCAGTTTCTATACCGTATTGTCTTATATATGCCAAAGATGAAAGTGAAACACAATCTCAGAATTGTATTCGGCGTTTTTGGTGCATTAATAGCGCATATAATAGAAATTTGGATTTTTGGCATCGCATTTTATTATATGGATCTTGCCGAAGGTTGGGGAAGTTTGGTCGGGAATGTCTCAGGCCGACTTATGGACTGTGTTTATTTTTCATTCACTGTTTATACAACGGTTGGTTTTGGCGATATTGAACCTCATGGGCCTTTACGATACTTAACTGGTATTGAGTCGTTAACTGGGCTTATTTTAATTACATGGACGGCTTCATTCTTATATCTAGAAATGCAGAGATATTGGAGCCGAGATTAAAATATAGGTAGCTGTTTTAAATTAGAATTTATGCAATTGTATGATGGAATATTAAATGAAAAAAGTACTAATTATTGTCACATTACTCTTAAGTATGAGCCTAAGTGGCTGTGCAGTGAATATCACACCAGACTCGTTCATTTATCAGGATGAAGAAGTTGAAATTCTGCTGAATTTACAAGAAATTGAAACTAAGTTAGCAACTAGCAGCGAAACGGCAGTTGTTTCTAACATTAGCTTAGTGACAGAGCATGGCTTAACACTTAATGGCGTTAAGTTGATCAACCAAGATGCCACTGCCAATGTAATTTTGTTTGCTGGCAACGGCATGAAGATAAGCCGTTCACCAGGTATTCTAAAGCAGTTTTCATTGATCCCCGCCAATGTCATTTGGTTTGATTATCAAGGAACAGGCGTTAGTGAAAAAAACGAAACGTTATCAATTGACGGCCTAAAGTCCGATGCGTTAAATGTCTTCGACTTTGCCCAAGAAACATTTCCCGAACAATTACCCATTGTTATCCACGGTTTATCAATGGGCTCATTAATAGCGGGTTATATTAGTTCTGAACGACCAATTGATGGTTTAGTGTTAGATGGTGGAATTACTAGCGTACCTCAACTTGTTGATAATTTAGTGCCGGCTTGGTCAAAGGCATTATCTACCGTAACAATATCACCTGAATTAACTGAAATAAATAATGTCGAATTAGTCGCTCAATATACAAACCCACTACTACTTTTAGTTGGTAATGAAGACACTACAACACCTGTCGAGTTCTCTCATGATTTATATAAAGCATCGACTAGTAAAATTAAGATAATGAAGATACTACCTGAAACTGAGCACGGTCAAACAATGACAAAGCAACTGGCGGTTGATGTATATAAAGCCTTTATTGCAAAATTAGTTTGTTGTAGTTCTACTTCATAAGTGAGTTTTAGTAATTAATCGCTGCATGTTTATTTTATGATTTAGCGTTCGAGGAAAATTGTGATATCAAAGTTACCCCGTTGGGTAGAATACGGTTCATTTTTACTGGCTTTAGTCGCTGGATTAGTGAACTCTATTGGTTTGTTAGGTTTTAAACATCAGGCAATTTCTCACCTGTCTGGTATCACCACGCTTGTTGGTACTGGAATTGTTAATTCATCCATATTTGATGTTCTCCACTTAGTTATTGTCTTGCTTAGTTTCTTAATTGGCTCTGCTGTGTCTGGCTATTTTTTACATGGCGGGGCATTAAAGCTAGGGCGGAATTATTCTAGTTTATTATTGTTAGAAGCAGCGCTGTTATTGGGCACTATTTACTTTTTAACCAATGATTCCTTACTTGGTCATTATTTAGCATCGGCAGCTTGTGGTTTACAAAACGCATTAGCAACTCGTTACAGTGGCGCTGTTGTGCGCACGACACATGTCACCGGAATCTTCACTGACTTAGGCATTATGCTTGGCTTAAAGTTAAAGGGCGAAGACTTTGATAGCCGCAAAGCATTGCTGTTCTTGTTAATTATTTTAGGTTTTATCTTAGGTGGGGTTTGTGGCGCTTATTTATTTGGTGCTATGCAATTTTACGCTTTGTCTGTGCCTGCAGCAATTTGTTTATTGTTAGCCTTAGCGTATGCACTCTATAGCCGTTTGCAATATACCGAGCTAGAGTAACTAAATAGTCAGGTGAAAAAGTACTTTTAACAGCCTAATATTACTCTATTAGTTTATGCAGCCTGCTCTTGCTTAGCTTTTTTTTGGGCTGTTGTAATTTGGGTTGCGTTTATTTGAGCTTCAATAGCTAATCGCGCGAGCTCTTGTTCGGCTTGCTGATCCGCCAGTCCATTATTCAATTGTCCATATAAATTCACAACTTCACCCACAATGATCAGCGCTGGCGAGCCTATTTGATGAGTTTGCACTAATTCATCCAAGGTATTTAATGTGCCAATCACCACTCTTTGATCCGGTCTTGTGCCTTTTTCAATAATGGCTACTGGTGTATCAGCTGCGCGGCCATGTTTGATTAACTGGCTCTTAATTTCAGGGCTTTGAATAATACCCATATAGATAACTAAGGTTTGATTTGCACTTGCCAGAGATTGCCAATTTGTATCCGAGCTTGTGTCCGTCGCTTTCTTAAGATGGCCCGTTACAAACTGCAATGATTGAGCATAATCTCTATGCGTTAATGGAATACCAACTGCGGCAGAACACGCTGCGGCTGCGGTAATACCGGGTATCACTTGATATGGAATATTATGTTTTGCTAGCAATTGAGCTTCTTCACCACCACGGCCATAAATATAAGGGTCGCCGCCTTTTAAACGACAAACCATTTTGCCTTTGTGGGCTAAATCAACAAGGAGTTGATTGATTTGCTCTTGCGGTAATGTGTGGTTACCTGCTTTTTTACCAACCGATACGTATTCAGCGTCTTCTCGACATAAAGATAAAATCTCATCAGTAATTAAGTAGTCATACACAATAACGTCAGCGGCTTGCATTATTTTTAATGCTTTAATTGTTAGTAGATCAGGATCGCCTGGGCCACCTCCTACTAAAAACACCTGACCTTTAGCTATGCTTGATATGCTACCTGGCTGAGTAAGATTTTTACTTTTAAACTGAATAGACCTTGGTTGGTTCTGCATATTAAATTCCATCACCCTCTACATTTTCATGTAAACCACATTCACGAGTTAAACCAAAAAAGCGCGTTTCTTCTTCGGTCATGCCAGGCTCAAGTTTACGTGTTGTTTGTTTGTCGCCAACAGACACATAACCTTCTTCCCATAACGGATGATAAGGTAAATCATGCTTTTGTAAGTATTGGTAAATGTCTTTATTAGTCCATTCCAAAATTGGGTGTACTTTAAGTACTGGCTTATCGTTACCACGAATAAAGCTGTATTCAGCTAGATTTTTATTAGCGCGGCTGCTTGATTGTCCAGCACGAATACCACTAAACCAAACACCAACATCTAGCTCTTCAAGTGCACGATTCATAGGCTCAACTTTGTTCATTTGGTTGTACTGTTTTAAACCAGCTTCATCCTTTTCCCAAAGCTTGCCAAAACGTGCTTCTTGCCACGCAGGTGTTAGTGGACTGCGGTATACCTTTAAATTAAGGTTTAAACGTTCAGTTAATTGATCAATAAACTGGTACGTCTCGTCAAACAAATAACCCGTGTCGGTTAAAATTACAGGGATATCAGGTTTAATTTGCGTGACCATGTGCAACATAACCGCAGCTTGAATACCAAAGCTGGATGATAATGTAATCTGCTCGGGTAAATTATCTACACACCAAGCAACACGTTGCTCGGCAGTAAGCGGAGTTAATACTGCATTAATTTCCTCAAGTTTTTTTAGCAACTTAGCCTTTTGTGTCGAAGCATCAGTATTCTTATCAATGGCTGTAGTCATAATTTATTTCCTAAAAGGGCTGTTAACAGCCCTAATTTGTTAGGCGTGGAAGTCAGTTTTTGAGACTTTCACTTCGGCAACAATTCCAGTACGGATCACAAAGTCACCAAAACATTCATGCTCGTTGTTCTCAAGCGTTAAACGTTCTTTTGCCCAAGTACCAATAAGCTCGTCGAATGCAGCTAGATATACATCTTCAGATACGTTTTCTAAGTACAGTTTTGGTACACGAGTACCTTGACGGTTACCGCCTAGATACACATTGTATTTACCTGGACCTTTACCAACTAAACCAATTTCAGCCAACATTGCACGGCCACAACCATTTGGACAACCAACAACACGTAAAATTATGTTGTCGTTAGCAATGTCATGTTTAGCAAGCAAGCTTTCTGTTTGCTCAACTAAAGTTGGCAAGTAACGTTCGGCTTCTGCCATTGCTAATGGGCAAGTTGGAAAAGATACACAAGCCATAGAATTTTTACGTTGCTCAGTGTGGCTATCATCAATTAAGCCATGTTCACGAGCAATTTTTTCTATGATGTCTTTTTGATCTGCAGGTACACCAGCAATAATTAAATTTTGGTTTGCTGTCATGCGGAAATCACCTTGGTGAATTTCAGCAATTTTACGACAACCGGTTTTCAGTGTTTTTTCTGGGTAATCTAAAATACGACCACTTTGAATAAACAAAGTTAAATGATGTTTGCCGTCAATGCCGTCAACCCAACCAATACGATCGCCGCGATGAGTGAATTCAAATGGACGACTGTCTTCAAATTTAACACCAGAGCGTTTTTCAACTTCAGCTTTAAATGCCGCAACGCCGTAGTTATCTAATGTATATTTGGTTTTCGCATTTTTACGATTAGAACGGTTACCCCAATCACGCTGTACAGATACAACATGTTCAGCAATCGCTAATGTATGCTCAGCAGGGATGAAACCAAAGTCATCAGCTCTACGTGGGTAAGTGTTTACGTCGCCATGAGTCATGGCCAAACCGCCACCGACTAATACGTTAAAGCCAACTAACTTACCGTCTTGCGCAATTGCCACAAAGTTTAAGTCATTCGCATGAATGTCCACTTCGTTATCCGGTGGGATAGTGACTGTGGTTTTAAACTTACGAGGTAAATAAGTAGAACCTAAAATTGGTTCTTCTGTTGTTTCAGACTTTTCACCGTCTAACCAAATTTCAGCATACGCTTTGGTTTTTGGTAACAAATGTTCAGATATTTTCTTAGCCCACTCGTACGCTTCTTGATGTAACTCAGATTGCACTGGGTTAGCAGTACAAAGTACATTACGGTTAACATCTCCAGCCGTTGCAATTGAGTCAATACCAACGCCATCTAGCATTTGGTGCATGCCTTTAATATGTGGCTTTAATACACCGTGGAACTGGAATGTTTGACGCGTGGTTAAACGAATACTGCCGTATGAGGTTTTATCATCAGCAAATTTGTCTATCGCTAACCATTGTTCTGGTTTGATGATGCCACCAGGCATACGTGCGCGTAACATAACGTTATGCAAAGGTTCTAATTTTTGCTTAGCACGTTCTGGTCGAATATCACGGTCATCTTGTTGATACATGCCATGAAAACGAATTAACTGGAAGTTATCAGCAGTAAAGCCCCCCGTTAATTGATCGCCAAGATCAGGTTCAATAGTCCCGCGCAAAAAGTTACTTTGACCTTTTAAGCGTTCGTTATCAGCAAATTTTGCATCTGGATCGTGTTTGCTGTTTTTCTTAAATTCGGTGTTGTCTATTTTATTACTCACGTTCTTTCCTAAATTCTGTTGTCTTTGGCGTTTTAGCTACAGGCAAAACGATTTAATAAACATCTTTTTGATAACGATGGGTGCTGCGCAATTCTTTTAAGTATTGCTCTGCTTGTTCATCGTTTTTACCGCCGTGGGTTTTAACAATGTCTAACAGCACTTGATGTACGTCTTTTGCCATACGATTGGCATCGCCACAAATATAAAAGTGAGCGCCTTGTTCCAACCATGCAAATACTTCAGCACCTTGTTCACGTAGACGGTCTTGAACGTAAATTTTCTCAGCCTGGTCACGGCTAAAGGCTAAGTCGACATTTGTTAACAAACCTGACTTCACATAACCTTGAACTTCAACCTGATATAAAAAGTCTTGAGTAAAGTTTGGATTACCAAAAAATAGCCAGTTTTTACCTTCTGCGCCACGTGCATCACGTTCTTGTAAAAATGCTCTAAACGGTGCAATACCAGTGCCTGGGCCAACCATGATCACTGGGGCATTATCGTCATTTGGTAAACGGAAATTATCGTTGTGTTCAACAAACACTTTAACCGATGCGCCATCTTCAGCACGACGTGCTAAATAACCTGAACAACCACCTAAGTGCTCGCTGTCAAAAGCATTAAACTCAACTAAACCAACGGTTAAGTGAACTTCTTCTTCCACTTCTGTTTGGCTTGAGGCAATTGAATATAAACGAGCTTGCAGTTTACGAGCACAATCTACGAAAGCTTGAGCTTCAAGTTTTGCTGGGTTTTGAGCAATCACATCAAAGATTTGGCGGGCTTCTATGTACTCACGTAATGCTGCTTTATCTTCCGTTATTTTTAATAAGTCAGCGTTGTTGGTTGCTTGCGCATACTTTTCAACAAAACCTGGGTAAGACTGAGTAAGTTCTAATTTCTCAATTAACGCTTGGCGAACCGTCAACGACTCTTGTCCAAGGGTGACTGATTCATCACCTTTTAAACCAACTTGGTTTAATGCTGCATCAACAAGGCTTTCGTCATTTAAGAAGTAAACACCTAAAGCGTCGCCAGCTTGGTAAGTAATACCTGAGTCTTCTAATGAGATTTCCACATGGCGTACGTCTTTAGTTGAGTCACGACCCGTAATTTTTTGTACCAGTGATAACTCAGCATTAAATGGATTTTGCTTATTGTACTGGCTTGCTTGCGTTGCAGGAGCAGAAAAACCATTCATTGCGCTTGGTTGTGCACCAGCTTGTTCATTCGTATTTAACTCTGGTTCAAATGCAGTAACAGCATGAGAAATCCACACGGCTGCCTCGTCGTCATAATCAACGTCAAGTTCTGCACGGTCAATAATGGTTTCTGCACCAAGTGCTTTAAATCTGTCTTCAAAATCAATCGCCGTTTGGCAGAAAAATTCGTAGCTAGTATCGCCTAAACCAATAACGGCTATTTTTACACCGTCTAATTTTGGTGCTTTTTTAGATGCTAAAAACGCATGTAAATTTTCTGCATCTTCAGGTGGCTCACCTTCCCCGTAAGTTGATACGGCAACGGCTATGAACTTTTCTTTCTTAAGTTGGTTGGTTTTATAGTCCGACATACTAACTAACTTAACCGCTAAGCCTTTTGCTTCTGCTTGTGCTTTAAGTTGGTTCGCTACGCTTTTTGCATTGCCCGTTTGTGAACCATATAAAATGGTTAATACAGACGCCTCATTAGTTTGAGGAGCTAAACTCGCCGCTTGACCTGGCATCGCTGCATTAGCACTAGCAGCCAAATAGCCACTAACCCAAGATTGTTGAATTGGGTTAAGTTGTGCGACCAAAGTTTGTAGATCCGTTATTTGCTGTGCTGATAACGGAGATGCACCTTGACTGAGTTGTTGTACGAGTTGAACCGGACTCATGTTATTAAACCATCTATTTATAAATTAGATGGGATTGTAGAAGTCTAGGCATATACGATAAAGTATCTAAATGCTTATATTTATTCCATTTTGTTATATAAGGCTTAGCCCCCTTTAAAATAAGGGTTATCTGCTAGGTAACTTGGATATGACTTTTTACTATGAGATAGATCTTTTTAGGTTTATTCTGTTTTAAGCCTAAAAACAAACCACAAACGATAAGAGCGAACCATTCAGTTTGAACAATACCAATTCATTAAATAACTACTTAATTGTATTTAATCCAGTAGCAAATAAAAAAAGACAACAGATAGTTAACACAGTGCAACAGCGACTGCAGCAGAACAACATCCAATTTGAGCTTTATCCAACCGCGGCAGAGTTAGTGATTAATCAGACTTATTTCAAACAACGTATTAGCCAATATTCAGATGTGATTGTAATTGGTGGAGATGGCACTCTCAATTGTGTGATCAATTGCTTACCTGACAATAGTCAAATTCGCTTGGGATTAGTTCCCGCTGGAACTGGCAATGATTTTGCCAGAATGTGGTACGGCCGAGATCGTAATTTAAATGCAATACTGGATATTGTCACGGGTATTAGTACTCAACAAATTAGTTTAGGTGAGTGCATATTTAATGAAGCAAACAACGAAAATCAATATCAAATAAAGCGAAGGTTTCATAATGTTATGGGAACCGGTTTTGATAGTAAATTAGCCAAAGATCTACGCCATAATAAAGGTAGGTTTCCGAGCTTAAGTTATTTAATGGCGGCGGTAAAAAAAGTCCCTTTTTATCAAGAGAAAACATCGAGCTTTATAATTGATGATGAAAAACAGCAGTATGAAAACTTAATTACTGCGTTTGCCAATGGCCGTTATTTTGGTGGCGGCTTAAAGGTTGCTCCAAAAGCAAATCCGCTATCTGCTGATTTGGATATAGTGCAAGTTGCACGACACCCGTTATTAACAAAATTAAAGCTAATTATCGCATTATGCGTTGGCAGGCATATGTCCGCTAAACAAGTGCAATATAGAACAATTAGGTCTACGTCATTGATTGATACTGTGGGATTAGATTTACAAGCTGATGGGGAGTATATCGGTCAGTCACCATGTTCCATATCTGTGATTGAAAACGCGGTAAAAGTAAAAAGGTAAGTAAGCTCAAATATCTTGGACATAGAGCTTACTCATTATTTCTAGTTAAGGCTTTAAATAGCCTCAGCTAAATTAGAAACTTACAATGATAGTTGCAGATGTTTCTGTATCTGTTTTCTCTAGACCTTCAGGAACGTCAGTATCCGTGATTAGACCAAAACCAAATTTCATTTTTATTGTGCTGTTAAGACTTGAAACTAATGCAGATTCTGCAATTGTTCGAGTATTCGCTTCACCAGACTCAACACTTAATGACTGTTCAAATGATGCTGTTTCAGAGATATCCCATACTAAAGCAAGTGATCCCCTAATAATTGCACCACTTTCAACAACACCGTCTTGAGTTTCCGTTTCTGTAAAACCCGGACCAATATTCGCATCTAAAGTTACTGTGTCTGCATGTATAGCTCTAAAACTATAACCAGCAGCTACTGTAGTATATTGCTTATAGCTACTAAATTTAGTGTTTTTATAACTACCAAAAATAAATGCAGATGAATACTCACCTAAAAGGTAGTCACCTTGAGCGGTTAAAGAGTATTGATCAGCGGTTCTTTGAGATTCTTTATTACCTTCAGCGTCGGTTACGTCGTCTTCTTTCATTAACGTATTGAAAGTATATTTGTTTTTCCAATTGTTAATGTTGTGGGCTGCTGAAATTTTAGTGAATAAAGATGATGATTCTGTGTTACCTGTAGTGATCAATGCACCAAGCTCAGCAGATACTTTCCACGTATCGACCGCTGGTTTAGTTTCGTCAGCGAATGCAGTAAATGATAATAAAGACGATGTTAGTGCAGTGCACAACAATTGAGATTTCATGAATGTACCTATGTATATGTAATGATATTAAAAAAATATATGTTTGTTCAGCGGAGAGTATAGATGGTTATTTTAAAAAGTTGAGAAAAAGGCAAAAAATTAATAAATTGTTTCTAACAATAAGTAAAAAAGTGTATTTGAATTAGAAATTCACTACTAAAGTTACCGATGTTTGGGTATTAAAATTGGCCACACTATCGTCAACATCATCATCCGATGTTGCTTGAAAGCTAACTTTCATTTGCATAGAACCATGAAGTTTAGCTGTTAATGAACTTTCCATCACAACACGTGTATTGATGCTAGAGCTTTCAAGGGTGAAATCTTGAGTGAAACGAGCATTACTACTTATTATCCAATTGTAAATAGCAGAACCACGTATTACTGGAGCACTCTCAGTTGATCCATCTTCAGATTCAATGAAGGTATAACCTGGCGCTATGTTCAGATCTAATTTTATTAAACTGCCATCAATAGCTCTAAAGCTATAACCAAAAACCAGTGATGAAATAGATCGGTATTGACCAAATCGGTCAAATTCATTACCCCAAAATACTAAGGCTGATTTGGTGTCAGTTATCTTGTAATAGCCTTCGGCATTAATCGTGTATTTTTCGTCCGAGGTTACGGTGGAGCGTATATTGGTTGTGCTATCTATTTGATCGTTTCGTATAAACAGAGACTCAAATGTGTACTTATGGCGCCAATTGTCCATTTCGTAATCGAGCTCTAACTTACTTAGGATAGAGGTCGACTGAGTATTACCTGTGGTAAATAAAGCACCAAATTCAGCATTGATATTTAATGTGGAATCAGTAAGTAATGGCTCTAATTCGTATAAACCATTTTCATCTACTAAACGTGCGAATGATGAATGCACATTAAACAACAAAATAAATAAAACAAGGTAACTAATAGATTTCATTTTTAATCAGATAACAAACAAGTCAGGGCGTGCATTTTACATACAAGTACAAGGTGAGTGCAATTAGTTAAAACCCTTAAATGAGTATAAAAAGGATATTAATAAATTGTTGATTTCCTTTTGTTGCCATTTATTTGCTGTTATCAATCATTAGCACAAGTATTCGTTGTTAAGCGCTCTGATATAAGGGAAAATTGCCGCTGACTTTTTACAATCGGTATCTCTTTTTATGGCTAACACACATTTTGATGTAATTATTATTGGCGCAGGTGCCGCAGGATTAATGTGTGCGGCACAAGCAGGCTTGCGTGGCAGAAAAGTTCTGTTATTAGATCACGCCAAACAGGCGGGTAAAAAAATACTTATCTCAGGCGGTGGTCGTTGTAATTTTACCAATATGGACGTTGAGCCTAATAACTACCTTTGTAGTAATCCCCACTTTGTAAAGTCAGCACTATCAAGATACACCCAATGGGACTTTTTAGGCTTAATTGCCAAATATAATGTGGCATATCATGAACGTGACTTTGGTCAGTTATTTTGTGACGACAGTGCCAAAGAGATCGTTAATATACTCGTTAGTGAGTGCCAAGAAGCAGGCGCAAAAATTCAATTACGCACCGAGATACTCGGCATAGAAAAAACGGATAATGGCTATAACGTCAACACCAATCTACTTAGCTACACTTGTGAATCATTAGTCATTGCCAGCGGCGGTTTGTCTATGCCTAAACTTGGCGCAACGCCTTTTGGTTATAAAGTAGCTGAACAGTTTGGTTTGTCTGTATTACCAACACGTGCCGGATTAGTACCATTTACCTTGCATGATCACGACAAAGAAAAATACCAAGATTTATCCGGCGTAAGTATCCCAACCAGAATAGAGTCAAAAGACGGAACCAGCTTTGCCGCCGACATGCTATTTACCCATCGTGGATTATCAGGCCCTGTAGTATTGCAAATATCAAACTACTGGTTAGCGGGAGAAGCCGTAAGTATAGACTTACTACCCAATATAGACTTAACCGCAGAGCTGACTCAACAAAGAGAAAGCCACCCAAACCAAAGTGTTAAAAATACCTTAGCATTATGGCTGCCAAAACGTTTTGTAGAAGCCTTAATAGAGTCAAAACAGATAACCGACAAACCATTAAAGCAATTAGATCATAAAGAGTTCGACGGTTTAATCCACACCATTAACCACTGGCAAGTAAAACCAAACGGCACAGAAGGTTACCGAACTGCAGAAGTAACATTAGGCGGTGTAGACACAGATCAACTGTCATCAAAAACCATGGAATGCAAAGACGTAAAAGGCTTGTATTTTATCGGTGAAGTTACAGACGTGACGGGCTGGTTAGGCGGCTACAACTTCCAATGGGCATGGGCATGCGGCTGGGCCGCAGGGCAGAGTGTTTGAGTTTAGGTAAGTACAATAAAGTTAAGGGGGAAGCTATCACTCCAAAGTTACAAACTCAATTGTCTCTACGCCGTGATGCTAACTAGATTAATAGCGGTTAAATCATATCAGGCTGAAAAGTAAACAACCTGAAATGATATTATCCTAATATTTCTATCGTATTTATTCTATCTGCTGCTTATTGCTCGCTCGCCTGTGGCAAGATCAATCGCCACCAAAGCGTTTAAGTGAGAGTCTGTAACTGAAGCAAGGTTATAGGCAGTGTCAAGTGCAATCCCTCTTGATAAGCAAAGGTTCATCATGAATGAGTTGTTTCCTTTTCAGAGGCCGATAAGGCCACTATAAACAGTTCCCGCTACCACACCTAATGAGACCATCAAGCGAAGAGTTGAAGGAAACAAACCATGAGCCAATTGAAATCGATTCCATAAATCCAACTTTCGTTGAAGTTTATGTTCATCACCGATTAATAAAGTTGGATATTCATTAGGATTATTTCCAGCTACTGGAGCAGCATGGAGTTCAGTACTACAGAGTAAGTGTTGTGCTATTTTATCCTCGCTAATAATTAGCTCTTCTAATGTTGCAGACTTTATTGCACCTAAAGTGTAAATTAAGTTATTCATCTGCTTGCTAGCGTTTTCACACCATGATTTCCAATTTTTTTTACTTACATCCAATATTGAGAAATTAGGGTATTTGTTAGCCCAATCGTCATATCCCGTAGCGCTAATAACAGCATCAGGCAGTACAATTTTCCCCGCACAGCTTGATATTTGGCGAAGTTCTTTCTGGGCATGCTCACATACTTTAATAATACGGCGCTTTTCAAAATAGCCAATTTTTTTATCAGCAGTAATAACTTGCCAAGTATTAACTAACAAAGCTAATTCATTATTTATTTTTGCGTGCAGGTGCTCAGTACAATGAAGTAAATGAATTAAAGACTTTAAGTAACTTTCCCAGCCTTCACTGCATTCTTTTGCAGCTTGTAAGTGGGCTACGCGACAACGAGCATCATGTACTTTTAATATGTCTGCAATAGCGGCTCTTTCAATTTCAATCTCTTGTATTGCATCAGGAATATCTGCTTTATTTAGTTCGTTTCCACGATGACGGATAACACCACCAGATGGTTTAAGTTTGCTTGATGCTAAGTCTTTTAATGTACTTCTCTCTAGATCTAAATTTCTTGCTAATTTAAGTTGTTCGGTAAGTGATTCTGGATAAAGTGACAGTATAGATTCATTAGGAGGTACAGTTAAATTTGCAGTATTTAATATTTCATCAACGTTATTGAACAGTCGAACAGGGCTTCGATTTAAGTAGATACCTCGATATTTGGGTAGATAAGACGCTTGGCTATAAGATTGGCTAACTACTTGTTCTGCAGGTACTACAGTCATTTGAGATATTTTGTCAGAATGGTAAAAACCATGGCTAATTGTTTTGCGTAGTTGTTCAGGATCAGAAAAAACTAACCAAGACTCTCGCTGATCTATTTTACTTGAGATATATACTTTTTTAGCGTTATCTTCACGGTCACTATTTTGTGGGTGCGTTGACCACATTTGTGGAGGACGAGCCATGTTTTTAGAGAAGATACGATGTTGACTAATATTATCCCCTTCTGCTTCAGGAACGACACCAAAACCATCATCATTTAGTACTTGGGCAAGAGAGTTAATTGCAGATTTTTGTGCTCTAAATAAATCATTAATCAAATTACCCTTACGCGCTTCAATATTAACTACGTCAATAGTAGCTTGCCAAGCAGCATCCGCAGATTGTAGCTTATATAATGCATTAATGAGAGCATCGCTACCGGTTACAGATACCGCAACTAAATCGGCATTAAATTCCATTTCTCGGCTTAATGCTCGTTCTGCAATAACAACAAGACGAAATAGACTATCCATTAGTGAGCGAATAGACCAAATCACTAAACCAAGTAGCCAACCTAACCAAGCAATACGTATATCAATCTTAGATATAAAACGAACAGCAGAATCAAGCCAATCTCTGGTAACAACCATGTGACCAATAATTTGTTGTGCAATATAAACCCATCTACCAACCATCATTGAGCCTTGAGAAAAATGACCAAACTCATGTGCAAGTATAGCTTTAAGCTCACCTAAATTAACAACATTGACAAGGCCTAAACCAATAATTAAATTCTTTTTAGAAGGGAAAAACATATTAATTAATGATAAGTCGTAAAATACAGCGGCATTGACATCAGCAGTAATAAATACTCTGTGCGGTCTCGGAGCACCAATTTCATCTGCTAAGGTATGCAGAAACTCAAATAATTTAGGTTCTTGTTTTGGAGTGACTTCTTCACCTCTAACATTCCCTGATTTTCGGACTGAGAATAATGATTTGGTCATGAATATTGTTAATAAAGAGGAAATCAAGGTAACCAAAATATTAGGAAACGTAATATTGCCATTTATCATTTCAATTATATTGACATAAACAATCCAGCCAAAGCATGTAGCTAGACTCAGATAGAACAACATAAAAACCGTTAAACCAATCATGGCCAACCAAGCTTGTCGTTTATAGCTTATTTTAGCTCGGGTTAAGCTTTCAGGAACATTATCTGGGCTAGATGGATATAGAGGTATATTTGACATAGAACGCATCCTTGTTTTATCGGATTATTTATATTTTACAGTATAGGGTTTGCAATATTTCCCTTAACTTAAGGCAATTACCTTATTATGAATATTAAAAATAATCAAAATGAAGTTCATATATCTCTGAAACTAAAACCAAAATCCCGTTTATTGGTCGTAAATACTCGCCAAATGCTTTGGTTATAGGCATTATTGCGGGTAGATTTTTGCTTGGGTCTAATTTGAAACCATTTAAAAAAGATCAGTCAAAAATAAAAACTATAATATTCAAAGGAAACAAGATGACATTTCGATTATTAACCGCTGGCTTAACGTTTTTAGTAGCGTTAACTGGTTGTTCTGGACAAGACGCTGCGACTGGCCAAAGTGACAATAAAAGCGACGATAAAATTTTCTCGCAAGACTATGTGTTAGAAACATTACCAAATGGCTTAAAAGTCATGATAGTGCCAACGGATTACCCAGATGTTGTGTCATTACAAATCCCTGTTTCTGTTGGTGCTCGTGATGAAGTTGAGGTTGGTAAAACTGGCTTTGCTCATTTCTTTGAACACATGATGTTTAAGGGCTCTGAAAAATTCCCACAAGATGTTTACAGTGACATCTACAAAAACTCAGGTGTGGATAATCGTGCGTATACCACTAACGATTACACTAACTACAACCTAAACTTTTCTAAACAACATTTAGAAAAAGTATTAGAAATCCAAGCTGATATCTTTCAAAATCTAAGTTACACAGAAGCGGAATTCCGCACAGAAGCGTTAACGGTTAAAGGCGAATATTTAAAAAATAACGCCAGCCCAGTTGGCCAATTACTATCAACTGTACGTAATACCGCGTTTGATACTCATACTTATAGCCACACAACCATGGGCTTTTTTGAAGACATTGAAGCTATGCCAGACCAAATGGCTTACGGACAAAAATTCTTTGAGCATTTTTATAAACCAGAATACGTATCTTTGATCATCACAGGTGATGTAAACGCAGAAGAAACCTTAGCGCTAGTTGAAAAATACTGGGGCATGTGGAAAAAAGGCGATTACGTTTCTAACGTTCCAGCTGAACCTAAACAAAAAAAAGCGTTATACGCACATAAAGTAACAGAAGGCTTACCAGGACATTGGTTATTGGTGTCTTATAAAGGTACTGCTTTTGAACCAACTAAAAAAGACAGAGCGACATTAGATTTAATCTCTGAGCTTTACTTCTCTAGCAACTCAGAAATTTACCAAGAGTTGGTTGTAGATAAACAAATTGCTAGCCAAATGTTTACTTACAACGCAGAAACTAAAGATCCAGGTTTGTTACACGTATTTATTAAAGTAGATAAACAAGAAAATTTATCTGTTGTACGTGATGCCATTAACAATACGTACGCTAAAGCAAGAGTTGAGCTGGTGGATGCTAAAAAACTAGCGGATCTTAAATCAAACATTAAATACAGCTTTGCTAAAGGGTTAGATTCGTCAAAATCTATCGCTGATACATTAGCAAGATACATGCACTTTGAGCGTGACCCTGAATTGTTAAACCAACTTTATGCCTCGTTAGATAAAGTAACGGCTGAAGATATTCGTGACATTGCTAATAAATATTTTGTAGATAACGCACGTACTACAGTGACTATGTCTGCTTTAGAAAAAGTAACCGGCTTTGAGCAAGAAGTAAGTTTAGAAAATGCAGTAGCCGAACTGAAGAAACCAAAAGCAGCAGGCGTATTTACTGTATTAGATAAATCAAGCAAGTCACCATTAGTAGACGTTAACTTACTGTTTTATACCGGTGCAGCAGCAGATCCTGAAGGCAAAAAAGGACTAGCAGCATTAACGGCTAATATGATCGCCAACGGCGGCAGTGTTTCTCGTTCTTATAAAGAAATCAAAACGGCGTTATATCCAATAGCCGGCAGTTTTGGTGTGCAGATAGACAAAGAAATGATCTCTTTCCAAGGCCGAGTACATAAAGACAACGCTCAAATTTGGTACGACATTGTGAGCGAACAATTGTTAAATCCAGGTTGGAAAGAAGACGACTTTAAACGCATCAAAAAAGAACAAATCGACGGTATTAAATCTGGCCTTAAAGCGTCTAACGACGAAGAACTAGGTAAAGAAGTATTATACGAAGAACTATATAAAAACCACGTTTACGGTAATTATAACTACGGTGACTTGTCAGATCTTGAGTCAATTACCCTTGATGACGTAAAACAGTTTTATGCTGCACAATTTACTCAGTCTAACTTAAATGTGGGTATTTCTGGTGCGTTACCAGAAGACGTTAAAGCAACACTGTTAACGGACTTAACTAAGCTAAACGCAGGCGAATCAAAACGTTTAACTATTGCTGATGCACCAACACTAAAAGGCCGTCACGCAACGGTTATTGAAAAGTCTGCAAAATCAACAGCAGTAAGCTTTGGTTTTCCAATCGACATTACTCGTAGCAGTAAAGATTGGGCTGCGCTTTGGTTAGTACGTTCTTACTTTGGTGAACACAGAAGCAGTAATGCACACTTATTTAAACGTATCCGTGAAGTGCGTGGCATGAACTACGGTGATTATTCATATATTGAATATTTCCCAAGCGGCATGTTTATCACTAAGCCAAGCGCAAACTTGGCACGTAGCGAACAGATTTTCCAAATTTGGATCCGACCTCTACGTTCAAATAACGACGCGCATTTTGCTACTCGTGTTGCACAATATGAATTAGACCAACTTATTAAAAACGGACTAAGCAAAGAAGACTTTGAAGCGACTCGTAACTTCTTAATCAACTATGTACCGCAGTTAGTTGCAAGCCAAGACAAACAACTTGGTTATGCTATGGACAGTGCATTTTACGGCATTGGTGAATTTGGCGCGTATGTAACAAGTCAGTTAAACGAATTAACGGTTGAAGATGTTAACCGCGTAATTACTGAAAACTTACAAAGCGAAAACATGCATTACGTATTCATTACTGGCGACGGTAAAGATATGGTTAAGCGTCTAAGCCAAGAACAGACTTCTCCTTTGTTATACAACTCAGAGAAACCAAAAGTGTTAACTGACGAAGACGTAATAATTCAAGATTACAAACTAGCCATTCCAGCTAAGAATATTGAATTGTTAAAAATTGATGCAGTGTTTGAGTAAGTTAGCATAAAAAGCGGTAAGGCTTTAGGGCTTTAGGGCTGTAAGGTTTTAAAGCTGTAAGCTGTAAGCTATAAGCTATAAGCTATAAGCTATAAGCTATAAGGCTAGAAATAAAGGTCAGCAATGCTGGCCTTTTTTGTATTAATAATTGTCATCTTTATTACTTATTGGGTGAAGCCATTCAGCCGGTCGATCAATACTACTAAAATACAGCATGTTTTCTGGACTCAAAATCCCTCTTTTTACATGCTCTGGCATCATTAAGAGTGTTTCCTTAAAAAGTAAATTCATAGATGATGGATGTTGGTGCTCTGGAAAAATCTGTATTGTGTTGAAACGTCTAGTTTTTGAGTTATTTAATGAATCTGCAACTTGTTCATAAGTACTCTCTTTTTTTGCATTTGGGAAGACGACTAGTTGATCGAAAATTGATGCACAAGGGAATGCTGTATTATCGACTTCCAGTATTCCTATGGATGGACTTAATGAATCTTGGATATCAATCAGGAAAGATTTTTTTATTATTAGTTGTTCTGGATTGTGCATTTGTTGCCTGACAATACTTAGTTGATCTTGAAAAGCCCAAGAATATCCAAACTCTTTAAACCACATTAGATAAGCAGCAGTCAGAAATCCGACTTGAATCTCAAGATCTTTATCAGCTAAAGAAATAGATGTTTCTATATTCCTAATAGGGCCAAGTTTAATTTGATTCAAAATACCTGGTTGATTATATTTTTCATAAATTTTTACTTCTATTGCGCCATCCGTTGCTTGATCTATTTCACCACGAACTTTAATTCCATTAACTTTAAGGTATTTCCCTTTAGTTTTTGCAGCTAAGATGGTTGCGGTTTCGTTCAGATAGACATTTAAATACTCTCCAAACCACTTATCCTGTTTCGTTCCAAACTTGCTATTACATTTTTTGCATAATACTGTTATTTCTTTACCACCTGAGACATTTGGAATTATATGAGCTGCCGTAATATTTTTTCGATCATTAAAATTAAATTCATTAAAACAACTAGGGCACATGAAAATGTTCTTTTTATCAATATAAAATGCAGTTAGATCGGTAGCTAACTTATTTACAATGTGGATAGTTTTTTTCATTTTTTGAATGACCTTTGTGACATTATCACTTACGAGTTTGGCAGGCTCATCATTAAAAAACCGCAAAATGCTGGGGTGTTTGGTGCGAGTTGTTTATCCACAAAGTTCATCATAGACAATACTTGTTGGCGGTATTCGCAGTAAAATTCCCAACTTGGTGTTGCCTTGTAAGTTAAGTTTGGTAATTCAAAGTGTTTGATCACGCTTTTTGCTGTGGTTGGTTTTATGAATATCTCTTGTTGCGGTTTAAAGTACGCTGGCACCACAGAGATTAATGACCACTTGGCCAATTTGTACTGCTTTAAAATATCTAACTGGGCGTTAAATCCAACTTCTGCATCACCATGTAATTGTTCGTACAAGGCATTGATCATCAGTTCTTTTTCGTGCGCGGATAAATCATGCAGCATGTTTTTGAATTTAGGCTTTTCAAAGGTAGACACCATAGACGAGCGGCTTACGGTTTTAGCCCAGTTTTCTAAAATACGATCTGGTAAGTTAAATTGATCACGTGAAAATACATCTAAAACAAAGTCTGTCATCTTGTCTACTTGGTGTTTTTTACCTAGCTCCACCATTTTCTCATCTTGAAAGCCTTGAGGGTAGAAGCGTAAAAAATCTTGTTGGGCAATTTGCAGCTTTTCTAAATTCATGGTGTTCTTTATAGACTTTGCATTTTTATAACTAGGTTAATTTGATTCTACCGTATATTGATCAAAGAGTTTTTGAAATTAACCATTAGATTTTATTTACTCAGTTATTTCAGGTTTAGACTTGGAAGATAAAAGCTCAAGAAATAAAAGCTCAAGAAATAAAAAGCTCAGAAGATAAAAAGATAGCCAAAGAACTAGCTCGGTAAAGAAGATCTGCTGAATACACAAATACAAAGCAGAAATAATTGCTGTGTATTTCGATATTGGCTTGCATCTATAGTACTAACCTCAGTATCCTACGCGACCTTTTTGGCTCTTCAATGTTCGCTTTTGAATGTTAGCTCTTGATGTTAGTTTTTAATTTAGATTTGGAAATATTTTATGATTGGTTTTGATTATGGCACCTCAAATTGTGCTGTTGGTATTATGGATAATGACCAACCTAAGTTAATAAATTTAGGTGAGCATGGCCGATTCATGGCGTCATCTTTGTATTCTCCAAGTAGAGATGTGATTGTTAACTGGTTACAAAAAAACATTAATCAGCCGCACAGAGATAAGTTTACTCAGCTTAGACAATACCAGTTATCAAAAGGCCAGGAAGCGTTAGAAGACTTACGTTATGACGGCATTGCCGAGCATTTGTCTTTTGGTAAAGACGCCCTTTCCAGATATTTAGAAGATCCTAGTGAAGGCTATTATATTAAATCGCCAAAATCATTTTTGGGTACCAGCGGTTTGTTACCACCACAAATTGCCTTTTTTGAGCACATAGTTGCGTCCATGATGGCGCATGTTAAACAGTTAACAGAAAACGAATTACAAAGAGAGGTCACTCAAGTCGTGATTGGCCGCCCTATCAACTTCCAGGGTCGTAACAGCGAAGAAAGCAACAAACAAGCGATTGAAGTATTAACCAATGCCGCAAAGCACGTGGGTTATCAAGACGTAGAATTTCAGTTTGAGCCAGTAGCGGCAGGGTTTGAATATGAAGCTAAGTTAACCAAAGAAACTCGAGTATTGGTTGTGGATATTGGCGGTGGTACTACCGATTGCTCCATGTTGTTAATGGGGCCACAATTTATTAATAAGTTAGACCGTAGTGCAGAATTATTAAGTCACAGCGGTAAACGTATTGGCGGAAATGACTTTGACATCCAATTAGCGTTAAAAGGCATAATGCCTAATTTGGGCATGACCAGCGAATTATTAACAGGCAAACCTATGCCTGTGAATAGTTACCATGAAGCGGTCGCCATTAATGATGTGAACGCCCAAACCGAATTTTATAATGCCAAAAACGGCCGCTTTTTAGCCCAATTAAAACGTGACTCAAAACAGCCTGAGCTGTTAGCGCGTTTGTTAAAAGTGTACGAGCAAAAACTAAGTTATCAGTTAGTTAATAGTGCAGAACAAGCCAAAATCAACTTAACCGACAATCATCAAAACTTAATTGATTTGAGCTATTTAGACAGCGGTTTAACGCAAGACGTTGACCGCGACTTGTTTTTACAAGCCAGTGAAAATCAATTAAACAGTATTGCGCAGTTAATGGAAGAAGCCGTTGAGTCGGCAGGTTGTCAGCCAGATGTTATTTTTGTGACGGGTGGTACGGCAAAGTCTCCAGTAATAAATCAGTTTTTACAGCAACAGTTTAATAATATACCTGTCATTATTGGTGATCATTTTGGTAGTGTAGCGTCTGGTTTAACCCGTTGGTCTAAGCGCATATTTTCATAAAACGTACGCGTAAAAACAACTAGAGAAAATTAATCAGTTTATGTCTGGATTACCCTATTTAAATCACTATTCAGCGTCATTAGTTGAGAAAATTCAAACTATGTTGCACCAAGGCAAGGTACAAACGTACCTTGACGCCAAATATCCAGAAAAACATAACTGTAATAACGACAAGCAATTACGCGATTACGTGATGGACATTAAAAACCAGTACCTTAAAAAGTCTGCGCCCATTAACAAAATACAATTTGATAGTAAGTTGCACGTGGTTAAAAACGCACTTGGCACTCACACTTATGTGTCCAGAGTCCAAGGCAACAAGCTTAAAAGTAAAAATGAGTTACGGGTTAGCTCAATCTTTAAAGAAGCACCAGAAGCGTTTTTGAGGATGATAGTGGTGCATGAACTTGCTCATGTTAAAGAGCTGGACCACAACAAGGCATTTTATAAATTATGCTGTCACATGTTGCCGGAATACCACCAAATAGAATTTGATACTCGGGTATATTTAACCTTGCTTGAGCACGCTAGCAAAAAAAATAGCAGTCAAAGCCACAGCGGCAAAAGTAATGTTAATCAAAGCCATGCTAGTAAAAGCAACCACGCTAGCAAAAATAAAAACAAGCAGGTTGACTAAACATGCAACCACAAGCCGCCCCATTTATTGTTCCCAAATGCCTTGAGCAAATAACCATTGTCTATCAAGATGAACATTTATTGGTGATTAATAAACCCTCTGGTTTATTAAGCTTGTCGGGCAAACATCCACTTAATAAAGACTCAGTACATTGGCGTTTGGTGCAAGACTTCCCAACGGCAACTCTAATTCACCGATTAGATTTTGGTACATCAGGCTTAATGCTGGTAGCGCTGAATAAAGACATTAATAAACAAATCTGTGAGCAGTTTAGCCAGCGTACTGTCACCAAATATTATGAGGCAATTTTAGATGGAGAGCTTTTAGTACAAGCGCCGTTATCAGGTGGCGATTTTGAAATAGCAGATCAAGAGATAGCAGAGCTAGATATTGTAAAAAAAAGCAGCGCTCAAAAGGGAAAGTATGAAAAGCACGGTGAAATTAACATTCCTATTATTAAAGATGCAGATAACTTTCCCCTGCAAAAAGTCTGTCATCAAACGGGAAAACAAGCGACTAGCCAATACCAAATAGTCAGTTACAACAAAGCCAACAATACCACAAAAGTATTATTTCAACCCATCACAGGCCGCACTCACCAGTTACGTATTCATAGCCGAGAAATAGGCCATCCCATTATAGGTTGTGACTTATACGACCTAAACCAGTCTTACTTTAAGGCCGACAGATTAATGCTACACGCAAGTCGGTTAGGTTTTACTCACCCAGTAACAAACCAAGAAATGGACATTAAGTTACCAGCGAATTTTTGATTTGACTCTTTTAACCTTGATTCACTTTATCCAATAACTCAATCAATTGCTGGGCTTCTTGCTCTGTCATGTGGGCAAAAGAGCATTTTATTTTATCTGGAATGTCTGCAGCTTTATGGCGCAACTCAGCGCCGTGAGTTTCAAGCTTGATGATGCGTTTACGTTTGTCGTCTTCATCTTTAACAATTGAGAGCAAAGACTTGTCGGTCATTTTTTTTAGGATTTGTGTCATGGCGCCGCCATCAATTGACGTTTTTTCTAACAACTCAGCTATGCTGATCCCATCGTTTTCCCATAACGCCATCATGACTATGTATTGTGGGTAAGTCAGATCTAATAATTCCAACGGTTCACGATAATTCCTAATAATGCGGTTTGAAGCCATATATAGCCGATGGCATAGTTGGTTTTCTAATTTAAGTTGTGGATATTCCATTACGTTACCTTTGGCTATTGAGTGCGCTAATGGCAGGATTATAATTTGCACACAAAACATTTGCAATGTTTGTCATTACGCGTTATTGTTTTGCATGCAAATTAATTAAGTTAATTACCGAATGACTCTAGTTAGTTATTAACTGGGCAATATTTTATATAAAACACGTTTTTGGAGAACAGAATGAATGTATTAAAAGAAGTAGCATACACAGCAAAAGCAACTGCAACTGGCGGCCGTACAGGTTCTGCTAAAAGTGATGATGGTCGTTTACAAGTAAACTTGTCTACGCCAAAAGGACTAGGCGGTGATGACGGTCAAGGTACAAATCCAGAGCAGTTGTTTGCAGCCGGTTATGCCGCATGTTTTATTGGTGCGCTGCAATTTGTATCAGGCCAAACTAAAGTAGCTCTACCAAAAGAAACATACATCAACTCAGAAGTGTCAATTGGCGCAATTGAAGGTGGTTTTGGTATCGCAGTTAAACTAGCAGTATCACTTGGCGATTTAGACAAAGCGCAAGCACAAGAATTAGTTGATGCGGCACATTTAGTATGCCCATATTCAAATGCAACACGCGGCAATATTGAAGTTGAATTATCGCTTATATAACGGACATTTACTTACTTAATTAAGTCCTAAAGTGTAAACACATTTCAGGACGGGACACGTTAAATAAAAAGGGCAAAGTTAATCACTTTGTCCTTTTTTAATGACTCATTAATATCGTTTTGTAGGTTCTTGCTTTTGTTTGTAGGTTAAAAATAACGCTAGTCCAAGTCCGCCAACACCAAATAAAACAAGCGCTAAATGCGCTAGTGTTAATAGGTATATATGTTCGTCCATGGTTAAATCAATAACGATTGTTTTTATGTTATCTTCTGTTGTAATAAAGCTGACAACGCCGTAGTCAATATCTTCTTGTTGCATAACTTTTATTGATTGAGCTGCATTTTTGATCAGCGTTATGTAATCAGGGCCGGTGTCTTTACGGCTATTTCTCCATGAATATTGTGGCCCTACAGTTGAAGCGAATGACTGCCACCCATTATCTGGTATTGAATCAGCTATTAACACAACATTTACTTCTGGCTTTGGATTAACACTTGTAGAAATAAACTCTTTACTCCAGGTAGAGATAACTGATTTAGCTTGCTCTTCCTTTAATTCTCTTTGGGTAAAAAAGAATATCGAAAGCTCACCTTTTTTTATAAACCCATAATCACTGTCATTGATTTTTGTGCTTTTGGGCTTAAAATTAAGTATTTGCTGCCAACAGTCTTTTTTACATGGTGTAGATGGAGTAATGTCATCCCACATAGTCATGATTTTTTCTTTAAATAGAGCATCATCCTGGTTGGATTTTGTTAACCATTTAGCCCATGAGTGCAAGATAGAGTAATCATATTGGGATACGTTTTTTTGCGCGACCAATTGTTGGTTAGAGAACATGGCTTTCATTTTTAACACTGAGTAAATAGAATCGCTTATGCTAGGAAATGTTAGCTGCTCATCAATCTGTTTAATAGTTTCTAATTGCTTAGAAACACTGCCCAACAGGTCAAGGTTTTGCTCTGTATCTAATACATTAAAATAGTCACAATAATTATACGACTCACCTTCTAAGAAATCTCCATAGATTAATAAGCATTGTCTATTCAGTGAATTGGTATAAATTCTCTGACCAACTTCCTCGATAGATTTCCAATCATCTAAAGAATTGATCTCTTTCATTCCAGAAGTTTCTAACATTTTTAAGGCAAGTGGTGCTTTATTAAAATCCATATACAGTGATGTGTGAAAGATCAGAAATACAAAGGTCACCGCCAACCAAAAGGAATTCTTATTGTTTTTCTCTTCTTTAAAATCACGCTGGACTGAATGGGTGTTTTCAATACTGACAATGTTGGAGGTACCACTTAACACTTCAAACGACACTTTTTGATCAAGTGGAATACGGTCTAATTTATCTTGCCAAATTTGGGGAAGTAAAAAGCTAACTTTTCCTAGACCGTTTTCGTCATACACTTGGACATGATGTTGTTCATATTCATTTGTTATTTGACTAAATTGGCCACTCATTCTGGTTACTTCACATGCATAACGAGCCCTTGTTCTAGAACGATGCCATAGACCAAATCCAATAAATAAAATAATGCCATAAGTCACAGCCCAAACAAGATAAGACGAGCTCTCATCAATCATAAACCCTGCAATCACAAAGCTGATCATTAACAAAAAGGAATAACCTATACCTCTAGTTAGTGGATCAAAATACAGTCGTTCGTTATCAGAGCCTTTTCTATTGCTTAACACTTCAAGCGGCAAGCTATCAATTTTACCTATTTGCCCGCTTTCTATTGCAGCTTGGGTTTGTTTTTCTAACTCACCCGTTAACAATTCACCCACTAAACTAAAATCGCCAAGTGACATTAAGTAAAATTTATTATTAATAAGTGCCAATTTAGCAGGGGCTTGATTTTGAACACTGGTTTCAAAAAAGCTTTGTAATTGCTCTACCGACAAAATATTAGGAACTTGAATATTAATGTGCGAAATAGACACTAACAGGCTGCTTGTACCAGAAGATGTAGACATACTCTGAATGGAAATTTCACCCACGATAGGCATTTCAAATGCTTTAACGGGTTCTTCCAACTTTAAACCAAAAAGTTTATTAAGCGCTGCGATTTCTTGTTCATCGGTTAATTCAAATTCTTGCTCATCATCTTCCAACGCATTAATTTGTTTGGCTAAATTAGTGGCGTTTTTTGAAGTCGTTTTGTAGGAAGTGAAATAAGAAAACAAGGCAAAAATTGAGATGATCAGAACGATGATTTTTAAGATAAAAGCGATACTATCCATTGAATGTTAAACCCTTTTTTACTTTTACTGCCATAGCTACTTAGGGAATAAGGAAAGTATGTGACTATTCACTTTTTATTAGTAGGTATGATACGAAATTTTTAACAAACCAAACATTAAGTTTATTGTGCATTAGTATCAATAGGGGATATACCTAACTATTTGAAATGTTTTATAACTAGAATAAAAAATCAATGGAGCTGGAGCTGTTGATTAAGGAAAGTTGGAGGGTAAGTGCAAAGTTAATTACTTTGCACTTTTTATCTTTAAGGACAAGACAAGGGCTAGTCCCAGTTTAAGATGACTTTACCAGACTGACCAGAACCCATAGTGTCAAAACCGTCTTGGAATTTGTCTATTGGGAATTGGTGAGTAATGATAGGCGATATATCCAAACCAGATTGAATTAAACTGGCCATTTTGTACCAAGTCTCAAACATTTCACGGCCGTAAATACCTTTAATAACCAAGCCTTTAAAGATCACTTGATTCCAATCTACCGCCATATCTGACGGAGGAATACCTAACATGGCAATCTTTCCGCCATTGTTCATGTTATTTAACATGTCGTTAAAAGCAGTAGGTACGCCAGACATTTCTAAACCAACGTCAAAGCCTTCTGTCATGCCTAGCTCATTCATTACGTCTTTTAGCTTTTGTTTGGACACATCAACTGCGCGAGTGGCACCCATTTTTTTAGCCAATTCTAAACGGTATGGATTTACGTCAGTGATCACAACATGACGTGCGCCAACATGTTTAGCTACCGCCGCGGCCATAATACCAATTGGACCTGCACCCGTAATTAATACATCTTCACCCACTAAGTCAAAAGATAACGCGGTATGAACTGCGTTTCCAAACGGGTCAAAGATAGAGGCTAATTCATCAGAGATATTGTCAGGGATTTTAAATGCGTTAAACGCAGGAATAACCAAATATTCAGCAAAAGAGCCTTCACGGTTAACACCCACACCAACAGTATTTCGGCATAAATGCACACGACCCGCGCGGCAGTTACGGCAATGACCACAAGTGATATGGCCTTCACCAGATACACGGTCACCAACTGTAAAACCACGAACTTCTTGGCCCATGTCTACCACTTCACCAACGTATTCATGGCCAACAACCATAGGTACTGGAATGGTCGCTTTTGCCCAATCATCCCAGTTATATATATGCATGTCAGTTCCGCAAATTGCGGTTTTACGGATTTTAATTAATAAGTCATTGTGACCCATGACTGGCTTTTCAGCCTGAGTCATCCAAATACCAACTTTAGACTTTGTTTTTGCTAATGCTTTCATTGTCATGTTATTTATCATCGTCATCTTACTTAATAATCTTTAATTCTTTGCCTACTTTGATAAAGGCAGCAATGGCTTTATCAAGTTGCTCTTTACTATGTGCAGCGGAGATTTGCGTGCGTATGCGCGCTTGGCCTTTTGGTACAACTGGGAAACTGAAACCAACAACATAAATGCCTTCTTGTAGCATCTTGTCTGCCATATCTGACGCTAGTTGAGCGTCACCTAACATAACTGGAATAATGGCATGATCTTTACCTGCTAAGGTAAAGCCAGCGGCTTCCATTTGCTCACGGAAGTAAGCCGCGTTTGACCAAAGTTGGTCGCGTTGCTCAGAACCAGTTGCTAACATTTCTAACACTTTAATCGACGCGTTAACAATTGAAGGTGCAACAGAGTTAGAGAATAAATAAGGACGAGAGCGTTGACGTAACCATTCAACCACTTCTTTTTTGCCCGTTGTATAACCACCAGACGCACCGCCTAATGCTTTACCTAATGTACCTGTGATGATATCAACACGGTCCATCACGCCACAATATTCAGGTGTACCACGACCATTTTCACCAACAAAACCAACTGCGTGTGAGTCATCTACCATGACGAGTGCATCGTATTTGTCTGCTAAGTCACATACTGTTTTAAGATCACAAATAACGCCATCCATTGAGAATACGCCGTCAGTAGCAATTAATTTAAAACGTGCGCCATCAGCAACGGCTTGTTGTAATTGTTTTTCTAGGTCTGCCATATCGTTATTGGCATAACGGTAACGTTTGGTTTTAGATAAACGTACACCGTCGATGATAGAAGCATGGTTTAACGAGTCAGAGATAATTGCGTCTTCTGCACCTAAAATAGTTTCAAACAAACCGCCGTTAGCATCAAAACATGAACCATATAAAATCGTGTCTTCAGTTTGTAAAAATTCACTAATTTTAGCTTCTAATGTTTTATGAATATCTTGCGTACCACAAATAAAACGAACAGAGGCAACACCAAAACCGTGCGCATCTAAGCCTTCTTGAGCGGCTTTAATTAGGTCTGGGTGATTCGCTAATCCCAAATAGTTGTTGGCACAAAAGTTTAAAACCTGTTCGCCATTAACATCAATACTGGCTTTTTGTTGTGACGTAATAATACGTTCAGACTTATACAAACCATCAAGTTTTACTTGTTCAATTTCTTGTTGAAGGTGTTTAAAAAAACCGGCTGCACGCATATTAGTCTCTCCAATTTGAGTTGATTTTGAAATTATTTCATCAACTCTTTTAACAATTATTTTAGGGATTAGTCCAAGAATAGATGACTATTCTACAATGCCATGGATTGTATCGGATAAATTCATCCAGTACAGTAAAACAGGCTGTTCTAGACCTAATTTTGCTAATCATGATTATTAGATTTTGTGCAGTTAACTGCACAATCACAATAGCTTAAACACATACCATGAATAAGTGCGCGTATTTTATCTGTAATGTTAATTTACATCCATAAGGGTTATAACTAATTCAGATTAAATGAGATAGTAAATTAATTAGCTCAATATTAACTAGGTGTAAGTAGATGAATGTTAACAAAGTTGTGGTTATTACCGGTGCTGGCAGAGGGATTGGCGCTGCCACAGCCAAGCTTTTTGCTGAGCAAGGTTATGACATATGTATTAACTACCATAATGATCATGAATCCGCTGAAAAAGTCGCCAAAGATGTTAGAGCGTTTGGCGTAAAGTGTATATGTGTTCAAGCTGATGTCTCCAAAGAAGAGGAGGTTGAGCACTTATTTACACAAGTGGATCAGCAGCTTGGAGCCATAACGACGCTAGTAAATAACGTTGGGATTTTACAATCTCAAATGCGCGTGCAAGATATGAGCGCGGAGCGTATTAACAACATATTAACTACCAATATCACCAGCTATTTTTTATGTAGCAAACAGGCAATTAAGCGTATGTCTTTAGAGTTTGGCGGCAGTGGCGGCACTATAGTAAATGTATCTTCTGGCGCAGCAAGAACAGGCTCACCCAACGAATATGTTGATTATGCTGCATCCAAAGGTGCCATAGACACGTTAACGGTTGGTTTATCAAAAGAGCTGGCAGCACAAGGTATTAGAGTGAACGGTGTACGCCCTGGATTAATTTATACCGACATGCATGCAGATGGCGGCGATCCAAACCGAGTAGACAGATTAAAAACCAATATCCCGTTAGGCAGAGGCGGAGAAGTTGAAGAGGTAGCAGAAGCCATATACTGGCTAGCCAGTGACAAATCTTCTTTTTCCACTGGCTCAATAATTGATGTAACTGGAGGGTGTTAAATGAAATTAACAACGCCAACGGATCAAGAATTAGCGCAAATGAGTCAGTGGTTTGTGGATGAAAAAAACTTAAGAATTTGGTCAGGCCCTAAATTCCGGTATCCATTTGACCAAGCCACATTTAAAGCTGATTTAAGCATGGAGCGTTTACCGTCTTTCTGTTTAAAATATTCAGAGCCAGCGACTGATGTTGAACGAAATTTATTGGTGGGTTTTGGTCAGTATTATTTACGTGCAGGACGCTGTCATTTTGGCCGTTTAGTCATCAATCCTGATTGCAGAGGACAAAACAAAATAGCGGATTTGATTTCGTTGTTAGCCGACAAAGGCTGTGCAGATTTAAAGGTAAACGAGCTATCTTTATTTGTGTTTAACGACAACCATAAAGCTAAAAGCGCATATGAAAAATTAGGCTTTGTTGAAGCTATTTATCCCCAAGAGATGCCAATGGAAGGCTGTGCTTATATGACCAAGACTGATTTAACTTAAGCATGATTATTAGCTATCGAACACTCAATAATGATATCGGCATGAAAGTACGGTTAGGTGAGAGTCTGTTACTGCACAGACTAAACGATTTGTTTCGTCGATACGTCTAGACCAAAAGCCAGATAAACTTTCTTTTAACGGTTCAGGCTTTCCAATACCCTCAAATGGTGAGCGTTTGGTATCACTAATTAGCTTATTAATTCGCTTTAGTATTTTCTTATCTAGGCCTTGCCAATAGATATAATCGTTCCAAGCTTCATCAGTCCATGCCAACTTTCTAGACATCAATGATATCTCGTTCATTTGTTTTGTCTGACATGTATTGCTCAATCGACTTTGCTAAATGAGCTGCATTAGCTGGCGATTTCAGTAAATGAACCGTTTCCATTAAGCTATTGTAATGATCCATAGACATGACGACGGCATCTTCAGCATCCCTTCGAGTGATGACGGTATAATCGGCATCATCAACAACTTGATCTAATACCGATTTAAGCTCATTTCTAGCTTCTGTAAATGAAACAACTCTCATATGTCACCTCTCATAAATAACTAAGT
Source organism: Psychrosphaera saromensis (assembly GCF_002954545.1). Lineage (GTDB taxonomy): Bacteria > Pseudomonadota > Gammaproteobacteria > Enterobacterales > Alteromonadaceae > Psychrosphaera > Psychrosphaera saromensis. The sequence goes on along the minus strand of NZ_MSCH01000003.1, from coordinate 668,860 downwards.
CATCCACTTTAAGTGAGAACCACTAAAGCTGGTCGAAGTAGTCACCCGCTTTATGTCTGAAAAATACATTACAATGCTGTAACTCAAGTTCTAACGGATCTTTGTTTAGGACTTTAATATAAGGGTTTAACTCTAATGTAACGGTAATCGTTTTTGACAATAATAATTCATTGTAAAGAGCACGTTTACGTTCTTCGGAGTTAGAGTAAGACATACGAATTATGATGTTTTCATTGCAAGCTGGAGCTGCAATTGGAAAATACTTTTTTGGGACAAAGACTTCGAATTGACCGCCTTGGTTAAATCCGTACTCAGTGTTTACCGAATAATTGCCTGAGGTAAGTTCGTATTTCATATGATAATAATCAGAATACTTACCCGGGTTAACTTTGATCTCTTGAGCGTTAAGTTGAACGGCGATTAACAACACCAAAATGCTTGATAAATACTTCATACTATCCTTATACAAATAACAATTTAATAGTGAGCGATTGCTACGCGTGTTGATTTTGGTGCTTAGCCTTTATTGAAGCTTCTATTTCATCGGCTATTTCAGGTTTAGTCTTGGCTTTTAATGTCGGTACTTGAATTGGTATTTTTTATGGTGCGAATAAATAGGTAAACCGCAGCCACTCCAGCAAAAACAGAAGCAATTGGTGTGTAGCCAATTTTATCTAGGCTTAGCTCTTGTGCAAATGCCATATAACCAATTAAAAAGCCTAACTGAGCCAAACCAAATAATGCAACAATAAAGCACACACCAAGGGTTATCCAGTTGAATGCACTGAGTCTCTTTTCCATTTATTAGATCCTTATTAAACTTTTGTATTTGTCTTTGTATGAGAGAGTTTATTTTAGACATTAAAAAGTCAGAGTAAAATTTAATTTACTCTGACTCCTTTGATTTATGACTTTGATAATTATATGAAGTCTTAGATAAAGGTATTGGCTAAGAAAGCTAAAATGTAAGCTAGGATGCCGTATGCGGCATATAAACCCCAAGATAATTTAGCATTACCTGTTTCTGCTTTTAATGTTGCTACGGTCGCTACACATTGTAATGCCACCACATAAAACAATAACAAACCTATGCCTGTGCCTAACGGTAAACCGTCGTTCATTATGTTTTGTGCAAGGCCTGCAATGTTTTCATCAGCGCCTTCCATTCCGTATAAGGTACCAAGGGCGCCTACAAATACTTCGCGGGCTAAGAAAGACATTAATATCGCAATACCGTAACGCCAATCTAATCCAAGTGGAGCAAATACAGGTTCAATAAAGTGACCAATGCTGCCTAACCAAGACTCTTCTAAACTTGCGTTTAGTGGGAAATAACCCAACACCCAAATACCAACGGCAACCATAAAAATAACTGGCGCAGCGCGTTTAATAAATTGCTGACCACTGTTTATCACTCGGTGATAAAGCGGTTTCCAATGCGGTAAACGGTAACTTGGTAATTCAATAATAAATGGCATTTCAGACTGTTCTTGCTCAGTAGATTTTGAGTGGCTTAACAGCGCACTGATAATAAGCGCAGTGACTATGCCAAACATATACAAGCCAAAGAACGTCAAACCTTGCATGTTAAAGAAGCCTAAAAAGTATTGATCAGACGGAATAAAGACCGACACTAATAATGCATAAACAGGCAAACGCGCAGAACAAGACATTAATGGGATTGTTAACATAGTGATCAAACGCTTACGCGGAGATTCTATGGTTCTTGCTGCCATAATTGCAGGTATTGCACAGGCGTGACCCGATAAATAAGGAATGAAACTACGGCCAGACAAACCAAAATAACTTAATGGTTTATGACAAATTAATGCAGCTCTCGCCAAATAACCACTGTCTTCTAACAAGCCAATAACAAAAGTAAGTACCATGATTTGTGGAACAAAAACTAAAAATGAACCCACACCACCAAATATAGCGTCATTCAAAAAGTCGGTGACTACGCCTTCGCCAGTAAACTGAGTTACAAATCCAGCAAAGCTAGCAATAATGGTTTCTACACCATCCATAAGTGGCGTTGCCCAGGTAAAGATACTCTGGAACAGCACAAACATAATCGCTAAAAAGGCAAAGCCGCCTAAAAAGCTATTAAGTAAAAAGGTGTCTACTCTGTTTTGATTTCTTAGTACCACATCTTTATTCATAGCATAGGTTTTAGCTAATGAACGGCTAAAATCAACAAACTGCTTGGTGGTCTCTAAAGGGGCTCTTGGCGCTTGAACAGGAAAGTTTTTATATTCTGCAGTTAGTAACGCGTCTTTAAATTCAGCAATACCATCAAGAGAGCGAGCCGACAAAGCGTAAACTGGCGCACCTAATTCTCTGGATAAACCGTCAAGGTCAATGTTGTGGCCAAAACGTTTTACTTCATCAATAAAGTTTAAAACAAACACTATCTGTTTATTTTCTTTAATGGCTAATTGTTGTGCTTGTAAAGCAAACACTAAACTACGTTCTAAACGGGTCGCGTCTAATACACAAACTACCAGCTCAGTTTCTTCATCTTTTACGCGCGAGGTTAACTGCTCAACAGCCACTTTTTCGTCGATTGATAAGGTGTTTAAAGAATATGTACCAGGAAAGTCGATGATTTCATATTCAGCCATTCTTCCGCTTTTGATTTCAACGGTTACACCCGGGTAGTTAGCGACTTTTTGTCGTAACCCAGTAAGTTGATTGAATAATAGGCTTTTGCCACAGTTAGGTTTACCTACAAGGAGAATTTTTTTCATTATGAGATAGTTTCTTGAGTCGAGATGAATATTTGTTCAGCGATTTTTTGCTCTAATGAGTAAACACAATCACCAATTTGAATAACTAAAGGGCCAGCAAACACGCTTCTACGTAAACATGTAATGTTTTGGTCAGTTTCAAACCCCATTTCTACTAGGCGAGTACTGACAGAATCATCTAAATGTTCCCAAAGGTGTGAAACATTTGCAGTTTCGCCTTTGTTTAATTCCCACAATGTCATAAAAACCTCAATTCAAAAGAAGAAAGGCCATAATATACCTTTTTAACCAAAGTGTTAAATGATAATAGTTACTATTAACATCCCATTTTGCAAATGTGTTTAGTGTTAGGCGTTATTATTAATAGTCATCTGGCATTAATGAATTTTTGGAATGAGCAAAACTAGGCTCTGATAACGTTACTTGGGCTATAACAATATTGAGTTTGCTGCTGCTGGTAAGTCAGCAAAAACAGCATCTGCCAATTCTTCAACTTCTGACGAAAAGGACTGGCCAGAGTTAACTAGGTACTTGTGTTTTATGCCTGCTGCACTTGCCGCTTGCATGTCTGACGCTTTATCGCCAATCATAATAGAATTGTTTGGGCTTAGGTTATGCTGGTTAATTGCCTGTAATAACATGCCTGGTTGTGGTTTTCTGCAGTCACATTCTTGTAAATATGGTGCATTGGCTTTAACAGGATGATGCGGACAGTAATAAACTGCTAAAATATCTACATTATTCTTTTTAAATTCAGCCACCATCCAGTCAGTTAGAGCATGAAAGTCTTGTTCTGAATAATAACCTCGGCCAATTCCAGACTGATTGGTGATGATCACAATTTTATAACCTGCGTCTTGAAACTGTTTGCAGGCAGTAAAAACACCATCAATAAACTCAAAATCTTTTGGTTGTGACACATAACCATGATCAACATTAACTACACCATCACGGTCTAAAAATAATGTTTTGCTAGGTTCATTATTTTGAGTTTCATGCTTTTTAGCTTGAGTTGCAGGGGTTGATTTTTTTTGAGTTTGAGTTTGAGGCTGAGGCTGAGACATTAAAGTTCAAAGTCCTGTACTAATCGATCAAACTGAATTTTCACTTGATCTACCATGATCTGTCCCATCAATTCAGCACCTTTAACACGCACTCCCCATTTTAAATTTTCGGCGCTGTCACCTTTTTGCAGGAATAAATTTCTGTGGTAAACCTCAGTAACATAATCTTGATATAAATAAGGGCCAGTACGTTTTGGATTTGAATGGGCATAAATACCCAGCACAGGCGTACCTTGTGTCACGGCCATATGCGCAGGGCCGGTATCTGGTGCTAATACTAACGATGCATTTTTTAAGCAAACCAACATTTGTTTTAAGCTAGTCTTGCCAATCAAATCTACTATTTCAGTTTCAGCGTATTCTTGAATTGCATCACCTAACTCTCGGTCAATTGGTGCTGGACCACCACATAAAACAACCTTAAAACCTTTATCTGCTGCGTAATCGGCAAGTGCAGCGTAACGCTCTGGTAACCAGTTACGTTCTTTTTTGCTGGCAGCTGGAGATATCACAAAGGTTTTAGATTTTGGAGCAATGTGGCTATTGGCGAATGTAATATCGTCATCAGAAACTGGAATGTTCCAGCTTAAGTGGTCTAGTTCAGAAAGCGACACACCTAATTTTTGCGCAAAGCCAAAAAAGCCCTCTAAAACGTGCGGTTCGATTTGCGGCGCAATACGTTCTTTAGTGAACAATGTATGTAGTTCTTTAGCTCGGTCACGATCAAAACCAATTTTGCGTTTTGCGTTAATATACTTTGCTGCCCAGTTTGCTCTAAGGGCAACTTGCATGTGCAATAACACATCAAATTCTTTGCCAGCTAAATCTTGTTGGAGTTGTTTAAAAGCGCCTCTACCTTTTGATTTGTCAAAAACGACAAACTCAACGTTTGGTAAACCATCCAATAGCATTTTTTCAATTTTGCCAATTATCCAAGTGATTTTAGCTTGAGGATGTTTTCTTTGAATAGCCTGTACCGCAGCAACAGCGTGACATACGTCACCAATGGCGGATAACCTTAATACACATATAGATTGTAAAGACACAGCAACTCCTATCAAAAAACAAACAACAAAAATCAAATCAAATTGGCTTAAGACGGTCATGCTAATGTATGATTTGCACTATTCCAACTTAAAACTTGTAAGAAGTCGTTTTGTTATCAGATTCAACCGCTATATTATGGCGTCAAACTATCGAAAAAAATCAAACTATTTTCGCTCACCCAAGCTTGGAAGACACAGTAACTAGTGATTGGTTTAATGCTGACTACTGGTCGGGTAAAAGAGCAATAACTGGTGAATCTAAAGGCCGCAACACCACTTATTTTATTAAATACAATGCCGACTCCGGGTCATCTTCGCCAGAACGACATTTTGTTTTACGCCATTATTATCGCGGTGGCTTAGTCAGTAAAATATTACATGATGAGTTTTTATACACAGAATTAAACAAGACCCGCAGTATTGCCGAACTCACTATGCTACAAAAAATGGTCGACCTAGGGTTACCTGTGCCAAACCCTATTGCCGCAATGGTAACGAAAGTAGCGGGTTTATGGTGTCGAAACGATATTTTAATTGAAAAAATTGCCGATGCTAAAGATGGTTTTCATTGGTTACTAGCTGAAGACTTGTCAGATGATGTCTGGCAAAATATTGGTGCAACCATTAAACGTTTTCATCAAGCGCGTGTTTGCCATAGTGACCTTAATATTCATAACATCATGATAGATAATAGCGGTAAGGTATTTTTAATTGATTTTGATCGCTGTGAATTCAGAGAGCCGGAATTTAATGCGCCAGCGATATTTTGGCAACAGGCTAACCTAAATCGTTTATTGCGCTCGTTACGTAAAGAAAAAGACAAAGCAGAAAATCCAACCATAAATAAAAAATTCCACTTCAGCGATGCCAAATGGCAACAGCTGTTACTGGGTTACGCTAAATGAATTTGTTAATAAACGGCAGAAAAACAAGTCCAATTAAACGACAGTTAACTCTGCTGCTTTATAACTTCCTATTAGTAATATTCCTGTTAGTTGACTTAACAAAGTGGGTTGCCGCGTTAGTCAAACAGGCCACGTTTTTTTTGGTGCGCAAGCCACTTAAAGGGAACGAAAAGCGCGATTGGTTTTGGGGACAAAAATACGGTTTAGTCGGTAAAAGCTTAACGCTAGATAAAAACACACAAAATAAACGAGTCATGATCCACTGTGCATCAGTGGGTGAAGTGGTTGCCGCAATTCCCCTGATAAAAAAACTATTAGCGTCAAATGACGTGGATAACAGCAGTGACACAGAATTAAGTTTTGTCGTCACCACAAATACCAAAACCGGCAAAGAACAACTATTCCGTCTGCTAGATAAAGCGCTTAAAGTTAAAGTCAGCCACACCTATTTACCGGTAGATTTGCCTTGGCTAATGTCATCATTATTAAAACAGGTTCAACCTGACTTAGTGATTATTATGGAAGTAGAGTTGTGGCCAAATTTAATTAATCAGTGTTACAAGTACAAAAATAAACAAGGTCATAAAATACAGCTGCCTGTGTGTATTGTTAACGCGAGATTAACCGACAAAACCAGACGTGGTTATCAAAAATTGACGTCATTGTCAGAGCCTATGATCCAGCAATTACATCAAGTGTATGCACGTAATCAGACCGACTTTGATAACTACCTCGCCATGGGCATCAATCCAGATAAGTTATCTTTATTAGGCAATATTAAATTTGATATTGAGCCTGCTGACATGAGTGCAGCACAAGAATTAAGAGACGCTTTAAATTTAACTAAGCGTAAGGTGATCATTGTTGGCAGCAGCCATGAAGGTGAAGAAAGCTTATTGGTAGAAGCCTACCAACAATTTAAAAGCCAATATCCAGATTTAATCCTAATAATATGTCCAAGACATCCAGAACGTTTTATACCTGTTTTTGAATACTTAACTTCACAACAACTCAGCGTAGTTAAAATGAGTGAGTCTGAGTCGGCTGAAACCACAACCGACGTATTATTGGGTGACCAAATGGGACAGTTAAGTAAATTATATGGTGTTTGTGATATTGCATTTGTTGGCGGTTCGTTTGCAGAACGTGGTGGCCACAATCCAATAGAAGCTGCCGCATTTGCTAAACCTATCATCATGGGACCACATGTTTACAACAATCCAGAAATTTGTAACACGCTGGCCAATGGTGGCGGGTTAGTCATAGCCAATACGCATTTTGAATTTATTACACAAATAAATTTGTGGCTGTCAGACTCTGAATTAACCAGTAACACAGGCAAAAAAGCCCTCGCCACGTTGCAGAATAATGCAGGGATCATTAATACTCTAAGTACTGAATTGTTACGAACTCTTAATGCTAAGAACTCTAATGCTAAGGAATAGGCAGCATAACGCATGAAAAACTTGTTCAACACTGAGCTTATTAGATTAACAGCCCAGCATGTTAGTGCTAATTTTATTGGGTTTGATCAAGCAGGGTTTATACAAGTTGCCATAGATGATATTGAAAATCGGGAATTAAAAGACCGTGCTAATCAAATTTATATAGCACTTAAATATTACCTTCCAGCTGACTATTTAACTTCATTATCTATTTTGTTAAATACCCTGACACCGGTACAAGATAACCAAGATTTAACTGAAATCACTACGGACGAGAATGGCGTGGCGGGTTGGATGATCATGCCATTTACTCAATATGTTGGTGAGCTAGGACAAGATTATTTAGTTGAATCTATGGATGCATTAAGGCTCATGACTAAACGTTTTACTAGTGAGTTTGGTATTCGTTATTTATTATTAGCGCAACCTGCAGAATGTTTAACTATTATGGATGCTTGGTGTGATGACGATTGTTACCACGTACGCCGTTTAGTGAGTGAAGGCACTCGCCCATTATTGCCTTGGGCTATGCAATTACCTGAATTTAAAGATAACCCTCAATGCGCTCTCCCTCTGTTAGAAAAGCTGAAGTCAGACAGTACAGAATACGTTCGTAGAAGTGTGGCTAATCATTTAAATGACATTGCCAAAAATCATCCAGACTTAGTGGCCGAGATTGCAAAAAAATGGTTAGCGGGTACACAGGCGAACACAGGTAGCGATGCAGTAACAAGCGTAGATAAAAACCGACAACGTTTGGTTAAACACGCTTGTAGAACGCTAATCAAACAAGGTCACGCTAATACATTGTCGGTTTTTGGTTATGCTAAACCGGAAGGTGTATTGGTAGAGATAAGTTTGTCGAAAACGGTGGTGAATATGGGCGACAGTTTCATCATTACAGTGACGTTAAACAACCAAAATAACATAGCACAGCCTGTGTTAATGGATTATGTGATTTACCATCAAAAAGCCAATGGCAAGCTCACGCCAAAAGTATTCAAATTTAAAGAGTTTGTAATTAAGGCTGGGCAAACGATTACGCTGACAAAAAATCACAACATAAAGCCAATCAGTACCAGAAAATATTACGCAGGTGAACATAAATGCTCAGTGATGTTAAATGGACAAGAGCATGGAATGGCGTCATTTGTTTTAACCTGATATGAATCAACTCTCTAGTAGTTATTACTAACTATACCATTCAATATTTCTTCTACCTGCTATATATATTAGCTAATACATTAAGAACACATTTACTCCATCATCGGGCGTTTATTTACACATCAATTATTTATAAATACTTATGGATTTATAGTTACAAACCAAGTTGATAGGTAAAAACTGTTACAGAAATCGATATTAGCAGCTTTATTTGATTAAACGAATCGTCGATAGTGGTGTCAGAGCACATCATAAGCTTGTGCAAATAATAAGTTTTTTCATTCGAAAGATAGAGGATTTACATATGTCTAGTAATAAATGTCCAGTAATGCATGGCGGCGCAACAGAAACCAGTATGAATACTATGGAGTGGTGGCCTAAGGCGCTTAACCTAGATATTTTGCATCAACACGATAGTAAAACTAACCCAATGGGCGAGGATTTTGACTATAGAGAAACCGTTAAAACCCTAGACGTTGCGGCTCTGAAAAAAGATATGCATGCAGTAATGACGGACAGCCAAAAGTGGTGGCCTGCAGATTGGGGACATTACGGTGGTTTAATGATCCGTATGTCTTGGCATGCCGCGGGTACTTATCGTATTGCTGACGGTCGTGGTGGTGCTAGTACCGGGAATCAACGTTTTGCCCCACTTAATTCGTGGCCGGATAATGCAAATTTAGATAAAGCGCGTCGTTTGCTTTGGCCAATCAAGAAAAAATACGGTAACAAACTTAGCTGGGCTGACTTAATTGCGTATGCCGGCACTATGGCTTATGAATCTATGGGCTTAAAAACCTTTGGTTTTGCCTTTGGTCGTGAAGATATTTGGCATCCAGAAAAAGATATTTATTGGGGCGCAGAAAAAGAATGGCTTGCACCAAGTGGTAGCGAAGGCAGTCGTTACTCAGGTGAACGCGACTTAGAAAACCCACTAGCAGCAGTAATGATGGGACTTATCTACGTTAATCCAGAAGGTGTAGACGGTAACCCAGATCCGCTTAAAACCGCTCACGATATGCGTGTTACGTTTGAGCGTATGGCAATGAATGATGAAGAAACCGTGGCTCTTACTGCTGGTGGTCACACTGTTGGTAAAACTCACGGTAACGGTGACGCTGAGTTATTAGAAGCCGATCCTGAAGGGGCAGAATTAGAAGACCAAGGTTTTGGTTGGTTAAATAAAACCAAGCGTGGCATTGGCCGTAACACTGTTACAAGTGGTATTGAAGGTGCATGGACGACTGAGCCTACTAAATGGGATAACGGATTCTTCAAATTGTTACTTAACTACGATTGGGAACTGAAAAAAAGCCCTGCGGGTGCGTGGCAGTGGGAACCAATTAACATAAAAGAAGAAGATAAGCCTGTCGACGTTGAAGATTTAACAACTCGTTATAATCCAATTATGACAGATGCGGATATGGCGTTAAAAATAGATCCTGAGTACCGTAAGATCTCTGAAAAATTCCAAAACGACCAAGCTTACTTCTCAGAAGTTTTTGCCAGAGCATGGTTTAAATTAACTCACCGTGACTTAGGGCCAAAAGTTCGTTATATCGGACCAGACGTGCCAAAAGAAGAGTTAATTTGGCAAGACCCAATCCCAGCCGGTTCTACTGACTTCGACGTAGAAGCAGTAAAAGCTAAAATAGCGGCTAGTGGATTAAGTGTAAGCGAAATGGTTTCTACAGCATGGGACAGCGCAAGAACTTACCGAGGTTCAGATAAACGTGGTGGTGCAAACGGTGCTCGTATTCGCCTTGCGCCATTAAAAGATTGGCAAGGTAATGAGCCGACTCGCTTAGCCAAAGTACTAAATGTACTTGAAGCGATTGCCAACGAAAATAGTGCAAGCCTTGCTGATGTCATCGTACTGGCAGGTAATGTAGGTATTGAGCAAGCGATAAAAGCGGCGGGTTCAAATGTTAGCGTTCCATTCTCACCAGGGCGTGGTGATGCAACGGCAGAAATGACAGATGTTGAATCGTTTGAGGTGCTTGAACCAGTACATGACGGTTTCCGTAATTTCCTTAAGCGCGATTACAATGTCAGCGCAGAAGAGTTGTTGTTAGACCGTAGTCAATTAATGGGCTTGACGGCACCAGAAATGACTGTACTTATTGGTGGCATGCGAGTAATTGGTACTAACTACGGTGATAGTAAACACGGTGTATTTACTGAGAATGAAGGTGCATTAACAAACGACTTCTTTGTAAACCTTACCGACATGAATTATTCGTGGAAACCGAGCGGTGAAAACCTATATGAAATTCGTGACCGTGCAACGGATACAGTGAAATGGACAGCAACAAGAGTGGATCTTGTGTTTGGTTCAAACTCTATCCTGCGCTCTTACGCAGAAGTGTATGCGCAAGACGATAACAAAGAGAAATTCATCAAAGACTTTGTTGCCGCATGGACTAAAGTAATGAACGCGGACCGTTTTGACTTAGTGTAACTTTTTAAGCTATCACTATTTCAAATTAGATAAGGAGAATTAGTTTCCTTATCTAGCTCTAAAATAACAAAGCCCCTATGCTAAAAAACATCGGGGCTTTTTTGTCTATTTATTTACTAAATTAATTTCACAATCTTACTATTTATCCCTAGAACAATTGTTTCGCATCGTTATACTGCTAAATCACAATAAGGATCTGAGAATTAAAATGAAACAGAAAACATTCCTAATATTAACACTATTAAGTGCAGCGACATTTACAGCCCAAGCAAAAATTAATACACAAGCGTTGCAAGCATGTAGCACGATTAAAAATGATCAAAATCGTTTACTTTGTTATGACAAGGCTATAGCTGAAAAACCGTTAAAAGATGACCTTACTACTGAGGTTCCAGTAACATCTGAAGATTTTGGTTTAGAGCATAAAGATATAAATGGAGATAGAGCGCAAGAGATTAGATCGGTTGTTGGTTCTATAAAAAAAACACATTATGGTAAGTTAATTATTACTTTAAATAATAATCAGCAATGGCGTCAGGTTGGGTCAGACCGTATGTTTTTAAAAGAAGGTGATAAAATTGTTATTGCTCGCGGTGTATTTAATTCATTCTTGCTAGCAAAAGAAGGGAAAAATAGCACTATCCGAGTGACTCGTATTCAATAAATATAAAAGAGGCCAAAGTAAAATTAAATAGAGTGATTATTAAATTTTACTTTGGCCTACTCGATTCTTTTTATAAAAAAAGCCTGCTTTTATTTTTGTTGAATTTTCTCTATGATCTTAGTTGTTGAACATCCATCCACAAATTCAATCACGGCAACCTGTCCGCCTTGGGCTTGTACAAAGTCAGCGCCTACTATGGTTTCTGGCGTGTAGTCGCCACCTTTTACTAAGATATCAGGATTCACTTTTTGAATAATATCAAACGGTGTGTCGTCGTATTGGTTGCCGTTTAGCTCACCAAATGGAATTACCCAATCGACACTGGCTAGGCCAGAAATAACGGTTGCTCTATCTTTTAAAGGGTTAACAGGACGCGTTGGTCCTTTTAAACGAGTTATAGAGTCATCGTTATTTAAACCCACAACTAAGCGGTCGCCTAAGGCTTTTGCCTGTTCTAAATAATGTACGTGGCCTGCGTGTAAAATATCAAAGCAGCCATTGGTAAATACAATTTTCTCACCACTTTGACGGGCAAACTCAATGTGTTTTAGCACTTCATCAAATGGGGTTTGGTAATGCGCTTGTTTAGATTCAAACATGTTTTTGTTCACAACACGGTATAACTCTTCTGGTGAAACCGTGGCAGCACCTAGTTTAGCAACCACAACGCCAGCGGCTAAATTAGCAATTTTAGCGGCATCAGCAAGTTCTAAACCTGCAGCCATCATCATGGCTAGCGTGGCAATAACCGTATCACCTGCACCGGTTACATCAGATACTTCAAGCACTTGTGCTGGCATATCTACTTTTTTGGTACGCGTGATGGCAGACATGCCCTGTTCGCTACGCGTTAACAAAATAGATTCAATGTTGCAGTTGGTCATGACATCTTGTGCTGACTGCCATATAGCGTCTTCGCTATGAACCTGGCCGCCTGCAGCAATAAACTCGTCTTTGTTTGGTGTAATAACGTTGGCACCGGCGTAATCAGATAAGTCTTTTGATTTAGGGTCGATTAATACGGTTTTACCAGCGGCTCTCGCAGTTGCGATCATGTCTTTAATACAAGCTAGCGACCCTTTGGCATAATCAGAAAACAAGATGAAATCAAAGTTATCTAATTCGTGTTCAAATTTTTGCTGCAGAGATTTAGCGTGTTCAATAGAAAATTGCTCTTCAAAATCTAAGCGTACAACTTGCTGTTGACGGCTAATGACGCGCAACTTGGTGATTGTAGGTTGTTCAGTTTGGCGGATTAAGGCTGAATTAATGTTTTCGTCCGTTAATAACTGTTCTAAACGGTCGCCATTTTCGTCGTCGCCAATAATGCCTAATAAGGTAACTTGTCCGTCTAAACGGGCAATATTTAAGGCTACGTTAGCGGCGCCACCGACTTTGTCGTCTAACCCACTAATTTTAACAACAGGAACTGGGGCTTCGGGAGAAATACGTTTAGAGTCACCCGTCCAGTATCGGTCCAACATTACGTCGCCAACAACTAAAATTTTTACATCAGAAAGGTGGTTAAAAATAGACAAGTCAAACATAAGAAAATTCACTAAAAGCTAGATGGGGTAAGCATACATTAATTATTAATTGTCGAACACCTTGATAACGAAAAACCACACGCTAGGCATGTGGTTTTCATCGTTAAGGTATTAACAAATGTGCTGTTAATATGTTATGGACGCGGTTTATTCTTCTGGCGCGTCTGCTGAGGAGATACGATCTAAACGTTCTTGTTCTTCTTCAAACGCTGCAGATATTTCCTGTAAAACAGAATCAACGTCGGCTTCACCAGAGGAATCAATAAATTCACCAGTTAATGGTGTATCTGGTAATAATTCACCCGCTTCATATAATGCCCACATTTCTAGGGCAAAACGTGTTTCGCTGAGACTTGGTTCGTATTGAGCATAATAATTAGTGACGTTCTGTACATCACGAATTAACATTTTCTTCGCATTGTTATTGGCTGCAGCATCTACCGCTTGCGGTAAATCTATGATCACAGGACCATGAGCATCAACCAAAATATTGAATTCAGATAAATCACCATGAACAATACCGGCACATAACATACGTTTTACATGCACCATTAATTCGGTGTGTTGTTTAACAGCTTCTTCGGCTGTCATGGTTATGTCGTTTAAACGTGGTGCAACATCACCGTCGGCATCAACAACTAATTCCATTAACAATACGCCGTCGTAACAACCGTAAGGTTTTGGTACTCGTACGCCAGCATCGGCAAGTTTGAATAAGGCATCAACTTCGGCATTGTGCCAGGACTCTTCTTGTTGGCTACGGCCAAATTTAGAACCTTTTTCCATAGCGCGTGAGCGACGACTGTTTCTGCCTTTACGGCCTTCTTGATATTGAGCTGCTTTTTTGAAGCTACGTTTGTTGGCTTCTTTATAGACTTTGGCGCATTGAATATGATCGCCAGTGCTTACCATGTAAACAGTGGCTTCTTTTCCGCTCATAAGTTGACTGATAACTTCATCAACCAAACCATCTTCCACTAAAGGTTGTAGACGCTGAGGGATCTTCATAATACCAAACCTGATATAAGGCTAAAAATTGATTTCAATTATTGCGTTACCAATTCGTCGATTGCTTCACATAACCAGTGGCCAATAAACATGTGAGCTTCTTGGATACGGGCTGTAATATTGTTTTCTATGATAATAGGCAGTTTAGCGATGTCTTTTACTTTTCCGCCGTCACGGCCAGTAAATGCAACTGTATATGCACCTATTTCATTAGCGGCTTCTAGTGCTAAATTGATGTTGGCACTGGTACCAGATGTGGTTAAACCAATAACAACATCTTGTGGTTTTACTAAGGCTTCAACTTGACGAGCAAACACAGTATCAAAATGATAGTCATTAGCGTGAGCTGTTAAGATTGATGTGTCTGTGGTTAAAGCCATAGACGCAAGAGCACGACGCTCTTTTTTGAAACGAACCACAAATTCAGCGGCTAAATGTTGGCTGTCGGCAGCGCTGCCGCCATTACCAAAAAATACGATTTTACCGCCTTTTTCTAATGCATCAAAACATTGAGTTGCTAAGGTTTCAGCAACAGGTAGATATTTTTCCATCGAATTAAACAAGTCTAAATGTTGTTTAAGGTTGTCTGCGTAACACTGTTTTAAATCAAACATGGGAGCTCCTATTCTTCAACTGTTTTGCCTGCAGCAAGTGCTCGATATCGAGTTGAAATGTCATTGATAGTGTCTTTATATTCTGAGGTGATATACGGCTTAAATAACAATATTACTTTTAATAGGCCATTGTAAATTAATTCGTCGGTTACATCGGCATTTTCTGAACTGGTTTTACAATAACTGATCCAGAAAGTAACTTGCTGTTTAATAATGTTGGCCAAGTCGTCAATATCGTTAGTATCCATATTGATGACGTTAGCAACTTGTAAACTAACAATTAAATGATGGATTTTTTCCATCATCTTATTATGAATTACACCAAATTGAGCTCTCAGTTCTGGGTCACGTGCCATGATAACTGGTAGGTTGTCGTACAAAAAATTGAAGTGATATAAGGCACTAAATACCGCATCAAAATAGTTAGTTAATATTTTAACTGCATCTTGGCTTGGTTTTACCGGTTCAAAAGAAATCGCCATATGATCGGCATATTTAGTAAAAATATGACGAATGATCTCTTCTTTATTACTAAAGTGGTAATACAAATTTCCTGGACTGATATTTAAGTGGGAGGCAATGTGATTTGTCGTGACATTACGTTCGCCTTGGCTATTAAATAGCTCAATGCTTGCTTCAATTATTCGGTCTTTAGTTTTCATTTTCAAACTCTGTTACTCGTACAGGACACACTTGATCATCAAGTTCCATTTAGTGATACCGCATTTAATAATACTGCACAGTCACTAAACCGCATATTTTGGTTATCACAGCATTGTGTCTGTTTAGTGAATTTAGATCAATAGCTCTATAAATATTCTTTAGAGCTAATTAATATTTAATTGTATTTATTATTTAACAGTAAGCAACTTATCTATATAAATCAGCAGCTAAGCGTACCTTTGATAATTCGGATAGGATGATTTAGTTGCTTATGCATTTTCAAATTAGAGTACATTTAAAGTACATGTATAGCTATTAAAGCTCTGCCTATTTGGCGGAGAGTGTAATTCCACATCACAAATTAGATTAGTCATGTTATTGTCTCAGTTTAGGTTTCAGTAACATATTTAATAAGATAAAGAAGAGCAAAATAAAATGGTAAAAGCTATTTATCCGGGCACGTTCGATCCAATCACAAATGGCCATATAGATTTAGTCAGACGTTCAGCTAAATTGTTTGAACATGTAGTAGTAGCAATCGCGACTAGCTCACGAAAAAAGCCTCTGTTCACTCTTGAGCAGAGAGTTGGAATGGCTAAGGCTTCATTAATCGATGTACCAAATGTGACGGTAGAAGGTTTTACTGGCTTACTTGCCGACTACGCAAAACAAAAAGACGCTAAAGTGTTAATTCGGGGCGTGCGTGCGGTTGCTGACTTTGAATATGAATATCAATTGGCCAGTGTAAATAGAACGTTATATTCAGAATTAGAAAGTGTGCTGTTAACGCCAAGTCATGAAAATGCCCATATATCTTCTACCATAGTAAGAGATGTTGCAGCCCATCATGGCGATGTCTCTTCGTTTGTACCGCCTTTAGTTGCACAAGCGTTAGAACAAAAATTTAAAGCTAATAAATAGTATTCCCCAATAAATAAGCCACTGTATTTGTACTAAGCAAGGTAGTTATCCATGAGCAAAACACAATTTACCACTACGGTTGTCCACGCAGACCGGAAACTTAATCCAGACAGCGGTGCTGTGCATTACCCAGTAGTTAATTCGGTATTGTTTGGTTATGAAAATCCACAAGATTTGGTGGATATATTTCAGGGTAAACAAGCAGGACATGCTTACGCTAGACAATCTACACCAACAACAGATGCGTTACAGTCGATGGTCAATGACATGGAAGGCGGAGTTGGGTGTTTGGTTTTTGCTTCAGGTATGGCTGCGATCACAACCACATTTTTCACTCTGTTAAAGGCGGGCGACCATATCATTGCGAGCCAGTTTTTATTTGGCAATACCCCAAGTGTGTTAGGTACGTTGCAACGCTTTGGTGTTGAAGTAACTCAAGTTGATGCCACCAATATTGAATTGGTCAAAGCGGCGGTTCAGCCAAACACAAAAATTATTTTCACTGAAACCATAGCTAACCCAGTGACTCAAATTGCCGACTTAAACGGAATTGGTGAGTTATGTAAGCAGAATAATCTGGTTTACATCATCGACAATACAATGACGCCAAGTTATATATTTAATGCAAAAGCGGTTGGTGCGAGTTTAATTACAACCTCTTTGACTAAATATGTAGGCGGTCATGGCACAGTAACTGCTGGTGCTGTAGTGGATACAGGTAACTATGATTGGCGTGATTACGACAATATATTACCGAGCTTTCGCTCACAAGCTCCACATGCCCAAGCCTTAACTCAAATTAAGAAAAAAGGGCTGCGCGATTTAGGCGGGTGTTTGTCTTCTGACTCGGCACAAATGATTGCCGTTGGCGCAGAAACCATGGCGTTAAGAATCGACAGAGCTTGTGCTAATGCGCAAGCACTTGCCGAGTTTTTAGATGCTCATGATAAAATTGCCAAAGTATATTACCCAGGATTGCAAGATCATCCTCAGCATCAACAAGCTAAAACATACTTTAAGCAATTTGGTGCGATTGTTAGCTTTGACCCAGTCGACTCGATAGACCCTGTTGCACTGTTAACAGAATTAAACTTAGTTATATCGGCCACTCACCTAGGTGATAACCGCACACTTGCTTTACCGGTAGCTCAAACTATTTACTTTGAAATGGGGTTAGAGAATCGTCAAAAAGCGGGAATTAATGAAAACATGATCCGCATGTCAGTGGGGATTGAGGAAGTTGATGATTTGATCGCTGACTTTAGCCAAGCATTAGCAAACATTTAAAAGACACATTAGAAGGATATAAGTTATGCGCTCAATTTTAAGTACTTTGGTTTTATTGGTTTTAACAATCAACCAAGCCCATGCAGATTTATTATGGAGTAATAAAAAATCAGGTGGTGATGATTGGATGTTAGGCACCATTCACTTAGGGGATGAGCGTTTATCTACCCTGCCAGATTCCATTAAAGCAGCAATAGACAGTGTTGATGTTGTGGTTATTGAAACTGACGTATCGTTAGTGAGTATGGAAGAACAACAAAGGTTATTATTACAAGCTGCAACTTTGCCGCAAGGGAAAAGATTAAGTCATGTGCTATCTCCTGCTGTATACGAAAAAGCTCGAGAGTATTTAGTGGATAACGACTTGAGTATCGAAACCTTGGCAAACTTTAAACCTTGGCTAGTTGGGTTAGCTATGGTGCAAATGGCTTATGCAAAACTAGAGTTAAAAGAAGAATATGGCATTGATAAACAAGTGCAAGAGTATGCTCTGAAGCAAGGTAAGAAAGTAATTGGATTAGAAACGTATGCTGAGCAAATGAGTTTTTTTAATGCAATAACGGATAAATATCCAGAGTTCACAGGTGACGATTTAATCTTAGATACGTTAAAAGAAATTGAACAATATTCAGACTTACCAAAGCAAATGATCACAGCCTGGATAAATTCTGACTTACAAGCTTTTGAAAATATTTATAAAGAAACACTAGGTACAAGTAAATTTGATGAAGCCGCTGAGGAAGTGTTAATTGTAGAGCGTAATCATAAATGGTTAACGCCGTTAGAATCTATGTTTGCAAAACAAAAGGTATTCTTAGCGGTTGGCGCGTTACACTTCGCCGGTGAAGACGGATTACCAAGTTTAATGCCAGAGAAATTTGAGCTAATTAAAGCGAAAGCTAAATAAACCAGTTAACTACCTGGTCTATATAAATAGCGGATAACAATCTTCTACTGTGAAGATAAAATAAAGGCAGAGACAATTGGATCTGCCTTTTTGCTGCTCTGACAACAAATACCAAGGTTAAACGGTTCAGGATTAATATTCGGTTTTAATATCAAAATCTTGTTTTTAACCGGACTGGCATCAATGACTAACTGTGGCGCTATGGTAATGCCACAGCCTAGAGCCGCCATACTAACCAAAGCCTCATGACCTGCAACACTGGCATAAATATTTGGTTTAATAGACATGGACTTTAACCACTTCTCAAACTTGTGTCTAATTGGCCCAGACTCAGGCATCACTACTGGTAATTCGTTCCAGTTCACTTGAGGATTTTGACATAACAAAGACAGCTCACTGTTATCGTTAGGACCAATTATTTTTAGTGATATTTCGGCTAACGACTGGAAAAAATATTTGCTTGAATGAACATCATTTAACGAGGCAATCGCAACATCAACTTCGTTGTTATCAATTGACGGCAGTGCTTTTGAAGCATTACCGGTAATGATCTTTAAATCGACCGAGGGATGTAAAGCAGAAAACTTCTCGATAAGAGGGGGTAAAAACTCATAAGCAGCCGTCACGGTGCAGAATATTCTAAGGCTACCGTTAAGTTGTTCACTCTTTTGTTTTAAATCTTGCTGTAAGTTATGCCATTCCGTAATTGTAGAGGCTGCAAACTCACGAGTTTTAATACCCGCCTGAGTCAATTCAACCTTTCTGTTATCACGAATAAACAAAGGCTCGCCAATCTCTACTTCCAAACGCTGAACAAGTCGACTTAATGTAGATGGGCTTAAGTACATCGCCTCTGCAGTAGTGGCAAAATGTTTACTTTGGCATAAGTGTAAAAACGCTTTTAGTTCTTTTAAGTCCATGACGAGTTAACGTTTCCTAAGCTTTGATCCGCTCTTATATTTTTTGAGCTTTCATTAATTGCAATACAAGGTTGAGTATATATCAATTTACGCAATTATTGATAACACATATAGTCAGTTCAACAGAAAAACTCTTGCGAATAGCGCAAATATTAAGGAATACCCATGGCTAATTATTTCAATACTTTACCTTTACGTGAGCAACTAGCTCAATTAGGCGTTTGTCGTTTTATGGAACGCGAAGAATTTGACGCAGGATGTGAAGTCCTAAAAGGGAAAAAGATTGTCATTGTTGGTTGTGGCGCTCAGGGTTTAAACCAAGGTTTAAACATGCGCGATTCTGGTTTAGATGTATCTTACGCATTACGCCAAGCCGCTATTGATGAAAAACGTGACTCATTTTTACGTGCATCAGAAAATGGTTTTGTGGTTGGCACTTACCAAGATTTAATCCCTTCTGCAGATTTGGTTTATAACTTAACGCCAGACAAACAGCATTCAGCAGTTGTTGATGCAGTTATGCCATTAATGCAAAAAGGGTCTACTTTAGGTTATTCACACGGTTTTAATATCGTTGAAGAAGGCAAGCAAATACGTGAAGACATCACTGTTGTGATGTGTGCACCAAAATGTCCAGGTACTGAAGTACGTGAAGAATACAAACGTGGATTTGGTGTGCCAACACTAATCGCGGTTCATGCTGCAAACGACCCAGAAGATAAAGGTTGGGATATTGCAAAAGCATTAGCATCTGCAACGGGTGGCGATAGAGCGGGTGTTCTTGAGTCTTCATTTGTTGCTGAAGTTAAGTCTGATCTTATGGGCGAACAAACAATTTTATGTGGTATGCAACAAGCTGCTGCAGTAGTTGCTTATGAAAAGATGGTTGCAGAAGGTATTGATGCCGGTTACGCAGCTAACTTAATCCAATACGGTTTAGAAGTTATTACAGAAGCGATGAAAGTAGGTGGTGTAAGCCACATGTTAGACCGCTTGTCTAACCAAGCTAAAGTAAAAGCCTTTGGTCTTTCTGAAGAATTAAAAGAATTAATGCGTCCATTATTTGAAAAACATCAAGATGACATCATCAGCGGTGAATTTTCTAAAACTATGATGGCAGATTGGGACAACAACGACGCTAACTTATTAAGATGGCGTGAAGAAACAGGCCAGACTGCGTTTGAGCAATCTCCTCAGGTTCCTAATACAATTACAGAACAAGAGTTTTTCGACAAGGGTATCTTCTTAGTTGCTTGTATCAGAGCGGGTGTTGAATTGGCATTTGAAGTGATGGTTGAGTCTGGCATTTTACCAGAATCGGCATATTACGAGTCTCTGCATGAAACGCCATTAATCTCTAATACCATTGCTCGTAAACGTTTATACGAAATGAACGTAGTTATTTCAGACACTGCTGAATATGGTAACTACTTATTTGCGAACGCAGCAATTCCATTGTTACGTGAAAAAGTAATGCCAAGCATCACTACCGAATACATAGGTAAAGGCATAACAGTTGAAGACAATGCGGTTGATAACAAGTTATTAGTGGAAATTAATGACGCATTACGTAATCACCCAGTTGAATGGACTGGACAAGAGTTACGTGGCTACATGACGGACATGAAAAAGATCCAAACAGTTTAATAGCTGAAAGTAATTTTATTATAACTAAATGGACTAAGTGTTATTTAGCTTATTGATTGACATAAAATCGCTCAACAAGTATTAATGAATAACACTTTCTTCATTGTTCAATTTTAATGAATGACGAAGTAACAAACTACTAATTATTGGCATTATGAATTTAAACTTATCTCTTCTAATTATTAACGTCGTCGTGATTATTTCACGTCGGGGTTTTTGTTGAGCTAAATTCAAAATGTTCAAAACCCCGGCTACCAAGTTCGGGGTTTTTTGTTACTACGCCTGAACTTATAACCGGGTTAGACAATACCAAAATTGGTATGCAAACTAACGGTTGGAACGACGATGAAAATAGGCGCAGATTTAATTATAGATACCCTTTATAAGCAAGGGGCTACTGAGGTGTTTGGTTATCCAGGTGGAACCATAATGCCGGTCTATGATGCCCTATTCCGCAGCTACGAACGTAATGTCCCTATCAAACACTATTTGTGCCGCCACGAACAAGGTGCCGGTTTTGCAGCTGTTGGTTTTGCTCGTTCTACTGGGAAAACTGGAGTCTGTATTGCTACATCAGGGCCTGGTGCAACAAACTTAATTACGGCTTTAGCCGATGCTAAATTAGACTCAGTTCCAGTTGTTGCCATTACGGGTCAAGTACCAAGACCACTTATGGGCACTAATGCGTTCCAAGAAGTGGATGTATTTGGTTTGTCGTTAGCGAGCTGCAAACATAGCTTTCAGGTAATGGATCAGTCGGAGTTGGAAGATACAATTAATCAAGCATTTCGTATTGCCAATGAAGGCCGCCCAGGTCCAGTGTTGATTGATATCCCTAAAGACGTACAAATGAATGCCGTTATTAAACAAATGCCGCTTAATTTGCCTACGCCGCAAGTACAACCTATCACGCTAGATCAAATTGAATTAGCCAAGTCATTAATTTTAAATGCCAAGAAACCTATTTTTTATATAGGTGGTGGCGTAGACATGGCAAAAGTATCTAGGCAGTTAAATGCATTGTTATCACATACTCAATTACCCGCCGTTACTACGCTAAAAGGCATAGGCGCTATAAAATCTAGCTACCCACACTTTATGGGAATGTTAGGCATGCATGGTAATGGTGCTGCTAATTTAGCGGTACAAGAATGTGACTTATTGATTGCCTTAGGTGCGCGTTTTGATGACCGAGTTACTGGCAAGTTATCTACCTTTGCCGCCAAAGCAAAAGTACTGCATATAGATGTAGATAACTCAGAATTAAATAAATTACGCCAAGTTGAGTTAGCGATTACTTGCGGACTAGAAGCAGCATTGCCAGCGTTAGAGCAGCAGTTCTCATTAATAGACTCTAATGATAAACAGCAATGGCAAGCATGGCGCGACGAATGTGCCAAGTTAAAACAGCAGCATCAATGGCAGTACGACTGTCCCGCTCAAGGTATATACGCTCCGGCTTTGTTAAATCAATTATCCAATGTTATGCCAAGTTCCACTGTGATCACTTGTGATGTGGGCCAACACCAAATGTGGGTGGCACAGCACATGAAGTTTGATAGCTCAAAAAATCATTTAAGCTCAGGCGGCGCAGGTACTATGGGATTTGGTTTGCCAGTTGCTGTTGGTGCCAAAGTAGCACGACCAAACGATCAAGTTATCGCCGTTTGTGGTGATGGCTCAATCATGATGAATATCCAAGAGCTAGGGACAATTAAACGTTTTAATTTAGGCGTTAAAATTTTACTTATAGACAATGCCAAGCTCGGTATGGTGAAGCAGTGGCAAGAACTGTTTTTTGATAAACGTTTAAGCGAAACCGATTTGTCTGACAATCCAGACTTTGTAAAGTTAGCGTCTGCGTTTGATATACCGGGTAAAATGATCTCTAAGACAAGTGAAGTTGAACAAGCAATAAAAGAGTTTGTTGAGTTTGATGGGGCGTTTATCTTGCATGTTAAAATTGATGCACAAGATAATGTATGGCCTTTAGTACCACCAGGTGCGGCTAATCAAGATATGATCGGTAATGGATCAGCAGAGAATCAACCAATTGAAGATGTGGGTTAGGAATAAATTATGACAAACAATAAACACAACGAAACACCAGTAGCCCACTTATCGTTAATCTGTACGAGCAATTCAATTTTGTTGGAACGTCTATTACAAATTGTTCGTTATCGTGGTTTTCAAGTACTGAACATGAGTTCAAACGACTTAGATAATGGTGACACAGAAGTGAACTTTTTAGTAAAAGGTCAAGCAAAGCTGACAACTCTTAAGAAAAGTTTAGAAACGTTAATTGATGTTCAACAGTGCTATTTGACCGACGATAAGGCAAAATTGGCGACTTTATTAGAAATGGGGTTTTCTAGCATGAATAATCCCTTTATAGGCAACTCAGCCCAACAACAAGCAGTTGGTTAGGCTCGCAGAGGAAAAATAACAATGGCACTTCCATCATCAGCAGAAACAATTTGGTTTAACGGTAAATTAATTCCTTTTGCAGACGCAAAAGTTCATGTGCTTAGCCATGCAATTCATTATGGTTCATCAGTATTTGAAGGTGTTCGTGCCTACGATACACCAGATAAAGGAACCTGTATTTTCCGCTTAGACGATCACACTCGCCGTTTATATGATTCTGCCAAAATCTATCGTATGGCAATTCCATTTACACCAGAGCAACTAAACCAAGCGCAAAAAGACGTAGTAGTAGAAAATGGTTTTAAATCAGCATACTTACGCCCAGCAGCATTTTATGGCGAAATTGGTTTAGGACTAGCCGTTCCATTTAACACAGAAACTGACGTTATGGTTGCTGCAATGGAATGGGGCGCATACTTAGGTGAAGAAGCACTAGAAAACGGTGTTGATGCCGGTGTTTCAAGCTGGAATCGTTTAGCTGCTAATACTATGCCTACTGGCGCAAAAGCTGGTGGTAACTACTTGTCTTCACAACTAATTTCTATGGAAGCTCGTCGCCACGGTTACGGTGAAGGTATTGCACTTGATATCCACGGTTATGTATCAGAAGGCGCTGGTGAAAATTTATTTATTATCCGTGACGGCATAATAACAACAACACCAATTTCAGCGGCAATTTTACCTGGCTTAACCCGTGACACTATTATCAAATTATTAAAAGATTTAGGTTACACAGTAAAAGAACAAAATATCCCACGTGAAGCTTTGTACCTAGCGGACGAAGTATTAATGTGCGGAACTGCAGCAGAAATAACACCTGTTCGCAGCGTAGACGGAATACCAGTTGGTTCAGGCAAACGTGGACCAATCACTAAACAAATCCAAGATGTATTCTTTGGTTTGTTTAACGGAACAACAGAAGATAAGCATAACTGGTTAACGCCAGTAAAATAACTTAATTACTTATCTCTTTGCTGTAGAACGCCATAACGGCATCGAAAATACTCATTTGCTAAAGCAAACTCCGTGTTTTCTCTTTGTTCTGGCGTTATACAGCTACAGATATCAGCAATTATAACTATGGACTCTTTGCTGTATAGCATCAGTGCTGCATCGAAAATACTCATTTGCTAAAGCAAACTCCGTGTTTTCTCTTTGTTCTGGCGTTATACAACGGCAGATATTAGTAATTAAGCGTCTTCATAAAATAGAAAGATAAAAGCTTCTGTTGTTCTTTGTAAATTATTAAAAATACAAAGAGATCAGGGGCTTTTTTTATGCCTCTCAAAAATTGATCAATAATAAATTTAAGATTAGATAAAGGAAATTTTAGGATGCCAAAATTACGTTCAGCAACGTCTACACAAGGTCGCAATATGGCTGGCGCTCGCGCTTTATGGCGAGCAACCGGAATGACAGACGGAGATTTTGGTAAACCTATTATTGCCGTCGTTAACTCGTTTACTCAGTTTGTACCGGGGCATGTGCATTTAAAAGATATGGGGCAATTAGTGGCAGGCGCTATTGAAGACGCTGGTGGCGTGGCAAAAGAATTTAATACTATCGCAGTAGATGATGGTATTGCTATGGGTCATAGCGGCATGCTTTATAGCTTACCGTCGCGCGACTTAATTGCAGACTCGGTTGAATACATGGTTAATGCGCATTGTGCCGATGCCATGGTGTGTATTTCAAACTGTGACAAAATCACTCCGGGCATGTTAATGGCAGCGATGCGCTTAAATATTCCGGTTATTTTTGTATCTGGTGGCCCAATGGAAGCGGGTAAAACTAAGCTTTCTGATCAAATCATCAAACTAGATTTGGTTGATGCCATGATCCAAGGTGCAGATCCAAAAGTATCAAACGAACAATCAGACCAAGTAGAACGTTCTGCTTGTCCAACATGTGGCTCATGTTCTGGTATGTTCACAGCAAACTCAATGAACTGTTTAGCAGAAGCATTAGGTTTGGCACTTCCGGGCAATGGTTCTATGTTGGCAACGCATGCTGACCGTGAACAATTATTCTTACAAGCGGGCAAGCAAATCGTTGAGCTAACTAAACGTTATTATCAAGATAACGACGAGTCTGCACTGCCGCGCAATATTGCTAACAAAGATTCATTCTCTAATGCTATGTGCTTAGACATTGCTATGGGTGGGTCAACTAATACCATCTTACATTTATTAGCAACTGCACAAGAAGCTGACATAGACTACACCATGGAAGACATGGACAAGTTATCTAGAATAGTCCCGCAATTATGTAAAGTTGCGCCGTCAACGCCAAAATATCACATGGAAGATGTTCATCGTGCTGGTGGTGTTATTGCTATTTTAGGTGAGCTTTCTCGCGCCGGTTTACTTAAAACCGACGTGCCAAATGTATTAGGTACAACCCTGGCAGATGTGATTGCTAAGTACGATATAAAAGTAACCGACGACGAAGACGTTAAAAAATTCTACCGTGCAGGCCCTGCTGGTATTCGTACCACTAAAGCCTTTAGTCAAGATTGCCGCTGGGATACATTGGATGATGACCGTGAAAACGGTTGTATTCGTAGTATTGAAAATGCGTTTTCTCTAGAAGGTGGCTTAGCGGTACTTTCTGGCAATATTGCCCTTGATGGTTGTGTTGTTAAAACGGCAGGTGTGTCTGACGACAACTTAGTATTTACCGGCCCTGCGCATATATTTGAAAGCCAAGATGATGCCGTTGCAGGTATTTTGGATGGTAAAGTTGTTGCCGGTGAAGTGGTTGTTATCCGTTATGAAGGCCCTAAAGGCGGCCCGGGTATGCAAGAAATGTTGTACCCAACGACCTATTTAAAATCTATGGGATTAGGTAAAGCTTGTGCGTTATTGACTGACGGTCGTTTCTCTGGCGGAACATCTGGTTTATCCATTGGTCACGTATCTCCAGAAGCGGGAAGTGGCGGTACTATTGCCCTAGTAGAGCAAGGCGATATTATCCATATTGATATCCCTACGCGTGAAATTACATTACAAGTATCGGAAGCTGAACTTGCAACTCGCCGTAAAGCGATGGAAGCCAAAGGAAAAGATGCCTGGAAACCAGTTAATCGTGTACGTCCAATTAGCTACGCCCTTAAAAACTATGCAATGTTAGCAACCAGTGCTGACAAAGGTGCAGTGCGTAACCGAGAGTTATTAGATAACTTTTAATCGCGGCCAAGCTTTTGATAATGCCAAGGTTTTAAATGGCATTAGCATCAATATATAACGAATTATTTGAGTTCAGATTATGAACTCAAATGTTTATAAAATAAGACAAAAAGAGAATGACTATGTCACCAACAGACCAACTAAATAAACTGAAAATAGCACAGGGATTTGTTCACGATATTTTGTTGGCTCCTATTTATGATATTGCGGTTCAAACTAATGTCGATAGATTAAAAAGCATGTCTGCCAGATTACAAAACGACGTTTTTGTAAAACGCGAAGACGAGCAGCCCGTGCATTCTTTCAAACTCCGTGGTGCTTATAACAAGTTAGCGCATTTAACCCAAGCACAACTGGATTGCGGTGTCGTTGCGGCGTCAGCGGGGAATCATGCACAAGGTTTAGCCTTGTCAGCAAAAACATTAGGGGTAAACGCCACTATTGTGATGCCAGAAACCACACCAGAGATTAAAGTAAATGCGGTACGTGGTCACGGTGCTAATGTGGTGTTAGTAGGCAAAAGTTTTGATGAAGCCAATAAGTTTGCTCTTAACTTAGCGACAGAGAAGTCAATGAGTTACATCCACCCATTTGACGATCATTATGTTATTGCCGGACAAGGCACAGTAGCCAAAGAGCTATTGCAACAAGTCAGAGACTTAGACGCTATTTTTATTCCTGTAGGCGGTGGTGGTTTGCTTGCGGGCATGGCGGTTTATATCAAACAACTTAAGCCAGAAATCAACGTCATTGGTGTAGAGCCAGAAGGTGCAGCTTGTTTAAAAGCGGCACTTGAAGCGGGCAAACCTGTAGATTTAGAGCAAGTTGATATTTTTGCTGACGGTGTTGCAGTTAAACGCATTGGTGAAAAAACCTTTGAGCTGGCACAACAATATTGTGATGAAGTGGTTACAGTCAATTCAGATGAAATGTGTGCGGCGATAAAAGATTTGTTCGACGATTTACGTGCAGTTGCCGAGCCAGCTGGCGCATTAAGCTTGGCTGGATTAAAAAAATACGTAAAACAAAATGGCATCACAGGTAAACGTTTATCCTGTGTATTGTCAGGCGCTAACCTTAACTTTGACAAGTTACGTTACGTGGCAGAAAGAACCGAGCTAGGCGAGAAAAAAGAAGCAGTAATAGCCGTGACTATCCCAGAGCGCCAAGGTGCCTTTATTGAGTTTTGTGACGTAATCGGCGGCAAAGCCATCACAGAGTTTAACTATCGTTTTCAAGACAAAAGCCAAGCGCAAATTTTTGTTGGTGTGAAGTTAACTAACGGCCAAGAAGAATTGGATCAGATCATCCAACAGCTCACAAACGCCGGTTATCAGGTGATCAACTTAACCGACAACGAACTGGCAAAATTACACGTACGCCACATGGTCGGCGGCAAACCAATTGAAGCGGTAAATGAGCGAATATTCAGCTTTGAATTCCCAGAATACCCAGGAGCCTTGTCTAAGTTTTTAAATACGTTAGGGCAAAACTGGAACATAACATTATTTCATTACCGTAACCACGGCGCCGCATTTGGCCAAGTACTAGCCGCTTTTGAAACCACAAAAGCAGACGATGAAAAACTGCAACAACACTTAGATGAACTTGGCTTTAACTGGAAAGACGAAACCGAAAACCCAAGCTTTAAGCTGTTTCTACAAAGTAGTTAGTGGTTACTTATTACTTGAGTTTATTAAAAGGTCAGTGAATTAATCACTGACCTTTTTTAAGTAATTACTAACTAATTAAGCTCAATTTATGAATTTCAGGCTCTCTTTGTAATGCCACTTTATAAAATTCAAAAATTGGTAAAACGTAAGGTTTAGCGTAATGCTCGTCTAATGCTTGTTGATCTGAGAACGTTTCTACGAAGACAAGCTGTTTGGTGCTGTCATCTTCATATATTTCAAAACGAATACAACCATCTTCGGCTCTGGTAATGGGTACCACATCTTTAATTTTTTGACGGCACTGTTGGTAAAACTCAGGTTTTGGGGTAATAAAAGCAACAATGTTAATCATTTATATTTTTTCCTTTTGAAAATGTATTGATTAAAAATAACGTTACCCTCATAACGTTGGCGTTAAGTAAATAAGCAGCAATAAAAGCAGCTGGCCACGCATTTATAAAAGCAACAGCCCATCTGCTAATGAAGTCATTGGTAAGCCCAATATTTATGTAAGTAACCCATGCCGACATGATGCAAGACAAACAACATGAAAACAGGGCAGTAAAAACAAATTTAGTCATAATTTTCTCCTCGTTTTGTATATTATGAGGATATCTTTCGTCTGACTATGTCAGATTTAGAACACTAAGATTGCAGGAATTTACATGCTGGATGATTTTCTATTATTTATTGAAGTAGCACGCCGTGGCAGTTACGCAAAAACGGCTTTGGCACTTAATATTAGTGCACCAACACTGTCAAAGCGTATTAAAGCGCTGGAAGATCAACTAGGAAATCCTTTATTTATTCGTTCAGCTAGAGGAGTCACACTAACCAGTTTTGGTAAAGGTTTATTTGATCAACTTGCAGAAACAACACTGGATTTACACTCAGCCGTCACACAAAGCCGACAACAAGACAGTGCTTCATTTGTACTTCACTGTCCTCAAAATTTAATGATGGGGCTTCTTTATCCAGCCATTGAAAAGTTTGCTCTAGAGAAAAGCAATGTGAATATGGTGATTGAAGCTGCTAATAGTAATGTTTTATTGAGCCAAACGTCGTTTGATTTAGCGGTGCGCTTGGGTCAACAAAAAGACTCTAGCTTTTATCAAAAACGTATTGCAGAAGTAGCGGTTTGTCTTGTTTCTAAAATTAATTGCAGTAACAAAAATAGGTTGATTGTCCCTTACTCAGACTCGCAATTACATGGCATTGAATTTAGCCAAATAGAAAAACAGTACGAGCAAAAAAGTATAGTGAATGACATAACTTTAGTGCGTAAGTTAGTGACATCTGGCGCGGGAGTTGGCTTGTTACCAATGACTGAGGTAAATGAGTTACAACAAAGTTTTCAAGAACAATTTCAATATGAATCTTCAATTATTTTTACCCGTCCAGTTTATGTGTTGTGGCCGAATAAACCCAAACCAACAGAATTGGCATCGTTTTTAATTAATTCGATAGAGCAATGTGTTCAGAATATACCTGCCTTACAAGGAAAAGTAGTGAACTTGTGATCACAAAATAAAGTGAAAGTTAAGGTTTTATCTTATTGAATATTAAAGTTTAAAAAGTATTGTTGCAGTGGTAATTATAAGCTGCTTGTTATAACAAGAGCTGTTATAACCCAAAAAATACGGGTAAAACATCAATGTGTGTTACTTGAATTCAAATCAAAATATGAGCAATGTCGTGATGAAATTAAAAATGTTAATAATTGGATTAAGTTTATTTTCTAGCTTTGCTTATTCTCATGTTAAACCTGTTTTTTCGGTAAATGAAGATCCTGTCTGCTCCATTTTTGAACAGTCTTATAACGGGCAACTAGCTCAAGGAAAGACTCCAAGTTTTCAAACAAATTACATCCCTATTCATAAAGGTGGAAAGTCAAAGTTATTCACACCAGATGAGACCTCAGATATCCGTGTTAAATTTTTAAAGCCAATAATTCATGACGATATCACTTGGTTTGAGTGGCAGCCATTGACAGGTGTACAGCATAAGCTTTCAGGATATGGTTCTGCATCTCGTTTAACAGCGGTAAGCTCAATAAAACCAGCACCTAACAAAAGCTTTGTACTGCAAATCAATACCATAGGCTGGAGAGGCCCTTTTTATGGAGTATGGATAATTGAAGACAGTGAGCTTAAGACTATTGTGCAAAATATGGAAAGCATTGATCAAGATGTACCTGTAGGAATTGAAGCAAGTAGTGCAGTTTTTATGTTGCCAGATGCAGAACTTGATTTGATATCAACGCCAAGAAATATTTTTCAATTTAATGGTGGTTTTTATACTGTAGATAAAGACGGTGCATATAAATTAGATAATGGTGAGTTAAAAACCGTTTGTAAACTTGGTTACTCATTCCCTCTTAAATCTCCACAAATACAAGCACTTGAAAATGCTGGGAACGCAACCTTAATGACCGAAGGCATTACTCATATACCAGGTTATTATGGAACAATGGGAAGTTCATTTATTAAAGTCGAAAATGGTTTTAAAGATGCGATTGAAAAGCCTTGGTTGACCCTGGTAGATGAAGATGGAATGTGCTTTAACAATGATCACATACATAATTGTGGTTTCAATATATCCATTGAAAATATGTTAAAAGATTTTGCATCACAAGACCCATGGAGTTATAGAGAAGTTCAAGTTATTCGCCAGCATATGCAAGCGACAGAATATGATTTAAGTAACTTTTATATAAAAAACTTAAAAATCTCCCCACTTATTGCTCAAGGTATGGCAAAGCAAGCTGTATATAGTTTCCTTGGTAAAACAGTTCGTATTAATAATGCCACTAGTTCTTATCGTAAAAAACTTAAAAATATAGGAAGAGAAATAGATTTATATACGTTGGATTATTATAAGAGCTCAATTGCCACCAATTGGTTTGGTAAGACTGAGCTAATGTGGGCTGCCCACTTTAATGATTATGATGCAATCCAGCGATTATTAAAAAAAGACGACAAAACAAATCCTAACTTTCCACACCAAGCATTGTTTTCTGTAACTTCTTCTAATGATGAGTATGCTTCAGTGCAATACCTTAACCGTTCAGCATTAACCTATGCGGCAGAAAATGCAACTTTACCTGTTATACAAGCGTTAATAAAAGCAGGTTCAGATATTAATATCAAAGATTCAAAAGGGAACGATCTTGATTATTATTTGGCTAAAAACACTCTAGTAAATAAAAGCATCAAAGAAATTGCAGCTATGCCTGCGATAGAAATAAAACCTAGCTTTAATTGTAAGTTGGCATCAAGTGCACAAGAAAAAGTAATTTGTGCCAAAAAGGGGTTAGCTGTTTATGACAAACAGATGAGCCAATTATATAAAGCGGTCAGAACAAATATTAAAGACTCAAATATTAAAGCGTTACAACGTATTTGGTTAAAAGATTTGCGCCGCAGTTGTTCTGTGCTTGATCCATATACACTTTCTCCTTGTATGAAATCTCATTATCGCACTCGTATTAAGTACTTAAGTAATTTATTAATGCTAACGAACCAATGGGGTCAGAATATTTGATTTGAGTAAATAGCCTGCTATTTTTGATTAAATCCATATATTTAATTAGGATGTTATTTAGATGGCAAGGCTTCCCCGTTTAAACTTACCCAATATACCTCAACATGTTGTCCAGCGAGCAATCAATGGGGTCAGAACACTTGTTTTGAAAACACTTGATTTGCATTATCGTAACCACGGCGCCGCATTTGGCCAAGTACTAGCCGATTTTAAAGCCACAGAAGCAGACGATGAAAAACTGCAACAACACTTAGATGAACTCGGCTTTAACTGCAATTTCAAATAGAACCTAAAGTAACACCAGGCGGATAAGATATGATTGTTAAATATGTGAAAGAAAGAGGTTATGAAGGAAATGGAGCAGATCCGTTATTAACATTAAATAAAGAGTATATTGTTTTTAGAGTTGAGTTTAGAACTGATGGTCACCCTACATCAATAGCAGTTCCAATAGATAGAGATGGGAGTTTGGGTAAATTTTATATAAATTGTTTTAGTGTTGTAGACTCTAGAGTCCCTTTAGAGTGGAATTTAACTACGCGGCCAGCTACCTTTTGTTTAGAGCCAATAGAATTTTCAGATACGTTTTGGGATGACTATGGCGATGATGATGAAGCAGCTGAGCAAGTTTTTTTTGATGTGCATAAAAAGTTAAAAACATTTCATGAAGAAGGGAATAAACTTGGTCAGCCATTCATTTAAAATCTAAAATCATAAAAGCAACGGAGTCACCCATTAGCTCTTTGGATAGTCGCTTGTACCAATCGGTATTAACTGGTAAAGTACGCCCGTTAAATAAATTAGTAAGAATAAATCATGAGCAGAATTGGATATGCCGATGGAAAATGGAATGACTTAAATTACCGCTCTGATCCCATTAGTTCTACTTTAAAATCATAAACTTAAAGGTAGTCTGGCAGGTAAGTGTTATCGCTCGGAAAGACAAGGTTAGAGCGGAGTAACTGTTCGGATGAGTTGAAATTATAATCCCGCCGTGGTATGTCCAGCTTTATTCTCTTTCTAACATATTGCAGTTATACCAAAGTTCAATTATGATGCCGCTTGATATTATTCCAAAATAGGCTAGGTGACTTTATATTATAAAAATTCCCATCCATTTTTTATGCTAAGAACTTAGTACATAAAAAAGTGTAACTACCGAAGATAAAGAGTTAAAGGTGGTTATAAATAATGTGGGTGTGTATTTAAAAAATAGTTAACTAGTTCCTACTAATCAATTGTCAGGTTCCATAATATTGATGATTACAAGTTAGAACGGCTTGAAAAATATTAATGGACTAAAAGGTAATGAAAGAAATAAAAACTTAGACTTTATTTCACTTCATTTTATCGTATGACAAGTTTCTATTAGATTGTATAAAAAATTGAAACAAGAATTAAACTTAGGAAGATTGTAGTAATGACAGATAAGTATTCAATGGCTGATTTTAAGCTTAAAACGATTAATGAATTGGATCAAATTCAGAGGATTTCTTCTGCAGCTAAACAAGCTGCAATGGAGGAGAAGCCTAATAGTGACTCAATGAATTTGGATGAAACTGAAAGAAATATTATCTCTTATTGTGAAAGCGAAGTACAACAAGCAAATGACCTTGTTTATGACAAGTTTTCAGTTTTCAAAAGGATGATGACAAAAGCTACTAAAGCCATTTCAAGTATTCAAACGATAAAATCAATACCTGAAGTTTTTAGAAGTGAGTATCAATACAATATTCGTAAGAACTCAAGTGAATCAAAAATCATTCAAGGTGAGTTTAATCTTGCAAAGAAAGATTTGTATAATTTTAAAACTGAACACAATTTAATTAGACAAGAACAGTCTTCAACTAAGCCCCTACTTAACTGGGCGCTTGTAATTGCCATTGTTTTCGCTGAATCAATTTTAAATGCTAGTTTCTTTGCTAAAGGTAGCGATTTAGGTTTATTAGGTGGCGTTATACAAGCTTTCGTTATTGTAATGATTAATGTGCTAGTGGCCAATTTAGTTGTGCTTCTAATTAGAAGACGAAATATTTCCAGCTTAAGTAGCGTCAAGAAGACAGGTTATACGTTTATAACTGGAGCCATGGTTTTTACAACTATATGTTTTCACTTTCTCGTTGGGCATTATAGAGATGCTTTAAGAATAGATTTTGACAACGCTTATGCCTTTTCTGTATTAAATTTTAGTTCAAGTCCTTTTGCTTTGATTGATTTTGAGTCGTATATACTTGTTTTTATGGGGCTTTTGTTCTTTGCTCTATTGATAATCGATTTGTATAAGATAAAAGACCCATATCCTGGATATAGCGAAATTAGTAAAAAATATTACAAAATAAAAGATGAATTTGATTCTTTAAATATGATCTTGCTTGACGATGAAAATGCAATGTTAAGTGATATGAATAAAAAAATAGAGATGATAAAACTAGAAGCTACTGATACGTATGAAGAGATACAAGATATTCATATTGTAATGCAAAAATTAGAAAACAAATATAATGGCTATTTAAATTCAATGCAAAGTCTAGCAGTGGCTGCTATACGACGTTATAGATCAATGAATAGTGATATGCGAACAACTCCAAGTCCTGAGTATTTTGAGCATGAAATAGAATTCAATCCAATACGCATAGAATTTGAATATGCTGATAACAAAGAAAAAACAGCTTTATTGGAATCTGCGATTGAAAACTTGCCAGTATATGAACGTGAAGCAAAAGATAATCTTAATAAAGTTGTGCAAGAACTAAAAGACTCTGCTGAATTATTAGATAATGATACTAGTGAAAGTGAGAACATATAGATGGCTAGAATAAATAGAGATAAAAAGAGCTCTTCTAGTAAAAGAGGTAAAAAGAAGAGTGGTAATTTATTAGCTGTTGTAATTATGTCTACGGTTGCTGTGTTATTTGGTCTGATTATTTATACATTTGTAACTGTTTCTGCTGAAATAATACCAAGAGATAAAGAAACGTTATGTCGAATAGATGGGCAGTATAATAAACATATAATATTATTAGATGTCACAGGTGTATATAGCCTTATTCAGCATAAAACCATAAGACAAGCTATTGAAAATAATGTAGCTGATTTAGCGGTTGATGAGCAACTTCAACTTCATTTTATTACAAGCAGTGTAAGTGATGTAGTTCAACCCTTGATGAAAGTTTGTAATCCTGGGCAAGGTGAAGATGTAGATGCATTTTTTGGCAATGCCAATATGATAAAGAAAAAATGGGAACAGAAACTTTTTAGACCATTAAATGAAATTTTAACAGAATTTGATAGTGCTAATACGGTAGCTGCAAAATCTCCGATTTTTGAAACTATACAAATGATAAACAATCAGTCTATTAAAAGAAGTGCAGAAGGGACGAAAACTAGATTTACAATCATCTCAGACTTCATACAACACTCTGATGATTATTCTTTTTTCAAAAATAATATAGAAAACTTTTGGCGCTCAAATTACCAGCATAAAGTATATACTGAATTGAAAGATGTTGAGATGCAGTTGCTATTTGTTCGTAGAAATGGACGTGAAAAATACTTAGGTAAAATATATTTAGATTTTTGGAAAGAATATTTTACTAAAGCTGGAAGTGAAAATGTAATAATCAAAAGAATAGAAGGTTAGGTAATACTGTGTTCTCCGAAATAAAAAATGTATTTATAGTCGCTTTTATTCTTGGAGCTTGCCTGAGCCTATACGGTGCTTACAGTGGTTTATATTTAATCACTGTAAGTCTTTCTATACTAATTATGGTGGTGTATTTTTTCACCACTCTTTATTTAAACACTATAAAGAAACAGATATCAGTAGAGCAGCTAGCGAATAGTAATTACTATTTAGGTTTTATGTTTACTTTAGTATCTATATTGGTTTCTTTAACCAGTGTGATTTCTAATTCATATAATATAGACAATATAGTAAGTAATTTTGGTGTGTCGATTGTGACTACTATAATAGGACTTCTTGCTAGAATTTATTTGGCTAACTTCATACCAAATGAAGAAGTAAACAATGAAATTCTTAATGAATCAGTCTCACATAAAATACGTATCATGAATGATATTTTGCTAGATAATATGCAAAAAAATAAAGCGTTTTCTCAAATGATCGATGAGAGGATGGAAGTACTTGTAGTCTCAACTGAAAGATCATTAGGAAAGTTTACCAAATTACTCGATAAAGATTTTAAAGCGAGTATCGATACTTTCAATGATTCTATAAAGAGCATAACTAAAAGTATGGAAACTTCAAATAAAAAACAATCCGCTTTAATATCTGAAGAGCTTAAAGAAGATAAAAAATAATAAATAAAAGTATAAAACCGCTGTGTGGGAACAAAAAAAAGTTATTACTGTTTTTGGGACTCAGATTGAAAATAGTCTTAAATAACTAAAAAGAATCAGATGAATAATAAATCAATTTTCAACTTAAGCATTATTGAATTAATAATAGTGCTATTTGCTATGTTTATGGTTATTACGGTATACCAGTTATCTTATAAAACAGAGCATATAAATGAATTGAACAAAGTTGTTGAATCGCAAAGAGAAATAACAGAAGACGTTGTAAGTAAAAACTATCCGGTTTTAGAAAATAAAATTCATGATCTTGTTAATCTTGAAAAGTACAAAAAGTTAAATAATCAGCTGAAAAACAATAATTCAGGAACAATATTTATTGAAAATAAAATCATAAATAATGTAATAAATGCTGATAAACAGAAAGATTATGGTAATTATAAAGATTTATTAAAAAATAAAACCCAATTATATGGGCAACTAAAAGATTTACAAAACCATACACTTACCGTCGGTACTTTGAAAAACTTACAATTAGAAAACAAACCACTGCATCAACAAATCCAATCTTTAGAAAAAAGAATAAAAAGTAATTACCAAAATAGAATGGCTTTAACTAATAAATTACAGCAGTTAAAAGGTAATGAAACAGTAAAATATATACTTCAAAAACTCGATGTTCATGATGCCCCAATACAAAAACAATTAGATACCCTTAATGGCGAATTAAAAAGATTTGATAATAGTCTTTTGGACAAAAACTATAAGCTTGCTACAGATTATGATGATAATACAAAAGATATACTACAAAAATTGGATCAAAAAAATAGACCCATTGACAAACAAATTGAGCTTTTAGAACAAACGTTAAAAAATAAAAAATTATTACTAGAAATTAAAAGGTTAGAAAATAAACTAGCAAATATTCCTAAGAATTCAAAATACAGTTTGGAAAGAAAAGAATTAGATAGCAAAGAATTCAATAGAAAACTCAATGAACTTAAAAAACAATTGAGTGAAAATAGAGTGTCAAAGAACCCAAGGTTACAAAAAGCTATTAACAACTTAAATCGTATTCAGACAAACAATCAAAGAAAGTACGAGTCTAATACAAAAGATATGTTAAATAGACTTGAACAAGGGAAGTTACCTTTAAGCAAACAAATTGAAAACTTACAAAAAGAGCTTGATACCGTATCAAGAAATTCAAAGTTGCAAAAAGCCTTAGATAATTTAAATACGATTAAAATTAATAATCAGGCTAACTATGATCCAAATACAAAAGAGTTATTAAAACAACTCAAGCAAGATAAACGACCTTTAGCTAAACAAATTGAAAACTTAGAAAAAGAGCTTGATACCGTATCAAGAAATTCAAAGTTGCAAAAAGCCTTAAATAATTTAAATACGATTGAAACCGATAATCGGGCTAACTATGATCCAACTACAAAAGAGTTATTAAAACAACTCAACCAAGATAAACAACCTTTAGCTAAACAAATTGAAAACTTAGAAAAAGAGCTTGATACCGTATCAAGAAATTCAAAGTTGAAAGAGGCCTTAGATAATTTAAATACGATTGAAACCGATAATCAGGCTAACTATGACCAAACTACCAAAGAGTTATTAAAACAACTCAACCAAGATAAACAACCTTTAGCTAAACAAATTGAAAACTTACAGAAAGAGCTTGATGCAGTATCAAGAAATTCAAAGTTGAAAGAGGCCTTAGATAATTTAAATAAAATTAAAACGGATAATCAGGCTAACTATGACCAAACTACCAAAGAGTTATTAAAACAACTCAAACAAGATAAACAACCTTTAGCTAAACAAATTGAAAACTTACAGAAAGAGCTTGATGCAGTATCAAGAAATTCAAAGTTGAAAGAGGCCTTAGATAATTTAAATAAGATTAAAACGGATAATCAGGCTAACTACGATCCAATTACAAAAGAATTATTAAAACAACTCAACCAAGATAAACAACCTTTGGATACACAAATAGAAGGTTTAAAAACTGAGCTGGAAAAAGCATCAAAGAATCCAGATATCAACACTGAAAAACTGCAAAAAGCCTTAGATAATTTAAATAAGATTAAAACGGATAGTCAGTCTAACTACGACCCAATTACAGAAGAGTTATTAAAACAACTCAACCAAGATAAACAACCTTTGGATACACAAATAGAAGGTTTGAAAACTGAGCTGGAAAAAGCATTAAATAATCCAGATATCAACACTGAAAAACTGCAAAAAGCCGTAGATAATTTAAATAAGATTAAAACGGATAGTCAGTCTAACTACGACCCAATTACAGAAGAGTTATTAAAACAACTTAACCAAGATAAACAACCTTTGGATACACAAATAGAAGGTTTGAAAACTGAGCTGGAAAAAGCATCAAAGAATCCAGATATCAACACTGAAAAACTGCAAAAAGCCTTAGATAATTTAAATAAGATTAAAACGGATAGTCAGTCTAACTACGACCCAATTACAGAAGAGTTATTAAAACAACTCAATCAAGATAATGAGCCTTTAGCTAAACAAATAGAAGGTTTAAAAACTGAGCTGGAAAAAGCATCAAAGAATCCAGATATCAATGATGAAAAACTGCAAAAAGCCTTAGATAATTTAAATAAGATTAAAACGGATAGTCAGTCTAACTACGACCCAATTACAAAAGAGTTATTAAAACAACTAAACCAAGATAAACAACCTTTGGATCAACAAATAGAAGGTTTAAAAACTGAGCTGGAAAAAGCATCAAAGAATCCAGATATCAACACTGAAAAACTGCAAAAAGCCCTAGATAATTTAAATAAGATTAAAACGGATAATCAGGCTAACTACGACCCAATTACAGAAGAGTTATTAAAACAACTCAACCAAGACAAGCAACCTTTGGATCAACAAATAGAAGGTTTAAAAACTGAGCTGGAAAAAGCATCAAAGAATCCAGATATCAACACTGAAAAACTGCAACAAGCCATAGATAATTTAAATTCGATTAAAACGGATAATCAGGCTGACTATGATCCAATTACAAAAGAGTTATTAAAACAACTCAAACAAGACAAAGAGCCTTTAGCTAAACAAATTGAAGCTTTAAAAAATGCACAGGAAAATGAATTTAAGAATCAAGATATCAATGATGAAAATCTGCAAAAAGCCTTAGATAATCTACAGAAAATTAAAAATAAACCTTCACAAAATATAAATTATGTTGAGGACCCGGCTTATGTAGATCAACTGAAAGATGTATTAGACGGTATTAATAGAATAAAAGTAATTAAAGATGAGCTTGCAAATAATAAAGATTCGAAGCCGATAATAAATAAAAATATAGAAGAGACTATAAAATACTTAGAAGATAAGAACAAAGACCCTAGACTCAAACCAAATGATGATGTCCAGGTAATTCTTAATGAGTTTAATATCAAAGATAAAGCAACCCCAGAACAACTAAGTAATTTATATTTAAATTTATATTCTGCACCTATTGATGATGTAAATGTTTCTGAATTAAATTTTGTTATTAATAGATTGAAAGATCAAAGTGATTTAGAGAATCAAGTAAAATATATTAATGACACCCTAGAAAAGTATAATAATACTTTTGCAAAAGGTAATGATACTGAAAAAGATTCTAATATTGCCTCAAACAAGGAGTTGGAAGGTCTTAGAAACAAAATAAAATATCTGCAAAAGAAGGTAGAAAAAAATGGAACCGTTCATTTGCCATGTATGCTTGATGATACTGGTACTGCAATCTATATATTTAAATTGTTTTTGAGGGACGATAATATCCATGTACAACTTGGCTGGCAAGAGCAAGTAGCGCAGCTGTCTAAAGACATTCCAAATCTTGATAAGTTAGTTGATCAAACTTTAACTCTGAATAGGTTTATGGAACTCACTAAACCTATATTCAAACAGAGTATACAAAATGAATGTAGACAGTTCGTATATTTAGAAGATGAAACTATTAGCAAAAAAGAATATAAAAGAAAGACTTTAACAATACAGCATCATTTCTATAAATATATCGATCATGCTTGGTAATTTTTTATTACGTTATGTACAACAATAAAACAGGCTCAATGGAAGACAACCAACTTACCGCAATGTAGCGCAATAATATCAGTATTGTTTTCCAGTTCCATCATCTGAATAACAGAGACACCCACCCCAATTTGACAGTTATTTAACCTGTACTAAACTCAATTGTACCCATATCAATACAAGCGAGTTTAACTATGCCTCAACCAAGAAAAAGCCAAATCAGTTTAATAGATACACCTTATTACCACTGCATCTCTCGTTGTGTCCGCAGAGCATTCTTATGCGGAGTAGATGAAAAAACAGGTATGTCCTATGAGCACAGGAGGCAATGGGTTGAAGATAGGTTGCTATTTTTAACACAAGTTTTTGCTATTGATGTCTGTGCCTTTTCTGTAATGAGTAATCATACTCATATAGTGCTGTTTGTTGATGAAGAAACTAATAACGCGTGGACAACTGATGAAGTATTAACTCGTTGGCATAAATTGTTTAAAGGCACGTTATTGACTCAAAAATACTTATCTTTTATTAACGCTCAAAGTTCAAATCCCCCTACTTCGATAAAATCAACAGACTTCAACGAGTCAGAGTTGTTAACCATAGAGCGAACCGCTCAAGTATATCGACAACGCTTAATGAACATAAGTTGGTTTATGCGTGTATTAAATGAAGGCATAGCCAGAGAAGCGAACAAAGAAGATGAATGTACAGGGCATTTCTGGGAAGGTCGATTTAAAAGCCAAGCGCTTCTAGATGAAGCTGCATTACTCTCTTGCATGGCTTATGTAGATTTAAACCCAGTAAGAGCAAAAGCGGCAAGTACGCCAGAAACCTCAGACTTTACTAGTATAAAACAACGTATTCAGTATGCGCTCAACAAAAAACAACCAAACAGATTAATGCCCTTTGTCGGCGATACAGGAAAAGAACCATTAAAAGGAGTGCCATTTGAATTAAAAGATTACCTTGAGTTGGTAGACATAACAGGCAAATGTATACGAGAAGATAAAGCTGGCCATATAAGTGAAAACTTACCTAACATACTGTCGCGTTTAAACATAAATGAAGACAACTGGCTCATAATCACAAAACAATTCACTAAGGTATTTCATGGTGCGGTAGGTCATGAGCATGTATTACAAAATTTTAGCGATAACCAACAACGAAAACGGCGACCAAACGTATCGAGTTGTAAAAGGCTGTTGGCTTAAAACAACATCTTAAATATCCCATAATAAAACATCAAACCTAAATCAGAATACTCTGAGGTAACTGTATATCTAACGTTTTAACTAGCAGCTAAAAGTCACCTCAAAACTTAACTCATACACACGGTTAAATCCAAATCCCATAATGTAAGCTCAATAAAAGTGATAACTCATACTTAATCTCATAAACGTAGGTCGGTTAATTTAAAGTGACTGTCTTTATAAGGGGATTCAATTGATTTAACTTAAAGTGGCTGTCTCTATAAGAAGGTTCGGACTTTTTGGTTTCTTTTATTTAAAGATATGCGATATCTATTTAAAGGAATGCCACATACGTAAAATACGTTGACATAAAGAGGACTTCTCTAGGATGATAGAGGGGAACAGTAATACTCTAGATGAGTATTATCTTATTTTAGTTTTAAAGGATTAATAAAGTTTATGTCTAAATCCAATTTATACCTTTGTTTAACGCTTGTCGTTGTTTTCTTATTATCGGCTTGTAAAAGTGGAGCTGACAGAGAAGCTATTTGTCGTACTATGAAGCCAGAAGAAGTTTTATCTTGTTTACAGGGCCCACATAGAGACATTTCAGAAAGAGCCGAAAAACAGCTTTCGGAACTCAAATAAACTGATCTCCATTAAATGCCAACAAATTTAAGCTCGTTGGCATTTTAAATTGATGTACAACAATAAAACAGAGATTAGGTTTTCCCCCTCCCTTTTTTTATACTTAAGATTGATCCGGTCTCTATAAGAACCTCTAACTTAAAGTGGGTGTCTCTGTAAGAGGACTTTTTTATACTTAAGATTGATCCAGAACCTCTAACTTAAAGTGGCTGTCTCTGTAAGAACTCTCTATAAGAACTTCTAACTTTGAGTGGGTGTCTCTGTAAGAGCTCTATAATAACTTCTAACTTAAAGTGGGTGTCTCTATAAGAGGACTCCTGTAAGAGAACTTAGAGTGGGTGTCTCTGTAAGAAGGGTTGATGTAAAACAATAAAACACAGTACTAACAAATATTAAGTTTTACACTCCCCCTTTTTATACTTAAGATTGAACTAGCCTCATTTATCATCCTATCCGGAGAAACTTTTTGCGTACTATTCGTTATAAACCCATAGTTATCACTGCCTCTCTAATTCTGTTATGTGGTTTTATTTTATTCCGTTGGTTACAGGGACCAACTCTGTCAGCTTATCGTGTTGTGTCCATGCCTTTGGTGCAAACTGTGGTTGCCACAGGGCGATTAGTTACGGTTTCGCGTACTCAAGTTGGTAGTGAAATCACAGGCGTTGTACTTGAGCGTCATGTGCAGGAAGGTGACCGAGTTGTAAAAGGCGATATTTTACTGGTACTCAAAGCCGATGATATTGCGGCGCAAGTTAGGCAAGCAAAGTCTGCGTTAATTGAACTTGAAACAAGCACCCGTCCTCAAGCTAAAGTGGCTTTAGCCAATGCAAAAATTCAGTTGGAACAAGCAACTCGTGAAGTTGTACGTCGCCAAGACTTAGCCAATCGCTCACTTATATCAGCCGAGTTATTAGAACAAGCATTACAAGCTGAAAACCTAGCGCGTAATACGGTTGAATCTGCCAGTTTAAAGGTTGCAGCCGCAGCGCCTGGTAATGTTGAAGAAACCGTTTTGCAGGAACGCCTCGCCGCCTTACAGGCTCAGCTAGCTAAAACCATTTTACGTGCAGAAGTGGCGGGTACGGTACTCACTCGTAATGCAGAGCCAGGCGATTTAATTCAACCTGGGCGTGTGTTATTCACCATAGCGCTTGATGGTAGAACCGAAATTCATGTGCCTTTAGATGAACGGAATTTATCTTTGTTGGCATTAGATCAAAGCGCGGTTGCGATTGCAGACTCTTACCCAGACAACCCTTTTGCCGCGCGTATTAATTTTATAGCGCCAAGTATTAACCCTCAAAGTGGCACTGTAGAAGTGAAATTA
This sequence comes from Psychrosphaera saromensis, assembly GCF_002954545.1. Lineage (GTDB taxonomy): Bacteria > Pseudomonadota > Gammaproteobacteria > Enterobacterales > Alteromonadaceae > Psychrosphaera > Psychrosphaera saromensis. Next base: position 625,466 of record NZ_MSCH01000003.1, on the reverse strand, counting down.
ACGGTTGATCCTGTTCCTGACTTTTTACGTCAAGATATGACAGTGTCGGTCAATATTGAAACCGGCCGACGTGACAAAACTTTAGTGCTGCCAAACGATGCGTTGTCGAATATAAACAGAGGTAAAGCACAGGTTGTATTAGTCAAAGACGGCAAGCTAAAACGTCAAACCGTAACACTTGGATTACGAGGTTTAGCTATGTCAGAAATACTTACAGGCTTAAGTATTGGCGATAAAGTACTGGCCGATGCGTCATCTACATTAGCTGACGGAACTAAGGTTCGTGTTGAATTACAACACACACTGTTCACTCAAAAAAATACAGAGATGAATACTAAAAACGAATTACCGGTAAAACTAAATTGATAAGTTTTTTTGCCAAACGCTGGATAGAGGCCAATATCGCCATTAGTTTTTTGCGAGAAGGTCGAGTGCAGTCGCTCATGATCACAATTGGTGTCGCCGTTGGCGTGGCAGTGATTGTGTTTATAACCGCATTAATTCAAGGCCTTCAAGCCAATATCATAGAACGCACTTTAGGCACGCAAGCGCATATACGTTTATTGTCACCCGATGAAGTGAACAAGATTGCCCCTGTAGCAGCTGGCACATTACAGCTAGTGTTGGAAGATAAACGAGCGCAGCGCTTACGCTCAATTAATAACTGGCAGCAAGTTGCAGCTACGTTAGACCAATTACCATTATTAACCGCAGTATCACCTACCGTATCTGGCCCTGCATTTGTTCGTCGTGGTGATGCGTTAGAGTCTGTAGCTTTAGTTGGTATTGACCTTGAGCGTTATCAAAAAATTATTCCTCTCGCGCAATATCTCGTTAGTGGTCAATTACGCGTGGGGGCTAATGATGTGTTAATTGGCAGCCAGTTAGCCAAAGACTTAGGCGTGCAGTTGGGCAGCAAATTACGGTTAGAAACCGGCCAACAAAACAGTACTGTGGTGAACATATCTGGCATCTTTGAATTAGGTGTTCGTGAGCTAGATTCACGTTATGTTTATTTAGACTTAAAACAAGCACAGTCATTGCTCAGTTTACCCGGCGGTGTCACCGTAATTGATTTAACGGTAGAAGATATTTTTGCCGCAGAAAAAATAGCCGCGCAAGTAGCACGATTAACCTCATTAAAAGCCGAAAGCTGGATTGTCACCAATGCACAGTTAATGAACGCCCTTTCCGCACAGAGTTTATCCACCAATATGATCATCGTTTTTGTCGCTATTTCCGTCGCCTTTGGTATTGCCAGCGTCTTGTCTGTGAGTGTTGTACAACGAACCCGAGAAATTGGTATTTTACGGGCAACAGGCGCAACGCAGCAGCAGATTTTAAACATATTTCTGTTTCAGGGCGCTTTCTTCGGTTTATTAGGATCTGGCTTTGGCAGTGTAGCGAGTTACGCATTAGTTTGGGTGTTTAATACTTTTGGCCCTGATTTATTTTATATTCCAGTGTCAGGAAATCTTGTGTTTATGGCCTTATTATTAGCAACATTCACTGGCGTATTAGCCGCAGCGATACCGTCAAGACGTGCAGCCGCTTTAGATCCTGTGGTGGCAATTCGTTATGTTTGATAAATCCCAACAAGTCCTGCGCCTAGAGGCGTTACGTAAATCTTACAATATTGATCAACCCAACGAGATAGAAGTCTTACATGGTATCGACCTAACGATTGGCCGCAGTGACTTTGCGGCGCTAATTGGCCCGTCTGGCTCGGGAAAAAGTACCTTGCTGAACTTGCTCGGCTTGTTAGATAAACCCACCAGTGGAGAACTCTATCTACAAGGTAAACCTACCAGCGCAATGAGCGACAACCAACTCACCGCAATGCGTGGCAGTAATATTGGTTTTGTATTCCAGTTTCATCATCTGATTTCTGCCTTTAGCGTATTAGACAATGTGCTAATGCCATTAATGTTAAATCAAGGTAAGCCGAATAAATTAGCGATAGAGAAAGCGCGAGAGTTGTTAGTTGCAGTGGGGTTAGAAAAGTTTATAAACAGTAAACCCGGTCAATTATCTGGTGGTCAACAACAGCGAGTGGCTATTGCCAGAGCACTTATTACCGATCCGCCTTTGTTACTCGCGGACGAACCCACCGGAAACCTAGACACCCGAACCGCAGCAGAAGTGTTTGAGCTATTTCGTAAAGTGAACAAAGAACGTGGTTGTGCAATACTTTTAGTTACGCACGACCCTCGTTTATCCGCAGCTTGCGACCGCACCATTAACTTAGTGGATGGCCGTATAGAAAGCGACTCGCTAAACAATTAAGCACACAACAGCACTTAACAAATCACACTTAGCTCTTGGCAAAGAATAAAAAAACAAGGAAGAAAAGAAACAAAGAAGTAAATAACAAGGGAGCAAAGGAGAAAAGAAGAAAAGGGACAAGACAAAAAAGGCCGCTGTTTACATCAATCCAAGTACTTTATCTTGAATTAATGTAAACAGCGGCCTTATGCTTTTGTAATAAAAAGCTTGTAAGTGGTACTTTTACGAGGTCACATCACGCTTACAGCTTACAGCTTACAGCTTACAGCTTACAGCTTACAGCTTACAGCTTACAGCTTATAGCTTATAGCTTATAGCTTAATCAACTGTACCAGTCGCTACTTTAGCGTAATCACCAGATTCAGGGTCAATCACTAATATCTTGTTAGTACCATCTACACCTCTACCAGCAGCAATGATTACATTACGTCCACTATGGTAATGAAGGCCAATCATAGGTGACGTTTCATCATCAATACTCTCTACTGAAAAGAAATTGCTTATTACTGTGGTTTTTGTGCTATTCGCTAAATCAGCTTTAATTAAGTCACCAGTAGCATCAACAAAATATATTGTTTTACCAGCCTCATCCAGAGCAAGATCAGTCAGTGGTGCGTCTGAATCCGCAAAAATTTGCCCTGCAATACTTGACCCATTACTTGTAACTATGTAAATACGTGCAGACTCTCCTACCGTATTGTTTAGAACCATATAGAGTTCAGAGGTGGTTGAATCTATTGTCATGGACAATATGGAAGTGTCAGCAAAGAATGTTACTGATGTTCGGTCGCCAGTTGTTTTATTAATTTCTACTCCTTGACCAATACTATTATCCGCCACAAATAAAGCATCACTGGCAGAGTCGTAATGTAAATCTGTAATGAAACCAAAGTCAGTGCCGTCACCTACTAGTGAATCTGATACAACACTTTGTGCTCCCGTTTCTAAATCTATTTTTGTTACTGCCACTTTGTGACTAACAAACAAATCACCAGAAGTACTATCAAACGTTATACCTGTTGGGCTTGCTGTTGTGTATCCAAATTCAGTAGGTTGAGTTACCGTTAACGTACTATTATTACTAGATATTAGATTGAATTTTTGAATTTTAATATCATTAGGATCATCTCCTGATAGCTGCACATAAATTTCATCGGTCGATTCATCTACTGCAATATCAACAATGTCATTGTTAATGGTAGTGGCATATACATCATTGTTAACTAAATTAACTTCATCAAAATTCGTAAGTCCGTTAGTGCTTGTTGCTAGTACGTTAATATCCGTTGTGTCAGTAAGTGTTACATCTGCAACGCGCCATGTGTTACCAGTAATCGTTGGTGTATGTTCCACGTCATCAACAGTTACAACAAAGGTATCTAGACTGTCGCCAGTTGATTCCTGAACATTACCAAATATATCAACTTTTTCTTTATCATATACACCTACAGTTAATGGGAATGATATTGATACATCTGGTGAAAGAGGGTGTCTTGCAAAGATTTCTACTGTATCTGTATCGGTTGCGCCATCATTGTCAGTTACGGTAACTGCAAAAACTAACTTTACTTTGTCGTCAGTGTCTGGTGCTGTAAATGTGACTTCATCTGTGTTTGTACCACTTAACGTAACGGCAATTCCAGATGTTTGTTTCCATTCATAAGAAACAATTGAACCCCATACATTTTCATCTTGAGCAATGGCTTTTAATGCGACTGAAACACCAGATTTAAACGTGGTAGAAGTAAGCGCTTCAATGTTAACCGTAGGATCCACTTTTTGGTCTACAACCGTAATTGTAAATTCATCAGTAACTTCTTCTGCATCAGTTTTACAAGTAGCAGTTACATTTACCACTCCTAATTCAGTCGCCTCACCTGTTAACTGTGTAAAGTTAGTTAATGTAAAGCCAACGTTATTACTAAAGCTCATTGAATAAGTGATATCGGCACCACTGCTGTCAACACATGTATTGTCTGCGACAGTGAAATTTAACGGTGTACCAAAAATTAACTCTATGTCAGTAATAGGGTTAGCAACTGAAAGTGTTGCTTCAGGCGTAGTAACTTCTGTAGTAGTGCCACCATCAGTTTCTGTGACCGTTTCGTCATCACCACTTTTTGCACAACCGGTGAGAGTTAAGCTAAGCGATAAGAGTAAAGTGCTATACAGCTTATAAGAAGTCATTGGTTATCCATTATTATTGTATTTTTTCGGAATGATTATAGAGATAAGCTAAAAATATTAATATTTCACGTTATTACAGCTGCACTTAACAAATAGCACTTGGCAAAGAACAAAGCAACAAGACAAAAAAGGCCGCTGTTTACATCAATCCAAGTACTTTATCTTGAATTAATGTAAACAGCGGCCTTATGCTTTTGTAATAAATATTTTGTAATAAAAAGCTTATAGCTTATAGCTTATAGCTTATAGCTTATAGCTTACAGCTTAATCAACTGTACCAGTCGCTACTTTAGCGTAATCACCAGATACTGGGTCAATCACTAATAGCTTGTTAGTACCGTCAGCATCTCTACCAGCCGCAATAATTACATTACGTGTCGTGTCGTAATGAAGGCCGATTAATGGTGAAGTGTCATCAGCAATTGATTCCACACTAAATAAATTTTCAACTACTGTAGTTACCGCCGTTACAGCGGATTCTTCTTCATAGTCTGGTGGATTGCGTGAAAGCTCTAGTGTAAGTTTAACTAAATCACCAGAGCCATCTATAAAGTAGAGTTCATCGCCACCTCCATTTATTGTCAGGTCAGAAATAGCGCCTCCATTACCACCGTTAGCAGGGCTTTCAACTGTATGGAGTGTTTTTGTTAGACCAGTTGAACCATTAGTATATGCCCCTATAGTCCCTGAATCAGAGTTGCTATAACCATATGTAAAATAAATCTGATCACCATAGGTGATAATCGATGTAGGTTTTCTTACTGTCAAATACCAGTGTCGGTCGCCAACCACTTCAGTTACTAAGCCGCCATTTTGATCTGGGTATTGGGCATCTTCGGTAATAACATAGTTAATTTTCTGGTCTAGTATGACAGTGCTTAGGTTAGCGTAATATAGATATGAACTAGTGGAATCATAACTAAGATCAATAGCAAGGTTTGGTGTTTCAGTTGAATGATTTGTACCTATGTCTGCATCCGATAAAATAGTTTCATTCCCAGTGCTTAAGTCTATTTTACTTATAGCATTAGAGTAACTAACGAATAAGGTATCCGATTCAGAATCAAGTGCGATACTTGTTGCAGCTGAGTCGCTGTAGGCATAATTATCTGGTTGATTAACCGTGAAAAGACTATTAACCGCAGAAGTTAAGTTAAAGCGCGTAAGTTGATTGTCTCCAGGGTTTGCACCGCTAACTTGCACATACACTTCATCCGTTGATTCATTTACTGCAATATCAGCAATATTATTGTTGATAGTGGTTTCATATAACTCATTGGTTAGAGTGACCTCTTCATAATTAATGAAGCCATCCGATGCTGTTGCTAATATTGTGATTTTTGAAGTGTCAGTAATTATTACATCTTTAACCCGCCATGTTGTGTCTGTAACAGTTGCTGTGTAAGGCGTGTCGTCAACTGTTAGAGACACAGTCGTCACAGTAACAGGGTTATGTGGGTCATTGAAACCAGCATAACCAAACATATCAATTTCATCTTCATTGTATGTACCTAACGAGAATGGAAAAGACAGTGATATCTCTGGAGCATTGATCGATATTAAGTCAATGGTAACGGCTTGTGTTGTGGTATCGCCATCATTGTCAGTGACGGTTACTTCAAGCGTAGCTGTTGTTTGTACTGAAGTGTCTGGAGTAGTAAATGAGACAGTTGAGGTGTCATTACCTATTAAAACAATGGTCTCGTCAGTTGTTACTTCCCATGAATAAGAGACAATTGAGCCAGATAAATTAACGTCTTCTGCTACTGCTTTTAACGTGAACGTTTCATTAGCTCTAGCAAAGCTAGGTGCATCTATTTCAACAGCAGGCGCTGCTTCAAAGTCTACAACGGTAATTGTAAATTCATCAGTGAAAGTTGCAGCAGTTGTACTACAAGTAACCGTTACAGTGACCACACCTAATTCAGTCGGTTTGCCTGTTAGCTGTGTAAAGTTAGTTAATGTAAAGCCAGCGTTATTAGCCAGGCTCATAGAGTAATTAATACTCTCGCCTGTTGTGTGGACACAGGTATTTTCCGGGATAGAAAAGTTTAAAGCTGTGTCGGCTATTAACGTCATATCTGCAATTGGGTTAGCCAGTGAAAGCGTCCCTTCAGGCGTCGTCGTTTCTGGAGTAGCTTCTGGAGGAGTAGTGCCGTTATCTGTTTCTGTGACCGTTTCGGCTGTAGTCTCAGTTGGTATTTCTGCATCGTCATTATCACTTCCGCAACCAGTTAGAGTTAAGCTAAGCGATAAGAGTAAAGTGTTATACAGTTTATAAGAAGTCATTGGTTATCCATTATTGTTGTATTTCTTCTGCGTGATTATAGAGATAAGCTAAAAATATTAATATTTCACGTTATTACAGCAAGCGAATAAAAGTGTGTTTTATGAGGTGATTTTGTAGAAAGTGACTGGCTAGGTTATTAAGCACACAAAAGCACTTAACAAATCACACTTAGCTCTTGGCAAAGAATAAAAAAACAATGAAGCAAAGGAACAAGGGAGCAAAGGAACAAGGGAACAAGGGAGCAAAGAAGCAAAGGAGAAAAGAACAAAGCAACAAGACAAAAAAGGCCGCTGTTTACATCAATCCAAGTACTTTATCTTGAATTAATGTAAACAGCGGCCTTATGCTTTTGTAATAAAAAGCTTGTAAGTGGTACTTTTCGCTAAAAACTATTTTTATAGCTTATAGCTTATAGCTTATAGCTTATAGCTTATAGCTTATAGCTTATAGCTTATAGCTTAATCAACTGTACCAGTCGCTACTTTAGCGTAATCACCAGATACTGGGTCAATCACTAATAATTTGTTAGTACCGTCAGCATCTCTACCTGCGGCAATAATTACATTACGTTCAGTGTGGTAATGAAGGCCAGTTAAAGGTGATATAGCAGTCTCAGCATTTTCTACACTAAATAATGCAGTAACGATTGTAGTTTGCGTGTAAGTGTCTAATTCAACTTTAATAAGGTTGCCTGTGCTGTCAACAAAAAATAATTCATTATTAACTTCATTAATTGCAAAATCAGCTATTGGGCCTTTAGAATCTATTAAAGCCAATTCATATATAAAAACACCTGTCGTTGCATTTAAAGAAACTATCCTTATTCTGTCATCAACTGAAGAATTTACAGCTGCATATAATGTGTTTGTTGCCGAATTAACCTTTATAGAAAGTAAAGAAGGTTGTGTAGATATAGTATTACGATCCCCTGTTGTAAGATCAATTGTATATATTTCGTTCGCAGTATTATCAGCTGCATATAATAAACCATTTAGAGCTGTAAAATTGATATCAAAAATAAATTCTGGATCAGCATCGCTACTTGTACCGTTATTAATATCAGAAAGAATAGTTTCAATATTGGTTGATAAATCAATTTTTGTAACTGCAGCGGTAGTACTTAAATATAAGTTTTCAGAGTCTGTGGCAATACTTGTAATGGCTGAGTTTCCATAAGTTGCATCACGTGTGTAATTGAATGCACTGTTAGATCCTGAAGTTAAATTAAATTTATTAAGATTTAAGTACTTCCCATCTGAATGTACATAAATATCATCAGTTGCGTCATTTACTGCGATATCAGAAATATTTTCGTCGATAGTCGTTGCAAATAAATCATTAGTCAGAGAAATTTCTTCATATTGTTGAATACTTTCGCTAGTTTCCGTTATGGTTGCATCTGCTACTATTGTGACCTTCGAATCGTCAGTAAGTGTCACATCTTCTAAACGCCATGCTGTTTTAGCAGTGTTTAATATGAATATGGTTGCAGTTTCAACATCGTCAACAAAAACAGTTACTGAATTTAACGTAGTACCCGTAGCTGCTTCAACGGTACCAAACATATCAATAGCGTCTTCGTTATATTTACCAACCGCTAATGGGAATGATAATGAAACAGTTGGCGAGAATTCAGATTCAACAACGGTAACGGTAAATGCATCCGTTAAGCTTTCAGTCGCTGTGCTACAGGTAGCAGTTACATTAACGACACCAGTTGAGTTTGCTAACCCCTTTAAATTCGTCAAGCTAGTGGTTGAAGTGCCAGATAATGTAAAACCAAGGTTATTACTATAGTTCATTGAATAAGTAATATCGGCACCGTTACTGTCAACACACGTGTCGTCTGCGATACTGAAATCTAACGGTGTACCAAAAATTAATTCTATATCAGCAATTGGGTTAGCAACTGAAAGAGCGCTTTCTGGAGTTGTTACTTCAGGGGTTTCATCGTCGTCACCGCCGCCGCCACAACCTGCAAGCGCTAAGCTTAGTGATAAAAATAAAGGTTTGTATAATTTATAAGAAGTCATTGATTATCCTTATTGATATTGAAAGTATTGTCCGTAAAAAAAAAAGGCCGCTGTTTACATCAATCTAAGTACTTTATCTTGAATTAATGTAAACAGCGGCTTTATTATTTTGTAATAAAAATCTCGTAACTGATAGCTTGTAAAAAGCTAGTAGCAAATTGCTTCTAGCTTTTATTCAGCATCTCACATTTAGTGCTATAGCTTAATCAGCATCAACTGTACCAGCCGCTACTTTAGCGTAATCACCAGATACTGGGTCAATCACTAATAGCTTGTTAGTACCGTCAGCATCTCTACCTGCGGCAATGATTACATTACGTTCAGTGTTGTAATGAAGACCAGTTAAAGGTGATGTAGTATTGAAAGCAGCTTCCACACTAAATAAAGCAGTAACGATTGTAGTTTGAGTATTAGTGTCTAATGCAACTTTTATAAGGTTACCAGTACTGTCAACAAAAAATAATTCATTATTAACTTCATTAATTGCAAAATCAGTTATTGGGCCTTTAGCATCTATTGTAGCCAAGTCTTCTTTATAAACACCTGACGTTGCATTTAAAGAACCTATCGTTGTTGTGTCATCAATTGGAGAATTTACAGCTGCATATAGTGTGTTTGTTGCCGAATTAACCTTTATAGAAAGTAAAGAAAGTTGTGTAAATATAGTATTACGATCCCCTGTTGTAAGATCAATTGTATATATTTCGTTCGCAGTATTATCAGCTGCATATAATAAACCATTTAGAGCTGTAAAATTGATATCAAAAATAAATTCTGGATCAGCAGAGCTACTTGTACCGTTATTAATATCAGAAAGAATAGTTTCAATATTGGTTGATAAATCAATTTTTGTAACTGCAGTGGCAGTACTTAAATATAAGTTTTCAGAGTCTGTTGCAATACTTGTAATGGCTGAGTTTCCATAAGTTGCATCACGTGTGTAATTGAATGCACTGTTAGATCCTGAAGTTAAATTAAATTTATTAAGATTTAAGTACTTCCCATCTGAATGTACATAAATATCATCAGTTGCGTCATTTACTGCGATATCAGAAATATTTTCGTAGATAGTCGTTTTAAATAAGTCATTAGTCAGAGAGACTTCTTCATATTTTTGAATACTTGCGCTAGTTGCCGTTATGGTTGCATCTGCCACTACAGTGATCTTTTGATCAATTATAGAGCTGGCATCAATTGTCACATCACTAACACGCCATGCCGTTTTATCTGCGTTTAATGTGGTTGCAGTTTCAACATCGTCAACAAAAACAGTTACTGAATTTAACGTAGTACCTGTAGCGGCTTCAACGTTACCAAACATATCAAGTGAGTCTTCGTTATATTTACCAACCGCTAATGGGAATGATAATGAAACAGTTGGCGAGAATTCAGATTCAACAACGGTAACGGTAAATGCATCCGTCAACGTGTCAGTAGCTGTGCTACAAGTAGCAGTTACACTAACGACACCAATCTCATCTGCAACACCCTCTAACCTTGTAAAGCTAGTTATTGTAGAGCCAACTAATGAAAGACCAACATTATTGCTAAGAGTTAAGTTATAAGTAATATCGGCACCGTTACTGTCAACACACGTGTCGTCTGCGATACTGAACTCTAATTTTTCACCAAAAATCAACTCTATGTCAGCAATTGGGTTAGCAACTGAAAGCGTGCTTTCAGGAGTTGTTACTTCAGGAGTTGTTACTTCAGGAGTTTCATCGTCGTCACCGCCGCCGCCACAACCTGCAAGCGCTAAGCTTAGTGATAAAAATAGAGGTTTGTATAATTTATAAGAAGTCATTGATTATCCTTATTGATATTGAAAGTATTGTCCGTAAAAAACAATGTTTAGTTGCGGCGTATATTAAGTGACTTTGGATTATATTCAAGCAGTTAAATACAATTTTTTAGTTATTTAAGGGTTTTCCCTATATTAAAAAATCAGTGAAATTAATATGTGCGGTGAAGCTAGTTTGGGCTGTGATTTTTGTGGTGATTTGTTGTTTGTGCCTAATGGCGTTAACTTTTGGGGTCACTTTTATTTTGTGTATTAGTAATTTCTAATATATTATAACTTCTATTATTTAATCAATATTGGTCTATTATTTTGGCAGGCAGTCAAAGTAACTTAATTAAAAGCAGAATTATTATGAAAATTAGACACTTATTCACCTTAGCTATCAGTTTACTTAGCTCTTTAACAGCAAGCAGCGCAATAGCGAGTTCAGCACAGACACAAGAGATTGAATTTGTTGCGGCTAAGCGTATTCAATTAGATTCTAAAGTTGTGTTAAATGGCCATGTTGAGGCGATTAATGAGTCAACGGTGTCTGCTCAAGTCAATGCCAAAGTTAAAAAGATTTATGTAGATGTGGATGATCAGGTGGCCGTAGGCAAAGTGCTTATTGAACTGGACGACACTGAATTAAAAGCACAATTGGCTAAGGCGAATGCATCACTTAAAGTGGCTCAGGCAAATGAGGCACAAGCCAAAAGTGAATTTAAAAGATTAAAAGGTTTGGCGGCAGACAGCTTTGTTAGTCAAAACGATATCACCAAAGCGTCTAGCGCCGTAGATGTTGCTAGTGCCAATATTAGTTTAGCGAAAGCTCAAATCTCAGAAGTAAAACAACAACTCAGCTATACAACGATTATTGCACCATATTCTGGTGTGGTCACTGCGCGTCATATTGAAGTGGGGGAAACTGCAAACTTTGGTCAAGCGCTGTTAACGGGGTTTGCATTAAACCAAAACCGTCTGATTGTGCATGTGCCAAATTCTCTGATCAAAGATGTAGAAACCACAAAAACGTTATTGGCACAAACCAGTAATGGTAGCTGGAAAACATTAAGCAATTTAACCATAGCGCCAAATTTAGATACTCAAACCCATACCATTTTAGTAAGAGCCAATATTAACAAAGATGACTTTAACCAACGCCCAGGTAGTTTTATTAAAGTGGCGGTTAAAACCGACCCGCGTTCTGCATTAGTAGTACCAATCAGTGCGGTGTTTAACCAGGGTGACTTGTCTGCGGTTTATGTAAAGTTAGATGAGACTTATGCGTTACGTCAGGTGCTGTTGGGTGAGAAGTTTATGGCAGATAAAAATAATCAGGTGATAGAGATTTTGTCTGGTTTGTCGGTTAGAGAACAAGTGGCGGCTAACGGTGCAAAACTGCTTTCGTCAGAATCTGAATAAAGGTGAATAATATGGGCATTTCAGGACGTATTGCGAAGTTATCGCTAAACAATCCAATTACACCTTTGTTTGCAATTATGATTGTGATTTTAGGCTTAATTGCGATTTTAATTACCCCAAAAGAAGAAGACCCACAAATCAACGTGACTATGGTTGATGTGTTTATCTCGGCTCCGGGGTTAAGCAGTGGTGAAGTAGAACAACAGATTTCGATAAAAGCTGAAAATGCCATGTCACAAATGGCTGGTGTAGAAGACGTTTACAGTGTGTCTATGCAAGGTCGTTCGGTTGTTACTGTGCAATTTACCGTGGGTATTAAACGTCAAGAAGCGTTAGTGAAAACCTGGAATCAGGTGATGACAGAGCTGTATTGGCCGCAGCAATATGGTGTGGGTCAGACGGCGGTTAGAGCAAGAGGAATAAATGACGTTCCAATTGTGAGTCTTACTTTTTGGAGCGACGATGCTTCCGTTAGCCAAACACAAATTGGCCAGGTTGCGACTTCGGTAAGCCAGGTATTACAACGTGTTGAGGGTAGCCGAAATATTGAAGTGACCGGCTACGCACAAAATGCAGTAAACGTGACAATTGACCCGGTAAAAGCAGCAGCATTTGGTGTTGATGTTAGAGCGGTGTTAAGTGCTTTGCAGCAATTTGGTGGACATTCACCAGAGCTACCTATTCAAACTGATAATAAAGATGTGGTGGTGGCAATAGGCCAGTTTTTAACCAATGAACAAGATGTAAAAGACTTAGTTGTCTTTGCAAAGCCCTCGTCTGAACAAGGCGTTAGCCAAGGTACTAAATTAGTTTATTTACGCGATATTGCTGACATTAGTTTGTCCAGCATAAAACCAACCAGTTATGTACAAATGGGTTTTGGCCAAGCATCGGTTGAAAGCACAGGTTTACATTCAGGGGTTACTTTAAGTGTGGCCAAGCAAGAAGGTAGAAACGCGATTGATGTTGCTAATGCAGTGCTGGACACCGCAGAGGCATTAAAAGGCAAAGTTATACCCGATAATATTCAATATAGTGTGACTCGTAATAGCGGTTTAACCGCACAACAAAAAGCCAATAAACTTATTCAAAAACTGCTGTTTGCAACTATGGCTGTAGTTATTTTAGTGTTGTTTTTTCTGGGTAAACGCGCGGCGATTATTGTTGGATTGGCGGTTGGCCTTACGTTATTAATTACCTTGTTTTCCTCTTGGGCTTGGGGCTTTACCTTAAATAGGATCTCCTTGTTCGCGCTCATCTTCTCAATTGGTATTTTGGTGGATGACGCTATTGTCGTGGTGGAAAATATCCATCGCCGCCAACACTCTCATCCTGAAGAGTCGTTAGTTGAGTTAATTCCTAAAGCGGTTGATGAAGTGGGTGGCTCAACTATTCTGGCTACCTTTACCGTTATCGCGGCTTTGTTACCTATGGCGTTTGTGTCTGGTTTAATGGGGCCGTACATGAGCCCTATTCCCATTAATGCCAGTACTGGCATGTTGTTGTCTCTGGTTATTGCTTTCACCATTACACCTTGGTTGGCTGTGCGTTTATTAAAAGGCGAACACAAAGACGATAATACTGATGGTAAAGCTGTAGTCGATGATAAAAATACACAGCATAAAGAGTCAGCCGATGTTATTGGCCGTATTGCGGGTAATTTCTTAAGTAAATTTATTACAGCAAAAGACTCGCTGACTAATCAGTGGAAGTTGTTTGTTGGCATAGTGACATTAATGATCGCCGTCATGGTATTGCCCGTAACTGGGTTAGTGTTATTAAAAATGCTGCCGTTTGATAACAAGGCGACCATGGAAATTGCCGTTGATATGCCAGAGGGCACAACGGTTGAAACAACGTTAGCTGTGTTGCAAGAAATGTCGTCTGAGTTGGCTAAACAAGATTACGTGGTGAATTATCAGTTATATGCTGGCACCAATGCGCCAATTACCTTTAACGGTTTAGTACGTCAGTATTATATGCGTGCTATGTCGCACCAAGGTGAGATCACGTTAACTATTGTTGGCAACAAAGATCGTGACGAAGGCAGCCATGACTTAGCCAAACAAATGCGTTCGTTGTTATTGCCGATAGCCAATAAACTTAATGCTAACTTTAAAATGGTGGAAGAGCCTTCTGGCCCACCAACGTTAGCGCCAATTGTGGCTGAGATTTATGGCCCAGACCAGGCGAGTCGAGAACAAACGGCAAGTGCTCTGTTAAATGCATTTAATACAACCAATGAAATAGTTGATACCGACACCACAATTGCAGCGCAACAAGTTAAATGGCAAGTGGTGATTAATCAACAAAGAGCGCAGCAGCTTGGTATTGTAAAAGCGCAAGCTCAAAGCATGTTGTATCAGTTGTTATCAGTCGAGCCAATTGGCTATTTACATGACAGATTGGGCAATACACCAACGCCAATTATTGTGTCTGGTGATGTTACTTATAAGGCAAATATGCAGGCTTGGTTGAATACCAAAATGGCAAATGACCAAGGGTTATTAGTACCATTAAGTGAATTTGTTGAGATAGTGCAAGTCACACAAGACCAACCTATTTATCATAAAAACTTACGTCCTGTGATTTACGTTATGGCTGATATGGCTGGCGACACGGACAGTCCTTTGTACGGCATGTTTGAAGCTGGTGGTTCGTTTTCAGAGCAAAATCCAGAGGTGGAAATATTCTATACTCAAGCGCCAGATCAACCTTATACCAATGCAATAAAGTGGGATGGTGAATGGCAAATAACCTATGAAACATTCCGCGATATGGGCATAGCTTATGGTGTGGGTTTGTTACTTATTTATTTGTTAATTGTTGGTCAGTTTAAAAACTACCGTTTGCCGTTAATTATTATGGCGCCAATTCCGTTAACTATGATTGGTATATTCCCAGGACATTGGATTATGGACGCTAAATTTACCGCACCGTCTATGATAGGTATGATTGCACTCGCTGGAATAATAGTGCGTAACTCTATTTTGCTGGTGGACTTTATTGAGCAACAATTAGCCCAAGGTGTGGATTTAAAAGAGGCAGTGGTTGCCTCGGCTAAAATGCGTGCCAGACCAATTATATTAACGGCACTCGCTGCCATGATAGGTGCCTTGTTTATCTTGTCAGATCCAATATTTAAAGGCTTAGCGGTCTCGTTAATATTTGGTATGGCAGTGTCTTCAGTGCTGACACTGATTGTTATTCCTATTGCTTATTATCGCAGTAAGAAAGACAAGAGCGAGCCGTAAGAATGGCTTCGCCACTAGCTGTAGAGCGAGCTGTAAGAATGGCTTCGCCACAGCTGTAAGCTTTAAGTAAAAGCGTTTATTAAAGCAGAATATTGTAAATAGAAAATTTAGCCCCAGTTAGTAAGGTATTAAGGAAAGCACGCTAACTGGGGTTTATTGCAATAGGATGGCTGTATGAAACGCTATAAAAGCAAAAAAGAAGAATACCAAACCGCATTAGACATGTTAGCCATTGGTCTTGAGGGAAAAAGCTATTTACCTAAGCCATCGAAATTAATGCTGTTAACTACTTTTCTATTTTGCTCATTAGTTTTTACGCCGCTAAGCTCTGCTGTAAATGTTTCCTCTATTAATCTTGCGTTGCCGGCAAAACCCAAAGTGATATTCAGCCAAAAAGCAGAACAAAAAACCTAATCCCTATACTTCAACTTCACCAATGCTACCTCTATGTTTAAATAACTTTTATGCCTAGTAATAGGTTATATAATTTGTTAAAAATCACATAAGAATAAAACTTATCGCTGTGCATGATCTAATGGTTAAAGTCGAATGGTTCAATGCCACCACTGGGAAGTTACGTAGTAAATGGAAAAGTTAAAGATTTTGGCGTTGTCGGGAAGCCTTCGTAAGGTGTCGTACAATACCGCTGCAATACATGCACTAAAATCATTGGCGTCTAGTCATGTAGGTGCAGGTGTAAATGCAGGTGTAAGTGTAGATATAGTTGTAGGCGATATTAGTGAGTTACCGCTATTTAATCCTGACCGTGAAAATGAACATATTCCCGCGTTAGAAAAGCTAAAGTCATCTCTAAATGACTGCGCCGGATTAATACTGGCAACGCCTGAATATGCTCATGGTATTAGCGGCCCGTTAAAAAATGCCCTTGACTGGTTAGTCAGTAGCGCAGAGTTCCCCAATACGCCAATTATGCTGATCAATACCTCGCCTAGAGCATCGCATGCTCAAGAGTCTCTACGGGAGGTTCTTGTCACTATGTCTGGAAATATAATTGAACAAGCCTGTGTTTCTATCCCTTTATTAGGTAGTGAATTAGATAGTATCGGTATTACTAAAAATGAAGAGTTGGCGAATCTATTAACCAAAGCGCTTGTTGAGTTTTGTATTGCAATTGAAGCTTAAGACGCTAACTTATTGCGTGAGTCTTATAAAATAAAATAACTAGAGTGAATTTAAATATGGAAATTAAAAAAATAATCATTAAGGCTTTTTATATATTTAGTCAAAATAAAATATTGTTCCTTAAAAACTTTATCCCAACCTTTATTATGTTGGGAGCAATAAGCATTGTTTTATACACCTTAAACATTGGAATACAACAACCTTCAGCAAAATTAACATTCTCTTATGTATCTCTGATTTTTATTAGCATCATCACTTTTTTTATCATTTTAGGTAAGTCGATTGTTCATACTCATAGAACGTTTATTTTAAATGAACATGCCACGATAAAAGAATTGTTTAAACTAACGAGAAGAGACTTTCGTTTTGTTAAAAATTTTATAGTGCTGAACCTAGTTATGCTATTGATTGGTATCGCTATTATGCTTGTTATTGGGGGGTATTTAATAGGGATTACTGAAAGTACTGAGAATGAATATATTCTTTTCGGTATAGGTTTGATAACAACCTTAATAATTGCATTTTTTTGGTCTAGGTTAGCGATTGTTTTACCTTCAGCTGCACTAGATCATAGCTTATCAATTCATGGTGCTTGGCAGGTTTCAGATGACTATTCAGGTAAGCTTTTTGTTGGTGTAGGTCTATTGCCAGTTATCACTGATACGATAATAAGCTTTATACCTAGCTATGATTCCTATATTTATTCTGTAGGTGTCGCATTAATCTGGGGAGCCGTTGCAATAATAGAAATAGGCGTATTGTCTTTAATATATAAAGACATAACTGATAAGCAAAATGCTCCTGATAACTTGGACGATGCTGATAACTTGGACAGCCACCCTAATTCTATTCAATAACTAAGGATGTTAGACAATGACTAAGTATTTATTTTTGTGTTTATGTTTACTCTCAAATGGAGTGTTTGCTTCTAGTGCAGGGGTTGACGTTCGTAATACCGTTGAGGACACCAAAGCCATCTATTGGCTGAATCAAGAAAAAAATAAAGCAATAGCTTATGGTAATTGGGGGAGTTTTGAGTTGTTAAAAGACTTTATAAAAACAACCACATTAAAAGATGGCGTTCGCAAAAGAGCAACTAACTTGAAAAATGCAGATGTATTATTGTTGGCTCCTTCAAACTTGGATAAGATATTGAAGGTTTATTTTTCCGACGATTTTATGACTGTTAATGGTCAAACTTACTCTGCTGACCCTGCATTAATTTCTAAATTCAGAGGAATAAATAGTAGCCGATCAGCTCAAGGTGATTCTTTTTCTGTGAATATGCTGGATGAAAAACTATTAAACACTCTTTATTAAAGACGCTTTATTAAAAAGATGGAGTAAGTAACGATAGTTTTTTGAGTACGCGAAAATAACGTTTTATCTGGATATAGGGGGATTCAAAACAGCTTTTTGACATCGCGGTAAAAGTTCTCATGAGTTCCTAAAGCAACCAGCTCTAAAATTATTGCTCCGTCTTCATAGCTATAACCTAAGAGTGTTAGCTGTTTGATCATTTTGAACTTATAAACCCTCATAAATGCAAGATCTCCTTTTTTAGGCTCTCCTAATAAAGGATCGGTTATTGCTTTTTTAATCTCTTTGTCGAGTTCTAGTTTTTGATTATTGTGCAGCTTTTTAACAGCCCTTTTAAAGCTAGGAGTTTGTAAAACCTGCTTAATATTAGCCAAAACTATATTCCTCTAGTTTCCTAGCTTCTTTTTCTGCTTTTGCAATGATGGCTTGTTTAACAAATTCATAAGGTAAATCAGGATTATCTTCCATCATTTCACCAATTTTCGCCCAATGTTCAATTTGCTTGGCTGTTGTTCGGTTTAATTTATTTGCTACATTATCAGCCCGATTTATTAAATCTTTATCGAGTTTAATATTTACTGTTGTCATATTATTTCTCCGTTAATAAATTAGTTTAGGCTGATGCGTCATGCTACAAATGTAGCAAGCTGCTTGTTAAACCAAACACCCTGAACATATGCCTTGGATTTTTGTGGCGTTGAACGTGGCTTGTTTTAATTCTTGTTGGCTTTCTAGGCTTTTTTCAGGGCAGCCGTGGACTAACCTTACTACAATTTCGCCTCTGTCTAACGCGTCTTGAATAGTTGATACAATAGCGTTTTGTGCGGGTATTACCTTGTCACTGTCTTTACGTGTTAGCTCTATTATTTCGTTTGAAACCTTGTTGTCGTGCACAATTAAGTCGGCTAATTGCATGGCTTGTAAGGCTTTTAATGTTAGGTTTTCTGGATTGTTATTACCAATGCCTACATAAAAAACGGACCCTGCTAATTGGTTATCCGCAGACAGGGTTTGTTCTATTAACTGTGTTACGCCATCCCAATCTTGTTGGCCTGCTTTGGCGGCGATATCACCACGGAAAAAACGCTCCCAAAAATGACGGCGAGAAGTAAAGTCGGTAATGGTGGCTTTTACTTGTTGGCGATAAGAACCTGCTAATGAAGCTAACTTGCCTGTCCATTGCGGCATTAATGACTCAAACTTTTCTTTCCACAAACGCGCTAATACTGGCGCTTCACCACCAGATGAAATAGCCACTACAATTGGCGAACGGTCAATTATCGCAGGCGTTATAAAATGACAATATTCAGGATCGTCCACCACGTTTACAAATATTTTTTGTGCTAATGCTTCGGCTTGTACTTGTCTGTTTAAGGCGTTGTCGTCCGTTGCGGCTATTACTAACCATTTGTCAGGCAACAAAGATTTATCGTAATCGCCGACGATTAACTTTATAGAATATGTTTGAGCCAAATTTTGCACTTCTTGGCATATCTCGTGAGAAACTACAGTCAGCTTTGCGCCTGTTTTACACAGAGTTTGGATTTTTCTAAGGGCAACGGTGCCGCCGCCAACAACTAAAACAGGCTTGTTTTCTAACTTAACAAAAATAGGTAATGTATTCATGATGATCCAAATAAAGAGAAGCCAAAAGCTAATTCATGTGTTTAAAGACACGATAATGATGGGACTATAGAAAATGGTTGGCGTTATAACAACAACTAAAGAAGATAAGATATAAATGTTTGTGAATATGCCTTTTTAGGCGAATCAACCTCAGTGCTACAAATTAGTGATTATTTTTTAAATTGTGCACCACACACGTGCATCCCTCCTCTGATTTTACTTGTCTATTTTTCCGCAGTTAACGTAACTAAGTTTGTTACTCATTAAAAAATAACAAGTTTTTGATTTTCATTATAAATAACATGGGTTTGGTATTCATATTGCTACCTTGTAGATAAGTTATAAAAAATACAAAGCTATTAATCCGTACTTTACTAATTCAATTTTTGTTAATAAATAGACTTTATTTATCAATATATTTTATTTATCAGCATATTTTATAAAAAGTGCAATGCAGCGGTTTAATAGATTAGGCGTTAAGCCAGCTTCGCCAGAAGCCAGAAACAGTTAAGTTTCTGACACCAACGACGGTGGTCCCACAAGATTCGTAATTTCAAAGTTGAAATTGCTGCTCAGGTTGAAATAAATTCAATTCAATTATTCTGAGGGTTACCCCATGCCAGATACAACAGATCTACAAACAGTAAAACCATTAAAACTTATCGTTGTCGGTAACGGTATGGTTGGTCACAAATTCATTGAAAACGTGGTTAATCACCCAGATCATGAAAACTATCAAGTTATTACTTTTTCTGAAGAACCTCGTTTAGCGTATGACCGCGTTCAACTGTCGGCATATTTCTCTGGCAAAACAGCCGATGACTTAATGCTAACGTCGGAAGATTATTACGACCAACATGGCGTTAAATACATAATCAAAGACAAAGTGTCTACTATTGACCGAGCAGCAAAAACTATCACCACAGAAAGTGGCCGAGTAGAAAGCTACGACAAACTTATTCTAGCCACAGGTTCATTCCCATTTGTTCCACCCATTCCTGGTGGCGACGCTGAACATTGTTTGGTTTACCGTACTATTGAAGATTTAGAGCGTATTACTGCATCTGCCAAAGGCAGTAAAGTGGGTGTTGTTATCGGTGGCGGTTTGTTGGGTCTTGAATGTGCAAAAGCACTACATAACTTAAACCTAGAAGCCCATGTTGTTGAATTTGCGCCACGCTTAATGGCGGTGCAATTAGATGAAGGCGGCGGTGCTTTATTACGTACTAAAATTGAAGATTTGGGCGTACACGTTCACACAGAAAAAAATACCAAAGAAATCGTAGCGGGTGAAACCTGTCGTTACCGTATGAACTTTGCGGATGGCAGTCATATTGAAACAGACATGATTGTATTCTCTGCTGGTATTCGTCCACAGGATGAACTTGCTCGTCAGTTCGACATCGCAATTGGTGAACGTGGCGGTATTACCATTGATGACAATTGCCTTACCTCTGACAAAGACATTTACGCCATTGGCGAATGTGCATTGTGGGATGGCAAAATATTTGGTCTAGTTGCCCCTGGTTACACCATGGCAAAAGCCGCGGTTTCGCATATTACTGGCGGTAGTGAACAATTCACTGGTGCGGATATGAGTACCAAACTTAAATTAATGGGTGTTGACGTTGCTAGTATTGGTGATGCACATGCACGCACGGAAGGCGCACAAACCTATACTTATATAAATGACGCAGAAGGTATTTATAAACGTTTAATCGTCTCTGCTGACAAATCAACATTATTAGGTGTGGTTCTTGTTGGCGACACCGACGCATACGGTACTTTGTTACCTATGATGTTAGAGAAAATGCAACTGCCAGATGCTCCTGAAGTATTAATATTGCCGCAAGTTGAGGGCGGTGCAAGTGCATTTGGCGTAGCTGCACTACCAGATTCTGCTTTAATTTGTTCTTGTCATGACGTAACAAAAGGTGACTTGATAGAAGCTATTCATGCTGGTGCAACAGAGCTTAGTGAGCTTAAATCATGTACCAAAGCGGGTACTGGTTGTGGTGGCTGTTCAGCCATGGTTGGACAGGTATTAAATGCTGAGTTAGAAAACATGGGCATGGAGGTTAATAATAACCTTTGTGAACATTTTGAGTACACTCGCCAAGAATTATTTGATGTTATCCGCACTAAAAAAATCAAAACCTTTGATGAGTTGTTAGAGCAATACGGCAGCGGTCATGGTTGCATGACATGTAAACCTGCAGTTGGCTCTATGTTAGCAACGTATTGGAATGAATACGTATTGTCCGATGATAATATTCAGTTACAAGACACTAACGACATCTTCCTAGGTAACATGCAAAAAGACGGGACTTATTCCGTTGTACCACGTATTGCAGCTGGTGAAATTTCAGCACAAGGTTTAATCGACTTAGGCCAAATTGGTGTTAAGTATGACTTATACACCAAAATTACAGGCGGTCAGCGTATCGACTTCTTTGGCGCGCAATTACACGAATTACCATTAATTTGGGATGAATTGATTCAAGCTGGTTTTGAAACAGGCCACGCCTATGGTAAGTCTTTGCGTACCGTTAAGTCTTGTGTTGGTAGTACTTGGTGTCGTTACGGCATGATGGATTCTGTGTCCATGGCGATTAATTTAGAGATGCGTTACAAAGGTCTACGTTCACCACATAAATTTAAATTAGGTGTGTCTGGCTGTACTCGTGAATGTGCTGAAGCACAAAGTAAAGATTTTGGAGTTATTGCCACGGACAAAGGTTGGAACTTATACGTGTGCGGTAACGGCGGTATGAAACCTCGTCACGGTGACTTATTCGCCTCTGATTTGGATGACGCCACATTAATTAAATACATTGACCGCATTCTTATGTTCTATTGCCGTACAGCAGACCGTTTACAACGTACGTCGGTTTGGATGGATAATATGGAAGGCGGCCTAGACTACCTTAAATCAGTGGTTATTGATGACAAACTTGGTCTTTGTGAAGACTTTGAAACTGATATGAACCGCGTTATCGACACTTACGAATGTGAATGGAAGAAAACACTTAACAATCCAGAAAGACTAAAACGTTTTGCTCACTTTATTAACTCTGATGCAACGGACGATCGTTTGGCGTATGAAGCTGACCGTGGTCAAAGTAAAGCGCGTATTGCGCAACCTTCGGTAAGAGAAAGTAAAGCCAAAGGTGAAGAGATCCCGGCATTGGAAGTTTAAGTTACAGATAAAAGAGTAGAGGAAAAGAATATGAGTAATATAAATTGGGAAACCATCTGTAACGTATCAGATATCAATAAAAACACAGGTGTTTGTGCACTGCATAACGGTGAACAAGTCGCGATTTTTAAAGTAGGGAAAGAAGAACAATTATTTGCTCTACAAAACTACGACCCATTTGGTGAAGCAAACGTGTTATCACGTGGCATCATTGGCGATGTTGACGGCCAATTGGTTTTGGCATCACCACTGTATAAACAACAGTTCTCATTAGAGTCTGGTAAGTGTTTGGAAGATGACAGCGTGATTTTAAAAACCTACATGGTGCGCCAACAAGACGGTTTAGTTCAGTTGCAGGCGTAAGTTGCAGCATAAGTTGTAGAGTTAAAAGAAGCGCTGCAGCTATAAAGGCAAAGCTAATAGCTTGTTAATTACAAGCTTGTTGTAATGAATACTAAAAACCACCAGTGACGTTTAATCATTTGGTGGTTTTTTTTATGGGCTTAATTTAAAAGGGTATAAAAATTAAAGCGGGTGTCTCTGTTAGGAATGTGAAAATTAAGATGGGTGTCTCTGTTAGGAATGTGAAAATTAAGATGGGTGTCTCTGTTAGGAATGTTGGTAGATGTTTTGTTTGAATAAAGTAAGATCATTATTTACAAACTTGTTATATGTTCTGTAATGCACTAAAGTTATACGCATAAAGCATGCGCAGGATTGATAAAATGAGAAACGCACAGATACAGAAAACAACAAAGAAAGCAGCTAATTTAAGTTTAAGTACTGAGTTATTAGCAGAGGCGAAAAGGCTTAATATAAACTTATCAGCCACAATGGAGAAAGCATTGGAGCAAGAAGTAAGTAAAAAGTTAAAAGAAGAGTGGGTTAAAAACAACACAGAAGCGGTAGATGCCTGCAATAAACTAACCGAAGAATTTGGATTATTCTCGGATTCATATAGGAAGTTTTAATGGCTCAGTTTTCACTCTATATAAATAAAGATAAATCTTCGTCTAGAGCATATCCGTATTTAATTGATGTGCAGTCAGACTTATTGAGTGGTCTTGAGTCTAGAATGGTTATTCCATTAACACCGTTAGCACTACTTGATACAAAAGCGCCAACTCATTTATGCCCAGTTATTCAGTTAGAAGAAGGCAGTTTTGTCATTCTAACTCAACAAATGACAAGTGTTCCGACCAAAGTCCTTAAAGAAGAAGTACGCGACTTAAGTACATTCAGAAACGAAATCATCGCAGCGCTGGATTTTTTAATCACCGGAATATAATGAAGTAAACCATTTCTACCGATCTTAAATGACTGTCAATTTGTAGGATGTTTATTTTATTTTTCCATCAACTCTCAGCCTATTGATGAAATCTTCATAAATGACTACCAGCTCATCTGAGCGCTCTGAAATGGCTGCTAAATCTTCTTGATCTTCGTACATGAGTAATCGTACAGCATCGTTTATTAACTCTGACATAGAAGTCTCAGAAGAGGCCGCGCGAATTTTTAAAGCTTGATGGGTACTTGGCTCAAAATAAACCGTTGAGCGCTTTGTTAAATTACTCATATTATAAACTCACTAAAAATTTAGAGTTATAACATTTTAGCGCCAAGGAACCAAAACTCCACCATCAAGAAAGCATCTAATGCGAAGAGTTAACTAAGTTAGACTTTAAATCACGGTCAAATACGAGTGGGTGTCTCTGTTATGTAGCTCTAATGATTGTGCTGATACAATTTGATACACTCTTAAAAATCATGATACGACTATTTCAATCAATCCCCATTAATATCTATTTATTCGTTTAGTCCAATATAAATAGAGAGTGACCTCATGGAAAAAATCATTAATTTAAAACACACTTATACTTCACTAGTTATTGCAGCATGTTTATTTGCAACCAATGTGATTGCAAAGACTCTAGTTGAAAATGCTCCTTTGGAGCAAAAAAAACTGACTGATAAAAAACAATCGTTACAGGCTAGAGAAGCTTCAGCCACAAAAGAGTTAACAGACGCCACTGAGCCTGATACTAAAATAAATGCTGAAGATGACAAAAAAGACAAAAAGAATAAAGTATTCAAAATTGTTGAACCTAATAATTTTCAGCAAGTGAAATTCAATGAAGATTTTACGTCATATACCTTGCTGCCTAGCGTAGATGAAGATGAAAATTTAAGTGAGCAGTCAGAAGCTGAAAGTATTGCGGTTACAGAAGCAGACGAGTTCTACATTAAGCGACCGGTTCAGAAGAAACAAAATAGGTTCAATATAGAAGTTGATTTTGACAACGCTGAAGAAGAAGACGAGAGAGATTGCTGGACATTTTCTAGCTCTATTTGTAATCCACAAGATGGTTTTCATTACGCCTTTAGTTTTGTTAGCAGCGGCGGAGATGATATTTACCAAGCGTCTGGTGAGTCTACCGACATAAACACTTATGCATCTTATCGAATCCAAATTGCGAGTTTATTTATAGAGTCTCCGGGCATGGCGACACGCCGCATTCATGGTTTATATGCTGGTAAATCTTGGGGGATTAACTTTTACAACACGGATAACTGGCGCTTAGACTTATACAAAGAACGTGATACAGGTGCTATTCGTGATTTACAGGGCATTAAATCTAGAACCAAAGAAAAACGTGCCGGTATACGCTTAACGGGATTTTGGGATTCGTCTCAACTTCAAATAAATATGAGTCCATACAGTCGTTCAAATCAAGAAGATGACGGCATTGCAGGATCGTTATCGTATACCCGTTATTGGCAAGTTAGAAATTGGAGTTTTTACGGCAGCTTAGGTGTGCAGTATCAGCCAAAGCAGGTAGTGAGTTATTATGAGGACGCTCCGGTCGACTTTACTGAACGAAAAAGTAGATTGAATCAGGACCTAGAAATTGGTTTTGAATATCCTCTTAGTAAAAGCTGGGTGCTTGGTGGATTCTTTGCCTATAGCGAGTCAGACAGCGCATTACCAGGTGCTATAACTTATAAAGACGCTAGCGATGATTCATACTCAGGTGCTCGCTCAGGTTTATTGTTAAGTTTTGTGTTGTAAGGTGATGAACATGAACTTAGTCGCTGTTCAAGCTAATTTACAACCAGATCTACAAGTTTGGGTTCAGCCAAGTAAGCACCAACAATTAGTCCAGTTATGGCGTTGGTGCATTGCCGTTATATTGTTAATGCTGTTATTTACTCACCCTTCTGTATGGGCAGATAACAAACAAACAGAGCAACAATTTTCAGCAAAAATGACAATATCACCAGATCAGTGCGTTGCAATGACAGAGGGACAAACTTGTTATGTGGATATTGAGTTGCAATGGCAAACATCAAATATTGGTGAATATTGTTTGTTTAGTTCTGGGCAGGAAAAAGCACTAAAGTGTTGGTCAAATACTTCAAGAGGCAGCTTTCAGCAGGAAGTTGCGTCAAAGCAAAATGTTATTTATACATTACGTAAACAACAAACCAATGTGCGATTAGCCCAAAGTAAGCTAGAAATGGCGTGGGTACACAAAAGACGCGGCAAGCCGACAACCTGGTGGCGCTTATTTTAGGATCCTTTTATCAGTATGAAAGAGTCACCGGTGATAGAGAAAGTAATAGTAATTAGTGAAAGTAATTAGCAAGAGTAATTAGCAAGAGTAATTAAATCGTTAAGGGCTTATGGAAAATCAACAACATATTTTATTAGTAGAAGATGAACAGTCCCTGTCAGATTGGATTGCAGAATACCTTACTATGCGCGGGTTTAAAGTCACGCAAACCGCAAGAGGTGATGAAGCCGTTACTCTTATTCAGTCTCTTAATCCTGACTTGGTTTTGTTAGACGGTATGTTACCGGGCATGGACGGTGTGGATGTTTGTAAAACCGTGCGTCCTGAATTTACCAACGCCATTATTATGATCACCGCCCGTGATGAAGAAGCCGACGAAGTCTTAGGCCTAGAAATGGGTGCAGATGATTTTTTAGTAAAACCCATACGAGCGCGCGCTTTGTTAAGTCGTATTAAAATTTTACTGCATAAACAAAATCAAACGTCAGTAGATCAAAGTGAAGAACCGCAGGGAAATGTCCCATCAAATGAAAGTGAATTGCGCTTTAATCAACTAATAATTAATGCATCTACTCGGCAAGTCACTTTGGCAGGTGAGCAAATAAACCTGTCTACCAAAGAGTTTGATGTGTTGTGGCTCATTGCTAAAAATGCAGGTCAGGTTGTGTCTCGGGAACAATTGGTAGCGGATTTACGTGGTTTTGAATACGACGGCTTTGACCGTTCAATTGACTTACAAGTTTCACGGTTACGTAAAAAACTGAATGGCAGTCCAACAACTAGCTCAGCCGATAAAAGCTCAGATAACCAAATAGACCGTATTAAAACTATTTGGGGAAAAGGTTATTTGTTTGTTAAGGATGTTTGGTAATGCGCTGGTTAGTCGCGTCTTTATTTGCCGCTATTTTATTTGCAACTGTAGGTTTGGGATGGCTGTTCGACACTATTTATTTGCAATACATAGACGACAAATCCAACAAACAAAGTGATGTTGTAAGCGTAATGGAGCAACTTGGTGGCAATGTGAGCCAGCTTATTAACTCTTCCAACACACCAGATGAATTGTTAGCTAATTGGCCAAACGTTAGTGACTACCAACTGACGTTGCAGTCGGTGGATAACATGCCTTTACCAAAGCCATTATTAAAGCAGTTCTTTGATGAAAACCGTTTAGTGCTAGAAACCAAAGAGCACATAGAAATTAGTTTTTATTTACCCAGCCATCATCAACGTTTAGTCCTTACCGCGCCTATTTCACATGCCGTAAACGAACCTCGTTCCAGTGCATACTTGTTTACCGGATTGTTTTATTTTACGTTATTAATGTTAATGCTGTTATGGCTAAACCCATTAATAAAACGCTTACTAATTCTCAGAAAAACTGCAAAAGCGTTTGGTGAAGGTAACCTGGAGCAGCGAGTTAAATTAGGATCAGTATCATACATCAGAGACTTAGAGTTTGAGTTCAACCGTATGGCTCAGCGTATTGATGACTTAGTTTCTGACGTCAAACTGCTCAGCAGTGCGGTTTCCCACGACTTAAGAACGCCTTTGTCATCCATTCGTTTTGGTATAGACACCTTGCAAGAAGTTGAAGAACCAGAACTAAGAAAGCGGTTTGAACAACTGATCAGCAAAGACGTAGACTCTATGATTGAGTTGGTGGAAACCTTATTGAATTACGCACGGCTAGACCAAGCCATGCTTAATATTGATAAATCTAAGGTTTCTTTAATACCTTTAATAAACCAAATATTTGATAGTAAAAAAAGCGATACCAAAACACTCAGCCTGATTACGGATGTTGGCACTAGTACAGATATTGGCACTGATACAGGTATTGGCACTGATATTAGTACTAGCACAGCGGAATTAGAGGTGTTTGCAGACAGAGGTTATTTGCTAATGTTACTGAATAACTTAATTCAAAATGCGCTGCAATATGCCACATCACAAGTAACAGTAACCATTAAACAACATGATGATGGTTGTGAAATTATTATTGCCGATGATGGCGCAGGAATACCAGAATCTGAACGTGAAAATATACTTAAACCTTTTATCCGTGGCGACAAAACCAGAAGCGCAGTAAAAGGCTTTGGTATTGGCTTAGCCATAGTCACTCGTATATTACATTGGCATGATGGGCGTTTAGAGATTGGCCAAGACGAACGTTTATCTGGTGCAAAATTCACCGTATTTTTACCGCATTAATTGTGTGCTCAAAGCATAAAATATAAGGGTGAAACCTTGTTGAATTGATATTAAAAACCACCAGTGATGTTTAATCATTTGGTGGTTTTTTATGGGCTTAATCTGAAAGGATATGAAATTAAGTGTCTGTTTCTGTTAGTGCTTGTTAGGTTTCGGATTAAAAAGAAAAATATGAAGGTTTTTGATGAAAAACAAAAAGTGGATAAGAGCTAAGGACGAATATGTTATTTTCCTCTGAAATAGAAATTATTTGCTTTACAGCTATTTCTTTTTGTTCTGGTATTTTAGTAAATTCACCTTTGGTGCCTAGAGATATATAGTTCCCTTTTTCCACATTTATTTTTACTAGTTGATTCCAATCAGCTTTGTTGTTGTGCCTAGGATCATTAAATTTTTGCAACCCATTTACGGACAGAGATTTGTATTTTTTACCAGTGCAATTTTCAACTGTTACTTTGTGAGACAAATACTCTTCATACGTAGGAATATCACGTATAGCTTCTATCATAGGGTAACTAATAAATACTTTACCATTGTCAGTTTCTTCGCTGAAAATATCTATTAATGAAAGAAGGTTATCAGTATTGAACTGTTCATCTTGACACTCTATGTCAAAAAATAAAAACACTTGGCTAAAGTCATCTCTTTCATATCCCTCTAATATTTTTTCATTTTCAGGAACATTTTTAGATTCACGAAGCAACTCAATTATATCCAGATCTACATCTTCTTTTAACTCTTTAAATAACTCATAAATATCATTCCCATAGCTGCAGACGAGAATACTTAATTCACTAAAATATATATTTTTTAGTGTCTTAAAGTATTGAACTTCTCTTTTCTCACCTTCAAATATACAAAGAATATTACTCTTTGGATTCATATTTTAAGCCTTTGTAAATTTTCTCTAAGTTATGAGCTTTTCTTAAATCTTTATCTACAAGCTCATAAAATGGATATTGCTTATCACCTAAAATAAAATAACAATCTGGTCTAAGAAGGTCATTTGTCATTATACTTAAATTGTGTGTAGTCAATAATGTTTGGCAATTAACATTAATTAATTTTTTTACTACTAACTTCGAAAGTGAATA
The DNA here is from genome assembly GCF_002954545.1 of Psychrosphaera saromensis. Taxonomy (GTDB): domain Bacteria; phylum Pseudomonadota; class Gammaproteobacteria; order Enterobacterales; family Alteromonadaceae; genus Psychrosphaera; species Psychrosphaera saromensis. Next base: position 596,040 of record NZ_MSCH01000003.1, on the reverse strand, counting down.
ATGATAATAAGCATCAAATTCATCGATATATGCAAACGAAAGTTTATTGCTATCTAGTTTAAGCCACCAAAAATAGAATATTCCGAGTGACATAGTTCCCGTAGAAGCAGCGATACCAAAATCGACATAAGAGTCATTATATTTAAAAACGATTCTTTCTTCAGCTCCTTCTCCTCTAACATCAAGACTACACTCAACTCCCGCTTCATTTAGAAAAATCTCAAAATCACTTAACTTTCCAGCATCTATTATTTCTTTTGATAATCTACTTGTATCAAGTTGTTGCCCATAATAATCTGCATTTTGAGTCAATGTCCTAAAGAAAACCATCCCAGAAACAAATTCAGTAAACTTATTAAATGTTATTGAGTTTTTATCAGACAAATCTAAAACTGAATTAGATTTTATGTATTTAATTGCGGATATAGTCGAGGAAGATAGGTCTCGATTTAGAGTTTCTGTTCCAGAGAGCCTTACATTAAGTTTATTAGATTTTCTTCGGTCAATTTCAACAATAACATCTTTATTAATGGTTAATCTTTCATAAATAGTATTTGTAGCTGAAGATTTCCCATATAAATACTCAACAATATCTGTTCCAAATTGAAATTTATAATTAAATTCAGCAAAACCTTCTTCGTCAATGTAACCATTTAAATAGTTTTTTGTAAGTGATTGCATGATAGGAATATCGTTAATATGACATGTTATATCTAACATTGCTAAGCCTAAATTAGACTTGCCACAACCATTCTGACCATAAATTACAGCATCGTTTACGAGTCCATTTACAATGGATTTACAATTAAATTCATAGCTTTTTTTAGTTCTAAGACTAAAATTATACCAATCCTTAAAGTTTCTGAACCCTCTTACAGAGAAATCTTGCAACATTTCTATTATCCTCTCTTACATAACACTTTATTAGGCCACAAAAGCATTCTAGCATACCAATACAGACTTGCCGTAAAAAAATTACGGTAGAAAAGCATAACAATTAATAGTGAGCGATTGGGGGTATTTTTCTACCCAAAACGTTCTCACTTTCACAGATGACTTATTAGTATCAGATTATTTTACTTGTTACTAGCTCTGGAGTTCATAGAAATTGGATTAACGTTTTTCAACCAATTCCCAATTCACCCAATTCCTATTTCAACCAAACCTTGTTACACAAATGAAATGGCTTCTTTATCATTTTGTGAAACCTCTGTGATACTTTTGGGATAATTGACGTTCATTCTTGTTATCAGATTAATAACAAGAGAAAGAACATGATCACAAAAACTAAAACAATGAGAAAAACTGCAACAACACTAGCCATTTTAGGTGGCGCTTTACTTAGTCAATCTGCCTTTGCTGCTGAAATAGACGTTAAAATCACTAACCTTACACAAGGTATTTATTTCACTCCTGTCATTATTGCTGCTCACACAAGTGACGCTAGCATTTATACACTTGGTACCGCAGCCTCTGACGAATTACAAATGATGGCTGAAGGTGGCGACATTTCTGGACTATCAACTGCATTAACGGCAGCAAGTGCTGATGTATTAGAAAACCCAGCAGCAGGCTTACTAGCACCTGGCGCGTCGGCAGAAGGTTCGCTTTCTACCGCTGATACCAATATGTATTTATCGGTTGGTTCAATGTTGCTTCCAACTAACGACGGTTTTGTTGGCCTAGACAGCTGGATGATCCCAACAGAAGCCGGTACTTATACAGTTTACCTTAATGGTTATGATGCTGGCACAGAAGCTAATGACGAAATTTTAAATGGCGGCGGCGCACCTGGTGTTGCAGGAATTCCAGCTGATCCCGGTGCTGCAAATGGTACGGGCGCTTTAGGTGTTACTGATGTTGAAGATAATACTATGGTGCATGTACATCGTGGTGTTATTGGCGATACGGATGTGGCAGGTGGCGATAGTGATTTAGACAGCACAGTTCATCGTTGGTTAAACCCTGTTGCTATGTTTACCGTTACCGTTAAGTAAGGGGGCAATATGAAAAACTTTAAATCAAAATATATTCCAGCACTGGCAATTATGTCTTCACTTATTCTTGCGGGTTGTGATAGTGACAACGATAAAGATGAAGAAGTTATAGCACCTGAGGTAGTGACTCCGGTCAATGTAAGTTATGAAGTAACTATTACTAACCTTACTAATGCACAACCATTATCACCTGTTGCTGTTATTTTACATGACACGGGTTCTTTGTGGACCATTGGCGAGTCGGCATCAACGGCACTTGAAACAATGGCGGAAGGTGGTGATAACTCAGAGTTATTAGCACTAGAAATAGTTAACGCCAGTGTAAGTGGCTCAGCACCTTTAGGTTCGGGCGCTACAGAGACGTTAACTGTGACTATTGAAGAGCAAACTGACTCTATGTTGTCATTAGCCACTATGTTGGTGAATACAAATGACGGTTTTACGGGTCTTAGTAATATAGATTTATCTGGATTGTCTGTTGGAGACACTTGGTCTACCTATACATCGGTTTACGATGCTGGCACAGAAGGTAACAGTGAAGCACAAGGAACCATTCCTGGTCCTGCTGATGGTGGTACCGGATTTGAAGCTGAAAGAGACGATGTTGATTTTGTTGGTATGCACTCTGGTGTTGTATCAATGGATGATGGTTTAGCTACTTCTGTGTTAACCCAAGCCCATAAATTTGATAATCCAGCAACTTATGTAGTGATTACACGAATGGAGTAAAACTTTTGACCGACACTGTGCTCATTGTAGAAGACGATAAAGATATCGCGGACCTAATTCGAGTTAACTTAGATGAATTAGGCGTAAACACTGAGCACCAGTGTGATGGTCAAATGGGACTAAAATCCGCATTGGAAAATGATTATAGCTTGTTACTACTGGACGTTATGCTGCCTAATATGTCTGGCTTAGATATATGCAGACAGGTAAGACAGGCAAAACCAGAACAAGCTATTATCATGCTTACCGCAAAAAACTCTGAAACCGACCAAGTATTAGGTTTAGAGCTAGGTGCAGATGATTACATGACCAAGCCTTTTAGTGTTCGTGAACTCCAAGCTAGAGTTCGGGTGCAGTTAAGAAGAGCTAACTTACTGCAACAAAGACCGTCTGCGGTCATGCCTCAAGATGATTTATTGATTGTTGGCAAATTGATCATCAATCAGCAACAACACAGCGCTAAATTATCCGACCAGACATTGGATCTCACCGCGACTGAATTTGACTTATTAAAGCATTTTGCCAAACACCCAGACCAAGTATTCAGCCGTGCTCAGTTATTGGAAAACGTATGGGGTTATCACCACAGTGGTTACGAACATACAGTGAATTCTCATATCAATCGCTTGCGTGCCAAATTAGAACAAAACCCTGCCCAAGCCAATATAATTCAAACGGTTTGGGGCGTTGGTTATAAACTCAATTCTCAAGGTATTAACTAATGTCATTATCTCTTTATCAACGTATTGCCTTGTCTTTAACATTGGCATTTTCAGTCATACTCTATTTGTCATTTTTGTGGAGCAGTCAGCTTCAGCAAAGTACTCAGTTGGAATCTGAACAAAGACTTCATCTGGGACTGGCGGAGCACTTAGTGACTGACAATCCTTTATTGGCTGAGGGGGTTTATGATTACGACGGCTTAAAAAACCTATTCCATACCTTGATGATGTTAGGCCCTAGTTTCGAGTTCTATTATTTAGATCCAAACGGCAAGGTACTCACATATTCTGCTGAGCCGGGGAAAGTTAAGCGTGAGCTGGTAAATGTAGCGCCAATTCAGTCTTTGTTATCCAATCAGGTTGAATTGCCTGTGCTGGGCGACGACCCAAGAAATCTAGAAAAACAAAAAATATTCTCAGCTTCTCCTGTTTATAAAGAGGGAGTGCTGCAAGGCTATTTGTATATGATCATTGGCGGTGAAATACACGACTCCATCGTTAAATCTGTACAAGACAGTCATAGTTTAAAAGATGTCTCTATTGTGATTGTTGCCAGTTTAGGCGTGTTGCTTGTTTTACTGCTGGGTCTGTTTAAATCATTTACTGCACCACTTAATAAAATGGCAACGGCCATAAAAGCCATTGATCAAAATAACCTTAGTCAGGTGGAAATAGACTTCAGTGTATCCAAAGACTCAAACAATGAAATAAACGTTTTAGCCTCAGCCTTTAATTCATTAATAAAACAAGTGCAAAGTCAGTTAGTGCAATTAGAAAATATTGATGAGCACAGACGTGTTTTACTGGCTGATCTTTCCCACGACTTAAGAACACCACTGGCTAATCTACAAGGTTACATAGAAACATTATCCATTCATGGCGGTAAGTTGTCAGAGCAAGAAAGACAAAAGTTTGTGGATATATCTATGCGTAATGCCAATAACTTAAAACGACTAATAGACCAGATATTTGAACTCGCTTACTTAGATGGCGGCCAAGTGACCGTTCATCACGAACCTTTCCCATTGGCGGATTTATTATTTGATGTGACGGCTAAATTTGAGCTTAACGCGACAAAAAAAGGAGTTCGGTTGGAAGTAGAACCTTTAGTGGCTAACTATTTAGTTTTTGCTGACATAGGTAAACTGGAACGCGTGTTAACTAACTTAATTGAAAATGCGATTAGGCATACTCAAGAAAATGGGGTTATTACCTTGTCAGTTAACATGTTAAAAGAACAAAAAAATCAATTGCGGATAGACATACGAGATACCGGAACGGGTATTAACCGTAATGAAATTGCTCATATTTTTGATGCCCGTTACAGAGCAAGTAATGCCCAAGAAGATAAAAGTACCCATGTAGGTTTGGGTTTAGCGATTAGTCAAAAGCTGGTGGCATTATTGAATTCAGAATTGAAAGTAGAAAGCGAATTAGGCAAAGGAACCTGTTTTAGTTTTAGTTTGCCATTGGCTAACAGCTAATAAATTACTGCGCCAGCAAGTAAAAATAAGTTTATAAGTTAGTAAAGTTAATTCGTTAAGTGAATTAAATTAACCCGTTGATTATAAAGGTTATTTTGTATCAAAGTTGTGCATGTTACAAACTAAAATAGTGCAATTATCATTCGATATGTGTTTTTAAACTCAGCAATAAAAGTTAATGCTATGTTATTAAACAGAAAATTTACAATGGCATTGTAAATGCAATTACACAGCCAGTAACTCACTTTCGGAGAGGCAAGTGAGTTCGGCAAAGAAGCCACCGTTTCAACATTCTTTAGGGAATGATGGGCGGTGGTTTTTTGCTTTCTGGAACTTAATAATTTTAATTAGCTGTTTAACGCTCCTGATTGCAAACGTATTTGTCGATGGTCATTAATAAAAATAATACGGGAAGCATGACAATGGAAACACAAATAAAAACAACAAAGCTTATAAAGGCAATGAAGCCGTTAACAAGCGCAATGAGTAAGATGAAGACAATGATCGTCGCAACGGGGTTAATTGCTACATCAATCAGTTTTGGTGCCAGTGCTGAGTTAGGTTATCCAGAAAAGGAAGAGCTTAAATTTGGTTTTATTAAATTAACTGACATGGCGCCAATCGCGGTCGCTTATGAAAATGGTTATTTTGAAGACGAAGGTTTGTACGTCACTATTGAAGCCCAAGCTAACTGGAAAGTCCTGTTAGATGGCGTTATTGACGGCAGATTGGATGGCGCGCATATGTTGGCTGGCCAGCCAATTGCAGCAACCATAGGTTACGGTACCAAAGCCGAGATCATCACCCCCTTTTCAATGGACTTAAATGGTAATGCAATTACGGTATCCAACGAAATTTGGGAGCAAATGAAGCCAAACATTCCTAAAATGGCCGACGGACGTCCCGTTCACCCAATCAAAGCTGATGCATTAAAACCTGTAGTAGAAAAATATATAGATGCAGGTAAGCCGTTTAATATGGGCATGGTGTTTCCCGTTTCTACTCATAACTACGAATTACGTTATTGGTTAGCCGCTGGTGGAATTCACCCTGGTTTTTATGCTCCACATAAAGGTGATACGTCGGGAAAAATTGATGCTCAAGCCTTATTGTCAGTTACTCCACCACCACAAATGCCTTCCACGTTAGAAGCGGGAACTATATATGGTTATTGCGTTGGTGAACCGTGGAATCAACAAGCTGTATTTAAAGGAATTGGTGTTCCTGTTGTGACTGACTATGAAATTTGGAAAGACAATCCAGAGAAAGTATTTGGTATCACTAAAGAATTTTCTGAAAAATATCCAAATACCACAATTCGTTTAACTCGTGCGCTTATTCGTGCAGCCATGTGGTTGGATGAAAACAACAATGCTAACCGTCCTGCTGCAGTAAAAATATTATCTCAGTCAAACTATGTTGGTGCTGACTATGAAGTTATCGCAAACAGCATGACTGGCACCTTTGAATATGAAAAAGGTGATAAACGAGCAGTACCTGACTTCAATGTGTTCTTCCGTTACAACGCGACTTATCCGTATTACTCAGACGCTATTTGGTACTTAACGCAAATGCGCCGTTGGGGACAAATTAGCGAACAAAAATCGGATGCTTGGTATGCAGATGTTGCTAAAAAAGTATATCGCCCAGATATTTATATGGCTGCGGTCAAATCGTTAATTGCAGATAAATTAGTACCAGCGTCTGAATTTTCAAGTTTAAAAGGTGAAGATGGTTATCGTTCTCCGCAAACTCATTTCATCGACAACATAGTGTATGACGGTACAAAACCGAATGAATACATTGATAAATTTGATATTGGTTTAAAAGCCAAAGATAAGCTTTAACCTCACCTTCAACCTTAATGTGGGAAAACACCTTTGTTTTCTCACACCTTTTTTAAGTATAAGGATTTAAGAATGGCTAGTTTAATTGCTCGGCTTATCACTCGTAAAAATGAATCTGTGATAAAAGCACAGTTACCTCCTTTTATAGTTAACTTTTTTAAGGCAGTGACGTTACCGTCAATTGGTATATTAATCTTCCTACTGTTTTGGACTGTAGGTGCAAATAATATAGATACATCGCTAGGTAAGTTCCCTGGACCTTCACAAGTGATGACGCAAGTAGGCAATTTATTTAATGAGCATGTTGAAAGCAGAGAAAAAGAAGCCGCTTTTTATGAGCGCCAAGAAAATAGAAACCAAGCACGGTTAGCTAAAGATCCAATGTATAAGCCTAAAACTCGTGCCTACACAGGTAAAGAAACCTTTATTGATCAAATTATTACTAGTTTAATTACTGTGTTAAGTGGCTTTGTAGTTGCGGCTATTGTTGCCATTCCATTAGGTATTGCCATTGGCTTAAGTAAGTCGTTAAACACAGCTATAAACCCGATTATTCAAATATTTAAACCTGTATCCCCACTCGCTTGGCTGCCTTTGGTCACTATGGTGGTGAGTGCGGTTTATACCTCGACAGATCCTATGTTTGCTAAGTCATTTATTGTTTCCATGATCACCGTCACCTTGTGTTGTATTTGGCCAATGGTGATTAACACATCTGTAGGTGTCGCTTCACTAAACAGTGACTGGGTGAATGTGAGTAAAGTATTAAGATTGTCTGCGTTTACGCATATTCAAAAAATTGTTTTACCTGCTTCAGTTCCTGCCATTTTTACCGGAATGCGTTTGTCATTAGGCATAGCTTGGATGGTATTAATCGCCGCAGAAATGCTGGCACAAAATCCAGGTTTGGGAAAATTTGTTTGGGATGAATTTCAAAACGGTAGCTCTGAGTCTCTAAGTCGGATCATGACGGCTGTTATCGTTATTGGCTTAATCGGGTTTTTATTAGACCGCACTATGATGCAACTACAGCGTATTTTGTCTTGGGACAAAAACTCTGAAGTTCGGTAATTAAGGAGATGAATATGACTGTTAAAAACGAATTACTACTCGATATTAGTAACATAGATATGGTGTTTCCTACCCCAAAAGGTGATTTTACCGCGTTAAAAGGCGTGGATTTAAAGATAAACAAAGGCGAGTTTATATCGTTAATTGGTCACTCTGGCTGTGGTAAATCTACCGTATTAAATGTGGTTGCTGGCTTGTATCAAGCAACCAGTGGCGGCGTGATTTTAGCGGGTAAAGAAGTGAACGAACCTGGCCCTGAACGCGCTGTGGTATTTCAAAACCATTCTTTATTACCTTGGTTAACAACCTATCAAAATGTGGAGCTGGCGGTTAAACAGGTTTTTGCAAAAACTAAGTCAGCAGCAGAAATGAAAGACTGGATTGAATACAACTTAAAGCTAGTGCATATGGATCACGCCATGCACAAACGTCCAGATGAAATATCTGGCGGTATGAAGCAACGCGTAGGTATTGCAAGAGCATTAGCTATGCAACCAGAAGTGCTGTTAATGGATGAACCGTTTGGAGCATTAGATGCGTTAACTCGCGCCCACATGCAAGACTCGTTAATGGAAATTCAAGATGAGTTAAACAATACGGTCATCATGATAACCCACGATGTTGATGAAGCTGTGTTGTTATCTGACCGTATTGTGATGATGACTAACGGCCCCGCAGCCACTATTGGCGAGATACTCGATGTAAATTTAGAAAGACCTCGTAGTAGATTAGAGCTTGCTAAGGACACACAGTACAACCAGTACCGTTCAGAAGTGTTAACCTTCTTATATGAAAAACAACGCAAAGTTTAAACAAGCTGGCGTTGTCTAACACGAATACAAAACAGGGATTGCCCAAGTGGCAAGAACATAACAAATAGATGCATTAAAAATGCACAAAATAGAAAACAAAAATAATAGTAATAACCAAAATATAAAAGAATAACTACAAAACTTATTAGGGAATAATCATGAACAAAAAAATACTTGCGACATTAATTCCGGTACTGGCATCTACGGCGTCTTATGCCGCTATTGAAACGAACCTAGGTACAGCTAATGTCGACTTACGTTTACGTTATGAATCAGTTACTCAAGACAACGCGCTTGAAGATGCAAATGCGTTAACGTTAAGGACCAAAGCCAACTTTAAAACCAATGCTTATAGTGGTTTTTATGGCTTTGTTGAGTTAGAAAACTCAGTGGCGTTAATTGAAGATTATAACAGTACGCAAAATGGTGAGACGGGTTATTCAGTCATTGCTGATCCAGCAACCACCGAGTTAGACCAAGCTTATATCGGGTATACCCAAGATAAAGTTAGTGTAAAGCTGGGTCGTCAGGTGATCACTATGGACAACCATCGTTTTGTTGGTCACGTAGGTTGGCGTAACGACAAACAAACGTTTGATGCATTATCTGCTACTTATAATGCGTCTGAAAAATTAAAAGTTTCAGCGGCTTATATCACAAAACGTAATCGTATTTTCGAAGACGCAGCAGATATAGATTCAAGTGATATCTTGTTAAATGCGGCTTTAAAAACAGAGTTCGGCACGGTCACAGGTTACGGTTATTTATTAGAAACGGATAATGGCACAGACAATTCACTAAACACCTTTGGTGCTCGTTTAGTCGGTGCTAAAAGTGATATTTCTTATACGGTAGAGTTTGCTACTCAAACCAATGAAAGTGCAGGTATGGAATACGACACAAGTTACATGCTTGGCGAAGTAGGGACAAAATTTGGTGGTGTTAGCGTAAAAGCCGGTTATGAGTCATTAGGCTCTGATGATGGAGCGGTAGGTTTTGCAACGCCATTGGCCACATTACATAAATTTAATGGTTGGTCAGATCAATTCCTTGGTACGCCAGGTGTTGGTTTAAATGATTTATATGCAACGGTTGCGGGAAAAGCGGGTGGTGGCAAATGGTCAGCTACTTTCCATAGTTATGCTGCAGATGAAGCGTCTGCAACGGTTGATGATTTGGGTACTGAGCTTAATGTGATTTACACCACTAAAATAGCTGATTTTCCTGTTGGGGTTAAATACGCTATGTATACAGCAGGCGATCAAGATGCCGGTAAAGTAGATACAGATAAATTATGGATTTGGACGGGTTATACGTTTTAATTAAAAGACTTAAATAAACTCCGCTATAGGAGAGTAAGGCACAATATTTACCGGCAAGAGCAAAACTCTGCTGGTAAATATTGTGTTTTTTTATGCGCTAAATAAAAGGTAATTGAACCCGCTATTTAAGCGGGATATAGCTTTAAAAGCGATATAGTCCTAGTAACCAGGCTTGGATTTTATGGCCGTCTTCATCTAGCTGTACATCGGCAATGCCGTATTTAATTTCTAAATTAGTGATACCTGAGCGGAACATATCTATTGATGCACTGTCTTTGAATCCTATGATTTTAGCGCGATTAACATCATCCATTTCAGGGGCTGAATAATATAATTCCCAAGATGAGGAGCGCCCGTTTAAGCTAACGGTTGTATTTTTATAGTCGTTACCTGTCTGGAAATGAAACGGTAATTCGGGTGAAAATAGCCAGTTTGAATGGGCTTTAGCGTTAATGATATTGGTTTCAACACCACCTAAACTTAGTAGGTTTAAACTGCTGTCATTACGTTTTGCAAATTGCTCTGAGACAGTTAATTTTATACCGAAAATATGGCCACCAAATGACAATGCACCTTGAGAGCCATTCCATTGTTCAGTTGTCGTTAAGCTTGCAATATCAGTCTCACCTTCCAAATAGGTAAAGTCGGAAGATTGAGTTAATCCCCATGTTTGCTTGTCTAAATACCAAGACTGTTGATGACGGAGCTCTGTTATTGTAGTTTCAATTAAGGTTTGTTCTTGTGCATTGTAACTGGCGCTTAATTCACCTTGGTATGAAGCCAACAAGCCATGAGTGAGCAAATACGGAAGGTTAGCGCTGACACTATAACCGGTATAAGATTCAGCACTAAGTGCAGATGAGTTTTTTTGTTCGCTAGCGTCTAATTCAAAGTCATATACATGGGCCGAAAATTTAACTGGCAAGCTACTGTAAGTAAAATTAGCTGATACGCCCTTGGTTAATCCACCTCTGCTACTGGCTAGAAAATTAATATCCCAATTTGTTTTTTGCAATAAGTCGCTGCCTTTAATGCCAATCTCACTCGTTCCTATTGATGCACTTGATTCAGAACCAATCCAAACAAAAGTGATATCTTGATCTTTTACATGGTAGTCATATTCTTTACCAATTGAGGTGTCTGCGCTTAATTTAGCTGCTGGCATTTGTATTGGTGAGTCTGAATTATTGGATGCTGTACTTAATGTTTTTACATCAGCAAACTCTGTGATATTAGAGAAGTTTTTAGCGATTAACGGCTGAGTAAATATATCTGGCCCACGGCTTTGCACAGATATATTAAGTAAACGTGTTGTTTCTTGTTGCTCTTGATTTGTATCTGGGTCTGTTTCAGGTTTTTGCACAAGCTCAATTGGCCAAGACACAGTTGTTTGCCCATGAGTTACCGCCATAAGCTGACCTGTAGCTAGTGTAAATTCATAAACTTTTAATGTGTCTTTTACTCCAGCAACAAAATATAGAGACTTGCCATCAGCTGCCCATTCTGGGAATGATAAAAATTGGTAACCCTTTGGCATGTTTACCTGCATTGCTTTTAATGCGCTATCTGTGCCATTTGACAAGGAGGTAATGTAAAGGCTCCACGGTTGGTTATGTGTGCTTTTTAAATAGGCCAGTTGGGTGGCATCACTTGGATTAATTCTTGGAAAGTCATATATATGAGCTAATGAAAACTCACTCAGTTTAGTTAACTCTGCCTCTCCCAGAGTGGAACCATCTATTTGTGATAATTCAAAAGAGATTAAACCTGAATAACCTCCACGAGTTTGCTCGGCGATTACTTTACCCGTCGGAGTAACATCAAAACGGCGTAAATTAGCATGACGAGTTAATTGGCTGACATCACCTGTGCTTAATTGCCATTGAAATAAATCTTGATGCTGCATGCCGTTGCTGTCGATAGTTTTTGCACCATATAAAATATGGTCATCGTCTAGCCATCTTGGATTTCTTATGCCTGAGAAGTTAGTTTGTTGCAGAGTATGTTCTACTTTTCGTTTAAATACGCTTGGAGCACTGTCTCCAATATCTACAGGATCATTTTCTAGCAGTTCAACTTTTTCTTTTTCAAAATCGTCTTGAGCTTCTTTGTTATCAGCCGTTTGGTAAACATTTAATACAATGCTTTTATCTTCATCTGATTCTATAACAGCTAGGTATTTGTTGTTTGGGCTTAAAGCTGGGGCGGTCATATCGTATTCGGCATTTAACCAAATAGAAGAATTAGTAGGTTTGGTTTGTTCTAGTTGCTTCTGCATTGCAAGCGCGTTAAATGTAAATTCAGCAACAAAGCGTTGGTATAAATATTCAGGCGTCTCTAAAAATACGCCTTTAAATGCATCGTTAAATGAACGACTTTTTTTACCGCGTAAACGTGTCCATACTGAATCTAGTGTTTCTTCTGAGTAGTTTTTTTCTAACCAAGATAAATAACGCACACCAACTAAGTAAGCCATGCTGCCTATTTGGTAACGTCCGCTGGTATTACTTAACTCACTGTATTTAGGTAATGCACCTTCACGGGCAAATTGTAATAACATGGCTTCGACTTGCACATCGAATAAACGCCCCCTGCCGGTAAGTTTAGACTCAAGTAAAGTTGCGTAACCCTCTGTTACCCAGCGCGGCATGCCTGACGATTTATAAATATCGTATAAATCCCAATACTTAGATAAAGATTGTTTAAAACTTTGACGAGAAGGCTGGCCTATATGAACCAAATGAACATATTCATGCAAGCTTAATAATTGTTGCCAGCTACTAGAGTTTGAAATGATGGAATCTGACTGAGGAGGTGTGGCAAACAGCGCCATAATTGGTTTGTTACTAAATGGAATCGCAAAGCCGTTAGAGTCATTGAAAGGGTCAAAAACAACAACATCGACTTTCATTTTTAAGTCTCTGTTTTGGTGGTCTTTCACTGTTTTAGCTGCGGCTTCCATGTCGTGAGCTGCTGAAATAGCCCAATCTCTATATTCTGCGGTGTAATGAATGCGGAAACTGTCGGTTTCAAATACCGTCCACTTAGCTTCAGTAACGATACTTATTGCACTATAGGCTGTGCTTGTATAACCAAGGCCAACCAATAACCCTAAGGTTAATAGCGTGTTATTTAGAAATCTAAAGCCTAGTGTTTTTCTAGCTAATGCTAGATACGAAAAAATAGAGGAGGCACTCATTAAAAGTCCTTTTAAAATCTTGAGGTTAGCTTAATATCCTATACATTAATTTTTGCTATTTCAATTAACTGTTTTATTTGCGTTCAGACAAATTTCCCGTAGTGTAAAGAAAATGATAATGCCGCCTAAAATCAACCTAAACAGACGGGTTTAGGTGTTGATTAAATATGCTTAAATTAAAACTAACCAAAGATGTGATTAAGATGAAAAGCCGATATATAAAAGTACTGGGTGAAAGAATATGTAAAGGCTGGTGCAAGCTCACCTGGTTAGTTATTTGCTCGCTAAGCTGCGTAACTTACGCAAATACAGCGACCAATTGGCATTTGGAAAAACAAAAAGATCACATTTATATTTATAGCCAAGATAAAGCGGGTTCTGATTTCTTACAAATAAAAGTGGAAGTAACTTTGGCAGCAAATCTCGCTGACGTAGTTTCTGTCTTTGGTGATGGAAGTGAGTGTTTAAAGTGGCAATCGCGCTGCTTGTCATCAAAAGTAGTTAAAAAAGTGAATGAAAATGAAAACTTGGTGTACACCAGTATTGATATGCCGTGGCCGTTAACTAGTCGTGATTTTATTTTCCATTCGTTATTTAATGTCGATGCTAAAACGAATGTGACGACTTTAGCTTTAAGTCCCAGCACTGAAGTGGTTATAAAATCAGATTTGGTGAGAGCTAAATCAAATGTTCTATACACGATAGAAGCTATTGATAAATTATCTACCAAGTTCACTATGCTTATTCATACTGATTTGGGCGGCGATATCCCCCCTAGTTTTGTAAATTCAAGCATAGTGGGCGAGCTGTATGATGATATGGTTTTGCTAGTTTCACTGGTTGAGGCAAGTAACTAACCATAGCTTAATTTAAAGCTGTGGGGCTAGAACAGTTGTAAAGTGGATTAACTATCACTTTTTACATAGTAAGTGTGTAAGCCAACTTGGCTACACTAGAGTATTAATAAAGGTGCGCTAAAGCACTAAAGAAAGAAAAATAAAAAGGCAGTCGTATGAAGTCAAATGTATTTGAAAGGCGCAGCACAACAGATCAAATAATTAGTGATTCAGCTTATAACTTTGTCATCGGGTTAACCTTATGTTGGGGCTTTTTTATTAACTGGTTAATGGTGACCAGTATAGAACCTCAATCTATTGCTAATGTGAATCCATGGATATTTTTCATTGGTTATTTTGCTTCATGTTTCTTTGGTATTTATCTGTTTAATAAGTCAAATAAACCGCTTGTTAGTTTTATTGGTTACAATTTTGTTGTTGTACCATTTGGCTTCATTATCAACTTGGTGGTGAGTAACTATGATGCTGCTTTAGTAACAGAGGCTATTAAAATTACTGGGCTAGTGACAGTGGGAATGATGTTTTTAGGTTCTATGTATCCTAAGTTTTTCCAAAAAATATCGGGCGCTCTTACGATTGCTTTGTTATTGGTCATCGTCGTAGAAATGATTGAGATATTTGTATTTGGCATTCATCACGGAATACTAGATTGGATTGTGGTGTTAATTTTCTGTGGTTATATCGGTTATGACTGGTCTAGAGCCAATCAAATACCAAAAACGATAGATAATGCGATTGATAGTGCAGCTGCGTTATATATGGATATCATCAATTTATTCCTACGTATTTTAAGAATACTGGGGCGTAAATAATTTAAACGGATATATCGAAAACAATAAAAAAAGACGACATTTGTCGTCTTTTTTATACTGTAAATAAGTGCTTAGCGTTTTTGTGTAGCGCGTAACATCCATGCAGTTTTTTCGTGCAAACGCATACGGTCTGACACTAAAGCTGCAGTTGATTCATCATCAGCTTCTTGAGCTACTTTCAAAACTTGACGCGCAGTTCTGATCACTTGCTCATGACCTTTGGTTAATAACGAAACCATTTCAGCTGAACTTGGTACACCGTCAACTTCTTTAATTGAACTTAATTTTGCGAATTCTTTGTAAGTTCCAGGTGCTGGAACATCAAGAGTTCTAATACGCTCTGCGATTTCATCTACAGCAAGGGCAAGTTCAGTGTAATGCTCTTCAAACATTAAATGTAACTCACGAAATTGCATACCTGTAACATTCCAATGGAAGTTATGTGTTTGTAAATACAAAGTGTAAGAGTCAGCTAAAAGCCTTTTTAGTCCTTCTGAAATCTCAGTTCTATTTTCTTTACTTATACCTATATCGATATCATTCATCTTTATTTCCTCAGTTGTGAGTTAGTAAAATTAGAGACTTAAATTTATTATCTTTAGGTTACACCTCTACATTAGCAAAGTCTAATGTATGGCGTGCAAAAATAGCCAGCTTACGATAAAGAAAAGCATAGATTAAGCGACATTAAATTCTCTTAATGCCCTCAATGCCAATTCCGCTTTTTCTGTCTGCACAAAAATATGATCATGATAATACGCTGCAATAACGTTAGCGCTAATATCGTACTCAGCTAATTTTGTGGCTACTGCTGCGGTTAAACCAACCGCGTCCAAACTTGAATGCACGGTTAATGTTATGCCACTAAAGACAGACTCAAATACAAAGCCGTTTGCTTGTGCTTGCGCTTTAGTCACCACTAAAGTCAGACCTTCTGTCTCTCTAAACATAGCCAGCGGAGATAAGTTTTGATAATCAGCAAAACCTCCTTGAACACAACAAAAAACGTATTGCTCTGGCATTAACTGCGGCGACATAGATTGCAGTAGTTTTGTTAAGTTTGTTTCTCCAACCATGATAATTCCTGCCTTATTTTAGTTTTCCCGGCTTTTCCCATGCATGTTCATCGGCTTCATGTGGCCAATGAGTATCTTGTTTTAATGTTTCTTCTAGTAGCCGTTTCGCTTCATTTGCTTTTGAGATGTATTCATTTTCATCACCATCATAAGCAGCCAGTTCCATTACACTTTTATCATCGTGTTTTTTGAATAAACGACTCTTGCGATAAGCAATATTACTTTGCCAACCTAATGCTACCAAAGCTTTTGCTCCAAGTTCTGCACCCGATGCCATGGTTTCACGTTCAATGTCGTTCACACCTAAACGGTGTAACTCAACAGCGTGTAATCTATTAATAGCGCGCACTAAGATTTTTAAATGCGGGAAATGCTTTTGCACCATGTGCACTATATTTAAGCTGCTTTCTTGGTCGTCCACTGCAACCACAATCGCTTTGGCTGTGTCAGCACCTGCACTGTGTAATAGCTCGGCACTTTCCCCTTCACCGTAATACACTTTAAAACCAAACTTTTTTACCATTTCAATTTGGCTGGCGTCATGATCAAGTACCGTTGCGCTTATATTATTAGCTAATAATAAACGACCAACTGATTGTCCAAAGCGACCAAATCCAATGACAATTATTGGATTATCTTCGTCGATGACGTCGGCATCTCTGTGCGGTTTTTTGTGCGTAGCAAACCGTGGCGATATGTACTTTTCATTGGCTATTAGCATTAATGGCGTTAATAACATTGAAGTGGCAACCACTAAGGTTAATAACCCAATTAATCCAGTGGGTAATACGCCGCTGGTGCTTGCAAAGGCAAATAATACAAAAGCAAATTCACCACCTTGAGCAAGTGCAACTGAAAATAACCAAGCGTCAGGTTTGGCAAGTTTGTTGGTTTTTGCCAAGATAAATAATACTAAAAACTTGCCGACGATTAGAGCCGCGGTAAGGCCGATTATTACTAAAGGATCATCAAATAGCAGCGCAAAGTTTATGCCTGCGCCAACACTGATAAAGAACAAACCAAGTAGTAAACCTTTAAACGGCTCAATATTACTTTCTAATTCGTGGCGGAAGTCACTTTCTGCTAAAACCACACCTGCGATAAACGTCCCTAATGCTGGTGATAAACCAATAGCTTGCATTGCAAGGGCAACACCAATTACTAATAACAAAGCAGACGCTGTGAAAATTTCACGAAGTTTAGATTTAGCAATAAAACCAAAAATTGGATTCATTAAATATTTACCACCAAATATTATGGCAGCAATAACACTGACAACAATAAGGCCTTGAACCCAGCCAGTTTCGCCAAGATGAGGTGAGTTAGAGTTAACTAATAGTTCTGGTGAAGATACCGCTAATAAAGGCAAAATGGCTAACATAGGAATAACCGCAATATCTTGAAATAACAATACGGCAAAGGCACTTTGTCCGGCAGATGTTTTCATTAAGCCTTTTTCTTGTAAGCTTTGTAAAACAATAGCGGTTGAAGACAAGGCTAATACCATACCTATGGCTAATGCTTGCTGCCAAATTAAGCCTAAGTACATACCAAATAAGGTTATTGCAGCGGTACTTAATAAAACTTGCAAGCCACCAGTACCAACAATAGGACCGCGCATTTTCCATAGTAAACTAGGTTTTAACTCTAATCCGACTAAAAACAGCATCATAACAACGCCAAATTCAGCAAAATGCATTACATCTGTTTGGTCACCAACAAAGCCAAGAACAAATGGCCCAATTAATACGCCAGCCACTAGATAGCCGAGTACTGAACCTAAACCTAATCGCTTGGCAATTGGTACTGATATAACCGCTGCACACAAATAGATAAAGGCATCAAATAACAGATTTCCATGTTCCATGTTATTGCTCCCAACGTTGGTTTAATATTTCTAAATGGTTAACGGTATTACTATCAAAATCATCACTTTGTAACTCAGTTATAAATGATTGGTATTGGTCGCATAATTGTTTGAGTCTCTCAGGGGATTTACCTAAATTTCTAGCGCCGTGAGCAACCAAAGGAGGTAAAAATTCCATTCCACATAAATGTGCAGTTTGATCAAATGGAGTTAATAACTCTCTGATAGTGAATCGGTTATGTCCTTCCGTAGAATAAGCATTCTTACTTCCACCTGTGGTGAGTACGGTTAACCATTGTTTACCTTTTAATGCTTCACCTTTTGGGCCATAGGCATAATTAAATTGTAAAACTAGATCAAGCCATTCTTTGAGGATTGCAGGGGCGCTATACCAATAAAATGGATGTTGAAATATCACTGCATCAGCATCTGTTAGTTTCTGTTGTTCGGCGTCGATATCAATAACACCGTCAGGATAAATGGAATACAAATCGTGAATCGTTACCTTGTCATTCTTGTTAACGGCATTTAATAAGGCTTGGTTTATTTGGGAATTTGCCAAATTGGGGTGTGCCAAAATGATAAGGACGTTTCTCATTATTAATCCTGTATGAGTATTTAAATTAGCGTAAGCATGAAGTGTACTCAGCATTTAACAATAAAAGAACAAGAAAAATTAATAATAAATATTGAATTACTGTTTGGCACAAATTAACTGCGCTTTTTCAGTGCGAGTTTGGATCATTGTTGTGCATACGTTATAAATAATTGATTAAAATATGATGCATGTTTAATTTAACTTGTTGTTATACATGGATTTAGTATAGGTGGCATTAAAGGTGCAGTTTTCAATGCATTAAACCTATGTGTTTATGTTTAAAGTTGAAAGTACGGCAAAGAAGCCACCAAGAAAAAGTGAATCACTTTGTCTTGGTGGCTTTTTTTATGTCTAAAAAAAACAAGACTAACAATGAGACGAGAAATTCCATGACTACAAATGCAACCCCAGAGAAATTCAATATCTTTTCCTTTCAAGGGAAAATGAAAATATTACACCTAAGTTGGATTGCTTTTTTTATTACCTTTATGGTGTGGTTTAACTTTGCCCCTATGTTAATGGCAGTGAAAGAATCGTTAGGATTAACAACTGCAGAAGTCAAAACTCTACTTATTTTAAACGTTGCGTTCACTATTCCCGCACGAGTCATTGTTGGTATGTTGACTGACAAATATGGGCCAAGGTTAATTTATACTGGCTTGTTAGCGATATGTTCTATTCCTTGTTTTGCCTTTGCTATGGCCGATACATTTACTCAAGCTGCGATTGCTCGTTTTGCTTTAGGTCTTATTGGTGCCGGTTTTGTTGTGGGTATTCGTCTTGTTTCTGAATGGTTTCCGCATAATGAATTAGGTACTGCAGAAGGGATATACGGCGGTTGGGGGAATTTTGGTTCTGCCGCTGCAGCATTCACATTACCGACAGTAGCTGCAATTTGTGCAGGCGTATTTGGTGGTGAAGAAGGTTGGCGCTGGGCTATGGGTCTTACTGGTTTAGTTAGTTTACTGTATTCATTTATCTTTTATAAAAATGTGTCAGACACACCAAAAGGTGCAACTTATTATCGTCCTAAAAAAGCAGGCGCGATGGAAGTAACATCAAAAGGTGATTTCTGGTTATTGCTAGTAATGAAAGTACCTATGTATGGTGCACTCGCTTTATTAACCTGGAAGTTATCGCCAGCTGGAATAAGCATGTTTAGCGAATTTGTCGTGAATACTATTTATATTGGTTTAGCGGCGTTGTATTTGTTTGATAGTTACCATGTGTGGCAAGTGAATAAAAATATATTTGTTGAGCCAGTGGCTGAAATTCACAAGTACAGCTTCAAACAAGTTGCGGTATTAAATATTTTATATTTTGCGACTTTTGGTTCTGAATTAGCGGTTATTTCTATGCTGCCTTTGTTCTTTTCTGAGACGTTTGAATTAACGCCAGTGGTTGCGGGAATGGTTGCTTCTGCATACGCCTTTATGAATTTGATGTCTCGCCCTGGTGGCGGTTGGTTGTCTGACCGTTACGGTCGTAAACCAGTATTGTTAATATTGACGGCAGGCTTAGCGATTGGTTATTTTGTGATGGGACAAGTAGATAGCTCTTGGACTGTATGGTTAGCGGTTGTTGCTGCAATGGCATGTTCATTCTTTGTGCAAGCGGGTGAAGGCGCTGTATTCGCGGCAGTTCCATTAATTAAACGCCGCATGACAGGACAAATTGCAGGTATGACAGGTGCATACGGAAACGTAGGTGCGGTTGTGTATTTAACTGTGTTGTCCTTGGTAGATTACAGTACTTTCTTTTTAGTTATTGCTGCAACGGCTGTGGTTGGTTTTATCGCATTATTAATGATGAAAGAACCAGAAGGTCATATTGCAGAAGTACAAGAAGATGGTACGGTAGAGCTAATATCAGTTAGTTAAATTGCACTGTTAACGTTACTTAAATTAAATTAACTAAGTGCAGCCTTTTGGATAAACAGCCGAGTAATTACTTTTGCCTGATTTTATAACACCAAAACAAAGCTCTATGGATGCGCCTTTAACCGACAGTAACGTTTCTAAGGAAGCGTTGACTGTATCGGCAGGTAAAATGTTAGATGTTTTGTTTGGAGGGTTTTCTGACAAAGGTGTTAAGGCTGAAAATCAAGATGCTTTTGCTGCACAACAAGCTAAAGGATCGGCTCGGGAATTAAAAGGTAGTGTTGTTTGTATTGCCGATGGTGCAAGTTGTAGTGAGAATGCACAACAAGCAAGTCAAACGAGTGTTACTACCTTTATTCGAGACTATTTTAGTACACCTGAATCTTGGTCTACCAAAGATTCGGTAGCACGGGTTTTATCCTCGTTAAATTCCTGGTTATTCCACCACGGACAACAAGCGAGCTGTCGTCAAAATCAATTGGTTACCACTTTTAGTGCGGTAATTTTTAAGTCTAATACCGCGTATTTATGCCATGCCGGAGACAGTCGAGTTTACTTATATCGGCAGGGTAAAGTTGAGCAGCTGACTAAAGATCACAGTTATTTTCCAAATGAAGACAATAGTGTATTAACGCGTGCATTGGGAATGGATAGCCATTTAGAAGTGGATTTTATTCAGCGTGATTTACAACTAAATGACCGATTTTTACTCACCACCGATGGCGTACACGACTGCTTAACCAACAAACAACTTGAAGCGCATCTAGTAAACAAAGAACTAAGTTTAGAAAAGATAGCCACGGAAATCTGTTTAGCAGCTGAAGAGGCTGGCAGTAAAGATAATTTAAGCTGCATAATTGCAGAGGTTAGCAATTTACCTAATAAAGACATTGATGAAGTTCATCAACAGCTCACCGCATTAAAAATTCCGCCTGTGATGAAAGCTGGCGTAACCATAGACAATTATTTAATTGAAAAAGTAATTCACAGTGGTGCACGTAGTCATGTGTATGTCGCCAAAGATAAAAACACTGGGCAAAAAGTAGTATTAAAAGCACCGTCCGACAACTTTGCCGAAGACTTAAATTACCTCGAAGGTTTTGTCCGTGAGCAGTGGGTTGGCAGTCGTATAAATAATAAAGCCATAATGAAAATTTACCCTAGGGTAAAAGAGAATGGCCAAGCGATGAGCCCGTTTTTATATCATGTTTGTGAATACGTTGAAGGCATAACGTTAAGACAATGGATGTATGACAATCCAAATCCGAGCTTAAGCTTAGTGCGTGAAGTTACGGCAAAAATTATTGCTGGGCTGCGAGTATTTCAACGTCAAAGTATGGTGCACCGTGATTTAAAACCTGAAAATATCATGATTGAGAATGACGGTAATATTAAACTTATCGACTTTGGCACTGTGCAAGTGAGTGGATTGGCAGAGATAAACTCACCCTTGATTGAAGACACATTAGCCGGTGCAGTTGGGTATATAGCACCAGAATATTTGTTGGGACAGCAAGGAGTGCATCGTTCAGATATATTCTCACTAGGTGTTATCGTTTACGAAATGTTAACGGGCGAACTGCCATTTAAAACACCATTAGTACAACATCAACAAGTGACTAACTTTGACCAGTGGCAATATCGTTTTGCTAAACGAGTCAGAAAAGACATTCCTATTTGGCTAGACTTAGCCTTACAAAAAGCCACACAACCTAATATATCTAGCCGTTATTTAGCTTTGTCTGAATTTCTAAAAGACCTCACAACACCTAATATAGCTATGGTAAACAAAATAGAGACAGCCCCTTTGCTTGAGAGAAATCCTGTTGGGTTCTGGAAAATGTTAAGCGCTGTGCTTACCTGTATTTTAATTATTCAAACGTATTTGTTTTATCGCTAATGCCACAACTGGTTCCCTTTCTGTTTTGATGAAATGAAAACTTAATGTAGGTTGAAGTAAAATTTATTAATATCAATTAGATAGTTTGTTATGAATAATGGTCAGTAATAATATGACTGTTGTTCAGTTTATTGGCTTTTATAACGAATTTCAATATGACCTTTGTTCATCATTGTTTTTTTGTATAAGCCTCCACTCAAATATTTCTTAGTAAAATCAAATAAAATATTAATACCAATTGGTATAAAAAGTTTGGCAAGTGAAGTTTACTTCGATAGTCTAGCTACTTAGGTATATATACGGGTAACGAATAATTGTTACTAAGTTTGAGTTTTAACTGAGTAGGTAAGATTTTATGAGTGAGACTATTAGTGGAAGTTGTTTATGTGGTCAGGTTGTTAGTAAAGTAACTGGGCCTTTTAAAAGATTTTACCAATGTCATTGTGACCGTTGTCAGAAAAAAACCGGTTCTGCATTTGCTTCATTAATTTTTACCGACCCAGATAAAATAGAATGGGTGTCAGGGCAAGAGTTAGTGAAACGTTATGACTTACCCGATGCTATACGTTTTAGTAATAGTTTCTGTACTGCTTGTGGTTCACAAGTACCTTATTTAAGCCGAGATGGTTCTACATTGGCTATCCCTGCCGGTTACTTAAATGAAGATCCAAAAATACGTCCGTCAGCTAATATATTTTGGCAAGAAAAAAGCTGTTGGTTGGATGAAGGCCAAGCCGCAAATAAATACGCCCGTTACCCTGAGTAAGTTTAAGCACTCATAATAAAAGCCAGTAGCAGAGTAAATGAATTACTCGTGTTCATATCAGTAAGACCAATTGAGGGTTAAAGAATTAACCCAATTGGTCACAATATCTTAAGTTAATTATGCCTATTCAAACCGTTAAGTTACTCGCCTTTATTAGTTTTGCGTTAATCGCTTTTGCTGGAAATTCAGTTTTGTGTCGTCTGGCTTTGGGGCAAGGTTTAATTGATGCTTCAAGTTTTACATCAATACGCCTGTTGTCTGGCATTGTTTCTTTGCTCGTTATCAGTCTCATTATAGTTAAAGGTAATGTTGTTACTGTTGTGCAGCAATTTAAAAAACAAAACTCGTTAAAAACCTGGTTAGCCAGTTTAATGTTATTTGTTTATGCGGTTACGTTTTCTTATGGATATATATCGTTAGATACGGGTACTGGGGCATTAATTTTATTTGGCTTAGTGCAACTTACAATGATCATTGTTGGTGCGTTGTACGGTAATAAATTACATTTTGCAGAATGGTTCGGGATAGCGTTAGCCTTTTTCGGTGTGATTTATTTAGTTATGCCTAGCTTATCAACGCCGTCCTTATTAGGTTTTATCTTAATGTCTTTATCTGGTATCGCATGGGCGATTTATACTTTATTGGGGAGAGGTTCTAAGCAGCCAATAATGGATACGACTGCGAATTTCCTACGCACGATTCCTTTTGTACTTGTGTTGATTTTACTCACTTTTGAATACAGCAAAATTACTGAGTGGGGCATGGTATATGCTGTCTTATCGGGAGCTGTTACCTCTGCTATGGGATATGCACTTTGGTATCTAGTACTTAAAGATATATCAGTGACTCAAGCTGCTGTGATACAACTTTTGGTGCCAATATTAGCGGCTATTGGTGGCGTGTTATTTGTTAGCGAACCAATTTCTATTAGGTTAGTTATCTCGTCTTTATTAGTTCTCGGCGGTATTTTAATAGTGATAATGGGGCGTCGTTATTATACCAAGTCTTGATTTTTTCTTTGTGGTTGCAGGTATAAAATAGATAAGGTTTATATGGACAATATAACAGGCAGTATTAAATGAATGTAGCAAGCTCAGTCCAAGTGATGTTTCGTTTTTTATCACTTAATCGTATGCAGAGTTTTACTCTAAATAAAGAGTTGATGGATGCTTATTGCATTGAGGTAGAAGAGAAAAAGCAATACATAGGCATGGTGCCTTTAACGCCAATGAGTCTTAACGATATTATTGATTTTTATATCAAGCAACAACTGACATTGGATGACTGTGATATTTCGATAATGGTCAACATGGAAATGGTTGATGTTAATCAACAAGTACCTAAAATTGTCAGTGACATGTTAAAGCACATTGAATGTTCAATGTCAGTTGTACTGACTCAAGACTAGCGATAAGGCGATAAGGCAATTAGTCATATGGGATCTAGCTGCGTTGTGGCATAGTCCTGAGACTTTAATCTGTCGATTAAACTCATTTATGATTGTAGGTGAATTCATCACTTTATTTATTTTAGGAAACGTTAGCTCATGTCCGATTTGATCCCAATAGAAGATATATCTGAGATAAATCCAGATGTAACTTGTTCCACTTGCCGAGCTAACTGTTGCAAGTTGGAAGTGATGTTGATCACAGAAACTGGCGTGCCAGAACGTTACATTAAAACCGACAAATGGGGTTCTGAAGTGATGCTAAGACTCGATGATGGTTGGTGTGCTGCGTTAGACCGAGACACCCATATGTGCAGCATTTATGAAGTTCGTCCGCTAATTTGCCGAGAATTTGAAATGGGATCGTTTGAGTGTCAGGAAGAGCGCAATGATTAGTTACTTAAGCAATATAAAGCATGAGTGTTAGCAAGATGATAGGTCGTAAAATTAGTGTGTTAGGTGGCGGTTGGCTAGGTTATCCACTTGCGCAAGAGCTTGTTCAATTAGGTGCCAGTGTTAACCTTTCCACACGCTCACAGCAAAGAAAACATTCCTTTGACATTAACACTGACATGGACACTAACACCCAAATTAAGGCTAAAGCTTTATCGGCGTTTTTAGTCGATATAGAAAACCTATCGAGTGATGTTACTGATTTTTTAAACGCTGAAGTATTAGTTGTTAATATCACTAATAAGAATATCCCTGCATTTGCAGCGTTAATTGAAAAAATTGAACAGTCGCCAATTAAACATGTGATGTTTATTAGCTCTACATCAGTTTATCCAGATAATAACGGCGTGATTTCCGAGTCAGACAAGTTAGAGTCTGCTGAACATCCATTATCGAAAATAGAGTGGTTGTTTAAGCAATCAAATTCATTTGATACTACGGTGATCCGCTTTAGTGGGCTTATTGGTTATGAACGTCATCCAGGTCGTTTTTTCCGTAACGGTAAAACCATTAAAAATGCACAGGCTAAAGTGAATCTTATTCACAGAGATGATTGTCTTAATATTATTTGTCAGATAATAAATGAAGATATTTGGTCGGAAGACTTTAACGTTTGCTCAGATACTCACCCAAATAAACAAGAGTTTTATACTCACGCTGCCAAATCTTTGGGCGTAGAACCAGCTCAGTGTGAAACGAATTCAACACCTGCATTTAAGGTTATTGATAACGCTAAAGTGAAAGCTAGACTAAATTATCAGTTTGTTTATCCCGATGTAATGGCTATCGATTTTAGTCGTGATGTTTGTTAATTAGCTAAGCGCTATTGATCTTCTGGTATCGAAAATGAGTGCCATAACTCTTTTCGTTCCAGTGGTGTTTTACTTGGTAATACCGGATTACCTAAGTGAATAATGGTTCTGTTTTCCAAATCTGCTTTTTTAATATGTTCCCCATAATATTGTTCAAAAGTGTCTTTTAAAATATCTTGCTTGACCAATTCTTCTAATCCCCATGACAAACGCTCAGCTATTTGCGGCGTGGTTTTTGATACAAACATATAAAAAGGTGCGGGAATATGTAGGGCTAATCTTGGCTCAACAGCTAGGTTTGGGAATGAGGTTTTTCTGATCTCAATCTCATCGTATATTTCATGTATGCCTCTAGGTATGTAATCAAATCTATTTTTATCTAACATGGCAAAAATAGAGTCATAAGAATAGGCGTCGGAAATGGTAAAACCTAATGCGTTGAATGTTTCACGTGTTCGCCAACTTTTTCGCAGGCCTATGGTGAGCTGCTTAAGTTGCTCTGGGGTATTAATATTATTGAACACTTCTGCGTTGGATTTATTGATGGCTAATAAACGATAACTAAAAATACCACGTCTTAGCGGAATACGAACTGGTATGCTGTTTTGTTCCCATTCTTCGGTGGACAAAGCCATGGCAACATTGATGAATTCCCCCCTTGTGAGCTCTTTTAATGTTTGATGATTAGGGATGGAGAAACCAGCAACCTCAATTTCATAAGGACCAAATTTATCAACACCAATAGCCAATGCTTTATTTAAAATGTCGTAGGTGTATCCAGTTCTTATATCTATTTCTGATTGGCCCTTGTTGACCTTTATTTTATCTAATGCGATGGCTGGAGTTGAAGCTAATAAGCTAAATACTAGAATATATAAAACGGATGAGTTAAACAGGCTAATAAATAAGATTCTCATAAGCATCCAATATCAGTGACTCGCGCTGAGATAAACAAGCAAGGTTAAAAATCGTCCAGTAAATATAGATGAAAGAAGATTATTTAGCGAATATCACGGCTTTAATTCAAATTACTAAAATTCAAAGGAGGTATTGCGATTTAACCACATAGTTTCAGCTTGCTGTAATGCCTGTTCAACACTAATAGAATCCAACAAGGTTAAGTAAGTGGCAATTGTGCCAACAATAGCTTGTTGTGCGTATTCAAATTGCAATTCACCAGTCCAACATTTTCTTAGTTCTAAAGGCTCAAGTTCTCTTGGTTTTATTTGCCAGTTAGGTAGTAAGGTTGGAAACTCATTACTGGATATGTCGTTATTATTAACTAAGTGTTGGATAAATCCTCGTTCAGGATTTACTTCCACTTCTCCGCCTTCACCACGAATACAAGATACATGTTTGTCGCCTAATAATTTAGCGACTTGAATATGCCTTTCATCAAAATGACGATGAAATACGCCATGAAAACTATAGGTTGCTGATGTTGGGTTTAACATTCTGGCTAAAGTATTAGCAGGCGAGCGCAGTCCAAACAAACGACGCATTTGAATTAAGTGATTTAACTTAGGGTTTACTTGTTCTAAATCCATATAAGCAAAATTGGTTTTATCCAATTGCTCATTGGCTTGTGCTGCGGTTTGTGAAATTGGTATGTTTAGCTGTTTAAATACGTCGGGCAAGTACAGTCTATTTGAGTCTGGCTCTTTACAGCCATGTAAAAATATCCGCTTACCGGATTGAGCAAGGCATAACATGGCTAATAAAAACCAAGGTAAATGGCGACGTTTTCCGGCGTAGCAGCCCATGTCTAAATCGACATTGATTTGTTGTACTGGCGTTGGTGTATATTCGCGGGTGGCTTTAACAAATCCAGCGAGTTCTTCAGCAGACTCTTCTCTAACACGCAATAACATTAAAAAAGCACCAATTTGTTCAGGTTCAGCTTGGCCTTTTAACAATAGATAAAAGGCGCTGTAGGCCTGCTCCATGGTTAAATATTTACCCGCATTTTTACCTTTGCCAATTAGCTTTATGTATTGCGAAAATTCATTCATTTTTATTGTTTTACCGTTACGCCGCAGCGTGTGTTGACTTTGCATGAAGCAAATCAATATTAACTTGAGCTTGGTAATTTATAACATCGCCGACCACAATCAAAGCAGGACCAATAATATTTTCACTATTTAATACTTGTTCAATATCAGCCAAGTTAGAAATGTAGGTTTTTTGATTGTTTGTGGTGCCTTGGTCAACGATCGCCATTGGGGTTGTCGCTGTTTTTCCGTACGAGATCAGATTGTCTGCTATGTGTTTTACTTTATTTAAGCCCATGTAAAAAACCAAAGTATCGTTAGATTCTGCATAGTTTTTCCAATCAGCCGCAATCTCGTCACTTTTAAAATGTGCAGTAATAAAACGAACCGAATGCGCACAATCTCTGTGCGTTAAAGGAATACCAGACCAGGCTGCGCAACCAGATGCTGCTGTTACGCCGGGTACAATCGCAAAGTCTATATTATGCTGTTGTAGATGCTCAATTTCTTCTGCTGCTCGGCCAAATATAGATGGGTCACCACCTTTTAAACGTACGACATCTTGCCCAGCAAGCGCGCGTTCAGATAACAACTGACAAATCTCATCTTGCGTCATGCTATGACGCCCACATTTTTTACCAACAAATACTTTCTCTACATTCTTAGGGATCATATTCACGATCTCAGGACTGACTAACCAGTCGTACATAACAACGTCAGCCGTTTGTAATAAACGGTAAGCTTTTAGTGTTAATAATTCAGCATCACCAGGACCTGAGCCAACTAAATGTACATGACCAATAGAATTAGCTGGTTTAGTTAATTTAGCTTTATCAGCACGAGCCTTTTTTAATTGTTCTTTTGCTAAGTCAAAGCTAAATAAACGGAACATATTTGAACGCAGCGCAGTTAAACGAAACATTGCTAAATGAGATAAGTTAAACGTTAAATTAAACATAATGTACCTGCCTATATTTCTGTAATTGGGATTTGAACTAATTTGGCATTTTGCTGTGCCACACTATTACTGATATTTTTATTTGTAGATAGCGAGTTAGTTGTTTGGCTATTGTTTTGCCCGTATTCGTTGATCAGCGATCTCAATTCACTTTTACATGAACCACAGTTAGTACCGCACTTAAGTCGTTTACCTAACAACTCAGTTGTATTGTCATTGTTATCAACAATGGCATTTATAATTTGCGTTTCACCAATTTTGAAACAACTGCATATTGTTTTACCGTTTAAGAAATTTTGCTCTACGTCGGCACGTAAAATACGGTTGATTTGTTCAACGGTAACACTTGGTTGAGCAAATAAACTTTCTACCCAATCGGCATTTATCTCTGGTTTATAGTCTGCTAAAAATGCAGCAAATTGCAGTTTGTTTTCTTTGATACAAAGTACCGTACGAATGCCACTTTGACTGTTTTCAAAATAACTCCAATCACCAGACACCTGGTTATGCTCACGACACCAATTTATGGCCAAATCAATAGAGTTAGACGTTGCACAAATATACTCAAAACCTGAGGTTATTTTTACTTTGGCCCAATAGTCACTTTGCGGTTCAAATTCAGAGGTAGAGAAGCATTGGATAAATTGTTTGGTTTCATATTTTTCGACTTTAACCACAGTGAATTTACATTCTGGTTGACCCGAAATAGGGTCAACAAAAGAGCCAAAACATTTAGCGATATTGGCGGTTGGCGCGGTTAACTGGCTCCAGTGAATCGGCGCAAATAAGTTACCTGTTTGTAAACCTTTATCAAACTGCAGCGGTAGTATTACTTCACCATAAGGGCTGGCTACTTTAACTAAGTCAGACTTAGTTAAACCTAATTTTTCTGCTTCTTCCGGGCGAATAAATAAAAATGGTTCTTTTACATTTTTGGCTAAGGCGGCAGATTTCCCTGTCCGACTCATAGTGTGCCATTGATCTCTTAGTCGGCCAGAATTTAAAATAAATGGATATTCAACATTTGGTATTTGTTGCGGTAATTGCGCTACTACATTTATAAATTGCGCCTTTTGTGATGGTGTATAGAATTTCCCATCATCAAAAATATGCTGACGCCCATTAGGATAAGTACTATTAACCGGCCATTGAATAGGCGTTAGTCGGTTGTATTCATTAAGTGATAATTGAGATAAAGCTGAAATATCAAAGTCACGGACGGCATAACCATCAGTGCCATTTTTATAACCAGACAAACGTGCGTGTTCTTTAAATATGTCGGCAGAGTGTTGATAATTAAAGTGCTCAGTAAAGCCCATTTTATGAGCCACATCACGAATAATTTGCCAGTCATGTTTGGCTTCACCAGGAGCGGCCATTAAGCCTGTTTGACGAGAGATTCTGCGTTCAGAGTTGGTAACGGTTCCGTCTTTTTCACCCCAAGTCGTGGCAGGTAATTTAACGTCTGCATAGGTAAGCGTATCGTTCTTTTCCATGCAATCAGATACCACAACAAACTCACATTTTTTAAGTGCTTGTTCCACCACGTTTCTGTTGGGCATGCTGACTAACGGATTGGTTGCCATGATCCAAACTGCTTTAATTTCGCCTGAGTTAATTTTATCGAATAAGTCGACGGCTTTAGCCCCTGACTTTTGACAAATAGTGGGAGACTGCCAAAACTCTTGTACTAAATCACGGTGAGTTTTGTCTTCAATATTCATGTGTGCGGCTAACATATTGGCTAAGCCACCTACTTCACGGCCACCCATGGCATTGGGTTGTCCTGTGATAGAAAAAGGTCCAGAACCCAATTTTCCAATTTTACCTGTGGCTAAATGACAGTTAATTATGGCATTACATTTATCTACACCTTGGCTAGATTGATTAACCCCTTGAGAGTAGAAAGTAACGCTACTTTTTGACTGAGCAAATAACTGATAAAACTGCTCCAATTCTTGTTCTGTTAAATCACATAATAAAGCGGTTGTTGTTAAGTCACTACTTGCAACCGCTTTTGCTGTTGTTGCCCAGCCTTCACAATGAGCATTTATGTATTGGTTATCTATTGCGTCGTTCTGAATTAAGTAATGTAATAAGCCATTAAACAAAGCCACATCGCTGCCTGCTTTTAACGGTAAGTGAGCATCTGCTAACTCTGCCGTGGCTGAACGTCTTGGATCAATAACGATGATCTTGACGTTAGGATTGGCCAGCTTGGCTTTTTCCATGCGTTGAAATAAAACCGGATGTGTCCAGGCTGCGTTAGAGCCTACTAAGACTAAAAGCTCGGTATGGTCTAAATCTTCATAACTACAAGGAACGGTATCTGAGCCAAATGCACGTTTATAACCAGCTACTGCCGAAGACATACATAAGCGTGAATTAGTATCTATGTTGGCTGAACCAATGAAACCTTTCATCAGTTTATTGGCAATATAATAGTCTTCCGTTAAGATTTGTCCGGATACATAAAAAGCGACAGAGTCAGGTCCAAATTCATCAATGATCTGACTGAACTTTTCTGCAACATGTTGAGTTGCTTGTGGCCAATCTACTTGTTTACCATCAATCATAGGATGCAATAAGCGTCCATCGTGATCTATGGTTTCAATTAAGTTTGACCCTTTAACGCATAAACGGCCAAGATTAGCTGGGTGATTTGGGCTACCAACAACGGCGCTTGGAATGCCATTTGTGGTGGTGATATCCACGCCACAACCTACCCCGCAATATGGGCAACTTGATCTAATTGTTTTTTGTTCAAATTGTTGGGTCATTTTTTACTCACAAAAAAAAGGCGACAACCTTTTCAGGAAGCGCCTTTGCTTGTTTAATTAGTTTTTACCTCTACATTGAGGAGCTAGTGATATAGAGTTTTAAAACTCTTAGCTGATAACGAATAATGCTTTTATTAGGTAATTGATTATTCGGCGATGAATATTAAGTAACAAGTTATATGCCAGTAACAAATAAATCAATTAATTAGGCTAACTGTTTGTTATTAATGATCTTATTTTTCATGCAGTAAATGTAGGGGGATTTTACTTGCACACTGTTGGTGCTAATCGTCCATGATTATTATTTATTGTCACCTAATTGGGTCATCTACCTTCTTAAATTTAACATCTCTTGGTATAAGTCAGGTCGGTAAACGTCTTTTAGAAGTTGTTGTTTCATTGCTTGTGTAAAGTCTTTTGGCAATTGATTGGCTAAAACCATCTTGTCCAATAAAACTCTGCCTTGGCTTAATTGTGGTAGGTTCGCGTCTTTACTTATAAAGCGATTATAAGCTGGGATACTTCTAGGTGCGCCGTCTTTGGTGGTTAAACAACTACCAATTAGCGATGGCGCTATAACATCTAAAGATTCATCTAGGTACGTTTGTAGCACTCTGGCTGCTTCAAATCGGTTGGCAATGGAATCTAACCATTCACAGGTTTGTTGTACCGCGGCTAACATAGCTAAAAACGTGTTTGGATTTTTTTGTTGCCACTGTTTAGTTACAGCTAATACTTTTTCTGGTGCTTCATGCCAAATATCACATGAGGTGATCACGGTTGCGCCAATGCCTGCTCTTACAGCTTTGGTATTCCAAGGCGTACCAACACAAAAACCATCTATATCATTTTTTTCTAGTGAGGTTGTCATTTCAGTTGGCGGGATAATGATAATCTCAATGTCATTATCAACATCGATTCCAGCTAAAGATAACCAATCTCTTAGTTGGTAGAAGTGACAAGAATATGGATAAACGGCAGCAAAACGTAACTTAGCTTCACCATTTTTTTGTCTGTTTATTACAACTTGTTTTATCCATGATGAATCAAGAGGTAATGACGGTTCTTCGCCATGGTTCAGTTTTGTTATCTGGTCAAATAAGGCAACAGAAATTGTAATGCCATTGCCATTCATACTTAAATTGAAAGCGTTAATAACATCACATTTTGCACCATTTAATCCTAGCGTACTCGCAAAGGGCATAGGAGCTAATACTTGTGCGGCGTCTAATAAACCTGCGTGTAAACGATCTCTAACGGTTGCCCACGAATGCTGGATGTGTAAGTTGACATCAAGTCCCCATTGCTTAAAGAAACCTAAATGCTTGGCCATAACCAGTGGTGCACAATCGGTAAGTGCAACTATGCCTATGTTTAATTCAGTTTGTTCTAACGTTCGGTTCTGTGTAGTCATGTTATTTTGCTCCACCCATTAACTGCATCATGGAGATAAGGTTTTTTGCGACATCTTCCATTTTTTGGCCATTATCCATCGCCATTTTTCGGATGGCGGAATAGGCCTCTTGCTCGGTCATATTTTGTTTTTCAATCAATAATGCTTTTGCCTGATCAACCCACTTTCTGGATTCTAGTTGGCGTTTAGCATCGGATAATTCGTTTTTAAGACCTTGGTGTTCATTAAATCTTGCGACAGCAACATCTAAAATGAATTTTGCACGATCTGGATTTGTATCGCCGGAAACATAAGCACTAACGCCTGCTTTTATCGACTCACGCATTAAGTCAGGCTGATCTTGTTCTGAAAACATCACGATAGGTTTAGGATTAAAGGCTGATATGGTACTTAAGCTTTCAATTGTGTCGCGGTTTGGTGATTCAATATCAATGAGGATGATATCTGGCTCAGTATTTTCTACTTCTTTTAACAGGGATACACTCGTATGAGCTAAATGCTTTACTAAATAAGGGGTGTCTTTTAACGCAGTTTCAAACGTTAACGCTCGATCCATATTGTCATCAATAATTAAGACAGTTAATAATTTTGCTGTCGTGGATGATAGTTGTTGTACAGACATATGAATAAACTAAACCCTTTATTACACTACTTGTTGTAGATTTTTTATGGCTGAAATTAAATAGAGCCATAAACGCGCATGTTATATCTAAGTTGCATTAACCATTGATTTACATTGTTTTTTTTGCATTTGAATCTGCATAATTGGCTATTTTTGACTAAAAGTAAACGGAAGTTAGCTAAAAAATGCACAATGATAGTGAAATGTTTTCTTATAAAGATCAAGGTGTTTAATTATTCCCGTTATAGATTTAACAATCATCAATATAAAATGTCTGATAAAAGTGACTTGTTCTAAGCCGTTTTTGTAATTTTTGGCACTGTAAGTCTATGTGCCGACTATCTTAAAAAAGTCATACAAACTATAATGAACCCATCTAACAGATTAACAGTAATTCGATATCCCATGAGCAACGAAGAAATATACAAAAACAATCCATTACACGGTAAAAAATTAGAGCAGATTTTAGAAGAGCTTGTTGACTTCTATGGTTGGAGTATTCTATTTGCGTACATTAATATTAACTGCTTTAAAACTAATCCAAGTGTTGAATCTAGTTGTAAATTTTTAAGAAAAACTCAGTGGGCGTTAGAGAAAGTTGAAGGTTTTTATATGTATAAACTTAAAAACTTACCAAAGCCTGACGATACTCAATTTGAATTACCGCCACGTGATCGCATTGTCCCTTTGACTCAAAAACCGAGAACGCCAAGAGAACTTAGCTTGGAAGATGCAGAACGTGTACGTTACAACAAACAAAAAGCCAATTTAACTCGTTCGATTAGACAAAAGGCGTCTACAGCGGAAGACCCTTGGGGAATGTCCCGCAGGAAATGAACGGGTTTGTAATTTTTTAATGGGCTTGCTAACTTACTGAAATATTAAAGTAATTAAAAATAGAGACAGGGATATATATGAGATTAATATTAGTTTTAGTGCTAGTAATTATAACTTTTAATGCGGTAGCTGAAGATAAAAAAGCCATTACTGATAATGGTGATGTGGTGATATTAAAAAGTAATGGTACATGGACTTACGAATCTGAAATTGAAGAAGTTAAATTAACAGAAAATAGTCAAAATTTCATTAAAGAGCCAGACTCTACATTTAAACTAAAAAGCTCGACAAATAATTCAGCTTTTTGGCTCAATCCTAAAAAATGGAGCTTTAAGAAAAATAATGATTCAGCTGCTATTGAATACAATCTATATTCTAAAGGCTCAGATCTTTACGGTATGATCATTACAGAAAGTATAGAGATCAAACTTGAAGAGCTTGTTAATATTGCTTTTTCTACTGCACAGTCCGCAGCTCCTAATATGAAAGTGATAAAAAAAGAGTATAGAAATGTAAATGGCTTGAAAGTTATTTATATGGAAATGCAAGGCACTGTAAAGAGTATGGAAATAACGTATTTTGGCTATTATTACTCGGACGCTGAAAGTGCAACTCAGTATCTTGCATATACAGGTAGCAAGTTAGTTGAAAAGCATAAAATTGATATTGCTAAATTTTTGAACGGTATTGATGTTCAGTAAAGATATAAAATTCATAGTTCACTATAAAAAAACCAGCTATTTCCGTGCGGGGAAATAGCTGGTTAACATTAGATAACGTCGCTAGCTAGTTCATTTAATCCAGGGCGAACTAGTTAACGTATGCCATTCATCATTCTATTAAAATGATTCAAGTTCTCTTTTACTTAACTCACCATCTTTGTTGAAATCGATGCTGTTAAAGTTATTCATTAATGTTTTGTTATTGCTTGCAGCAACTTCAGCTTTGCTTAATGAACCATTTTTGTCAGTATCAAATTTACTTAATAATTTAGCTAGGTCTGCTTTTGGAGCGCCAGCTACTTCAGCGGTAACAGGTGCATTTGCACTTGCGTAGAATGTAACGAATAAAGACGCAACTGCAGCTAAAGTGATATTTTTTAAATTAAACATATTAATTTTCCTTTCTGTTTTTTTACTAAAATGTGTTAGTTATCAATATATTAAAATGATTTAAGTTCTTGCTTACTTAACTCACCGTCTTTGTTAGTGTCGATGTTGCCGAAATTTGCCATTAATGTTTTGTTATTGCTTGCAGCAACTTCAGCTTTGCTTAATGAACCATTTTTGTCAGCATCAAACTGGCTTAATAATTTTACTAGGTCTGCTTTTGGCGCAGTAGCTACTTTAGTTGTAACTGGTGCATTTGCACTTGCGTAGAATGTAACTACTAAAGAACCAACGATAGCTAGAGTGATATTTTTTAAATTAAACATTTTATTTTCCTTCTTATTATTAAAATTAAACCCGTAGGTTTGTGTAGTATCACAATGGATATTGCACTCAACGTGCCAACTTGTAACCTATTGATATTTAAAGGAAAAGTGAATTTTGCAGCTTTGGTTGTGTCGCCAATTAGCAACAGTTAAAATATTTCAATTTAGTATCTTTGCAGTAAATTAAGGAAGAAGTTTAATTTATCCTTTAAAAACAATAACTAACATTGTTCTCCAGTAAGGCTTAATGACTGTCGTCAATTTAAGACAATGTTGTTTATCCTGCTCAAACAGGGTTAAATCAAGGTCTTGGTTATTTATTTTCAATATAGAAGTACATTAATTAATGCAGCAATGGATTAAAAACTTATCGATTTATCATCTGTCGATTAAAACACTGACATTGATGGGCTTTGGCTTAGTTGCTTTACCTTTGGTTTTTGCGTTTCTGTATAGTGCAAATCAGGTTAATCAATTATCTCAACAAGGTACGTCAGCTATTTTCAATGTAGCTGAGTTGGTTGAAAATAATCGCCAGATTAGCCAAACCTTAATCCGTCTTGAAAGGTTCGCAAGCCAATATTTAGTATTGAAAGAACAAGAGTTACTTAAGCAATACACAGAACAAAAGCATGAGTTGAAAACGGTTTTGGCACGCGAGTTTAAATCTTATAACGATGAACAGTTCTCTATTTTAGTGCAGCAGTTTGACGGTAAAGTAAAAGAGATAGATCAATTAATTCAAACGCCCTCGGCTAACTCAGTAAATTTAGAATTATTACAAAGTCGTTTTAAGCAGCTTGCACTGGTGAATCAAAAACTATCCTTGCACTCAAACCAGATCATCAATCAGCAAGCTAACAATATGGTGGCATCTGGTGATCAAGTTAAAAAGACCATGATGTTCAGCTTATTAGTTATCCCAATGACATTACTCATCGCTGGCGTGTTTATAGTATTGATTACGCGGCCATTAAAAGAGTTGATCAATAAAATAAAATTATTGGAGCAAGGTAACTTTCAATTACCTATTACGGTTGAAGGGTCAACGGAGATAGAAGAAATTGCCGATGCGTTAGAATTAATGCGCAGACGCTTACATGCACTAGAATTGCAAAAATCTAGCTTTATTCGCCATATATCTCATGAGTTAAAAACCCCACTAGCAGCGATTAGAGAAGGCACTGAATTACTTTACGATAACAGTGTGGGCGACTTAAATAACGATCAGCAAGAAGTCACTAATATTATTCGTACAAGTGTCACTCGTTTACAACGATTAATAGAAGACTTGCTGGATTTTAATATCGTATTGGACTCAACCAGTTTGCAAGATGCCGAAGTCATTAATCTAAACCAAGAGATTGAGCAGGCTTTGTCTTTGTGGGCGTTGGACATAAAAAGAAAGCAGTTAACTGTGATTAAGCAAGTTGATGATATTTCGTTGCAATGCAACAGTAAGCAGCTTAGCGTCATCTTAGATAACATCTTATCTAATGCGATTAAGTTCTCTCCCAATAAAGGCTCAATTACGATAAAAGCCTGGATAGAGCAGCAAAGACTACAACTGACCATCACAGATCAAGGTGTTGGTATTGAACCATCACTTTATAACAAAATATTTGATGCTTTTTATCAAGGACCGACAGCACACAATAGCCAAATAAAAAGCAGTGGCTTAGGGCTAACCATAGTGAAAGAATTGCTTATGCGCTTAAATGGCACCATTACGATTGAAAGTATTGCGTCAACCAGCACGACATTCAAAATAAGCTTGCCTAAAACACAATTAATGACACCGACAAAAATTCATCATCTGGAAAAATCTTAATTATGATCACCTTCTCAACTCAGCCATCTTTACTGCGAGTGACTTTGTTAATTGCGTTTTCTGTCTCACTTGGCGGCTGCCAATTAATGGCGAAAAAAGCCAGCGAAGATAGCGATAGCATTAAAATTGTCGACAAGGAACACTCTTCTTACGGTAACTATTATTTATGGATAAAAAGCTTAAATAATGATGAATTAATTGCCGAAATAGATAAACAACAGCTTAAACAATCCAGCGGTAATCAAGCCGCTGAATATAATTTATTACTGCTGCATAGCTTGCCAAACTCACCAATACATAATCCGTATATTGCAAAGGAAAAGCTGAATAAACAAACATCCCCACAACACTTTAATGTGGCTGATCTTGCTTTTATTGTGATGCTTAAAGATCAGCTTAATCAGCAGTTATTAATCCTTAACCGACTAATAGATAAAGATAAAACCAACACCGAAAGCCAAAAGCAGTTAGAAGTTCAGCAGCAATCTATTGAACAGCTAGAGCAGCGCACCAAAAAATTACAGCAACAGATTATTCAATTGAAGAATATTGAACGCTCTATTAATGATCATGGAACACCGCTATGAATGTGAATGAAATTGTTAATCTAGAAGGCGCCGCTGACGGAAATGACATTACTGAAAGCACGGTCGCCCAGAGCAAAGAAAAAATACTTATTGTTGATGACGATCCAAGCTTATTGCGTTTATTAGGCATACGTCTAAATGCGGCTAACTATCATGTTGAATCAGCGCAAAGTGCTAAAGAAGCGTTAGGTATTTTAAAAAGTTTTCAACCGCAGTTAGTGATCAGTGACTTACGTATGGAAGGAATGGATGGCATGGCGTTATTTGAAAAAATACGTCAACAATATCCGAGTCTACCTGTGATCATTATGACAGCGCACGGTACTATTCCAGACGCGATTAATGCCACCAAACAAGGTGTGTTCAGTTTTTTAACTAAGCCATTTGAAAGCCAAGAACTGCTAGACATAGTCCAGCAAGCCATTCGTTTACAGCCACTTTCAAGTCAAGGTAATGCTGATCAAGAAAGCCACTTATGGCGTGACAAAATAATATCTCGTAGTGGGGTAATGGAAACGCTGTTACAACAAACCTTTCAGGTAGCGAAAAGTGATTTCAGTCTATTAATAAACAGTCAAAGTGGTACTGGTAAAGAGTTATTAGCTCAGGCAATTCATCAAGCAAGTGAGAGGCGTACTAAACCTTTTACCGCCATTAACTGTGCAGCTATTCCAGAACAGTTACTTGAGTCTGAATTGTTTGGCCACAAAAAAGGCGCTTTCACCGGAGCAGACCAACATCATATTGGTTTATTTGAAGCAAGTGACGGTGGCACCTTATTCTTAGATGAAATTGGCGATATGCCAATGAGTTTTCAGGTAAAACTATTACGTGCATTACAAGAAAAAGAAATACGTCCGGTTGGCAGCACCAGCTCAGTAAAAGTGGATGTTCGTATCATTTCAGCTACCCATAAAAACCTGCAAAAGGCGATTAAAGAACAAACCTTCAGAGAAGATTTATATTACCGCTTAAACGTAGTTGAGCTTGTTCTCCCACCATTATCTGAACGCCGAGAAGATATCCCGTTATTAGCGCAACATTTTTTAAGCCAAACATCTGGGCAAACCACTAAGCAAGTTAACGGCTTTTCTCAAACGGCAATGGAGTTACTCATTTGTGCACCTTGGCCGGGTAATATTCGACAATTACAAAATGTGGTCGAGCAGAGTGTGGCTTTATCTACCGAGTCATTAATTAGTGAATCTTTAGTAAGAAGTGCCCTTAGGGAAGCGCCAAATCAGCATCCGTCTTTTCAAGAAGCGCGCGATCAATTTGAGCGTGACTACTTAGCTACCGTATTAAAAGCAACGGCTGGCAATGTATCTCAAGCTGCAAAAATAGCGCAACGAAACCGAACTGAGTTTTATAAGTTGTTGAACAAGCACCATTTAAATCCAGAAGCGTTTCGTGAAGTCTAATTAGAGCGGCTTTGTCGTTTTAATAAAGCGTCAGGTACTGTTTGGGGGATTTCACAATTGTTTCACTTTTTTACCGTTTCAATGACACGTATAGTATGAGGCTATCTTTAAAGACAAGTGGTCGCCATTTTCATTAAGAGCGACAACTCATCTTGTTAAATGTTGGAAACAAGTGTGAATTCAAACTCTAAAACTAGCGTGTTTAGTGTATTTAAAACCTTCCTAAAACTTGGGCTGACTTCTTTTGGTGGCCCAGTTGCTCATCTTAGTTATTTCAGAAAAGAGTTAGTTGAACGTCAGAAATGGGTCAACGAAAATCAGTATTCTCAGTTATTGGCCATCTGCCAATTTTTACCTGGACCAGCAAGTAGTCAAGTTGGTTTTGCTCTTGGACTATTAAGAGCTGGTTGGTTTGGTGCAATTAGCGCTTTTATTGGTTTCACTCTGCCCTCGGTTATTTTGTTAATTGCCTTTGCGTCTATTCTTCCTTATTTATCTGGTGAGATGGGTATTGCTGCCATTCATGGTTTGAAATTAGTCACTTGTGCTGTGGTTGCTGATGCAGTGTGGGGCATGTTTAATAAATTATGCCCGGACATCACAAGGCGACTACTGACCTTAGCTGTGATGTGCATGTTGTTATTCGTGGACTCGACTTGGTCACAAATGTTTGCTGTGTTCGTCGGGGCGTTAATGGGAATCTGGTTATGTAAACAACCTGAGGTTGAAACTGAAAACACCATTAATGTTCATTACAGTAAAAAGTTTGGTTTAATGCTATTCACTATTTTTACCGTATTACTGCTGATGTTTATGCTTGTTGGCGGTCATGATGGATTATTTACTATTGCTCAAATATTTTATAATGCAGGAGCATTAGTATTTGGCGGTGGTCATGTGGTGTTACCTTTATTA
The DNA here is from genome assembly GCF_002954545.1 of Psychrosphaera saromensis. Classification (GTDB taxonomy): domain Bacteria; phylum Pseudomonadota; class Gammaproteobacteria; order Enterobacterales; family Alteromonadaceae; genus Psychrosphaera; species Psychrosphaera saromensis. The sequence continues at coordinate 555,598 of NZ_MSCH01000003.1, read as the reverse complement.
CAAGACTCTGTAGTGGGAACTGGCTTAGTTGGTAATGAACAGTTTATTGCTGGCTACGGTGCATCGCAAGCCATACCTGGACCTATGTTTGCCTTTGCTGCTTACTTAGGGGCATTAATTCCTGTTGAACAAGGCCCTTTCTTGGGGGTTTTTGTCGCACTGATATTTATATTCTTACCTGGTTTTTTATTGGTGGGTGCTGCATTGCCTTTATGGCAGGCGGTTTCACATAGACGAACTGCCGCTAACGCCATTGCCGGTGTTAATGCTGCGGTGGTTGGTATCTTAGCTGCGGTATTTTATGATCCTATTTTAACCTCGGCTATTTCATCATTATTTGATGTGGCGGTAGCTGGCATTGGTTTTATTATGCTGATGTACTTTAAGCGCTCACCTTTGTTGGTTGTATTTTGGTGTATCGCTATGAGTATGCTTTCTTCGTATTTTTATTGAGCTTGATCAAATTGTTAAATTTATAAGTCTTTATACTGGTGCCCATTGATAATCAATTAGTGGGAATACCGCCATGGCGGAGATAGTGGATTTAACTTCTGAGCTGTTAAGCAAATACAATATTAACGGACCTCGTTACACTTCATACCCAACGGCACTGGAATTTTCCGAGCAGTTTGGTAATGATGAGTTTGAGCTAGCCGTTAACGAGTCTGACTCAAATTCCCTGTCTTTGTATATCCATATCCCATTTTGTCATAGTCTTTGTTATTACTGTGGTTGCAATAAAATTGTGACCCGCCATAAACACAAAGCGGACTTGTATCTTGATTATCTGATCACAGAAATAGCTGCACGTGCGCCTTTGTTCAAAACCCATAAAATCCAACAAATTCATTTTGGTGGTGGCACGCCGAGCTTCTTGTCTGAGCTGCAATTTGACAGAATTATTGGTGCGGTTAAGCAACATTTTACGTTTCAACAAGATGTTGAAATGAGTATCGAAATTGATCCAAGAGAGATTGAATTAGACCTGTTGGATCACTTAAAACAGTTAGGATTTAATCGACTGAGTTTTGGTTTTCAAGATGCTAATTTAAAAGTACAAGAAGCGATAAACCGAGTACAAGATACTGACTTTTTAGCTCAGCTAATGCAAAGAGCAAGAGAGTTAGATTTCAACTCGATTAACCTAGATGTTATTTACGGTTTGCCTCATCAAAGTGCGGAGCTTTTTGATAATACTTTGGCTACCGTTATTGAATTAAATCCAGACAGAATTTCTTTGTTTAGTTATGCACATATGCCGAGCCGTTTTGCAGCACAGCGTAAAATAAAAGACGAATGGCTGCCAAGTGGTAGTGACAAGTTAGCGTTAATGTTAAGAGCCATAGAGACATTAAGAGCTAAAGATTATATTGCCATTGGTATGGACCATTTTGCCAAGCCAAATGACGAGTTAGCCATGGCGCAACAGCAAGGCCACTTACATCGTAATTTCCAAGGTTATACCACTCAAGGTGACTGTGACTTGTTGGGCTTAGGTGTTTCTTCTATAAGCGCTGTGGGTCGTTCGTTTAGTCAAAATTTTAAAAGTCTAAATGATTATTATCAGGCCATCGACGCCAACTCTCACGCAATAGAAAAAGGGCTGCAACTGACTCAGGACGACGTGATAAGAGCTGAAGTGATCAAGCAATTAATGTGCAATTTTAAATTAAACAAAGCCAGTATTAATAATAAGTTTAATATCGACTTTGATGAATACTTTGCTTATGAAATATCTAATTTAACTATCTTTGTTAAAGACAATTTAATTGATATTACTGATGATGTAATACGAGTAAAACCAGTTGCTAAGTTATTGATCCGCAATATTTGTATGACGTTTGATGTGTATTTACAAAAACAATTAAATAAACAGCGTTTTTCTAGGGTGATTTAATTCCCTTTTGGTTACCTAATAGGCACAATACTAATTCTAAGTTATTGAATTAAGTGAAGCTTGTTTTGAATGAATTAATCACCTCCCCAGCTGTGTTAGCAATAAGTCTTATTGTTGTCTTTGTATTATTGATCCTGTTTGTTTTTTTACTGTTTAACAGTCGCTCACAGCTGAGCCAAGCTCAAAATAACATCAACCAAGCTGAGCTAGTTAATAGCAATGCACAAAACCAAATTACTGAGCTGCAAGGCGCTTTGCATGAAGCCAAAGAAAGTGCGGTTAACTTTCAAACCCAAGCTCAACTTGCCAATCAACAAATTGCTAGATATCAAGCTGATATTCAAGGTATTGAAACTCGACTGAGTGAGCGTGATAGTCAAATTCTAGAATTAAAACAGCAATTAGAAAATCAAACCGCCAATGTACAAAGAGTACAATCTGCGCATAACGACATTAGCAATGAGCTCACCGAATTAAAAACCTCGTTAACCGAAAAACAACTGCATTTTGAACAACAAAAACTAGATGTTGATCAGCAAAGAGAACAATTGAAAACTGAATTTTCTAACTTAGCCAATACTATTTTGGAAGAAAAAGGTAAGTCATTTAGTCAGTCTAACAAAAGCGAATTGGATTCAATTTTAAGACCGTTTAAAGAACAAGTTGAAGGCTTCCAAAAACGCGTTAATGAAGTGCATTCAGAGTCAGTAAAAGGCCAAGCGGGTTTAGCGGCAGAACTTAAAAAAGTATTAGATGTTGGTGTACAAATGAGTGGTGAAGCTAACAACTTAGCAACGGCACTTAAAGGCGACAAAAAAACCGCAGGTAATTGGGGCGAAGTTCAATTGGAAAGAACCTTACAATTAGCGGGATTAGTAAAAGGCGATCATTACGACGCACAAGAAAAGTTTATGGACACAGAAGGCAATCGACGTTTGCCTGACTTCATCATCAAGTTACCAGATGACAAACACATCATTATCGACAGTAAAGTCTCTTTGGTTGCGTATGACAAAGCCATAGGCGCAGAAACTGAAACAGAAGTGGCGTTAGCGCTAGATGAACATGTTACTGCGGTAAAAAATCACATTGATGACTTAAGTAAAAAAGATTACAGCAACTTAGTCGGTATGAAGAGCCCAAGCTTTGTGTTGATGTTTATGCCAATTGAACCGGCTTATATCGAAGCGTTAAAACACAAAAAAGATCTGTTTAATTATGGTTACGACCGTAATGTTATTTTGGTGTCGCACACAACCTTAATGCCTATTTTAAAAACCGTAGCTAACTTATGGCGCATTGAGCAAGGTAATTCAGAAGCCAAAGAGATCAGTGAAAAAGCAGGCGATATTTATAACCAAGTCTGCATTGTGGCGGAGCGTTTACAAAAACTAGGCAAAACATTAGCGACGGTAAGTAATCAATACAATGACACAGTAAAAGGCCTAGCCGGTAAACAAGGTTTGGCTGGTAAAGTTGAGCGTTTCTCGCACTTGTCTAATCGCGTGACTAAATCTATGCCGCAGTTAGAAGCGTCACATGCCGATGTTGAATACGACAGACTAGAGCTGGTGGCTGAAAGAGTAGAGCAACCAGAAAATAAAGCAAAAACAGATACAAATACAAACAAGGAAGATTAATGAGACGCCCTGCTAAATTCAGGTTACTTTTTTTAATTGTAGCCATCGTATCTTATTGGGTTACCAGTAAGGTAATGCCAGATACGGTACCAAGTGCTATTTCTTGGTTAGATTATCAGAGTCCTTGGTTTGTACTCGGCAATGTTATTTGGCTTAAATTATTAGCTGTAACGAGTTTATTCTTTATTGTTATCCCTGCATGTTATTGGTTTTTTGTGATCAAAGCGGGCGAGCAACCTGTGTGGAAAATCATTATGATTTTCTCATTAAGTTCTCTTATTGCGCGTTATCAATATCCTGAGCAAATAGCCCAGTACTTTGAATTTATTATGTATTTAAGGTACCCAATAATAGCAGTCTTGCTTATTCTTGAATTGTTCTTAATGTACACAATTGTTAAGTCGTTATGGAACGCTCGCAAATTATCTGGCGACCCTCGTATTCATACAAATATCAAATATGCGGAAAAATTAGCTAATTTGGGCTTATCAAATAAAGAGAAAGATAAATTAGAAAGAGAAAACGCATTAGCGTTGGCTTTTGCTTATGAACCAACAAGTTGGTATTACGCTATTAAATACTTTAGTCGTAATCATGTAAAAAATATTGCCAACATAAACTTGTTATCAGCGTATAGAATGCATTTGGTTTTCGCTCTTTTGGCGTTAGTAGGAGTTGCGTATCTTTGTTATTGGCTGCTGTTTGATTTTAGCCAAACCTTAGCCATCGTTATCGCAACGTTCGTTAGTTACTCCATCACTATGGTGGTGGCTAACCACAGAGCCAGCAGACACCATTCTTTGTACCTGATGGACGATCACTTAGTGATTAACGATTCGTTATGGGGACTATTGATTGTAGATGTAAACAAGATAGCTTCGTTACAAACAATCGAGAGCGAGCAAGGCGAATCGGCGAAAGAGTTAGATAAGGATCAAGACCAGTTAAAGATTGGACGTGGAGATGCAAACATAAGGTTAACATTTACCGAGCCTCAATCGTTTTTTACTGGCATGGGAATGACTTGCGATAAAGTCGAGTCTGTTAATTTGGCTGTTGATACACCTGAGCCAGTTATCCTTGAATTTAATAAAATCAGAAGTGAATAAATAAAGGGAAGTGAACGTGACGTTATATAAAGTAAATAAAAAAAATAAGACTAACCGTAACATTTTTGGGTTACTTTCATGTGTTCTTGGTAGTTTCATATTATTGACTCAAGTTGCCGTGGCAGCTGATACGAATAATCAGACAGATAAACGTAATTTCCAGCCAGCGCCTTTGGTTTCAATACCAACGCATGATGCATTTTTTGATGCTATTAAAGCACATTGTGGAAAAGCGTACTCAGGTAAAGTAACTGTAGATAATGCACCAGGTGACAGTTTTACCAATAAGCCTTTAGTTATGTTTGTACGTAAATGCAGTGACACTGAGTTACAAATACCATTTTATGTAGGTGATGATGCATCCCGTACTTGGATCATCAAAAAGACCGGTTCTGGTTTGTCATTAAAACACGACCACCGCCATAAAGATGGTTCTATGGATGACTCAACCATGTATGGTGGTCACACAGTAGATGCAGGTTATAACCAGGTTCAATCATTCCCTGCGGATCAATATTCTAAAGAATTATTTGTCAGTTCAGGTATTCCTCAGTCGGTGACTAATACTTGGCAAATGTTTATTTACCCAGAAAAATTTAGTTATCGTCTAATCCGTGAAGGACGTGAATTTAGAGTGGATTTTGACCTTAGCAAAGCAATCACACAACCAAGTGCACCTTGGGGATATTTCGATTAGTACGACACAAGTCGTCTAATCTAAACCTGCTATAAAGTAGGTTTTAGCCAATTAACAGATTAACAAAACAAGAGAAAATTAAGTTTGGAAAATATAGCGGCAGAGCATAATGAAACATTTAAACAAAAACGAAAGTTCATTCTTCGTTTAGGTAAAATGTTGCACAAATATGGCACACCAGCATATCGCTTGGAAACCCATTTAATGGAACTAGCGGATGCAATAGAGCTACGTTCTTCATTTATTATTTCTCCAACTTCTATGACATTTGTTTTATGGACTGAAGGCCACGAAGATGAATATACACATGCTGCACGTGTAACGCCTGGTGATTTGGATATGGGATCGTTGTCCCGCACAGATGAAGTTGTTAGTGATGTTATTTCAAATGTATTAACCATAGATGAAGCGCTTGACCGATTAGACGAAATCGAAAATATGCCAAGCCGCTACGGACGTTTTTCTACTGGGGTTTCTTATATTTTAGCTGGTGGTGCGTTTGCCATGCTAATGAGAAGTAGCTTAAACGATGTCCTTTGGGCAAGTTTATTAGGACTGGTTGTTTACATCTTTGTACTTTGGGGGCAGCGCTCAAAGGGCGTAACCAATATGCTAGAGCCTCTGGTTGCTATGGTATCGGCTTTTTGTGCTTGCGGCATTGCTGTGTATTTCGATGCATCCATCAGTATTCGTTTGGTTATTCTATCTTCCATTATTGTATTTATCCCTGGTTTAGCACTGGTTATTGGTCTAGCAGAACTATCTGCGCGGCATTTAGTTTCTGGTACAGTGAAGATCATGGATGCATTCATGATGCTGTTTAAATTGTATTTTGGTGCATTTCTGGGCATGGAAGTTGGTTTTGCTGTCTTTGGTCATTCAGAATACATTGGTTTACCACCTTTACCTCAATGGACAGTTTGGCTGGCGGTTGCAACTTTATCAATATCACTAATGATTGCTTTTAGAACCAGAAGAAAACACATGTTCTGGTCTATGTTAATTGCCTTTATTGCATATGCTACAAGTAGTTTAGGTTCAACATATTTTGATTATGGCTTAGGTGCATTTGTTGGTGCATTTGTGGTTGGTGTTTACGGTAATTTATTTACTCGTTTCGCTAAGGCGCCTGCGGCAATCGTGACGATGCAAGGATTGATTGTACTTGTCCCAGGTAGTAAAACATTTATTAGTTTAAATACTTATATTGCCGGCGAAGGTTTTGCTTATGCAGAACATGCAGGACAACAAGCGGTGGTTATATTCATGTCTATTATGGCTGGACTGATATTTGCGAACTCAGCATTACCTCCGAAAAAGAGTTTATAACACTTAACGTTACGAACTGCTCAAAAAAGCAAATGCTTTTAAGGCAACACAATTAATGATGAACAAGCTATTTTACTAGATTTGACTGGTAAAATAGTTGTTTTTCTGGTTAAATGCCGACCAATTTTTTACACCAATTTTGTCATTTCTTGACGAAGAATATGGGATACCAATTTCAGTGATCACAACTGCTAATATCACAATGCAATTTGGCGCTAAGCCATTATTTGAAAACATTTCTGTAAAATTTGGTAACGGAAATCGTTACGGTCTTATCGGCGCCAATGGCTGCGGTAAATCAACTTTTATGAAAATTTTAACCGGTGAATTAACACCATCAGCTGGTAACGTAAGTTATGGACCTGGTGAGCGTTTAGGTATTCTAAAACAGGACCAATTTGGTTTTGAGCAATTCTCGGTTATTGATACTGTGATCATGGGACACGCTGAATTATGGGCCGTTAAAGAAGAACGTGATCGTATTTACAGCATGGCTGAAATGTCTGAAGAAGACGGCATGAAAGTAGCGGATTTAGAAACTGAATTTGCTGAAATGGGCGGATATGAAGCCGACTCAAATGCAGGTGAATTATTACTTGGTTTAGGTATTCCTAGCGAACAGCATTACGGTTTAATGAGCGAAATCGCTCCCGGTTGGAAATTAAGAGTCTTGTTAGCACAAGCCCTGTTTTCAGATCCTGATTACTTGTTGTTGGACGAACCAACCAATAACTTGGACATAGACACTATCCGCTGGTTAGAAGATGTTTTAAACCAACGTAACTCAACCATGATCATTATTTCCCATGACCGTCACTTCTTAAACAGTATTTGTACGCACATGGCTGACGTGGATTATGGTGAGCTTCGAGTTTATCCAGGTAACTATGACGAATATATGTTGGCGTCCACACAAGCACGTTCACGTATGTTGTCTGACAACGCTAAGAAACAAGGCCAGATTGATGAACTTAAACAGTTTGTTGCTCGTTTCTCTGCGAATGCTTCAAAAGCACGTCAAGCAACGTCTCGTCAGAAACAAATGGAAAAAATCAAACTTGATGATGTAAAAGCATCAAGTCGTGTAAATCCATTTATTCGTTTTGAACAAGAAAAGAAATTATATCGTCAGTCACTAATTGTTGAAGGTTTATCTAAAGGATTTGATGAAGGTCCATTATTTAAAGACTTCGATTTTATGGTTGAAGTTGGTGAACGTATTGCGATTATTGGTGAAAATGGTGCAGGTAAAACGACATTCTTACGTTGTTTACAAGGCGATTTAACCCCAGATTCTGGCGATATTAAATGGTCTGAAGGTGGCAAAATTGCCTATTATGCACAGGATCATGCTTCTGATTTTGAAACTGACATGAACTTATTCGACTGGATGAGCCAATGGCGCCGTGAAACTGATGATGAGCAATCAATCCGTGGTTTCTTAGGCCGTATGTTGTTCTCTTCTGACGATATTAAAAAGTCAGTTAAAGTATTATCAGGTGGTGAACAAGGTCGTATGTTGTTCGGTAAAATGATGATGGCATTGCCAAACATTTTATTGATGGATGAACCAACCAACCACATGGATATGGAATCTATCGAGTCATTAAACATGGCGTTGGAACAATACGACGGTACTTTGATGTTTGTCAGTCACGACCGTCAGTTTGTATCTTCATTGGCCACTCGTGTTATAGAGATCAAAAAAGATAAAATCATCGACTTCAAAGGTACTTATGAAGAGTACTTGGCAAGCCAAGGTGTAGAAGCTTAAGGTTTTAGCTAATTATTAGTTTTAGTTAATAAGTACCTTTAGCTAGGAACTGTTAGCTACTTAAAAATCTCGTTGCTGTGATCATGTATTGATCATGTATTGATCATAGCGCGAGATTTTTTGTATCTGGTGTTGGTATTACGAACATCTAGTAGCTCATATCTGTCTGACAGTTTCGATAAATAGGTTTAGATTCCGTCTAATAGGCAGCTAAGAGCGAGGAACGGACGCTCGGTCAAACTCATTTCTGGACAGAAACGAGTTAGGGATGTTGAACGCCGCCATTTGCGGTCGTTCGTACAAGGTAGAATTGATAGTAAAAACTTGTGGAATGGGACGTTCAGTAACGCCTCATTAAGAGGCAAAAAATAGTTGGTTAAAATAAGCGAGGTACGAGCAAAAACCAACTGTTTTTTGTCCTTTTAAACGACTTGTTATATTTTTTATTAACCAGCACTCCAATCCAATTGAACTTCATGTTTTGTTTTTACAGCTTTTCCATTCAATTCAGCAGGTTTATAAATCCAACGTTTAAGTGCACGAAGCGCTTCCTTGTCGAAAACACCTTTAGGAACAGACTCTAATACCGTTATTTTATCTACTTTTCCCGATTCATTAATTGTACATTCAGCTTTAACATAGCCATTAATTCCCTTAATGCCTTCTGGATATCGAGGTTCTATTCTCATAATAGGAACAGAAGGATTTGTAACTAACGAATTATCATATACTTTTGAATCTGTTGACGCACAGCCGGCTAATAGAAGAACAGCTATAGCTAAATATTTTCTCATATTCTGAATTACTCCATAAAAATATAACGCCTGAATAATGTGTGAACTAGTTTGGCAGTTTTATTGCGTCGTTTGCAACTAAAAATGACAAACTAAAGTGAGTCACTATTCATTCTCTTGTTAGGTGTTTTTATCACTTTTGTCTGGAATATCATTGCACAAAGCACACTCTACACCTTTACGTGACTGATATAATCTTGAACATATAAACACTATTGTTGTAATCAAAGACCAAGTACAAGCAAAAATTAATGCCTCTTGAACTGAATGCTGTTTAAGCAACTCAACTATAAAAAGTAAGGCGGCTACTCCAAGAAATACTTTTAACGCTCTAACGAACCAAAACTTAATTCCCATTTGAACTCCAAATCTGAGAAACACCTAACAATTTAATCAGAGGACGACTGCCTAAGTTTCTGACAACGCGGTTCCTTTTATTTATTTTCACTATTAATACCAAAGCTCTACAACATTTACCACACTTTGTTACGTATCAACTTGGTTTTTTGTGTTCCCCCAAGGATGGGCATTGTTCCTGTTTTCTTGACTTGGTAGGAAATTCAGCAATACATAATAAATGGGGGCAGGTACACTTAATTTGGCTCTTATATTATTTCTCATAACTCGTTTTGGGGCATAAACAAGTTACATGTAACCGCCGCTTATAGCACATATGCGACTGTCAGGTTTGATTGATTCTTGTTAATCGAATCTGACAGCTCAAGTTAAGACTTGTTCACCTAACACTTGTTCACTTAAAACTAAGGTTATTAGCGCCTGATCTATCTTAACTAAGCTCGTTAGCTTTACGGTAATTGCCTTGGTAATCAAATATCTTTTCTTGTATCTGCCAAAAGTGTTTTTGTTTACGCGCTACGATAAAATCAGGTGGTGTTAACAAAGCCTGCTTTTCTAATACTTCTTCTGCGCTTGCAAACTTGGTTGGCTGTGCGCCATTTGCCATTCTTTGGCCAAACTGTTTATTAAAGTGATAACGAGCTTTATGATTGCTCATATCAAAATTTTCTTTTAATTCAGTGCCGTCTTCATCGTAATAGATGATATTGATCAGGTTGTTTTGTTCATTCATTGTCATACCCGCACAGCGTATTACCAAAGAGTTTTTGAGCTTTAATGCCGCTTTTAGCTTGTCATCTGGATCAATAATATCTTCATTACATGCATGGCAAACCCGAGCTGCAATATCGTTTTGTGCATTACAATGTTCACATTCTTTAAATCTAAAACGATAGTCACAATCTGTCTGTAATGAGCCTGTTTCATCGCCCAATACGTCGTCTTCAATTGCCTCAAAGAAGCCCTGACATTTTCGTCCATAATGTTCGGTTACTTTGCCTTCTTGATCTTTAATTCCCCAAAACGAATTAGCGAATCCGCAACTAGGGCAAAACACTTGAACCAACTCACTTCTGTTATTTGGTTTTTTCTCACCAACTTCTGGGTAAAAAATATTAATACCGTTACCGGCGTAATCAACCACTAAACAATCTTTTTTGTTGTCGTTTAGCCTCAAGCCCCTGCCAACAATTTGCTGGTATAAGCTGACTGATTCTGTCGGTCGTAAGATGGCAATAAAATCAACATGAGGCGCATCAAAGCCCGTGGTTAATACTGATACGTTCACTAAAAATTTTAGTTTTTTAGCTTTAAAGTCATTAATAAGATTTTCGCGTTCAATTAGTTTAGTTTTACCTGTAATTAACGCAGTTTGATTTGTCGGTAAATACCCCTGGATCTCTTTTGCGTGTTTTATGCTGGCTGCAAAAATCATCACGCCTTGGCGAGTTGTGGCTAACTGTTCTATTTGCTCAGTAATAGCTTGGGTAACTCTTGGATATTTAACTAATAATTCATTTACTTCTTTTTCAGAGTACTCACCGTTTTTATTTGAATCTAACGCTGAAAAGTCATATTGCGCTATGGGAGCGTCAACCATATTGGGAGGCGTAAGAAAGCCATGCTTGATCATATAAGACAAAGGTAATTCGTAAATGCATCGGACAAATGGTTTTGCCGAATCACTGCGCTTAATACCATGATGATGGTATTGATATATCCAGCCCATCCCCATTCGATAAGGTGTAGCCGTTAAACCTAGAATTTTTAACTCTGGATTAATGGTTTTGAGTTGTTGGACTATTTGTCCATATTGGCTGTTTTTAGCTAGAGCAGCCGGAGCAACAGCAGGAGAAGCCGCATTAGCACCAACATCTTCGTCAGCTTTGGTTTTTTGTAGCTGACTAACACGATGACATTCATCAATAATAACTAAAGAATATTCGGCGGCAAACGCATTTAGATTACGCACAACCGACTGCACGCTTGCAAAGGTAACTTGAAATTGTGTTTGTTTTAACTTTAACCCTGCGGAATATACGCCAGACTTCACTCCAGAATAATCACTGTATTGCACAAACTTCTTATGGTTTTGCTCAACTAATTCTTTTACGTGGGTAAGTACTAGAATTTTGCGCTTTGCCAGTTTGGCTAATTCAGCAATAACTAAACTTTTACCGGCACCTGTGGGTAACACGATAACAGCAGGATCGTTAGTTTTACGAAAGTGCTCTAAAGTGGCGGTGACCGCATCGGTTTGATAGGGGCGAAGTGTAAACATGCTTTATATAAGTTTTATCATTAATCGTGTTTGGCCTGTAGTTTAACAGGTTATAAAGCTTTCTCTTAGGGGCATATTTACATGTATATGATTTGATTTACTAATAAATCATAGCTAAGCGCAACATAGTTTTACATTTGAGTGTTAAATAAAACATTTATTTACAATTAGATACTCAGACAAATGTCACTTGTTACGTTATTATGTGTGTAATTTAATCAGGGTAAGAATTATTATGAATAAAAAATGGATAAAAATAGCAGCTCCAATATTAGCTTTTATATTTGGCATTGTTGGTATGAATGTTATAGGGGCGTCTGGCCCAGAAGAAGAAGAAAAAAAACCAGTCGAAACTCGTCCTACGGTAAAAGTAGAAAAAGTTAGTTCGCTTACTCACCAGGTTGTTATTACGGGCCACGGTGAAGTAAGACCTTTAGAAAGTACTATTTTATCTGCTCAAGTATCAGGTGAAGTTGTAAGTTGGAATCCTAATTTTGTTGCTGGCGGCTTAGTAAAACGTGGCGATGTATTATTTAACGTTAACCCTGATAATTATCAAGCTGCAGTATTGCAAGCGGAAGCGGCATTAACGAGCGCTCAATCTAGCTTAATACAAGAACGCGGTTTAGCCGATGTTGCTGAACGTGAAGCTAAAACCTTACCTAATTCAAGAGTCACTGATTTATATTTAAGAAAGCCTCAATTATTAAGTGCACAAGCGGCTGTTAAATCTGCTCAGGCAAGATTAAAGCTAGCGCAAAGAGATTTGTCTTATTGTGAAGTAAGAGCGCCATATGATGCGTTAGTTATCGCAAGAGATATAGGTAAAGGCCAAAACGTAAACCAAGGTGCCCGAGTTGGTGAAATTAATAATATCGAAACTGCAGAAATTATTTTCCCAATTGCTGGTTTTGACAGCGCATTTTTACCAAACCAATTATTAGGCTTAGAAGCCGACGTATCAAAAGATGGCCGTTATGCATTTAACCGACCGGGTAAAATCGTTCGTGATTTGGGTGTGGTTGATAGCGACACACGTATGACTAATATCGTTGTGCAAGTTGAAAATCCATACAGCATAGATTCTTCATTACCTAAAATGCAATTTGGTAATTACGTAACCGTTAGATTTAATGGTCAAAGCTTAAATAACGTATTTAAATTATCGCAAGATTTAGTGACTAACAATTCAGTGTGGGTCGCAACAGATGAAAATAAACTGGATATAAGACGTATTGAAGTTATCCGTGAAGAAGCTGATTATTTTATAGTGGGTAACGGATTAAAAAATGGTGACAATTTAATCCTTACATTGCCTGAATATCCGCAGAAAGATATGGACGTATTAATCGCCGGACAAAAAGACATCAAAGCAAAAGACAAGTCTGATGACGTATCTGTTGAGCCAACTAGCTCTGAAAAAGAATAGGGATTAGTTATGTCAACAAATGAAAAAAAGCAAACAGGGTTAATTGCCTTTTTTGCAAATAATAGCGTTGCTGCCAACTTAATGATGTTCTTCATTATTATCATGGGTTTAGTGAGCTATTTCACTATGCAACGCCAAATGTTTCCTAATGTAGAGTTTAACTATATACAAATCACGGCTACTTATCCTGGTGCATCACCACAAGAGATAGAAGAAAGTATCCTAATCAAAATAGAAGAGTCACTTAAAAGCGTGACTGAAATAACAAAGCAGACAGGACGTGCCTTTAGAAACTTTGGTCAAATAGAGCTTGAAATCGATCCAGATAAAAACTTGTCGGATGTATTAGATAAAGTTAAATCTAAAACCGATAGTATTGCGACATTCCCTGGTGCTATGGAACCAATTACGGTTTCACAATTAGAGTTTAACCAACCAGTTATAGAATTATCGTTAATTGGGGATTTTCCGGTACCTGAACTTAAACGTGTGGCCAAACAAGTTGAACATGAGCTACTTGAATTAAACAATATTTCTCTTGTTGATGTTTATGCCCCTAGTGAAGAAATTGCGATTGAAGTAAAGCCTGAGGTATTACGTAAATACGATTTAACATTAAGTGATATTTCGCAAGCAATCAGACGTTATTCAGCTAATTACTCAGCTGGTCAACTACGCACTAATTCTGGCGTGATATCTGTCCGTATTGAGAACCAATATTACAATGGTGAAGAGTTTAGAGATATTCCTGTCAAAATTGGCATGAATGGATCTAAGGTTTTATTGGAAGATATAGCAACAATAAAAGACGGATTTGTGGAAGGTGAAAATTACTCCAAGATGTCTGGCTTAAATGTTGTCAATATGTCGATAAAAGCCACCAAAGATCAAAATACAATTCCAGTTGCCAAGTCAGTTAAAGATTATGTTGAATTAAGAAATAAAACACTACCGATAGGCATGAAGCTAGATCCAATCGTTGATATGACATATTACTTAAACGCGCGTTTGGATATGATGATCGATAACTTATTTTACGGCTCGTTATTGGTTGCTTTGATGTTAGGTATTTTCTTGCGAGTTAAGCTAGCATTTTGGGTAATGTTAGGGTTACCAGTTTGTTTCTTAGGTGCTGTAATGATGATGCCTGTTTTAGGTATTAGCATTAATATTCTTTCTCTTTTTGCTTTCATCATGGTGCTAGGGATTGTGGTGGATGACGCGATTGTTATTGGAGAAAGTGCTTATTCTGAAGTTGAAAAGCATGGTGGTGGTGTAGAGAATGTTGTTAAAGGTGCTAAAAAAGTAGCCACTCCTGCAACTTTTGGAGTGTTAACAACTATCGCTGTATTTGCTCCAGTGTTATTCGCAAGCGGCCCACAAGGAGATTTTTTCTATAACATAGCGGGTGTAGCTATTTTATGTTTAGTATTTAGCTTAATAGAATCAAAATTAATACTGCCTGCTCATTTATCGCATATGAAAGTAACCCCAATAAAAGCGGGGAGCTGGCGAGAAAAATTCAATGCTAAGTTCTTTGGTTTTGTAAATGGACCCTATAAAAACTTTTTGAATAAATGTATCGAATGGCGCTGGCTAGTACTGATGGTATTCATTGGTTTACTTTTGTTAAGCATTGGACTCTTAAACGGTAATCATGTACGCATGGTTGCAACACCTAAAGTACCTCATGATTTTCCAAGTATTGAAATTGAGATGAATGAAACGGTTTCTGATGAAATGACCATCAATGCAATTAAAGCTATTGAACAGGTGATCATTAACGTTGAAAAAGAAACAGTTGCTGAATACGGTACTAGTATGGTTAAAGATATCCTTGCTTATAATAATGGCCGTACTGATGGCCGTATTATGGCGCCTTTGGTTGATGAAGAGTTACGCCCATTTGACACCTTTGAACTTGCCCGTCGCTGGCGTGAAAACATGCCGGTTATTCCAGGGATGAAGTCATTTACAGTGCAAGATGATGTTAACGGTGGCGGTAGCCAAGGTGAGTTTGGTTACTTATTATTTGGACCTGATATACCAACGTTAAATGCAGCGGGTAGAGAATTAATTTCAATGCTGCAGCAAGAAACTGGCTTGTACGATGTTAGCTCAACAATAGATCCAGCAAGTAAAGAAATACAACTAGAGCTAAAACCTGTTGCGTATGACCTTGGCCTTAATCTGCAAACGATAGCGAGTCAAATAGGTGCGAGTTTTTATGGTGGTGAGGCACAACGAGTATTACGTGAAGGACAAGAAATAAAAGTAATGGTTCGTTACCCTGAACTGACACGTGAACGTTTCTCTGAGTTGAAATATGCAATAGTCACTACGCCAACGGGTAAAGAAGTAATGTTAGGTGACGTTGTAACATTGACTGAAAAACCGGGGATTAGTTACATTCGCCGTGAAGGTGGCTATCGTAGTGTTTATATCTTCGGCTCCATAGATGAAGATGTTATTGCACCTAATGAAGTGGTTAAATCAATACAAGAAAATTTATTGCCAAAACTAAAAGAGTTATACCCAAGTGTTAAATCTGAGTTGGGTGGTCAAATAGAAGAAGACCAATCGCAACAGAGTGAATTTGCAATGTTCTTGATCGCTGGTTTGTTGATGATTTACATTTTATTAGCCATACCACTTAAGAGTTACTCACAACCATTGATCATTATGTCGGTTATCCCATTTAGTTTAACAGGTGCTATAGCTGGGCATTGGTTCTTAGGTTTAGATATGAGCATGATGTCTCTGTTTGGCTTGATTGCAGCCGCTGGGGTTGTAATAAACGATAGCTTGGTAATGACAGATTATGTAAACCAAAAACGAACACAAGGTTTCAGTATTAAAGATTCAGTAGTAGAGGCTGGCACCGCTCGTTTTAGAGCGATATTATTAACATCTATCACAACATTTGTTGGTGTATTACCAATTATGTTTGAAACTAGTTTGCAAGCTCGTTTTGTTGTGCCAATGGCGGCGGGACTAGGCTTTGCAGTTTTATATGCAACCGTTATAACCTTAATACTAGTACCTTGTTTGTATCTGATTTTACAAGATTTGGCGGGACCAAAAGCATATATTAAATCTAAATTCAGAAAAAACAGACCAGTTCAAACAAGAATAAAAGAAAGTTAATGACTATCGATTAAAATCGAGTTATTAATAAGATACTTAAAAGCCAGTTACTTAACTGGCTTTTTTATCTGATTTTTTTGGAGCAACTCTTTGATAGACCTAACTTTATTAGCGATATTTATACCTACCTTCTTCATGGTCAGTATCACCCCAGGCATGTGCATGACATTAGCAATGAGTTTGGGGATGTCTATTGGTGTTAGAAAAACCATGTGGATGATGTGGGGCGAATTACTAGGTGTCGCAGCTGTAGCTATTACCGCGGTAATTGGCGTCTCTGCTGTTATGTTGCAATATCCAATACTGTTCAATGTACTAAAAGCATTAGGTGCACTTTATTTACTGTGGATTGGTATTAATATGTGGCGTTCAAAAGGTAAATTGGCGCTGTCGGATACAGGCTCGGAATCTGCTTTTGTGAGTAAAAGAGCTTTGTTTAATCAAGGTTTTATAACCGCCATTGCTAACCCTAAAGGCTGGGCTTTTATGGTGTCTCTATTGCCACCGTTTATTAATCCTGAGTTGCCAGTCGCCTCTCAGTTGGTGATATTAGTATTGGTTATTGCTTGTTCAGAATTTATTTGCATGACGTTATATGCAACTGGTGGGAAAACCATAGGAAAAGCATTAACCCAGAAAGATAATGTTAAAAAACTAAACAAGATATCTGGGTCGTTAATGATAGCCGTTGCGGTTTGGCTCGCCCTTAGCTAGTTAATGCTGTTTTAACCAATCTACAATTTCCGGGAAATGATCATAGGGTGCATGAGGCGAGGTTAAGATATTGATATGATCATAATCTAATTTATAGCCGCCTTTTTTAGATAAATTACTAAAACGTGCTGCGTTTTTACTACTTTCATTAATAAACAACTTCACATCTTGTGCATGACCTAATGCAAAGTCTTTAATTCCTGTTATGTGCCAAGTGGCTGGCCACTCTATTTTTTGTGCAGCGGCGCTGTAATCAAAATTATCAATTGGATCGATCCAGGTTTTTGACTTAACCCAATTGACACCCTCAATAATAGATTGATGAGTTTCATTATCCGAACCAATCCCATACTTAACGGCGTTAAGGAAACCGGTTCTCTTAGTGATTATTGGACTGAGAAAATTCCAAACTAAGCTGACTTTAAGTACTCTCTCGATATTCCATACAGACACTCGACGTTTTGTGCCAAAACACAACTGAGAACGAACATGGGGTAATAAATCAGGGAATCGTGCTAATGCACTGCCAAATAAAACACCGCCCCAAGAGTGACAAACAACATGCATAGGTTGTTTAGTTAAATCGTATACGTATTCAATAAGAGCTGGAATATCATGAACGATAGTTTCATGTTGGCCAAAATTTGATCCACCATCAATTTTTGGAGTGCTCAATCCTCTACCTCGAAAATCAGCAACATAGACATCATAACCTTGCTCTGCAAGATAACTGGCAAATCCTTTACCTGATTCAGTATAAAAAATTTTACCGTTTTCTATTGCGCCATGAAACATGAGTACAGGAATACCACCTGCAGCTTTATGGATATTGCGGATATGCAAAGAGTGACTATCTTGAGTTAAATAAAGAGATTGTTGAAACATAACACCATCTGGTCTGACATCTGTAATTGAGTTCAGTGTAAGTATTTTACAATACACACACAAGTGTAATCCTGTTATAAAGAATTAATTAAGGGATATTAAATATCAGAATAATTTCTAGCGACTGGTGAAATTATATTATAAATCAGTGTAGAAGCTTTCCATATATAACTCGATAACATTCATGTAATATGTATAATAATTTCAATTACTTAAACTATAGGGACATAAGATGACATTAAAAAAGTCAATCACTGCATTATTTGCTTTAACTTTATCTGCTTCAACTATTGCTGAAACATTAAACCCATCAGAAACTCCAATTCCAGAAAAAAAATCGTTTTTTGACGTTTTATCTGATAAAGAATTAACATTCTCAGCAGGTCACCAGATCAATCAACTTGATTCATCAGGCTTCCTTAATGGTGAGGACTTAGAATTTACTGGAACTTACTTTTCAGCGTCTTTTAAACCGAGTGAAAACTTTAGATTATCAGTTAATTACTTTAAAACTGAGTCAGACTCATTCGGTAACACTTCATTAGAGTCCCTTTACGAGCAAATGTCGGAAAGTGATGGCGAAGAGTTATTGAGTAATTATGGTTTAGATCTAGGTTACAATGGTTATGGTTATACTTATGACACTGATGGCTTTATAGACAGTGTATTCATAAATGGTTACTTCTCAAGTACGTCAATAGAAATGAACGAATTTGAAATAGGTGCTGCTTATGTATTACAGATCAACGATTCATTAAATTATAATATTTATCTAGGTTATATTTCTGGTGAGCTTGTTATCAATGAGGGATTGTCGCTTCAATTGGCCGATGTAAATAATAACTATGAACCTATTCCTGAAGCATTAGAAAATAACATAAATACTAACTCTCCTACAGATGAAGGTACAAATAGCTCTGGAGAGCAGTACATATATCAAGATTACAAATATAGTTTGGGGTACTCATATGTAACATTCCCGACACTCAACCCAAATGCTCACGATGCATCTACTACTATTGATTTCTCAACTTTAGTCATGAAAATAGAGGCTGATTTCTCAGTAACTGATAACTTTAGTCTAATCGCTGGTTTATCATCTGAAACAACGTCAATTGATAATGCTGACGATTCACAAGACCTTGTTTACAACCTTGGTGCATCCTATAGCATATGGAATGGTATAGGTATTGAACTTGGCCATAAAATATATGATGGCCAAAGCAAAACATCAGTTGGTGTTAACTACAGATTTTAGTGGATACTTTTATCATTTAAGGCTGCATTTGCAGCCTTTTTATTGCCCAATATAAACTGCTGGCAACACAAAAAATTGATGAATATATGATTTTTACAGGGGAGTCATTACAAAATTGAGGAATTAAAACGTGTAGTTAACACCAACTGATGTTTTGCTTTGGCCATCATATATTTTATGATTAAACTCAACGCCAACATCTTGCCAAATAGAGTATGAGGCTGCAATGTTATAAACATAACCATCAATGTTCGCATCTATATTACCCACAGTAGTACCTTCCGAAGCTAAACCAGCAAGCAAATGAAAGTTGTCGGTTAATGCAAACTCAGCCTCAAGTTTTACCACAAGAGTTTCGAACTCAATTGTGTTTGATGAACCGTGTGCATTCAGGTTTAACGTTGGGAATGCAATATAGGTATATCCGCATTTTAATTGATAATTTTGATATGAATATGGGGTTCCGCTGCTTAATACCCCTTCTTGAGTTGGGATATTATTTTCAATATGATTTTTTAGGGCAAATGATAGTGCAGAATAATTATCTTTATAATCTAACTCAGCGGAAAGAGCTTCATTAACCGTGATTTCACCAGAAACGTAGCCTAGATAAACGTTATAACTTAACTTTTCAGTTAAATGAGCAACATAAGCAACACCAACGGAAAGTTCATTCATTTCAACAGATTTGGAGACCAGGTGACTATTAGCAAATTCCTGCTCGGTAGCGTGCTGATCATATATTGAGTCAACGCTAGCAACTGGGGAGCCGAAACCAACTGATTCTAATAAGGTAATTGTATCGGTATCTGAAAATGAATTGGACTCGCTGATGAATCTGCTAGCTGCAACTTCATTGTTTCTGACTAACATTAATGAAGTAGAGATAGAAATCCGACTAAAATCTACTTCTTCATCAGCGATTAAATTGGAAGAGAGTACTGTATTTTTTTTATTACCACTTGAGGTAGCTGACTTTGTATCAGTAAAAACATCAAAAGCTGATTCGTCGTTAGACATAGGAACTCCAGTTACAGCAATACTGTTAGCATTAACTGAGGCAGTTAATGCTATAGCACATAGCGCTGTTAGTTGAGTTCTTAAATTCATGTATTACACACTCATAAATATCTGTTTTTCAAATTCAGTGTGTATTTTACAATCAAATTAAAATTATAGAATAGGGGAAGTCCTATACTAATTTTAGGTACAGAGGTTTGGGGGGATTTTGAGCATAAAAAAAGCGGCTAATAGCCGCTTTTTTTATATTAGAGGAATTAACCTCTAATATGACCGTCACCGATAACCACGAATTTTTCAGTAGTTAATGACTCTAATCCCATTGGACCGTAGGCGTGAAGTTTACTGGTTGATATACCAATTTCAGCGCCAAGACCAAGTTCGCCGCCATCACTAAAGCGTGATGATGCATTAACCATAACGACTGCAGAATTGATTTGTCTAATAAACTTATTAGCTAACGAGATATCTTGAGTGATGATCACTTCGGTATGACCAGAACTAAAACGTTGGATGTGCGTTACCGCTTCATCATAAGAGTCTACGATTTTAATCGCAATTTCTAACGCTAAGTATTCAGCATCGTAATCCAAGTCAGTTGCCAGGTCTGCATTTTCAAAATACGGTAATGATTTTTCACATGCATGTACGCGAACTTTATGTTCAGCAAAAGTAGCCGCCACTATAGGTAAAAACTGTTTCGCCACATCTTTATGCACTAATAACGTTTCTAATGAGTTACAAACACCAGGACGTTGGACTTTACCATTAACTAAAATCTTTAATGCTTTCTCTAGGTCGCCAAATTTATCCACATATAAATGACATACACCTTTATAGTGCTGGATAACAGGGATGCGACTGTTTTCAGTAACATATCTAATTAAGTTTTCACCACCACGAGGTATTAATAAATCAACGTCGTCACTTAATGTAAGTAGCTCGTTCATGATTTCACGATCTGGGTCCGGAACCAAAGAAATTGCATTAAGTGGAATATCGAATTGAGCAAGAGCCTGATGAATAGAGTCAGCCAATGCTAAGTTACTTTGTAGTGCTTCTTTACCACCACGTAATATAACGGCATTACCTGCTTTAAAGCATAATGAAGCAGCATCAACGGTTACATTTGGACGTGATTCATAAATCATCGCAATAACACCAAGAGGTATACGTTGCTTAGACATGTTTAAGCCGTTTGGTAAAAGAGACGTCTTAGTTACTAAACCAACTGGGTCTGGTAAAGTGGCAATATATTCAACCGACTTAGCAATAGCGATTATGCGCTCTTCTGTTAATAACAATCTATCTATCATAGATTCTGCAAGGTCATTCTTTTTTGCAGCTTCCATATCTAATTTATTGGCCGCTAAGATTTTTGCGCTATGAGCTTGCAAGTTAGCCGATATGGTCATTAAAACCCGATTTTTGGTCTCGGTAGTAAGTGTTGCCACTACATTTGCAGCTTCTTTTGTTTGCGAAGCCATGTTCTGAATAGAAAAAGTCATTCTTTATTCCTTATCTAACTATTAAATAAAACCAGATCATCTCGATGAATGATCTCCTCTATATGTTTAGAACCGTGCCTAAAACCTAATATGGACACAAATTCTACACTGTCTTTACCTGCAATTAAGTCCAACTCTGTTTTAGAGTATTGGCTTAACCCTCGGGCAATTATTTCATTTTCGTACTCTATATCTATCGCATCACCGCGCACAAAATCACCTTGTGCGGATACGATTCCTTTTGCTAACAGCGAGGCGCCATTGCCCAGCAATGCTGTTTGTGCTCCTTCATCTATAACTAATTTACCTCTAGCGTGCAGAGTGTATTTTAGCCATTGTTTTTTTGCTGAATCTTTACTTTTTACCGCTCTAAACCAAGTGCCGACATGTTGATTGTCGGACAACTCAGAGAATGTATTCTCATTTTTACCATTGACTATAAAAGTATTAATACCGTTATTTGTGGTTTTTTCAGCGGCTTGTAACTTAGTGATCATACCGCCAGTGGCTATTTTATTCTGGGTGTCACCGGCTAAAGCATATATGTCTTTAGTTATCCCATCGACTGACGGTAGCAATTTAGCATCTGGATTGGTTTTTGGATCCGCATCATACAATCCGTCAATATCGCTACAAATGAACAAGATGTCGGCATCAGAAACCAGTGCAACCAAAGCGGCTAAGTTATCATTATCCCCAACTTTTAACTCTTCAGTTGCCACAGTGTCATTTTCATTAATGATAGGGATGACGTTATTTATAAGTAATTCACGCACTGTATTTTTTATATTAACATAACGCCTACGATCTCTCAGGTCTGCGTGAGTAATAAGTAATTGCGCACAGCTAACATCAAAAGAACTAGCATCAAAGCAACGCTGCCAGTTTGCCATCATCTTGGCTTGGCCTACCGCAGCCATCGCCTGTTTTTCAGCAATAGTGACACCTTGACTATGACAGCTTATGTCAGCACGACCTGCCGCAACAGAACCTGACGAAACTAAAATCACTTCTTTACCTAACTCACGCGCATGAAGAATAAACCGAGTTATAGGTAAAATATATTCGTCACTGACTTGTGTGCCATTAGGTGCAATTAATGCACTGCCCACTTTTATTACAGCTCGTTGCCAGCTTGTCCAATCCTGAGTCTTCATTGCTTGAGTGTTCTACAGTGAATAATTTGAGTAAATACGTTAAATTTACTCTAACTGATTCTATGAATTAGATCGATACGCAAATGATATGAGTTAGATATTTATCTTAGGAACTGGCAATTTATTATCCTAGATTTGGTTAAATACTCGCTAATTTAGCAAAAAAACTAATTTAATTGCGTTTTGTCGACTTCTTGCCTTTACCCTGGTTAAAAATGCTGCTAACTTATGTCTCATGTTTGGTGCACTCCTGCACAATACCCGATTAATAACCCCAGAATTCCACATCAAAACAAAGACACTTCTATGTATTTAAGAGAACTAAAAAGTAAGCCTATTAGCGAATTGGTCAATTTAGCTGAGACTATGGGTTTAGAAAATATGGCCCGTCTGCGCAAGCAAGACATAATTTTCTCCATTCTAAAAAGACACGCTAAAGGTGGTGAATCCATCCACGGCGACGGTGTTTTAGAAATACTGCAAGATGGCTTTGGCTTTTTGCGATCAGCTGATTCTTCGTATTTAGCTGGTCCAGATGACATTTATGTTTCACCAAGTCAAATACGTAGATTCAATTTACGTACTGGTGATTCAATAGACGGTGTTATTCGTCCGCCAAAAGATTCAGAACGTTACTTCGCGTTATTGAAAATAGAACAAGTTAATCACGACAAGCCAGAAATCTCCCGTAACAAAATCTTATTTGAAAATTTAACTCCATTACATGCAACCTCTCGTTTTACGATGGAACGTGGTAATGGTTCAACGGAAGATATTACGGCTCGTGTTTTAGATTTAGCATCTCCAATTGGCCGTGGCCAACGTGGTCTTATTGTTGCTCCGCCAAAAGCGGGTAAAACAATGCTAATGCAAAACATTGCAACGTCAATTGCAGCGAATCACCCTGAAGCGATATTAATGGTACTTCTAATCGACGAACGTCCAGAAGAAGTAACAGAAATGCAACGCTTAGTTAAAGGTGAAGTAATAGCTTCAACGTTTGACGAACCAGCTAGCCGTCACGTACAAGTTGCGGAAATGGTTATCGAGAAAGCCAAGCGTTTAGTTGAGCACAAAAAAGATGTTGTTATCTTACTTGACTCAATAACTCGTTTAGCGCGTGCGTATAATACAGTTATACCATCATCAGGTAAGGTACTTACTGGTGGTGTTGATGCTAACGCACTACATAAACCAAAACGTTTCTTTGGTGCCGCTCGTAACGTAGAAGAAGGTGGTAGTTTAACTATTATCGCAACTGCGTTAGTTGATACTGGTTCTAAGATGGACGAAGTAATCTACGAAGAATTTAAAGGTACAGGTAACATGGAACTGCACTTAAATCGTAAGATTGCAGAACGCCGTGTATTCCCAGCTATTGATTTCAATCGTTCTGGTACTCGTCGCGAAGAGTTAATGACATCGAAAGACGAACTACAGAAAATGTGGATCCTTCGTAAAATCATTCATCCAATGCAAGAAGTTGAAGCAATGGAATTCTTAATTGATAAATTAGGAATGACTAAAACCAACGAAGAGTTTTTTGAAGCAATGAAACGCCAAAAAAGCTAAACGCTTAGTTAGGTTAAAATCAGAAACCCCAACTTAGCTTGGGGTTTTTTAATATATGGGTTATATCAATTACATTAATAAACCCAGCGATTAAAGAAGTGTTTAAATGAAATATAAAGACTTAAGAGATTTCATCGACCAGCTTGAACAACAAGGTGAGTTAGTTCGGATCAGTAAAGAAGTGGACACCCACCTTGAAATGACTGAAATTGCCGACCGTACTTTGCGAGGCAAAGGGCCAGCCTTGTTATTTGAAAATCCAAAAGGCTTTGATATTCCAGTATTAGCAAACTTATTTGGTACGCCAAAACGGGTTGCTATGGGAATGGGACAAGATGATGTGTCTGCATTGCGCGGAGTAGGTGAAACCTTAGCTTTTTTAAAAGAGCCCGAGCCGCCTGCTGGACTTAAAGATGCTTTTTCTAAGTTGCCGATATTTAAACAAGTATTAAACTTATCGCCTAAAGAAGTTAAAAAAGCACCTTGTCAGAAGACCATCATTGAAGGTGATGACGTTGATTTAACAAAGTTACCAATTATGCATTGTTGGCCGGGTGATGTTGCGCCTTTAGTTACTTGGGGGTTAACCGTCACTAAAGGACCAAATAAACCTCGCCAAAATTTAGGTATTTATCGCCAGCAATTATTAGCCAAAAATAAATTGATTATGCGTTGGTTATCTCATCGTGGTGGTGCGTTAGATTTTGCTGAATTTAAAAAATCTAACCCCGGTGAAAAATACCCAGTTGCTGTGGCACTTGGTGCTGACCCCGCCACTATTTTAGGTGCAGTAACACCAGTGCCAGATACATTATCAGAATACGGTTTTGCTGGATTATTACGTGGTGATAAAACGGAAGTAGTGAAATGTATTTCAAATGACTTACAAGTTCCAGCCTCTGCTGAGTTTGTACTTGAAGGTTATTTAGATCCAAATGAAAGTGCACCAGAAGGGCCTTATGGCGACCACACCGGTTATTACAATGAAGTAGAAGAGTTTCCAGTATTCACTGTTACTCATATTACTCACAGAAAAGACCCTATTTATCACAGCACTTACACTGGCCGTCCACCAGATGAACCAGCGATTTTGGGCGTGGCATTAAATGAAGTGTTTGTGCCGTTAATCCAAAAACAATACCCAGAAATTGTTGATTTTTACTTACCGCCAGAAGGTTGTTCATACCGTATGGCCGTAGTAACCATTAAAAAACAATATCCAGGCCATGCTAAACGCGTGATGATGGGAGTGTGGTCATTCTTACGCCAGTTTATGTATACTAAATTTGTTATTGTGTGTGATGACGACATTGATGCTCGTAATTGGGAAGATGTTATGTGGGCAATTACTACTCGTATGGACCCTTCTCGTGATACAGTTTTAATCGAAAATACGCCAATCGACTATTTAGATTTTGCCTCTCCAGTTTCTGGATTGGGTTCTAAAATGGGAATGGATGCCACAAATAAATGGCAAGGTGAGACAGATAGAGAATGGGGTGAACCTATTGTCATGACAGAGGAAATCAAAACCCGAGTCGATGACATTTGGGATGAATTAGGCATTCCTCTACCAGAGTCACCTGCTAGTAATATAAGCAAAGGATAACGATGACTAAGATAACGATAAAACCAAGTGGAATAGAGTTCGAAGTCAATGACGGTGAGACTATTCTTGAAGCTGCCGAACGCAATAACATAGGTTTCCCATATCGTTGTCGTCAAGGTGTATGCACATCTTGTGTGTGTAAAACAATTGCTGGCGAAGTGAGTTATGGTGACAGAGATGAAGCATCATTATTAACTGAAGCCGACAATGGACAAAAGTTTACTTACGCTTGTATTGGCTATCCAGTAACGGATATGACGTTACATCATCCGTTCATTAAATAAATCAAAATTTAATTATTGATTTACTTATTTAAGATAAAGAAAGAGAAAATGAAATGCCTCAAACTATTTTAGCCGAAGTTGTATCAATTGAAGCGGCTACCGACTTTGTTAACATTGTTAAGCTTAAGCCCTTAATTCCTGCACCATTTAAAGCTGGTCAGTACTTACAAATTGTATTGTCAGACGAAGATAAACGTATTTTCTCAATTGCTTCAGCACCCAATGCTGAGTTAATTGAATTGCATATAGGCGCAGGACCAGACGATGCTTACCCTCGTGGTGCGCTTGATCATATGTCGGTAAATCGTGAAGTGATACTTGAAGTTGGTTTAGGTGATGCGTTTTTACAGCACGAGTCTACTCGTCCAATTATATTAATGGCTGGCGGCACAGGTTTCTCTTATACCAAATCAATTGCAGATCATTTAGTCCATATTGAGTCGGTAAACCCGGTTATTTTATATTGGGGTGTAAAAGACGAAACGGCTTTATACGCGAAAACGGAAATGGAAACATGGGCAGCAAGCTATCCTAATTTGCAATTTATTCCAGTTGTTGAAAACCCATCAGCCGACTGGCAAGGTAAAACAGGTTTTGTGCATAAAGCGGTCATGGACGATATTGCTAGTTTAGCGGAGTACGATATTTATTTAGCAGGCCCTTTTAAAATGGCCGGTATTGCTAGAGACGATTTTATTAAGCATGGTGCCATTAAAGAGCATCTTTATGCTGATGCGTTTGCCTTTATTTAATTAAATGTGAAATCAGGCTGACGCCAATCAATTATTGAAATAGACTGGCTCTATAATTTATTAAAGAGCCTTTTTTATGTCTGTTGAAATATTACTCGCCAATTACACCAATCCACAACATGCACAAGATTTAGTCACACTGCTAAATGGTTATGCTTTAGATCCTATGGGCGGAGCAGAAGCTTTGTCTGAGCATACTCAACAGAATTTAGTTGCAGCGTTAAATCAAACGCCAAATGCTTTTACTGTTTTATGTTATGTCGGTGGTAAACCTGCCGGGTTGATCAATTGCTTTCAATGCTTCTCTACTTTTAAATGCAAACCTATTATTAATATGCACGACGTAACCGTTGAGGGTGAATTTAGAGGTTTAGGTATTAGCACTAAAATGATGGAGAAAGTCGAGTCGGTCGCTAAAGAACGCGGCGCTTGTAAAATCACCCTAGAAGTTTTGGAGGGTAATAAAGTTGCTCAACATGCATATACTAAATTTGGTTTTTCAGGTTACGAATTAGATCCAGAAATGGGCAAAGCCATATTTTGGGAAAAAGCGATTTAGTAGCAAAATGATTATTTAATACGTAATTGAATATGATCATTAAAAAAAGCTAATCTTAAAGGACGGTCATTGCTGTCCTTTTTATTGGCTTTGTCTTAATGTGTGCTTTTCACAATTTTGAAATATAAGTTAAATATACTGAGATTAGGTATTCTTTATAATTTGAAAACGCATGACATTACCAGTAAACGCTTCAGTATTACACACTTATCCAGAAAACGAATTAAGGTACTTCTCAAAAGAATTGAGTTGGTTATCTTTTAACGAAAGAGTATTACAAGAAGCCGATGATGCGAAAAATCCTATTATTGAACGCATACGTTTCTTAGGTATTTATTCCAGTAACATGGATGAATTTTATCGAGTAAGAGTCGCCAGTGTTCGCCGCAAAGTTCTCATTTATAAAAATAGTGGTCAGCTAGAAAAGGCCGAGCAGTACTCTCAAGTCATGGCCGACATCAATGAAAAAATAGCCCAAATGGCGGTTAAGTTCGACACAATTCATAAACGTGTTTTCAATGTTCTGCGTAAAAATAAAATCCATTTAACGATAAAGTCAGAGTTGAGCGAACATCAATTAGCCTGGCTTAAAGATTTTTTCGACAATAAAGTTCTACGACATATAGCACCAATATTAATCGATAAAAAAGTAAATCTAATGAGTCGACTTAATGACTCTGCTACCTATTTTTATGTTGGTTTATACCGTAATGAAAAGCCAACTCAATATGCCACAATAGAATTACCATCTGATAAAATGCCGCGTTTTATCGTGTTACCGTCAGAAAATAAGGTTAAACAAATACTATTGTTGGACGATGTTTTACAGCTATTTTTAGAAAATATATTTAAAGGTTTTGTTGAGTTCGATTCAATTGACTCCTATTCATTTAAAGTGACTCGCGACTCTGAATATTCTATTGATGAAGGAATTGACGACAGTTATTTGGAAAAAATGTCAGACAGTATGAAGCAAAGATTAATTGCCGAACCTGTACGTGTCATATATGACGGGGCTATGCCGGAAGATATGATCAAAAGCATGAAGAAGAAGTTAAAACATTCCTCATACGACAATCTTGTGGCCGGTGGTCATATAAGGAACTTTAAAGACTTTATTAGCTTCCCAAATATAGGCAGGCGCAGTCTAGAAAACAAAGAAATACCAGCTATTAGTTCAAAGCAATTTACCGATTTTAATACTGTGTTTGACGCTATCGCTCATACTGATGTCTTACTGCATTATCCGTATCATAGGTTTTTACATTTTACTGAATTTGTCCGCCAGGCTGCCTTCGACCCTGAGGTAAAACACATTCGAATTACCATGTACCGTATTGCGAAAAACTCGCGCATCGTGAGCTCACTTATCGATGCTGTTGATAACGGTAAAATGGTCACTGTGGTTATGGAGTTAAGAGCAAGATTTGATGAGCAAGCGAATATAGCCTGGGCTAAAACCATGACCAACGCGGGCGTGAAAGTTATTTTTGGTAACCCATCATTTAAAATTCATACTAAGTTGTGCGTGATCAGTCGTGAAGAACAATCCAAGGTTGTGCATTACGCACATATAGGCACTGGCAACTTTAACGAGAGCACCGCCAAAATCTATACTGACTTAAGTTTATATACTGCGGACCCGGTTATTACCCAAGAAGCGATAAAAGTGTTTGAGCTAATTCAATTACCTTACCGCCAATACAATTTTAAACACTTGATGGTATCCCCAGTAAATTCTAAAGAGCGAATTTTAGGTCTGATAGATAACGAGATTGCTCTGGTAGAACAAGGTCATCATGGCGAAGTTACCTTTAAAGTGAACAATCTAATAGATAGAGATATTATCGACAAACTTTATCAAGCTAGCCAGGCTGGGGTTAAAATTCGAGGCATAGTTCGTGGTATGTGCTCGTTAATGCCAAACATTAAAAACCTAAGTGAAAATATTAAAATCATCAGCATAGTCGACCGCTTTTTGGAGCACAGTCGAGTGATGGTATTTAATAACGGTGGTGAGCCTAGTGTTTATATTTCATCGGCAGATTGGATGCGCCGTAATATGCAAGACAGGATAGAAATTGGTGTTCCAATACTTAATCCCGTATTAGCCCAGCGTATTATTCATATTTTAGAATTACAATTTAAAGACACAATGAAAGCGCGCATCATCGATAAATTACAAAACAATAGCTATGTAAAAAGAGGTAACAAGAAAAAGTTACGCTCGCAACTTGAGATATACCAGTACTTAAAAGGGTTAGAAAAACAGGCGTTGTGATTTTTAGTAGGTAACTGAGTAATAATTTGTCATCTAATACCCATTTAAAGGTATTAGATGACACGAGTGCTTAGTTAGTTACTTAGTTACTTAGTTAAATGTACCGCATGAAAGCGTATATGCTGTTCAATAAATGAAGAGATAAAATAGTAGCTATGATCATAACCTTCATGCAGGGTTAGCTCTAACGGGTAATCATTTACTTTTGCCGCCGCTTCTAATGCTTCTGGCTTTAATTGTTCAACTAGAAAATTATCCGCACCGCCTTGATCTACTTTAGTAGGGACAAAGTTTGTAGCACGTCGCATTAGCTCGCTGGCGTCGTGGTTCTGCCAAGTTGTTTTGTCTTTACCTAAATAGGTGGTAAAAGCCTTCTCACCCCAAGGTGAATTAATTGGATTACAGATAGGGCTAAATGCAGAGATTGAGCAATAACGTTCTGGATTTAACATGCCGATAGTTAATGCACCATGTCCACCCATAGAATGTCCTGAAATTGAACGTTTACTGGTTACCGGAAATAACGACTCAACAAGCTCAGGTAACTCATTCACTACATAATCGTACATTTGATAATGACGATTCCAGGGTGCTTGAGTTGCATTAACATAAAACCCTGCGCCTTGGCCTAAATCATAAGCTTCATCGTTGGTTACGTCTTCACCACGCGGACTAGTATCAGGTGCGACGATAGCCACTCCTAACATAGACGCAATGCGTTGAGCGCCGGCTTTTTGCATAAAGTTTTCGTCGGTGCAGGTTAAGCCTGAAAGCCAATATAAGACTGGGACTTTTTCGCCGTTCGATACTTGTGGTGGTAAATAGATAGCAAATTGCATATTACAATTTAACGTTTTAGATTGGTGGCTGTATTGTTTATGCCAACCACCAAAGCTTTTGTTTGCGCTTATATTTTCAATTGTCATGGTAAAACCTCGAAACGTTCCCTTATCAACGATTGTTAAAAAGGGAACTGGATATTAATTAATGTAGACAAACGTTATTAGCAAAGGCCTATTTAGCAAAGTGAATAACTGAACGAATACTTTTGCCTTCATGCATAAGCTCAAATGCTTCATTAATATCTTCAAGTCCCATAGTGTGGGTAATAAAGTCGCTTAATTTAAATTCACCAGCCATGTAACGTTCTACATATTCAGGCAATTCAGTACGTCCTTTAACGCCACCAAATGCAGAACCACGCCATACACGGCCAGTTACTAATTGGAATGGACGGGTTGATATTTCTTGTCCTGCACCAGCAACACCAATAATAACCGACTCACCCCAACCTTTATGACAACACTCTAAAGCTGAACGCATTAGATCAACGTTACCAATACACTCGAAAGAATAATCAACGCCGCCATCGGTTAATTCAACAATCACATCTTGAATTGGTTTGTCATGATCTTTTGGATTAATAAAGTCAGTCGCACCCAGTTTTTTAGCTAGGTCGAATTTACTTTCGTTAATATCAATGGCAATAATGCGACTTGCTTTGGCCATTGTTGCGCCAATCACAGCCGATAAACCAATACCGCCAAGACCAAAGATAGCAACGGTTGCGCCTTCTTCGACTTTAGCTGTGTTCATAACCGCACCAATACCTGTTGTGACACCACAACCAAGTAAACATACTTCTTCAAGTGCCGCTTCTTTATTAACTTTAGCCAAGGAAATATCAGGCATTACTGTGTATTCAGAAAACGTAGAGCAGCCCATGTAATGGAAGATAGGTTGACCGTCTTTATAAAAACGAGTTGTGCCATCAGGCATTAAGCCTTTACCTTGAGTTTCACGAATTTTCTGGCATAAGTTAGTTTTACCTGACTTACAAAATTTACATTCGCCACACTCTGGTGTGTAAAGTGGAATAACATGATCGCCCACTTTAACGCTAGTAACGCCTTCGCCAACTTGCTCAACAATACCGCCACCTTCGTGACCTAAAATAACAGGAAATATTCCTTCAGGATCTTCACCCGACAAAGTGAACGCGTCGGTATGACAAACGCCAGATGCAATAACTTTAACGAGTACTTCACCTTTACGTGGCAACATAACATCCACTTCTTCAATAGATAATGGTTGGTTAGGTCCCCAAGCAATTGCTGCTTTTGACTTAATAAATTGATCTGACATAAATATTCTCACTATTAATGGTTCGGTATTTTATATATCTCATTATATTTGTTTCTTGTATGATGATAATACATAGATTTTGCAAATCACTTTTACACATAGGTAATAGTGTGCGGTAGGAGTAATAATATGCAGTGGGAAGGAATTAGTGAATTTGTTAATGTTGCGGAAAACGAGAGCTTTACATTAGCAGCAAAAAAAATGCAGATTTCCACCGCTCAAGTTAGCCGACAGGTAAGTGCTTTAGAAAAGCGTCTAAATATAAAATTGTTTTACCGCACCACGCGTAAAGTGTCGTTAACCGATGAAGGACGTGTGTTTTATCATCACTGCCGCAGCGTACTCGACGGCTTAGTTGCCGCTGAACGTGCTGTTACTAATTTACAGTCAAAACCTCAGGGCAAAATAAAACTTACCGCTCCCGTTACCTATGGCGAAAAACAAATACTTCCTCTACTTAATAACTTTATGAAGCAATATGCCGATGTGGAAGTAACCGCTTACTTAAGTAATCTTAAAATAGACTTAGTCGAAGAAGGTTACGACTTGGCTATTCGGTTAGGTAAGTTAAGTGACTCCTCAATGATGGCAAAAAAACTAGCGGAGCGAACCAATTACGTTTGCGCGTCTCCTGCTTACTTAAATACCTACGGTACGGCACACTCAATTGCCGAGCTTAATAAACATAGTTGTTTGTTGGGCACATTAGACTATTGGCATTTCAAAGAAGCTGGTAAAGAGAAAAACGTTAGAGTTACTGGAAAGCTACGCTATAACAGTGGTTATGGACTTACCGACGCGGCATTAAAGGGGTTAGGCATAGTGCAATTGCCGGACTATTATGTTGAACAACATATAAGAAGTGGCAAATTGGTGAGCTTATTAGATAATTACCGCGCCAATGATGAAGGTATTTGGGCGGTCTACCCACAAAACCGCCATTTATCGCCAAAAATAAGATTGTTAGTGGATTATCTGGCTGAGCACTTGGTTTAATTGGGATGGCATTGAATTAACTCTGAAGAAAGCTGATTTATTGAGATGAGTGTTTTAGTCTATTCTCGTCTTATTAGTGTCAGCTACCTAATCTGCTTTTTATCCTGTCATGATTTAGACATTATTTTGTAACATGCCTGTCACCTTAGTCGAATACGCTCACATCACTTTTATATGCCTTGATGGTGATCTGTGATTTCAGTTGAAAGCATAGTTGCAAAGCAGCTACCTAAAATAGATTCAAGCAATCCTCTTATTAAATCGTCTGCGGTACGTTTACTTAAGTATTTGTTTCACGAATCAGAAATGAAAGACTTTGCAAAAAACTACCCAGATTTACAAGGGATCGACTTTGTTGAAAAAGTACTAGATTACTTTGAGTTTGACTACCTGATTAACGACAGAGAAAAAACCAACCTGCCATATACAGGTTCAGTGGTTGCCATCGCCAATCATCCAATTGGCAGCTTAGATGGTCTTGCCTTATTAAAGCTATGTACCGACATTCGTACAGACGTAAAAATAGTAGCCAATGAGCTGCTTTGGTCAATTAAACCTTTGCGTCCGTTATTATTGCCTGTGAATAATATGGCGGGTAACACTGCCAAATCTAATATGAAAGCCATTGAGCAACATATTGCATCTGGCGGTGCCTTATTAATATTCCCAGCAGGAGAAGTATCTCGTTTAGGCGTAAAAGGCGTTAAAGACGGTAAATGGAAAAATGGTTTCTTAAACTTCGCTAAACAAGCGAAAGCGCCGATTGTTCCTATCCATATTGACGGTAAAAATTCACTATTTTTTTATGCGCTATCTTTATTGGCTAAACCGCTTTCGACCCTGTGGTTAATTGATGAAATGTTCAAACAACGTAATCAAGATATTCGTATTCGAATTGGCCCAGCCATTGAATACAAAACTTATAACGAACTGAAAATTGATAGAAAAAATCTTAGGCAATTATTTAAAAAACAAGTGTATTCGTTAGCCAAGAAAAAATATCAAACTGAATTTAAACCGCTGGTGGAAAGTGTTGCTCATCCTGAAAACAAAAAAATACTGACCAAAGAATTAAAAGAATGTGAGTTGCTAGGACAAACCAACGATGGCAAACGAATTTACTGTTATCAACACAACAGTGACTCAGCAATTATGCGCGAGATTGGCCGTTTACGAGAGTTTACTTTTAGAAAGGTTGGCGAAGGTAGCGGGCACAAAAGAGACTTAGATAAGTTCGACAATTACTACGACCATATAGTGGTGTGGGACAACGAACAATACGAATTAGTTGGCGCTTATCGTATGGTGCCTATTGCTCGTATGAGACAAAATACTGGACTAAACAAACTGTACAGCGAGACACTGTTTGACTTAACTGAGTTAAATTACGATGTTCAACGCTATGGACTAGAACTTGGCCGCAGCTTTATTCAGCCAGAATATTGGGGTAAACGCGGTTTAGATTATTTATGGCAAGGCATTGGTGCTTACCTTAGACAGCATCCCGAAATCAAATATCTAGTTGGCTCTGTCACTATGAGTAATGATTTAAGCCAAGACGCTAAAGCCTGTTTAGTGCGGTTTTACCAAACTTATTTTGGCGATAAATCACAGTCGGTTACCGCAAGTCGCCCTTTTGAAATGGCAGAAACTGACGGTATTCACTTTACTGGTGACGATTATGAAAATGAGTTCAAACAGCTAAAAGCTGAACTTAAGAAATATAATGCACTTGTGCCTACTCTGTATAAACAGTATTCAGAATTATGTGAGCCAGGCGGTACTGTATTCACCGCATTCAATGTTGATCCAGATTTTTGCGATTGCATTGACGGATTTATGATCACTGAAATTAGTAAATTTAAAGATGCAAAAAGGCAACGTTATTTGGAACAAAGAGCTTAAACGCGCAAAGGGCGGAAGCTTTTTTCCAAGACTAAAAATAATTTGCGGCAGCTTAGGCTAGACGGTGATAAAGTTAGCGCAATAAATATTAAGTAACCCTTAAAATCAACGCTAGACTTAAATCATACTCAGGCACCGTTAGAGGTTAATACAAACTTGCAAGCCAACTTGATCACCAAAACGTTAGATAGCATTGAAAGTGCAAACTCAACCAAAATAGCAGTGCTGGATATCGGCTCCAATAGCTTTCATTTAGTGGTGGCTAGAGTTATCTCTAATACGGTGCAAATTTTACATAAAACTAAAATTAAAGTGCATTTGGCCGATGGTTTATCCAAAGATCATCACCTGTCGCAAGACGCAATTAACCGTGGTCTGGAAGCGTTAGAGATCATTCAGCATAGCCTAGACGGGTTTGAACCCGAAACTGTGCGTATTGTGGCAACGTATACTCTTAGAAAAGCCAAGAATGCCTTAGCTTTTATTAAAGCTGCAAAAAAAATATTACCTTACCCAATAGAGATTATTTCCGGACAAGAAGAAGCACGACTTATTTACAATGGTGTGGCGCATACGGAAACCTTAGAAGGTAAAACGTTAGTTGTTGATATTGGTGGTGGTTCAACCGAATTTTCCCTAGGGCAGCAGTTTGAACCTATCTTATTACGCAGTATCGACATTGGCTGCGTCAGCTTTCAACAGATGTTTTTTAATCAAGGCAAGGTTAAACGTAAAATGGTTAATAAAGCCATTGTGTATGCTCAACAGCAGTTAGCTCTTATTGAAAACAAATATATCAAACAAGGCTGGCAACAGTGCATTGGGACCTCTGGTACCATTGAAAGTATAGTGGCGATTGTTAATAAAAACGCAATTGGTAACAAGGACTCAAATGCCAATAAAGGCTCTAATGATGGAACTTTGTCATTAATTCAGCTGGAAACATTAATGGAAAAGCTAATAGCCACTGAAGATATGGAACTATTAGAATTAGGTGATGTTAACGAGGACAGAAGACAATTAATTCCTGCGGGGTTAGCTATTCTTATTGCCATTTTTAAACAATTTGAAATTGATAAAATGTCATTTGCTCAAGCGGCATTACGTGAGGGGGTTATTTATGAGATGGAAGACTCGCTTACACATACCAACGTGCAAGAGCGCTCGGTACAAAGTTTAGCAAGCCGATACGATATCGACACCATTCAAGCTAACTTGGTACTTAATACTGCATTTAAATTATTCAAACACGTTAAAAAAGATTGGCAGTTAAAAAGCAGTGGTTTAAAGCAATTATTAGGTTGGTCTGCGTTATTACACGAGATTGGTTTGCATGTCAGTTCAACAGGAGTACATAAACATTCCCATTACATATTAAGTAACTCCGACTTGCCGGGCTTTAATGCGGAAGAACAACAGTTTTTGGCAATGCTCACGCGCTTTCATCGTAAAAGAATCCGCTTAGAAGAGGTTCCAATATTTAGCCAGTTTAGCGCTAAAGATGTCTTACATTGCATTATTTTATTGCGCTTAAGCGTGTTGTTAAATATTAAGCGCCAACAAGACTTCCTACCTGAATTTACAACAAGCGTGTCGGATAATGAAATATCGCTACAGTTTCCAGAGAACTGGTTATCTGTGCGCCCAATCATCGAAATTAACTTAGCCGCAGAGCAAGAAAAACTCGCCCGAATCGGGATTGAGCTTAATTTTTTGTGATTCAATTATAGGTAATTATTTGTCCCGCAAGTGTTGTATATCATTTAAGGTTTACTACTTCGGTCATGAATTAATACTATTTTTGTAGAAAACGTTGTAAATTCCAACCTCGGTTCTATTTAGTCCAGTTTATCTCTATTGATTTTGTTTCATTTAAATATGAACTATGTCTGATGTGGAAGATCAATCGCCGCTAATATTATCTAATTTAATAATCATTTATGAGTAATTATTTATGGGCAAAACATTGTCAAACAAAAGATATCTAATCATATTTATCACGTCGTTTTTTTTAGCTGCGTGTTCCAACAACGATGGAGGCACTAATGTTACTGAAACTATTAATATCACAGGAACCATTCAGTATGAACGTGTCCCTTTTTCAACCTCAACTTATGGTTTAGATTACGATAATATAAAAGTACTTCCGGTTCGTGGCGTTGTTATTGAGGCGTTGGATGAATCTGGCGACGTGGTGGCAACAAGTACAACTTCCGATGACGGTTTCTACTCAGTTACGGTAGAGCAAGACTCTGCTGTGCAAATAAGCGTTAAAGCCCAGACTTTAAGTGTAGCAACTGCTAAATGGGATATTGAGATAAGGGATAATACAAATGACGGTGGCTTATATGTTTTACAGGGATCATTAACTGACTCTGATACTTCAGCTGACTCGATACGTAATTTGACTGCAACAACTGGTTGGGATGGCAGCTCATATTCAGATACAAGAGCCTCAGCTCCATTTGCTATTTTAGATACCGCTTATGATGTAGTAATGAAAGTTGTCGCTGTAGACTCTAACGTCAATATGGATGATGTGGATATTTTCTGGAGCAAAGATAATAGCACTGCATCCGGAGAGCCTACCGATGGTGAGATAGGTACGAGTTTCTACTCAGGAGACCAATTGTATATTTTGGGTAAAGAGGACTTAGACACGGATGAATTTGATGACCACGTTATTATCCATGAATTAGGTCACTATTTTGAAGATAATTTATCTCGCTCAGATAGTGTTGGTGGTGAACACGGCTATGGTGACATACTTGATATGCGGGTTGCTTTAGGCGAAGGTTTTGGTAATGCATTTTCTGGCATGGTAACCGACGACCCAATTTACCGTGACACCAGCGGTGATCAACAAGGTTTAGGTTTTGAGTTAGATGTGGATGATAATACTATCTATCTCAATAGTAACCCTGGTTGGTATAGTGAAAATTCTGTTCAATCAATTTTATACGATATTTATGATGCGGGTGAAGATGATAATGATACGGTAGCACTCGGCTTTGCAGGTATTTACCAAGCAATGACAAGTTCTGACTACGTAAACCAAGCAAGCATGACCAGTATTTTTTCTCTTATTGATGAAGTTAAAACTCTAAATCCCACAGCCGAAACTGCAATTGACACTTTGATTGCAGGACAAACATTAAATGCTAATTATGGTATTGATATTATAACCGATAAATTTGGAACTGGTGAAAGACACAATGCAGGAGTAGACAGTAACTTAGATGTTTATAAATCCATTTCAGCTGACTCTATTCCTGTAGAAGTGTGTAGTCATATTGAAGCACAAGAGTTTAATGGCCTAGGTACTCGTCAATTTTTACGCTTAGATATATCAGTCGCTGGGACTTATACTATTACGGCTGACTTTCTAGCTACTGGCAGCTATATATTAGAAACCGCCTCTGATCCAGATTTTGTTCTGTATTTAAATGGTGAGGTTGCCCAGAGTGTGAATGGTTCAACTGCAGGCTTTGGCGGCGGGGAAGATAAAGGCGAAGAAACTAGCACTGTAAATCTACAGGAAGATGAATACATATTAGAAGTATATGATTATTCCAATGTTGATAGTGATGATACGACTATTAGCGGTACAGCGTGTTTTAACGTTACAGTAACAAATTCTTAAAAGGTGTAATTTATGAAAATTCTATCAATATTATGTTTAACCAGCTTAGTTGCTGTGGGTGTATCAGCTTGTCAAACTGAGTCAAATATCACTGATGCAGTTGCTGCCGACAGTTATACAAAAAATACGACAACGTATCAAAAACAAGGTTCTGCCGTTTCTTTGCTTAATAGCAAAGTAAGTTTAGCGGAAGCTGGAGTTCCATACTTAATCGACCTTGCTATTGACAGTAAATACAGCTCTGGTGATATGGAAATAAAGGTATCTGCTTCTGATGGTCTTTCTATTGTTAGTGGTACTACAGAAATAAATGCTAGGTTATCAAACGGCGTAACGACATTTCCATTTGAAGTAAGCGCAACTGAAGTTGGCCGTTATTATTTATATGCAGTTGTAAAAACTCAAAGTAATGGCATGAAAAGCGGCCGAGCTTTGACTTTAATAGTCCAAGTGGGCGAGGAAGAAAAAAGCATTAAAAGCACGCCTGTGAAAACTAAAAAGAAAGGCGCTAATCAGACTGATGATGCACCAACGTTTGGCGCTCCTGTTGTATTACCAGCAAATGAAGAGATTATTTAGTAAGTCGTCTTTTTTGAATATCCAGCAAATAAAAATGCAGGCTACTTTTTACTTTAAGAGCCTGCATCTGCTTTCAACCACACATCCCTTCATCCTTGAATTGAGCAATGTTTATAAAGCCTCTAAATGTTGGCGCTGTTATAATCAAATAAAGCTTGGCTTCCTTACTTCTAATTAAAAAACCAAAGCAGATAATTAACTATGTCCATATACAGATATCAATGAAAGTAAGTGAATTTGTAATGCTATGGCAGGTTTTGCCAAAATCAATTGTTTATAGTTAAATCAACTGCTAAGTTATTGCCACAAAACTAATTATAAAAAGTTTATTAGCGGAATAAAACCACCTATGGATAACGCCCTTAAACAGGAATTCGCGCTACTAAGCTGTTAGGTGTATAAGGAAATTAGCATGTTCAATGAAATTTTTGAGTTGATTTATAAAAAAAGCAAAAGAGCTAAAAGGTGAAGAACTTAGTGATAGTGAAATTGAACGAATATGTAGTAATGCACCAGCAATAGCATTACCTAAAGAAATCTATGATGCAACTTTTGCTAATTAAATGAATTGTTATAAATATTACACAAAGGTGTACTAATTGTCTGATAATGAAATGAGCTACTCAAAAGATTTAGTATTGATCATTAACTCGATCGCGGCTTATATAGTTATTTTCATATTAAAGTTCATTTATGGTGCTCTCATCCTGAAACTTATTAATTCTGAGGATGTTAGCACTTGGCTTTCTGTTGGCGTTTTGGGTTCTATCTTAGTCCCTGCTATATGTGTTGGTTTGTTTATGCGGAAGGAAATAGCCAGAAAGGCTGCAATAGCTGTCTCGGTTTTATGCCTTTTAATATTTCCATTCGGTACTTTAGTTTCTATCGTTTTCATTCTGTGTTTAATCAAAAATAAAAACTATTATCAATAATTTATAACAAGGTATTTAACGGGGACCACTAACGCATAGCGCTTTCGCTGTGCGAATGGTAATGCCACTTTCGTTGTGGCACCTTAACTTGCCGTTAAAACGGATTTTGACTATAACCTTTGGCTGCTAAAATTGTGTGGGCTGTCATGGCGGATAATGCCATATCAACACCTTCAATCATGTCCTGGTTAGAAATTTTATGATAAGCCGCGGATTGTCCACATTGAATAAACTCAACCTTGTTTTTCAATAAAGTAGAAATGAGCTCAATGTTCGGATTATCTTTGCCATATTTAGCTAAATACATTTTATTATTTAACATCTCGTTACTGGCGCTACCGTGAACTACAATGGCTAGATGAATGTTTTCGGCTGGTATGCCATTGGCGACATGCATATTTAAAAATCGAGCGACGCTGTTAAAACCTCGGTTAACTTCCCCATCTTTGCCTGCTTTAGCTACATCGAACACCACTTTTAGCTGAGCACCTTTTTCAGGCTTTATATCTTGTTGCACTGGCGTATGTTTGCCATAGCCAAAAATAATGGGGCCATCTGTAAACTCAGCTGCGATGCTTTTATTTAATACACTACTAAGTAGCAACACTAAGGTCACTATGATTAATAATTTCATATTCATTCCCTGTTACGCAATGCTGGGTCGCTTGGCGTAATTGATTAATGTTTTTTTATGTTTGCTTTAATGGCTGTAGTCACTCTAGTGATTTTTACTAAAAAATAAAAGGATTTAAAGTGGGAGGGGCGAATACCTCACTCAATTAGTAATTGAAGTATTATTATATTGAGCGAGATCAATAACTTGTTGTTTCTTATTATCTACCCGTTTATTTATCAAACAAAAACCGTATAATGCCGCACTTAATTTATCCGCAATGCTCTGGGTTTACGACTCAGGGGGCAAAGAGGAAGACAATATGTCATCACAAGTAGTAGTGTGCGCAATGTATAAGTTTGTGCGCTTAGAAAATTATCAAGAATTACGTCAACCATTACAACAAACATTGGAAGACAATCAGGTTAAAGGTACCTTGTTATTAGCCGAAGAAGGCATTAACGGTACTGTTGCAGGATCTCGTGAAGGGATAGATGCAGTATTAACTTGGTTACAACAAGACCCACGTTTAGCCGGTATTTCCCACAAAGAAAGTTTCGACGACAGCATGCCGTTTTACCGCACTAAGGTAAAACTTAAAAAAGAAATCGTGACTATGGGTGTCGAAGGAATTGATCCTTTACAGGTAGTGGGTACTTACGTAAAACCAAAAGACTGGAATGCGCTTATCTCAGATCCAGATGTGATTT
The DNA here is from genome assembly GCF_002954545.1 of Psychrosphaera saromensis. GTDB lineage: Bacteria > Pseudomonadota > Gammaproteobacteria > Enterobacterales > Alteromonadaceae > Psychrosphaera > Psychrosphaera saromensis. Next base: position 514,022 of record NZ_MSCH01000003.1, on the reverse strand, counting down.
TGGTGGATACTCGTAACGATTATGAAATCCAAATTGGTACATTCCAAGGTGCGGTTAATCCAAAAACAGAAACCTTTAGAGAATTCCCAGAATACGTAGCTAAAAACCTAGATCCGGCAAAAAACAAAAAAGTTGCCATGTTCTGCACCGGCGGTATTCGTTGTGAAAAATCAACGGCGTATATGAAAGAGCAAGGCTTTGACGAGGTGTATCACCTTGAAGGCGGTATCTTAAAGTACCTGGAAGAAGTACCACAAGAAGAAACCATGTGGGAAGGTGACTGCTTTGTATTTGATAACCGTGTTGCGGTTGATCACAGCTTAGAAAAAGGCAAATACGACCAATGTCACGCTTGTCGTATGCCAATTACACAAGAAGAAATGCAATCAGAGCATTATGTTAAAGGTATTTCTTGTCCACATTGTGTAGATAAAGTCACAGATGAGCAACGTGCACGCTTTGCTGAGCGTCAAAAGCAAATTGATTTAGCTCATGAACGTGGTGAAGAACATATTGGTTCTGACGCAACAGAAGCGCTATTGAAACGCCAGCAAGAGAAAAAACAACTTAAAGAGCAAGCGCGCGCTAAGCAGAAATAGTAAATTAAAAATAACCAAGCAGAAGTAACATTATTTCAGTTATGACTGTTAATAAAAAACGAGCATTAGTTAATGCTCGTTTTTTTATGCGTCAAATTAAAGGCTCCGTCTAAGCAAAGTAAAACGGCTTAAGAAATTAGACTTTTTAAGTTGTCATAATCTTCCGACTTTTTATCTTTATCAGCACAAATTGTTAGCAGATCATCAATAAAACAATACAAGGCTCTTTGTTCTATTTGCTTAATAGCTTGTTGTTGATAGTCAGTTAACATGTGATACATAGTTGCTGCGCCAAAGTCGCCAAATATGATATTCGCATCTTCATCTATCAAAGTATTATGCGCATATAAGTCACCATGACAAACTTGGTCGTCATGTAAATGTTCAAATACGTTTGTCATTTGCTGCACAATTTTAGTTATTTTTGTGATTGGCAGGGTAAAGCCTTTACTAAATGTATCGCGGGTGCAGGTTGCAAAGCTTGGTGGTAAACCTAAATTTATGTAGTTGTGTGGGATAAGAGCCATAACCAAAGCAAGTTCACCATCATCTTTAACTTGCGCTAAAGATTGCACTAAATTTGGATGTGTTTTTACCTTTAAACAAGCTTGTAATTCATCTTCTGGATAACCGTCGCTGGTGATCTCACCTTTAAATACTTTAACTGCAATTTCATCAGGAAAGTCAGTTTGTGTACTCAGCCATTTGGCTTTGGATATAACACCAGAAGCACCTTGTCCCAATACCTGTTGTAACTGGTAACTCGACTTTTTAACTAACGGCACCGACTTTATTTCAACATTTGATTGGCTAAACGGATTACCAGCAAAAGCAAACCATGCGAGTTTAGGTAATGATAATAACTGCTCAGGAAATTCAGTCATCTCATTGGCTGAAATTCGCAGTAATTCAAGCTTACTTGAGTTCACTAAGCTTGCCGGCAAACAAGTTAGCTTGTTTCCAGCTAGCGCTAGTTTTTGTAAATTAGGTCTTTGACCTAACGAGTCAGGTAACGTTTGTAGTTGGTTGTTAGTTAATATTAACCAACGTAGTTTGGCTGGTAATGAAGCCTCAGGTACATAAGAAATTTGGTTTTCTTTAAAGCCAACCATTTCCAAGTTTTTACATTGTCCTAATACTTCAGGCAAGGTTTCAAACAGGTTATTAGAGGCAAAAATAATTCTAAGTTTAGGCAGCTGTGTAAGAAAGTCTGGCAAGTGCGTTAACTGATTCCCAGATAAATCTAAAATCTCTAAAGTGTCGGCCAGAGATAATATTTCTACAGGTACTGATGTCAGATTTTCAGAAAGCTTTAAAGACATGGTTCCGGCTAATTCACCAGAGAGTAATTGTTTAATCGTTTGCAAAGTAACATTTCAAATTAACAAAATTATATGCGTATTGTATAAGAAACTGAGACTAAAATCAGACTGTTGTTATAGGTAGCTTACATCGCAACTGTCATATGTAAACTAGCTCCACATGACAAGCACTGCAGCAATAGAGATTAATGTTAAGCCGACTAATTCGTTCTTCTTAACGGGTTGCTTTAGCCAAAATACAGAAAGGATAATAGTAAAGAGTATTTCTATCTGCCCTACCGTTTTAACATACGCCACATATTGTAAAGCCGCGGCACTAAACCAGCCAATTGAGCCAATACAGCTAGTAAAACTGATAGCTAAGGTAATTCTAGGATGTTGTTTTAGTTGCTTAAAGGTTTCCGGTTCTCGGTAAAAAATATAACTTCCTAGTAAAACAGTTTGTATACATAACACCCAAACTAACGACCAAGCTGCGCTGTATGGAAAAGGAACGTTAAGCTCTAAACTGGCTTCACGAACAAATAGCATAGTAAGAGCAAAACAGGTTCCTGATGACAAACCAATTAAAACCGTTTTTATATTTAGCGTACTTCTACTGGTGAATCCACTTAGAATAAATACGGCGCAAGTACCAAGTGCGATACCTAGCCAACCTAAAATAGATAACTGGCTGCCAAAAAATAACATGCCTAATACACCCGCAGCTAAAGCTTCACTTTTGGCTAAACCAGCTCCAACCGCAAAGTTTCTCTGCTTAAATAAAATAACCATTAGCGCCGTTGCAAAAATTTGCACAACAGACGCAATGACTATGTACATCAAATAGGTTTGATTAAACGTTGGGATGATTTGAGTTTCGTAAGAATACAAAGAAAGTAGATAAATAACGGCTATTGGTGTGGCAAATAAAAAGCGCGCTAATGTCACACCAGAAGTATTAACTTGTTTGCTTAATTTACTTTGTAACGCGTTGCGCCAGGTTTGCATAAAGGCGGCTAATACGGTGAAGAATATCCAGCTCAAGGTGTGTTCGCTTTTGTGTTTAGTCAATCTTGTGTGGCTGTAGATTATCGGGTTAAAGGTATTGTGCAAGGTTTTGTTTTTTACATTTTTTAAATTTATAGTTACCTTGAGTTAAAATAATCTATTGAATATCAAGTAAATGTAAATTAATGTAATTGATTAACAAACTAAATGTCAGTCGCCTCAAACAAATTACAGCTATCCAAATTGGTAAGACTCTTTAAATACGCTACGCTGTATGTACCTATATTGGTAAATGTCACAGTGTAAAAATTTGTTAGTGATTTTGTTATTCTCTGGCGTTGTAGAGTGAAAAATGTAACCGATTACTGGATTATCCGCCCGCTAGTGATTGGTTTATAAATTATAAATAGGGCGTTAAACAATGGAGTGTTCGCTTATGGACTCAAACGTAGATTTTTCTAATTATTCTTTGGAAGAATTACATTCTTCTGCCGCATCAATTGACCGAGATCTTTATCCTGAAAGAGCCAAATTAATTGACGATTTAATTTTACAAAAACAGCAACAACCTGAAAATCAGGGCGCGCCAATAATTGAAGGTGATTTAGCTTCTAGAGGGCATAGATTTGCAGCCGCTATTGTTGATGGACTAATTGCAATTATAGTTAGTTTACCTATGATTTTTTATGTTGGTTTAGAAAAACTGCAAGAAGAAACTTTTGAAGTGATGGCTTTATCATTTCTCTATGGTTTAACCATTTTGTTAATTTTACATGGTTATCTTCTTTATAATTATGCTCAAACTATTGGCAAGCATTATATGGGTATAAGAGTTGAGAACCTAGATGGCACTCAGGCTACATTCTCTACAATTTTGCTTAAACGTATGTTACCTATGCAAGTCATTAGTTTTATTCCAGGTGTTGGTAGCATTATTGCTGGTTTCGTCGATCCATTATTTATTTTTGGCAAAGACAAGCGCTGTTTGCATGACTACATTGCAAAAACTAAAGTGTGTTATGTAGATGGCGATACAGACGCAGAAAAAGCAGAATAAATATGTAAGTGGGTTATGTAAGTAACCCACTTTAATAAATGTAATATGGGGCCTGAGGTTTAGAACATTAAAACTTCCATTGTCTATTCCTATTAGTCGGTATGCAGCAGGCTAATTTTATTGTTACAATCCTTAACGATTTACCGTTAACGGCTATGATGTAATACAGAGCAATACTATAACTCCCACAAATAAACCCTAACTTCTTTTGCGTGACTACAGCCGACACTCATTAATTCAAACTTTGGATAACCAATGCAAGAACTCAATCAACAATTAGACTTTATAATTGAATTAGACCGACTGAAAGGGGTTTACCGACAAGCACTTGTTAAGTCAGATAAAAATCGATTCGAAAATAGTGCAGAGCATAGTTGGCACATAACCTTGACGGCTCACATACTTCATGAGTATGCGGCAGAAAAAGTTAATATTTCCCGTGTAATGTGTATGTTATTAATTCATGACATTGTAGAAATTGATGCAGGTGATATGTTTGCATTTTCAGATCAAAAAGCACTAGCTTATCAACAAGATAAAGAAATTGTAGCCGCAGAGCGACTATTTGGTTTATTGCCGGAAAAACAGTTCCAAACGTTTAACCAATTATGGTTAGAGTTTGAAGAGGCCCAAACTGTAGATGCCAGATTTGCTAAAGCAATAGACAGTATTTTACCGCTATTACAAAACATGAGAAATGAAGGTGGAAGTTGGGTTAGGCATAAGGTAAATAAATCACAAGTGATGAAACGTAATAGATTCCTTGAAGGTTTAGCACCAGATTTGTGGTTATACGTTTGTCAGCAAATAGATTATGCGGTTGAGCAAGGCTGGCTAGTTGATGCGTAAGAAGTTAATTGTTGATGAAATTCGGCATAAGTAAGCTTTAATTAGATACTTTATTCGCCATATTATTTTGGAGTGATATGTCTTTTTTTAGTAAATTATTTCGTTGGGAGTTAGGTCGGCAGAAGTCGGGATATGACAAGATGTTACTGTGTGGGGCATTGTGGCCAATCAAGTTTGATACTTATTTACTTAGATTCCCAGAAGGCAGTGAGATAACGCCACATACTGACAAGGTAAAATCAGGTAAACATTATCGTCTCAACATAGTGTTAAAAAGTGCAGAGCAAGGCGGAGAGTTTTTGTGCCAAAATCCTATTTTTGAAACTAAGCGAATTAAGTTTTTCCGCCCTGATATTTGCCAACATCAAGTGTCAAAAGTAGTTAAAGGTAATAGATATTTACTTAGCATAGGTTGGGTGAGAGACACTAACAAAACAAAGTCTGAATAAGGATTTAACGGATGAAATCATTATTAATCTACACATTTATTTAAGTAATTCTTTTTTCAACCAGTCGGTGAATACCTTGATTCTTGCAATCCTTGGTGACTCTTCATCGTATAACAATGAAAACTTTAACCCAGGTTCAATTTGAATATTAAAAGGTTTCACTAACGCTCCAGATTCTATTAAATCTTGAGCCATGCAGCCTGAAGTTAAAAATATGCCATGTCCGCTTAATACGGCATTAATTCCCATTTCCCATGTCGTTACTTCCATCCATTTATGATGGTCTTCATTCAGGGGTATTCCTGCTAAATTAAACCAATCATTCCAACTAAACCCGTTAGGGCTGTTAAAGCCATTACTGGTTTTACTGCAAGTATGATCTATCGCCTCAACTAACCAACATTGGTTTATTTGTTCTGGGCTTGTTAGTCCATGTTGTTCTAACACCTTAGGAGAACAAACCGGAAAAATAGGATCTAAGATGAGTGTTTCCTGATGTACGTTACTAACTTGCTTTTCACCTTGACGAATCGCTACGTCTATTTCTGAATGCCTAACATCTTCATATTGGGATGAGGCTAATGCGCGTACCTGAATATCGGGATATAAACTAGAGAACTTCCACAATCTAGGTACCAACCATCTGGAGCAAAAAGACGGAGACGCGGTTACGGTTAATACACCGTTTTCAGGTTCGATTTGGATACGATCAAAACCTAACGATAGTTCACTAAACGCTTTTGTCACTGAGTTAGACAAGGTCTTACCTTGTTTAGTCAAACGCATAACGCGCCCTTCTCGACTAAACAGTTTCACCTGAAAATGTTCTTCAAAATTACGGACTTGTTGGCTTACCGCTGCTTGTGAAATTGACAGTTCTTCAGCGGCTAAACTGTAACTTTGATGCCTAGCTGCGGCATCAAAACAGCGTAATAAACCAATATGTCTTAAACGTTTATCCATAAGTTTTACTTATATTGTAAGTTGATTTTGATTGTTCGTATTTCGCACGTTATTAATACAGAATATTGCTAAATCAATATCAATAAAGGGCAGTGCATACGCATGAGTATTAATAAATACAGTGTACACAAGGCTAAAGAACAATCAAATGTCAAATCAAAACTTATACAAAAGTTGAATGATTGGATGACTAAAATAGGGCAAGGAATAAATGCAGAACAACAGTCATATTATAAGTAAGTGTTATTGTTTGTTGATAACAAACAAATCAAAAGTGAAATAATGAAATTATTTTTACTTATTACATTATTTTCGTATATTAGGCTGTCATGCTTATTAAGGAGTTTACAGTGGTTGCAGGTTACAAAACGAGTTCAGATTTAAAAGATATGGATTTAACGACAATACATGGCTTTATATCTAACTCTTACTGGGCTAAAAACATCCCATTAAATACAATGGAAAAAGCTATAAATAATTCACTTTGTTTTGGTGTTTTTACTGAATGCGGTAGACAGGTTGCATTTGCTCGTATGATTACGGATTCTGCAACATTCGCATACTTAGCTGATGTTTTTGTATCAAAAGAACATCGAGGTAAAGGTTTAAGTAAGTTGATCATGCAAGACATTATTAAGCATCCTGATCTGCAAGGCATTCGACGTATGGTGCTTGCTACAAGTGATGCCCATAGCCTTTATGAACAGTTTGGTTTTAAAGCTTTAAGCTCTCCAGAATCGTTTATGGAATTACATCAACTAGATGTGTATAAATAACCATCAAGAAATATTGTTTAGTATTGATACGTTTAATCACCTAACTCAGCGATCACAAAATCAATAAAGCTTCTTACTTTGCTCGACATATGTTTACGGCTTGGGTAAACCAAATGTATGTCTACATCAATTTGAGGGTAGTCTTCAAATAGCTCGACTAGTTTATTATCTGTGATCTCATCATTTAAATGGAATCTAGGGATGCGGGTAATGCCTTTTCCTGCAATAGATAATGCAAGGTTCATCTCGCCGCTGTTGGTGGTCACTTGGCTATCAACATTCACATGAATTGGTTGACCATTTTTGTCGATATACATCCAAAGTTTAGGTTGTTTTACATAGCCGTAACTTATTGTTTGATGAACCGCTAAGTCGGTTGGCTTTTTCGGTAAACCGTTTTTTCTAAGGTAGCTAGGCGAGGCAACAGTAATAACTTCTGACTTCATAAAACGTCGGCTAATTAAGCTTGAATCTTCTTGTTGAAGAGACGCTCTTATTATTACGTCATAACCTTCGGCGACCATATCTATTTTTCTATCGTTTAACTCTAAATCTAGCTGCACGCCTTTATGTTGGCTTGTGAACTTGGCTAAAACGGGACGTAATTTTGATAAGCCAAAGTTAACTGGGCAGCTTACGCGCAATAAGCCTTTGGGTTTTTGTTGTTGACCTGTCATGGATTGTTCAGCGTCTACTGCATCACTAACAATTTGTTGGCATTGCTGGTAATACATCTCGCCTTCAGGTGTTAGGCTTAAAGAACGCGTAGTTCGGTTAAGCAAGCGCACGCCCAATCGCTCTTCTAACTTAGTGATCTCTTTACTTATATAAGACGTTGAATGTCCGCTTATTTCAGCGGCTTTGGTAAAACTGCCGTTGGAAACGACTTCAACAAACGCAACAATGCCTTCTAAAGACTTAAAACTGGTAGGCATGAAAGCTCCTAATAAAAAGAAGAGTAAAGTATATTTGACGATTGTAATGGATTAACCTGTAAATGTAATTTTATTCACTCTTAAATGGAAACAATAAATGCATATTTATGTTTTTAGTGTAATCGTCTTAAGTAAGGCCGTGTGGAAATGAAAATTAATAACTCAGCGAGATTAAGCTTTAAATTAATGACTGAGCAAGATGCGCCGCTTTGGTTTGAATTAGACCAAGATGTTGAGGTGATGCGCTATATTAACGGCGGTAAAAAAACATCGATGGAGACCATAGTTAATACGTTTGTGCCAAGGGTTAACAAGTTCACTAATAAACAAAATGGTTGGGGGCTGTGGCAAGTTAATGTGCTTGAAACCAATCAATATATTGGTTGGATTTTGGTGCGTCCAATGGAATTTTTTACAGAAGCACCTGAACTCAATAACTTAGAGCTAGGTTGGCGATTTAAACAAGGCAGTTGGGGTAAAGGCTACGCCACAGAAGCTGCATTAGCCGTAAAGAAAGGGCTCGTTGATAATGGTTATTCAGGTGATTTTAGCGCAATTGCCGACTCAGATAATGCAGGCTCTATTAATATTATGAAAAAAATTGGCATGCACTTTATTGAAAAAACCTTACATAAAGATCCTCTCGGTGACACTGAGGTTGTGTACTATCAATGTGAGAGTTAGATTGTTTATTTTTATATAATCTTTGTTATGATCACCGCGCTACCAATGTGGCATTCAATTATCAAAATAAAAAATCAAACGATGTGAGGACGACCTCACCGCTCTATTTTATCAGGGGACGACCCCTACTTATAATAGAGCGTTTATATATGTATTGGTTTATCTTATTTATTGCAGGTATTTTGGAAGCGGGCTGGTTGCTCGGCATTCAAAAGTCTGAATCTTTTACCAACATCCCTTACGTCATCTTAGCTGTATTTTGTATGGTATTGAGCTTAATACTATTTTCAATAGCGTTAAAAGAGATCCCAATTAACGTGGCTTATTTAGTCTGGTTGGCCGTTGGCGCTTCTTCTATATCGATAATTAATCATTACTTTTTTAACCAATTTTTATCCATTCAGCAAATTTTATGCTTGTGCCTAATATTTGCTGGTGTGGTTGGGCTTAAGCTTTTAAGTTAGCGCTCTAAAGTTAGAACGCTTTTAATGAAGTTGGTTTAATTCAGGAGTGCGAATTTAGGAGTGCGAATTCAAGAGCTTAATGAACTGTGATCATGTGAAAGGTGATCCAAGACAAGGTTAATATCAACATAATGTAGGCGAACGACGTATAATAATGCGGTGAACCAGTATCTGATGCCTGCATTGTGCGTTGCTTTTTACTTTGTTTTGCACTTAATAAGTCATCGTTTAGTTCGTTTGCGCTTTGTTCTAATGATTCTTGTTTGGCATCTAACTTTTTACGTTTTTTGTCTAGGTCACGCGCTTTGGCTTTTTGACGTTTTTTGTATTCAGCAATGCCTTTTTCAATGCCTTTAGCAATTAGCTTAGTTTGCTCTTTGGTTTGGCCTGGTTTTTGTGTTGCTTTAGCAATTTCTAAGGATTGATCTTCGGTTTGTGCAGATACTGAATTTTTAGTCATAGGAGAAATTTTTAATCCAAAATACGTGAATAGGTTTTATACCGCCTAAGAATACGTTAACTTACCCCTTTTCGCATTATTAAAATCATTACACTTTTATAGGAACCGTATGTTAGAAGACGCATTATATCTGTTTGACCCAAATCAAGATTACTTTAGTCAGTTAGTTGCCCTTATTATGATTTTGTCGGGCGTTGTTATCTTGCGGTTGTTTAAGACAAAATTAGTTAATCAAACGTCGGGCTCTTTTTTGAGTGTGTGTATTAGTTCTATTTATACCCCAGCCAAGTTTTTATTATTTACTAGTGCAGTCTGGGCATTAATAGAAACCAGCGATGTGATATTCGGGTTTAATTTAAACTTAGATCAATACGAAGTTTTACCAATTTTAGTCGCTCTGCATCTTAGCTGGTATGGCTTTAGAATTATAAATAGCTACGAAAGACTAAGCTTGTCAGGTGAAGGTAGCGGGAAATTAGATCAAACGGCGGTCATTGGTTTAGCCAAAATAGGCCGTTTGTTATTAACCTTAATTTTAGTGATTGTGGCTTTTGACCTATTAGGTTTAGACGCAACAGGGCTAATTGCTATGGGGAGTGTATCTGGTGCTGCATTAGCCTTTGCTTCCAAGGATTTAGTGTCCAACTGGTTTGGTGGCATTATGTTGTATTTAGATAAGCCGTTTCAGGTAGGCGACTGGATACGTTCTCCAGATAGAGAAATAGAAGGGACGGTAGAATACATAGGTTGGCGCATCACTAAAATCCGTGCCTTTGATAAACGTCCTTTGTATGTGCCAAATTCTGCGTTTAACAATATTACGGTGCAAAACCCATCGCGTATGACCCACAGGCGAATTCAAGAAACAATTACTGTGCGTTATGACGATATGAAACTAGTGCAAGATATTGTCAAACAAATCACTCAATACTTAAATGAGTCTGAGCTGGTGGCACAGGATCAAACTAAAATTGTTAATTTTAATGGTTACGGTGAGTCGTCGTTAAATATCTTAATCTACTGCATGACCATCACTACAGACTGGGTTACTTTCCACGAGCATAAACAAAAAGTGTTGTTGGATATTGGTGAGTTAGTACTAGAACTAGGTGGCGATTTTGCTTACCCAACACAAAGATTACAAGTAGAGCAAACAGAGAGTACGATAGCCTAAGAAATTTAAAGGTAAGTAGCAGTCCCTTTTTAAATGAGTGGTTTAACTGAGAGGTTTAACTGCGTGGTTTAAATTGCTTGTTTTAAGCATCGTATAAAATCAGTACATCAATACAAAAGTCAGGCTATAAAGAGATTTATAGCCTGACTTTTTTATCTCATTTTTATCATCTGACTCTTATTAACATACTCATGCTATGAGTAAATTTGTGCAACAAGGTAACTAAAAACTCTTTTTGAAATTATAAAGCGTAAACCCCTTTCTATTAGTTACTGAACTTACTATTTGAATCTAACAAGGCAAATCATGAATAAAAATACATTTATCACCGCTATCGTCGTGGGCATTATTGCCAGCATTGCTTTTATTCTGGTTCAGCCTCTTTTTGGTATGGCAACATTAACGTCAAGACATGCAGATGCTTACGTTAAGCTTGGTGCTTACAGCGAATGCACTGCGTTAGTTTTGTCTTGGTTTGTTCATGTGAGTGTTTCAATATTTTACGCAGTACTTTCGTCGGTTATATTTAACTTTAACAGCTCTTCATTGGTTAATGTCGGTCAAGTTCTGGTATTGGGCTGGGTAACGACATTGACTGCAACACCCGCTAATGAATGGGTGGTAAAACTAATAACGACTGAACAAATTCCAGCCTTTAGTTCTTTATCTGCTTTAAACACATCGGTAGGTCCAAAACTGTGGTTACACATTTTGTTTTTTGCGTTTATTGTTGTCGGACTTATTTTTGCTAAAAGTAATAAACAGCAAGATACTTTTATTGATTAAGCAGCTGGTAAAAATAGCAGATAAAAATATGTAACGCAGGTAAATAAAACGGAGTTTGTTCTTCACGTGAGAAAGTGAACTCCATTTTTTATTTACTTCCATAGATAAGTAAAAACTTCGAAGAAGGTGGTTTAACCGTCTGCATAAAAAATTGGTTTAAGCTCTTAAGAGTTTTTGCGAGCAACAATTTGTACTACTGAACTTTCACCTTGATGGAATTTACCTTCAGATATATGCCTATCAACTTCTTGACCAATAACAAACTCTAAACCATTTAATTCTATGGTTAATTCCTTAAGGGACATAAGTAGCTCTTTATTTGGTGGACCGCCAACGCCATCCATTTCAAGATGTCTTTCTGTATAAGCTTCTAAAATAAAAATGCCATCAGCTTTTAACGATTTTACAACTTGAGTATGCAGTTTTTTACGCAAAAAAGGTGGAACATGTGCAGCAATGGAAACGATACCATCCCAAGTATTTTCGCCAAGATCGTAGTCATTTAAGTCGGCGACTATGGTTGATATCTCGACACCGTTTTGAGAAGCAAAGTTTTTAGCTTTAACTAGCCCAACAGGAGATTGATCCACGGCGGTAACTTGATAACCTTGTTTAGCTAAAAAGACGGCATTTCTGCCTTCGCCTTCAGCCAAACAAAGCACCTTTCCGCCTTTTGGTATCTGAGCAAATTCAGACTTTAAAAAGTCATTTGCCTCAGTACCATAAGCGAATTCTTCATTGCTATACCTTTTATCCCACATAACTGGCCTCGGTTTTTATTGCTACTGAGCAGTATTAACACTAACTTATCGTTTGAAACACTTCTACGCTGCGTCTTACTTCACCGAGTTCGGCTAATACGTTGGCGTATAAGGTTGTGTCTAGTTTGTTTTTATTGCTGTAAATCACTTGTTCTAGTGCTTGTTTGGCTAGTTGGTTATCTTTTTGACCAGCGGCTAAATAAGCAAATATGGTTAACAATACTTTGTCTTCTTGGTTTTTGTTAATTTGCTTTTGTACCAAAGTGAAAAGCTTGTCCATGTGGACTTTACCTGCAATTTTATAACAGCGTCTAACGTTGTTTAATACCCATTGATTACCACTGTGAGACATTGAGTCGCATAATAGGTTTTCAATATGTTGTGACACGCCTTGTGATGCTATCGCCGCTACATATGCTTCTGATACAGAATTTATCTGTTGATTAGCTTTTGATAGTTGATCCCAAACTTGTTGCAACTGGTTAGTAGAGTATTGAGTAATGTAGCTAACAAAGGCCATATTAAACGTTTCATAAAGGTGCAAGTTCCATTCTTCAACGGCACCACTAGATTGTTTTAAAGCTTGCTTGTGCATTTTTGTTAGTTGTTTATTAACCTCACTCCATGCATGGTTATTCAGTTGTATTGCTAACCATAATTGCTGAAACGCGGTGGTTTGTTTTAATACCGGTAAGTTTAATTTATTTAACAAGACTAACGCTTCCGGGAACTGCTGTTGCTGGACTAAAATTAACAAGCTAGCAAATTGTTGATTTGCGTCGGACAGTTCAAAATTGGATGCTAAGCGTTTAGTGATATCGTCACTTAATTCTGGATTGTTAGCGCGTGCAGCACACACTAAGGCTAACTCAGCTGCGGTTTGTTTTTTTGATATGCGTTTTACTTTTAAAAACTGCTCTGCAGCACTTTTCCATTGGCCAAGTGCCATGTAATCCACACCCGTTTGAAAGAAATTTGCGTGAGTTCTTGCGTATCTATCTTGCCACCACTTTGATGGTCGGATTAAAAATAAAACTAAGTATTTTACGATTAACCAAACCGCTAGCAAAATAAGCACAGTCACGGTAATGACAATAATAAACTGCACCACAGAACCTTCAAGAGTCCAGTTGCCTAGCGAAAATAAAATGTAACCTTGTTGATGCATAATATTGGGGGCAATAAAGAGCATAGCGCCGAATAAAGCCAGGACAATTAAGCCTTTTATTAACTTAGTCATTATTTATCTTTCCCCTGACCTTGGTCGTCTTCACTTACCTTTTCCCTCAATGATATTTGTTTTTGAAGGTAGTTGGCTATTAGAGGTTGGGCGTTTAATTCTTCAGGTAAAACGAGACCAATGTCTTTTTGTTTTAACTCAATTAAAGTCATAGTTACGGCTGCAACTCGTGTATCGGAAGCATCAAAGTATTGCAGGATCCAATCTTCAATTTTCTTCAACGCGTCGTCATATATCGCCTGATTTTTATCTACCACTGCATTTTGTGCCATTAACATTTGCGTGGTTAAGTTAGAGCGGACAAACCATTTTTGATCTGCAGGTAATTGCGGCTGAATTGCTGCATCACGACGTGTGATGGTGATAAAGTTACCAAAAAAGCGTCTTACACTAATAAGTAAATTGTCGCTCCAGTCGTTAACTTCTGAGCTTACGTGCTGTTCTTTTGTTACGTTAGCATTAGGCTTTGGAATATAAACCTGAGCAAATTTTATAGTTTTAGTTTCTTCAATTAAGCCAGATAACGCTAAATAAACACTGTCTGAGTCAGGCTGTTTAATACTGTACAAAGACGCAATATCTTCACTAAGCGCTTCTCTAATATGGAACACGCTAGGGTCTTGCATCGCAGTTAATCTTTGGTTGGCATCCAACAATAATTGAATCGCAGTATTGGCATCTTGTTCTACTAATAAACGGCGCTCGGCTAAGTTGATCAAATAACCCGCTTCTGCGGCTAGCCAATAATTTGGTTGGCTCTTACCTAGTTCTTTAATACGAACGGCTAAACTACTTAGCGAGTCGTTAATTTGTTTGGTATCGTCTTCTGTTTGATTAAGCTTCTGCTCACTCATCACTTCTAATTGGGTTAATTTAGTTTGCAGTTGATTCAGCATTTGTTGGGTATTAACTATGCTTTGCTGTTTAAGCTGCTCTAATTGTTCTTGGTTTTTAAACCACAGTTGAGATTGCCACCAAAAAAATCCGACAAAAGCAGAGACCGCAACGCTAAATATAAAGGCGAATATAGCTAACCAACTTCTTGGTTTTTTAGTTTTTTCCGTGCGGATCTTTTTCTCAGCGTTTTTTGAGCTGTTAGCCGATGACGATGTTTCAGTACTCTTTGCTTCAGCCGTTTTACTGGCTTTTGCTTTTGAGCTTGCCGTATTTTTTGATTTAGTTTCTTTTTCTGCAGCACGAGATTGTTTTACTTCTGACTCAAGTTTAGCCAACGACTCTTGAGTCGATAAGCTGTCATCTTGTTTTGCTGCTGTTGAGTTCTTGGCATCTACTACTTCGTTTTCACCTTGTGGCGTTAATTCATTTGAAGTTTTTGATGTCTTGGATTCTTTATCCTGAGCCATGCTGTTATCTCACTTAGAAATTAAATTGATCGTATTGATAATAGAGGAATTATCCGACTCTTCACAGATAAAAATATGTTCTTCTTTTATCTTGTTGTCTATTAAAAACTGTTTAATCCTTTCACTCAAGACTACCCACTTTATTTTATGTAACAAAAGCTGAATATTTTTGCGGCTACTTTGCTGTGATAAATTAGTGAATATGCCTTTGGCAATATCAATGCTGGTTGCCAATATACAATCACACTCTAACCAAGAGTCGACTTGGCTACTGGAATATTGCAGCATTTCTCTTTGGTATAACTCCAGTGGAAAATATTGTTTACCACGTTGTGTTAAAGACTGGCCTATCAGTTCTCGACCACCTTTGCCTTTAACTTGCACAAAACTTTGGTAGTCATCTAACTGCTTAATAGTAAGGAAAGACTCACTATTCGACAATTCAGGTGTCATTATTTGCAATGTTGAATGGTTTTCTTGGTTTGATTGCGTTGGAACATTAGGCGTTCTAATAAACTGCTTTAATTCTGACTTGGTGGACTCACCAATGGCAAATACACCACCTGCAGGAGAAAAGTTATCTAGTCCATATTGCTGTAACAACTGTCGGAAATACATAGCGGTTGGCCGGCTAACAAATATCCAAGCAAACGAACTATCTTGTAACCATTGTTTTAACGGTGCTTTATTTGGTAACTCAATGGCTTTATTGGTTACGGTTGGAAAGTGATGACTAATAAATTGAGGCGTAAGCAGCCGTTGTAATTCCTCGCCCATTGGGGATGGGCGAGTATTTAGTATAGTTAACGTCTTTTGTGGTTTAGCTTGTGACATGTAGATAAACGCCTCAAAATCTGTGATTAACCTTTATATACTTCTTTTAATATGACATCTGCGCCTTGGGCTAACAATTGTTTGGCTAGTTGTGTGCCTAGCGCTTCACCTTGGCTGGTCGCGCCTATGACTTGGTCAGTAATAATATGGGAACCATCTAAACTACCCACTAAACCTTTTAACGTAACTTGATCGCCATCTACCGTTGCGTATGCACCAATTGGTACTTGGCAACCACCTTCTAACGCTCTGTTCATCGCTCGTTCTGTTAATACTCTAATGCGTGTTTCTGTGTGCTCTAACGTGGCCAAGTAACCTTGAATTAGCGGATCGTTAGTTCTGCATTCTATGCCGACAGCACCTTGTCCGTTGGCTGGCAATAACATATCAGTGTCTAAGTGTTGTTTAATACGCTCAGGCATTTCTAAACGGATAAGACCTGCGGCGGCTAAAATAATAGCGTCGTATTGACCTTCATCTAATTTACGTAAGCGAGTATTTACATTGCCTCTAAGGTCTTTTATTACTAAGTCTGGACGCAAGGCTTTAATTTGACACTGACGGCGTAGGCTAGATGTTCCAACAACTGCGCCATTTGGCAAGCTTGCAAAGTCTTGATAGGTATTAGAAACAAACGCATCACGAGGGTCTTCGCGTTCGCAAATTGTGTGTAACATTAAGCCTTCTGGAAACTCCACCGGAACATCTTTCATTGAATGTACCGCTATGTCAGCTCGGTCTTCTAAGATTGCCACTTCCAACTCTTTTACAAATAAGGCTTTGCCACCAATAAGCGCTAAAGGCGTATCGAGTATTTGATCACCTTTGGTTGTCATTGGTACTAATACAACGGTTAATTCTGGGTGAGCAAGTTCAAGTTTATTTTTAACATAATAGGCCTGCCACATTGCTAAAGCACTTTCACGAGTTGCGATACGGATCACTGGTTTAGTTGAACTTGTCATAAATTGAATTAATTCTTAATAATTGGATATCGTTAATAACGATAGAATAACAGTTATTAAACTGAGGCTAAAGAGGACTAAAGCGTTAGTCCTCTTTTTGTTACTAGCGGCTTATTCGCCGTAGTTGAAATTAACCAAAGCAATTGCGTGATTTTTTTCATCAACAACTTCAACCTGCCAACTGCCTAAGTGCATAGTTGGATCAAGTGTTTTACTTGAGTTAGTTCTCCAACGGTTTCCACCAATTTTTAGCACAACTTCTGCTTCTAATTTGCCATCTAAAAACCATCTGTGCGTGATCATTGTGCCCGCTTTACCAATTACTTCAGTAAACAAATACACTTTGCTGACGTCGGTCGAGATACTGGTATTAGATAAATCAGATGCTGGTTCTCTTTTTACAATAGAGTCAGTAATAATAGCTCGGCGAATATTATCAGATAATACGGTTTCGCTATCAGTAACAGTCTCAGCGCTATAAGCGACAGAACTAACAGCTAAAAGTAGTAAAGAAAATAAAGCGTGAGTTATATATTTGGTCATTTAAATAGTTCCTAATTTTATTTATATGTTGGTTCGGGTGTCGTTTTAACGTTATTTAAGTTCTAAATTAATTATCTTAAATTGCTAAGGTAATTTTTTCACCGGCTTGTTTGGTTGCCGCTTCACTTAACAATGCCCAAAGTTCAGAGCCGCCACGATTGTCTATCCATTTTCCATCTATATATTCAAAATGGTGACCGTTGGCTTTTGTCGCTACCCAGATTTGGTGCAAAGGAGCTTGTTTGTTAACAATGATCTTGCTGGCGTTAGGAAAAATAACTTCCACTAAACCGCCTGCACTTTCATAATCTAAGTCAAATTCCACTTCATCAATGGCGTCTTGTAAGTTATTTAAGAATTCGTCGGCTAATTTGTGATATTCACTGTCGTTCATAGTAGTTCCTGCTTGCAATTACGTTATACCGTGCGATTATAGGCGGCAAATTTAATAGATTCAGTAAAAACATGCATTATTCTTCTAATAAGTTATGTAAAAGGGGGCTAACCCTCCTGATTTTAACGCTAGTGACCCTACAACTAATGGGGTGTGGCCAACGTGGACCTTTAACTTTACCTAAAGAAAAACCCGTTGCTGAGTCAACAGAATCTGTTGAAAAGTAATTTTAAAAGCTATTAAGACAATATCAACCTCAAAATAGTAGCAAAACGATTAACCTTGATTGACCAAATTTACCAGACAGGAAAGAGCCTTGGATTATTTTAGTTACCAGAATCGCAGTTTATTTGCTGAGCAAGTGGCATGTAAAGACATAGCTGAAGCTTTTAATACACCAACTTACGTTTATTCTCGTGCGACCATTGAACGTCATTGGCAAGCATTTGATGATGCGGCCGGCGAACATCCTCATTTAATTTGTTATGCGGTAAAAGCCAACTCAAATTTAGCGGTATTAAACGTGATGGCTCGTCTTGGTTCTGGTTTTGATATTGTATCTGGTGGCGAATTAGCTCGAGTATTAGAAGCTGGTGGCGATCCAACTAAAATTGTTTTTTCTGGCGTTGGTAAAACTGAAGCTGAAATTGAATACGCGCTTGAGATTGGTATTAAATGTTTTAATGTTGAATCTGAAGCTGAGTTATATCGTATAAATTCAGTCGCAAAAGAATTGAATAAAATCGCACCAATCTCGTTGCGAGTAAACCCAAATGTAGATGCGGGTACTCACCCTTATATTTCTACTGGTTTAAAAGAAAATAAATTTGGCATTAACATCGACGATGCCGTGGAACTATTCAAATGGGCTAATCAGCAAGAGCATTTAAATGTTCAAGGTGTTGATTGTCACATAGGGTCACAATTAACTGACCTTTCTCCATTTTTAGATGCGCTGGACAAATTAATCAAATTGATTGATCAGTTAGCGGCAGCAGGTGTAACAATCTGTCACCTAGATCTTGGTGGCGGTTTGGGCGTTACTTATAAAGATGAAACGCCACCGCATCCGTCTGAGTACATGAAAGTCTTAATGGAAAAATTAAAACACAGACCAGACTTAACTATTTTATTTGAACCAGGCAGAGCGATTATGGCGAATGCTGGTATCTTGTTGACCAAGGTTGAGTTTTTAAAGCAAAACGAAGATAAACACTTTTGCATTGTTGATGCTGCAATGAACGATAATATTAGACCTGCATTATATTCTGCTTGGCAGGATATTGTTCCAGTGGAGCAAAGAGACAGTGATTCTTTGAGCTATGATGTAGTTGGGCCCGTGTGTGAAACCGGTGACTTTTTAGGAAAAAATAGAGAGCTGTCAGTTGAAGCGGGCGATTATTTAGCGGTACGTTCAGCCGGTGCATACGGTTTTACTATGAGTTCAAATTATAACTCAAGAGTAAGAGCGGCTGAGATTATGGTTGATGGCAACACTATGCATTTAGTTAGACAAAGAGAGACAGTTGAATCTCTTTGGGCTGGCGAGTCTATATTAAAAGATTAATTTTACCTTCACTATGTAAGTTTAGGGAAGATTTAGGGCAAACTTAGGAAAACCGACAAAGATGTTGTTACAGTTCACAAAAATGCATGGGTTGGGTAACGATTTCATGGTGGTTGATGGGGTGACACAAAATGTGTACTTCTCGCCAGAACAAATTAAACAATTGGCTAACCGAAACTTTGGTATCGGTTTTGATCAATTGTTGGTTGTTGAACCGCCTTATGATCCAGACTTAGACTTTCACTACAGAATTTTTAATGCAGACGGCAGTGAAGTTTCTCAGTGCGGTAATGGCGCACGCTGTTTTGCCCGTTTTGTTCAACTGCAAGGTTTAACCAATAAGTCGGCGATTAAAGTAAGCACTAAATCTGGCAATATGGTGTTGTATCTTGAAGGTGAAAATCAAGTAACTGTGAACATGGGACGCCCTATTTTAGAGCCTAAAAAAGTGCCGTTTAATGCTCAACAGCAAGAAAAAACCTATATATTAAAAGCGGATGACGACAACGTTATATGTGGCGTGGTTTCTATGGGAAATCCGCATTGTGTGACTGTGGTTGACGATGTACTAACTGCGCCAGTTGAAGAACTAGGCGCGCGTTTAGAGCAACATGAACGTTTCCCAGAAAAAGCCAATATTGGTTTTATGCAAATTATTAATCGTGAGCATATTAAATTACGAGTATTTGAACGCGGCGCAGGTGAAACCTTAGCTTGTGGTAGCGGAGCTTGTGCGGCAGTTGTTGTTGGCCGTTTACAAAATTTATTGGACAGTAAAGTCCAAGTTGATTTACCAGGTGGGACATTACATATTCGCTGGCATGATGAGAATTCTCCAGTTAAAATGACAGGCCCTGCAGAATACGTATTTGATGGACAGATGCATATATGACCAAATTACTGACACCTAATTTTGAAGACCTTGAGCTGGATGCTGAGTTAGTCAAAGACTACCTACAGCAGACACCTTCTTTTTTTCTTGATCACCCTGAGCTAGTGACTCAGTTACGTATTCCCCACGTAACGCACGGCACCACTTCTTTATTGGAGCGCCGTCAGGAGATTCAACGCGGAAAAATTCTGCAAATGGAAGAAGAGCTAAACGCTTTGATGGTTAACGCCAGACAAAATGAAGTCATCTTCCGCTCTGTTAGTGATATGTACCTTGGATTGGTCGGTTGTGACTCTATCGCTACGTTAGAAAAAGTCATTAATGATGTCTGTAAAGAACAACTATTTTTAGCGCAATTTAGATTATTACAACCAGAAGATGAAGCTTACATTCATCTGCAAGCCAAACTAGATGGCAATTCAAGTTATTTGGGACGTTTGTATCCAGAGATCATGGAAGCGGTATTTGACGGTTTTGCACAGTCGGTCGCGTTAGTTGAATTAAACTATATGGTTGGCGATGAAGAAACTATCTTTGGCATTGCAGCGATTGCTTCTAGCTCAATTCACCATTTTAATCCACAGATGGATACCTTATTCATTGATCAATTAGGTCGATTGTTAAGTCGTCACGCTGTACATATTACCTGTTAGTTGTATTGTAAAATGCTGAACGATATTGAGCATTTACCAGAGTCGATTAAGCCGCAAATCATGCAATATTTAGCGTATCTAAAATATGAGCGCGGCTATGCAACATTAACGTTAAAAACCTATCAAGCTAACATCCTACATTTATGCTATTTCTGCATTGAATCTAACTGTGATACATGGTCGAAAATGGATGCTAATGCCTTAAAACGTTGGCTAATAGGTTTACGTGAAGCAAAATTAAAACCCCGTTCGTTACAGTTAAAATTATCATCAGTTAAAGGTTTGTTTAAATACTTACTGCATAAAAATGTCATCCGACTCGACCCTACTGAGTTATTAACCACACCAAAAACCGACAAACCACTGCCTAAAAATATGGAAGTGGATGAAGTCGCTCAATTACTGTCATTTACCCCAGAGCAAACCATAGAGTTTAGAGACAAGGCGATAATGGAATTGTTTTATTCTAGCGGCTTACGTTTAGCGGAATTAACCTCTATCAACCGTTTAGATATAGACTTAACCAACGCAGAATTACGCGTGACAGGTAAAGGCAGTAAACAAAGGTTAGTGCCAGTTGGCCGAATGGCAATTGAAGCAATAAACCTGTGGTTAAAATGCAGAAGCGAGTTTTTAAAAACCGAAACTGACGCCCTGTTTATTAGTAAATTAGGCAACAGGATCAGTGTTAGGCAAGTGCAACAAAGATTAAGTTATTGGGCCAAACGCCAAGGGTTAAATAACACATTACATCCACATAAATTACGCCACTCGTTTGCATCACATTTATTACAATCAAGCAGTGACTTGCGTGCGGTACAAGAGTTATTGGGCCACGCCGATTTATCCACCACTCAAGTTTACACCCATTTAGATTTCCAGCACTTAGCTAAGGTCTATGACAGTGCTCACCCAAGGGCAAAAAAGTAACAACATCTAATCAGTCGTACAAACACCACTTGAATTTAATAATAAAATCATCACTTATATATTATTAGTTCACGCATACATTCACATCTTTTCTGGAGCGACACCATGGATAAGTTAAACGACAAATCATTGCTTAAGCAACATTCGTATATTAATGGGCAGTGGCTAAATAAAGGAAAGGTTGATAATGCAGAGTTCTCGGTTGTTAACCCTGCGACTAATGAAGTCCTCATTAAGGTATCAAATGCCGGAGTTGCAGACGCTGAATTAGCGGTTAAAGCTGCCAAAGGTGCACTTAAAGGATGGTCGAGTAAGTCGGCCAATGAAAGAGCGGTGTTATTAAGAAACTGGTTTAACTTAATGATGCAACATCAAGATGACCTAGGCCGTATTTTAACGCTTGAGCAAGGTAAACCATTAGCGGAAGCAAAAGGCGAAATTGCTTATGGCGCATCATTTATCGAATGGTTTGCTGAGGAAGGAAAGCGCGTTTACGGCGATACTATACCTGCGCCATCCTCAGATAAACGCATTATTGTGATCAAGCAACCCGTTGGCGTTGTGGCATCAATCACGCCGTGGAATTTCCCTAACGCCATGATAGCTCGTAAAGCCGCGGCTGCATTAGCCGCAGGTTGTACATTTGTCGGTCGTCCTGCCACACAAACCCCTTTATCGGCTTTAGCTATGGCAGAGCTGGCAGAACGTGCGGGTATTCCAGCAGGCGTGTTTAATATTGTGATTGGTGAAGACGCCAAAGGCATAGGCAAGGTACTTACTCAGCATCCTGATGTGGCTAAGTTTACCTTTACTGGCTCAACCGCTGTTGGCAAAACGTTAATCGCTCAATGTGCCACAAGCGTTAAAAAAGTATCGATGGAACTCGGTGGTAACGCCCCATTTATTGTATTTAACGACGCTGATATTGATGCCGCCGTTGAAGGTGCTGTGCTATCTAAATACCGAAATGCAGGGCAAACCTGTGTGTGTACCAATCGTATTTTGGTTCAGCAGGGGATAGCACGAGAATTTACTGAAAAGTTTACCGCCGCAGTCGCTAAGTTAGTAACGGGCAATGGTTTGACGGATGGTGTTTTTATTGGCCCTATGATCTCAAGTTCGGCTGTGGACAATGTAAATAAGCTAGTACAAGACTCAATTAACGCAGGAGCAAAGCTGGAACTAGGCGGTGCTAAAGCTCAGGTGGTTGATGGCGTTACTAATAACTTTTACCAGCCGACAATATTAAGCCAGGTCACTAACGACATGCCTATTGCTGCCAACGAAATATTTGGTCCAGTTTCACCTATTATTAGTTTTGAAACTGAGCAAGATGCTATCAATATGGCAAACGATACGGAATACGGATTAGCCGCGTATTTCTATGCCAGAGACATCGGTGTGATTTGGCGAGTCGCAGAAGGTTTGGAATACGGCATGGTTGGCATAAACGAAGGCTTAATCTCCAATGCAGCTGCGCCTTTTGGTGGCGTAAAACAATCAGGTAGTGGTCGTGAAGGTTCCAAATATGGACTGGATGATTATTTAGAAACTAAGTATTTATGCATGGGCGGTTTAGATTAAATATCTATATTCGCTTTTATAATTAACCAAAATCCCAACACCAGCAGTAAGTAATTCATTACTTTTAAAAATAGCTGTTTGTCTAGGTTATTGTTGATCTTTACACCTATCCAATGGCCGACAAATGCCATTGGAATAAAGGCAAGCGCAGTCAATATTAGATCTGAGGTTATTAAGCCCAAAGAAATAAAACCAACTAGTTTGACTAAGTTCATAATGGCAAAAAATATAGCGGCGGTAGCAACAAATTTTGATGGCGCTAAACCAATAGCACTAAAATAAATCAGTAAAGGCGGACCGCCAGCATGAACTAAAGTGCTAGAAATACCGGACAAAGCTGACATGCAGTAAGCACCAAGTTTGTTATTAATTAGCTTTAATTCTATATGTTTAAATACGATGTTTTTAATAGCAAAGACAATACAAATACTGGCAATAACAAACTGTAAATAGTCGTTGTTAATAAGGTCTATGATTAGGTTAGCGGTAATGATCCCAACAATAGCTCCTGGAATTAACGTCATTAATAAAGGTGTATCCCACTTCTTCCAATAACCTTTCACTGTTATTACATCGGCTATTATTAGCAAAGGCAACATTAAAGCAATTGCTTCAACGGCGCTGAATTTTAACATGAGCAAAGGCACTGCAAATACACCTAATGCTCCAGCAAATGCGGATTTGGAAATACCAATAAGCAGTACAACAATTGCGATAATAATAACTGCCGATATTTCCATGTTTATCCTTTTAACGTTTTAGTTGCTCTAGTTTAAGTTGTGTTAACTGGGTAAGTTAAACCAAAGCGCTTCAAGAGCTGAGTTAGCTTTTACTTCACAATGTTGCTGTGAGTCAATCGCAAAGGCATCGCCAGCATTAAACTCTTCTCCATCAACCAGTAGGCTACCTTTTACAATATGTAAGTATCCTGTTTGTTGTTCGGTATTTAACGTGAAAGCTTCCCCATTCATTAAAACTAAACGAGATATGCTGGCATTTTGATTAATACTTAATGTGTCACTTGAGCCGCTTGGCGTGACTAACGGCGTTAACTGACCTTGCTGTAGGATACTTTTCTGTTCATAGCTTGGTTCAATACCCATTACATTAGGTTGTATCCAGATTTGTAAAAACTTAACTGGGTCGGTAGTTGAGGCGTTAAATTCAGAATGCTTAACTCCACTACCTGCACTCATACGCTGCACATCACCAGCTGGGACAGTGTATTTGTTGCCTGTGCTATCTTCATGTTTCAGCGCACCTTCAATCACATAAGATATGATTTCCATATCGCGATGTCCGTGTGTACCAAAACCTTGAGCTGGCATAACCATGTCGTCGTTTATCACTCTTAATACAGACACGCCCATGTGTTTTGGATCGTGATACTCACCAAAGGAAAAACTATGTTTACTCTGCAACCAACCAAAATCGACTTGGCCTCTTTCTTCTGACCTTCTAATATATTTCATAACTAAACCCCAATACGCTGTTTTAATGAAGCTAGTTTAATATTCATATGAGTAGATTAAAATTATCAATTATTGTCTCAATCATTCGTTTTTAAAGAATGTTTGTTTTAGTTACTCTGTAAATCAGGCTTGTTAATAGATAAACATTGTTCACGTAACTCAGCTAAAAAACACTTAGCCGCTGGGCCTAAGCGGTCGACATCTTTAAACACTAAATATAATTGGCCAGAACGTTTGCTGTTACGGTTAAGCCTAAGTGGTCTTAATTGTTGTGTTTCTAGTTGTTGTTCAATTGAGGTTGTAGGTAACCAGGCAAAGCCCAAACCTTTACAGATCATATCGATTGAGGTTTTAATATGGCTAACGGTCCAGCGCTGATTTGCCCCTAACCAACCTTCGTCCTTTTTATTCCCTATGGCAGAATCTCGTACCACAATCTGGCGGTGACTCTTTAAATCTTCTAACGTCAGCTCTGCGTCTAGTTTATGTAGCGGATGATCTGGGCTGGCAACACCAACAAATTCAATATGACAAAGACTTTCACTCAGACCATTACTTAATGGCGTGGCTGAAATAGCAATGTCGACCTTGGTACTTTCTAGTAATTCAGTGGAGCCATTTAATACCGTTTCAATTAACTCAATTTGTAATAGAGGATATTGAATAGAAACGTTTTCTAAAACTTTAAATAACAAAGACTGTGGAAAAATTTCGTCAACAGCAATGCGAAGACGACTCTCAGTACCTTGCCCAAGCGTATGACCAATGGCTTCTACTTTACTAGCTTCATCAAGTAGAAAATTAGCACGCCTGAGGATTAACGCTCCAGCCTCGGTTAATACGGTTTTTCTACCTTCAATGCTAAAAAGCTTCACATCCAATGAGTTTTCAATTTTCCCCACGGCATTATGAATACTTGATTGGCTCTTGTGTATGCCTTGTGACGCTTGATTAAAACCGCCAAACTCCACAACCGCTCTAAACATTCGCCATTGTTCTAATGTAATTCTTAACACAGCTTTACTCTTTGTTTTATAGGTTTGGTTAACATGCCGTACTTTTAGTTATATTTATCTTAGCGACATTTAATTTCAAATACATTCTGTTTTAACGAATGGTTTGTACGTATTTTAACGATTTTATTCTGTTAAAAATAACATAATACTAGTTACCAAGGTAAACAAATTAAGGATTTTAAAATGAGCGCAGCTTCTGAAATAAATAATGTTCTATTAGTTAATTCATCAATAAACGGTAAACTTGGTAATTCAAATATATTGTCACATGAGTTTGTGACTAGATTAAAAGGCAAAGCTAAAACACAGGTGAATCTTGTTAGCCGAGATTTATCACAAGATGCACTTCCACATCTAACTCAGGCTGAAATGGGTGCTTGGATGACTCCAGCAAATGAACGTACTGACGGGCAATCTCAACTCGCCGATATTTCTGATAGTTTAGTGGCTGAGTTACAAAATACAGATACGCTAGTGATAGGTATGCCAATGTATAACTTTGGTATTCCTTCGACATTCAAAGCATGGATTGACCGTATTGCTAGAGCAGGTATTACTTTTAAATATACAGAGCAAGGCCCTGTTGGTTTATTAGAAGGTAAAAAAGCCATTATTGTTGCTGCCCGTGGTGGTATGTACCAAGGTACACCAAAAGACAGCCAAACTCAGTACCTT
Organism: Psychrosphaera saromensis; assembly: GCF_002954545.1. GTDB lineage: Bacteria > Pseudomonadota > Gammaproteobacteria > Enterobacterales > Alteromonadaceae > Psychrosphaera > Psychrosphaera saromensis. Next base: position 487,624 of record NZ_MSCH01000003.1, on the reverse strand, counting down.
AAAGATGTATTAGCATTTATTGGTATTACAGACGTACAGTTTATTTATGCGGAAGGATTAGCGATGCCGGCAAAAGAGGAAAATATCCTAGGAGCCAAACAAGCAATGGATGTTGTATTAGAATCGTTAATCTAAGCCAGGTAACTCAGTTAACTAACAAGGGCTTTGTACTTAATAGATGTTTAGCTTAGGGGGGGGGAATATGAAAAATAATTCTAGAGTTTTATTTTTGTCACATGGTGGTGGACCAATGCCATTACTGGGCGATCCTGCACATGATGAAATGTTAGATTGTTTAAAAGGTATAGCGGGGCAATTACAAAAGCCGTCGGCGATTATTGTAGTGAGTGCCCATTGGGAAGAAGATATTCCAACGATTACATCAAACGCTGCACCAGATCTTATCTATGATTATTATGGTTTTCCTCAAGCTGCATATGACATTACCTATCCGTGTTTGGGGGCGCCTTTATTGGCTGAGCAGCTGCATGCATCGTTTACGCGTTCTGGTATAAAATCAAAGTTGGACCCTCAACGTGGGCTAGATCATGGTGTATTTGTTCCTTTAAAAGTAATGTTTCCAGAAGCCGATATCCCCTGTATTCAGTTGTCTTTGGTAAATACTTTAGATCCAAGTGAGCACATAAAAATGGGGCGAGCAATAAATCAGCTAGATGTTGATAACTTGTTGATCATTGGATCTGGTTTTTCATTTCATAATATGAAAGCTTTTTTTGCGCCAGAAACTAAAGAAGCAAGAGCGATGAATGTGTCTTTTGAACGCTGGTTATTAGCAACTTGCTCAGATAAAGCGATCAGTGAAAGTACAAGAACAGAGTTACTCACAGATTGGGTACAAGCACCCGCGGCTAGATATTGTCAGCCAAGAGAAGAGCATTTATTACCATTGCATGTTTGTTATGGTGCTGCGCAACGAGCCTGTTTACAAACGTTTGAATTGAATATACTGAATAAAAAATCAAGCATGTATTTGTGGTGATTGAGTAAAAAAGTGTAGGACTAAAAATGCCGACTCAGCTTCAAAAGCAGGTCGGCATTTTTGTTTTTCTCGAAACTCGAAACTAGTTACTATTTCTTCGCATTTTTAAATGCATCAGCAAAGGCGTTGCCCATAGCGCCGCCGCCCAAAGAATTGCTAGAGTTATTAGACGAACGGTTAGTGTTATTAGAGCCATTATTAGAACGAGGTTTCTGATCACCTTTAACCGATCTAGATTGGCCAGGCCTAGCTGCTCCAGGCTTAGCCCCTCCAGTTTTACCTGAAGCTTGTTCATCCATACGCATAGATAAGCTAATGCGTTTACGAGGGATATCTACTTCCATCACTTTAACTTTTACTATGTCACCGGCTTTTACAATTTCAGATGGGTCAGAAATAAACTTGTCCGTCATTGATGAGATATGCACTAAGCCATCTTGGTGAACGCCAACATCTACAAAGGCACCAAAGTTAGTTACGTTAGTGATAACACCTTCTAAAATCATGTTTTCTTTCAGATCTTTTAACGCTTCCACACCATCTTTAAAGGTTGCCGTTTTAAACTCTGGACGAGGATCTCGTCCTGGTTTATCCAACTCTTTAATAATGTCTTCAACCGTAGGTAAACCAAATTTATCATTAGTGTAATCGTTGGCATTTATCTTAGACAAAAACTCAGAGTTACTAATAACATCGTTTACCGCAACACCACTTTGTTTGATGATTTCAGTAACAACAGGATACGCTTCAGGATGTACAGAAGATGAATCAAGTGGATTGTCGCCATTAGCAATTTTTAAGAATCCAGCACATTGTTCAAAGGCTTTTGGCCCCAAGCGCTCAACATTTTTTAAGTCTTTACGATTTTTAAAACTACCATTTTCATCGCGGAATTTAACGATGTTGTTGGCTAAGGTTTTATTCAGACCAGACACTCGGCTTAACAGCGGAATAGACGCCATATTTAAATCTACACCAACGGCATTTACACAATCTTCTACAACCGCATCTAGGCTTTTTGATAATGAACTTTGGCTTACATCATGTTGATACTGGCCAACACCGATAGACTTAGGTTCAATTTTCACAAGCTCTGCAAGTGGGTCTTGTAATCTTCTGGCGATTGAAACAGCACCACGGATAGATACGTCTAAATCTGGAAACTCTTTTGATGCAAATTCACTGGCAGAATAAATAGAAGCGCCGGCTTCACTTACCATGACTTTGCTTAATTTTAATTCTGGACAAGCTTTTATCACTTCAGCCGCTAGTTTGTCTGATTCACGCGAAGCCGTTCCGTTACCAATGGCAATCAATTCCACTTTATGAGTACGTGCTAACAACTCAATAGTACGCATTGATTTATCCCAATGGTTTTGAGGCTCGTGTGGATAAATTGTGGCGTTGTCTAAGAACTTACCTGTGTGATCCACAACCGCAATTTTACAACCGGTTCTAAAACCTGGGTCTATTGCTAGTGTCGCTTTTGCGCCAGCAGGTGCGGCCATTAATAAGTCGTTTAAGTTTTTAGCAAATACGCGAATCGCTTCTTGTTCTGCGTTTTCACGAATTTCAGATAACAACTCGTTTTCCATCGACATAGATACTTTGATTTTCCATGTCCACTGCACAACAGATTTCATCCATTTATCGCCAGCTTTTTGGTTGAAGTTCAAACCAAAGTGAGTAGCAATAATGTTTTCTACTTGAGATTCTCTAATTGGCGTTTCTTGACCCGGATCGGCATTTAACACTAACTGTAAAATACCTTCGTTTCTGCCACGTAACATAGCAAGTGCTCGATGCGATGGTGTTTTAATGGCTAATTCAGAATGGTCAAAATAGTCTTGGAATTTTGCACCTTCGTTTTCTTTACCGGCAATAACCTTGGCTTCAAGGTAAGCATTTTGTTTTAAGTAACGACGTACTTTGGTTAACAACTCAGCGTCTTCAGAGAAACGTTCCATTAAGATGTATTTAGCGCCATCTAATGCAGCCTTAGTATCGGCAACGTCACCGGTAACAAATGCTTGCGCTTGTTGTTCTGGGTCTAAATTTGCATCAGCATATAACGCATCTGCCAATGGCTCTAAACCTTGTTCTTTGGCAATTTCACCTTTGGTACGACGTTTTGGTTTGTAAGGTAAATACAAATCTTCTAAACGGGTTTTATTGTCAGCCGATAATATGGCTTTTTCTAATTCAGGAGTCAGTTTCTCTTGTTCTTTAATCGACTTTAAGATCACCTGACGACGATCTTCTAATTCACGTAAATAAATAAGACGAGTTTCTAAATTACGTAACTGGGTATCATCTAACCCGCCAGTAACTTCTTTACGGTAACGAGCGATAAATGGCACCGTTGAACCTTCATCTAATAAGGTAATAGCAGCAATAACTTGCTCGGTACGTGCTAAAATTTCTTCAGCAATTAACTGAGGGATTGTTTGACTAACAACAGACATAGGTTTGAAGATCCTTGAAAATAGAAACACAATAAACTGACAAAAAGCTAAGGCAGCATCATAGGTATGAAAACAAAAATAATAAAGCAATATATTGAGATTAAATCTGAGTTTTAAACAACAATGGAAAAATAAACCGTCTTGAATTTTACTAACAAGTTTGTACATTTACTTTTATTAGTTTTAAATACTACCTATAAACTGAAATCACAAAAAATAAGAAGCATTAATGGGGCGTTACAGAAAGCCAGATCCTGAGCTGTTAACCAAAACCAACTACATTACACGCGATGGTTACGACAAGCTGGAAAAAGAACTGACATACTTATGGAAGGACGAGCGACCTCTAATTACTAAGTCAGTATCTGAAGCCGCGGCTCAAGGTGACAGAAGCGAAAACGCTGAATACATTTATGGTAAAAAGCGCCTTAGAGAAATAGATTGGCGAGTACGCTTTTTAACAAAACGTTTAGAAATTTTAAAAGTAATTTACCCGTCAAGTGAGCAGGAAGGTAAAGTATTCTTTGGTGCCTGGGTAGAATTAGAGAACGATGATGGCGAGTTAACTAAAATTCGTATAGTGGGTCCAGATGAAATTGACGTATATAAAAAATGGATCAGCATAGACGCACCAATGGCAAGAGCCTTAATTGGCAAGCAAGTAGACGAAGAAGCTTGGGTACAAACGCCAACGGGAAAGGTATGTTATAACGTGAATGTTATTAGCTACAAAGCGCCACAAGAAGAGTCACTTCAAGAGCCGGAAGGCTAAATAGAGTAAATAAAAGTATTCATAGTCTGACATTACCGCGCACAACAAGTACAATACAGCCATTGCTACAATTTAATGGGCTGCTGGTTTCTTACCAAGTTTATGAGCAAAGCACCCAAATTCAGAATTTATAAATCAGGAAACAACCATGACTAACAATGACATTTTACGTCGAATCCGTTACAGCTTTGACTTTAGTGACTCTGCAATGATGAAAACATTTGCAGCGGCAGATCAAAAAGTAACTCAAGAACAAGTAACATCATGGTTGAAAAAAGATGATGACCCGCGTTATGCAAGCTTACAAGATCCTATGATGGCCTCTTTCTTAAACGGGTTAATCAACGAAAAACGCGGTAAACGTGAAGGCGCACAACCTGCTCCAGAGCAAAAACTAACAAATAACATCATGCTTAATAAATTAAAAATCGCTCTTAATTTAAAAGCTGAAGACTTATTAGAATATTTAGAACTTGCCAACTTTAACTTAAGCAAACATGAGTTAAGTGCATTTTTCAGAAAAGCAGGGCATAAACATTACCGTGAATGTAAAGACCAAGTAATGCGTAACTTCCTACAAGGTTTACAAATTAAATTACGTGGTGAAGTAGACGCTACTGAAAATAATGAAGAGCCAGAAGCTGAATAAAAAAGCCGTAATGAAATAAAGCTGTAAGCTAGAAGCTAGAAGCTAGAAGCTAGAAGCTAGAAGCTTGATGTGTGATGTGACCCTGTGTAAGTAGACACGGGGTTAATTTTATCCGTCTATATTTATAAATGTGTAGGCGGTTAAATATTAAAATAACATGGAAAAAATTAACTAGCCTCGCCATTTTAGACAAAATAATCCACCCTGTAGAGCCACTGCTATTAATAAGCCTAATCCTAATAAAGTAGTGTCGGTCTTATTCATTTTATTTTCCTTACTTTAGCTTGGGCATAATTCAGCGATAAATTTGAATGTTTAAATTTAAAGTATTAGTTCATTCCCCTCGACTGGTATTTCCCTGATTGATCTCGCTACATAATTGACCGTAATAGTTTTCCGATTACTTTTGTTGGACGTTAACTTTTGATTTAAATAAAACCTTGATTTAAATATAAACGAAACTATAATCTTTCGAATCGAAAGTTAAGGGTTGTGTTTGTGCAAAAACGAAATACTCAGTCTCGCCGTCGTTCAATCGTTGAATTAGTCAACGAACAGCATGAAGTGACGGTTGATTCGTTAAAATCTATGTTTAATACATCGGAAGTCACTATCCGTAAAGATTTAACCGCGCTTGAATCTAACGGACTGTTATTACGTAAATACGGTGGCGCAATTGCCTTACCTTCTGGTTCGTCAGAATTGGCAGGTCCTGAGATTTCAAAACGCAAGCAAGCCATTGCTAAAGCAGCCGCTGAGTTAATTAAAGATCATAACCGCATTGTTATAGACAGTGGCAGCACAACGTCCGCTGTTTTATCTCACGCTCAACATGTGCGTGGCTTAGTGGTGATGAGTAACTCGCTGGAAGTAGCTAATCATATTCTTGAACTAGAAAATGAACCTACCTTGTTAATGACAGGTGGAACTTGGGATGCACAATCGCATTCATTCCAAGGTCAGCAAGCTGAGAACATGTTAAAAGCCTATAACTTTGACCAAGCATTTTTGGGCGCGTCTGGTTTAGACGTAACCCGTGGCTCTACAACCTTTAACGAATTGACTAATCTAAGTCGAGTGATGGCAGAAGTGTCACAACAAGTTATTGTGTTGGCAGAATCAGAAAAACTAGATAGAAAAATACCTAACTTAGAATTGAGTTGGCAGGATATTGATGTGCTGGTAACAGACGCAGATATCGATGCCGAAAGTGAGCGCTTAATAACCGCTCAAAACGTTTTAGTGATCAAAGCGTATTAGTTATATAAGCGCAGTAGTCTGAGCTTATAAAAATATTAAAAAGCAGGCAAGGTTCTGCTTTTACACTTAATAAATTTTTGGAGAAAATTATGTGTGGAATCGTTGGTGGCGTAGCTGAACGTCATATAGTAAATATATTGTTAGAAGGCCTTAAGCGTCTTGAATACCGAGGATACGACTCTGCTGGTGTTGCCTTAATGGAAAGTGACGGCTCGTTAAAACGTGAACGTGAAATAGGTAAAGTTAAAAACCTTGCTGAAGCCGTGGCTAAATCGAAAGTAAATGGCACAGTTGGTATAGCTCATACTCGTTGGGCAACACATGGTGGTGTTACTAAAGAGAACGCCCATCCACATATGTCTAACAATGACATAGCCTTAGTTCATAACGGTATCATTGAAAACCATGAAGTACTTCGCACAGAGCTACAAGCCAAAGGTTACGAGTTTTTATCTGCAACCGACACTGAAGTTATTGCGCATTTAGTACATGAAAACCGTAAAAGCACAGACACATTATTAGCGGCAGTACAAAAATCAGTTAAGCAATTAGACGGTGCTTACGGCACGGTAATGATGGAACCAGCTAACCCAGACCGTATTGTGGTGGCTCGCTCTGGTAGCCCATTAGTGATTGGCGTTGGTATCGGCGAAAACTTTGTTGCCTCTGATCAGTTGGCATTATTACCCGTTACGCGTCAGTTCATCTTTTTAGAAGAAGGTGATGTTGCTGAAATTACTCGTGATGAAATTAATATTTTTGATGCTGACGGTAACGCAGTTGAACGTGAAATTAATGAATCTACGGTAACGCATGATGCAGGTGACAAAGGTGAATACCGTCATTACATGATGAAAGAAATTCATGAACAACCAGCTGCTGTTCGTAATACATTATTAAATCGTATTAATGCAGATACCGTTATTGAAGAATATTTAGGTGAAAATGCCGCTGAAATTTTACAGGGCATTGACCATGTACAAATTATTGCTTGTGGTACGTCTTACCATTCGGGCATGGTTGCACGTTACTGGTTAGAGTCGCTTGCTAATGTAAGTTGTAATATTGAGATAGCGTCTGAATTTAGATACAGAAAGTCGTTTGTTCCAGCTAACTCATTAATCGTTACGATTTCACAATCTGGCGAAACGGCTGATACTTTAGCAGCACTGCGTTTAGCAAAAGAGATTGGTTATAAAGCCAGTTTAAGTGTGTGTAACGTACCAGGTTCATCATTAGTACGTGAGTCTGACTTAGCGGTTATGACCAATGCGGGTGCTGAAATTGGTGTTGCTTCAACCAAAGCATTCACTACACAGCTGGTGGCCTTGTTAATGCTAACGGTTGCGTTAGGCAAACAAAAAGGCATGACTGCTGAGTTACAAAAAGAAATTGTAACCGCCCTTGCTACCTTGCCAAATAAGTTAGAAGAAACGCTAACGATGGCGGAAGGTATTGAAAAACTAGCGGAAGAATTTGCCGATAAACAACATAGCTTATTCTTAGGCCGTGGCGAGCAATACCCAATTGCAATGGAAGGCGCGTTAAAGCTAAAAGAAATTTCATACATTCACGCAGAAGCATACGCAGCTGGTGAGTTAAAACACGGTCCGTTAGCGTTAATTGATGCAGAAATGCCAATAATTGTGGTTGCACCAAACAATGATTTATTAGAAAAACTTAAATCTAATGTTGAAGAAGTACGTGCCCGTGGCGGTATTTTATATGTATTCGCAGACAAAGATGCACGCTTCAAAGGCGACGACACTATGCGCGTAATGGAAGTACCACATGTTGACCCAATCATAGCGCCAATTGTTTACACAATACCGCTACAGTTATTGAGTTACTACGTCGCTATCATTAAAGGCACAGACGTTGACCAACCTAGAAACTTAGCTAAGTCAGTGACGGTTGAGTAAGTTTTACAGCTAAACTTTGTGTAAATTTACAGCATAGTTATTTAATTGAACCATCTAATCGTGTCCGATTCATAATGAATTAAGCATGGTTTGGTGGTTTTTTTATGTCAGCAAAAGATGCTAAATCACGGCAAATGAAAGTAAACATAGTTAAAATTAATTATTTATAGGTACGTGATTTAATCAATATTTATCGAGATAAATAACAAGGTTGTTACCACTTAATTTATTGTGCTAGATTAAATTGCCTTTCTCATAAAGGCTAATTAATAATATAAAGGATTTATAAATATGAAAAAAATTATCGCTATAGCAGCACTTTCTCTTTTACCTCTTTCTCAAGCAATGGCAGACCAAGATATTGGTTGTGGTCTAGGTTCTATGATTTTTGCTGGAAAAGATGGTAAAGCGGTTAAAATTTTAGGTGCAACAACTAATGGTAGTTCTGGTAACCAAACTTTTGGTATCAGCTTCGGTACTTTAGGTTGTGATGGTAATGGGACTGTAACTTCTACTGAAACAGTTTCACTTTTCATTGATGGTAATGTTGACCAACTAGCTCGTGATATGTCAAAAGGTGAAGGCGAAACTTTAGCGACTCTTGCTGAAGTTTGGGGAATTGCTGATCAAGACAAAGCGGCATTTGCTACTTTAGCTCAAGCAAACTTCTCAGCTGTTTTTACTTCTGAAAATGTAACATCACAAACTGTTTTAGAAAATCTAAACAGCTTAGTTGCAAATGACGTAGCATTATCAAGCTATAAACTTTCTTAATTAGTAATTTTAGCTAATTGCATTTATTACTGCATTCAGGAAGTCATCTAAAGCCCCTTTTGGGGCTTTTTATATAATACATTATGAAAATATTAAGCAAAGCTGTACTTGTTTTAATGGCTAGTTTGTCACTGCCTCTGTTCGCATCTTCTGTTCCTTTCTCTGATTTAGCCGATAAACCTTACTGGTTAAAACTCATACATTATAGATCTGCCACATTAACTGATTTTAAAAGTGAAGTTGACGATAAACGTTTTTTTCTCGCAAAATCTGGTAAAACCGACCCTTATGCGGAACTAATGGCTACATTGGATGTTTTTAACGGGAAAAATGTTACGGCAGAAAAAACTGATAAGCTTAGGTGTGAATTTCCAGCTCGCTATACATGGCTAAAAAACAATACAGATAACCACTGGCCAGAGCTCAATTGTCCAGAGCTAACTATGTGGCAAAAAACACTTAACCCAGCAGGTATTACACTAGTATTTCCAACTGCCTTTATGAATAGCCCTTCATCCATGTTTGGTCATACGCTATTGCGTGTTGATGCTAAAGATCAAAATAGGCACAGAGAACTAGTTGCTTTTGCTGTTAATTTTGCCGCGCAACCTGACGAAACAGACAATGCCGCGGTTTATGCATTTAAAGGTTTTGTTGGTATGTATCCAGGCTCGTTTACTGTGATGCCTTATTATCGAAAAGTTCGTGAATATAATGACATAGAGTCTCGTGATATTTGGGAGTATAAACTTAATCTATCAGAGGATGAAGTTCACCGCATATTACTGCATTTATGGGAATTGCAACGAGCTAAATTTGATTACTATTTTATCGATGAAAACTGCTCTTATCAGCTACTTGGTTTATTACAATTAGCAAACGAGACTCTTGATTTAACATCCACATTTTCTTTTCAAGCAATTCCGTCGGACACTGTTGCCGTACTAAGAGAACATCAATTACTGCAAGCACCTAACTATCGACCAGCATTTGGTACTCGTCTATACCATTATTCACAGCAGTTATCAGAGCAAGAATTAACGTCGGTCCATGAATTAATGGACACTGGAACATTTGAACAATCGACATATAGCATAGATCGCCAGGCTGCAATTTTAGAAATGGCATATGAATGGTTAAACTTTGATTTTAACGACCAAGGTCTTCAGCGTGAGAATATTGCACCACGATTAAATAAATTACTATACCAACGCAGTAAACTGAAAACACCGACTCCATTTACCCAGCCTAAAAAGCCCGATATTTCACCTGAGCAAGGGCATAGTTCATCTAGAGCAGGAGTAACGTTTGTTGACAGTAAGAACGGAGCGCGTCAAATAAAATTATCCTACCGCTTGGCTTATCATGACTTACTTGATAGTTCGGATGGTTATATTCCTGGTGCAAAAATTAGTTTTTTTGATTTAGAAGGAAGCTTTTCAGAGCATCATAAAAGTCGAATTGAACACTTATATTTAGTTGATGCTATGTCACTTGCTCCTGATAACGCCGTCTTTGATAGCTGGTCATGGAGTATGAAACTTGGTTACGATCATCAGCCTAGTGTCGATGAAGATAGTGCGAGTGAATATCCAGTTAAAGAAAAAAATCGATATTTTACTCAAGGTGGATTTGGAAAATCATTTGGCGACCCTAATAATTTACATAGTTTTGTACTAGGTTCAGTTGCCCTAAATTATGGAGATATTACTGATAAATTAGACGTTGGGGCTGGTATTGAGTTTGGTACAATTTGGCAAGTAAATAACAATAATAAACTCGGATTAACCGGGAATGTTATGCAACTGATTAACACTGGTAATCAGTACTATAGCCAAGTCGATTTATCCTGGAACCTTTCACTAAATACTAATCTCGCATTAAGGAGCAGTATTAATTATAGAAAATGGCACTCTGAAGATACTCAAGTAAAGCTAACCTTATATTATTATTTTTAGCATGCGAGAGCTTTAATAGTAGCTTGTCGAGTGACGCTTTAATTGGTAAAGACCTATACAAGGTTCTTTGTATAAGTCTTTAGTTCCCCATAAAACTACGACAAGCTCGTTGGAAATCACTAACGCCTTTGATTTACAAAACCGCCTAAATCTTTCCAATTATCATAAAATCTGCGCCATCTTTATCAGCTGCTGATAGACAAAAATCGTAATGATTTTGTTAAGTTTATGGCAAGTCACTAAGGACTTGTTTTTATTTTATCTGGAGGTATTATCGAACTAAGAATTAGAGGAAAAAATGTACAGAAAATACAACGTCAGCATCTTTAAGAGTAATTTACTCACCTTCCCAATTTAAGCCGAGCGTAGCGAATACGTTCGGCTGTTTCTCATACTTATAATTTATTAATAAATCAGTCCGGTTGGAGAATTCACCGTGCTTATACACATCTATAGGTTTTGCAAAGCCTTAATTTGCCCATCAAACCCGCGGTTCTATAACTCTAGTTATAGGATATTAATGAATCCAATAACCTTGTGCTCTTTACTCGACAGATTAGAGTTTAGTAATAGTCAGGTATCGCGTTTAGAAAATCGCACTAGGGTTGGTAGTACTGTTGGATTAAAGAACTTATCTACCAAAGAACAGTTTGATTTACACATTGTTGAGGGTGAAAAAAACATACCTTTAATTGAAACCGTCTCATATACCTCAGTGTTAGGTTGTGAATTGTTAGGGTTGCGATTTGGTGAAGTAGCAAAAATAAAAACCTCAGCAGGCGTTGCTAAGTGGCAAGTAATTAGTATTAACAACAGTCATTAGTAAAACAAACAACAAAAACAATAGGAATGAAATGACAAATATAAAAAGTAAATTCATATACAAAACCTTCAATTTATGTGGTTCAACTGAGCCAATTTTATTTAACCTAATAGAAGAAAGTTGATCATGAAAAAACAACCAGAAATAATTATATCCACTGCCGACTTAGCAGAATTAGAGTTTCAAATAGCTCGTATCAAACAGCCTGATGAATCAATTAAAGCCTTGGAAGATGAACTCGCTCGGGCAACCATCGTTAGCGTAAAATCGATACCAAGTAATGTTGTGACAATTGATAGTCAAGTTACCTTTAAAGTTTCAGGCTCAGGCCGAACCTTCACTAAAACCTTATGCCTACCTAGTTGTATGGATAAATACGACGATAGTATTTCAATATTCGCACCAATTGGTTCTGCAATAATAGGTCTGAGCAAAGGACAAAGTATTGAGTGGAAAATTCAAGGTGTGCAACAATCCGTTGAAATTGTTAATGTAAATAAAAACCCATTAAGGTAAATGGGTTTATTTAAATCTAGCGCTAAGAAATTAGCGCTGATCAGAACACTCATTTATAGAGTTTGCTTTTAACCACTTGTTTTTTTAAGGTGGGAATACCATATAAGGCTAAACTTTATTGTTTGTTTTACTTTAACTGAGAGATATATGACTGAATTACTAAAAGATCTACAATGGCGTTACGCTGCAAAAAAAATGGACGCAACTAAACCGGTTAGCCAAGAGAAAGTTGATTACATATTAGAGTCAATTAGATTAAGCGCTAGTTCTAGTGGTTTACAGCCTTATGAAGTTTTTGTTGTAACGAATCCTGAAGTACGCAAACAAATCGTGCCACATGCTTGGAACCAAGCACAAATTACCGACGGTTCTCATTTATTAGTTTTTGCTGCGTGGGACAATTACACAGCTGAACGCATTAACACTATGTTCGATTTAGTTAACGAGAAACGTGGTGGTACTAATGAAGGTTGGGAAAACTACCGCCAAATGTTACTAAATACTTACCCACAACGTGATGCTCAAACAAACTTTGAACATGCTGCTCGCCAAGCTTATATTGGTTTGGGTACTGCACTTATTGCTGCTGCTGAACAGAAAGTAGATAGTACGCCAATGGAAGGTTTTGTTCCTGACGAAGTGGATGCAATTCTAGGTCTTAAAGAACGCGGGTTAAAATCGGTTATCTTGTTACCTTTGGGTTATCGTGAAGCGGAAGGTGACTGGTTAGTTAACCTAGAAAAAGTACGCCGTTCAACGGAAGACTTTATTACTACCGTTGAATAAAGTCGACTTACTTAAAAGTCGCTAAGTAGTAAAATTCTATAGCAACAAAAGATATGAAGAGCTGAGCTAATAAGTAGTTCAGCTTTTTTTATGGAAAAATTTAATAGGCGAAATTTAATAGGCGAAATTTAATAGGTGAAATTTAACCAGCAATAGCTGCACAATACACAAATCAGCCAGTTTTAGGCTTGAACTTGTTTTGTTATTTTCACCGTCTTTTACTGTAGGTCTCTTTCATCCACAATAGAGACTTGCAGCAAAGCTTCTATTACGTCCTCTAACGTCACTATCCCTTGTATCTCACCATATTCATCAACCACTAAAGATATGTGCGCTCGTTGTGTTAAAAGCTTGTTGAATAACACAGGTAAAGATAAGGTTTGTGACACAGTTAATAGCGCTTTAACTAGTTTAGAAATCCGATAGCTAGGTTTCACTCTACTATTGGCCAGCATAACGTCGGTTTTTAGCACGTAGCCAATAATGTCATCTGGGTTTTTATCAAATACTAAAATTCGGGAGTATGAAACCGAGCCATGTAATTTACAGTACTCTTCAACTGTGGTGTCTTTGTGCAAACGGAAAACCTTTGCACGTGGTGTCATTATTTCACGTAACGATATTTCTCTAAAGTGCAGCAAGCTTTGGATGATGTCCGACTCACCTTGTTGTAATGCCCCAGTTTGCAAACCTATCTTTGCCATAGCTTCTATTTCTGAACGCATATAATGACTTTCATCGTGAGTACGTTTGAACAGCTTAGTGATAAGTTCTGACATCCAAACAAAAGGTTTTAACAACCAGACTAAGTAGGTTAATACTGAGGTAACAAAAGGCGCAAATTCTCGCCAATAGTTGGCTCCCAATGTCTTTGGAATGATCTCAGAAAAAACAAGCACAAATAGGGTCATAATAGCCGAGGCTATACCAATGGATGAGTCGCCGTATAAATGGGAGGCTTGTGCGCCAACACCTGCGGCTCCAGCAGTATGAGCAACTGTATTCAATGTTAAAATTGCTGACAATGGTTTATCCACATGTTGATTTAACATTGTCATACGTTGCGCTATTTTCTTATTTGGATATGAAGTAATAAAAGCAGGCGTTATGCTCAATAAAACCGCTTCCATAATTGAACATATAAATGAAACTAGAATAGCGACAATGGCAAACAACAATAATAAAAACACATTATCCTCTTTACTCAGTAACTAATGGCTTACCAATATTGATTTTAGCCGTTGCTTATCTATTTACCTATCTACATATGTATATTGCCAAATGAAATATAAACAACCCTTAGGCTATCAAAAATATTTATTGGCTAAAGTTTATTCAACACTTGCCGATGTATTGATAAGGCTCTTTAATTTTGTAAATTATTTTTTAGTCAGGTGAATGAAAATGGAATTGTTGAAACCTACCTCAGTCAATAGCACAGCTGATTATAAAGCAGGTGATAAAACCAGTTTAACCAAGGATGATTTAACGAGCGCTTCTGGTAGCCTGGAAAATGTTACAAAGTCTAAAGAATTAGACTCCAGCTATGTTGCTTTGTCCAGACCTAATGTAGAAAAGCTACTTGCAGAACAACTACCTTTAAACGAAGGACAACAATTCACCATCTCGAGCTATGTAGCGCCTGAACCTGTTGACAAAAAAGAGCCGCTATATATTCAGCAGCAGTATGTAAATAACGTAAATGGCAATATAGATCGTATAAGTGACGGTAAGGATACTGCAGAGTTATTTAATACAGTACAACACGCTCTAACTCACTCTCAATCTGTTCATAAAAATATTGCTGATATCTTCAGTAGCTTAGGTCAACTTGATAACGATACAGAATCGTATTTAGTTGCCAGCCAAAGTTATATAGAAAACAACCTCACAAATAAATTACCAGCCGCGAGCGCAGAAAATCAATTTGCACAAGGCAGTTCATTATTCGATTTGCCAGGAGCTGGATCTATGGGGGTTACTTTTGAAGTAGAAACCCAAGAAGGCGATACCATCACTGTCACATATCAAAGGAGTACGTCTTATGGCTACGAAGAAGGTTTTAATGGCTTATCGTATCAGGTTGATGGTGAATTGTCAGAGGAAGAGCAAGAGGCGTTAAATCAACTATTTATTGGTTCAGCCGAGTATGTTGGGCAAATGTCAGTTGGCGATCGAAAGGAAGGTGGATTAGACAGCATAGACATTGCTGAAAGCTTTGATATGAGCTTGTTAAAAGGCTTTTCAATTGACACAAAACTATTTGGGCAGCAAAGCCATTATAAATATGAGGTAAATAAAGCAACTCAAGAACAAACTTTATCGATAGAAATGAATGTTTCAGGTAGAGACGCTGCTCAAAGTTTTGATTTTAGTTTAACCACATCTTTACTTGGAAGTAAGGATGAAGATGAAGTAAGTCGCTATGCTCTGGAAATGAGAGACTTACTTGATGAGTTTGGCTTTAGAAAGGGCGATCATGAGTTATTAAACGAGTTTATTGTGGATTCATTTACTTCATTGTTTGATGTTAATACACAAAAAAGCCAACATGATATAGACAAGTTTGTTATACCCACAATAGGCAAACGGGTTGGAGCTAACCAATTTACTAGTAAAATAACATCCCTGATGGACTATAACTTCTCACTTAATCTGGCGGAAAATAAAGATCGTCCAGATGAAGTAAGTGCAAGAATTAAAATGTCACAAAAAACGGAAAGCACATCAATTGGAAAGTTATATGAATTTACTCAACAAAAAAACTTTTCACTATACTCATATATATCAACACCATCCAATGCAGAAGATGTCAGTAGAGATATTGTTATTACAAACCGTAAAGAAAAATTAGAAAATAAAGTTAAGGTTGATGGCATACAAAATACAATAAGCTTGGTATCGAAACATAATTTGGATAATCGAATTGAAGATACGCGTATTTACTCTGATGGAAGGGTAAAAACGTTAGTCACTGAAGAGGCTATTGTTGAACTCAGTGAATTAAAATTGCTAGAAGATATATTGACCAATATGTACACAAGCACACGTGAAACTAAAAAAGAGACAATAGAAAAAGAGGAACTAGATGGTGCGGCTAGGGTTACTGCAAAATCTAAAGCACTAGATGTTTACATGCAGTACGATGCGCTTAAACTTAAGTAATACAACTACTATTATTTCACTACCTGTACAGTCTCTGCCACCAAGAAGGTTTAGTGATCTTCGCGTCATTAATTCCCCAATCACGTAAATGTTGCGCTATTTTTACTTTGGTTTAATCGAGTCGCTTTTCTATATCAAGATAGCATTTATTCTAATTTTATTTATGGTTTAAAGTTTATTCAACACTTGCCGATGTATTGATAAGGCTCTTTAATTTTGTAAATTATTTTTTAGTCAGGTGAATGAAAATGGAATTGTTGAAACCTACATCAGTAAATAGCACTGTTGATAATAAAACGGTGGATAACAAAAATTTGACCAAAGGTGATTTAACGAGCGCTTCTGGTAGCCTGGAAAATGTTACAAAGTCTAAAGAATTAGACTCCAGCCATGTTGTTTTGTCCAAACCGAATGTAGAGCAATTACTTGCCGATCAACTGTTGTTAGATGCTGGAGGTAAGAGCAATTTTACTATAAGTTCCTACAAAGAGACTAAACCTCCAATTCCAGATGAGCCGTTCTATATTCAGCAGCAGTATGTAAATAATGTGGATGGGAATATAGAGCAGCTAAAGTCAAACAAAGATACTGAGGACTTATTTAATAAGGTGCAACACGCCCTTCAATATTCGGAAGCTGCTCATCTAAATATTGCCGATATCTTCAGCCGTTTAGGCCAACTTGATAACGATACAGAATCGTATTTAGTCGCCAGTCAAAGTTATATAGAAAACAATCTCACAAATAAATTACCTGCAGCGAGCGCAGAAAATAAATTTGCCCAAGGCAGTTCATTATTTGATTTGCCGGGTGCTGGATTTATGGGGGTGACTTTCGAAGTAGAAACCCAAGAAGGCGATACCATCACAGTTACTTACCAAAGAAATTCTTCTTATGGCAATGAAGAGGGTTTTAATGGTTTATCATATCAAGTAGATGGTAAATTATCTGAGGAAGAACATGAAGCCTTAAATCAGTTGTTTGCAGGGACTTCTGAGTATATAGGGCAAGTGCTTTCAAATGATCAAAGCGTATCGGGATTGGATAATATCAATATTGCTGAAAGTTTTGATATGAGCTTATTAAAAGGCTTTTCAATTGATACCAATAAATTTATCGATAAAAGCAGTTTTGCATATGAAGTAAATCAAGAAACTCAAGAACAGACTTTGTCAGTAGCAATGAACTATAACACAATGGGTAGTTCTCAGAATTTTGGTTTCAGTTTAACCACATCCTTACTTGGCGAAAAAGATGATGAGGAGCTAAGTCGTTACGCTTTGGAAATGAGAGATTTACTTGATGAGTTTGGTTTTAGAAATAGAGGTAAAGAGGTATTAAATGAATTTATTGTAGAGTCGTTTACTTCATTGTTTGATGTAAATACGCAAAAAAGCCAACATGATATAGACAAGTTTGTTATACCAACAATAGGTAAACGGGTAGGAGCGAACCAATTCACTAGTAAAATCTCATCACTTATGGATTATTCATATTCACTTAACATAGCTGACTTTAAGACCCTTGATGATGTAGTCAGTACAAGAGTAAATATGTCTCAAGTAACGGAAAGTAAAGAACTTGAGAATCTCTACGAATATTCGCAAAAAAAGAATTTCTCACTTGATTCCCGAGCCTCTACTCCATCTAGTTTGGCAAGTGTGGATAAAGATATAGTTATTACAAGTCGTAAGGAAGAGTTAGAAAATAAAATCACGTGGGATAGTTCAAGTGACGCATTGAGTCTTACATCAAATCATACTTTGGATAATCGAATTGAAGATACGCGGATTTACTCCGATGGAAGGGTAAAAACCTTAGTCACAGAAGAGTCTATTGTTGAACTCAGTGAATTAAAATTGATAGAAGATATATTGTCTAATATGTACATAGGCACCATTGAAACTAAAAAAGAGACAATAGAAAAAGAGGAACTAGATGGTGCGGCTAGGGTTACCGCAAAATCTAAAGCGCTAGATGTTTATATGCAATATGATGCGCTTAAACTGAGCTAATATTATTTTTCTATCTGTCCAGTCTCTTGCCACCAATTTACGGTCACTGGTACTTTCTGCAGTAGCTTAGGAACTTGTATATTAACTGCCTCACCAAATTGTGGCGTTAATAAAGTGACGTAACTGTCAGCAGCTAACTGGGTAATACGTTCAAATGGTTCGTACCAATTATGCAAAGATAAGTCGAAAGTTCCATTATGAATTGGCATCATAGCAAGTCCCTTTAGGTCTATATGAGCTTGTAAACTTTGCTCAGGAAACATGTGGATGTCCGGCCATAATTCATTATAAGCCCCCGTTTCAATCAAGGTTAAATCAAATGGCCCTAAACGCTCGCCAATTTCTTTAAAGCCACCAAAATAACCTGAGTCTCCGCTAAAATAGATTTTAGACTCCCATCCTTCAATAACCCAACTTGCCCATAAAGTTTCATCTTTGTCGAATAATCCTCGACCCGAAAAGTGTTGAGCTGGCGTTGCGGTAAATTTTAACGTATCAATTTCAGTAGTTTGCCACCAGGCGAGCTCAGTGATTTTAGCGTCATCAATTCCCCAGTCACGTAAATGTTGTCCTACTTTTAATGGTGTAATGAAGTATTCAACTTTTTGGTCCAAGAGTTTAATGGCATCTTTATCTAAATGATCATAGTGGTCGTGGCTGATGATCACCGCTTTAATATTTGGTAAATCAGCAATGGATATAGGAGCTTGATGAAAACGTTTTGGTCCAAACCATTGCACTGGTGAGGCACGGTCGCTAAATACAGGATCAATTAATATAAACTCGTGGTCTATGCGTAATAAAATAGTAGAGTGGCCAAGTCTATATACGGCATCAAATTTATCTTGTGCTAATTGAGCGGCAGTTAATGGCTGAACGGGAATATCAAAAGATGGTGTAGCTAGTGTACGTTTGTCATTCCAATAAGCTTTGAGCATGGCATAAAAGTCACTAAAGCTAGTCTTATGTTCTATCTCTGTATTGGTAAATTTCTTTGGTTGCTTGTTGTCGTCAAAGTTTTTTACGCAGCTAGAAGTCATAAGTATTAACCCTATTAAGATTGAGATTTTTAACATTATTGATCAACAAAAAAAGTAAACTACACGGTGCAGTTTAAATTAATAAATTGAAAAGTAAACTGATCAGTGTAAAAATGTTGGTTCAGTTATTTTGAGACGTATCCATGACCGAGCAATCGATGACAGAGCAATCAAGTACAGAAACTATTACACAAGTGAAGAAGACACGTAGCGAGTTAAAGCGCGAAGCTATTATCGCTGGTGCGTTAGCTGCATTCCAACAATACGGTGTGGCGGACTCAAGCATGGATAAAATTGCAGAACTAGCTCAGGTCTCCAAGCGTACGGTCTACAATCATTTTGAAAGTAAAGAAGTGTTAGTTGCTGAAATTATTTTGGCTGGCTGGGAAAAACGCACTGCCGTTCATGACGTTGTATACAGTGCTGAACAAGATATAAAGTCGCAGTTAACTTTGTTATTAACGGACGAAGTTGAATTAATGGCCGACACAGAAATGATGGAATTAATTCGAATCGCTATGGCTCATTTCTTATTTGCTCCAGAACCTCTGCAAAGTAAAATGGCTAAAATGTTTGAACAAGAAACGTTACTTAAACGTTGGTTGAAGTTGGCAATGGCTGACGGAAAGTTAAAACCGTTAGATATAGATTTTGCTCATGATCAAATTACTAACTTGTTAAAAGCTCAGGTATTTTGGCCACAACTTTTACGTCAAACTGCTCCTCTTTCGGTAGGCGAAAAACAACACTTGGTCGAGATGACCGTAGGCATGTTTTTAAGCTACTACCAAGTGTAATTTACTTTTGTTAGTGAATTGAAATTATGACTCACTAGGAATTAATAATTTATATTGTTCAATATTCTTACCAATGAAGGCCGCTAAATCCGTTGCTAATTCAACTTCTTTATCTTCAAACTGTTGGCGTTTAGCCATTAACGACGTGAAGTTCACTGTACCTACAACCTGACCTTTATCATCATTGATTGGGGCGGCAAGATAACTTTCTAATTGAACTGATAAATAGGCAGGGTGCTGCAACATTGAGTCCATAGAACCAACATTGTAGTAACGCATTACTTGATTAAATTGATAAACGTCTCGGCAATATGTATCTTCAAGCGGAAAAGCCATCCCAGCTTTAAATACGCCTTCCAAATGACTATCAACAGCAATTAACGTGTATGTATTGTCGTTTATATAACTAACAATAGCGGTTTCCATATTTAGCTTTTTTCGAACAACGTTTAGTTGCTTGCTTAATACATCATGGAAATTTACTTCAGCCATATACTACCTAAGTTAGTTAATAAGTAACTGAAATATACGACTCTATGAAAAGGATAACAATATTTTTTATGTGGAGTTAAAGTGACGTAAATCAGGGGATAGGGGCATTAATGCTAATCGAAATTATATTCTTTAATAAAATTATAATGTTATGTAAATCTTTCTGATTAGCAGGTGCTGATTCACAAAAGTAACTTTTTTAGTAACCAAAACGCATTCGCATCTAGCTTGAGTGTTTTTTGACCGCAAAAATAAAAAAGCCATTTTTAATATTAAAAATGGCTTCTGCAAAAAATAATTTTATCTAACATTAAACACTAGTGTTAATGATAGAGCTCTGATCTTCAATATTAAATTCTTCAAAAACCTGAGCTAAAATAGACTCTTTATCTTCATCTGTTAGTTTTTCAGAACCGCTAGTAGCTAAGGTTTCTTCTACTAATTCAGAAAGGTAATCAACCAAAGATGTGATCTCTTCACTGCTTTGTTGTGGCGGTGGAGGCGGAGGTGGTCTTTGACCTTCTTCCGATACTTGAGCTAAATCACCGATCTCTTTTGCATCGTATCCCAATTCTGCCACTGCATCTGCAAATTCACCATTTGGCTGAATGCCAGCTTCTGAAAACGTTTCAACAATCGATAGCGCATCAGCTTCGGTTAAATTGTCAGGATCAAATTGCGATAATGTTTCAGACATTAACGTTTGTTGTTCAGTTGTTAGCTTTTGCTGACCTGAACTAGATGACTGCATTCCAGGCATCGACATGCCAGAGCTTACAGAATTAATCATTACTACCTCTCTTTTCTTTTAGGACGTGGTGGTTTGTGATTTTCAAACTCTTCGCTGCTAATCACTCCGTTGTTGTCGACATCTATACTGACAAATACTTCTTCATGCTCGCCGTGTGGTAATTTTAGAATAGAGAACTCTTCAAAATTAATTTCACCATCTGAGTTGGTGTCTATATCGGAAAATACAGGGCGAGGTTTACGTTCGTGTTCTGTTTGAGCTGCTTGAACTAAAGTAGTCGCACTGAATACTAAAGCCAGTAGCATTTTTGAATAAATATGCATGTAATGCTCCTATCGTTATTAATGACTTATGCCAATTGCATTAATTATAAAATAACGACAGAAGTTGCAAACATTGTGCAAGAATTGAGGAAGTACGTAAGTAAGGGGACTTTTATAAAATTAATCGAGCTTTTATAAAACTAAACGATATCCAGTACCATAAACGGAATGAATCCAATCTTTACCGTCACTGATATCGGCCAATTTTTTACGTAGCTTTTTGATATGACTATCGATTGTTCTGTTATTAACGATACGGTGATCGGTATACATGTTTTGCATTAACTGCTCACGAGTAAAAATACGTTCAGGTTTATTAGCTAAAGGTTTTAGCAGCTGAAATTCTACCGACGTTAACGATACTTCCTTGCCATGAAATCCAACACTTAATCTATGTTCGTCTAGCTCAAGTAGTTCCGAGTTTTGCTCTATCGTGACTGTTCTTCTTAGCACAGCTTTAACCCTAGCAACCACTTCACGAGGACTAAAAGGTTTACAGATGTAGTCGTCAGCGCCAAGTTCTAAGCCGATTAGTCGATCTATTTCGTCTACCTTAGCGGTGATCATTAAGATAGGTACATTAGAGAATTGACGTATTTCTTTACAAATATCAATGCCATTTTTTCCTGGCAACATGATATCCAGTAAAATAGCGCTAGGTTGATGTTCTTTCACCCAGTCAATCACGACACTCCCATCATGAATTTGGTGAGTGGTGTACTCTGCCTGTAAAAAATAATCAGACAATAAGCTAGCGAGTTTTATCTCATCTTCTACGATTAATATCGGATTCAACATATATATACTCTCTTATTAACTTATAACTATTGGCAGTTTAATCACTATGGATAAACCACCATTTTTAGAATGTTGCGCGGTTACTTCGCCTTGATGAGCAATAACAATAAGGCGGCAAATAGCTAAGCCTAATCCGGCTCCACCTGTTTTTCTGTTACGTGATTCCTCAACTCGATACAAGTGCTCAAACAGGTGTGCTAAATGTACCTCTTCTACGCCAATGCCATTGTCTTCGAATGTTAAAACGGCAAATTGTTTGTCACCAATATGTTCAACCGACAATGAGATGGTTAACTCTGTGGCGTAAGAGTATTTAATACAGTTATTGATAACGTTTTCAAACAGTTGATAAAGTCTGGTTTTATCAATGTACACATCAATTTCTTGGTCGGTAATATTAAGATTTAACTTAATACCAGCCGTTGCTAAATAGCTTTGATATTTCTGTTCTTCATTTAAGATTAAGTGAGTTAGCTCTTCATCTTGTTTACGGTAGCGCATTCCGCCAACATCGGCACTAGTAAGTAAATTTAAGTCATCAATAAGGCGCTGTAAGTGTTTTACTTCATCGTTAGCGGACGAAATATTATCTTTCGATAATGGTCTTACGTTATCTAACATGGCTTCTAATTCACCACGCAGTATTGCCACCGGCGTACGCAGTTCATGAGAAATATTTGCCAACCAACGCTTTCTGGCAGTATCATTTTCCGCTAATGTCAGAGCTAATTCATTGTAGTCTCTTGCCATTTGACCAAGTTCATCTCGACGAGTTAATTGTACAGATTGTTTATAATTACCTTGTGTCAGTTGGTGCATACTTCGGCTAATAAGCTTTATTGGTTCAACTAAGTTTCTTGCTAATGGTAAAGTGACTAAAGTCACAAGACTCATAGCCATCAAAGCGATTACCCACAGATAATTTTGTTGTTGTTCGATGAAATCAATTTCATAACCATTAGTAAGTCTATTTCGTTTAGAGATAGCTAAAAAACCAATGGTAACGCCATTAAGCTCTATTGCTGTTTTAGTATAATCCAAATCATCAAGGTACATGCCAGCCACAACATTTTCTGTCTGGTCTAATAACGCATAATAGGCTTCATTCTCTTGCTGAGGTGGACGAAATCTTCTACCCGGAGGTCCGTCGTTTCTTGCTTTTCTAAAGTATTTTGAATCTGCATCATTTTGCGGGGGGCGCATACCTCTTCGTGGTTGCGGAGGAAGTCGACTCTCGTCAATAAATTCACTGCCTTTTAATTGATTAGTGATCAAATGTCGGAATTTATCATTCTGGCCGTCCATAGAAAGCCAACTGTTATCTTCTTTATATTCTTCAGCTAATTGGACGGCTAACGGCTGTAAAATTTGCACTTCTTTAGTATTAACATAATTAATCATGCCTTTACCTAGGCTCCATTGCATAAGTAACACTAAAATAGTGACTAATAAAAAGCTAAAGCCAAATAATACTAAAAACAGCTTATTTTGAATTTTCATTGTGGGGACAAAATCCTTATTTAACGTAACCTGCCATGGTTATACAGGAACATGATTTACACAGATACATTCGATGAATAGAGTGGTAATTTGAATGTTTCTGGCTAAATAAATTAAAACCTAAGGGTGATCATATTAAGCCAATGTGCAAATACAGTGCACTATTAAAAATAACGTTTATACGGTTAATAACCAAGTGAAATATTAGGAAGGATAGTTGAAGTCTTTCACATTCATAGTGTAATTTTTATTTGTTCTAACTGGTTGTTAAAAATATCATCAATAGCACTAATACTATCGGTTGCTAACGTAAAATAATCATTCGCGGTAATAGTAATTGATGATGTTTGAATCAACTCAAATTCTATGATGTTAGTTAGTTCAGTCATTTTTGTCTGAGCTGTGGTTAATAAGGTTTTATGCTGGCCGCTGAAACTATCTAAAAATGATAATTTAGACAGTATATCTTTGCTTGTTAGCTTAATATGCTGCTCCAAAAAAGATAAACGAATTTTATCGACACTGCTACAATTTCCCACCGTAGCAACTCCAACACCAATCGCTCTTGATTGTCCTATAGTTTCAGTGGAAGCAACAAGCTCTCGCCAAACATAACCTATGTTAGGCATAGCCGTTAGTGATAATGAATTTAAATGACTATTTTCGGCTTCATCCTCTAATAGATAAAGTAGATTTGAAATCATCTGTGTATGTTGTTTAAAATTATTTTGCGGGTCGGTGTCTATATTTTGTTTGGTTAAGCGACTCCAGTGATCTTGAAATGATATCCAACGACATGAAGTTGCGACTTTTTTATTGGATAAATCATTACTGATTTTGTTAATTTTCCTTTCAATATCACTTAATTCCGCTTTCTGTTTTAAGTCCCCATTTAGCTTTGCGGCACTCAAACCTCGATGTTTTTGCACTAAACTTATCAGTGACTTTATATTTATAATATTAGATAAACCATCTAACTGTTGGGCTTTGGTCTTTTTTACTTTGTACGAATGAATGAGCAGCGCGCTTAACGTCAATATGACAACAAATAGAATATATATATACATGTTAATTTAATTCCTTCTGACTCTATTGAGTTAACATTTTTAAGTGACCGGCGACAATTTCTGTTTGCTTTACTATTTCAGCATTGTCTCTAGCCCCTTGCACAACGAGCTCAATATGTTGCGATATTTCCAATGTTGCAGCGCTTTGTTGTTCCGCTGTTGCTGATACATTTTCCATTTTTTGTTGTACCAACATAGTTGCTGATGTGATCTCAATTAACGCATCGTCAACCAGAGTTGATTGTGACTGACAATGTGAAGTTTGCTCAACAACGTTTGCCATGTTTTCAGCTATTTTGTGACTTTGAGTTAAGGCTGCATTGATATTAGAACTAATACTATCAGCCGCCTCTCGTGAACTATGTGCCAAGGCTCTAACCTCTTCGGCAACAACTGCAAAACCTCTGCCTGTTTCACCAGCTCTAGCGGCTTCAATTGATGCATTTAATGCTAATAAGTTAGTTTGATCGGCTATTGCTTGTATTGACTCAGATGAAGTTGTGACTATTTTCACCAGTTGTTCTAATTGTTGAATATCTTGCTGGGTATTTTTGGCTTCGTTTAGCACAATATTTAGTGATGATCTTAAGTCCGTGATTGTACTTCTGCCGTTTTTAGCGTCTTGGTTGGCATTTTTAGATGAGGTATGAACATCGGCGATCCTATTATTAACTTCAACAAAGGATTGGCTCATCTGATTAATGGCTGCCGCTGTAGAAGTTGTAGCATCAGATTGCTTTTGTACATTGACGGATACCGCATGGGCTTTTTCGATAACTTGCGATGCTGAATAATCTACTTCGTGGAGTTTTTCGTGGTGTTTATTATTCACCCTATTTAACTCACGGTAAGTATTCATAAATTGTTCAATAGATTCAACTGGCAGTAAGCTGTGTAATTTTAAGCTACGGTAATCAAAGGATTCTGGGTCTAAGCTATCTAATGCAGTTTTGAAAGTGACGATTTCGCGGGAGAAAATAACAATGAGTGACAAACTAAAATAACAAACCAAACAGGCATTGATCAGCAAAAGAGTTGAAGCTGTATTTGAGTCAGTTATTAAAAAGACGGCTAACACAACTTGGGTAAAGATAAAGAGTACTAATATCGCCACATAAGCTTTGAAGCCTATATATTTAACTAACTGGCGCGTGGGCCAAACAAATGTATTTAGCATAAGTGTTAAGTTTCAAATCCATTGATTGTTTAGGTTTCTATATCTCTATACATATCAATATATATTCCAACTTGTAACTCGCTGAATATCAATGCTTAATTTTACTAGGCGTATTTTCTTTGACCTAACTTGGTGCGGATTTATTAAACTATGTACTAATTTGGTATTTATTAAGAATATGAAGTTTTTAATAAATAATGATGAAATGGCCTATTTAAATAGGCCTTGCTCGACTTTAGATGGCTAATGGTGGGAAGCTGTGGATGAATTAACCAATAATGGTATTACGTCCATTATTTTTCGCTAGATATAGATTGTCATCAGCTTGTTTTAAGCATTCGTTCCATGTTTTGTCTTTTTCTATTTCGGCTAAGCCAATACTCAAGGTTGGAGTAAGTCCATGCTCAAAATTAATCTCGGTTAATTTCTCCTGGACAGAAGTTGAAAAGCTTTGAGCATTTTTTAAGTCGGTATTTAATAAAACCACTAAAAACTCTTCACCACCTAAGCGATAAACTTGATCAACACTGCGACAGCGTTGTTTTAACAAAGTCGCAATTTCAATAATGACCTGATCACCAGCGTCATGACCATATTTATCGTTGATTAATTTAAAGTGATCTATGTCTATGCTGACCAATGTCATGGGATTTAATGTTCTATTATGTTGCTGAATCGCAAGTGTAATATTGTCTTCCAGAGTTAAGCGGTTTAACAAACCGGTTAACGGATCTTTTACTGCCAGTTCGCTTAATTTTAAATGTTGCTCGGTAATGATATTTACAAACAAATTGGCTAAGGCCGCAACAATAATTAAACTGGCATACATTCTGATAACCACAGCCATATCAAACTGAGTTAAAATTGCAGGCGTGAGAATTCCCAATGTTAATATGTTGGCAATCACGGCTTGCCGTTGCGGCATAATGAAATTGACAATCAATATGGTAGGAAAACACCACAAAATTCCTATGATGCCTTTATCAACCACTAGCTGATATAAAAGAAAATAGACAATTGGCATTAATACGCCAAAGGCGATAGTGCTGTTGTATGTTTTTTTACGATGCATACTTGCATCTATATATACTAAGTTGCAGCAAATGACGGCGATAAGAAGACCAATTAAGATGTCACCGTTAATAAAATTTAAAATGCCAAATGGGACTATGCCGATCAAATAAGCGACAGTTAATCTGTGAATAATTTTGTGTATTACGTCAGGCATAGAGCTGTTGTTATTAAAATTAGTATTAATGTTTATTCCTCTACTAAAACAAGTGAATATATTTCTTTCGTTATAATACCCCAATATTCATTAATCGTAGCAGTTTCTTATCCAATCAATGCTTTATATCTAATTACATCCTACTTGTTACGGATTAAGGCTGTGCAAATGGTTTTGAGCCAATTATAGTAAGGGCACGAATATAACGATGCGGAATCGTTACATGAACAAAATAAAAAAACATCTTAATACAATTGTTATTGGCCTAGTAATCACACTATTCTTTGTTGCTTTAGTCGACTCAAAAATTCCAGTTTTAAGAACGGCAATAGATAGAGTTGAAGGGATTATTTACGATGCCCGCTTAAATGCCACATTACCTGAGACGGTGCGTAAATCTGATCACAATATATTTATTGTCGATATTGATGAAAAAGCGTTAAAACAATATGGCCGATTTCCCTGGAGCCGTCATACGGTAAAGCAATTAGTTACAAACCTAGTGGACGCTGGTGTTGTCGTTATTGCTTTTGATATTACCTTCACTGAGCCGGAGATAAATCCACTAGATACTGTGTTTAATACCGAGTTAGGTAAAAAACTAGCGGGTTTATCGTCAGAGCAATTAATTCAATTAAGAGATGAGCTTGATGCGGATAAACAATTCGCACAAGTACTTGGCGATACTGACATAGTGTTAGGTGTGTTATTCCAACAAGAAGCTGATGTAGATGTCGGTAAATTAAAAAACTCTACCATTGAGTTGCTAGATAAATCAGCCGCAGTAGAAAAAGTCAGAGGGATAGAGTTTTCAGGGCAGCTGGCCAATGTCGATGTATTACAAGAGGCAGTCTACGGACAAGGCTTCTTTAATTCAGCCCCCGACCCAGACGGTTTTATAAGGCGCGCAGCGTTAGTCATTAAACATAAAGATCAGTTTTATCCATCGTTAGCATTAGAGGCAGCTCGCTTATTTAACTTGGCGGATAAAATCGACCTGGAAACAACCAAATTACCAGCCAACGACATTTATAATATAACCGCGGTTAAATTTGCTAATAACCGAATACCGACTGACGAATATGGCCGAGTGTTAGTGCCATTTCGTGGTGGTCAAAAGTCGTTCCCATACTATTCTGCCGCCGACATTTTAAATGGTGATATAGGTTTAGAATTACTTGAAGGCGGTGTCGCTTTCATAGGAACCTCCGCCGTTGGCTTAGCCGATTTACGTGCGACTTCAGTTGGCCTGCAATACCCAGGTGTGGAAGTTCATGCCAATGTATTTGAGGGAATACTACAGCCTGAATTGTTTTCTTACCGACCAGATTGGTGGGAAGGTGCTTTATTAGTACAAATATTGTTGTTAGGTCTTTTGTTGTCAATTGTATTGCCTTTATTAGGGCCATCTCGTATGGCGTTAGTGGGTGGTGTGTCTTTTGTCTTTGTGGTTGGATTTAATTTATTTATGTGGCAACAGCATATTTCGTTGCCCGTTACTCAACCCTTAGGCTTGGTGATTTTAATTAGTGGTTTTAATTTAGCGCGCGGATTTTTTGCGGAAAACAGTAACCGACAACAAATTAAATCTATGTTCGACCAATATGTACCACCGGCGCACATCGACAAAATGCTTAGTGATCCAAATGGCGTATCGTTAGAAGGTGAACGTAAGGAAATGTCAGTGCTGTTTTCTGATATTCGCAGCTTTACCAGCATTTCAGAAAAACTGTCGGCCAACGATTTAAAAGACTTATTAAACGAATATTTCTCGCCAATAACCAAAAGTATTTTTGAACACCAAGGCACAATCGACAAGTACGTTGGTGACATGGTTATGGCATTTTGGGGCGCACCGTTAAACGATCCCAATCATGCAGAACATGCCGTTATTGGTGGTTTTGATATGTTAAAAATCACCGCTGAATTACGTGAGCAATTTCTAGAAAAAGATTGGCCCGCCATTTATGTTGGTATTGGTATTAATACTGGCGACATGAACGTGGGGGATATGGGATCGGAATACCGCCGAGCTTATACAGTACTTGGCGATGCGGTAAATTTAGGCTCTCGTCTGGAAAGCTTAACCAAATTTTATGGCCTAGAATTTTTGGTCAGTGAGTTCACCAAAGCGCAATGTCCCAACATTTTATTCAGGCCGGTCGATAAAGTAAAAGTGAAAGGTAAAGATGAAGCCGTTGCCATTTTTGAACCAGTGTGCCAAATCACACAAAGTACCGCTGAATTAGAACAAGAATTAGCGGAGTTAGAGCTGGCTTACAATTGGTATTTGGATCAACAATGGCAGCAAGCTGACACTGCATATAAAAACTTGTTAACTCAATATCCAAACAAGAAAATATACCAAATATATATTGAGCGAATAGAACAGCTCAGAGATATCGAATTAGACCCTGACTGGGATGGTTCGTTTACCCATACTTCAAAATAACAGTCAGTGCTAAAGAAAAGAAAAGAAAAGAAAAACCTTTAACAGAAATGGTATCCATTTAATGAAATATAGTTTTAATGTAGAAGACGCAAGCCAAGTATTTGTTGGTGCATTTGCCTTAGCTGTGCCGATTTCATTTTCAGAAGAAGCATGGAAATTAGGTGAAACCTTACCTTTGGCAAACCTGTTTATGTTATTTGCTTTGTCGGTTTTATTCCTAGGCTTATTCACTTATCAGAGTGTTTTTCAAAAGGACATCGCATCTCGCAAAGGTGCGTTTGTATTTAGAATTGTGATTGCGTACTTAATCACAGCTCTTGTTGTTGCATTAGTCTTATTCTGTTTGGATAAGTTACCACTTTGGGGGGATCCTATGACCTCGTTAAATCGGATTGTTGTCATCACTATGCCAGCATCTATGGGTGCGATTGTGGTGGACTCTTTAGATAAAGAATAAGTGTAAAAGCATAGCGTTTCTCGCTAAGCCTCAATAACCATAATCCCCATTTAAATTGGCTAGGTGCGACAATTTGTCGCATTGAGTCCTCGTTAGATAAAAATCATAATACAGTCATTAATCTGGATGAATAAAAGTAACGCCTTTTAGTTCAGAAAAACAATGAGAGAATATTATGAATCTAGCTTTTAAAACCAAATCGACTTTAGTGTCATTAGCCACCGTATTTATGTTGAGTGCTTGTAGTAGTGACTCAGAAAATGAAACGTCCATGACTGAATTTACTTTAAACTTCAAAGCCATGAGCGGCGTAGAAGAAGTAACTTGTGACAATACGATAAGTGGGTTTGGTGCCGACGAAGAATATTCTGTTGGGGTAAATGACTTAAGATTTTACGTCAGCAATCTAGCGTTTTACGACCAGTACGGCGAAGAAATTGAGATGACATTAGATGATAGTGACTTTCAATTAAATCATGAAGAAGGCTTTGTTGGTTTAATTGACTTAACTAGCAACACCTCAGGTACTTGCATCAGCTCTGGCACAGAAAGAACCAACGCTATATTAACTGGGAGCATGCTAGATACAGGCGTGAGCAAAGTAACTTTTGATATTGGCGTACCACAAGCCGTAATGAAAGACGTTATCGCAACAAGCTCTGCCGAAGATGCACCGTCACCGTTAAACGAAATGAACTGGCCTTGGGCATCTGGCTACCGTCATTTTTTAATGAACTTTATTATTGAAAACACCAGTGCTTTAACCGGCGGCGGCTTTTTACATATTGGCAGCAAAGGTTGTGGTAGCACTGATGGCTTGTTAGCACTAGAAGATAAAGACAGTTGTGACTTTGTAAATACCCCACAAGTTGAATTAACGGACTTTGATCCAAGCATCAATACCGTAGTAATAGACATCGACCAACTATTAACCGATGTGACATTTTCATCAATAAGTGACGATGACGAAGCAACCGAACAATTAAGCGCTAATTGTCATTCTCAAAGTCCTACCATGCAGCCAAACTGTGCCCCTATCTTTAGTAACTTAGGTTTAGATACTGACGATGGAACGGCTGTCGCTAGTGACAATAAGGTTGTTACTTTTCAATAAGCGTTAATGTAGACGTATTAAAGGGCTTCGGCCCTTTTTGTCGTTTTCTTTTTTATTCCTTTTTATTAGTTTTAATTGATGACAATAGAGTTATTAAATTTTGAAATATATAGTTAATTTGGTTTCTATTCGTATGACAGCTGTTCGAATAACAGTTTTTCAAATGACAGTGCTAAGCAGCATATTCTTTCTGTTGTCGGCTTGTGAACAAGAGTCCAGCACAGAGATCCAAACCAGCGATGAAAGTGCCTCCGTAAGGGAAATTTTAGAACTTCCCGATCACATGCCAACACCTGCCGTTCCAGATTTTAATCCATTAACCAATGCCAAAATTCAGCTAGGGCGTTTTTTGTTTTACGATGAAAAGCTATCGGCCAATCAAGCGCAGTCTTGTTCGTCTTGTCATGATCAGTCTTTGGCATTCTCCGACGGCGTAGCTCAACCGCTTGGCTCTACAGGACATCAGTTAGTAAGAAACAGCCAAGGGTTAGCTAACGTTATTTATCACACAACGTTTACCTGGAGTAACAACAGCTTTTTAGAACTTGAAGATCAGCTTAATGTACCAATTAGAGCGGACAACCCAATAGAACTTGGGGTTACGGATGCTAAGTTAAATGAAGTGTTATTACGTTTTGAGCAAGATGAAGAATACCTGGCTTTGTTCGCCGCGGCTTTCCCTGATGAAGATGACACTATCAGCATGAACAAGATCATATTTTCTTTGGCAAGTTTTGTTAGAAGTATGATCAGCGCATCCAGTCCTTACGATCAATATTTAGCGGGCGATAAAACCGCATTAACCGAACAACAGATCGCAGGTTATCAGCTATTTAACGGCGAGAAGTTTGAGTGTTTTCATTGCCATTCAGGGATCAACTTTTCATCGTCTTATCGTGATGCAAACACCGCAAGCGACGCCACCGAATTCCCATTTTTTAACAATGGTTTATATAACGTAGGTGGTGACGGTAGCTATCCAGAAGAAGACCAAGGTCTTTATGATGCATCGCTTGACCCCGCAGACAAAGGATTATTCCGTCCACAGAGTCTACGTAATATCGAATTAACTGCTCCGTATATGCACGACGGCAGCATAGCTACATTGCGTGAAGTGATTGAGCATTATGCTCGTGGCGGCAGCCTGACAGAGTCGGGTGTTAATGCCGGTGACGGTAAAAACAGTCCGTTAAAATCGGCGTTGATCTTAGGCTTTGATGCCACCGATGAAGAAATAGAGGCGGTTATTGCATTTTTAGAGTCACTCACCGATGAAGAATTTATAACTTCACCAAAATTTTCAAACCCATTTGAAGAATAATTTTATGTTAAAACAACCTCTATTAATTATGGCCGTTCTTGCTAGTGGTGTTTCCACTTTTTTGGCAAACGCACATGAACCTAGTTCTATTAATATGCCATCGCAGTTATTAATAAAAAGCGCCATAGCCGTACAAAACAAATCTATTGTTGCAGATGACGAGGCTTGGTTAATTCCTGGGGTAATGCTTGGCGGTGAAGCCACACCACAATATTCAGGTGCCGCTATTAATGACTTGCAGTTGTTTGGTCGCCTTAACTTGGACAACAGTTATTACTTAGGCAGTAAACTTGGTTATCACCAACATTTAGGTGAAGGTGAACTAGAGCTAGAAAATTATTGGTTAGGTAAGTACTTTGTATTTGATAACAGCATATTAAAAATTGATGTTGGCCAAACCGCAACAGAAGTAACACCAACCGCGAACTACCATGCCTCTCAAGATGAATTTACTACCAAGCCATTATTGGCAGAAGTGTTTTTTGGTGGCCATCACAAAGACACAGGTATAAAAGCAAACTGGTACTGGCAAGAGTTAGAATTAGGCGTAGAAGCTTGGAACGGTGACAGTTGGCCAACCACTTCAACTACAAGTACAAAAAGCGGCAAAGGGAACTTTGCTGGTTTTGCTCGTTATCATGGTTTTATTTACGGTATTAAAACCGACTTTGCCACTTGGTATTCCAAAGGTAATGCTGAGCAACGTATTGATGGTCGTTATGACAGCGGGCATAGTCATTCAGCCACAACCATTACCGCACCAGATGTGAGTTTTACTGGTGACGTGGCTATGGCGGGAAGTTACTTATTGTTATCACATCAAGTTAACGACAACTTTTTATGGTTAGCCCAGTGGGAGTGGATACATAGTCAGCTCGACGGCCAAATTGCCGACACAACCCAAAGTGCAGGCATAGACCAAACATTAGACGGTTACCGCTTAATGCTTGGCGTGAATATTCAAGCGCATAAGTTCTTTGTGCAACAAGAGCATTTAGCCATTAATAATAAATTCACCGACGCCAGTACCACATTGATTGAGTCGCAAGGTTTGTATAACGACGGATTGGAACCGCAACGCTTAATATTGGGTTATCATTGGCAGTGGAATTCTAATTTCACTTTACGGATTGAGTCGGTCAGTGACAAAACACAAGCCTACACGCAAGGTGAAAACGAAACTCAACAATACTGGTCTTTAGGTTTGATTTGGCAGCATAAACTGCTATAAAACAGGCTGGTAAATGGTTAACTGATTTAGCTATTATAAATAAGCTCTAGCTCTATTAGTAATAGGAGCATTAACAAGAGCAATAACAAGATCAGTACGAAGTAGAAACAGCCACTCTGAATTATCCAATAACAAGCGTGTTTAAATGCAAACCATAAAAAGTAGTCAACATATTAGGCCATTAATTACAGCGCGATTTTCTTTTATCGCGTTGCAGATGATTGCTATTTTGTTGTCGCAATATTGGGCTGAGTCGTCACTGCCCTTTTTCAATTTATACGCTATTGTTGCACTGGAAACATCATTAAACGTGATGTTTATGTATATATATCAAACCAATAGAAACGTCAGTTCCAATGCCTACTTTATGCAAGTGGTGATGGATATTCTATTTTTAACAGCTCTGTTATATTTTAGTGGTGGCGCGTCTAATCCATTTGTTTCTCTGTTATTACTGCCTATCGCAATTGCAGCGGTAACCTTACCTAAACATTTATTACTAACTGTGACTATGTTGGCCATAAGTGCTTATTTCGCTTTATTAACCTCATTAAGCCCACACGACCTACACCACATGAACATGGAACAGCACTTGTTGGGCATGTGGTTTAACTTTTTATTATCCGCTGCCGTGGTGGTTTTGGTGGTTGCCTCTTTAATTAAAGCGATGAATAAGCAAGAGCAGTTAGCCAGCAAACAAAGAGAAGAACAATTACGCCAAGAGCAATTGTTGTCTTTAGGCGCTGCTGCTGCACAATTTGCTCACAGATTAGCAACGCCTTTGGCTACCGCGCATTTAGTGTCAGAAGAGCTGCAAGAAATTCAGTCTTACGACGCTATGCTTATCAAGCAATTAGATGAGCAGTTAACAACCTGTCGTCGTCATTTGGACGACTTTAGAGCCATGGCAGAACAAGTTAAAACTAGTTCAAAACAAACTCTGCCAGTACAAGATTTAATAAGTGACTTACAAGACGAAGTGCAACTGAGCTTCCCTAGCGCCAAAGTAGATTGGCGAGTGTCCCCAATTGCACATTTATTCCTAGTTGTAGAACCTATATTAATCCCAGCGTTGTTAAACCTTATTCAAAATGCAGCTGTTGCTAGCAGTGTGAATAACACAAATAACCTAGCGGATAACAGCGAAACTGCAGACGAGCATACTGACACCGTAGAGATCCTAATTACTCCACGGTTGGAAAATAGTGAATTGGATAATAGTGAATTGGTTATCTCTATCCGAGATCACGGCCCTGGCTTTGCTAACGATACTTTACTGCAGCTCGGTAGTGAGCTGGTGGATAGTAAACATGGCTTAGGGATGGGGGTATTTTTATCCCATGTAACGTTGAATAAATTAGGCGGAAAATTAAAGCTGTATAACCACGAGTTAGGTGGCGCGGTTGCAGAAGTCACTTTGCCTGTTATTGTTCAGACATCTGCTCAAGAGCAGAAGCAAGAACAGCAGCAGGTTCGAGTAGAGGGTGACGTAAATGACTAACGAGTCAAGCTATACAGAAGATTATAAAGAAAGCTATGAAGAAGGTCATGAACCGAGTGCTGTAGAAAGTCATAAAAAAAGTGCTGAGCAATCTCCTGAAGAAAAACATAACCGTTTACTGATCATTGAAGATGACGAAAGTTTTGCCGCTATTTTAGCTCGCCGTTTAGAGCGCCATGAATACCAAGTAGATATTGCGCATTCCACACAAACAGGGCTTGAACTCGCCACTAAAATCACACCAGGTTATGTATTGTTAGACATGAAAGTGGGTGACGACAACGGCATCCATATTTTACCGCAATTAAGACAGTTGTTACCTAGCAGCCGTATTATTCTGTTAACGGGTTACGCTAGTATTGCTACAGCGGTTGAGTCAATAAAATCTGGAGCAGACGACTACTTATCCAAACCCATTGATGGCGCAAGTTTATTGGCGGCGCTAAATGGTGGAACAAACATTAGGGCAAGTGCTAGAGCGAGCGGTAGAGCTGATGGCAACTCAGGTGCAGGGGCAGAAGGTAAGTTAAAAGGCACATCAACAAAACATGACACACTCGCAACAAGTATGTCACCAGCCCGTATGGAATGGGAACATATCCAGCAAGTATTAAAAATAAACCAGGGCAACATTTCCGAAACCGCTCGCCAGTTAGGTATGCACCGCAGGACGTTACAACGTAAGTTGGGGAAAAGGCCGCAGGCTAGTTAGATTTTTATTGCCTTCGGCTGGGTTTATTCGTTTTTACTGTCAGATCTTGCTTGTTGATAGATCTTATTTCGCCCCTCGGCGAGTGACCTTTTTGCAACAGCCCAAAAACGTAACCCAAAAAGGCCGCCCGTACCAAAACATCTATTTGTATTAAATACTAACTTTACTCGTCAAATACGGAAAAACTTTCGTCCCTGAAAACCTTTCCTCAATGGGCATCCATGCCCAACCGATTTGAGAAAAGTTATATTAAATACAGATATTTTAAATCGGGAGCAAAGTAACCTGAACTATTAACGTTTCCTGTTATAAATTTATTTTTATAACAGAAATATTTGCATAGAGAGGTAAAGCAGAGCAAGAACTAAGAGCGTTAGGTGCTTGGTTAGCTGATTTATTCAGTTGAAAATCTATAGATAGTAATAGGTTAATCTATGTGCTAAAAATAATAATAGAATAAAAATAACCCAATCGTCGGTAGGAAAACGACCCATTGGGGCGATATTAAATTTTTATATCCTCAAAGGTAATCTTTATGCTTGGTAATCCGCCCCGACCACCGAATGAAAAAGTAATATGGCGCTATTTAAGCTTAGATAAATATTTAGACTTGTTATTAACAAAAACTATAAAATTTACACAAGTCGGTATTGCCGCTGATCAGCTAGAGATATCATTAATGCTTAAGCGTTTAGAGCAGAATGGTAGTTTAGATGGTAGAGAGAATATACTAGAAAGTGCATCTCACTTTATAAATCTACTGAGAAAATCACAGTACATTAGCTGTTGGACAGGTAAAGAACATGAATGTAGGTCTTTGTGGTTCTCTTATCTTGGAGAATCAAGGCTTGGTGTCGCAATAAAATCAACTGTCGGCCAGGTTCGAGAGCATATCGCTTGGGGAGACTATGGGGTAAATTGTAACGAAGTTATTTATCGTGATACTTTTGAAAACGCCGAAGAACTTCAAAATAATATAAAATTATTAAATTCAAAAGCATTGGCTTATTCTTCTGAATCGGAGGTACGTTTTTCGGTTAACGAATCTTTGATGCATTTACCTGAAGCTGAGCTTTCAGCGGCTAATCCTCCAGTTCAAATCGACCCCAATTCTTTGCCAAAAGTTATTAGTTTCGATTCAGATTTACAATCGATGATAAATGAAGTCTGGATTTCACCTTATTGTCAAGAATGGCAACTTGATATGCTAAAAAATGTAACAGATAATCTTGCACCATATTTAATGAATAAAATGAAAAGATCCGACTTAAATGAACGGATATAAGAAGCGCCTAGACTCCGACAATGTTAAGTTGTCATAGTTTTTGCAAACAACTCAAAAATCCACGCCAACACATTGCGTGCTAGGCAGCGTTATAAGCACAGGGGAAGTTCATGCGCGATATTCTCATTTTGTTATCTTTATTAAGTTACCCTAGCTTGGCTAGCGTAACTTCTACAAATATCCAATTAACTCCTGAAAAAGCCTTTTGCTTGGGGTTCACTCTAGACCGCCCCGGTGAGGAATACGTTGGTTTAAATTACCCATCAGTGATTGATAAAAAATGGGTTCCAGTATCAACGATCGTTGAATATAGCCTTAATGAAAATCCAATTTTCATAACAAGAACTGATTTTGATAAAACTAATAAGAAAAAGCAGATGGTTATTCTTGGTTTTCACGAAACTATTCATTCTGGTGGTGATGCTGCTGTATCAATTACGTACCAATGTCTTGAAAAGTGCGGAGTTAATTATTTAAAAAACTATAATGTGCCGTCTATCGTTAAGTATATTGAAGCCAACGTGCAACAGTGCTTATAAAAATAAAACGGATCAGGGAAAAATTAAATGTTTTAACTGTTGGGGTTGGCAGACTATCTCTTTAGGGATGTTGATTTCATTAGGTTGCATTGTCATACTGGACGCCGTTTACTTAAAGAAGCGTTAAAAAATTAAAGTGTAATAATGCCGATATAGGTGGGTTTAGCTTGTTTTATAATGGCTGTACTATCATGCTGTTAGTTCAATTAGATGACTTTTATAAAGGGATAACAAATAAAAGTGCCACCCACTTCAATGAGACGCTTATGGTAGTTCACCATATAGGATAATAATGAAAGTATTAATAAAAATGTCTTTGTTAGTTGCTCTGTTCGTATCAAACCATGCTTTTGGTAGTTGCTGGTTGAATTCAAAAAAAGAGCGTGCAGTAGTGGAGTTTTTTGAACTATTGACCGGTTCTTTTACTTTTAATCAACTTGTTGCAGGAAAAGTTATGTCATCAGGCAATGCAAAAGGTGAGCGGAGTCTGAGGAATTTAGTTACTTTTCAATATGAAGTAGAAGGCGTAGAAAGAGGATTAAGTTTATTTGGATGGATACCTAATGGTAATACATTATATTTACAAACTGTAAATGATAGGCAACCAGAGCGTCCAACTTACCTTTCTGGTGTTATTGATACAAAATCATGTAGTTTATATTTGTCTAATCCTAGTAATACATCATCGTCATATCGTTTAAATTTTTTATTGAAAAGTAAAAATAGCTTTGAAGTTGAGACTTTAGATGCAAATGAAAGTGTAATGTATATTCAAGTTGTTAAAAAAATATAACGTGCCTACCTACTTTAATTCGAAACTAGGTTAGTGAGGAAACTGCAAGGATGAGTTACTTAAATTAAACTTGAAATAAAACGGGTCAGAGAAAAATTAATTTGATTTTTAATCACTGAGTTCGGCAGACTATCTCTTTAGGGATGTTGATTTCATTCGGTTGCATTGCCATACTGCAGACTGTTTGCTGAAAGCAGCATTTAAAATAAAGGGTAATGATGTTCCAGACTGTAATAATACCGATATTGGTTGGTGTAGCTTGTTTTATAATGGCTATCCTCTCTACAAGCACTATCATGCCGTTAGTTCAATTAGATGACTTTTATAAAGGGATTATAACAATTGCAATTTGGGTTGTGTCGTCCGTTTTACCTATGGAGTATTTACATAAAAAAGCGAAGAAAGAAAAGCTGAAAAAGAAAAGTACAAAGTAAGACTTAAGTCTTCATTTTTAGCTTGTAAAATACTCGGTAAATAACAAACAGTACGCCTAATACAACCAGATCAAATATTAGGTAAGTGAGTAGGTGCTCATATTCGTATGACGCACTGCCATTCCCAATACCTCTATCACTTCCAATACTACTGTCACTACCTATCGCTAGGTTACTCATAGTTATTAAAACAAGAGTAATGACTCGTATGATATTTATTTTATTCATAAATAAGAAATCCATTTGTTTGCAACACCAGTGCTAAATGTAAATTAATAAACGATTAAATGCAAATGATTCTCAATTGGATTTGTCTGTGTCTAAATACTTCTTACAAGTGCCAGTTTGACCAAACTAAAAACTCGTTGTTTATCTTTTCAGTAGCTGATAAGTTATTGCTGTGACAGGGAAAAATTGAACTAAGTCGTTTTTTTACTAATGTAAATCAACTATTTTATCGTCAGTTCTTTTGTCGTTAGGCTTTTATTTGTCCGAGCTTAACGTCTGTATTTTGTAGGACGAGGAGTTGTAAAATGAAAAAATTGTTACTTATAGCACCATTCGCATTATTGTTAACGGCTTGTGGAACACCTAGCGTTGATGACATGGTAGAAGACCAAGAGTTATTAGCTGAGGTCTCTTTAGAATGTACTAAACTGATGATGGAAGGAAAGGATACAAATACAGAAGAGTGTAAAAATGCGGCACTTGCACAACAGAAAGTGGTTGAGAATATGACCAAAGGCCTTATGGACCAATTAGGTAACTAATAAAGCCCAGCAAGATCTAAGCGCCAATAATTAATCTTTAACTATTGGCGTTCTTCTGAATTTCCCATCTCATCTTTTCGTTAGATTAAAATAAGTTAAGTTAAATTGTGCCAATTCTAATCTGCTATTGTCACAGGGAAATTACATGCAAAAACTAATGTTATTCGTATTTTCAATTTATGCCTTTGCTGTGTCAGCGGAACCCAATACAACAAAAGATTTATATATTGCTAGCTATATAAAGTCGATGACACCTTTACTGCGAAAAAATGTAATGAACAGAATGCCAGATTTATCTCTCAATGACTTAAATCTTATTGTTACTACTACCACGGAACAAATGGCAGATTGTTCTTATTATTCTATTGCTGATTATCCAGAGCGCTATCGTAATTTATCAATAAGCACTATCTCTCAAGGTGTTAATGTATTTGAAAGTGCGGCGCAGGTTGAAGCTCTGATGCAGTCTGATATAGAGGCTGGAACTATCACACCAGAGAAAGTCGTTAGCTTGGTTGAAGATGCAAATGAGAAAATCGCTTTGTGTATGGAAGGCTTATAATAAGCGACTTACAATAAAATGACTCACAAGATGGCCTACAGTTGTCCCATGCCAGCAGGTAAAAATTAATGATAAGTTGTAATGAGTATGACTATGTTGAAATAGTTTGTATGTATCGATATCCGATTAAGATCACATTAAAAACTGGTACGGTCATTGAGGGCATTGCGCTTGATACTCAATATAATGACGAGCGTAAAGAATGTATCAAAGTAGATGTTGATGACAGTGAAACATTAATAACATTGGCTGGAATTGCCATGTTAGAAGTGGGTATTGAGAATCCGCATTTTCAACAAATCTCTTTTGTTTAAGCGGCTGAATTTAAAGGTGCTAAATTTAAAAGCTCTAAGTTTAAAAGCGCTAAGTTAAAAGGTACTAAATTAAAAGGTACTAAATTTAAAGGTATGGGCATTATGACAATTGAACAATTAACAGAATTATTAGGCTGGGCGTCAGTGATCAATATTGGCTACCTTTTCTTGGCGACTATGTTTTTAGTATTTTTGCGAAAGCCTATATTTTATATTCACAGTAAAATATTTGGAGTGGATGAGAGTGAATTAAGCGCCCAATATTTTAATTTTTTAAGTAACTATAAAATAGCAATATTAGTTTTTATGATCGCGCCATATTTAGCACTAAAAATTATGGGGCAATAAATAAGCGCAGCTTATATGTTTTTATCACCTCATAAGTGTGTAACAAAAGCCTGCTTTACAGCAGGTTTTTGTGTTTTGTAGTCCACAAATGTAATAGCTCTACGCCTATGGTTGCCGCTGCAAGTGCGGTTATTTCTGCGCTGTCATAAGCAGGAGCAACTTCCACTACGTCCATTCCAATTAAGTTTATTCCCGCTAATGCTCGTAGTATCTTCAATACTTTATCACTAGATAAACCACCACAAACTGGCGTGCCTGTACCTGGTGCAAACGCTGGGTCTAGGCAGTCAATGTCAAAGGTTAAATAAACAGGCAAGTCACCAATCGTTTGTTTGATGGTTTGTACTATTTGCTCAACGCTGTCGTCATTGGCTTGCATGGCATCAATCACTTTAAAGCCATGGTTTTGGCTTTTGTAATTGGTTCTTATACCAATTTGGATTGAACGCTCTTTGTCTATTAAACCTTCGTTTGGTGCATGGTAAAACATAGTGCCGTGATCATATCGACTGCCATTATTGTAAGTGTCGGTATGAGCGTCAAAATGAATTAATGCCATTTTGCCAAACTTCTTTTTGTACGCACGTAACAAAGGCAGAGTCACAAAGTGATCGCCACCTAAGGCCAATATAGTTTTGTTGGCATTAAGTAATTGCGTGGTTGCGTCTTCTACTTTTTGGGTGAACTCAACGGCATCACCTGTGGCGTAAACTAAATCGCCAGCATCAACAACACGTAAGTGTTCAAACAAAGAAAATGTCCAAGGGTATTTTCTTGTTTCCCACGCTAAATTAACCGACGCCTGACGAATAGCGGTTGGCCCCATACGAGCGCCAGAGCGCCCAGATGTTGCCATGTCAAAAGGTAAACCTAATACCACAACATCGGCATCTGACATTAACGGGTCAAAGCTTAATGGCTGACGCATAAAGGTCATGGCATTTGAGTAGATTGAATTATCTACTTGGTTAAATAGGTTATTAACAAGAGCCGTCATGCTAAAAATCTTCCAAATAAGTATAACCACGTAATCCAGCGACTAATTCTTCTAGAATAGGCGCGCGTTGATCTTCCGGTAATTTGGTATTTACTAAGTCTTCATAAGCTTCGGTAAATACGTCCACATCTAAATGTACATAGCTCAGCATATCGGCAACTGAGTCACCTTCGTTTATTTCTTTGATGTCAACTTCACCGTCGTCATCCAATAAAATAACGGCGCTGTGTGTGTCGCCAAATAAGTTATGCATGTCGCCTAAAATTTCCTGGTAAGCGCCCACTAAGAAGAAACCTAGCAAGTACTCTTCACCCTCTTTCCAGGCTGGAACTGGCAAGGTTGTTTCTATGCCTTGTCCGTCAACATAACTACCAATTGTGCCGTCTGAGTCACAAGTGATGTCTAACAATACCGCTCGTTTTTCATGTGAGCGTTCCAAGTTGGTCAGTGGTAATACTGGGAATACTTGGTCAATGCCCCATGAGTCTGGCAAAGATTGAAATAAAGAAAAGTTAACAAAGAACTTATCTGCTAATTTTTCAGTTAAACCGTCGATAATTGGACGGTGGAAACGGTTTTTAGCATCCATTAATTGATGCAATTCGTAACATACTCGTAAGTTAACTTGTTCTGCCCAAGCGCGTTGTGGCAAGTTTAATAAACCCATACCAAATTGAGTATGTACTTCGGCAATGTCACTTTGAGTGTCGTGATAAATTTCAATTAAGGCTCTGTCGTCATTACGTTGGCTTAGTTGTAACCAAGAATTCCACATGTTTTTTAATAACAAAGGTGCAACCACTTCTGGCTCTGGTAACACTTCAGGCTGATACGATTCTGCGCCAATAACGTTGGATATTAATACTGCATGGTGTGCGGTTAAAGCACGGCCAGATTCAGAAATAATCATCGGCATAGGTTCTTTGTAGGTTTTACAAGTGTCGCCTATGGTGTAAACGATATTGTTAGCGTACTCAGCTAAGCTGTAGTTCATTGAGTTATGAGATTGGCTACGAGTACCATCGTAATCAATGGCTAAGCCGCCACCTACGTCCATGCATGTAATACCTGCACCAAGTTTACGTAATTCACAATAAAAACGCGCAGCTTCGCTTACGCCTAGCCTAACATCACGGATGTTGGCCATTTGCGAACCTAAGTGGAAGTGCACTAGGACTAATGCATCCAACATATTAATATTCTTTAATA
This sequence comes from Psychrosphaera saromensis, assembly GCF_002954545.1. Classification (GTDB taxonomy): domain Bacteria; phylum Pseudomonadota; class Gammaproteobacteria; order Enterobacterales; family Alteromonadaceae; genus Psychrosphaera; species Psychrosphaera saromensis. The sequence goes on along the minus strand of NZ_MSCH01000003.1, from coordinate 444,307 downwards.
CCTGAACTACGTGCAAAACTTGTGATGCGGATAAACCAAATTTAGATTTTTCACCGCCACTGGCTTGCCACTTACCTTTTCCTTGTGATGCTAAACGGACGCGAATACCTAAACGTGGTTTAACACCAAGTTTTTTAGCTTCCGATAAAATCATCTCTAGTTCAGACATTTTTTCCAAAACGATATGAACTTGATGACCTAGCTTTTCACCAATAAGTGCTAAGCGAACATATTCTTTATCTTTATAACCATTACAAACAATTACAGACGACGCTTTATGAGCCAAGGCTAATACCGCTAACAATTCAGCTTTACTGCCTGCTTCTAAACCAAGCTGTTTGTTTTCTTGGTTATATTGGCTAGCAAGAATTTCGTCCACCACTTCACGCTGTTGATTTACTTTAATTGGGTAAACCAGTAAGTACTTTTCTTGGTAGTCATATGACTTTATGGCGTTGTTGAACGCGTCACATAAACTATGCACACGATGGTGAATAATTTGAGGAAAACGCACAAGAGCAGGCAAAGTTAAGCCTCTGTCTTGGATCATTTTAGCTATCGTACTTAAGTCTACGGTATGTTCTGGGCTTTCCACTTTTGGTGCCACATACACGTTGCCTGAGTCGTTTATACCAAAATACCCTTGGCTCCAATGACGTACGTTATAACAAGCGCGTACGTTCTCAAGTGTGTTTTTATTCAATGCTTTTCCTTGATAATTTAGATGTATCAATAGGTTTAAAAATAGGCGGCGATTAGAATGGACTAAGCAAATAAAGTACAACAAAAAAAAGTGCGGAGATTGACTAATATTTTTTATTGCGCAGGTTATTATTTGAATTCAATATCAGAATTAGTTGCTAGTGTGTAATATAATCAGCCTTTAATCAGATATGTCGCAAATGACTAATCAACTAAATGTTAAACACTCGTAAAAAGATCACAGAATTTTAAAGATCATAAAACTGGAAAGATAATAATGAAATATATGCAACGCAACTCATGGCTACTTATTATTGCTGTGGCGATATCTGCTTTAATAATAACGGTAAGCACTAATGAGACTAGCAGCTCTGATGATAATGCAGCGCTTAATAGTAAGATAATGTTGCAAGGTAAGTGGATAACAGAAACAAATGGTCAGGCGATGTTAGACCCACAAACCTCAGGGCTAAAACATTGGCGTGGCAAGTTGTTATCTATTTCTGATGCCAGTGCTGATAGTTCACAGCAAAAACAGTTGCATGTTATTGACCCGAGTTCAGCGGTTTTAGACCCTACCATAATGCAAATAACCATGTCTGACGCTGTTCAGCAAGGCTGTTTTGCTGATTACTTAACTGACAAACCTGACTATGAAGCGCTTGCTGTAAATCCAACGAACGATAGTGAAATTATTATTGTGACGGAAGATGCAACACGCGGCATTGGTTTATCAAAAGAGTGTATGCAACGTTTTACTAATTCTGGTTCCACCAACTACCCAAGCTTATTAGTGCGTTTACTGGTGAAAGATAAAAATACGGTAGAGATAAGTAATGTACGTCCGCTACAATTTGCTGCTGATTTTAACGTAGGTAACTTTCCAAATGACGGGATTGAAGGGTTAGCGTTTGGCCAAAACAATCAACTTTATTTAGCGTTAGAAAAAGACCAACAAAAACAAGCTCGTATTTTCTCGGTTCAGATTGGACAAGACTTTTGGAGCACAGACGACTTTGCGCCTGTTGCTGATCCTGAATTATTATTGCCTAAATTTGACTCTGGCAATCATCCGTTAAATGGCATGGATTATCTTGCGGTTAATGGAAAAGCTGGCTTTCTAATCGCAGCGGCAAGAAACGACAGCAAGCTGTGGATTATTGACTTAGCCAAACAACAACCGACCAAAGTAATCGAGTTAGGCTTTTTAGCGCCAACCAATGTGAGTGATGGGTCTTGTAACGTTTGGGATGAAATGGACAATGCGTCGTTAGAAGGGCTAGGTATTATCGGCGATACCATTTGGATGGTGAACGACCCTTGGAAACGTAACTATATGAAAAACGTTATTTGCCCGTCGAATGAAGCTAAGTTTAAAGCTATGTCACCTTTGTTATTTTCTATGCCGGTAGCAAAGCAGTGGTTGAATTAATAATTTTATAAAAGCTCATTAACAAGATTTCATTGATGCGGTTAACTGTATTCAGATCATATAATTAATACGCACAAAAAAGGGACGAATATTCGTCCCTTTTTATTGTAAAAAAATATATTTACTACTCGTTTATTTACCCAATAAACTAAAGATTTTTTTGGCAATATCAGTGTTGTCGATTTTGCCTCTGAACATTTCACTACCTGCACCCATAGCAAAAACTTGAACATCAATTCCAGTGTGGCCGCCAGATGTCCAGCCAGTGTTAGTGCGTTGATCAATGATTGCTTTGACTATTTTATAAACTTGCTTGTCAGATGATTTCTCAACTTTAGCTTGTTGTAAAAATACGAGTTCTTCGTCGGTAATTGTAAAATGAAGTAACTCTTCAACTAGCTTTTTGTTAATTTCTGAATCTAGTAAGGTTTTAGTAATAGCACTAGGTGATTGGGTCATCGTACGTAAGTACTCTGGGTTCCATTCATATTTGCCATTTGCTGCAACCGTTAAACCGCCTGTGCTGTGATCTGCCGTCATTACAACTAGTGTATCAGGATGGTCTTTTACATACTGCTCTAGGTATTCCATTGTAGTCGCTAAGTCTGTCATTTCACCCATAGCCGCTGCAATGTCATTGCTATGCCCAGCCCAGTCAACTTGGCTCGCTTCAACTAACATGAAGAAACCTTTTTTATTTTCTAACTGATCAGTAGCGGCTTTAGTCATCACAGATAAACGCTGTGGATTGGTATCATCTAAAGACCAAGGTAAGCCTGTGTTGCCAAATAAACCAAGAAGAGGTTTATCATCAGGTACGTTTGCTAATTGGTCGTAGCTATCAACGTAATGGAATCCTGCAGTCTTAAATTCATCGACAAGGTTACGGTCATCACGGATAAAGTAACTCCAACCACCACCAAGATAAACGTCAGCTTTAATCCCTTCATCTATATAGCTGTTTGCAATTGCGTCGTAGTTTTTACGACTTTCGTTATGGGCTAAGTATGAAGCTGGTGTTGCGTGGTTAATTTGTGAAGTAACAACAACGCCGGTTTTTTTACCTGATAGCTTTGCATATTCTAAAACCGTTTGAACTGGCTTTTTATCAACATCGACACCAATAGCGCCATTGTATGACTTAACGCCAGTCGACAGTGCAGTAGCGGCTGCAGCAGAGTCAGTAACATAACCTGACACTCTAGCTGGGTAAGTACTTGCCATACCAACTAAGTGACGGTCGAATACGGTTTCTTCAATCGCTTGGGTCGTCGGGTCATCATTATAATAACGATACGCCGTGGTATAAGCTGGTCCTGTTCCATCAGCTACAACCATAATTATATTTTTAGGTGCTTGAGCAGCATTGGTACCTTCGTTGCTGCAAGCGTTTGTAAGCAAAGCAAGACATGCGATTAAAATTGTTTTTTTCATTTTATATTCCAATATTTATACACTGAATTATTAGGGTTAATTTAGTTCACGGACTCAACACGTAAGTCCAGCCAGACTAATCTGTGATCGGATGATGCACTGCGATCTTTGATTAATCTGAAAGTATCTTCTTGTTTAGTGGGCCAAAATACGCCACTGCTTTTTACTTTTATACTGCTTTTTGACGGTAAAACATAATCTGCTCTCATGCGCCAAAATGCCGTGTGATTTTTTCCAAACTTATTACTAGGGCTATGTTTCTGTGCGCCGTTACTTTGTGGCATCACATCTTGTACATTTTTATGATTTAATAAATCACCTATGCCTGCATATATGGCATTACCTTCAACATTAGAGGCATTTAAGTCACCCAATAATACAAATGGTTTATCGCTGGCAAGTCCACCTTTATTACCTTGGTCATCATAAATATAAGAAGATTTTTCTGGCGTTATATAATCCGTCCATAAACGAATTTCATCATGGTTACGTTTGCCGTTTCTATCTTCTTTACCATCAAATACTGGTGGCGTAGGGTGGCTAGCCAAAATATGCAGTTCGGTACCATTAACGTTAACTGGAATATCCCAATGAGACTTGGAGGATAAACGTAATTCATTCCATGTAGTGTCGTCGTACCAAGATTTACCTGCTTTTGGGTCTGCTGTTGGGGTATTTATTGGAGTAACAGGGCGAAGTGCACCAGGCATGTCTTTCCATTTAAACATCTGGAAAGTACGAATGTTAGCTTGGTCAATTGGGTATTTAGATAATAACGCCATGCCATAATGACCAGAAAAATGACCGTAGCCATAACCATCAGCAGGGAGTTGGCCTTTAGTACCATTATTATCTAGGTCTAAGTTTGAATTAACTCCGGTGTTTACTGGCCCTTGGTAGAAATATTTGTAATCAATACCAGCCTGGCCATTTTGACCTTGGTTTAAATAGTCTTTGATAAAGCTTACTAATGCGGCGTGATCTTTGTTTTTGCTTTTGTTAATGCTGTTATCGCTGTTTGTTCCATTGTCGAATTCATTCAACAAAATGATGTCTGGTTTTACCCGTTGGATAATTTCAGCAATGTTTTTAATTTGTTGATGACCTGTGGCTAATGCATTAACCAGAGTTTGACCTGATAGGTCGGACTTTTTATCTTTAGAGTTTTTTGCATAGTTCAGCGCTTCCATACTGACATTAAATGTCGCCACTCTAATTTCACTAGCATCTAATTCAGTTGCGGTCAGCATAAATAGTATCGCTATTAATAGGTAGTTTTTCATTATGGTTTATTTTAACCCGCAGCCTCGTAAAATCATGTCGGTTAAAAATTTGATAACGGTTTCTACGTCATCATCTTCGTAATCAGCTCGATTCATTATGGTTAATATTTGCGTTTCAAAGTCAGCGTAATGCTGCGTTGAAGACCAAATAAGAAAGATTAAGTGAACCGGGTCAACATCCAACATTTCGCCATTATCAATCCACTGTTGAAATAACTTAGCCTTTTCACGTACCCACTGTCTTAAATAGGTGCGAGCGAATTCTTTTAGATGTTGTGCGCCTTGGATGATCTCCATTGCATATATTTTTGAAGATTCAGGGTAATTGAAAGACAAGCGTACTTTGGCATCAATAAACTTTTCTATTGCTACCTTAGGACCATCTACTGGGTCAATATCGCCAATACCTTGATCCCACATTTCCAATGTGTGCTCAAGTACAGCTTGGTAGATGTTATCTTTGTTTTTGAAATAATAGAGGATGTTAGCTTTAGGTAATTCTGCTCTGTCGGCAATAGATTGCACTGTCGCCCCTTTATAGCCTTGAAGAACAAATTCAGTACTTGCCGCAATAAGGATCTTCTGTTGACTTTGAACACGGATGTTACCGGTTTTTTTAGTCTGATTTGTTGTCATGTGTTATTACCCAAACGCTAAAGACTTCTAATTAAATGATGCATTAATAGAAAGAAATTTAATCCATGTTTATAAATATTGACCAAGTAGTTGGTTTTCTATATTTAGCTGCCGTTGTTCCTTACAACTAAACAAACTTACTTTGGCACTAGGCGGCTACTATAAATGGTAATAGTTACATTTTAAAGAAAAGCTGAAAAACAAATCATTTTTTTTGTTGAATATTAGCAATGGCTGAAATTTATCCAATTCAACAAAAGTGTAACTTGTTGTTTATATAGGATATTATAAACTTGACTGTATGGTCAGGTTTTGAGTTGGTGTTTGCGCGCCCCTGTGAGGTGATTGTTTTTCATCCGTAAATTGTACAAAAAATTGCTAAGGGAAAAAATAATTCATCTATATTTTTAAATTTATTGAACTTTTTTAAATTATTGAATTTAAAGGTTAAATTTATTTAACTTGTCTTTATTTGTCCATTTTTGTAGTTAAAATGTTGATCTTTTCTAAAAAGACTCATTAATTGTAATGAAACTTACATAAAAATCTGGTCTAATTTCGTTCGAAATGAAAAACAGAGCAAATGGTTAAGTTTTTAATCCTTTGCTTTAAATAATAATAAATCATTACCGAATTAATAACTTAAACCAAGGAAATCAGATGAAAACTCATCGTCTTTCACACATCGCCGGAGCAGTTGTTTTAGCTCTAGGTTTATCAACAGCTGCTATGGCTGCAGATACATCATCTTCTATTCGCGGAAGTGTTTTATCTGTAAGTGGAAATGTTGTAACAGATGCAACTATTACTATTGTTCATGAACCATCAGGAACGAGTAAAACGTTAAAAGTAAATGAATCGGGTGCGTTCATCGCTAATGGTCTTCGTGTTGGTGGACCATATACGGTTACTATTGACTCAGATGCATATTCAGATAAAAAACTTGAAGGGATTTATATTACTTTAGGTGACACTTTCCGTCTTACTGAAACATTAGATAATATAGATATGGAAAGAATAGCGGTAAACGGTTCTTCTGTTTTCTTTGACCCGTCAAAAGGTTCATCAAGTACATTTAGTGGCGACGCTCTTACAAAATCTGCAGCATTTAACCGTGACTTAAAAGATATTGTAAAACAAAACCCTATGGCTGTAGTAAGTAATGACGGACAGTCTCTATCATTAGCAGGTAGTAACCCTAGATATAATAGCTTAGCTGTTGATGGTGTAAACCTTAACGATGATTTTGGTTTAGCAACTAACGGCTACCCTACAGAACGTTCTCCTATTTCTTTTGATTCAATTGACCAAATTAGTGTAGCTATTGCTCCATTTACTGCCAAAGAAGGTGGTTTTTCTGGTGGTAAAGTAAGCGTAGTAACTAAATCTGGTACTAATGAATTTCACGGTAGTATCTTTGCTGAACAAGCTCAAGACTCATGGGCTGGTACTCCAGAAAATCCAGAAACAGGCGAAGATATTGATTTAAGTTTCGATGAAAAAACTTGGGGTGCAACGCTTGGCGGTCCAATTATTAAAGATAAGTTGTTTTTCTTTGCGGCTTACGAAACATTCGAATCTCCTAGTTCACCAACAAAAGGCCCTGAAGATTCAAATGCCGCTGTTGGTGCTAATGACATTAGTCAAGCTCAAGTAGATAGAATTATAAGCATAGCTAAAGATAAGTATGGCTATGATGCTGGTAGCTGGGATGATTCAATTCCTCTTGAAGATGAAAAATATTCATTAAAACTTGATTGGAATATAAACGACGATCACCGTGCTTCATTTGCTTACTCACACGGCTTTAGTAATAGTGCTGGTAATATGGGCGCTGGTTATTCAAACGAATTATACCTGTCTTCTCACTGGTATAACCGTTCAAACGAATATGACACTTATGTAGCTCAGTTGTACTCATTTTGGTCTGATAACTTCTCAACAGAAGCTAAAATTTCATACAAAGAAAGTGTTAACGGACAAGTATCATTAGGTGGTTATGATTTTGGTGAAGTAAAAATTAGCTTAACCGATGACAAATACCCAGCAAAAGTTATGCTTGGTTCTGATGATAGCCGTCATGCCAATGAGCTTACTAATGAAACATTCCAAATGCGCCTAGGCGGTGAATACTTATTGGATGATCATGCGATTTCATTTGGTTGGGAATATGAGAAAGTAGATGTATTTAACATCTTTATGCAACACTACTTAGGTTCATGGTATTTCGGTAGTATTGATGAATTTGAAGCTGGTGAAGCTTATGGCTTTGAATATCAAAACAATCCAACTTTAAATCGTGATGATGCAGCAGCTGAATTCTCACTTGGTACAAACACATTGTATGTTGAAGATAGCTGGGATATGACAGATGAGTTTAATCTGACATACGGTATTCGTTACGAGCGTACATTTAACGACGATACTCCAAATTTAAATTCTGGTTTTGTTGACCGTTACGGATTTGATAATACCGAAAATCTAGATGGTGCTTCATTATTCTTGCCTCGTGTAGGTTTCACTTGGGATGTTGCTGACGACCTAGTGGTTCGTGGTGGTGCTGGTCGCTTTAGTGGTGGACGCCCTAATGTATTTATTTCAAATGCATTTACCAACGATGGTTCTCGTATAGCTTCATATGACACATATTCTGATTCAGCAATCTTAGATAGTGCAGATCCAAGCTCTATTCCTCAAATTGCACAAGATGCAGTTGCGGCGAGTGAACTTGGTGGTTCTAATACTAATATAGATGCTATTGCTCCTGGATTTGATATACCTACAACTTGGCAGTACAGCATTGCTGCTGATTATACAGCCGATTTATCTAGCATCGGTCTAGGTGAAGACTGGTATGTTAGTGCTGAGGTGTTGTATAAGGATATTGAAACTGATCTTATCTGGTCTGATTTATCACGTACCCTAGATACTTCTAAAGGTATCGACGGATACACAGTTGAAGGTCGTCCTATCTATACTAGAACGGATGAAAATAGAAGCAATCGTGATACTCTACTGAGCAATAGTTCAGGTGGACATACACTGATTGAATCACTTTCAATTGCTAAACGTTTTGAAAGTGGCTTTAATGCTAACTTCTCATACACTCACTCTGATGTACAAGATCGTATTTCAGCTACAGGTACTTCAACAAATACAGCTTATGAATATAACCCTGTAATTGACCCTGAAAGTCCTGAGATTGGAACGTCAGCATTTGAGACTAAGCATCGACTAACATTTAGTCTTTCTTATAATACTGAACTAGTTTCTGGTTATAACTCTAACTTCTCAATGTTCTGGGAACGTAAATCAGCTAAACCATACAGCTGGTTACTTGGAACTAATGATGAAGATGGGTTATCTGGTAACCTAGATTTAACAACTAGTGCGTTAGCTTATATCCCAACAGGTGCTGATGATCCAGCTGTCGATTTTGTTAATGGCTTAAGCTATGAAGAAATCATTGCTGATTTAAATACTATTGGTGCTTCAACAAGCGGTGGTTATTTAGATAAAAATTCATTCCGTGGTCCATGGACAACTACAATGGATTTACGCTTTGAACAAGAGTTACCTGGCTTCTTAGATGGTCATAAAGGTATATTCTATATAGATATCAACAATGCATTAGCATTAATTGATGCTAAATCAGCGCGTGTTTATCAAAACCCATTTGGTTCAACAAGTGACGCAATATTTGGTTACTCAATCAATGATGCTGGCCAATACGTTTATGAAAGTAATGGCGTAGAAGCTGGTGATTCACCAGTTGAGTTCCAAGACAGAGAGTCTACTTGGAGCGCTAAAATTGGTATTAAATATAAATTCTAATCGAATTTGATTAAGCCTTAAATTAAAAACCGCACTATTTAGTGCGGTTTTTTTATGAGCAAAATAAAGTGATTAACACACAATAGTTATTACTTGACCAAATGGTCAACAATGCTATTGTATGAATGACGATAATAACAATGAAACTATTATGACTGACTTAAAAGAGCTACTTACTCAAGAACTTGTAGATGCTGCCAAAGACGCATACAACAAGGCTTATGCACCTTATAGCAACTTCCATGTTGGTGCTGCGGCATTAACTGCTAACGGTAATATTGTTAAAGGCTGTAACGTTGAAAATGCGTCTTACGGTTTAACGGTTTGTGCTGAGCGTAACTGTATTAGTAATGCCGTTATTAATGGTGAGCAGGAATTTCAGCTTATCGTGATTTACACAGAACAAGATGAGTTAACACCACCTTGTGGCGCTTGCAGACAAGTGATCTCTGAGTTCTTTGCCAACGATGCACCTGTGGTTGCGGTAAATCATAAAAATGTACAAAAAATATGGACAGTATCTGGTCTTTTACCGGATGCCTTTACACCAAAACAATTATCTAACGTTTAAGGACAAGTACATGTTATTACCTCAAGAAATTATAAGAATAAAACGTGATGGTGGTGTATTAAAGCAACAAGAAATTCAGCGCTTTGTTGATGGCTTAGTCGACGGTTCGTTTTCAGATGCTCAAGTGGGCGCGATGGCAATGGCTATTTTCCAAAACAGCTTAAACACCGAAGAAAAAGTAACATTAACCACATCCATGATGCACTCAGGCGACGTTTTAAGCTGGGAAGGTTATGACCGCCCTATCGTTGATAAACATTCAACGGGTGGTGTTGGTGACAAAGTTAGCTTTATGCTGGCTGCTATTGTTGGCGCGTGTGGTGGTTATGTTCCTATGATCTCTGGCCGTGGTTTAGGCCACACTGGTGGTACGTCTGATAAGTTAGAAAGTATTGCAGGCTTTAACGTTCAGCCAACTATTCCTCAGTTCAAGAAAATAGTAAAAGAGCTAGGCGTTGCTATTATTTCGCAAACTGATAATTTGGCTCCGGCGGACAAACGTCTTTATTCAATCAGAGATGTCACTGCAACGGTAGAGTCTATTCCATTGATCACCGCTTCTATTTTATCTAAAAAATTAGCGGCAGGTCTTGATACGTTAGTGATGGATGTGAAAGTCGGTAATGGCGCTATGATGACGTCATTAGAAGATGCACAAGCATTGGCAGAAAGCATCAGCAGTGTGGCCAATAACGCAGGGGTAAAAACCCAAGCGATTATTACCGACATGAACCAAGTACTTGGTGTCACTGCAGGTAATGCGCTTGAAATGTTTGAGACTGTACAGTATTTAACGGGTGAATTTATTGACCCACGTTTACATACCGTGGTGAAGTCTCTAGCGACGGCTATGTTGGTTAATTCTGGTTTAGCACTTGATGCGAGTTCAGCAGAAAAACAAATTAATAACGCCTTAGACTCAGGCAAAGCAGCTGAGATTTTTGACAAGATGGTTGCAGCGTTAGGCGGTCCAACAAATTATATTGAACAGCCTTGGGCAGCAATGCAAAAAGCTAACGTGATTGTTGATATTAAAGCGGCGCAAAGTGGCTATTTAGCACAAATGAATACTCGTGATATTGGTATGTCAGTGGTTGGCTTAGGTGGAGGAAGAACTGCACCAGGTCAGTTGGTTGATCACACTGTTGGTTTTGATGCTATTTTACCACTTGGTGAAAAGGTAACATCTGGCGATGTAATAGCACGTGTGCATGCGAAAGATGAAGCTGGAGCAAAGTTAGCGGCAGAGCAATATCTAGGAGCATTGAGCTTCTCAGACGCTAAGCCAAAGCTAGCGCCAGTGATTTATAGTTAAATATTAGTATCGAGCTGCGAGAGCCGAGATACGAGTTAAGATTCGCAACTCGGCTCTCTCCACTGATAATTAAAACTTAAAGCCTTCAAACCCTAAAACCTTCCAGCTTTATAGCCTTAAAACCTTAAAACCTTAAAACCTTAAAACCTTAAAACCTTATAGCCTTATAGCCTTATAGCCTTATAGCCTTCAAACCTAAAGCGTGCCGAATATCTTATCACCCGCATCGCCTAAACCAGGCAAAATGTATCCATTTTCATTCAATCTTTCATCTATTGTACCTATGATCAAATCCACATCTGGATGCACATCGACTAATGCTTGAATGCCTTCTGGTGCTGCAACTAAAAACAAAGCAACTATGTGTTTACAGCCTGATTTTTTAAGCAAATCTATGGTTGAGATGGCCGTGCCACCAGTGGCTAACATAGGGTCAATAATAATTGCCGTTCTGCTTTCAATATCGTTGATTATGTTTTCGTAGTAAGTTTCTGGATCTAAAGTCTTTTCATCACGGCGTAAGCCAACCACACTTATTTTGGCACAAGGTAAGATAGTTAATGCACCATCTAACATACCTAAACCAGCTCTTAAAATTGGCACTAAGGTTGGTTGAGGTTTTGCGACCATAGGAACTTGAATGTCACCTGACCAGCAAGTAAGTGGCACTTGTGTTAATTCAAAGTGTTGTGTGGCTTCTACAGTAAGTAATACGGCAACTTCTTTAGTTAGCTCACGAAACGCTTTAACGGATATATCAATGTCACGTAACAAACTAACTTTGTGTTTTACCAGTGGATGAGTGCTTTCAAAAATGGCCATGTTTTTCCCGTTAGTGTATGAATAAGTGATTGTGTTTCGTTAAGACATTAAGCTTCAATTAATTCCAAACTAGCTGTTTAAAGTGAGCTCGGCAAAGTGGTTCGTAACGTTCGTTACCGCCAACTTCCACCTGCGCACCATCTTTTACTGCTATGCCATTGGCGTCTTGTCTAATAACAAAATTGGCTTTGCGGCCACAATGGCAAATGGTTTTTAACTCAACTAATTTATCAGCCCAGGCTAATAATGCGGCGCTACCTGAGAAGGTTTGCCCTAAGAAGTCGGTACGAATACCGTAAGCGAGGACTGGAATATTTAATAGGTCCACCACGTCGGTTAATTGCTTAACATGTTCGGTGGTTAAGAATTGGGCTTCATCAATCAGTACACAATCTAATTTTTGATCTGCGTGCATTTGTTCAATTTCAGACAATAAGTTTTTACTGTCGTCGAACAAATAAGCGTCGGCATCTATACCTAGTCTTGAAGCAACTTTACCTTTAGCAAAACGGTCATCAATTTGAGCTGTGTAGATTGCGGTGCGCAATCCACGCTCATGATAGTTATACGATGACTGCAATAAATGAGTAGATTTTCCGGCATTCATTGACGAATAATAAAAGTAAAGTTGTGCCATAGTCTGCTTCTTTATTGTCTGATGTATTTAGTATTCTAGTATTGATAGCAACTAGTTAGGAATTAATAACCGCTTGCTGAACTCGTATCAACTTTATGGCCTAAGGTATCTAGCAGGCTTGCTAATAAGCTACTGGCTCCAAATCGGAAATGCTCAGCTGTTGCCCATTCTTCACCAAGGATTTGATCCGCTAGTGATAAATATACATCAGCATCTTGTGCATTTTTAACGCCGCCAGCAGGTTTAAAACCAACATCTATATTTTTGTTTTTAATCACTTCTAACATAATTTTAGCAGCTTCAGGTGTTGCGTTAACGGCTACTTTACCGGTTGATGTTTTAATAAAGTCAGCACCGGCATTAATGGCAATTTCACTTGCTCGTTTAATTAACTCAGGTGTTTTTAATTCACCGGTTTCAATGATCACTTTTAATTTGGCTTTACCAATACAAGCCTGTTTACACACTTTGACCATATCAAAGCCAATATTTTCATTACCAGCTATTAAGGCTTTGTATGGAAATACTAAGTCGACTTCATCAGCGCCATAAGCAACAGCCGCTTTGGTTTCAGCAAGGGCAATGTCTAAATCGTCATTGCCTGCAGGGAAGTTAGCCACAGTGGCTATTTTTACATGCGGAGTTTCTTGCGCTTTTAGTATTTTTTTTGCCAGTGGTATAAATCGTGGGTAAATACAAATAGCGGCAGTTTCACCAGCTGGTGATTTGGCTTGCTGACATAATTTGATAATGTCAGCATCGGTTTCTGTATTGGTTAAACTGGTTAAATCCATTAAGGATAATGCACGTTGTGCTACTGCTTTTAAGTCAGTCATATTCATTTCCTAACGTCAGGCCTACAAGGCAAAGAAGAAGCCAGCAATTGCGGCGCTCATAAGATTAGCTAAGGTTGCGGCAATCATAGCGCGCATACCAAGTCTTGCGATATCTGGACGACGGCTCGGCGCCATTGAACCAATACCACCAAGTAAAATAGCGATAGATGATAAGTTAGCAAAACCACACAAAGCAAAGGTAATAATGACTTGAGTTACCGGTGACAATGCACCTTTGACGTCGACAAAGTTTGTGTAAGCAAAGAATTCATTAATCACAACCTTTTGACCAATAAAACTACCAGCTTGTAACATTTCTTCAAATGGTACACCGACGATAAAGGCAAATGGTGCAAACAGGTAACCAAGAATAAATTCGATGGTAATACCTTCAAAACCAAACATGCTAGATATGCCGCCAACAATCGTATTAAACAAAGCTATTAATGCAATAAAGGCCAATAACATAGCACCAACATTTACTGCTAATTTAAGGCCTGATGCTGCACCAGAGGCAGCAGCGTCAATTACATTTGCCGGTTTATTTTCGTCAAATTTATCAATCTCGACTGATTCTTCAATTATTCTTTCAGGTTCTTTTTCAGGACAAATTATTTTTGCCATTAATAAACCACCAGGGGCGGCCATAAAAGATGCAGCAATTAGGTATTTTAGTTCAATACCAAGTCCGGCATAACCAACCATTACCGAGCCTGCAACTGAAGCTAAACCACCAACCATAATGGCAAATAATTCTGATTGGGTCATTTTTGCAATATAAGGGCGCACAACCAATGGCGCTTCAGTTTGCCCAACAAAAATATTTGCGGTGGCAGAAAGAGATTCTGCTTTACTGGTTTTTAATAATTTTTGTAATCCACCGCCAATGATTTTTATTACCCATTGCATAACGCCTAAATAATAAAGAACCGCGATTAAAGATGAGAAAAAGATAATATTAGGTAAAACACGGATAGCAAATACAAAGCCAACGCCATTGCTGTACATGGCGTCTGTGCCTAAGCCACCAAACAAGAAGTTAATACCTTCTTTGGCGCTATCAATAACACCTTGAACGCCACCAGTAATAGACAATAAAACGTCTTTACCAAATGGAAGATATAAAACAAAGGCTCCAAGTAAAAGCTGAACCGCAAAAGCGAATCCTACTGTACGATAGTTAATTTGTTTTTTACCGTCTGATAAGGTGTAGGCGATAACGAGTAACGCTACAATCCCTACTAAACCTCTAAGCATTGATAAATCCATGATCACCCTTTTTTAATTATTTTTGTGGTGGTAGTTGTGAAATTTGGCGAATTTTTGCTTTTATTACTTCAATCGCCATTCTATTTTTTCCGCCTCTTGTGACAACAATGTCAGCCCAAGCTTTGGAAGGTTCAATGTACTGATGGTACATAGGTCTTACCGTTTCTAAATACTGGTTGGTAACCGACTCAACACTACGTTGACGTTCAACAATGTCACGTTTAATTCTTCGGATTAAACAAATATCCAAAGGAGTATCCATGTACACTTTAATATCAAACTGCTCTCTGAGTTTTTTATTAGAAAGTAATAAAATACCTTCAACCAAAATTATTTTGGTTGGAGCAAAAGCGTTAGTTTCAGCCGTTCGAGTATGTGTTTTGTAACAATATACTGGACTTTGAATTGGTTCGTTATTAGTGAGCTTTTCTAAGTGCTCAGTTAATAAGTCATGTTCAAATGCATCTGGATGATCGTAGTTGGTTTCAACACGTTCTTCCATTGAGAGGTGAGATTGATCTCGATAGTAGGCATCTTCGTATATGATGGATATTCCACCTTCACCCAACTCTTCAATTAACTCGTCATGAATTGTTTGTGCAAACAGTGTTTTGCCTGATGCAGACGGACCTGCAATTGTAATAATAGTTGGTTTCAATGTCTTGCCTGTTGGTTACGCAGGTTCATAAAATTCGGTGAATAGACTAGCAAATTAATCCAAAAAGCCAAATGATATAAGTGCATTTTAGGAAATGATTTTTCACACAGCGACAATTGTTATTGCTGTGATCTTAATATCATCGTTTACCCTAATTTCAAATGATGATAAATTAACACAAGTTGACCATGTGGTCATGTTTTTATACGTAGTTTATACATAAATTATTTCGGTTTATACATCGAATAGGGCTCGTAATGTCTACAGCAATTATATTAGTAATGGATAGTTTTGGTATAGGGTATTCTCCTGATGCTGAAAGCTTTGGTGATGTTGGGGCAAATACCTTAGCAAATTTGGCTAAAGCCTATTTAGATGAAACGGGTAATGAAATAAATTTACCTAATTTGGCGGCTTTAGGATTATTTGACGCATGCAAAGGCGCATCCAATATTTCAGTACCTCATAAAGGTGGATTGGCTAGTAAAGGTGCTCATGGCTATGCTCGCGAGATCAGCACAGGTAAAGATACGCCAAGTGGACACTGGGAAATGGCTGGTGTTCCGGTATTATTTGATTGGGGTTACTTCCTTGATAAAGAAAACTCGTTCCCTAGCGACTTAATTGACAAGATAAATAAAGCGACTGGCTTTGACGGAATGTTAGGTAATTGCCATGCATCTGGCACTACAATTTTAGAGCAGTTAGGTGAAGAACATATAAAAACGGGTTTACCAATTTGTTATACCTCGGGCGATAGTGTTTTCCAAATTGCTGCACATGAAACCCATTTTGGTCTCGACAATTTATATAAATATTGTGAAATCGTGCGAGAGCAGTTGGACGACTTAAATATTGGGCGTGTTATCGCCAGACCTTTTGTTGGTGAAACACCTGCTGAATTTGCAAGAACTGGTAATCGTCGTGATTATTCAGTATTACCGCCTGCACCAACGGTATTAGATAAAATAGCAGAGGCTGGAACACACGTAATAAGCGTAGGTAAAATAGCGGATATATTTGCTCATCAAGGTATCAGTGAAAAAACCAAAGCGACTGGTTTAGATGCCCTGTTAGATGCCAGCATAAAGCATATAAAAACAGCCAATGACAACACGTTGATTTTTACTAACTTAGTTAATTTTGACCAAGACTTTGGTCACAGACGTAACCCCGTTGGTTACGCGCAAGAATTAGAAGCGTTTGATGCTAGATTGCCAGAAGTATACGCAGCAATGGCGGATGACGATGTACTCCTGTTAACTGCCGATCATGGTTGTGATCCAACTTGGCCGGGCAGCGACCATACTCGTGAGTATGTTCCAGTATTGGCTTATCATCATAATATTGGTGCCGTTGACTTAGGTGAGCGTAAAACGTTTGCCGACTTAGGACAAACGGTTGCTGAGTTGTTTAACGTTGAAGATATGGATTATGGTACTAGCTTCTTAACGGAACTAAACTTTAAATAAAGCTTAGGTTAGATAACAAATCTTGAGTATTAAAAAAGGGTTAACTGAATCAGTTAACCCTTTTTTGTATCTGTTTTTTAAGCCAGAAGCTTTATATAGAAAGCGTTTTTTACGTTACAGAATACTTTCTAACGTTAATTCCATCATATCTTTAAACGTCGTTTCACGTTCATCAGCTGTCGTTACTTCACCCGTTTTAATATGGTCACTAACTGTTAATACCGTTAATGCTTTTTTGCCATATTCAGCAGCAACACCGTAAAGGCCAGCCGCTTCCATTTCTACCGCTAACATGCCGTATTTTTCCATTTGAGCAAACATTTCAGGATTTGGTGTATAGAACAAATCTGCAGTGAAAATGTTACCAACGTGAACTGGTGTTTTTAATTTTTCAGCGGTATCGACAACCTTCTTCAACAAAGAGAAGTCAGCGCAAGCTGCAAAATCAACATTACCTAAACGTTGACGGTTAACGTTTGAGTCTGTGCTTGCTGCCATACCAATAACAATATCACGTACATGAATGTCATCACGTACTGCGCCACATGAGCCAATGCGTATGATCTCTTCTACGCCATAGTCTTTGTAAAGCTCAGTTGCGTAAATTGATACGCTAGGAATACCCATTCCAGAACCCATAACTGAGATGCGTTTACCTTTATAAGTACCCGTGTAACCAAACATATTACGAACGCGTGTTACGCATTTAGCATCGTCTAGAAAGTTTTCGGCAATAAATTTTGCTCTAAGAGGGTCGCCTGGCATTAATACCGTTTCTGCGAAATCGCCCATTTGGGCTTCAATATGTGCTGTAGACATAAGAGTTAACCTTTTTGTTAAGAAGTATAACTCAGTAAGTTTCAAGCCAGACTGCGATATGACTGTCTGCTATCAAGGATTTTTTACTGACAATTTAATTAAAATTATAAGCTGTTTAAAACATAAGCTATTAAAAGCTCGGCTGTGCTGTTTACTATAAACAAAGTAAACGATTTTAGTAAGCGCTCTTTAGTGAATGATCTTTATAAATAAGCGACTTTAGCTAGAAAAGCGCTCAATAATCCACTGGTAGCCAACTCCCCCTAAATAAATACCGAAAATACCAACGATACCCGACAAAACAGGTGGGGCAGGTAAGGGTAATTTAAATAAAGAGAATAAAACACCGACTAAAGCACCGGTTGCTAATGCGGTTAATAGTTCTACCACAATAATTCCTTTTTTATTCTGTCACTGACTTAGTATTTATTACAAGGTCAATTGAACTGAAATTGGATGTATTGATTAATTGCGGCTAATAATAACTTTCCTGACCATTTGGTCAATATAAAATTGATACAAATAAAAAACTTTCATTTAAAAACCCCATCTAGTCTTAAAATAAATAGTATTTACATTGGCTGCGGAAATAATGGTTGTGTTGTGACTATGCTTCTATTGAGGCTTTATGGAGGTTGGGGATTGTTAACTGTATTTATGTGATGTGTGTTTCAATGTTTGTATAAAAGGTTTATAAAAAAGCATATAAAAAAAGCATATAAAAAAGCACTAGGCCAATAGTAGACCTAGTGCGTTTGCTATAAACATTACTCGACGGTTGTCATCTCGTTCAGTATAAATGCATCAACGGCGTCTTCCGTCGCAGCTACATACTCTGCTAAATGTTTATTGTTCATATGGGTTTGCCATAATTCACGGCTTTCCCAATTTTCATAAAACATAAAATGCGCTGGGTTTTGATTGTCCTGATGTAAGTCGTAATTGATACAACCTTGCTCTTTACGAGTAATAGCAATTAGCTTTATCAGTTCGCTTTTTACTAATTCTTCTTTACCCGCTTTAGCGGTAATATTTGCAACAATGGTAAGTTTTGACATAGTAAAATCCTATATTTATTTATCTGATTAACAAATGGTTAGAAGCCTTGTAAAACGATTTTGCCAATCGATTTACCGGTTTCTAGTTCTTTATGCGCTAACTTCAAGTTTGCCGCATTAATAGCACCTAAGTTTTTGCCTAAGGTCGTTTTTATAAAACCTGAGTCAATTAACTGCGCAACTTGGTTTAATAATTTACCTTGCTCGTCAATGTCGCTGGCATTAAACATAGAGCGAGCAAACATAAACTCGATATGTAAAGACAAGCTTTTCATTTTTAACTTCATGACATCTAGGCTATTTTCTGGATCGTCAATCATAGCTATTTTGCCAAATGGCGCTAGCAACTCAATATAAGTATCAAAGTAAGACTCAGTGCCATTTAAGCTAGCAACGTGTGTTACTTGACCAATATTTAAGGCCTCAATTTGAGGTTGTAATGCTTGAGTGTGATCAACCACATAGTCAGCGCCAAGATTTGTCACCCATTCTTTAGAGCTTGGTCTTGATGCCGTTGCAATAATGGTTGCACCAGTAATTGCTTTCGCTAACTGAACTAAAATAGAACCAACACCACCTGCAGCGCCAACCACTAATAAAACTTCTTTAGATTTTTCTGTTGAGCCGGCTTTTTGTTGCTTGATATTTAAATGTTCAAACAATAATTCGTAAGCTGTAATTGTCGTTAATGGCAATGCTGCTGCTTCTGCGTCGCTAACACTCTTAGGTTTTAAACCAACAATACGTTCGTCCACTAATTGATATTCAGCATTACTACCTTGGCGAGTAAAGTCACCAGCGTAATAAACCACATCACCAGGTTTAAAGTTTTGTGCTGATTCACCCGTTGCAATAACTTCACCAACGGCATCCCAACCTAATACTTTAGCTTCGCCTTCTGCTGGAGGCATGTTTAGGCGTACTTTATAGTCAACTGGATTTACCGCTATGGCATTCACTTTTACTAATATGTCACGACCTGTGGCGATAGGTTGTGGTAATTCAATATCAATTAGTGAGTCAGCTTGGTCGATTGGTAATGATTTTTTATAGGCAATTGCTTTCATAATTTTTCTCTTTATTTATAAACTCAAATTTATTGGCTATTGATATCTTGTGTTGATACAAGCTCTTTATCTGATTTAGTGATTTAAGTTAGTAATTCGGTTTGTTTGCTCTGTGTATATTTGTTCGTATTGCTGATGTGGTTAATTCTAGGACTTGCTTTAGTAAAGATAAACAGCATAATAATTGAATCATTATCAAAGGATTTTTGACAATCATGTTGTTAGAAATTTATGCTGTTAGGAGATTTATGTTATTAGAAGATTTGCAGGTCATCGTAAAAGTGGCTGAATTTAGAAGTATCACCGCAGCTGCCGCCAGTTTGGATATGAGAATGGCCACCGCAAGTGCTGCAATAAAACGAGTTGAGGCCGCTTTAGGCATGCAATTGTTTATTCGTACTACACGCCAGTTACGCTTGTCTAGCGCCGGAGAAAGGTATATTCCCCAGTGTGAACAAGCATTGTTAACCTTAACTCAAGCAAAACAAAATATGCAGGATGAGCAAGGTAGCGTGGAAGGTGAGCTGAGGATTGCGTTGTCGTCTGACTTGGGACGTAACTTAGTGGCACCTTGGCTTGATGAATTTGTGCAAGAGCACCCAAAGGTTGGGTTAAAGCTTAATGTCAGCGACAGTAATATTGATTTTTATCGAGATGCGGTAGATGTGGCTTTGCGTTATGGCTCACCATCGGAGACGAATTTGTATGGTTTTAAAATTTGTAACGTGCCTGGGATTTTATCTGCGACCAAGGAATACTTAGCGCAAAATGGTACGCCAACTCATCCCCAAGAGTTAGCCGGTCATAATGGTTTGTTTTATCAATTGCATGACGTGATCAATGACGTTTGGACCTTTTCCTCAAACGACCAAGAATACAAAATTAGAATGTCTGGGAATCGCGCATCCAACGACGGTGATTTAGTCAGACGTTGGTGTGTGGCAGGTCATGGCTTTGCAGTGAAATCCTGTTTGGATGTTGCCGACGATTTACTTGCGAAAAGAATAGTCAGTGTTATGCCTGAATACCAACCAAGGACCAGCGAGCTTTGGTTGGTTTGCCCAAGTAGACAATCGATTACCCCGGCTATTCGGTTATTAAGAGATATGTTAAAGGAAAAATGTGCGGTTATTTTACAACAGCTGGCAGACCAAGGTTTTATTGATGAAAAGCACCTTTGATAGAAGAGACTTATCTTATTTTACTTATTAGCTCAGAGATAAGCACTGAACATTAAACAATGTCTTTAAGTGCAATGTCTAATTGCTGATATTTAAATTGATAACCAAAATCTAACGCTTTTTTAGGAACCACTTTTTTACCATTTAATAATAATTCTTCCCCCATTTGCCCCATTAATAGTTTTATAACAAAGGCAGGCATAGGGAAAATAGCAGGGCGATTTATGGCTGCAGCTAATGTTTTTGTGAAGGTTAAATTGGTTACTGGATTAGGTGCAGTGCAATTAATTGCGCCGCTTATATCCTTGTTATTGATGCATAAATCAATTAAACCAATCATGTCATCAATATGTATCCAAGGCATCCATTGAGTGCCAGAACCTATTTTTCCACCGAGTCCTAATTTAAAAGGCGGTAACATTTTTTTCAGCGCACCACCGTTTATCCCTAAAACAATTCCAGTGCGCAATAAGCAAGTTCTAATACCTAGCTTTTCGGCTTGTCGTGCGCTTAACTCCCACTTTTGGCATAGTTGACTGGAAAAACTATCGTCGCCTTTTTCTTTGTCTGTAGCATCGTCATTAATCTCGTTATTTGACGGCGCTATTCCGTAATAGCCAATAGCTGATCCGCTAATGAATACGGCAGGTTTGTTATTTGCTTGTTGGAAGAACTGGATAAGCTCTTCAGTTTTATCTATTCGGCTACGTAATATTTCCTGCTTTTGTTTTTTTGACCATCTTTTATCAGCTATAGGTTCACCAGTCAGATTTATAACAACATCAAATTTGTCGTTACTATTGAGCTGACTCAATTGATAAATTCTTTTGATATTACTGTTGTCGGCAGTCGATTTGATGCTCGTTTTAGCAGAGGCGATATTAGTCGATTGAGCAGATCTGGTTTGAATAACAAGTTTATGCCCTGCATTTTGCAAGAATGAGCATAAAGGTCTACCAATAAAGCCGGTACCGCCAGTGACAAGAATATTCATAAGTGACCTTTTAGATAAGCTGTTTTAACAAGGTTATAGTTTGTAATACAGTCTTAAGCCGATAAAAGATCAAAAAAATGCCATTCAATTAATGAATGGCATTTTAGAATTAACAAAGTGGTTAATAAAGTCGGTTAATCAAAACACAGTGGTTTACATGTTATTGTTCATCCAGATAATTGGTGACTGCATCAGTTCTATCTTCAACATGCTCATTGAGTTCAGTAACCGCTTCATAAAAGTCAGTACTACTGTTCAAGAATGAATAACCAGATAATTCAGACGTTGCATAAGGTTCTATTAATGCCGAGTAAGTATCGTATATTGCTTGCATTTTACTTATCTCAAATGCGTCGTTAATAACATCTAACAGATAAGCGTCGTAAATCGCTTTGTACTCTTCGTCGGCATAGATTTTAGCGATAAGAGGCCAGCTATTGTCATTCAGGTCTGAGAAGTTAAGGTTGAGTGCACCGCCCTGCTTGCCATCTTGTAATGCTTCATTATTATCCCAAGGGATCCAAGTCAACTTAGATGTGTCAGGGTCGTTATAAAGGTAGAAGTTATGCGGCATTACACCATAAGTATCCCAGTTTTGAATCGCGCCATTAATCGCTAAATATTTAAGAAAACCGTCTACATTGAACACGGTTTCTAAGTTGCTTCTCCATGTTTCAGGGCTGCTTGTTCTCGTGTCATCGTGTAGGGCGTCAAATAAAGCAATTATGTCGGACCAATCTTCTTCGTCCTCGTTTGTTTTCTTTTCAAAGTCATCTTCATTGAAGCTGCCGTCAATAAAGGTTGCACCATCATCTTCTGGTTTATATAAATTACCGTCGTCACTACTGAATTGAGTATCAATAACTGTGTCATCAATTTCTTCAACTAAGGTATAAAGGCCAAAGTATTCAGGGCCATCACCGTGGTCAACATATACAGTGTAAAATGCAGTGTTAGATACAGCCATGCCTGCATTTTTAAATACATCGGATGCTACTTTTTCACGTAGCTGAGAGTCATCGTCGTAGTTGTTTTTTAAGCTGAATTTCTTAAAGCCATAAAAACGTTGGTTGTCTATTTGCGGGTAGTCATCTTCAAATTCGTCAAAGTCCATTTTAAAAGACAATTTAAGTATTCCAGCTTGCCAGCTCGTTTGTAGAGAAGAGTTTCCTTTAAAACGAATACCCACTCTGTACCACTGGGTGTCTTCGTAATAAACGTCGGCAGGCATAAAGATTGGATCTTCATCTGTGTCGCTCAAACCTGGACCACCTGAAGATTGGCCAAATGTACCGTAAATATCGGTCATATTGTCTAACATAGCTTGCCAGCGTTCTTCGCTGATAACAAAGTCGAAACGTTTCACTTGTGTGTTATCAAACACCTCTGTGAAGTCAGGATCAGCGTCCTTACTGTGAGTTGCTTCTGTCCAGTCCGTGGCTGTGAAGTCGGCATCAGTGAATTCTTCCGTATAGGTTTCAGTCGTATCACTATCACTATCACTATCATCGGTATCGCATCCGGTAATAAATAAAACTGAGCTGAAAGCGCCCAGTAAAAGCAATTGTTTATTCCAAACTAAATTAAACATATGAGGATCCTATTGTTGAAAGCTATATCTGAAAGTTATGCTTGAGGGATACTTGCCTCAGAGATAGCTATTTTGGTATTTATGACCTGAGAGTAATTGGCAATAATGCAAAAAAAGTGTAAGAAAAAAGGATCTTAGTGCAAAAATAGGACTGCTTCTTGCTTAAGTAAACGTACTTAAATTAACAATTTAGCCGAACACGATTATGCTCAATACTATAAACACAACCTCAACTCCTCTTAGCCAAACCTACTCGGGTGTTACTTCAACAGAAAGTGTTGATTCTGATGCTGCATCAACTACTACCGAACAAGCTGCAGCGGCGAGTAGCGATGACGATATTTCGTTATCAACTCGAGCACAAAAATTTAATGCGATTGATAATGAATTTTTCAGGGGCGATTCTCTTACTAGCGCAGATATTAAAACCTTAGTTGTGAGGTTGCATGAGTATGGACTAATAACCAGTACTGAATATTCAATGCTTAAAGGTGAAGACGACACTGCTAGCGAGGCTGATGCAGATGCAGTTTCTGAGATGATGACTCAAACTTTGATAAGTTATATTGATGACTTAGAGCAAAGTTTAAGTGTTAGAGATGAAACTGACACCTTTGGTTCTGTCGGTATAGACGAGTTGCAAAGTGCTCTGGGCAGTGCAAGAACAATTATTAATGATGTGGCTAGTGCAAAAACAAAATCTGATTTTAAACAAACCGTTAGTGAAAATAATAAAACATTAATGGAAGTTGTAGGTTCACCGGAATTTTCAACAATGTCAGCGGATGAACAATCAACATTAAATGAGATAGTGAAAACGTTGAGCGTAATAGAGAAACTGAGTCTTGATCAAATTACCAATACCTCGGTAAGTAAGTATGTTGCGATATCCAAACTCTAAAGCGTTTCTATTTTAGAGCTTTTGTATTCCAGTGATTTTATTGCCGTGCTTTTATATAACACGGCAACAAGTAACACGGCATAAGCAGCATAGCCGCCATTCTAAACAGCCAGAAAAATTAATAGCTGGCTGTGTTTTATCCAAACCTTTTTCTATTCTTCTGCAATACATTCCCTTTATCGGCATTTTCGACCTATATTTGCAGATAGTTAACATCGATAGATGAAAGATGTTCTTCTGTGTATTAATTGTATGAAATTCTGCTAAGCTGACACTTGTGTCAGCTTTTATTTTTTAATATATTAACCAATCAGAAATTGTACGTCTCGATTTCACCAGTACACAACTACGGAACACATTATGAAAACCAGCAAAGTTCGTTTTTTATTGAATAACGACGATGTGGTAATTGAAAACATCGATCCTAATTTGACGGTTTTACAATACCTACGTGAAATACAGTTTAAGTCGGGTACCAAAGAAGGTTGTGCTTCAGGTGATTGCGGCGCGTGTACTGTTGTATTGGCTGAGCTAGACGAGAACAAGCCAGACCAACTTAATTACAAATCTATTAACTCATGCATAACCTTTGTTGGTAGCTTGCATGGTAAACAATTGATCACAGTTGAAGACTTAAAAGACGGCGCTAAGTTGCATCACGCTCAGCAAACTATTGTTGATAATCACGGTTCACAATGTGGTTTTTGTACTCCTGGCTTTGTAATGTCGTCGTTTGCTCTACATAAACATAATCAGACACCAAGTCGCAGTGACGTATTGGAAGCATTGGCTGGTAACTTATGTCGTTGTACTGGGTATCGCTCAATTATAGAAGCGGCTATCACAGCAAATAAAAGCACAGAGCAAGATTCGTTTGCGCAACATTATCAGCAAACACTCTGTAAGCTTATCGAACTACAAAAATTACCTAAGCCCGCTTTATCAGGCAATAACCATGATTTTATTTCGCCAAAAAATATCGCTGAATTGGCTTATGAATTAACAAGTGAACCTAATTCAACGTTAGTCGCTGGTGGAACAGACTTAGCGCTTTCAGTAACACAAAACTTAGCCACCATAGATAAATTAGTTTATGTGGGTAATGTTAAAGAATTAACCAACATGACAGAAACTGAGGCTGAAATTATTATCGGCTCGGCTTTGCCTTACAGTAAATTCATCGACACCTTGCATCATTATTATCCTGAGCTAGGCGATATGATTGAACGTATTGGTTCTAAACAAGTACGTAATACTGGCACCTTAGGCGGCAATGTTGGCAACGCATCGCCTATTGGTGATATGCCTCCAGCGTTAATCGCGTTAGGTGCAAGCATGACACTTCATTTAAATGGTGAAGAACGCACTATCCTAGTCGAAGATTACTTTGTCGATTACAAAAAAACGGTGCTTAAGCCGTCAGAATTTATTAAGTCGATTCAAATTCCAAAACCTGTCACAGGGCAAACGTTAAAGTTGTATAAAATATCTAAGCGTATTGATGATGATATTTCGGCCGTATTAGCGGCATTTTTTATTGAGCAAGACGGTGGCGGTAAAATTACCAATGTTCGTCTAGCTTTTGGTGGCATGGCTGGCATTCCAAAACGAGCGTCGGCGACAGAGCAAGCATTACAAGGTAAAAGTTTAAACAAGGAGTCGGTAGCTGAAGCTAAATTGGCGCTGGCAACTGATTTTCAGCCAATGTCGGATGTAAGAGCATCAGATAAATATCGTATGACAGTCGCTCAAAACTTAATTGAAAAATGCTATTTAGAGCTACAAAACAAAACTATAGAAACTCGAGTAATGAATTATGCGTAGTCTGATCAAGGTAAGCTCATCTTCACCAAGCCAAACAGAATTAAAGCAAGGCCAAGCAAATGTTGGTTTGGGCGGTGTCGGACGTTCCAAAAAACATGAAAGTGCCGACAAGCAAGTCGCTGGTGAAGCAATATATGTGGACGACCGTCCATCATTACGTGGCGAATTGCATGCTGCGGTAGGTCAATCTACCCAAGCTCACGCCAATATTATTTCTATGGATTTATCTGCCGTTAAAGCTGCCGAAGGTGTGATAAAAGTTATCACTGTGGACGACGTACCTGGACATACCGATATTGGTCCTGTTTTCCCTGGCGATCCTGTATTAGCCATTGGCAAAGTTGAATACATTGGCCAACCTATTTTTGCTGTAGCCGCAACAAGTTACGACCTTGCACGTAAAGCTGTAACACTAGCAAAAATCGAATACCAAGAACTTGAATCTGTATTAACAGTGAAAGATGCATTAGCGAAACAAAACTTTGTTCGCCCACCTGCAACCATGAAACGCGGCGATTCAGACTCGGCTATTGCCAAAGCGCCACATCAGTTATCTGGTGAGATTATGGTTGGTGGTCAAGAGCACATGTATCTTGAGGGCCAAGTGTCTACAGCTGAGCCAACGGAAGATGGCGGCATGAATATTTTCACTTCGTCACAACATCCAAGCGAAGTACAAAAGCTTGTTGCTGAAGTGTTAGATATTCCATTAAACAAAGTGTTAGTTGATATGCGCCGCATGGGCGGAGGTTTTGGTGGTAAAGAAACTCAAGCTGCGCCTTGGGCATGTATCGCGGCATTATTAGCCAACGAAACCAAACGTCCAGTTAAATTCAAACTAGGACGAATGGACGACATGGTAATGACTGGCAAACGTCATCCTTTTGAAAACAACTACA
Organism: Psychrosphaera saromensis; assembly: GCF_002954545.1. Taxonomy (GTDB): domain Bacteria; phylum Pseudomonadota; class Gammaproteobacteria; order Enterobacterales; family Alteromonadaceae; genus Psychrosphaera; species Psychrosphaera saromensis. The sequence goes on along the minus strand of NZ_MSCH01000003.1, from coordinate 417,072 downwards.
CCGTTGGGTTTGATGACAAAGGTCAAATCAAAGGCATTAATATTGAAGTAAATGGTAACTGTGGTTATTCACCAGATTTATCAGACGCTATCGTCGACCGAGCTATGTTCCATTCTGATAATGCTTACTTTTTAGATCAGGCTAAAGTAACGGGCAATCGTTGTAAGTTAAATACCGTTTCCCATACCGCTTACCGAGGTTTTGGTGGGCCACAAGGCATGATGACGATAGAGATGGTGATGGATGCCATTGCACGCCATTTAGGCAAAGACCCGCTCGATATCAGAAAAGTGAATTTATATGGTGAGCAAGGTCGTGATGAAACGCATTATCATCAAACCGTTGAGCATAATAACTTAGCTGAGATCATTAGTACGCTAGAGGAAAGTTCTGACTATCAAGCACGTCGTAAAGCGATCACAAAATTTAATCAAGAAAGCAGCATACTGAAAAAAGGCATAGCGTTAACTCCTGTTAAGTTTGGTATTTCATTTACCGCTCAGCATTTAAATCAGGCTGGTGCTTTGGTTCATGTTTATACCGACGGCACTATTCATTTAAGTCATGGCGGCACAGAAATGGGCCAAGGCTTAAATACCAAAGTCGCGCAAATAGTGGCGGAAGAATTTCAGGTAGATGTAGACACGGTAGCTAGTTCGTCGGCTCGTACCGACAAAGTCCCTAATTCATCACCAACTGCAGCATCTTCTGGCACCGACTTAAACGGTAAAGCGGCGGAAGCGGCAGCAAAAATTATCAAACAGCGTTTAATTGATTTTGCTTGTGAAACATATCAAGTAACGGCAGAGCAGGTTAGTTTTGCCAACAGCCAGGTGTTGGTTGGTGAGCACATGTTTAGTTTCGCTGAATTTGCCCAAATGGCTTATATGGCAAGAGTCTCGTTATCGTCTACTGGCTTTTATAAAACCCCTAAAATACATTTTGACCGTGCAACGGGTAAAGGACGTCCGTTTTTCTATTACGCAACGGGAGCGTCAGTATCTGAAGTTATAATTGACACATTAACGGGTGAATACAAAACCTTACGGACCGACATTTTACAAGATGTGGGTCACTCAATTAATCCGGCTATTGATATCGGACAAATTGAAGGTGCCTTTGTACAAGGCATGGGATGGTTAACCACCGAAGAACTTGTGTGGAATGAACAAGGTCGTTTACTTTCTAATAATCCGGCAACTTACAAAATACCTGCGATTAATGATGCGCCGGAAGATTTCCGTGTTGCTTTATTACCAGATGCGCCAAACCGTGAACACACTATTTATAATTCAAAAGCGGTCGGTGAACCTCCATTTATGTTGGGCATGTCAGTATGGTCTGCGTTAAAAGATGCGATTGCTAGTGTCGCGGACTATAAAGTAAGTCCTGCGCTTGATACGCCAGCAACACCAGAACGTGTGCTTTGGGCTGTTGAAGCGTTAAAAGCAGATGGTAAAGGCTGATGATTAGAGGGAATAATATAACTGACTTTGATGATGATTTTGATTCTGGCTCAAATTCGAATAACACCCATTTATTTACTGAAAGCTCAGGGCATAAATTAAAGTGGGATCAAGCTAGTTTTAATTTAAACCGCCAGGGTAAAGCGTTTGTATTAATTACTATTATTGGCGTGAGTGGTTCAACGCCAAGAGACAGTGGAACAAAAATGGTGGTTAGTCAAAACCAGAGCTTTGACACTATCGGTGGCGGTCATCTTGAATATAAAGCGATAAAAAAAGCACAACAGTTATTACAGCAAAATAAAGATTGTCAGCTAATTGAACACTTCCAACTGGGCAGTCAATTAGGGCAATGTTGTGGTGGCAATGCCAGTTTATTATTTGAATGTTTTGCCGCCAGTAAAATTCATATTGCGGTATTTGGTGCCGGTCATGTGGCGCAGGCGTTAATTCCTATGTTGGCAGGTTTGCCTTGTCATATTACTTGGGTCGATAACCGCGAATCTCAGTTTCCGGTTAATTGTGAACAATATGCCAACGTAACAAAATTACTTAGTGATGATCCCGCGAGCGAAGTGGCTTCTATGCCAAGTAATACGTTAAATGTAGTGATGACGCACAATCATCAACTGGACTTTGAAATTAGCTTAGCGATTTTAAAACGTGAAGATTTTCACTACTTAGGCTTAATTGCATCCGATACCAAGTGGCGTCGTTTCCAACAACGTTATAAACACAGAGACGTAAAACAATCTCTTGTTGAACGCATGAATTGTCCAATTGGGCTAGAGCAAGTCGTAGGCAAAATGCCAATGGAAGTTGCGATTAGCGTAGCAGGCGAAATTATAGAGTCTTATCAGTCGCTGCTATCGGTTTCTGATAATAAAACTAATAAAAAAAGCAAAGGCGTTGCTTGGCAAGAAATAAAGCAACTCCTATCAATGCAAGATGCGACTGGCGAACAACAATCAGTGGTAGAAAATACACAAAGCAAAGAGCTAGAAAACGGAGACGTAAAATGAAACATTTTGCCCTACAAAGTGAAAACGTCATTATTGACGGCGAAATGAAAGCCGCTTGTATTGAAGTAAAAGACCAATTGATTTTCAAAATTCATCCGTATGGACAAGCACCATCTTGTCCAGTTCAAGATTATAAAGACAAAGTGATCATGCCAGGATTGGTCGACTCACACGTGCATATTAATGAGCCTGGACGTACTGAATGGGAAGGATTTAATACTGCTACGCAAGCCGCTGCCGCTGGTGGCATTACTGCCTTGGTTGATATGCCATTAAATTGTATTCCAGTAACCACAACCAAAGCAGCATTCCAGGAAAAGCTCGACTCGGTTGACGACAAATTATGGGTTGATTGCGGTTTTTGGGGCGGAGTTATTCCACAAAATATCGATGATTTAGACGAGTTACTCAATGCCGGTGTATTAGGTGTTAAGTCGTTTTTAATCGACTCTGGAATTGCCGAGTTTCCAAATGTGGAAGCTAAAGATATTCGTGCCGCCATGCCGATATTAGCTAAACATGATGTGCCATATCTTATCCATGCTGAGTTAGATTGTGGCAATTTTGATCATGTAGAGATCACCAAAGAATATAATAGCTTTTTAGCGTCACGGCCAAAAAGTTGGGAGAACGAGGCGATTTCGTTAATGGTCGATATGGCCAGAGAGTCAAAACAAAAAGGCGATAACTGCAAAGTACATATCGTGCATTTATCGTCTGACGAAGCGCTCGATACCATCGAACAAGCTAAAAAAGAAGGATTACGTTTTAGTGCAGAAACCTGTCCGCATTATTTAACCATTGCCTCTGAAACTATTCCCGATGGCAAAACCTTATTTAAATGTTGTCCGCCAATTCGTGAAAATAAAAATCGCGAACATTTATGGCAAGCCATTACGGATGGTCGTTTAGACTTTATTGTTTCCGACCACTCCCCTTGCACGCCAGAATTAAAACATATTGATACCGGCGATATTGAAAAAGCTTGGGGCGGAATTTCGGCCTTACAATTTGGTATTTCATTAATTTGGACGGAAGCAAAAGAACGTGGTTTCAGCTTAGTGGATATTACGCGTTTAATGTCGACAGAAACCGCCAAGTTTGCAGGTTTAGATTCAGTTAAAGGGGCTATTAAAGTGGGCAATCATGCTGACTTTTTAGTGTTTGATCCGGATGCAGAATTCACCATTACTAACGAAATGATCAAACACCGCCATAACATAACTCCTTATGCTGGCCGTAAAGTCACTGGGCAAGTGCTGCATACTTATGTCCGTGGTCATCATGTTTATCAACAAGACGAATTTATTAATGAGCCAAAAGGGCGTCCTCTTCTAAAAGGCCGGTTAAAAGGATAGTTAAAAGACTAACCATAAGCCGTCAGAACATGACAAATACAGAATATTAATTAATAGATTTTTAGGTAGGAAAACCAAGCGATGATGTCAGATATAAACACTCAAGAACAAAATAAATTAAGCGGTGAGCCACTTGAATTAGAACGCAAATTTAAAACCCATTGCGTCGATTTAGCCAGCGCTCGAGTTGGTGGTGAAACCTTATCCTGCAGTGATGACTTTTTTGCTGGAATGGAAAACTTACTGAAAGAAGGTCGTGGTATTTTTATCGACGGTAAATTTACCGACCGTGGTAAATGGATGGACGGTTGGGAATCTCGTCGTAGTTATGGCCGTGATAATGGTCGTGAATTTGACTGGTGTATTGTCCGTCTTGGCATTAAAGGTGTGATTCGTGGTTTTGATATAGACACCAATTACTTCCGTGGTAACGCGCCTCAAACGGTTTCAGTAGAAGCTTGTGTGAGCGATGTTCAACCAAATAAAAGCACGGTTTGGCACACTATCTTAAAAGAAGTATCTGTGGATGCGCATAGCCAAAATATGTTTGAAATAACTGAAGATACATCTTGGACTCACGTACGTTTAAATATGTTCCCTGATGGCGGTATTGCTCGTTTTCGCGTTTACGGTGAAGCTGATGTGAACTGGAATGACTTTGTTGATGGCGAGTTAATCGACCTAGCGTATATCAAAAATGGCGCAAAAGCCTTGTTGGTTTCTGACATGTTTTTCAGCGATAAAAACAATCTGATCATGCCAGGTCGCGGTAAAGATATGGGCGACGGTTGGGAAACAAAGCGCCGTCGTGATCCAGGTCCTGATTGGTCAATCGTTAAACTTGCCAGCAAAGGCAGTATTGAAAAAGTGATTGTAGATACGTGCCATTTTAAAGGTAACTTCCCTGACACCTTTAAGTTAGAAGCTATGGTAAGCGACAGTGATGACTTTACTAATGGTGCTCAAGAAGACAAATGGCAGCCCGTTATTATCCAAACTAAATTGTATGCCCATCGTGAGCACTTATTTCTTAGCGAGATTATTCCCGACAATACACAAGCATTTACCCACGTAAGATTAAGTATTTACCCAGATGGTGGTATATCTCGACTTCGCGTTTTTGGTAAAACAGGCTTTTAATATATGAATTTAGAACAGCTAAATACGCTGAATACAGAGCAAGCAACGCACATGTTTATGCAATGTTGTACATCAAGTACCTGGGTTAACGTTATGGTGCAGGCGCGTCCATTTGCGTCTCAGCAAGTACTAGAGCAACAAGCTGACTTAGCATGGCAAGGACTTGCAGAAGCCGATTACCTGGAAGCCTTTGAAGGTCATCCTAAAATTGGTGATGTCTCTAGCCTACGAGCTAAGTACGCCAACACCAAAGAATTAGCTGGCAACGAACAAGGTTTAGTTAAAGAGGCAGATGAAGATGTACTGAATCTGCTTGCTCAAGGTAATACAGATTATGAAGCCAAATTCGGTTTTATTTTTATTGTGTGTGCCACAGGTAAAAGCGCACAACAAATGTCTGATTTACTGCAAGCGCGTTTACCAAATAACAGAGCACAAGAGTTAGTTAATGCCGCGGAAGAACAAAGAAAAATCTTTCAACTGCGCATCACAAAATCGCTATCTTAAACTCGAAACTCGAAACTCGAAACTCGAAACTCGAAACTGAAGCACTAAGAACAGGGAATAGATATGAGTCAAATTACTACCCACATATTAGATGTTACACGCGGTTTACCCGCTAAAAATGTACCTATCACTTTATTTGCCCAAAAGGGTAATGATTGGCAGGAAGTTAATGGCGGCGTCACCAATCAAGACGGGCGTTTACCTAATTTATTAGCCGACGGTGAGGTGTTACCTGCTGGTATTTACCGTATGCATTTTGCGACTGCGGTTTACTTTAACGCGAATAACGAAAAAGGATTTTATCCTTATGTTGATATCGTATTTGAAATTGACGCAGGCGGTTCGCATTACCACATTCCTTTGTTATTAACCGCGTATGGTTATTCAACATATCGTGGCAGCTAGTTCGGCTTATTGTAAATTAGCTGAAAAGCCATAACTGGAAAATATCATGTTAAAAAAATGTATGCCAAAGCCATTAACCAAAGATGCATTTAAAGTCTTTGGTGATGTAATTGAAGCGAATGAACAAGCTAATAACTTTGCCATTAATGATGGTTTTACCCAGCGTTATCACGACTTAGCTAAGGTAGATGTTAATGACAAAGACGGGCGAGTATTGGTTAATATTTTCCGTTCAACACCACTAGAGCAGCCCATCGCAATCAAGATGATGGAACGTCATCCTTTAGGTAGCCAAGCATTCATTCCTATGGGGAATAATCCATATTTGGTCGTGGTTGCGCCTGCTGGGGAATTTGATGTTAACAAAATTGAAGTGTTTTTAGCTGACTCTAACCAAGGTGTAAACTATCACAAAGGCACTTGGCATCATTTCTGTTTAGCACTAAACAGCGAAAGTGACTTCCTTGTGATAGACCGAGGTGGAGAAGGTGGTAACTGTGATGTATTGGAACTCGACGGCGCGTTAGTGATAGCCCAGAGTTAGCGTTATTCGAAGATAGTTTAAGAATAGTTAGCCAAGTAGTTAAACAGACAGCAGCTAAATAAAAAGTAGCTAAGAAAACAGCTAAGAAAAAATAAACAGAATATAAAAATAACGTTTTTGATGCATAAAATCAGCGTTATTAATTAAGGTAAAAAAAGATGTTAAAAGTATATCGTGGTGAGCTTCTTCATTTTTTGGCAGACCCTGCCAAAGTTGCATTGGAAGAAAGTTATCAATATTTTGAAGATGGCCTATTGATCATAAAAGACGGCTTAGTGGAACAGGTTGGCAGCGCAGCTGAGCTGTTACCCAATATTGATGACAGCATCCAAGTGACTCACTATGAAAATGGTTTGATCATGCCGGGTTTTATCGACACGCACGTGCATTATCCGCAAACCGAGATGATCGCCTCTTATGGTGAACAGTTACTTGAGTGGTTAGAAAATTATACCTTCCCATTTGAAAAACAATTTAGTGATTTTGATCATGCAAAAGCGGTTGCTGATTTCTTCTTAGAGCAGTTGTTAGATGCTGGAACCACAACGGCATTGGTATTTGGTACAGTTCATAAAGCCTCGGTCGATGCATTTTTTACCGCCGCCCAACAGAAAAAACTTAGAATGATTTGTGGCAAAGTCTTGATGGATCGTAATTGCCCTGAAGATTTATCAGACACGGCAGAATTAGGTTATCAAGAGTCAAAACAATTAATTGAAAAATGGCATAACGTCGACCGCTTACAGTACGCAATTACACCTAGATTTGCGCCAACATCGTCACCAGAACAATTAGATAAAGCGGGGCAATTACTAGCAGAAAACCCAAGTGTTTATTTGCATACGCACTTAAGTGAAAACCTCAATGAAATTGCCTGGGTAAAAGAGTTATTCCCAGAAAGTGATGGGTATTTAGATGTTTACGACAAGAGTAAATTGTTAGGCCGCCGAAGTGTGTTTGCCCACGGTGTGCATTTACACGACTCTGAATGTCAGCGTTTAGGTGAAACCGACTCCGCTATTGCTTTTTGCCCGAGTTCAAATCTGTTTTTAGGCAGTGGTTTGTTTAATCTTACCCAAGCTAAGCAGTTCGATATCAATGTTGGAATGGGCTCTGATATTGGAGCTGGTACTACATTTTCTATGTTAAGTACGATGAGTGATGGTTATAAAACTCAACAGTTACGTGGTGATAAGTTAAGTCCTTTTCAGTCGTTCTATTTAGCCACGCTTGGCGGTGCTATCGCGTTGGACCTGGAAGGCACAATTGGTAATTTCACTAAAGGTGCAGAAGCTGACTTTGTGGTTCTTGATTATCATGCAACTGCGTTAATGGACAGACGAATGCAGCATTGTACTCAACTATCTGAAAAGCTATTTATTCTGAGTATGTTAGGTGACGAACGTCATGTAAAAGCCACCCATGTAATGGGTGAAAAAGTTTAAATTTAACAAGTGCTATTAAAATACGCATTAAAAGAATTATTAAAACATAACAAGAATCGAGAAAAATTATGGATCCGTATATTACAGATTGGCTAAATTTAGTCATTCGCTTTGCACATGTAGTGGTAGGAATTGCTTGGATTGGCGCATCATTTTATTTTGTGTGGCTAGATAATCACTTAGAAACGCCACCACAAGAAAAAGTCGACAAAGGTATTTCTGGTGATTTATGGGCTATCCATGGCGGTGGTTTTTATGAGGTAGCCAAATACAAACTTGCGCCACCAAAAATGCCAACTATGTTGCATTGGTTTAAGTGGGAAGCGTACACCACATGGATCACTGGCTTCTTTTTATTATCGCTAATGTTTTATGTAGGGGCTGAAACTTACCTTATTGACTCTAGTGTTGCCGAGCTTACTCAGCTGCAAGCTATTTTATATGGCTTAGGTTCAATTGTTGTTGGTGTTGGAACGTATGAAGTTTTAGTGAGAACTAAACTTAAAGATCATAGTTTAATTTTAGCCGTTATTTTACTGGCATTAGGCACTTGGTTATCTTACAGCTTGATGCAAGTATTTAGTGCTCGTGGTGCTTATATGCACATGGGCGCAGTTATCGGAACTATCATGGCGGGTAATGTGTTCTTTGGCATTATGCCCGCACAGCGTGCTTTGGTGAAAGCGGTAGAAGATGGTTCAAAACCAGACTCTAAATATGGTTTGAACGCCAAATTACGCTCAACTCATAATACTTATATTACCTTGCCCGTGATCTTTATTATGATCTCTAACCACTATCCAATGACATTTAATCACAATGCCGGTTGGGTTGTATTGATGGCGCTTATATTAACCACGGCAGCGGTTAGACAATATTTTGTACTTCGTCATTTCGGTAAAAATAAGCCAGGTATTATTGTTGGAGCCGTGGCCGCAACCATTGCGCTAGCTTATGTCATTGCGCCAGCTAAAGTAGAAATTAGTGCTGAGCAGCTAGAACAAGAAGTTAGTATGGAGCAAGTACAAGCAATTATAGAAAGGCGTTGTAGTGCCTGTCATTCAGAACAAAATACCGACGACATTTTCACGGTAGCTCAAGGTGGTGTGGTATTTAATGGTGAAGCTTCAATTAAACAATGGGCGCCACGCATACAAGCACGAGTTGTCGACGCTAAAGACATGCCATTTATGAATAAGACTAAAATGACGGATCAAGAGCGCGGTCAATTAGCGACTTGGTTACAACAAATTAGTAAATAATCGGGACTAAAATATAGCTCTGATTAATGCGATGAAGGATAGGTTTATGAACACGCGAGTAATAAAACACGGTTATCAAGTTGCTGAGTCGTTATACAACTTGGTAGAAAATGAAGTGCTGCCAGATTCAGGTATCAAGGCTGATCATTTTTGGCAATCTATGGCGAATATCTTTGATGAATTCATGCCTAAAAATAAAGCCTTACTTGAAAAACGAGAAGAGTTTCAAGCACAAATAGATGCGTGGCATTTAGCAAATTCTGCCCCTCAACACGTTAACCCGACAGATAAAGCATCACAGCTTGAGCACAGTAAAGTGCTTGATCACCAGAGAAAGTACCAGACGTTTTTAACTGATATTGGTTACATAGTGGCAGAACAAGAAGACTTTTCTATCACCACAACACAAGTGGATGAAGAAGTCGCTGTGGTTGCAGGACCACAATTAGTCGTGCCACTAATGAATGCACGTTTTGCATTAAATGCAGCCAACGCACGTTGGGGCAGTTTGTACGATGCACTTTATGGCACAGACGTTATCAGTGACGATGACAACGCAGCCGCTGGCAAAGGTTACAACCCAATCCGTGGCGCCAAAGTAACCGCTTATGCTCGTAAATTTTTAGACAGTGTTATTCCGTTAACTTCTGGTAGCCATAGTGATGTAACTGGTTATCAAGTGTTAGCGTCTCAATTAGTTATAACACTCAAGTCAGGACAGCAAGTGAGTTTAAAGCAGCCTGAAAAGTTTGTTGCGTATAACGGTGATGGACAAAAACCAAGTGCAATTTTGTGCAAAAATAACGGCCTTCATATAGAGATTAAAATTGATCCAAGTTCGCCTGTGGCCAAAGCTGATGCGGCCTCGGTAGCCGACATTATTTTAGAGTCAGCGTTAACGGCGATTCAAGACTGTGAAGACTCAATTGCGGCGGTTGATGCCGAAGATAAAACCAGTGTTTACCGTAATTGGTTAGGTTTAATGAAAGGTGACTTAACCGAACAGTTAGAGAAAAATGGCGTCACAATTACTAGAAAACTTAATCCCGACAGAACCTACAGCACAGTAGATAATCAAACCTTAACCTTGCCAGGACGTAGTTTGTTATTTATTCGCAATGTCGGTCACTTAATGACAAATGATGCGGTGCTAACCGCTGACAATCAGCAAGTCCCTGAAGGTATTTTAGATGGATTGATCACTACACTAATTTCCCTGCATGATTTAAAACGTAATTCTCAATTTGTAAACTCACGCCAAGGCAGTATTTACATTGTAAAACCTAAAATGCATGGCCCTGCTGAAGTGGCATTTAGTAATGCGTTATTTACTCGTATTGAGTCATGTTTAGGTTTAGCAACCAATACCATTAAATTGGGAATTATGGATGAAGAGCGCCGCACATCGGTTAACTTAAAAGAATGTATCCGAGCGACTAAAGACCGTATTGCCTTTATTAACACCGGATTTTTGGACCGTACTGGTGATGAAATCCATACCAGTATGCAAGCAGGCCCAATGGCACGTAAAGAGTTAATGAAGAACGAACCGTGGATTGACGCGTATGAGAAACGTAATGTGCGTATCGGCTTACAAGCGGGCTTAAAAGGCAAAGCGCAAATAGGCAAAGGCATGTGGGCAACACCCGATGAAATGGCCGCTATGGTTGAGACTAAAATTGCTCATCCAAAATCAGGCGCTAACTGTGCTTGGGTGCCATCGCCAACCGCTGCTACCTTACATGTTCTGCATTATCATCAGGTTAATGTCAGTGATATTCAAGATGAAATGCTTAAGCAGTTTGCAACGAAGCAAGTGGATGATGGTTTAACCGATTTGTTAACTATTCCACTATTAAAAAATAAACAACAGTTAACGGCCGCTGACATACAGCATGAGTTAGATAATAATGTTCAAGGTTTATTAGGTTACGTGGTACGTTGGATTGACCAAGGTACGGGCTGCTCAAAAGTACCAGACATTGATAACGTTGGTCGTATGGAAGATAGAGCAACGTTACGTATTTCTAGTCAGCACATTTGTAATTGGTTGTTACACGACATGTTAAGCCAAGAGCAAGTGATGGGATCTTTGTATCGAATGGCCGCGGTGGTTGACTCTCAAAACCAAGCAGACCCAACGTATAGACCTATGTCAGCTGACTTTGATACTAATATTGCGTTTCAGGCTGCAGTCGATTTAATTTTAAAAGGTAAAGAACAACCAAGTGGTTACACAGAGCCGTTATTACATCAGCGTCGTGTTGAATTGAAGGCTGAGCTTATATAGGTTGTAAAAAATTGGTTTTTTACTTTCTAATTGTTAACATTATCAGCGGCCTATATTAATATCGTTAAATCTGCCGCTGACGTTTAGATTAAATCCTAACGTTAATTGTTTTATAGGAGTTATTGTGACAAAAGTGAAGGAGCAAGAAGGCCGTATCAGGCAAAAGAATAAAGCCATTATCTTCGATGCTGCAAAAAAAGAATTTGTAACTCATGGTTTTAAAGGTGCATCAATTAAGCGCATAGCTGAACGAGCCGACATCGCCAGAGCCAATATCCATTACTACTTTAAAGACAAAACTGACTTATATCAGCAATTGCTTAGCAGCATTATTGCTGCGTGGAATACCGACTACGACACCCTAAATGTGGACAACGAACCAAAACAAGCATTGAGTGATTATATTCGAGCAAAAGTAATGCACGCGAAAGATGATCCGGATGCTTCGAGAATATTCGCCAGTGAAATTATTCATGGTGCGCCAGTGCTAAATGACTACCTTAATAGCGACTTTAAAACATGGCTTGCAAGCAAAGTTGCGGTTATTGAGTCTTGGGTTGAGCAAGGTTTAATCGACAAGGTTAATCCGCATCATTTATTGTTTTTAATATGGAGTTCTACTCAACACTACGCAGATTTTAATGTGCAGGTTGTGGCAGCTTTAGATAAAGATAATATGCAAGATCAAGATTTTGAAGAGGTGGTTGCTTCATTAACGCAGATCATTCTTAAAGGCTGTGGTATCAAATAAGCTCAGCTGTTTAACCTTTAAAAAGCGACAAAAATTGCTGTAATGGAGCCTTATCTAAAGACGTATCCACTACAGCAATCTTATTTATAAACAGCCCCTAATTATCAATCCTGATTTTTTTCAGACTTCTTATTTTTAAACCATGTATAGCCTTTGTAAACTACCACAGCAAATAAAGCCCAAAACACAGCGTGATAAATAGCATGAGAATTCTCAGTTAAACTATGATCTGGATGTGCGGCTACTTGAGCACTGAATATAAAAAGTAAGCTAATAAGTATTGTTAAAAATTTCATGTTAATTCCTTAATTCAATTGGTATAAATTTGGTTTATGAGTAAATCAATGCTGAAAATTAAATTTTCAACATACCTTCTTGTTCAATAAATTCTATTATTTCCGCCAAACCTTGTTGGGTTTTCATATTAGAGAATATGAATTTTCCGTCGCCACGCATTTTCTTAGTATCTCTGTCCATTACTTCCAATGACGCGCCAACTAAATCAGCTACATCAATTTTATTAATAATTAACAAGTCAGACTTAGTAATACCAGGACCACCTTTACGTGGGATTTTATCGCCCGCTGAAACATCAATAACGTATATGGTTAAATCAGATAATTCCGGGCTAAACGTCGCACTTAAATTATCACCACCACTTTCAACTAAAACAAAATCTAAATCTGGGTGTAACTCTTGTAACTCATCAATAGCAGCTAAGTTCATTGATGCATCTTCACGGATTGCAGTATGCGGACAACCACCTGTTTCAACACCCATAATTCTGTCTGCTGACAGCGCATCATTTTTAGTTAAAAACTCAGCATCTTCGCGGGTATAAATATCGTTAGTAACCACAGCCATGCTGTACTTATCACGCAATGCTATACATAATTGACGTAATAATGCAGTTTTCCCTGATCCTACTGGACCACCAACGCCGATGCGTAAAACTTGTTTTTTCATTTATTTGTTCTCTTTTTATCTTTTCTTTTGTCAGAAATTTATTTGTTATTCATGAACGAAATAGTCGTGAATATTGGGTTTCATGCCAGGCACTTGCCATTGCTAAATGCGGTAAGCTAGTGCCAACATCATCATCTGCAATGCAGTTCGACTTTTCGATAATCAATTGTGTATTTTCTGTTAATTCAAACAGTAAGTTTTGTGCTTGAGTTTGACCAAGCGGAATTAACTTAGTCGCCGCCGCCACTTGGTTGTCGATATAGGTCCAGCAATAACCACTTTGTGCCGACAGAAGGTCAAGCTCAAACAAGTAAGCGCAGATGGCAAAAGCACTAACAAAGCTAATTTCTGTTGACGCTAAAATTGGTTCATAAGCTTGGCTGTCTATGCTATTTAATTGCCTTAACAAACGCACTAATGCTTTACCCATAGCTAAGTCTGCCAGTAATAACTCATGACTTTCACGACAAGCTATCAAGTGTTGATTCCAAGTATTAAACGCATCAAAGTTATTGTTGCTTAACGCTTGATATAAGCGTTGTAAAATTGCTAAGTCAGTTTGTGCTATTGACTCTTCCAAGTTGATATTTATCCAGCTTGCGGCTGTTTCTGGTGACGTTAGCCAACCCATTTCAACGGCATATTCCAAACCTTGGGAAAATGAAAATCCGCCAACGGGTAAATTTGCACTACACAGCTGCAAAAGCCGATTAAGTTTTATCGGATCTGCCTGTGGTTTACTCGCAAGTTGAGTATTTGAGCTAGTGGGCATGTGAATGTCCGTGCTCATGTTTCTCATCATGCTCATGCGAGTGGCTATGGGAATGCCCACCTTTACCATAAGCGCCGTTTTCAGGTTCAAAAATAGCGGGAGTATGATTGATAGTTAAGCCATACTTTTCAGCTAATTCTTCTAATACATGATCTGGCTTAAAACGCACCCACAGCTCACCAATCTGCAATGACGTGTGGCGATTGCCTAAGTGATAACACACTTTACAAAATGCCAACCAGTCAGTTGCAACCGCAGTAGATACTGGCTCTTCAAGTCCTTTTACTTCAATAAATAAACCGCATTCAGTTTTTAATATTTCACCGACCAATAATGGGTGGCCGCGCTCCATAAAAATGCCAATGTCTAATCCGCCGTCAGTTTTACCTTTAATGCGCGCTTTTTTACGGGTGTCTTGATCGAGTGTGATTGAGTCTGTAATTTCACTGTGAATATGATCAAAACGTTCATATGCTTTTAACATGTAAGTCCTTAAATAAGTCTATTTAAAATAGGCAGTAAAGTTGAGAAAGAGGAAGTGACGTCGCAGGTTCACAAGTGAGTAATTCGCCATTGGCTCTTACTTCATAAGTTTGTGCGTCAACTTCAATTTTTGGCTGCCAACTATTGTGGATCATATCGTCTTTGCCGATATTACGAGTGTTTTTACACACTCCAATCATTCGAGTCATGCCTATTTTCTCAGGCACGTTAGCGTCAATTGACGCTTGCGACATAAAGGTCATCGACGTTTTAGCCGACGCACTACCAAAAGCACCAAACATTGGGCGATAATACACAGGCTGTGGCGTTGGAATAGATGCGTTTGCATCCCCCATTGGCGCCGCTGCGATAAAACCAGACTTGATGATCATCGACGGTTTTATACCAAAAAATGCGGGTTTCCATAATACTAAATCCGCTAATTTGCCAACTTCAATCGACCCAACTTCATGGCTAATTCCGTGACTGATGGCCGGATTAATTGTGTATTTGGCGATATAACGCTTAGCGCGGAAGTTATCGTTACGTTCTGTATCAGGTGCTAAAGGGCCGCGTTGTTGTTTCATTTTGTGAGCAGTTTGCCAAGTGCGGGTGATCATTTCACCAACACGTCCCATGGCTTGTGAATCAGAAGAGATCATACTGATTGCGCCTAGGTCATGCATAATATCTTCGGCGGCAATACTCTCTTTACGAATACGAGAATCAGCAAAGGCAATGTCTTCTGGAATAGATGGATTGAGGTGATGACATACCATCAACATATCTAAATGTTCATCTATCGTATTAATCGTATAAGGACGCGTAGGATTAGTTGATGAAGGTAATACGTTAGGCTCACCACAAGCGCGAATAATATCTGGTGAATGACCACCGCCAGCACCTTCGGTGTGATAAGTGTGAATAGTGCGCCCTTTAAATGCACCTAATGTATCTTCTAAAAAGCCAGATTCATTTAGCGTATCTGTATGAATCGCAACTTGAACATCATATCGTTCAGCAACGGATAAGCAGTTATCAATAGCCGCTGGCGTTGTGCCCCAGTCTTCATGCAATTTTAAACCACAAACACCTGCTTCAATTTGCTCTTCTAAAGCTTGTGGCAAACTCACATTGCCTTTGCCTAAAAAGCCAAAGTTCATTGCAAAGTCATTGGTCGCTTGCAACATTTTATGAATATTCCACGGACCTGGCGTACAAGTCGTTGCCTTGGTGCCTGTTGCTGGACCTGTACCACCGCCAATCATAGTGGTGACCCCTGACATTTGGGCTTCTTCAATTTGTTGTGGGCAAATAAAATGGATATGCGCATCAATTCCACCGGCCGTTAATATTTGGCCTTCACCCGCAATAACTTCAGTACCTGCACCAATTTCAATATCAATATTATCTTGAATATCAGGGTTGCCAGCTTTACCAATAATCGCGATGCGGCCATCTTTAATGCCGACGTCAGCTTTTACTATGCCCCAGTGATCAAGAATAAGTGCATTGGTAATGACCAAATCTACGGTTTCAAAACAGGACGCCTGGCTTTGTCCCATACCATCTCGAATAACTTTCCCGCCACCAAAAGTGACTTCTTCGCCGTATTCAGTAAAATCTTTTTCTACTTCAATCCATAAGTCGGTGTCGGCTAAACGCACACGATCACCAACTGTTGGACCAAACATATGTGCATAAGAATGTTTATCAATCGTTGCCATGACTACTTATCTCCCTCTTTTTTACCATCAACATCACCTTGAATATCACCACGAAAGCCGAATACTCGACGCTTACCGCGATAAGGGATGAGAGTAACTTCTCTTTCTTGACCCGGCTCAAAACGAACCGCCGTACTTGAGGTAATATCTAAACGATAACCTTTGGTGATTGCACGCTCAAAAATCAACGCGCGATTCACTTCGTAAAAATGATAATGCGAGCCAACTTGAATAGGTCGGTCACCTGAGTTAGCAACGGTTACGGTTATCTGCTCGCGGCCTACGTTAAGCTCACGATTGCCACTGTCAGTTTTTATTTCACCAGGGATCATAGTTTTCTCACTTGTGATTTGCTCATTAGTAAAACCCTAGATTAAATAATCGGGTTGTGAACGGTGACTAGCTTAGTACCGTCCGGAAACGTCGCCTCAACTTGCACTTCAGGAATTAGCTCAGACACGCCGTCCATCACTTGCTCACGCGTTAATAAGGTACGACCGTAATCCATCATCTCAGCAACGGTTTTACCATCACGTGCGCCTTCAATGATCTCCATTGAGATATAAGCCATCGCTTCAGGGTAATTTAATTT
The DNA here is from genome assembly GCF_002954545.1 of Psychrosphaera saromensis. GTDB lineage: Bacteria > Pseudomonadota > Gammaproteobacteria > Enterobacterales > Alteromonadaceae > Psychrosphaera > Psychrosphaera saromensis. Next base: position 400,342 of record NZ_MSCH01000003.1, on the reverse strand, counting down.
CACCCCTCGTTTTAAACGACGTTCAGCTAACAAGGCTGCGGTAAAGATAAGTAATTTGTCTTTTTCTCTTGGTAATAAATCCATAATATTCTCGACTGTGTTGTGTTCTTTTCTAAATAGAAGCATCTAAAACGGATGCTCAAATTAATTTTTATGAGTACTGTTTACGTATGCCAAACGCGCGGTACATTGGCTGCTTTATTTAAATATAGTGGCCGTATTGTTTGCCATAAAATGATAAACAAGGCTTTGCACTCTTCTGCACTATCACCTAAATAACGTATTATCAGTAACTGACGTATTTGGCTAACGCTGACTTTGTGCTGTGCGTCTGCGGCAATCATGCAATCGCGTAATTGCTCAATTAACATTTTGTTGTCGGCGTCAGTGATTTGTCCTTTCGCGGCATAAGCCATAAAAGTCGCAAATACGCTGTGGTTGTTTAAACCGGCAATATGCTGATGTATCTGATTGTCTGGTTTAATCGAAATTCTGTCGTGATAAATTAACCTGTCTTCACAATAAACTCGGTTTAATTGAGTGTAACTGCCATGTTTAAAAAGTTGGCCAGAACTCGGTAAACCTAAACAGGTAATATCCCAACCTAAATAACTGCTATCGCTGTCTACATAGACATCAACGGTATTAAAACCATCGGCACCTTCATAAACAATGGTTTCAAGTGGAAAGTTTTCACATTTAGCGGCTTGTTTAACTGAAATACCACAATGCTGAACTTGTTTTGAGTCACCAATGGTTAAGTCTTCACGGGCGCGATAAAAGCGATTTGCTCCCGGGGTAGTCACTAAACAATGCGCTTGTTCATTTACCTGTATATCAATGTGCAGTTCATCACCAGATACAATACCTGCTGGTGGATGCAATAAATAAATATGGGCACAGTCGCGCCCTTCTGGATAAAACGCTTTTTGCACACTCAAGGGCCCATTGCGCTTGGTACGGGTAAGTTGGCTGCCGTTGGGCGTTAAACTAAATTCTAAAGACAAGCTTGCAAGCCATGCATTTTTTAATGGGGTAGTAGTTTGGGTCGTTGGAGTACTCGTAATTGTTAACTCCTTGCTCACTGCATTAGTTGTCATTGTTATTAATTTTCCACCTTCAATTCTGCATTCTCTGTCTCTATAACCGTATCAGGGTTCGGCAAGATAATATTCAATATTAAAGCGATAATTGAACCTGTGGTAATGCCAGAGGCTAAAATAATCTTTAAAGACTCAGGTAATTGGCTTAGCAATTCAGGACGAAACGTAACGGCCATGCCAGAGGCGATACTAACGGCGATGATCATTCCATTTCTTTTTGTATGCTGTGTAGTGGATAAAATATTCACTCCAGCTGTGATGATCATGGCAAACATAACTAAGCCTGCACCGCCTAATACTGGCAGGGGAATAGAAACCACCATAGCACCTAAAATTGGAAATAATCCAGCAAGGACTAACATAGCGCCGGTAATAGCAACAACATATCGACTTGCTACTCCGGTCATACCAACAATCCCAACGTTCTGTGAAAATGAAGAAAAGGGTGTAGTAGAAAATACCGAGGCCAAGGCTGAACCTAAACCATCACATAAAATACCACTGGATAATTTTTTACCGGTTAATTTTGTTTTGGTGACATTGGATAACGCCAGAAAGTCACCTGTAGATTCAACGATAGTTACTAAGTAGGCGATAGACATACCTATGATCCCACTAATTGGAAAACTTAAACCAAAGTGAAAAGGGCTAGGTAAAGAAATTAGCGGCGAATCTTGCACAGGTTTAAAGTCAATTAATCCTAAGCCTAAACAAATGAGGTAACCCACTAACATACCAATAACAACTGACGCTGCGGATAATAATCCTTTAGCAAAAATAGATAAGCCCACCACAGTCACTAATACCAGTAAACCTATTGCTAGATTAGACAGGGATGCATAACCCTCTTGGCCTACTTGACCGCCAGCCAACCAATCAACTGCAACGGGAATTAATGACAGGCCAATTAAGGTAACCACAGTGCCGGTAACAACAGGAGGAAAAAACTTTCTGATAATTGGCATAAAGAAACTGCCAATTATCATAACAAGAGAAGCGACCAAGGCGGAGCCTAAAATACCAGCAACGCCATATTCAAAACCAATTGCAATAGAGACACCAACAAAGGTGAAGCTGGTGCCCATCACACAAGGCAGTCTAATTCCGACAGGACCAACCCCTCGGCATTGAATAATAGTAACCACACCGGATATCAACATTGCCGCATTTACTAAAACAATAGTATCTTCTACCGGTAGTTTTAAAACGCCACCAATGACTAATGGTACTGTGATTATTGCACTTAAGGCCGCCAATAAATGCTGCGCTGCTAGCAAAATCGATGTACCTACAGGTGGCTTATCCTCAACCTTATATAATATTTCCATAATCGCTAATAATACCTTTAGCTATGCTGTGAGATGTTAGTTAACTACATCCGTTATTTTTATTAATTAATCAACTAACTAACGACTAATCACCAATTAATCAGGGCTTAACTTGATATGGCGCTGTGTTTTTATAAATTGACCAATTAGCCACTATATCGTCAACCACAATACTACCGACTGAGTAAGCCGACTCTAGTGATGAAGTCATCCCTGCAAAGCCATTTTCACCACTTTCCAGTTTTAAGTTTTCCGCTGCCGATAAACTATCTGGTGGCATGCTGTAGTTACTCGCCGTTCTTAGCACCATAAAGCGACTTTTGTCTGCTTTACCAGCTCGGTCTAAATAAACTAAAGATTGATACGTGCCTGTATCTTCCATGCCAGATGTAACATAGTTTGCTTCACCGTCACTCCAAAATTTAGACCATGAATTTGCCCACTCATTAAGTAACTTGCCATGCCAAAATGTAGATGCAGCAACGTGGTCACCTTTTAAAACAAACGGTGGTAATTGAGCTTTTGGATAATTAACGTATTTAGCTCTGAGTTTTTGCATCGCAGGGTAATCTGTTAGCGGAGTATCTTTGGTTAGTTGATAAGCCCATTCAGCCAGTTCGCCATTGATTTTATACACTTCGCCAGCTGATTTATGGCTCGTATCTTTCACGGTTTTGTCTGTATATGGGCCATGTGAGAACAGCGGGAAAAATCCAGTGTTCCAATCTTTAGGTATTTCACGAGTATCAATTTCATGGGCTAAATCACCATCTACTAACCAAGTTGCCCATACCGCAGAGCCGATTGATGCATCATGTGGATCAACGCCAGCAATCCCTGCAACCAACCAATATGCTTTGGTTAGATCAAAACGAGGGTCAAGTCCTAATGCCATTATTGCTGAGGCAGAACGCGCGGTTCCCATCCCAGTGACCATACCTAAAACACCAGTGTCTTCATTGTAATATAAGTCATGAAAAGACTGTGGAAATGGATACCGAGTATCTAATTTCTGGCCTTGTTTCCACATTTGAAATTCACCGGCTTTATCGCCAGAGTCTTCACCAATTTCAAACATGTTCACCACCACGACTTTAACTTCGATAGGGCTATTTTGTTGGCTTGTAGCTGATGTATTTTGGTTGCATGCACTAAGCAGCGCCGTTAAACCAAAAAATAAACATAATCGATAGGAATACTTCATTATATTTCCTCATATATTAATTGTTGTGAACGTCATTAAAAGCTAAAAAAGCGAAACATATTGGTTATATGCTTCGCTTTGTCTTAGAGCTGAGCTCTTATTTTTAACATCATAATTAAAAATTTACAGCTTAAAAGTTGTACGTGAACTTAGCTTGAACGCTACGAGGTAGCTCAGGTAAAACAACTGCACTACCAAATAAGTCAGGGAAGTTTGCACGGTAGTAAGTTTCATCAGTTAAGTTTTTAACGTTAAGACTCGCTGACCATGTATCCGCCTGATACAACACACCTGCATTTACTAAAGTATAAGCAGGAAGTAACACAGCTTGTGAATAACCTGAATAGGCCGAATCTACATCAATAACACTGGCGTTGGCTGAAAATCCATTTTGGAAATCATAACTAGCCGTGAAAGAGTAAATGTTTTCTGGAATACCAGCTTTAAGGCCTTCAGGGTTATTGCTACTAGGATTTGGACCGCCAACTACACCACCATAAGCAAGTGAAGGTTCAACTAATGGCATATCTTCAGCACCGAAGAAACCATATTGACCACCATCTTCTATCGCGGTTAAATTCATCACTTTAACATTGGTATAACCTGCAGATACAACTAAGTCATCAGTCACTACCCAACGCACTTCAAGCTCAGTCCCTTCGGTTTCTGTTACGTTATTTAGTGTAGTCGATTGTGCTTTGGTATCTGTACGTTCTTGCTTGTAGTTTGAAAGTGCAAAGTAAAGAGAGTCTTCTAAGAATGTACCTTTAACACCATATTCCATTAAGGTAGATTTATCGAAAACGCCACCTGAGTATATAGCGCCGGTTTTAATCTCAGCACCTTGGCCAACAATAATAGTCGACTGTTCAGCTGCTGTGATATATGGAATTAAACCAATATCAAATTTGTACGAAAGACTGGTGTTCCAAGAAATACCATCAACCGTATCTTCAGCATCTACAGGTGCTGTAATATCAGCAGCTGTATAGTTGGCAGAGTCGGCACCAAAGTCATTTAATAAGTATTTACCATCGTCAGAAGTAATAACAAAACCAGAACCATAGTTTCCTAGTAATAATTTATCGACGTCGGTGTGGCTTTCCATATCAAATGAGTCGTAACGTGCACCAAGAACAAGATTTAAACCTGACTCCCAAGTTAAGTCGACCATAGCGGCAAAACCAATGTCTAGGTAATTACCTTCGTACCACTCGGTGTAATCATCATCAATTGACGTTGCTAACAAACGACGGTCAAGTGAACCTGAAGCCATTGTTAAGTCACGACGGTCAAAGTATTCATTCTTCCAGTCTTCACCATGCTCAAAATCAACATAACGCAATGACGGTGATATTTGTATTTGCGCTACCATGTCATCAAGTTCTAATTCAGTAGAGAAAACGATTTTATCTTCTATTACCCAGCTATCGTGATATTGAGAAAACCCGTAGGCATTTTCATTGTTATTCTCGTATCCTTCATAAAACAATTGGTTTTTAATTTCCCAACCGTTGTCTGTGTAATACATAGCATCAAAATACAATGTTTGAACGGTATTGGTCAGTTCATCATCTTCTGCTACTAATACCTGGCTAGGATCTAATGTTGTTGTACCAACATTTTCTAAAGCCATAATCGCTGGAATAAGATCCGCCGTTGTTTGATTCATTGGCACTTGCCAAATATATTGATCAACCCCCGCTGCATTATATTCTTGATGCGAGATATAAGTGTCGCCATCTGTGTCTAGTGGTTGCGCTGTACCGGTAATATAAGTACCGTTATCAACTAAATCTTGAGTAAGTCGATTCCAACCAGCAACTTGATTGCCATCGTAATCATGGTACATACCGCCAAATTCAAAACGAAGATTGTCGGCTACATCAATGTTAAATGCCGCTTGTAATACAGTTTGATCTGTTTTTGTATTTTCGTAAAAACTACCAGAGTTTTCAATTTCACCGTATAAGTAAAAACCAGCATCTTTACCCGCAACTTTGGTTGGTCCGCCGATTTCTGCGGTAATTACATTTTTATCCCAACTTCCTGTTGTATAAGAAAAGCCGCCAGTGTTTTCATCTAAATATTGACCACCGCTAGCGCGTGCAGATTTAGGGTTAAAGTTTAAGTAACCGCCTATTTTGGCCGGACCATAAATAGGTGATGCTGGGCCTCGTACAATATCAACTCGGCTTGACGCTCCAATTGGTGTTGGGTAATTACCTGGGTTATCTAGACGTTTAACACCACGAAAATAAGTTTCACCTGGCGTACCACGGACATCTAACGATCCTGCAACACCAAAGAAAGATTGGGTAAATGTACCAGGTGCAAAAGCAACTAATTCATCTATGTCACTAACACTAAAACGTTCCATCTGCTCTTGGCTGATGGTTGAGGCAGAACGAGGGGTTTCTAAAATTGACTTACCAAAACCAAATACCGACTCAACAGCTTGTCCAGGAAGGCTGCCTAGAGAGCCTCTCACTTCAATTTTTTCAATTTCTTTATCGGTTGGTTCTTCTGCTTCATCTGCCGCGAAAGTATTCGCTGACATACTAAGGCTTAACGCAATAGCAGAAGCAAGGTAAGTGGTTTTATATGCACGTAATGACATAATAGAATATTCCCCTAAATTTTTATCGAAAGTACTAGCTCGATGGCCAGTTTCAGTTAGTTTTTATTATTTTATTAGGCTAACTAAAGCAGAATTAATGCCATTTAGTTGACTCAAGTGTCAACTCTGTTTTTCTCTTCTAAGGAGTTGTTTTTGTTGGTTAATTTATTAGGTGGGAAACTTGGTGTGTATACTAAAAAGGTTTGGGGAGTAGACTGTTCAGCACTAGATTGGAGCAATTGCACTAAGCTAGTGCTAACGTGTAGCTAATGCTTTATTAATAGTGCTATTTGAATTAATAGCACTATTGGACTTTCTCGTTAGCGCTTTTTATTAATGTTTCACTAACGAACTGGGAGTTAGCTATTACTATTTATAGTCGCCCTCAAGGTAACGATAAAACGCTGGGTTTACCCATACATCTTCGCTGGAAATAATCACGTCGGTTTGTGATAAATTGCTTTTAATCAAATTTAAGATGCTGGTTAAATCAGCGGGTAATACAAGTGTAGATGCGACAAATCCGTCAGCTTGTAACGAGATTCTTTTAACTGGCATAAAAGATTGCTGAGGAGCAAACGTGCGGTAAAAAGGCTGCCACCAAGCGTTTTTAATTAATCCAGTTTCATCGTCACTGTCTTTTTTGGCATATTGATTAATTAAAGGCATAAAGCGTAGTTGTTCTGCGTTATCTGCAAAGGTAAATCGCACATCGTATTCTTTGGCTATTCGTACTCTCGATATTTTCTCGTCAGGCTGAATATCTTGCCAATCATCACGAATATTAAAGGCTGATTCTTTTGCAATAACTTGCCAGATAAAATCAATATTACTAATGGTTAATAGACTAATTAACTGTTTTGCGTGTATCAAAGAACTATGACCATAAAGGATAATGTTGTCACCAGTCTCATTTGATGTAACCAACGTTTGTTCTTTAACATTGTAACCTTGCACAATTTTTTGGCTTACCAATTGATTCAATAACAATGTTAGCGAAGATGGGACGCTTGGATAATCAATGGATAAAGGCGCTAGAGCTTCACAGTCATTTACTGACGTTGATTGCTTGCTATCGTTAGTACTAATGTCGATACAACCTAATGCCGTTAATAACAGAGCTGACTGTTTTTCTTCTTGGCTCCATTGTGCGTAATCTACATCGGCGACAGTTTTTAAAGCTGCTTTATTGTTTTCTAGGTTAATGGTACTGGCTACCTCAGTTAGCTGGGCATTAGCGACTACTTGAGTATAAGATTTGTCAGCTTGGGTACAACTGATTAAAAATAAGCTGATAAATACGATGGTTAGCTGTTTTAAATTAGCTCTTTTGCAAGTAAAAGTACTCTGGTTAAAAATGAGCTGATTAAAGGTGCGGTTGCTAAATAAATGGTGACTAAATACATTTTTCATAAAAGGCAGCCTAATGAGTTAATTGTGGATATTGACGGCGAATGAACTGATTTAACACCGCGGGCTTCTGCAAACTGCTTGCCCCGCTTTGTTTAAAGTTTTGCTCAAACGTCTTCATGTTTTGCTGATATTTATCAAGCATAGCCTGTTTTGTTTGTGGGTCTAAAAAGCTATATTTGAGTGAGTTGTTACTCAGGGTTAGCACTTCTTGCCAGGACAAGTTAAAGGTTTTAACCGCAATAAAGAATTCATCGGTTAAGTTTGAATGAAACATCCCACGGTCATCGGTTGATAAAGCCACTGGAATACCAGTGCGTAGATACTCAGGGAAAGGATGTTGTTTAAACTCATCAACGTATTCCAATAACAAGTTGCTGACCAAGTTTATTTCGATTAAATAATGGTTATGACGCATTAGTAATAAAGTTTGTGGGTCGCCTAATAAATTAACGCCATGACCAATTCGGTCTGCGCCTAGCAGTAATGTATCTCTGATATGAAAGTTTGGTTCATCTACTTCTCCTGCATGAATAGTTAGTGCAATTGCAGGGTATTGTTGTCTTAGTTCACGTAAGGTTGCTAAAAATCGTAGTGGATGACCTTTGCCATTATCTTCACGGCCAACCATGTTAATGCCCACATACATGTCACGATTTTGATCAACAAATTTATAGATGTCAGTTAGTTGTTGTTCTGCATTAGGCGTAAAGCGTAATAGTTGGTAAATCAGCTTAACTTCAACACCAGTTTGTTTGGCATCGTCTTGAGCTAAACGTTGTTTAAGGATGGTTAATGCTTTCTCTTGGCTTTGCGGTTTTCCTTTCGGTGTTATAAAGCCAGCCACATTAAATTGACTTTCAAGGTAGATAACACCTTCATTGGCAAACGCTTGCATATTACGTACTAGTAATTCCGCTGCGATATATGGATTGTCTGACAACTCATTTAAACGTTGCCAATGGGTTTGGAAAAACTCATCTCGGCCTTCGTAGTCTTTATCTAACCATATACTTTGTTCCCAGGCTTTTTTTTCTGCGTTGGTTAATTTACTAATTTCTTTATAATTTTTTTGTTCACAAGCACTAAGCTTTTCATAAGTGTATTCACTTATATTCACAAAAGTTAATGTTGGAGAACCATAACCAAATGTATTTTGGCCATAACCTTGGCATAAGGTTAATTTTGTTTTTGTGTAATAACGATAACCGCCATTGAGCTGAGTATTAGTCGCAAGTTCATACCACCAACGAGGGAAGTTACTGCCGCTTGCATGATGATGCAAGTCGGCACCTTTAGGCATGTTATATAAAAAGTCATAAAGCTGTTTGTCAGAGGCTTGCTGTTTAAATTTGTTAAACCAATTGGCATTGGTTTGTTTTTTTTCAGACAGTTCTCCCGACGTTGCTGCAACGGCAAAGCTTTGACAGAATATTAATGAGCTAGCCACTAGAGCCAAACTTGTGAAATATTTTAATGATGAAAACATGCTTATCCTTTTGTTCTATAAGGCGGAGGTTTAAAGCTTGCACCTACTTACACTGTTGGTAATTTAGTATTCAGTTTTTACAACTGATACATATTCAGTGAAAGTTATCATAAGTGTCAGCTTTTATAAGTGATTTAACTTCACCAGTGGCAATAAACTAATAATATTCATCTGTTGAGTGGCTGATAAATGTTGACATAAATGTCAGGGTTTGTGAGTTTGTTAGCATAAAACAGAATCCTTTATCGGTAAAACAATCGCCGAATTGAAGACTCCATTAATGCAATTGGTATAACAAAGAGAACTAAAGTTATGAAACAAGTTGATGAAACTTACGACAATGAGCCCAAAAGCGTAGGTTTTTTAGAACGCTGGTTTAAGCTTTCTGCAAATAATACCACGGTAAAAACCGAAATTATGGCGGGCATTACCACGTTTGTAACTATGTCTTACATTATGTTTTTAAACCCAATTATCATGTCAAATTCAGGTATGCCATTTGATGGACTATTTCTAGCCACTTGTATTGGTGCCGCTATAGCTACTATTTTTATGGGTATGTATGCGAACTGGCCAGTTGGCCTTGCGCCGGGCATGGGCTTAAATGCATTTTTCACTTTCACTGTGGTTGGTGCTATGGGTTATAGCTGGGAAATTGCCTTGGGAACGGTATTTCTCTCTGGTGTATTGTTTGTCTTAATGAGTGTGACTCGCCTAAGGGAATGGATGCTAGATAGTATTCCCATGAGTTTGCGCTTGGCAATGACAGCAGGTGTTGGTTTATTTCTTGGTTTTGTTGGTTTGCGTTTTACCGGTATTGTTGTTGCTAATCCAGATAACATAGTTTCTATTGCTGACCTTACCCACTTTGGTTTTGGTGAGTTTGGTCCTGAAGCACCAGCGCTTGGTTTTTTAAGCTTCTTACTGATCGCTATCTTAAGTTATCGGAAAGTGTTTGGTGGTGTTCTTATTGGAATTGCTGCCACTACCTTAATTGCATTTATTATGACTTGGGTTTTACCTACTGATTTCTTTGTTGTATCTGAAGCCGCTAAGTCGTTCGCACCTGCCACTGGTTTTGTCAGTTACAACGGCTTATTAGCAATTCCAGAATTTTCTGCACTTGAGCCTATTTTATGGAAAGCTGACATTGTTGGTGCTTTTCAGGTAGCTTTAATACCAGTCATAGTGACTTTCTTATTTGTTAATATATTCGATACTGCAGGCACCTTAATGGGCGTTGCTGAGCGTGCTAAGTTACAAGATAAAAATGGCAAGATTAAAGGCTTAAGTAAGTCACTGAAAGCCGATTCAATTTCATCGGTGATCGGTACCGCTTTCGGTTGTCCACCGGTGACATCTTATGTTGAGTCTGCCGCTGGTGTTTCTGTTGGTGGGCGCACAGGCTTAACCGCAGTAACGATAGGTTTGTTATTTGCTGTCGGTGTATTCTTTTTACCACTAGCTAGAATGCTGCCGGGATTTGCCGTTGATGGCGCACTTATTTATGTGGCCATGTTGATGATGAGTTCTTTAAAGGGACTAGACTGGGATGACTTAACTGAATACGCACCAGCTGTCTCTACCACAGTAATGATGGCGTTTACCTTTTCTATCTCCAATGGCATCGCGTTTGGCTTTATTACTTATACCGTACTCAAAGTTGGGACGGGTAAGTCTAACCAAGTGTCATTGGGCGTGTGGGCGCTAACGGCGTTGTTTGTGCTGAAGTTTATGTTTTTGCATGAATAAGGGAGCTGGTTTTCTTTTTAAGATCTAAGGCAAGGGCTTAAGATCTTAAAATCAAAAGATTGTGTCACCTGCGGGTTAATATTCTAGTTTTATAATGTAATTGCTAAATTCCCCTTTTATGAATTTTAGGGGGCGCCCTTTATGCAGGTTGTCAGTTTTGGCTTTTTAAAATAGCTCACAAATAAAAACACCACACTCCTTAATTTGACAGTTAGTTAAACTCCTAGATAAACTTCATTTAAAGTGGGTGGCAATGTAAAAAAGGAGAGTACTTGTTTGAGTATTATTTTGTCTCTTTATCGATATAAGCAAGTCATTCAAAAGGATTAAGTTATTCATGCGCTATTTAACGGCTTTATTCGTTATTGTTTTTCTTTCCGTGGTTATTTCCACCTGCTCAACAGAACCTAACGTCATTGAATCGCCAGAGGCTTATTCTGGTTTAGGGGATAATCAAGTTTATGTTGTTAGTCACGGCTGGCATACCTCATTAATCGTTCCAACCATTAACGCTACCGCTGAACTTCCTGAATTGGCTGTCCGGTTTCCCCGCAGTTCGTATATTGAATTTGGTTGGGGCGATAAAGGCTTTTACCAAGCGAAAGAGATCACCGCAGGTTTAGCGTTGCAGGCTATGTTAATGCCAACGGATTCGGTGGTTCATGTGGTAGGAATTAATAAGGAAGTGGCTAAGTTCTTCCCTGAAAGCGACATAGAATTATTGTTACTAACCGATGACGAAATAGCATTATTAATGCAATTCATCTCAGCTAGCTTTGCTAGGGATAGTCAGGACTCACTAATATCAACTCAATTAGGGCTTTATGGTGATAGCCAATTTTACCAAGGCGTCGGCAATTATTATTTAATGAATACCTGCAATAAGTGGACAGCTAAAGGCTTGAAGAGTTTTGGTATGGATATTTCAATCATGTTTAAATTATCATCCGATAGCATAATGGATTATGTAAAGGCGCAAAAACGCTAGTGGCGATTAAAGTAATTAAATGAGTGATTAATTTAGAGCTAGTGGGGATAAGTCTTTAAAGCGGAAAATGGTGCCCCCTCCCTGACTCGAACAGGGGACCTGACGATTATGAGTCGTATGCTCTAACCAACTGAGCTAAGGGGGCATTCCATTTGTTCTCAATTGCAAAAATAGTTTCTTGCTGAAAACGGCAGGGAGTATAAGCAATGTTGTTTTGCTTGTCACTCCCTGTTTTTTGTTTTTCGCTTTATTTGCTTATTGTTTAATCAATTGTTTTGTTTTTCAGCTAAAAAGCTATTTTATATAGTGCTATTTGCATAGTTCCTTATTAGCTCTGCTGCATGTTACTGTTTTTTTTATAGCTGCTTTTATGCTTCTTAATTGTAAAATGAGCTATAAAAATCTGCAGGTATGAGCATCTTTTCACAATCCTTTCACCGTGACTTTCTGTTTTTACATTGAGCTTGTACGGCTTTTAATACAATTGGTAACTGTATATTGGTAAGTTAATGACTATTTTTTGATAAAATATCAGTATGTTAAGCACGTTATCGATATAATGCTTGTGTATTCTATGGGCTAAAGATTAAAATTCGCCCTCGTTTTTATGCTAATTCAGTTACTAGTGATAACGGCTGTTTGGATTATTGCCAATACTAGGTTATAAAACGACTCTAGTATTTTTTTATGATTAAAATTCAGCCAAGGTTGGATTTTTTATAAAATTAGCCGATAGAGTTCTACTAACTATTTTTAATCTAATAAAATAATAATAAATATAAAAAGGTTTTCTTTGTCTGATATTAATTTTTCACAGGATGGTATGGCTATTTCTATTGAAATAGATTGCCATGCGAAGAGTCCCATCTTTGAGGTTGCTGATTTACTGAAAGCGCATGCGGACAGTACATTCTATAAAACCTATGTGAAAAAAGAATCATTGTTCGAGCTTGTTGAGTCGGTTAATGAATTAGTTATGGAAATTAAGAACGGTGTAAATCAGCCAAGGAAGTTTACGCGTGACTTTGCTGAAGTTAGAGATGCCGTTGTTACTATTAAAGTTTCAGCTGACAAAATGTCGGCTAAAGCCCAGGTTGAAATGCCTTGGGGCGGAAAAATTGCCAGCGTTGATGATATTAAAAAAGCCTGCAAAAGCAAAAGAGTAAGCTTTGGTCTAAAACGTTCTCGAGTTGAGGCTTTACTGGAAAATAGTTTTGATGCCCACCCTGGTGAAATTTTTGACTCTGTTATTGCTGTAGGTAAAGAACCTAAGCATGGTAAAAATGCCAAATTTAAACCTCTTGTAGAATTGTTCTCCGATAAAATCCGTAAACCAACCGAAATGGCCGATGGCAAAGTAGATCTTAAAGACTTAGGTGATATAGATACGGTTAAGCCGGGCGAAAAGATTTATCAAAAAACACCACTTACAGCGGGTGTCGACGGGCGTAATGTCTTAGGCGAAACGTTAAAAGCCAATCCTGGGAAAGACGTCAGGATGGAAGTGACTTCCGGTACTCTTGTTGACCCAGAAAATGAAAATATATTACTGGCAAACAAAGAAGGTTTGGCACGATTAATTGATAATCGTATGGAAGTTGACGATGTATACACGTTAACTGAATTAACGCCAAAACAAGGCCACGTTAGATTTAACGGAACTGTGATTATACTTGGTGATGTTTCACCAGAAATGAAAATTATCGCCTCTGGTGATGTACTTATATCGGGTTTTGTTGAGTCCGCAAGCATACGTTGTCGTGGTGAATTAACGGTTTTATCTGGCGCTTCAGGTAAGTCGTTAGATGAAGAAGTTGATGGGCGCAGAAATAACTGTTTATTAGAGTCGGGTAACCGAGTAAATGTTGCCTTTGCCAATCATGTAGATGTAGTGGCAAAGCGTGATGTGTTTATACATAAACAAATATCGCATTGTAATGTGACAGCCGCTTCTATTGTTGTCGGTAAAGGACGAGTGCCTCGCGGTAAGATCATTGGCGGGCATTACAATATTAGTAAGTATATTGAAGCTGGTCATTTAGGTGCGCCGTCAGATACGGTTACTCATATTTCCATGAATAGAACTTATGATGTATTTAAGCAAAAAGAAGATAGCTTCTGGCAGCAAATAGAAGAGTTACAAGAAAGACAAGAGTTGTTACAAGCTAATATGCCTTCTTTAGTTGGTGGCGCTCAAAAAGATGCAGCCAAAGCTGAAATGGTTCAATTAGAGAATAAAATAAATAAAACCATAAATTACCGTAAAACGTTAGGTCAACGTCGTCGTGAATATATGGAAAATGTTGTGGTTAAAGTTAATCACACTTTGTATGGCGGTTTATACTTTGACTTCGGCAGTAAAGGTATTACAAACACAGTTCGTAAAGGACCTTCAATCGTTAGAATAGAAGACTTTCAATTAGTTATTGAAGCTAAATAACTTTTTACTTTTCAGCATTAACGCAATTTATTAGCCGTAAAACCCTCCTCGTTAAAACCCTCTGTAAAACTTTGTAACAACCTAATTATAGAGATGCTTTGGCAAACCGACGCTTTTCTTTTATATTCGACCCATAGTAAAAATAGATTGGATAAAAAAATGGAAAGCGAAACCACCAAAATTTTGGTTGTTGATGATGACATGCGCTTGCGTAGCTTGTTAGATCGTTACTTAACAGAACAATCTTTTATCGTAAGAAGTGCTTCTAACTCAGAGCAAATGAACCGTTTATTAGAACGAGAAAACTTTCATTTAATTGTCTTAGACCTAATGTTGCCTGGCGAAGATGGCTTATCTATTTGTCGTCGTTTACGCCAAAATAACAATCAAATTCCAATTATTATGTTAACGGCCAAAGGTGATGAAGTTGACCGTATTATTGGCCTTGAGCTGGGCGCTGATGATTATCTGGCTAAACCGTTTAATCCAAGGGAGTTATTAGCCAGAATAAGAGCCATCCTTCGTCGTAAATCAAAAGATGTTCCTGGCGCTCCAACGATGGAAGAAGAAGAAGTTAGCTTTGGCGAGTTCACGCTAAACTTAGCCACCCGTGAAATGCATCATGGTAGTAAAATAATGCCATTAACCAGTGGCGAGTTTGCTGTTTTAAAAACGCTGATCAGCCACGCTAGAGAACCTTTGTCTCGTGACAAGTTAATGAACTTAGCCCGTGGCCGAGATTACTCAGCTCTGGAAAGAAGTATAGATGTACAAGTTAGTCGTTTACGTAAGATGATTGAAGAGGACCATACCAAACCAAGATATATACAGACGGTTTGGGGCGTTGGTTATGTATTCATTCCCGACGGAAAAGGTTAGTCTGCATTTTATCCCGCCTCGTTATGCCAACTCATGTGAGTTGGCCTTTATCCAAATTGAAATGAAGTTGTTATGAAATTATTGCCTAAGAGCTCTTTTGGTCAGACCGTTTTTTTAGTTGGCTCACTACTACTCATTAACCAAATTGTGTCCTTGGTGAGTGTCTTGTTTTACGTCATTGAGCCAAGTTACCAACAAGTGAATAACTTATTAGCTAAACAAGTTAAAGTATTGTTCATTCCCGATACCCAAGGGATAAAAATTCCTAGACAATTATCCAATGAATTTATTGAAACCACACAAATTGAAGTCCTGACTCACCAGCAAGCTGAAGATAAGGGCCTGTTACAAGCTAAAATTTATCCATATTTTTCAGAGCAAATGTCAAAGCAGTTAGGTGGTGAAACGGAAGTAAGAATATCAGAAGGTGAGAATTATTATTTTTGGGTCAAAGCACCTCAAGCGCCAAATTATTGGGTGCGATTACCTTTGGATGGGTTGGAAGAAAGAAACCTTTCGCCTTTCACTATTTATTTAATTGCCATTGGTATTTTAAGTGTGGCTGGTGGTTGGGTTTTTGCTCGTCAATTAAATAGACCGCTTAAGTCATTGGAAAGTGCTGCGAAAGAAGTCGGTCAAGGTGATTTTCCAGAGCAACTGAAAGAGATAGGTTCAACTGAAATTGTGGCGGTGACACGTGCATTTAATCAGATGTCAGCGGGCATTAAACAATTAGAAAAAGATAGAAGTTTGTTAATGGCCGGGGTTTCTCATGACTTGCGAACGCCATTAACACGAATTAGATTGGCCACGGAAATGATGGGGCCTAATGAAGATTACTTAAAAGATGGTATCGTTAACGATATTGAAGATATGAATATGATCATCGATCAATTTATTGCTTTTATTCGTCACCATAAAGAAGAAGCGCTAGTTGCAACAGACGTAAATGCGTTACTAAACGATGTACTTGAGTCAGTGAAGTTAAATAAACAACGAGAATTTGAAACCTCTTTTGATCAAAGAGTGAAAGCTCAAATGATACGACCGATTGCCATTAAGCGAGTGTTCACTAACTTGTTAGAAAATGCGCTTAGATACTCAGATGATAAAGTATTGATTGAAACTGGGTTGGATGAAAAAACCAATATGTTTTATTTTTCAGTTTCAGATTTTGGGCCGGGTATTACAGAAGACGATGTGAGTAAGTTATTTGAACCATTTTACCAGGGTGATATCGCTCGTGGCGGAGAAGGCAGTGGTTTAGGTTTAGCGATTATTAAAAAGATAGTTGATTCACACCATGGTGAGGTAATTTTGAAAAATCGAGTCCAAGGTGGTTTAATGGCAAAAGTCACATTGCCGATAATAAAAGTCACTTAGTGGCAGATTAGTATAATTTTAGTTAGTGTTTGCTAACCTAAAATAATGAAGTAGACGTGTTAGTTATTTAATTACTGGAGGAAAGTATGTCAGGACAAGGTTCAACAGGTAACGTATTAGCCGCATTATGTAATGTATTTATTCCTGGGCTAGGGCAGCTCATTCAAGGTAATGTTTTATCTGCAATTGTTATATTTATGCTAGTTACTATCGGTTATGCATTATGGTTTTTAATTGTTCCTGTTATTTTTGCTGGACTTATACACTTGTGGTCTATTTATGATGCCGCGATGTTTAAGCCTGACTCTTATTTTGAAAGGTAGCCGGACTTAGTTATAAATTACTTTCAATAAGCAATAAAAAAGCCAATGAATACATTGGCTTTTTTATTGGCGGAAATAACCTAATACTGTTTAGAACTTACCTCTTACACCTATATGTAATCCTCTTGCTGGTAACAAGGTCACGTCTTTTAAGTACGAGCTATGCACACGAGCAGCTACATTAAATACGTTTCTGATATTAGCAAACGCGGTCATGTCTTGTTGTCCCATTTGGAAATAATACGCCATGTCTATATCTGTCATGTTGTATGAGTCAGTTTCTGTTTCAAGTGGCGCTAGTTTATTTTGTGCAGCATAAAACATGTTGTTAATACCCATGTCCCAATTGTCGCCTTGATAGTTAACACTAACGCCAACTCTGTTTGGTGGAATACGCGGTAAGTACTCACCATTTGTTAATTTGGCGATAATAGAGTCAGCTTGTAATACCAATTTTAATTCAGGCGATAACTGCCATTTAAACTGGCTTTCTATGCCGTAAAATTTGGCATTAGCAACTTGTGTATTATAAACCGGTAAGTCACTTTCTTCGTGCTCATGTTCTTCTTCGTGACCTTCATCATCATGCTCTTCTTCATCGTGGTGCTCGTCTTCGTCATGTTCAGTTAAATCAGATGACATTAAGCCGGTTTGCTTTGAGTAGTAAAAGTTATCGATGGTGTTGTAAAACACGTTAACGATAAAACCAAAGTCACCATTAAATTTACGTAAGGTTAATTCAGCATTGGTGGCGGTTTCTAACTCTGTTGGCTCTGTGGATAACACAAGTTCGTTATGTTGATCGTCTTCATCAAACTCAATTGCATACACCGAACCCACTTCAAAGCTGCCTGTGCCTATATGAGCACCATAAGAGAATAGTTCACTTGCACTTGGCGCACGCTCAGAACGAGTTAAAGAAACACCAAGGTTATAACCTTTTGTGAAGTCCCATACTATTCCGCTGGATAAACTAACAGGCGTAAAGTCATAAGTGTTTTTTGTGTCAGCAATAGAAGATGAAGATAAATCCGCTTCTATTTCTATCGACTCTACTCTCGCGCCCAATTGTAATAAAACCGAACCTAGGTGTTTCTCTTCCAGTAAGGCAACTGATTTACTCTCTGTCACTGATGCTGGCGTAAATGCCTCTTCACCTATGGCTGAAAAATCAGAGTGTTTGTATTCAAAAGAAAGCGCTGCATGCCAGCCAGCCATTTCCGCTAGGATAAGGTCAGACTTTAGCTGTGACGTTTTGTTTTTAAACTCTGTGGCTCTTTCGCCATTTTCAAGTTCTGCGTGTTGGTAGTCAGTAAAGCCGAATTTTGTTTGTAGGCCAGTAACAAAGGAATGATTAAATTCAAATTCACTTAGCACTTGTACTCGGTTTTGAGTCATGTCGCCTTGTACTAGTTCTTCTTCGTGCTCTTCTTCCTCGTGATCTTCCTCTTCTTCTTCCTCATGAGTATGTCCTGGGATGCCGTATAAACGATTAAGTTGTCCAAAAGATACACCGACAAATCCAGAGTCTAATAGGTAACTTGCTCCAACATTAAAACCATCAGCGTCGGATGCTGTGTTTGCCAAGGTGCCGTCAAACTCTTCTTCGTGCTCCTCATGTTCCTCGTCGTCATGATGCTCTTCTTCATCATGAGCCTCAGCTTCTTCTGGGATTTTATAGTCGTCACCTGAACGAGTGAATGCATCAAAATGCACAGCTACATTATCAAAACCTTGCGCTGCTAGTCCGGAACTAAAGTTAACACTCGCTTCGTTCTCATTGGCTACTGTGTTGTGTGATACCTGATAATCTGCTTCAAAGTCATCATTGGTTGGTACACGGTTATCAACAACATTCACTACACCGCCAATCGCACCATTACCAAATAATAAAGTGGCAGGGCCTCGTAAAATTTCGATTTGTTTAACCGTTGATGTTTCAGTTGATACTACGTGATCAGGACCGACTCGTGATGCGTCAGAGGCATCTAAGCTGTTTTGAGTGATCATGACACGTGGACCATCTAAACCACGAATAATTGGACTTGAGCTTACTGGGCCAAAGTAGCTTGAATGTACACCTAATTCAGACTTTAACGTGTCGCCTAAAGTAGAAGAATGTTTGTTACGTAGCTCTTCGTCGGAAATAACCGAAATAGCTGACGCCGATTCTATAGTGGAAGAATGTAATGGCGATGCATACACATCAATCTGCTCCATAACACTCGACACCATCTCAATTTGCATTGGTTTGTTGGTGTCCAGAGGTTGTGTCAGGACAATGTTTTTGTGCTGATAACCTTTTGCACTTATGTGCAACTCAAAACTTTTATTTGAGTTTTTATTCTCTAGTTGCAGAACAAAATGACCGTTTTCATCGGTTAACTCTGCATGGTTGTGGCCATGAATTTCTACAGTTGCATTGGTTACAGGTACTTGCTGTTGATGTTTGTTTTTTGAATACACAACGCCAGATAAAGACTGGTTTGCGTATATTGGTAATACGATAAATAGTGCTAAAAAAGCACAAACTTGCTTGAACATAATATCCGCCTGAAAGGTGACTTATCGCTTTAATCTAAGATTAAATCTGTCACTAAAAAATTTACGAGCATAAGTTGGATGTTGATTGACAACTAACGCATTTAGAACGGCTTTGTTTGATGAAAGCCGAGCTAATTTGAGGTTTATTAATAAACCATTTGTAGGAATGTTTAGGCGATGAAAGGAGGAGCTCGAGCGTGACGAGTTTTGGAATATGTCTGTTTTGCAAAAGCAAAGGTACTTAATAATATCTGGTTATTATCATCAAAAACTTGGACTGCATATAAAGCGGGAATGATCACATCATCAATATAAGATGGGTGTGAACATATATCACATTGCTCAAGAGTATGATTTTGAGAAAGATGTGTTAATTGATGTTCAGACTGTAAAAAAGCAGTGTTTAATAAAACACTGATTAAGATAAGCCTAATTATAGTCATCAACTTGCTAGACATGAGTTTATAAATACTATTATTAATAGAAAAATATGGCCTTATGATACATTGTATCTTTTATGCCGCAAGTTTTATTTGTTAGAAAGAGAACGATTAAATATAGAGTGTGAATGCGGATGAAAAAAATAGGCGTTTAGAGGTTAACGGATTAACTTAAACGCCATAAAGGTAGTGCGACTTATATTGGTTGGGTTGTCGCTATAAGTTGAACTATTTATCTGTGCCTTTCATATTTTCAGTATTCTCAGTATTTTCACCTTTTGCATTTACAACATGCGAAATGAAATACCAGGTATAAAATACCCCCAAAAGAACAGTTAAACTTAATATGCCAAAGCTTAAGTACAATACGGGATCACTAAAAAAATCTCTGAACATTACGTTCCCCTTTTCAATATGAAAGAATATAAATAAATCTGATAGGGGCAGTGTAGAGCGCTAGCTAATAGTTGATATGATCTAGATCAAATGTTTTCTGTAGTAGGCAAAGGACTAAACTAAATATTGATTTAGATCAGTTAATTTGACCATATGGCCGATATTAAAATCGATAGCCGAGGACTTTGTTTTCGTTAACCCGTTTTGGTATAAGTTTAGGTTATCATGAAACTCTGGTGGCATATGCTCTGTCTGTTCAGCTAGTAACTGAGTTAGTATGGCTAGCAGTAGACTTTGCTCCTGCTGTTCAAATATGAGTTCTGCATCTAAAAGCTTTTGTCTAATAGCTGGATAACCTTCAATTGAATCCATGTCCTCTTTATAACGATGTCGTAAAGCTCTTAAAGGTTTGGTGTACTGATTAGAAAAATCAGAAACTTTCTTGTGCAGAGTCATTATCTGAGATTGGGTTAAGGCTATTTTTTTCTGGTTTAACATAGCGCACAGCAACACCAAATTAACATTGGCGTTAACGTCATTTTGCCAGGTGAGCAGAGTCGACTGCACTAAATCATTTTTATAAAGTGTGAGGCTAAATTGCCAGAACGCAGATAGAGTAATTATATTCATTCAGTGATAGTAAAGAATTCAGAGGTAAGGTGCTAGGAGTTGTTTCTCTTGTTTTTAAGAAACCTTTGATAATCAACAATGTGTTGGTCGTACTTTAGAATTTTACTGTTAGGGTCCAGTATTATCACGTCCATTTTATTGATAGGAAGAGATACCGGTTTGGTTAAATCTAGCGTGATCACCTTGCCATTCATTTGAATATCTACAGGCATAAAAAATGGCTTGTCGTTTTCTATCTGCCATTTTATCGAAATGGTCTTGTCAGTTCTATCTACTACTAACTTAGGTAAATCGGCTTGGTAAACATAGACATCAAAGAACCAAGATAAGTCTTTGCCTGTTACTTTATTTACTATGTTAATAAAGTCAGCTGTGTTTTTAAATACAGGATTGAAATTGCCAGGTTTTGGTGTGGCCGTACCGTATACAAGTTCTTTTGTGGCGGCAAAAAATGCATCATCACCAATTAAGTTTCTTAGTGTGTGAAGTACTAAGGAGCCTTTAGTGTAAATGTCACCACCTGGGCCTGTTTCTGCTTCGTAAACCTGTTCGACTTCTCTTAATGTATTTGAAACTAAAGGAGACTTGCTTACTACCTTTTTACGTTGATTATTCAATTGTGCTTTATAAGCTAGATCACCGTGTAAGTATTGAGCAAATAATGGCTGCATATAAGAACCAAACCCTTCGTGTAACCACATGTGATCCCAATTGTCATTGGTAAGCTGATTGCCAAACCATTCATGGGAAAATTCATGTTGCATAAGCCAGTCATAACCAAACTCATCTTTTTTATATTGGTTGCCATAAGCATTGATGGTTTGGTGTTCCATACCTAAGTGTGGTGTTTCAGCTAGTCCTACTTTTTCTTGACCAAAAGGGTAAGGTCCAATCATACGTTCAAAAAAGTTGATCATGGTTGGGATTTCACTAAACAGTATTTTGGCTTTGTCTGTCGTTTCAGGTAAATGATAAAACTGAATGTCTAATGTATTGCCATAGATACTTTGGTATTTTGTCTCTAACAGCTCATAAGGGGCAATATTAAGGGCAATGCCATACGTGTTATGCATTGATTTGGTTTGCCAATGATAGGTTCTTGTAAATTCGTCTTCATCTACGCTTAACAAAATACCATTACTGGCTGCTACTAAAGGTTTTGGTACGGTAATATGTTGATCAACTCGTACTGGTTCGCCACTTGGATGATCAATGCATGGCCAGAACAGATCACAACCTTCACCTTGAACGGCGCTAGCAATCCAACTTGCTCCATTTGGCGTCGTCTCCCACATAACGCCACCATCCCAAGGGGCTCTTACCGGAATTCTTGGTTGCCCTTGATAAGAAATTGTTACCGTAAATTCACCAGAAACTGGTTGGTTAATTAATAACATTCCATTTGGGTTTGAGTATAAATCAGGTGTAAGCACTTCATTGTTAACGGCTACTTCTGAAACCGTAAAGACTCGGTCTAAATCTACGGAGAACGTAGCTCGTGGTTTATCCGCTATTAAGGTTAAGGTGGTTATGGCCACAATATTTTTTTGTTCTGGTTTAATATCAAAGCTTAAATCAGCGTGTTTTACCGACAAGCCTTGTTGGGACTCTGGCATTACTCCACCACTTTTTAGCGTATATGCACTCGTTGATATTCCATTGCTACTGCAAGCAGATAAGATACAAACGGATAAAAGCGAGAGTAAAGTCATTAAGGTGAATTTAAATTTCATTTAGATCTCTTATTTATTTGTGTGCTACAACTTACAACTTAGATCTAACTAAGCCGTAAATTCTTCGCGTATTGCTTCAATCTGTTCTTCTAATTCAAACCATTCAAGTTCAATGGTTTCTAATTCAGATTTAATACTGGCTTGCTCGCTTAATAGTTTATTTAGCTGAGTCTTATTTTGTTCTGTGTATAGCTCGGTATCTGCCATTAACTCTTCTATTTGTTTAAGTCGAGTCTCTAGCTTCTCTTGTTGTTTCTCTAGCTTGTCGGTTTGCTTTTTAAGAGGCGATACTTTCTTTCTTAATTCTGCATCAAGTCGTTTTTGTTCTTTTTTAGTGGCTGCTGAGTTTTCTTTATCGTCAGTACTTTTATTTGCCGCTACTTCTTTCAATGTCTCGGTTAATAACCAAGCGTGATAATCTTCTAAGTCACCATCAAAAGGTTGTACGGTTCCGTTGTCGACTAAATACAATTCATCACAACTCGACTTCAGTAAATGCCTGTCATGGGATATTAAGATCATTGCGCCTTCAAAACCTTGTAGTGCAATGGTTAACGCTTGACGCATTTCAATGTCTAAGTGATTGGTTGGTTCATCGAGTAACAATAGGTTTGGTTTTTCAAATACGATAAGAGCCAAAACTAAACGGGCTTTTTCGCCACCAGAAAAGCTGTCGATATTGTCGAGCGCTTGGTCACCATTAAAACCAAATCCACCGAGGTAATTTCTAGCTTCTTGTTCCAATATGCCAGGGGTCAGCATAGTGATATGTTGTACTGGTGTATGACCTGGGCGTAGTCTGTCTAATTGATGTTGTGAGAAATAACCAATATTAAGGTGCTTGGAATGTTCTAACTCACCAGTAAGAGGTGGTTGAGACAATGAAATCGTTTTTATAAAGGTAGATTTACCAGCACCATTTCTACCCAATAAACCAATGCGGCTTCCAGGTACTAAATTTAAATGTATGTCACTTAATATGGTGGTATCACCGTAACCCGCACTTACTTTTTCCATCTTCATTATTGGATTGGGTAGCTGTTTGGCTGGTGGAAATTCAAAATGGAATTGTGAGTCTGTATGCGCCGGCGCAATAACTTCCATTCTTTCCAGCATTTTAATACGGCTTTGTGCTTGTTTTGCTTTAGTCGCTTGTGCTTTAAAACGGTCAATAAAGGATTGAATGTGTTTTATTTCAACTTGTTGTTTTTCAAATGTCGCTTGCTGCTGCGATAACTTTTCAGCACGTTGTCTCTCAAAGTTTGAGTAATTACCTGTGTAACTATTAAGTGACTGTTGTTCAACGTGTAAAATACCTTGGCAAATATTGTCAATAAAGTCTCTGTCATGAGAAATTAATAAGATGGTACCAGCATAACGTTTAAGCCATTTTTCTAACCAGATAACGGCATCTAAGTCCAAGTGGTTAGTTGGTTCATCTAGCAGTAAGCAGTCACTATCAATCATTAATGCTTGCGCTAAGTTAAGGCGCATGCGCCAACCACCAGAGAAACTTTTAACTGGCTTTTGCTGAGCTTCGGCATCAAACCCTAGGCCGTTAAGTAATTCACCGGCTCTAGATTTAATGGTGTAAGCATTAATATTTTCCAGCTCATGATGCAAATGGCCAATTTTAGTGCCGTCGTTGTTGTCTTCTGCAATTTGCAACTGAGCTTGTAGCTCTCGGTACTTAATGTCGCCATCAATAACGTATTCAATAGCTGATGTATCTACATTTGGGGTTTCTTGTTTCACCCATGCAAGCTGCCAATTTTTTGGATAACTTACATCGCCGTTATCTGTGCCTAGTTCGCCACGGATAACATTAAATAAAGTGGATTTACCACAACCGTTGGCGCCAATGATCCCTATTTTATGCCCCGGATAAATGGTGGCATTTGCGCCTGAAAATAAAACTTTGTTACCGAGTTGTAAATTGAGCTGGGATATATGCAACATGAATTAAATGACTTATTAAGTTGAGGGATAAAATCTATGTTCGGAATAGTATCGTCACACACGATAAACGCAAGGGATAATACCAGCTCCCATAAAGAGTTGGTCATTCAGCGAAAATTAAAAGTTTTAGAAGCAACTAGCACATGGACTGTGCGTAGGTAGAGCAATGTAGGGAACAATTGCCGAGGCATTGATTAAAGATAATGGTTGTTCCCTTGTCAAAATCAATAACACAGCTTATGAAGCTTTTAAATTCGCCCTTCGGGAGCTTGGCAGCGGCGCGATTATATCACCAAATTTGTCTGATGTACGACTGCATGGATGCAGGAGGTAGAGCGACTCAGGAGACAAAGCCGAGAACGACTATACCGTCACAAATTTCGCTTATTCTCCCACCGCTGACATAGCTCTGAATTGACTAAATCTTTAAGAGAGTTGGTATTTGGCGTGTAATCTAACGCAAAAATTGGTTAAATAGGCGCATATAGCAAATTTTAGTTTTTGTGGGGAAAGATGAGTAAAAACAAACGTCGATTTATTTCTGGGGCTACCTGCCCAAAATGTGATTCTATGGATACTATGGTGTTGTTTTTAGAGAACAATGTAGAAAAAGTAGAGTGCGTAAAATGTCATCATCAAATGGTACAGCCTGAAGGCGCGGTACAAGGTGCGACTCGCCAGTTTGAACAAGTGATTGGTGTATTCACACCAGATGAATAAAGGCTAAAATTACACAGTCACACTTTTAACTATCTAGTTTTATAACTGGATAGTGATGAGTGTGATATTTTTAGTGTCTTATTAATAATGTGGTGGTGGTGTTTCTTCTGATTCATCAGCAAGGTTAGAGCTTTTATTGGAGCTTACCTTTTCTGCTAGTAATTCAATCTGACGTTTAAACATAGCTTGTTTTAAGTTTAACGCAGTGATCTCTTGATGAAGTTGTTCAATTGTGTCGTCTTGAAACGCTTGTTTATGCTCTAACTCTTCCAATCTCTGAATTAGCTTTTCTGTCATGTTTTCAGTCATTACTTAATATCCCATACTTCACTTAAACCAGATGAACTTTCACTGATTATTTGGGTGTCGTTATTTATAAACGCGGCACTATACACTACTGCACTAGCCGGGCGACTATTTTTTCTTGGTGAGACTAACCAGTGCTTAATTTGTTTCCCCGTTTTTACATCCCACAGTGTTAATTGTCGGGTAGGGGCGCCAGTCACTAAATAACGGCCATTATGGCTAAACCGAGCAAACGAGAATACTTCTTGGCGACTAATGTACTGTAATTGCGATATCATTTTTCCAGTCGTTAAATCCCAAATGCTTGCTTGCTCACCGCTGTCAGAGGTGAATGCAAATCTAGCTTGAGCATCTAAAGCAACTTGAACCACTCGATTATGGTGTTGAAACTTATAAATGACTTGTCCAGTTTTGGTATTCCATAAATAAGCACTTTGATCACTTGAGCCAGACAAAGCATATAAACCGTTAGGGGATAAGGCGACACTGTTAATCGCGTTATTAATATGAAATGGTTTTTGCTCTTGGTCTAACAACACTTGTTGATGACCTAAAAACTCTATGCGGCGTCCGGTAGCTATGGTGATATGAACTACCACACCGTTACTTTTGCCAATTAATATATGTTTGCCTTGGTTGGAAACATCTATCGCTCTTATATTACCAACAACAACGCAATGTTCGTTTTTCTCGACCGATGGATTAAGGCATTTATTGCTATCGACAACATCATAAATACTTAATTGCTTGGTAGCCCCGTTAATGGTTTTGGTTCTATACACCACTTTAGATTGTCTAACTTGCCAGTAACCTTGGTTTTGGCCAGTGCTTATATCCCACAATGAAAAATTCTCTTTGTCTGCAAGAACCGCATAACTATCGTCGTTCGCGATTGCAGTGGCAAACACAAAGTTGTTATCGGCTTGAGCCTTTGCATTACCATCATCAAACATAGAAAAAGACTGGTCTTTTGGTGTTTGGTACCAATTGTATTTCACGCCATTGGTATTCAAATCCCACAGGGAAACGCCATGATATAAAGAAGATGAAACTGAGTATTTACCAGAGCTAGATACGCTAGCGGCAAATGAACCATTTTGGTTGTGCTCAGATTGAGATACAAAATCTGAAATTTGAGGCTGACATCCACTTATCAAGTAGCTAGATAAAATAATTGTTAAGCTTAAACGAGAAAAAATATGCAAACTAATTGCCTTATTTGTGTTTTTTAGGTTTTTCTTTATGGCGATACTCGCTAGTATAGGCCACTTCGGAACCAAAATTGTAGCATTAGATTTTTATGAAAGAAGTTTCTTATTAAATTTACTGCCAACCTTACCTTAACTATGGAGAATATAATGAGAAAAGCGATTAAGCTTTCAGTTATAGCTGCTGCGATTAGCCTTATTAGTGCGTGCGGAAATGCAGAGCAAAAAACTGTTGAATTAAATACAGATTTAGATAAACAAAGTTATGCGTTAGGCGCATCTATGGGCCGTTATTTAAATGATAATCTTAGTAAAAATGCAGAAATTGGCATTGTTTTAGACCAAGAAAAATTACTAGGCGGAATTCGTGATGCATTAGCTGAAAATGTTCAGTTAACTGAAGACGAAATTAAAACGGTCATGATCGCGCTTGAAGCTGAAGTTAATAAACGTCGTGAAGACAAGCAAAAAGAACTTACTGCTGCAGCAAAAGGCGTTGGCGAAACGTTTTTAGCTGAAAATGCGAAAAAAGAAGGCGTAACAGTTACAGAATCTGGTTTACAGTTTGAAGTATTAACGGCTAGCGAAGGTGCAAAACCGGCAGCTACTGATACTGTCACTGTTCATTATCACGGTACTTTCCTTGATGGTAGCGTATTTGACTCATCAGTTGAGCGTGGCGAACCTGCAACATTTGGTTTAAACCAAGTAATAGCGGGTTGGACTGAAGGTTTACAACACATGACGGTAGGTTCTAAGTATAAGTTTTATATTCCTTATGACTTAGCTTATGGCGAACGTGGTCGTTCTTCAATTCCTGGTTATTCAACTTTAGTATTTGAAGTTGAATTACTGTCTATTGCTGAAACTAAATAGTTAATAGCAATAGCTTCAGTAAAATATGAATAATAAAAAAGGCGCATAAGCGCCTTTTTTGTTGGGAGTTATAAAGTGACAAGCACTCTATAATTAAGTTACCGCCATTTTTTATGTAGCTGGTTGTTCAGTATTATTTAAATAGAAGACATGAATTAACTCATCTTCTAATTCCAATCTGGCTTCTAGTATTTGGCCAATGACGGATAAGTCTGTATCAAAACCATCTAAGTCAGTGTCATCAGTTAATGATGCGTATTTATCATTAAAGCTAACTAAGTCATCCGTCGTTGCGGTTATTTTTGGATAAACCTTATCTGCTAACATGGCACTTTCAGGGCTATGCTCTTGGCACTTTTTAACTACGTCGTTATATATTTCAAAATGCCCCGCTGAAAGATAATCAATCAGTCGTTGGCAAAAATTATTCACTAAATTGTTTTTGGGTAAAGCCTTTGTTTCTTTTTCAAAAGGCGGAAGACCAGCTAGTTTGCAATATTTGACTAATAACTTTTGTCGTTCAGCTAACCACGAATCAATTATCTTATTCATGCCGCCATACTTCTGTTGTGTTTGTTCCAAACGCGTTAACATGCAATTACCTTATAAAATAGTTTACAGCTTTGTTATAACAAATGATCTTGAGCGAAAGATCAATCTGTTTTAAACATAATATGTTAAATATATGTGATATATCAGAAATTAACATTTATTAGTTGAAGTATTTTACCGTATGGCTCTAATAATAACGGAACCAACAATTTATTGGTGCAACTGGTATTGCAGGCTTGCAGATAAACCTCAGGAACAAACAATGATCCAACACAGTATTAATTTCAAACAAGAGCTAGAAGGTTGGTGGTGTGTGATTGCCAATCATAAAGTTTATTTACCTTCCCCTAATAATAATATTCCCTGCGGTGTTTTTTCAGATTTAGCTATGCCCTTTACTCCGCCAGAGCAAGTTCATGAAATTGGTGTATTTGAAGGCGTTACTGTCTATTTATTACAAATCACGGACCAAGAGTTTAGCCAGCATGAAACTGAATTTTTTGGTTTTAGAACGGTATTGTTTGAACAACCTGACAAATTTGAATTTGTTGCACGAGCCTTTCAAGTGGATCTGTTTCTACGTACTCACCAATTTTGTGGCCAATGTGGTGAAAAGATGACATTGATCGACTGGGAATTAGCAACTCAGTGCAAACCTTGTAATCACAGATGTTACCCGCGCATATCACCTTGTATTATTGTGGCTATTCGTAATAAAGAAAAAATACTATTGGCACAAGGTGTCCACCATAAGCCGGGGCAATTTAGTATTATTGCTGGATTTGTAGAAAGTGGTGAAACTTTAGAGCAAGCGGTTCACCGAGAGGTTGGCGAGGAAGTGGGTATTAAAGTGAAAAACCTTAAGTACTTTGGTAGTCAGCCTTGGCCATTTCCACATTCATTAATGGTGGGTTATACCGCTGAATATGATTCTGGAGAGTTGGTGCTTTGTGAAAAAGAAATACTGTCGGCTGACTGGTATGGTTTAGATAACATGCCAAGCACTGCACCTATCCAATCTATTGCTGGGCAATTAATCGCGCAGACAAAAAAGATGATGAAATTAGCCCAGTAAATAAGTAACTGTAAAAAAGAAAAAACCACTCAAAGGAGTGGTTGAATTTTTCTAGCGCTTGAGTTGTACAATTGATATTGCGACTTCTTTTATTATTCTTGAGCGCGGAGTATTTATAGCAAAGGCAGATCTTCACTGCAACAATTAATCTTTGATTGATTTAGAATAAATAAATATCTTCTTAGATCATTTGTTTCTATAGAGACGAGGACGTTATGGTGATAAAATCTGTCCGTTGAATTTTTAAGGCGGAACCGTAGCAGAAATGGCAGAATTACAAAACGATCGATATTTAAAAGCATTAATGCAACAACCTGTTGACCGCACTCCTGTGTGGATGATGAGACAAGCAGGCCGTTATCTTCCAGAATACAGAGCAACAAGAGCCATTGCTGGTGATTTTGTTTCGTTAATGAAAAATCCAGAGCTAGCCTGTGAAGTAACTATGCAACCTTTGCGTCGTTACCCAATAGATGCTGCCATTTTATTTTCCGATATATTAACCATTCCAGATGCTATGGGCTTAGGTTTGTATTTTGAAACGGGCGAAGGTCCTCGTTTTAAATCGCCAATTCGTACGCAAGCAGACTTAGATAAGATTGGTGTTATCGACCCAGAAGTTGAATTACGTTATGTAATGGATACCGTGCGTACTATTCGTAAAGAATTAAATGGCAAAGTGCCATTAATTGGTTTCTCTGGTAGTCCTTGGACATTAGCTACTTATATGGTTGAAGGTGGCAGTACTAAAACCTTCTCTAAAATAAAAGGCATGATGTATTCAGAGCCTAAAATGATGCATCAGCTATTGGATAAAGTTGCTGACTCAGTAACTAGTTACCTAAATGCACAAATTGCAGCTGGCGCACAATCTGTGATGATATTTGATACTTGGGGCGGCGTACTTACCCCTCGTGATTACAAAGATTTCTCGTTGAATTATATGAGCAAAATCATCGACGGATTAACTCGTGAAAACGAAGGCCGTAAAGTACCTGTCACCTTGTTTACTAAAAATGGTGGTCAATGGTTAGAGATGATGGCTGAAACTGGTTGTGATGCACTTGGTTTAGACTGGACGATTAATATCGCTGAAGCTAAACGTCGTGTGGGTGATAAAGTTGCCCTGCAAGGAAATATGGATCCAGCAATGCTGTATGCTAAACCTGAACGTATTCAGCAAGAAGTGAAAACGATATTAGCTGATTATGGTGACAGTGGCACAGGTCATGTATTTAACTTAGGCCATGGTATAACACCAGATGTTAGTCCTGAAAATGCAGGCGTGTTCTTTGAATCAGTTGTGGAATACAGCCCGGCCTTTCATAAACAAAAGCCATAAATAAAAAGCTCAACTGAATTAACGTCAGTTAATCAGAATATCCTTAATACGCTGCCTTAATATTGGCAGCGTTTTTGTTTCAAACCATTTATTTTTAGACAGCCATATATTATTTCTAGGTGAAGGATGAGGGAGTACAATCACTTCACCTTTGTGCACTTCATTGTTTTTAATGGCGTTAGTTAAATTACTGAATTCTGTTAAATACTGCTTGGCAGCATACTGGCCTACCAATAATGTTAACTCTACCTTGCCCAATTGTTCCCGTATTTTGTTATGCCAGGTTTGTTGGCAAATACTCGGAGGTGCCTTGTCTCCTGAATTTGTATTGTTTTTACCGGGAAAACAAAAAGCCATTGGCATAATGGCAAAGTTATCTTTGTTATAAAACTGCTCATTGGTTACATCAAGCCACATCCGTAGGCGCTCACCTGACTTATCTAAAAAAGGTTTACTGATATTATGGGCTACTTTGCCTGGAGCCTGACCAATAATTAAAATTTTAGCGTTTTGACAGAGCTGGATAATAGGATTTGGAGCAAAAGGTAAGTCTGAAGCACATATATTACATTTTTTGATTTGCTGAATGAGCAACTCTAGTTCTGTCATAAATTGTATTTTAACCAGCTAATGCGAGAATGATTATTGGGGTTAGTCTTTAGTGCTTAGTATAAATTAGGCATAAAAAAACCGCAGTTTATACTGCGGTTTTAGTTATAACATTCGAGTTTAGAATAATCTATTCAGGCCATTTAACGCGGCAACTCGGTATGCTTCAGCCATAGTTGGGTAGTTAAATGTTGTATTAACAAAATACTCTATCGTATTTGCTTCACCTTTTTGCTGCATAATCGCTTGTCCGATATGTACAATTTCAGCCGAACGTTCACCAAAACAATGTATGCCAAGGATCTCTTTGGTATCACAACGGAATAGTATTTTTAAACTACCGATTGGGCTGCCACCAATTTGTGCTCGAGCAAGATGTTTGAATGATGCTCTGCCAACTTCATAAGGTATTTTAGCTGCAGTAAGTTGTTGCTCAGTTTTACCTACTGATGACATTTCTGGAATTGTGTAAATCCCAGTTGGGATGTCTTCAATTAACTTACGTTCAGTGGTTAAGCCCAACATATAATCAGCTGCAATTCGGCCTTGATCATAAGCTGCGCTTGCTAAACTTGGGTAACCGATAACATCACCAACGGCGTAAATATTCTCTGCAGAAGTTTTATACGTCGAATCCACTGCTAATGAGCCTCTTGAATTCGCTTTTAAATTAACAGACTCTAAGTTTAATGCGTCAGTGTTACCTGTACGACCGTTAGCAAATAAAAGACAATCTGCCTTCATACGTTTGCCTGATTTTAAGGTCATGACAACGCCGTCTTCAGTACCTTCAATTTTATCGTATTCTTCATTATGACGAATAACTATACCGCTATTCCAAAAATGATAACTCAAAGAGTCAGTCATTTCGGCATCCATAAAGGAAAGTAATCTGTCACGGCCATTAATTAAGTCAACTTTACAACCTAGACCACGGAA
The DNA here is from genome assembly GCF_002954545.1 of Psychrosphaera saromensis. Lineage (GTDB taxonomy): Bacteria > Pseudomonadota > Gammaproteobacteria > Enterobacterales > Alteromonadaceae > Psychrosphaera > Psychrosphaera saromensis. Next base: position 368,094 of record NZ_MSCH01000003.1, on the reverse strand, counting down.
GATAGAAGCGTATTCACAGCCAATAACACCAGCGCCATAAATAATGATGCTTTTAGGTTCGTGTTTTAAAGATAAGATAGTGTCTGAGTCGTAAACACGTGAATGAGTAAAGTCTACATCGACAGGACGATAAGGTCTTGAGCCAGATGCGATAACAAATTTCTCAGCTGTTAATTGTTCAGCAGAACCATCAAGTAATACAACGTTGAGGGTATGAGCATCAACAAACGAAGCTGCACCATGATAAATATCTACGTCATTTCTATTATAAAACCCACCGCGTAGCTTAACTTGGTCGTTAATTACTTTGGTCGTGTGTTTTAAAATACTATCAAATGTTAACGATTCCGCTTTTTCTGGGCTGTTAAACAAAGGATTTGAATTATATTCAATAAGTCGGCTAACCGAGTGACGAAGAGCTTTAGATGGAATAGTGCCCCAATGGGTACAACCACCACCAACTTCTTTATGCTTTTCAATTACAGCAACTTTTTTACCAGCTTTAGTCAGGTTCATTGCGGCGCCTTCACCACCTGGGCCCGTACCTATAACGATAACGTCGTACTGGTACTTAAGTTCTGGCTGTACCTTGTGAGATTGTGCCTTTTGAGATTTTACTTTTTGAGCTGATTTGCTTTTTGCTGTCACGATTAAGCCTTGTCTCTGCTAGTTAGTAATATGAATGATAAAAACTTTTGTCCAATACTCCAAGCTTTATTATGATTTGTGGCTAATTATAGTGATAAAAAAAGCGACCTAAGGTCGCTTTTGATTTTTATTCACTAATTTAACCAATTTTTATGGCTAAGCTAATTGTACAATAGTTTGCTGCCATTGTTTTTGTTGTTCAGATATTTGCTGTTTTAGCTGCTTGTAATTCTGTTTTAAATCTTTAAATGCAGCGTCAGACATTTTCTGTTTCTTAGCAATCAAATATTCTCTTTGTACTTGCCCAAATAACTTCATACGTTCAACTAGATGTTGATACTCTTCTTCTAATTTTGCAATCAGCTCCGTATGGTTCGGCTTTTGTAATAGTTTATTCTCAGTCTCAAATTTTTGCATTTTAAGTTTAGCTGCAACAATTTTTGCACCTGGGACTTTTCTAAGGTTTTTGGTTAAACCAATGTAGCTACAACCTTTAATAAACCATTTAGTTGGATCGAACTGCCACCATAAAATACCATTACGATAATCAGTTTCAAAAATATGGTGATAATTATGATAACCCTCACCATAGGTTAAGAATGCAAGTGCGCCATTATCTCTCGCTGTATTTTTATCTGTATAAGGTTGAGAACCCCAGATGTGAGCTAACGAGTTAATAAAGAAAGTGAAATGATGACTAAGTACTAAACGCAAAACACCTACGGTTAATAACATGCCAATAATATCGTCGTAAATGAAACCCAGCACTAGAGGGATACCAAAGTTCATTATGATAGTCAGAGCTAAATAATGTTTGTGTTGCCACATTACTATTTTGTTTTTTTGTAAGTCTCTAACATTTGAATAATCAGAATAAGTATCGCCTTGATAGTCTCTTAACATCCAACCTATATGGCTAAACCAGAACCCTTTTTTTGCTGAATATGGGTCTTTACCGTTTTGATCAACATACTTGTGGTGTATTCTATGATCAGACGACCAATGTAACGCGCTGTTTTGCAAAGCAAAAGCGCCACCTAATGCTAATATAAATTGTAATATAGGATGAGCTTCATAGGTTTTATGTGCCCATAAGCGGTGATAACCTACAGTGATAGACATGCCTGCGTAACCTAACATTACAATTGTGGCTACCCAATGTACGGTATCAAAGCCGTATAGATAAGCATAAGTAGGAACTCCGATGGCTGCTACCAAAAAGGTAATCAGGAAAACGAGGAGGTTGGTCCATAAAATAGCAGGTTTATTTTTCATATTCTCAATTTTAGCTTACATGTGTACGCTGAATTTTAGAGGGGATAAATATAAAAGCAACCTTTTATGTTAAATTAAGCAGGTTAACCTTGGTCAAACTGTAAATTAAGTAGAGAGTTATGAATAAAACTAGAGCAGAGCAAAAAGAATTAACCAGACGAACTATTATTGATGCTGCTTTTCGATTACTTAGTGCAGACCAAAGTTATGCTAATTTAAGCTTAAGAGAAGTGACTCGCGAAGCGGGCATAGCACCAACGTCGTTTTATCGTCACTTTAAAGATATGGATGCATTGGGTTTAACCTTGGTAGATGAAGCCGGCCTAACGTTAAGACAATTAATGCGACAAGCCCGCGCTCGTATTGAAGAGGGCGGTGGTAGTGTTGTAAAAACATCAGTATCAACCTTTATGGAATTTGTAGAAACCAACGGTAATGAATTTAGGCTCTTGTTACGTGAGCGTTCTGGTACTTCAAAGTCATTTCGCTTAGCGGTCCAACGCGAATTACAACATTTTGTGGAAGAGCTGTCCGATTACATTGAAGCCAAAACCAGTGCCAATCACGTAGCTGCATATTACGAGGCGGATGCATTAGTGACGTTAGTATTTAATGCCGGAGCCGATGCCTTAGATTTAGCCCCAAGTAAACGTAGTTTGTTAGCAGATAAAGTAGTGCAGCAACTTAGGTATGTAGCAAAAGGTTCTGAGTCACTCCGCCATAATAAATAGTGTACTTTTAGTAAGGACATACGCATGGTCGAGTTCCATTAAAAGCACATAGGCTTATCAATAACTGATTAGCAGATATAAGATAACAAAAAGCCCAGTCACCTTGAAAGTGATTGGGCTTTTTGTTGAGATGTTGGTAACAAGCCTCAGTAGTGAACTAAAGCTTTTTTGTTAGTACCACGCCACATTCTAAGTGATCGGTATAAGGGAACTGATCGAACACGGCAAACTTCTCAATATTATGCGTCTTAGTTAATACCGTTAAGTTGTCATGTAATGTATTTGGATTACATGAGATATAGATGATGTGTTTGTATTTAGACACCATGTTAACCGTATCATCATCCAAACCAGCTCGTGGTGGATCAACAAAAATGGTTTCACAGTTATAGCTCGTTAAGTCTATATCTTGTAAACGAGTAAATTCACGCTTACCTTCCATTGCTTCGGTAAACTCTTCCGCAGACATACGAATGATTTTTACGTTATCAATATTATTCACTTCAATGTTGTACTGGGCCGATGCAACCGAAGGTTTAGATATTTCAGTCGCTAATACCTTATCGAACTTATCAGCCAAAGCTAATGAGAAATTACCATTACCACAGTAAAGCTCTAATAAGTCACCTTTATAAGGAATGGCATTTTTCGCCCAACTTAGCATTTGTTCACAAACTTTAGCGTTAGGTTGAGTGAAGCTGTTTTCTACCTGCTTATATATGTACTGTTTACCATCTACATTTAAGTGCTCAATAACATAGTCTTTATCAAGTACGACTTTTACTTTTCGTGCTCGACCTACAATATTGATTTTGTACTTAGCTTCTAATCGCGTTTTAAGCGCTTTACATTCAGCAGTCCATTCATCGTCCAATGGTTTATGGTACAGCAAGCTAACTAATACTTCGCCAGATAGAGTAGACAAGTAATCAATTTGAAATAGCTTTCTGCGTAAAATTTCATTTGGACGTAATTCAGCTAACAGATCATCCATTAATTCAGTTATTAATAAACTCGCTGGTGGAAAGTGATCAATTCGAACTCGTTCCTTACTGCCTTTATTAAACATGATATGAAATAAGTCTTCACCTTCATGCCATACCCTAAACTCACAACGCATTCGATAATTAAGCTTAGGTGATTCGAATGTCTCGATGTCAGTAAGAGCAAACTGCTTAAACTGATCCTTTATTAGAGAGATTTTATTAGTGAGTAATGAGTGGTAATTGTCTGGATCGATAGAGCTGATTGGCATATATAAAAGAAACCTAAAAACGAGTTAATAACTATTTTACGTGAATTATCTTAATAAAGGGATATGCAGACAAAAAAAAGGCTGCAATTAGCAGCCTTTTCTTAAATCTAACACTGTTTATTTATCATTTGCCAAACGCACTTTTAATACGCGTTCTTGAAATTCAAAATCATTCAGTTCAGCAATAACTTTTTTGCTATCGCTTGTGGCTATCTCTACAAAACCAAAACCACGACGCTTGCCAGTTTGTTTATCACGTAATAAGCGAACAGAGAATACTTTACCGTATTCACTAAACAACTCTCTTACACTGCCTTCATTAGCGCGGTAAGGTAAGTTGCCTACATATAATGTAGTCGTATCCGCTTTCCCTTCACCTGAGTTACCAGTTAAAGAAGAAACTAAACCAGCTAAAACAGCACCTACTGCAAATACTATAGCGCTAGAAGCAACGGCTATATTAAAAACAGAAATAAGAATAGCACCCACAACAGCAATAATAACTGAAGTTATCAATACAGAAGAATTAAAAGACATAAGTCGAACTCTCAAAAAGTAAAATTAAAAATATAAATTCACGCTCGGAAGTAAGCGTGTGGCTATATTAGTACGTCTACTTATGATTACAAGTGTTTTATATAGTCAGATTAACAACTTATCGAATCGTTTTTATACAAGTTGTTTGCTAATTAACCAAACAAACATAAATGTTAAAAAAGATCTTGCGCGTGTTTAAAAGATCCCTATAATGCGCCCCATGTTGTCAGGGAGACATCAAACGGCAGAAAGACAAAGTTAAGTAAGCAGTTTGAGATTGAAATTGATTAGGAAGTTTGCAAAAACTAAATAAAAAAGATTTCAAATAATCGTTGACAACGATAACGGGAAGTGTAAAATGCGCATCCCGGTTGAGACAAGCCTTGAGCGACTCAAATGAGAGTCAGTCTTAACCAGAACCTTCGGGGTTCGAAATGTTCTTTAACAACTTGTAATTAATTATCTGTGTGGGCACTTGTGAATGATAGTAACAAAAAGATTTACTATTTTTTAAGTGTCTGTGCAAACAAATTTATTTATTTGAACAGTATTTATTGAGTAGGATTAAATGAAACACTTTAAAGTGAAGAGTTTGATCATGGCTCAGATTGAACGCTGGCGGCAGGCCTAACACATGCAAGTCGAACGGTAACAGAACTAGCTTGCTAGTTGCTGACGAGTGGCGGACGGGTGAGTAATGCTTGGGAATTTGCCTTTAGGTGGGGGACAACAGTTGGAAACGACTGCTAATACCGCATAATAGCTACGGCTTAAAGGGGGCTTCGGCTCTCGCCTTTAGAGAAGCCCAAGTGGGATTAGATAGTTGGTGTGGTAATGGCGCACCAAGTCAACGATCCCTAGCTGGTCTGAGAGGATGATCAGCCACACTGGAACTGAGACACGGTCCAGACTCCTACGGGAGGCAGCAGTGGGGAATATTGCACAATGGGCGCAAGCCTGATGCAGCCATGCCGCGTGTGTGAAGAAGGCCTTCGGGTTGTAAAGCACTTTCAGCGAGGAGGAAAGCTTAGTGGTTAATACCTACTAGGTGTGACGTTACTCGCAGAAGAAGGACCGGCTAACTCCGTGCCAGCAGCCGCGGTAATACGGAGGGTCCGAGCGTTAATCGGAATTACTGGGCGTAAAGCGTACGCAGGCGGTCATTTAAGTCAGATGTGAAAGCCCCGGGCTCAACCTGGGAACTGCATTTGAAACTGGATGACTAGAGTGCGACAGAGGGTGGTAGAATTTCAGGTGTAGCGGTGAAATGCGTAGAGATCTGAAGGAATACCAATGGCGAAGGCAGCCACCTGGGTCGACACTGACGCTCATGTACGAAAGCGTGGGTAGCAAACAGGATTAGATACCCTGGTAGTCCACGCCGTAAACGATGTCTACTAGCAGCTTGGCGCTTAAGCGCTGTTTTGCGAAGCTAACGCGATAAGTAGACCGCCTGGGGAGTACGGCCGCAAGGTTAAAACTCAAATGAATTGACGGGGGCCCGCACAAGCGGTGGAGCATGTGGTTTAATTCGATGCAACGCGAAGAACCTTACCATCTCTTGACATCCAGAGAATTTTCTAGAGATAGATTAGTGCCTTCGGGAACTCTGAGACAGGTGCTGCATGGCTGTCGTCAGCTCGTGTTGTGAAATGTTGGGTTAAGTCCCGCAACGAGCGCAACCCTTATCCTTAGTTGCTAGCAGGTTATGCTGAGAACTCTAAGGAGACTGCCGGTGACAAACCGGAGGAAGGTGGGGACGACGTCAAGTCATCATGGCCCTTACGAGATGGGCTACACACGTGCTACAATGGCAAGTACAAAGGGTTGCAAACTCGCGAGAGTAAGCGGATCCCATAAAGCTTGTCGTAGTCCGGATTGGAGTCTGCAACTCGACTCCATGAAGTCGGAATCGCTAGTAATCGTGGATCAGAATGCCACGGTGAATACGTTCCCGGGCCTTGTACACACCGCCCGTCACACCATGGGAGTGGGCTGCAAAAGAAGTAGGTAGTTTAACCTTCGGGAGGACGCTTACCACTTTGTGGTTCATGACTGGGGTGAAGTCGTAACAAGGTAGCCCTAGGGGAACCTGGGGCTGGATCACCTCCTTATACATAAAGTTATGAGATTTACTCGTGTCCACACAGATAATTAATTACGAATTGTGAGCAAGAAGAAAAACCTGAAGGCCTGTAGCTCAGCTGGTTAGAGCGCACCCCTGATAAGGGTGAGGTCGGCAGTTCAAGTCTGCCCAGGCCTACCAAGCCTTTGGGGATATTGAACCCAAGCCATCATATAGATGGGGCTATAGCTCAGCTGGGAGAGCGCTTCCCTTGCACGGAAGAGGTCTGCGGTTCGATCCCGCATAGCTCCACCACTTCTTCTTAAATGAACATAAGCTCAAATAAATACACATTAAGTGGTTAACTTTAGTGTCTATTTATTTGAGTTTTTTAAAACTCAATTGCTCTTTAACAAATTGGAAAGCTGAATAAAAAATAAAGGTATAAATCTTATTTTAGTTCTTAGGAATTAGATAAAGTAATTTGTATCACTGTAAGAGAAAACTCAAGCGTTATTTATGTCGATTGTGTTTTTAGCGAACGCAATCAAAATGGCATAACCTACGACTTAGTGCGAGAGCATTTAAGGTTGTATGGTTAAGTGAATAAGCGTATACGGTGGATGCCTTGGCAATTGGAGGCGATGAAAGACGTGTTAATCTGCGATAAGTCTGGTTAAGGTGATAAAAACCGTTATAGACCAGAATTTCTGAATGGGGAAACCCACTGCATTTTGTGCAGTATCGCATAGTGAATACATAGCTATGCGAAGCAAACCCGGAGAACTGAAACATCTAAGTACCCGGAGGAAAAGAAATCAACCGAGATTTCCTGAGTAGCGGCGAGCGAAAGGGAAACAGCCGATTCAGTATGATGTAGTGGAAGGTTCTGGAAAGTTCCGCAATAAAGGGTGATAGCCCCGTACACGAAGCAGCATATTGGACACATTAAGTAGGTCGGAGCACGAGAAACTTTGACTGAAGATAGGGGGACCATCCTCTAAGGCTAAATACTCCCAATTGACCGATAGTGAACCAGTACCGTGAGGGAAAGGCGAAAAGAACCCCTGTGAGGGGAGTGAAATAGAACCTGAAACCGTATACGTACAAGCAGTAGGAGCAGACTTGTTCTGTGACTGCGTACCTTTTGTATAATGGGTCAACGACTTATATTTTGTAGCAAGGTTAACCGAATAGGGGAGCCGTAGGGAAACCGAGTCTTAACTGGGCGAATGAGTTGCAAGGTATAGACCCGAAACCCGGTGATCTAGCCATGGGCAGGTTGAAGGTTGAGTAACATCAACTGGAGGACCGAACCCACTAACGTTGAAAAGTTAGGGGATGACCTGTGGCTAGGAGTGAAAGGCTAATCAAACCGGGAGATAGCTGGTTCTCCCCGAAATCTATTTAGGTAGAGCCTCGGACGAATACTTACGGGGGTAGAGCACTGTTTGGGCTAGGGGGCCATCCCGGCTTACCAACCCCATGCAAACTCCGAATACCGTAAAGTAATATCCGGGAGACACACGGCGGGTGCTAACGTTCGTCGTGGAGAGGGAAACAACCCAGACCGCCAGCTAAGGTCCCAAAGTTTATGTTAAGTGGGAAACGATGTGGGAAGGCTTAGACAGCTAGGAGGTTGGCTTAGAAGCAGCCACCCTTTAAAGAAAGCGTAATAGCTCACTAGTCGAGTCGGCCTGCGCGGAAGATGTAACGGGGCTAAACATAACACCGAAGCTGCGGATCTTTACTTTATTGTAAAGGTGGTAGGGGAGCGTTCTGTAAGTGGCTGAAGGTGAATCGAGAGGTTTGCTGGACATATCAGAAGTGCGAATGTTGACATGAGTAACGATAATGGGGGTGAAAAACCCCCACGCCGAAAGACCAAGGGTTCCTATCCCATGCTAATCAGGGTAGGGTAAGTCGGCCCCTAAGGCGAGGCAGAGATGCGTAGTCGATGGGAAACAGATTAATATTTCTGTACTTTTAATCATTGCGATGGGGGGACGGAGAAGGCTAGGTGAGCACGGCGTTGGTTGTCCGTGTGAAAGTATGTAGGTGGTTAGTTTAGGTAAATCCGGACTTTCATTCAACACTGAGATACGAGACGAGTCACTAAGGTGATGAAGTCATTGATGCCATACTTCCAGGAAAAGCCTCTAAGCTTCAGATGATTAAGAACCGTACCCTAAACCGACACAGGTGGTCAGGTAGAGAATACTAAGGCGCTTGAGAGAACTCGGGTGAAGGAACTAGGCAAAATGGTACCGTAACTTCGGGAGAAGGTACGCCAGCATTGGTGATGGGACTTGCTCCCTAAGCTGAAGCTGGTCGCAGTGACCTGGTGGCTGCAACTGTTTATTAAAAACACAGCACTGTGCTAAATCGAAAGATGACGTATACGGTGTGACACCTGCCCGGTGCCGGAAGGTTAATTGATTGGGTTATCTTCGGAGAAGCTCATGATCGAAGCCCCGGTAAACGGCGGCCGTAACTATAACGGTCCTAAGGTAGCGAAATTCCTTGTCGGGTAAGTTCCGACCTGCACGAATGGTGTAATGATGGCCACGCTGTCTCCACCCGAGACTCAGTGAAATTGAAATCGCAGTGAAGATGCTGTGTACCCGCGGCTAGACGGAAAGACCCCGTGAACCTTTACTACAGCTTGACACTGAACATTGAATCTACATGTGTAGGATAGGTGGGAGGCTTTGAAGCAATGACGCTAGTTGTTGTGGAGCCAATCTTGAAATACCACCCTTGTATATTTGATGTTCTAACATTGGTCCCTTATCGGGATTGTGGACAGTGTCTGGTGGGTAGTTTGACTGGGGCGGTCTCCTCCCAAAGAGTAACGGAGGAGCACGAAGGTTTGCTAAGTACGGTCGGACATCGTACGGTTAGTGTAATGGTAGAAGCAAGCTTAACTGCGAGACGGACATGTCGAGCAGGTACGAAAGTAGGTCATAGTGATCCGGTGGCTCTGTATGGAAGGGCCATCGCTCAACGGATAAAAGGTACTCCGGGGATAACAGGCTGATACCGCCCAAGAGTTCATATCGACGGCGGTGTTTGGCACCTCGATGTCGGCTCATCACATCCTGGGGCTGAAGTCGGTCCCAAGGGTATGGCTGTTCGCCATTTAAAGTGGTACGCGAGCTGGGTTTAGAACGTCGTGAGACAGTTCGGTCCCTATCTGCCGTGGGCGTTGGATGATTGAGAGGGGCTGCTCCTAGTACGAGAGGACCGGAGTGGACGAACCGCTGGTGTTCGGGTTGTCATGCCAATGGCATTGCCCGGTAGCTACGTTCGGAATCGATAACCGCTGAAAGCATCTAAGCGGGAAGCGAGCCTCGAGATGAGTCATCCCTGACAGTTTAACTGTCCTAAAGGGTTGTTGAAGACTACAACGTTGATAGGTAAGGTGTGGAAGTGCTGTGAGGCATTAAGCTAACTTATACTAATTGCCCGTGAGGCTTAACCATACAACGCTTAAGTGTTCTTGAACGTTGATACAAATAAAATTTATTTTTTACTTAACTGATTATTCGGTTAAGAAGCTTTCCATTGTTAAATACGCAATAACGCTTTTGTCTGGTGGCAATAGCGCTGTGGTCCCACCTGAATCCATTTCGAACTCAGAAGTGAAACGCAGTTGCGGCGATGGTAGTGTGGCAGTCGCCATGCGAGAGTAGCTCACCGCCAGACTCCTATTAGAGAAACCCGTTGATCGTAAGATTGACGGGTTTTTTGCTATTTGGAGTTAAGAAAACAGCTTCGAGTTGAGAGCTGCGAGCCTCGAGTGGTGAGTGGTGAGTGGCGAATTTTGAGAAAGTGAAAAGCAAAAATCCTAGACTCCTATTTGGTTGTTCCTAGGCATCCATGCCTTCACGACATTCGAACATCCTTGTTCATCCAGAAACCCGTTGATCGTAAGATTGACGGGTTTTTTGCTATTTCGAGTTAAGAAAACAGCAGCGAGTTGAGAGCTGCGTGCCTCGAATTTCGAGGAAGAGAAATAAGCAAAATCAGCCTCTAGTTGAGGGCTACTAGAGACGAGTAAAAAGCAAAAGTAACTTATACCTTGAGCAGTCAACAATGAATCAACATTTTTTATGACACTCTTCAGCTATTTTTACCTTCAGCATTATCAAGTGTTAGCTATTTATCCTGTTAGATTCAAATGTGATGAATTATTTACTCATCTGAGATACACTTTCTCATACTTTAAAACTATAGATTTGTGCCTTTGTTTTCTACTAAACCACTTCATTCATTCCATTTATCTAGCAGTGTAAAACACTTAGCAGAGATAAATTCAATTACCGATCTTAACCAAGTACTAGAGCTTACTAATAACGGTGAGTTTATTGTTATTGGGGAAGGCAGTAATACTATTTTTATAGATGACTACATGGGTACGCTAATTTTAAACAAGTTAGTTGGGATCGTATTAACTGAAAATGATGACTTTTATCAAGTATCGGTAGGTTCAGGTAATAATTGGAACGAATTTGTGCTTTGGTGTCTTTCAAATAACATTAATGGTTTAGAAAACTTAGCCTTGATCCCAGGAACTGTTGGCGCATGTCCAATACAAAATATTGGGGCATACGGTGTTGAAGTTAAGAAGTTTATAGATAGTGTTGAATATGTTGATTTAAGCACTGGGGAAGTTTCAGTATTAGATAATAAGTCGTGTAATTTTGGTTATAGAGACAGTATTTTCAAGCATAAACTGAAAGGTAACGTATTCATAACCAAAGTAAATTTTTCATTTGCTAAAATTTGGCAACCTGAATTAGCGTACGCACCGTTAAATAGTTTACAGAGCCCAACGGCAAAAGAAATTTATGACAAAGTCTGTGAAGTTCGAACGCTAAAGCTACCGGATCCAAAACTGATTGGAAATGCAGGTAGTTTTTTCAAAAACCCAATTGTTAGCAATGATAAAGCAGAGCAACTTGTTGATGAGTATGCAAATATACCTAATTATGAATACAACAAAAATAGCAAAAAAATAGCAGCTGGCTGGTTAATTGAACAAGCTGGTTTAAAAGGGTTTAGCCTAGGTAATGTTGCCGTTCATGATATGCAAGCTCTTGTTTTAACTAATAAAACAGGTGATGCAAACGGCAGTGAACTAATTGAACTTGCTAGCCACGTTATGATGAAGGTCTACGACAAATTTGGCATAACGCTGGAGCCAGAAGTTCGATTTGTTGGTAAGCATGGGGAAGTTAAATTCAGCGAAATAGATCAGAATGTTTATGGATAATAAGCACAAAATAGTTCAAATTTTATCAGACGGTGAGTTCCACTCTGGTGAAGTTATTGGTGAGCAGTTAGGTATATCAAGAGCTGCTGTTTCAGGCCATATAAAAAGTCTATCAAATATAGGCTTAGATATATTTTCAATCACAGGTAAAGGCTATCAATTGGCCGGCGGCTTATCACTATTAGATCTTAAAAAAATAAAACAAAATTGTTCAGTTAATAATGAGTTAGAACTGTTTCCGGTGATCCCATCGACCAATGAATATCTAATGGGTTTGATCAAATCAAAAACCGATTTATCCGATGGCCACACAATATTGGCAGAGTGCCAAACTCAAGGCAAAGGCCGACGAGGTCGCACCTGGCAAAGTCCTTATGGCAGTCATGTTTACTTATCCCAGTATCGGACTATGGACAGCGGGCTTTCTGCTGCATCAAGTTTAAGCTTAGCAATAGGTTTAGCGGTCCTTAATACTATTAACGCTTTTTCTAATAAAAAATGTGAACTGAAATGGCCAAATGATCTTTTAGTCGAAGGCAAGAAAATTGCTGGGATATTAGTAGAAGCTGAAGGCCAAGCTGATGGTGTTTGCCATTTAGTCATTGGGGTTGGTATTAATATAGACATGCCAAAAGCGTCAGCGTTAGATATTGAACAGCCTTGGACTGATTTGAATACAATAACGGATAATACAATCGACCGAAATCAGTTTATTGCAAAATTACTTGAGCAATTAGAAAGTGTTTATCAGGAATATAGTGATAATCGCCTCGATAATTTAGCCAATCAATGGAACCAAAATAACGCCTTTGTAAATCAAATTGTCGAACTAAGAAGTACATCAAAGGTTCAAGTAGGAAAGTGTTTAGGGATTGATACTAGCGGCGCGTTATTACTAGAAGATTTGACGACAAAGGTAATATCAAAAATATTTGGTGGTGAAGTCAGTCTTAGAAAAAAGAAAGTTGAAAGCTAGTGGTTGTATTACTAGATGCTGGCAATACCAATGTGAAGTTAGCTTATGTAACTGATGATGACGAGATCAAAAGATTAACACTTGCTGATTTTTACCAATCAATTACGAGCGTAGATAAGCTTATCTATGGTTCGGTTAATGACTCTTCTGAGTTGAAAGAGATTTTAACTGCTTGTATTGATAATAATATTACCGTTAAGAAAGTCGAAGTTACACCTAGTTTTAATAATTTAATATGCGGTTATAACGTTGTTGCAAATTTAGGTGTTGATAGATGGTTAGCAACTATCGGTGCTAGGTTAACGTATTCCGAAAACATTCTTATTATTGTGGATGCGGGAACGGCAATAACACTCGATATTTGTATAAATCAGGAGCATAAAGGTGGTTGGATTGCACCTGGCCTCATGCTAATGCAACAGTCTATAATTGACAAAGCCCCAGGTGTTTTCACCAATGAATCAATTAATTCAGAGATATTTGGTACGGATACGCCCTCTGCATTATTTCACGGTAGTTTATATGCTTTGGTCGCAATGATAGAGAAGGGCGTTGAATTGGCTAAAAAACTGGCTAATGAAGATGAATGTTCGTTAAGTATTATTTTAACCGGTGGCGATGCAGCGATATTAAATTCACATTTATCATTAAATAGTGATGTGAATCACGATCTTGTGTTTCTAGGTCTGCAACAATTTATTTAACAATTGAGCGGAAAATAATCATAATAAATTAATATTTAACACTATCTGGTTGTTTCCTATGCAAACAAACAATAAATATAAAAAAAAATACCTTTTACTATTGCCAATTCAAAATCCATACCATAGAATGCGCCCACTTGATGAAGTGCCGGCTTAGCTCAGTTGGTAGAGCAACTGACTTGTAATCAGTAGGTCGCCAGTTCGACTCCGGCAGCCGGCACCATCAAATCTTACTTTTGTAAATTTATTTACATGGCCAAGTAAGATACAACGTGGAGGGGTTCCCGAGTGGCCAAAGGGATCAGACTGTAAATCTGACGGCTCAGCCTTCGATGGTTCGAATCCATCTCCCTCCACCATCTATTCTTTTATTAAGATTTATCGTCTTAATAAAAAAAGGTCGGCTCGCGACCTTCTATGCTTTGATCAAGAAGTTGATTCAAAGCGGACGTCGTATAATGGTATTACTCTAGCCTTCCAAGCTAATAACGCGGGTTCGATTCCCGCCGTCCGCTCCAAACTTTTGCTGATATAGCTCAGTCGGTAGAGCGCACCCTTGGTAAGGGTGAGGTCGGCAGTTCAAATCTGCCTATCAGCACCATCCTCTTCTTCTCAATCCTTGCATCAAATAATCAATTTTATATATCACGCTTTATCATCTAAAGCGATTTGTTAACTCAACGTATTATTAAAGGTCACTACAATGGCAAGAGAAAAGTTTGAACGTACTAAACCACATGTAAATGTTGGCACAATCGGTCACGTTGACCACGGTAAAACTACTTTAACAGCAGCGATTTCTGCAGTGTTAAGTAAAACATACGGTGGCGAATCAAGAGATTTCGCACAAATCGATAACGCTCCTGAAGAGCGTGAGCGTGGTATTACTATTAATACTTCTCACATCGAGTATGACACTCCGTCACGTCACTACGCACACGTAGATTGCCCAGGTCACGCGGATTATGTTAAAAACATGATCACTGGTGCTGCGCAAATGGACGGTGCTATCTTAGTAGTAGCTGCGACTGATGGCCCTATGCCTCAAACTCGTGAGCACATCCTACTTTCTCGTCAGGTTGGCGTTCCTTACATCATCGTATTCATGAACAAATGTGACATGGTTGATGATGAAGAGCTAATCGAATTAGTAGAAATGGAAGTTCGTGAACTTCTTTCTGAATATGACTTCCCTGGTGATGATTTACCATTAATCCAAGGTTCTGCGCTTAAAGCGTTAGAAGGCGAAGCAGATTGGGAAGCGAAGATTTTAGAACTTGCAGAAGCTCTAGATACTTATATTCCAGAGCCTAAGCGTGATATCGATAAGCCATTCATCATGCCTATCGAAGACGTATTCTCAATTTCAGGTCGTGGTACAGTAGTAACAGGTCGTGTTGAGCAAGGTATCGTTAACACTGGTGATACAGTAGAGATCATTGGTATTAAAGAAACTCAAACAACAACTTGTACAGGTGTTGAAATGTTCCGTAAGTTGCTTGACGAAGGTCGTGCAGGTGAGAACATTGGTGCATTATTACGTGGTACTAAACGTGAAGAAGTTGAACGTGGTCAAGTATTAGCGAAGCCTGGTTCAATCCAGCCTCATACTAAATTTGAATCAGAAGTTTACGTGTTATCTAAAGAAGAAGGCGGACGTCATACTCCATTCTTCAAAGGTTACCGTCCACAGTTCTACTTCCGTACAACTGACGTAACTGGTGCTGTAGAGCTTCCAGAAGGCGTTGAAATGGTAATGCCTGGTGATAACATCAAGATGGTAGTAGAGTTAATTGCTCCTATCGCGATGGACGAAGGTTTACGTTTCGCGATCCGTGAAGGCGGACGTACAGTTGGTGCAGGTGTTGTAGCATCAGTAATAGCTTAATTAAGACTTAGTCTTAATTGAAAAAAAGGTCACTTAGGTGACCTTTTTTATTGCCTATTGTTTATGTTGGTGTTTACTATTGAAATTAATTTGTCTTTCAACTTGTAGTTCGGAGTTGAGTTAGTATAATAGCGCGCCCTCTTTTATGATTCCCTTTAGCTTTATGATTCACAAAAGTGGTGTAACTATTAGTTTAGTTAGTAGTTTAAGTGGGGCTAGGTAAACGTAAGTTTATTGTTTTTAAACGAGAGTGTTTTGTTGCAAGATTGTTCTCGTTTAAGAACGATAAATAATTTTTTTTTGTGTAGTAAGGTGTAAAAAATGAGTGCCAACATTGTACAGTCAAATAAAGGACTGGATTTAGTAAAATGGATAGTAGCGATTGCGTTGTTAGCAGGAGCTGTTGTTGCAAATAATATGTTTGACCAAGAATCAGTATTATTACGTGCTGTGGGTGTTGTTGGTGCAGTAGTTATAGCTGGATTCTTTGCAGCTACAACGTTTAAGGGTAGAACATTTTTAAACTTTGCTAAAGAGTCTAGAACTGAAGTTCGTAAAGTTGTTTGGCCTACACGCCAAGAAGCGACACAGACTACTTTCATCATCTTTATAGCAACGGCAATTATCGCTGTATTGTTATACTTTATCGATATGGGCTTAAGAGCTTTAGTTACTTTCTTAACGGGTGTAGGAATTTAAAATGTCTGATAACGAATTGAATGAAAATCCAGAATTAAATGAAGAAGAAGTTGTAGCCGAAAAAATTGTCTACAGAACTGAAACTTCTACTGGCGAAAAATTACGCTGGTATGTTGTTCAAGCTTACTCAGGATATGAAGCTAGAGTTCAAAAAGCATTAGCTGAACACATTAAAATCGAACAAATGGAAGATCTATTTGGCCGTGTACTTGTTCCAACTGAAGAAGTTGTAGAAATGCGTGCTGGACAAAAAAGACGTTCAGAGCGTAAATTCTTCCCTGGTTATGTTTTAGTTGAAATGGCTATGAACGAAGAAGCATGGCATTTAGTTAAAAATACACCACGTGTTTTAGGATTCATCGGCGGAACATCTGATCGTCCAGCGCCTATTACTAATAAAGAAGTAAGTGCGATTCTTAATCGTCTTGAAGAAAATGTTGATAAGCCTAAGCCTAAAACATTATTCGAACCAGGCGAAGTTGTTCGTGTTACTGACGGTCCATTTGCAGATTTCAACGGTGTTGTTGAAGAAGTAGATTATGAGAAGAGCCGCGTAAAAGTTTCTGTTTTAATATTTGGTCGTTCAACACCAGTTGAATTAGAGTTTGGTCAGATAGAAAAAGATAAATAAAACAACAAGTAAAATTATCATTGAAATGGGTTGCTATTGTCTATATAATGCGCGACCCATTTCTTTTTGCATTTGTAAAAATGCAGAAATGGTTTAACCGGGAAGCCGTTAAGTAAGAAACCTCGTTCTTACTAGGCAAAGACCCATTAATGAGGAAGCTAAAATGGCTAAAAAAGTAGAAGCGCTAATCAAGTTGCAAGTTGCAGCTGGTATGGCAAACCCTAGTCCACCAGTTGGTCCAGCTCTTGGTCAACATGGTGTGAACATCATGGAATTCTGTAAAGCATTCAATGCCAAAACTGGCGATATGGAAAAAGGCGCACCAGTGCCTGTTGTTATCTCTGTTTACAATGATCGTTCATTCACATTCGAAACTAAGACTCCACCTGCATCTTACTTACTTAAGAAAGCTGCTGGTATCAAGTCTGGTTCTGGTCGTCCTAACACTGAAAAAGTAGGTACAGTAACACGTGCTCAACTTGAAGAAATCGTTAAGACTAAAGAACCTGATCTTACTGCGGCCGATATGGACGCAGCTGTACGCACTATTGCCGGCTCAGCTCGTGCAATGGGCTTGAATGTAGAGGGTTAATCAATGGCTAAATTAACAAAACGCGCACGTATCATTCGTGAAAAAGTTGATGCAACTCGTGAATACGGCATCGAAGAAGCTGTATCTCTACTTCAAGAACTAGCGACAGCTAAGTTTAAAGAAAGTGTTGATGTTGCAATTAACTTAGGTATCGATCCTCGTAAATCTGACCAAAACGTTCGTGGTGCTACTGTACTACCTAACGGAACTGGTAAAGACGTACGTGTTGCGGTATTTACACAAGGTGCTAACGCTGAAGCTGCTAAAGCTGCAGGCGCTGACATCGTAGGCATGGAAGACCTAGCTGAGCTTGTAAAAGCTGGCGAAATGAACTTCGACGTTGTTGTTGCATCTCCTGATGCAATGCGTGTTGTTGGTCAATTAGGTCAAATCTTAGGTCCACGCGGACTTATGCCTAACCCTAAAGTTGGCACAGTAACTCCAGACGTAGCTACAGCAGTTAAAAATGCTAAAGCTGGTCAGGTTCGTTACCGTAATGATAAAGCTGGTATCGTTCACGCTTCAATTGGTAAAGCTGAATTTGATGTTGCCTCTATCAAGCAAAACTTAGAAGCATTAGTAAGTGCAATCGTTAAAGCAAAACCTGCGTCTGCAAAAGGTACTTTCATTAAGAAAATTAGCCTTTCTACGACTATGGGTGCTGGCCTTGCATTAGACCAAAGTTCTATCGCTCTAGATAAGTAACTTTAGTATTCGGGTTGAGGTGTTTTTTAAAATGCCTCCATCCAAGACCGTAGGTGTAGATTTGACTTGTCAATGATACTTAATTTCCTACGCAGATGGTGATGACCCCAGAAGATTTCCTTCTGGCTTTCACCGGAATTGTTTAAGGGTTAAACCTTAAACTAATAAAAACGAGTTGGAGTAATCCAACTTTAACCAGGAGAAAAGCTAATGGCATTAAATCTTGATGGCAAAAAAGCAGTAGTTGCTGAAGTCCAAGAAGCAGCCAAAAGCGCTCTATCTGCTGTAGTAGTAGATGCTCGTGGTGTATCAGTAACAGCTATCACTGAACTTCGTAAAGAAGCTCGTGCTAATGGTGTTTGGATGAAGGTTGTTCGCAACACTTTAGCTAAACTAGCTGTTAAAGGTACTAACTTCGAATGTCTGTCTGATGCATTTACTGGTCCTACTTTAATCGCATTTTCTAACGAGCACCCAGGTGCTGGTGCGCGTATCTTTAAAGATTTCGCAAAGAAAAACGATAAGTTTGACCTGAAAATTGCATCATTCGAAGGCAACGTAGTAGCAGTTGACGTTTTAGCGTCACTACCTACATACGACGAAGCTATTGCACGAATGATGAGCGTATTAAAAGAAGCTTCTGCAGGCAAACTAGTGAAAACACTAGCTGCGGTAAAAGAAGCAAAAGAAGCTGCATAAGTTTATTGTTTATTTATAAACGTAACGCAGTTTTTGGTGAAAGTATTAGAGTGAATAAATCACTCATAAAGTTAGGAATAGAAAAATGTCTATAACTCAAGATCAAATCTTAGATGCAGTTGCAGAAATGTCTGTAATGCAAGTTGTTGAACTAGTTGAAGCAATGGAAGAAAAATTCGGTGTAACTGCAGCTACTGCTGTTGCTGCTGGTCCTGCTGCAGAATCTGCAGAAGAGCAAACTGAATTTGACGTAATGTTAACAGCTGCTGGTCCAAATAAAGTATCTGCAATCAAAGCCGTACGTGCTGCTACAGGTCTTGGCCTGAAAGAAGCTAAAGCAATGGTTGAAGCTGCTCCAGTTGCAGTTAAAGAAGCTGTATCTAAAGGAGAAGCTGACGAACTTAAAGCTACTCTTGAAGAAGCAGGCGCAACTGTTGAAATCAAATAGTCTAACGTTTGTTAGATTATCTGCCTAAATTTTAGGCATGGGCTGGTGATTATTATCACCGGCCTTTTTGCGCTATATCTGCATAAAATCTTTTATAGCGCAAAGTTTGATGATAAAACTTACTTGTTAAGACAAGTGTTTATTGTCAGAGGTAGTCTGCTAAGTATGAAACTGGCAGGCATATAGGGTCAAAAATCAGCAAGCTGAGGAACCACATGGCTTACTCTTATTCTGAAAAGAAACGAATTCGTAAGGATTTTGGCAAACGTGAACACGTTTTAGACATGCCATATCTTCTACAAGTTCAGCTTGAATCGTACAATAAATTCATTCAAGCAGACGTAGACGGTAACAATGGTATAGAAGCGGCCTTCCGTTCTGTATTCCCTATTAAGAGCTATTCAGGTAGCGCCGAATTACAATTTGTCAGTTATCGCGTTGGAGAACCTGTGTTCGACGTGAAAGAATGTCAAATTAGAGGTGTTACATACGCGGCTCCATTGCGCGTAAAACTTCGTTTAGTTCTTATGGATAAAGAAGCTGCTCCTGGTACTGTTAAAGATATCAAAGAGCAAGAAGTTTATATGGGCGAAATGCCTTTAATGACGGACAACGGAACATTTGTAATAAATGGAACTGAGCGTGTAATCGTTTCTCAGTTACACCGTTCTCCAGGTGTGTTCTTTGATCATGACAAAGGTAAAACGCACTCTTCAGGTAAAGTTTTGTATAACGCTCGCGTTATTCCTTACCGTGGTTCTTGGTTAGACTTTGAGTTTGACCCAAAAGATAATTTATTTGTTCGTATAGACCGTCGTCGTAAATTACCGGCTACTATCATGCTACGTGCATTAGAATATTCTACAGAAGAAATTCTAGGTTTATTCTTTGAAAATATCGCTGTTGAAATTAAAGATGAAAAATTCTTAATGGAACTTCAACCGTCACGTTTACGTGGTGAAACTGCTTTATTTGATATTAAAAATGATGAAGGTGAGGTTATTGTTGAAATAGGCCGCAGAATTACTGCGCGTCATATTCGTACAATGGAAAAATCTGCTATTAAACAGATTGAAGTTCCTCATGAATACATCATTGATAAAGTTTTATCTAAAAACTATGTTGACGAGTCAACTGGCGAAGTCGTTGCAGAAGCAAATGATTTAGTTAGTTTAGAGCTTTTAGCTAAAATGGCTGAAGCTGGTCACACTACGTTTGAAGTTATCTATACAAATGATTTGGATCATGGTTCTTATATCTCTGACACGTTACGTGTAGATTCTTCTACTAATCGCCTAGAAGCGTTAGTTGAAATTTACCGTATGATGCGTCCGGGTGAGCCACCAACGAAAGATTCTGCGGAAGCTTTATTCGAGAATTTATTCTTCTCTCTAGAACGTTATGATTTATCAAGCGTTGGTCGAATGAAGTTTAACCGTCGTGTAGCTCGTGAAGATCTTGTCGGTGAAGGTACATTAAGTAAACAAGACATCGTTGATGTTATGAAAGTACTTATTAGTATTCGTGACGGTAAAGGTGACGTAGACGATATCGACCATTTAGGTAACCGTCGTATACGTTCTGTTGGTGAAATGGCAGAAAACCAATTCCGTGTTGGTCTAGTCCGTGTTGAACGTGCTGTTAAAGAACGTTTAAGCTTAGGTGATTTAGATAGCACAACGCCACAAGATTTAATTAACGCAAAACCTATTTCTGCTGCAATTAAAGAGTTTTTCGGTTCAAGCCAATTATCACAATTCATGGACCAAAATAACCCATTGTCAGAAGTCACGCATAAACGTCGTATTTCTGCTTTAGGTCCAGGTGGTTTGACACGTGAAAGAGCTGGTTTTGAAGTTCGAGACGTACATCCGACTCATTACGGTCGTGTTTGTCCAATCGAAACACCAGAGGGACCAAACATTGGTCTAATAAACTCTTTATCAATATTTGCTCGAGTAAACCATTACGGTTTCCTAGAAACGCCATATCGTCGTGTTGTTGACGGTGTTGTGACGGGTGAGATTGACTACTTATCAGCTATTGAAGAAGATAAGTTTGTTATCGCTCAGGCAAGTGCTGAAATGGATGCAAACAATCGTCTAACTGACGAACTTGTACCATGTCGTTTCAAAAACGAATTTACTATTACTACTATTGATCAAGTTCAATACATGGACGTGGCACCTCAACAGGTTGTATCTGTTGCGGCAAGCTTAATTCCATTCCTTGAGCACGATGATGCTAACCGTGCCTTAATGGGTGCGAACATGCAACGTCAAGCCGTTCCTACATTAATAGCTGATAAGCCGTTAGTTGGTACTGGTGTTGAAGCAGTAGTGGCAAAAGATTCAGGTGTAACTGTTGTTGCTAAACGTGGTGGTGTAATCGACTACGCAGATGCTTCACGTATTGTTGTTCAAGTTAGCGAAAGCGAATGTAAACCTGGCGAAGCCGGTATCGACATTTATAACTTAACTAAATACACACGTTCTAACCAAAACACATGTATTAATCAACGTACTACTGTTCGTACAGGTGAGCCTGTTGAACGTGGTGATATTTTGGCTGACGGTCCATCTACAGATTTAGGTGAATTAGCTCTTGGTCAAAACATGCGCGTTGCATTCATGCCTTGGAATGGTTACAACTTCGAAGATTCAATCCTTGTTTCTGAACGTGTAGTTAAAGAAGATCGTTTAACAACTATCCATATTCAAGAATTAAGCTGTGTGGCTCGTGATACTAAGTTAGGTCCTGAAGAAGTTACTTCTGACATTCCTAATGTTGGTGAATCAGCGCTTGGTAAACTTGATGATTCTGGTGTTGTTTATATTGGTGCTGAAGTTAAAGGCGGCGATATATTAGTAGGTAAAGTGACACCTAAAGGTGAAACACAACTTACGCCTGAAGAAAAACTTTTACGAGCAATCTTCGGTGAAAAAGCATCTGACGTTAAAGACAGTTCTTTACGTGTACCTAACTCTGTATCAGGTACTATTATTGACGTTCAGGTGTTTACTAGAGACGGTGTTGAGAAAGACAAACGTGCACTAGACATTGAAGCAATGCAATTAGCGCAAGCTAAGAAAGATTTGAATGAAGAATTCAGAATCTTAGAGAATAACTTACATTCACGTACTCGTGAGTTGTTAAAAGCTGGCGGTGTTGATGCTGATAAAGTAGCAACATTGGAAGGCGAAAAGTTATTCCAACAAAGCTTAAAAGACGAAACTCAACAATCAGAATTAGAGCAACTTGCTACTAGTTTTGAAGAGTTACGTACGGAATACGATAAAAAGTATGAAGTTAAGCGTCGTAAGATCACTCAAGGTGATGATTTAGCACCTGGCGTACTTAAGATTGTTAAAGTATACCTAGCTGTTAAACGTCGTATTCAACCTGGTGATAAGATGGCCGGTCGTCACGGTAACAAAGGTGTTATATCTACCATTGTTCCTGTTGAAGATATGCCTCATGACGAATTTGGTACTCCTGTAGATATCGTACTTAACCCGCTGGGCGTTCCATCTCGTATGAACGTCGGTCAGATCCTAGAGACGCATCTAGGTATGGCAGCGCGTGGTTTAGGTGAGAAATTAGATCGCATGATCAAAGAGCAAAAAGAATTAATCGAAATTCGTGAATTCTTGAGCAAAATCTATGCATCTGGTACTTCTCGTCAAGAAGTTGATATCGCAAGTTTCACTGATGATGAAGTTCGTCGTTTAGCGCAAAACTTACGTGCTGGTGTTCCGATTGCTACGCCTGTATTTGATGGTGCAGCAGAATCAGAAATCAAAGACTTATTTGAACTAGCGGACATGCCTCGCAGCGGACAATTCACATTGTTTGATGGTCGTACTGGTAATGCATTTGAGCGTAAAGTAACTGTTGGTTACATGTATATGCTTAAACTGAATCACTTAGTTGATGACAAAATGCATGCTCGTTCTACTGGTTCTTATAGCCTAGTAACTCAGCAACCACTTGGTGGTAAAGCTCAGTTTGGTGGTCAGCGTTTCGGAGAGATGGAAGTATGGGCACTAGAAGCTTATGGTGCTGCTTACACGCTTCAAGAAATGCTTACTGTTAAGTCAGATGACGTTAATGGTCGTACTAAGATGTATAAAAACATCGTAGACGGCGATCATCGTATGGAACCTGCGATACCAGAATCGTTTAACGTATTGTTAAAAGAGATTCGTTCGCTAGGTTTAAACATCGAGCTGGAAGAAGATTAATCTTAATCGGGTAACCGATTAAGTTCTTAGAAATTGAGTGGTAGGGCGTACTAATAATAGTCGCCCTAATGTTTCACTCCGACAGGAGAACACAAGTGAAAGACTTACTTAAGTTTTTGAAACAACAAAACAAGAGCGAAGAGTTCGATTCAATTAGAATCGGCCTAGCGTCACCAGACGTTGTTCGTTCTTGGTCATTTGGTGAAGTTAAAAAGCCAGAAACAATTAACTATCGTACGTTCAAGCCTGAACGTGATGGTTTGTTCTGTGCTCGTATCTTCGGCCCAGTTAAAGACTATGAGTGTTTATGTGGTAAATACAAACGTCTTAAACACCGTGGTGTAATTTGTGAAAAATGTGGCGTAGAAGTAACGCTTACCAAAGTTCGTCGTGAACGTATGGGCCACATTGAATTAGCAAGCCCAGTTGCACATATTTGGTTCTTAAAATCATTACCGTCGCGTATTGGTTTAATGCTAGATATGACGTTGCGTGATATTGAACGTGTTCTTTATTTTGAATCTTATGCCGTTACAGAATCTGGCATGACGACTCTTGAAAAAGGCCAAATGTTATCTGAAGAAGAATATTTAGATGCATTGGAAGAGCATGGCGATGAATTTGAAGCGAAAATGGGTGCTGAAGCCGTTTTTGAACTTCTTAAAGATATCGATATCAACCAACAATACGCTGAGATGAAAGAAGAATTACCAACGGTAACTTCTGAAACTAAACGTAAAAAATTAACAAAACGTCTTAAATTGATGGAAGCATTTTGTAACTCAGGTAACCGTCCAGAATGGATGGTTATGACAGTTCTTCCTGTTTTACCACCAGATTTACGTCCACTAGTACCTCTAGATGGCGGTCGTTTTGCTACGTCTGATTTGAATGACTTATATCGTCGTGTAATCAACCGTAACAACCGTTTGAAACGTCTATTAGACTTAGCTGCGCCTGATATTATCGTGCGTAACGAAAAACGTATGTTACAAGAAGCGGTTGATGCATTATTAGATAATGGTCGTCGTGGTCGTGCGATTACTGGTTCTAACAAACGTCCTCTTAAATCTTTGGCTGATATGATCAAAGGTAAACAAGGTCGTTTCCGTCAGAATCTACTAGGTAAACGTGTTGATTACTCAGGTCGTTCTGTAATCACAGTTGGTCCTACGCTTAAGCTACAACAATGTGGTCTACCTAAGAAAATGGCACTTGAATTATTCAAACCATTTATCTACGGAAAATTAGAACTACGTGGTATGGCAACGACAATCAAAGCTGCGAAGAAAATGGTAGAGCGTGAAGCGCCGGAAGTTTGGGATATCTTAGATGAAGTTATCCGTCAACATCCAGTAATGCTTAACCGTGCACCAACTCTTCATAGACTTGGTATCCAAGCGTTTGAACCTGTTCTTATCGAAGGTAAAGCAATCCAATTGCATCCATTAGTTTGTGCGGCATATAACGCCGACTTCGATGGTGACCAAATGGCTGTTCACGTTCCATTAACACTTGAAGCTCAATTAGAAGCTCGTGCGTTAATGATGTCGACAAATAATATCTTATCACCAGCTAATGGTGAGCCAATCATCGTTCCTTCACAGGACGTTGTATTAGGTATTTACTATATGTCTCGCGACAGAGTAAATGCTAAAGGTGAAGGTTCAATCTTCAAAGATAAAAAAGAAGCTGAAAAAGCATATCGTACAGGTTGTGCAGACTTACACGCACGTGTAAAAGTTCGTATGACTGAAGTTGTAATTGCAGAAGACGGTACTCGTACCAATGTAACTTCAATTAAAGACACTACGGTAGGCCGTGCTATTTTATCTATGATTGCACCTGAAGGTTTCCCTTTTGATTTGATGAACCAAGCAATTGGTAAGAAACAAATCTCAATGTTGATCAATGAATGTTACCGTCGTCTTGGTATTAAAGACACAGTAATGTTTGCCGACCAAATCATGTATACCGGTTTCCACTACGCTATGTTAGCGGGTAACTCAATTGGTATTGATGATTTAGTTATTCCAGATGCAAAACATGAAATTATTGAAGACTCTCAAGCAGAAGTTGCTGAAATTCAAGACCAGTTCCAACAAGGTCTAGTAACAGCTGGTGAGAAATACAATAAAGTTATCGATATCTGGTCTACAGCAAACGAAAAAGTTTCAAAAGCGATGATGGACAACTTATCTACTGAACAAGTTGTTAATCGTGATGGTGTAACTGAAACTCAACCTTCGTTTAACAGCGTGTTTATGATGGCTGACTCTGGTGCTCGTGGTAGTGCCGCTCAGATCCGTCAGCTTGCTGGTATGCGTGGCTTGATGGCTAAACCAGACGGTTCAATCATCGAAACGCCAATCACTGCAAACTTCCGTGAAGGTCTGAACGTACTACAGTACTTCATCTCTACTCACGGTGCGCGTAAAGGTTTGGCGGATACCGCACTTAAAACAGCTAACTCGGGTTACTTAACTCGTCGTCTAGTAGATGTTGGCCAAGATTTGGTTATCACAGCACATGACTGTGGAACTGAAGAAGGCATAACAATGAAACCTCTTATTGAAGGCGGTGATGTTGTTGAGCCACTACGCGAACGTGTATTAGGTCGTGTTGTACTTAAAGATATCGTTATTCCAAAAACTAAAACTGTTTTAGTTGAAGCTGGAATCATGTTAGACGAAAAACTGTGTGACCTTTTAGAAGAGAACTCAGTTGATGAAGTTGAAGTTCGTTCAATCATTACTTGTGAGAATGACTTTGGTGTTTGTGCAGCTTGTTACGGACGTGACTTGGCTCGTGGTCACTTGATTAACCAAGGTGAGGCAGTAGGTGTTATTGCAGCACAATCAATTGGTGAACCAGGTACACAGCTTACGATGCGTACGTTCCATATCGGTGGTGCAGCATCTAGAGCATCAGCAGCTAACAGTGTTCAAGTTAAGAGTGACGGTACCGTTCGTCTTCATAATGCAAAACACGTTACAAATGCTGACGGTAGATTAGTTATCACTTCTCGTTCTGCTGAAGTTACTATCATTGACGACCAAGGTCGTGAAAAAGAGCGTTACAAGCTACCTTACGGTGCTGTAATGACGATTGCTGATGGTGCTGAAGTTAAAGGTAACGATACAGTTGCTAACTGGGACCCGCATTCACATCCAATCATTGTTGAACGTGCTGCTAAGATTCAGTTCTCTGATATCGAAGAAGCGAATACAGAAGTTCAAACTGATGAACTTACTGGTTTGACTCGTACGGTTGTTAAAGACTTATCTTTAGCTAACGCTAAAGAGCCTAAGTTAATCGTTGACTCTGGTGAGTCTGGTATACAGGAAATTCGTCTACCTTCATTTACTACAATTGAAGCAAAAGATGGTGCTGCTGTTGTTCCAGGTGATGTACTAGCGCGTATTCCTCAAGAAGGTTCAAAAACTCGAGACATTACAGGTGGTCTACCTCGCGTAGCCGATTTGTTTGAAGCTCGTAAACCAAAAGAACCTGCTATTCTTGCAGAAATCAGCGGTACTATCAGTTACGGTAAAGAAACTAAAGGTAAAAAACGTTTAGTTATTACTCCTGCTGAAGGCGAAGCACACGAAGAGATGATCCCTAAATGGCGTCAGCTTAACGTGTACGAAGGTGAATCAGTTTATACTGGTGAAGTTATTGCAGATGGCCCTGAGGCTCCGCATGACATCCTACGCTTACGTGGTATCACTGCATTCTCGAACTACATAGTTAATGAAGTTCAAGAAGTATACCGCCTACAAGGTGTAAAAATTAACGACAAGCACATTGAAGCTATCTGTCGTCAAATGTTACGTAAAGCAATTATCACTGATGCAGGTCAGTCTGAGTTCCTAGTTGGAGAACAGGTTGAAGTATCTAAAGTTAAAATTGCGAACCGTGCATTGAAAGCAGAAGGTAAAGATTTAGTTAAATTCAACCGTGATCTTTTAGGTATAACTAAAGCATCATTGTCTACTGAATCATTTATATCAGCGGCGTCTTTCCAAGAAACAACAAGAGTACTTACTGAAGCTGCTGTTGGTGGAAAACGTGACAGATTACGTGGTCTTAAAGAAAACGTAATTGTTGGTCGATTAATTCCAGCAGGTACTGGTTTTAGCTATCACTTAGACAAAGCTGCGGCAGCCAAAGCTTTTGATGAGGCAGCTGAAACAACAGAAACAGTGACTGCAGTTGATGCTGAACAAGCATTAGCAGATGCGTTAAACGCTGAATAATCACTCGTTAAAATAATAAAAACCCGCTTATAGCGGGTTTTTTTATAGCTAAAATAAATTCACCAATTAAATTTATATTTAAATTATGGTAATAAAGCCCTAGAAATGGGCGTTTCAGCGAAATGGCCAATAGTACTGACTTGACAGGTGAAATACTGAGCATTAGAATACGCCACCCCTAATTATAGGGGAGGCGCGTTTGTGCGCCGAATGGGTAGTAAATCAACTAATCAGGAGCTTTAAATGGCAACTATTAACCAGTTGGTACGTAAACCTCGTCAGCAAAAGACAAAACGTAATATGTCTGAAGCTTTGGACGCATGTCCTCAAAGACGTGGTGTATGTACTCGTGTTTATACAACAACACCTAAGAAGCCGAACTCTGCACTACGTAAAGTAGCTCGTGTTCGTCTAACTAATGGTAACGAAGTAACATCTTACATCGGTGGTGAAGGCCACAATCTACAAGAACACAGTGTGATCTTGATCCGTGGTGGTCGTGTTAAAGATCTACCAGGTGTGCGTTTCCACACAGTTCGTGGCGCACTAGATTGTTCAGGTGTTAACGATCGTAAACAAGCCCGTTCTAAATACGGCGCGAAGAAACCGAAGTCTTAACGGTTCTCCGTTAGTAAGGCCAAGCAAACTTAATTTATTAGTTTTGGGATATCCCTGAAGCAACCGGAGAATTTAAAATGCCAAGAAGAAGAGTTATAGCTAAACGTAAAGTCCTTCCAGATCCTAAGTTCGGATCGGAATTACTTACTAAATTCATCAACGTAGTAATGTTAGATGGTAAAAAAGCTGTTGCTGAAAAAATCATCTACATAGCGTTAGATGTAGCTGCCGAAAAATCAGGCAAAGAACACCTTGCTCTATTAGAAGAAGCACTAGATAACGTTCGTCCTACTGTGGAAGTAAAATCACGCCGTGTTGGTGGTTCTACTTATCAAGTACCAGTAGAAGTTCGTCCAGTGCGTCGTAATACGCTAGCCATGCGTTGGTTAATTGAAGCTGCCCGCAAGCGAGGTGAGAAGTCTATGGCGTTACGTCTAGCTAATGAGCTAGCAGATGCGGTTGAAAACAAAGGCTCAGCAGTTAAGAAACGTGAAGACGTTCATAAAATGGCTGAAGCTAACAAAGCATTTGCTCACTACCGTTGGTAGAAAACATTATATATCTGGAACAGGTAAGAGGAATTTATGGCTCGTAAGACTCCTATTGAGCGTTATCGTAACATCGGTATTGTAGCTCATGTAGACGCAGGTAAAACTACGACAACGGAGCGTGTGCTTTTTTATACCGGTATTTCTCACAAAATCGGTGAAGTACACGACGGCGCCGCGACCATGGACTGGATGGAGCAAGAGCAGGAACGTGGTATTACTATCACGTCTGCCGCTACCACTTGTTTTTGGAAGGGAATGGATTCTCAGTTTGACGAACACAGAGTAAACATTATTGATACTCCAGGGCATGTTGACTTCACGATTGAAGTTGAACGTTCTCTACGAGTTCTTGATGGGGCTGTTGTGGTGTTATGTGCATCTTCGGGTGTACAACCTCAAACTGAAACAGTTTGGCGTCAAGCGGACAAATACAAAGTCCCTCGCATGGTATTTGTTAATAAAATGGATCGCACCGGTGCTGATTTTCACTCCGTAGTTGGTCAAATTAAAGACCGTCTAGGGGCTGTGCCAGTTCCTGTTCAATTACCTATAGGTTCTGAAGATAATTTCCAAGGTGTTGTTGACCTCATTAAAATGAAGGCCATCAACTGGAACGAAGCTGACCAAGGTATGAGTTTTACTTATGAAGACATTCCTTCAGAGTTAGTTGAAGAAGCAGAAGAATATCGACAAGAGTTGATTGAATCTGCTGCTGAAGCTACTGATGAATTAATGGATAAGTATCTTGAAGGTGAAGAGTTAACCGAAGACGAAATTAAATTCGGCCTACGTGAAAGAACATTAAAAAATGAGATTGTACTTTGTGCTTGTGGTTCAGCATTTAAGAACAAGGGTGTGCAAGCAGTATTAGATATGGTTGTCGAATACTTGCCAGCGCCTACTCAAGTTCCAGCTATAACTGGTATTAATGAAGACGGAACTGTTGGTGAACGTCCAGCGGACGACAAAGCACCTTTTGCTGCTTTGGCATTTAAGATAGCCACAGACCCGTTTGTTGGTACCTTGACGTTTTTCAGAGTTTATTCTGGTGTTGTACAAACTGGTGACAGTGTTTACAATCCAATTAAATTCAAAAAAGAACGTTTTGGGCGCATCGTACAGATGCACTCAAATAACCGCGAAGAAATTAAAGAAGTACGCGCGGGAGATATTGCTGCTGCAGTTGGTCTGAAACAAGTGACTACAGGTGACACATTATGTGACCCTGATCACAAGATTACGCTTGAGCGTATGGAGTTTCCAGAACCTGTAATCTCAATAGCAGTAGAACCAAGATCACAACCTGATCAAGAGAAAATGGCTGTGGCGTTAAGTAAATTAGCGGCTGAAGACCCGTCATTCAAAGTCGAAACTGACGAAGAATCGGGTCAAATCATTATCTCAGGAATGGGTGAGCTTCACTTAGACATAATTGTCGACCGTATGCGTCGTGAATTTAGTGTAGAGTGCAATGTAGGTAAGCCACAAGTGGCGTATCGTGAGTGCATAACCTCTGCCGTTGAAGTTGAAGGTAAGTTTATACGTCAGTCAGGTGGCCGTGGTCAATATGGTCACGTTTGGCTGAAGCTAGAGCCAATAGACATTGAAAGTGATGAACCTTATGTTTTCGTTAACGAAACCGTAGGCGGCTCAGTACCTAAAGAATTCATTCCTGCTGTTGATCAAGGTATCAAAGAGCAGATGAAGAGTGGCGTTCTTGCTGGGTATCCTGTGTTGGGTGTTAAAGCCACATTATATGATGGCTCATTTCATGATGTAGATTCTAACGAAATGGCGTTTAAAATCGCCGCTTCGATGGCATTTAGAGATGGTGCTTTGGACGCGACTCCAAAGCTGTTAGAACCTATGATGAAAGTCGAAGTTATAACGCCAGAAGCTTCAATGGGTGATGTTGTTGGTGATTTAAACCGCCGTCGTGGAATGATCGACGGTATGGATGAAGCACCAGCTGGTATGAAAGCGATTAAAGCTCAAGTACCACTAGCAGAAATGTTTGGCTACTCTACTGATTTGCGTAGTGCAACTCAGGGACGTGCTTCTTACTCTATGGAGTTTTTGAAGTACGGTGAAGCACCAAATAATGTAGCAGACAAAATTATGTCTGCGCGTAGATAATTAATTATTTTTGAATCAATGACCTATTAAGGTTGTATTTAATTTAAGGAAACTTAAAAATGGCTAGAGAAAAGTTTGAACGTACTAAACCACATGTAAATGTTGGCACAATCGGTCACGTTGACCACGGTAAAACTACTTTAACAGCAGCAATTTCTGCAGTGTTAAGTAAAACATACGGTGGCGAATCAAGAGATTTCGCACAAATCGATAACGCTCCTGAAGAGCGCGAGCGTGGTATTACTATTAATACTTCTCACATCGAGTATGACACTCCGTCACGTCACTACGCACACGTAGATTGCCCAGGTCACGCGGATTATGTTAAAAACATGATCACTGGTGCTGCGCAAATGGACGGTGCTATCTTAGTAGTAGCTGCGACTGATGGCCCTATGCCTCAAACTCGTGAGCACATCCTACTTTCTCGTCAGGTTGGCGTTCCTTACATCATCGTATTCATGAACAAATGTGACATGGTTGATGATGAAGAGCTAATCGAATTAGTAGAAATGGAAGTTCGTGAACTTCTTTCTGAATATGACTTCCCTGGTGATGATTTACCATTAATCCAAGGTTCTGCGCTTAAAGCGTTAGAAGGCGAAGCAGATTGGGAAGCGAAGATTTTAGAACTTGCAGAAGCTCTAGATACTTATATTCCAGAGCCTAAGCGTGATATCGATAAGCCATTCATCATGCCTATCGAAGACGTATTCTCAATTTCAGGTCGTGGTACAGTAGTAACAGGTCGTGTTGAGCAAGGTATCGTTAACACTGGTGATACAGTAGAGATCATTGGTATTAAAGAAACTCAAACAACAACTTGTACAGGTGTTGAAATGTTCCGTAAGTTGCTTGACGAAGGTCGTGCAGGTGAGAACATTGGTGCATTATTACGTGGTACTAAACGTGAAGAAGTTGAACGTGGTCAAGTATTAGCGAAGCCTGGTTCAATCCAGCCTCATACTAAATTTGAATCAGAAGTTTACGTGTTATCTAAAGAAGAAGGCGGACGTCACACTCCATTTTTCAAAGGTTACCGTCCACAGTTCTACTTCCGTACAACTGACGTAACTGGTGCTGTAGAGCTTCCAGAAGGCGTTGAAATGGTAATGCCTGGTGATAACATCAAGATGGTAGTAGAGTTAATTGCTCCTATCGCGATGGACGAAGGTTTACGTTTCGCGATCCGTGAAGGCGGACGTACAGTTGGTGCAGGTGTTGTAGCATCAGTAATAGCTTAATTAAGACTTAGTCTTAATTGAAAAAAAGGTCACTTAGGTGACCTTTTTTATTGCCTGTAATTTATATTTTATTGTTTATATTTATTTGCTCACCAATGCATTCTGGCTTTATATTCTGCTTCTTTTCCTAGTGCTTTTCGGGTGGCGATTTTTTGATTTTTTCCAGCGAGTATCTTTACTTGATACCAACTTTCTTTAGCAAAAAACGTTCTATCTGAACGACTCCAGTTTTGGTTAAATAGTTTTTTAACACCGGCTAATACATCAGGTGATTTTTCGATTAATTTTAAGGCTAATTCATTTGCTCTATCCAATGCTGAATCGTGTACTTCAGTGACTAGGTTATATTGTAAAGCTTGATCTGCAGTTAGAGTTTCTGCTGTCATGGTTAGTTTCATTGCCACATCAATTGGCATCAGCTTTCTTATTTGTGTGTTGCCAGCCATATCTGGAATAAGTCCCCACTTGCTCTCCATAATGCTTAATGATGAATTCAACTGTGCAATTCTAAAGTCAGCACCTAAGGCTATTTGTAATCCTCCGCCCCAGCATCGTCCATGTATGGCTGCAATAACCGGTACATTTAACTCACGCCACATGCTTGTCACTTTTTGCGCTAAGTTACTATTACCAGGTAGCCATTTAAATAATAATTTTAGGGCTGAGCTAGGTTTACTCATAACCGACTTAACATCTAGTCCAGTACAAAAGTCAGGGCCTACTCCGGTCAAGATCACAACTCGAATCTGGCGGTTTTTTCTGAGTGATTTAATGGTGTTTTTGATAGCTAAAAACATCTCAATATCGAGTGCATTTAATTTTTCAGGTTTATTTAAGCTAACGGTAGCAATACCATTATCTGAAATGTTGAGGGTAACTGGGCTGTTAGTCATAGGTAACTTATTTGTGGCAAATAAAATTAACGTTACCGTGAAATACAAGATTTAGCGATAAAAAAATGGAAGCTTGTCGCTTCCATTTTATTTCTGTAATTAATACGAGTGCTTTCGTTGGCGAATTTTCTTATCTATCCAACGGCTAGTTTTTGTCATCATCTTTTGAACTTTTTTAAGCCAAACCTTAGCTTGTTCGTATTCTAAACTTAATAGGTATAAACCAGGAAGTAAGAATAGTACCGAAGGGCCAGGCAATACGATGAATATTAAACCTAATAAAGTTAATGCACCGCCTATTATGGTGAGTAAAACTTTTCTGATCAGTAAGTAACTATTCATATTAAAAGTCTATATCCATTTCACCAGTTATACTTGACACTTTTAGGCCACCAGAACCAGCTTCAATAATTTTTAAGCCACCGGCACCTTTTATTGTAATGTCACCTGAACCATCGTCTATGCTCACCTTGCCACTGGTATTTAGCACGGTAACTTCTCCAGAACCATCTTCAATATTAATATCGCCATTGGTATTCTCTATTGTTACTTCGCCAGAACCATCGTCTAGGTTAATGTTGCCGTTAATGTCATTAAGGCTTATTGAACCTGATCCGTCTTCAATATTAAGTGCACCATTAATATTTGAGATAGTCATTGAACCGGAACCATCATCGACAGACACTGAATTATTCACACGTGAAATACGAATGTCACCAGAACCGTCATCTATATCTAATGCTAAGTTTTGTGGAACTGTCACCGTTAGGTCTGTATATGGCGAGCTACCGTACCAATTACCAAAGCTATCTTGGCTGGCGATCAACTTAGCTTTATTACCCATTTTTTCTAGGGTAAGTACATAACTCTTGTTTTCGTCTGTCGTTATATTAGCTTCTACAGTAATGGTTGTTGTATCACTACCAATGATAGTTAGAGAGCCAGCTCCAGCGTCTATAACCAATTCTGATAATACAGATGCGTCGAGCTGCAAGGTTTCTGTTAATTTAACATTGGCTGTTTTTCCTTTGCCACCAACGTGAAAGACACAAGCTGATATTGCTGTGGTAAGAGCGAGAAGGGTAATTAATTTTACTGTTTTCATTTGATTTCCAATAAGTCTATTTGGCTAGTATTGTTTATATCCTATGTGGTTTATATCAATAATGAAGCCAATGTTTAACTTTATGAATTTATTGGGTTTTATTTTTAATGTGAGTGTGTGGTTGATAATGAGCTAGTCATAAAAACCAAAAAATGGTCTTTATGACTATTGTCTATTAGGGATTTAAAATACCGAGGATTTTATTCTGCTGTTTTTGATGAACTAGATACGGCTTTATTTATAGTGTTCATTTCTTGCTTTGTTAATTCACGCCATTGGCCAACTCTTAAGCCTGTCAAATCAACATTCATTATTCTTGTGCGTTTTAGTTTAACAACGTCATATTCTAAGTATTCACACATGCGTCTAATTTGGCGGTTTAACCCTTGAGTTAGGATTATTTTAAATTGCTTTGCGCCAACAAGCTGAACTTTACAAGGTTTAGTAATGGTGTCGAGTATTGGTATACCCTTTTCCATTTTACTTTTAAAGCGGTCGTTCAGCGGTCTATCTACTGTAACTAGATACTCTTTCTCATGGGCATTTTCAGCTCTGAGTATTTTATTGACGATATCACCATCGCTCGTCAAAAATATTAATCCTTCCGATGGCTTATCTAAGCGTCCTATTGGAAAAATACGTTGGCTATGATTAACTGCGTCAACAATATTGCCTCGTATGTGCTTCTCCGTGGTGCAGGTGATGCCAATAGGTTTATTATAAGCTATGTACACTCTATCTGATTTATTGTCTGGCATAGCGCCTATAGGCTTACCATTAACTGTTACTTTGTCGCCAGCCATAACTTTAGTGCCTAGCTCTGGGATAACACCGTTAATTTTTACTCTTTCTTGCTCTATTAATCTATCGGCTTCCCTGCGTGAGCAGTAACCAGATTCACTAATAAATTTATTGAGGCGTTTACCTATTTGTTCTGACACAGTGTTGGACCTTTAGCGATTAAGACAGGGGATAATAACATATATAGACGAAGCTATAGCCTCTAGGATTTTGAATTTTTTATAATAAAAAACCCACTTAAAAAAGTGGGTTTTTTTGCGTCTAAAAAGGTTTACTTTTTAGCTGCTTCTTTTTCAGCTTTTGCTTTCGCAATTACTTCATCAGCAACACTACCTGGACAAGGCATGTAGTTTTTGAACTCCATAGAGAACTGACCACGGCCTGAAGTCATAGTACGTAGTGAACCAATGTAACCAAACATTTCTGAAAGTGGTACGTCAGCTTTAATACGAACACCAGTTGCACCGGCTTCTTGACCAGCGATCATGCCACGACGACGACTAAGGTCACCGATAACATCACCAACGTGATCTTCAGGAGTGAACACGTCTACAGCCATAACAGGCTCAAGAAGTTGAGCACCAGCTTTAGGAATAGACTGACGGAATGCACCACGTGCTGCTAATTCAAATGCTACAGCAGATGAATCCACGGCGTGGAAGCCACCATCATAAAGTTCGATTTCAACGTCAAGTACAGGGAAACCAGCAAGTACACCAGTGTCCATCATTCCAGCAAAACCTTTTTCGATTGCAGGGAAGAATTCTTTAGGTACGTTACCGCCAACAACTGTTGATGAGAACGTGAAACCAGAACCAGGTTCACCAGGCTTGATACGGTAATCGATTTTACCGAATTGACCAGAACCACCAGATTGTTTCTTATGAGTATAAGAATCTTCAACTGCTTTTGTGATTGTTTCGCGGTAAGCAACTTGAGGCTCACCAACTTCTAATTCAACACCGTATGTACGTTTTAAGATATCAACTTTGATGTCTAAGTGAAGCTCACCCATACCAGATAGGATTGTTTCGCCAGAATCTTGGTCAGTCTCAACACGGAATGTTGGATCTTCTGCAACCATTTTACCGATAGCAATACCCATTTTCTCAGTTGAACCTTTATCTTTAGGCTTAACAGAGATAGAGATTACTGGTTCAGGGAAAACCATTGCTTCTAGGATGATTGGATCTTTAGGATCACATAAAGTGTGACCAGTTTGTACGTTAGTTTTCATACCAACGATAGCGATGATGTCGCCCGCTTGTGCTGAAGTAAGTTCGTTACGGTCATCAGCTTGCATTTCACACATACGACCAACACGCTCAGTTTTACCTGTAGCAGCGTTCATTATAGTATCACCTTTCTTAAGCGTACCTGAGTAGATACGTACGAAAGTAAGTGAACCAAAACGGTCATCAGTGATTTTAAATGCTAATGCTTTAAATGTTTCGTTTGCATCAACGATTGCAAATTTACCATTCGGCTCGCCTTCTTCATCAGTAAGCGGCTGAGGATCAACATCAGTTGGGCAAGGTAAGTAATCAACAACAGCGTCAAGAATGTTTTGAACACCTTTGTTTTTAAATGCAGAACCACAAAAAGTAGGGAAGAAATCCATTGTACGAGTACCAGCACGGATACAACGTTTGATTTCGTCCATAGCCGGTTCAGTACCGTCTTCTAAATATGCTTCCATAAGGTCATCGTCTTGCTCAAGAGCAGTTTCGATTAGCATTTCACGATATTCTTCTACTTGATCAACCATGTCCGCAGGAACATCAGTGATTTCGAAGTTTTCAGGAAGACCAGTGTCATCCCAAATGTATGCTTTACGTGTAAGTAGGTCAACAACACCACAAAACTCGTCTTCTATACCAATTGGCAAAACCATAACTAGTGGGTTAGCACCAAGTACGTCTTTAACCTGTTTAACAACACGGTAAAAATCAGCACCCATACGGTCTAATTTATTAACAAAAATTATACGTGCAACTTCTGAGTCATTTGCATAACGCCAGTTAGTTTCTGATTGTGGTTCAACACCACCAGAACCACAGAATACACCAACACCACCGTCTAATACTTTAAGAGAACGGTAAACTTCAACAGTGAAGTCAACGTGTCCAGGAGTATCGATTACGTTAAAACGGTGACCTTTCCAGAAACAACTTACAGCAGCAGATTGGATTGTTATTCCGCGCTCAGCTTCTTGTTCCATGAAGTCAGTAGTTGACTCACCGTCGTGTACTTCACCAGTCTTATGGATTTGACCAGTTAATTTTAAAATACGTTCTGTAGTAGTAGTCTTACCCGCGTCAACGTGAGCAAAGATACCTATGTTTCTATACTTGGACAAATCAGCCATTGTATTCTCTATCTTCTTTATAATAATGTGTTTAAAAAAATCCGCGGGATTCTATCATTAATTATACAAAACAGCACACTTTTTCAAAAAAAACATTACCTATTTATAAAAGTTATCTCACAAATGTACTGATATTTCGTTACAGTGTGCGAGATGATTCGGCGTAATTTTATTTGTATTAAGTAGGTGATTTTGAAAACCAAAAAGATAGCCTTAATTAGGCATGGCGAACCAAAACAATTAGGCCTGTTGTTAGGACATACAGATATTGAATTGTCTTCACTTGGCAAGCAACAGTTAACCAATCGTTTTAATGGCTTAACGTTTGATAGGATAATCAGTTCTCCGTTAAAGCGTTGTGCAGTAATGGCCAATTTAATTGCTGAAGAACGCAATATTAAATTAGAGATAGATGAACAAATAAAAGAAATGGACTTTGGTGACTGGGATGGGCTTAGCTACGATTCACTTTGGCATCAAACACCATCGATAGGTGATTTTTGGCAAAGTCCCACTACGGTAACGCCACCGAACGGGGAGTCGTTTCATGAGTTTCAAACTCGAATTAATAATTGGTGGCAAAAGTTAATAAGAGAAGATGAAAGTGCTGTAGTGGTTGTTACTCATGCTGGCGTGATCAAGCAAATCTTAAATAACTTATTAATGGCTAAATATTCAAATAGCCATGTTGATAACAATATAGTTGGTGCTTATAAAGTTAATTATGCTGGAATAGTGAATATAGAAGTCACATTAGATGAAGACGGCTATCCATGGCCTGTGTTAGTATTTTAATATTGTAAAAAACAAGTTAAACATATTGGGAATGTGGTGGCCTTACTTTTAGTAAATAGCTTTAGTAATGAGGGATTCCACAACTGTACCCGCAACTGTAAACAGAGCCGTATTGTAACCACTGGCCTTAGATATTTTAACATATAGAAGGTTTAGGAAGAGCAATGCTGAGATGCTGTAAGTCAGGATACCAAAAGTTTAACTTAATATTATTTTATTAATCTTATAAGAGAAAATAAATCAATATTTTATAAAATACCAAAACGAGCGGGCATACTCGAACTGGGCATTTCAATCACCTTCAAGTAAATTCCTTGTCGTTGGTGTTTGCTTACGTATACCGCAAAAAAAAATGCAAATCGTCAGCGAGCCATTAGTGTCATTAAAACAAGATGTCGACCATCCAATACTCAAAGTCAGTAATTTAAGCTGGAGTACTAGCAGCAATAAGATCTTATCTGATATTAGTTTCCAAGTTCCGTTGGGAAGTTTTACCGGAATGTTAGGCCCTAACGGTGCTGGAAAGTCGACATTATTACGTTGTTTATATCGTTATCTAACACCAGAAAGTGGTCAAGTTCTACTTAATGGACAAGATATAAGTTCCTTATCCAATTATGCATTTGCTCGAAAGGTTGCGGTTGTTTTACAACATACGCCTCAGCATTTTGACTTGTCGGTATTTGATGTCGTCGCGCTAGGGCTTATTCCGCACAAATCTATGTTTAGTAACAATAGCCAAGCAGACTTAAATTTAATAAAGACCGCTATTGCACAAGTTGGGTTAAGCGACAAAACAGGACGTGATTTTGAAACCTTATCTGGTGGTGAAAAACAAAGAGTGATGATCGCCAGAGCAATAGTTCAACGTCCTCAATTATTGTTGATGGATGAACCAACAAGTCATTTAGACGTAAAATATCAAATACAAATTATGGAATTGGCAAAGTCATTAGGCATAACGGTAATCGCGTCTTTTCATGATATTAATTTAGCCAGCGCACTTTGCGATCAACTGCTAATTTTAAAGCAAGGGCGTTTACACACTTCTGGCACACCAGAGAACGTAATAACAGAAACGACGCTGACCGATGTATTTGACGTATGCTCTATGGTTTCGGCGCATCCTCAACATCAATCCCCTCATGTTACTTATTTTTATGGCTATAACAGCGATAATGATAACAGCAGTGATCACGATACTAACAATATAGAACCAGCAGAACATACTAAGGACGATGAATAATGAAATCGTCATGGTTACTCAGTTTAGTATTATCCGTACTTGTTGTGAGCTTTATCAGCGCACTAACTATTGGCGCTGCAGATTTAACTTTTAATCAGGTGCTATTAAGTCTGTTCGGCAATGTCGATGAAGCAGGTACTGTTGCCCATAGTATTATTTGGCAACTCAGAATGCCCCGCAGTATTTTAGCTTTTGTCGCCGGTTGCGGTTTAGCGATGGCTGGCCTTATCTTGCAAACCATTACTCGTAATCCATTAGCCGACCCTTATCTATTTGGTATTTCATCTGGCGCTTCTTTTGGTGTCGTGATTGTAATGACACTTACAGGTGTAGGGTTTGGCTTTTATTTATCTTTTGCTGCTTTTCTTGGCAGCTTATTAGCAATTGGCTTGTTACTACTGATTGCTGGTTTTAACCGACACCAACAAGTTGAGTCTATGTTGTTAGCCGGTGTTGCCTTATCTTTCTTGTTTAGCTCTTTTACTAGCCTGATGCTGTATTGGAGCGATCCCCAAGCCGTCTCAGCGATTTTATTTTGGACGTTAGGCAGTTTCTCTCGTGCCCAGTGGGACTTACTCTGGCTTCCATGTTTAGTGGTTGTTAGTTGTTTAGGTTTAATGCTCGCCAAACAAAGGCAATTAAACGCGGTTTTATTAGGAGATGAAGGTGCGGTTACATTAGGCGTAAATGTAAATCGGTTACGAATCACTATGCTGTTACTGAGCTCTATTTTAACTGCAAGCATTGTCGCCCTATGTGGCGGAATTGGTTTTGTTGGTTTGATGATCCCGCACATTGTCAGATTTTTTATCGGTCAAGGAGGGCGGTTAAGTTTAATTATTACCGCATTGGTCGGTGGTGTCTTTATGTTATGGGTCGACATAGCGTCTCGTGTCATTTTGGATAATCAAGAATTACCCATTGGCATTATTACCGCAGCGGTAGGCAGCTTGTTCTTTTTAACCTTACTTTATGTTCGTAAACATGAGTCGGTTATTTAATTCTAAGGTTTATAAAAAATATGTTTAGTGTTTCTCCATTATCGGCTCAGTTTGAATCTGACATTCTTACAATTATTAATAGTAAAACGAAACCATTAGGTGCATTAGGTCAGTTGGAAGATTTAGCTAAACAGTTAGTTAACGTTAAAAGCCAATCTAATGGTGTCTTGGTAACCAATCCAACAATAAGCCATCCACATATGTTGGTTTTTGCTGGCGATCATGGCATTGCAGAGTACGGCGTTTCAATTGCACCAAGTGCAGTTACCGGTCAAATGGTGGCAAACTTTGCATCAGGAGGTGCGGCTATTAATGTATTTAGTCGTCAACTTGGTTGGCAGCTAGACGTTATTGATGCTGGGATCTTAACCGCAACTGACAATGACGCTATTTGCAATCAAAGACTGGGGGCTGGTACAAAAGCATTTCATTTAGAGTCAGCTATGTCGTTAGCCGATGTAAAGCTCGGTTTCTCATTAGCTAAAAAATTAGTTGAAGAGAAGCACAAAAATGGATGTGACTTAATTGCCTTTGGTGAAATGGGAATTGGTAATACAAGTTCAGCCTCAGCGATTATGAGCGCGGTTATGAATATCCCCGCGGTTGAAAGTGTTGGTAAAGGCACAGGTATAGACCAAGCGACATTTATTAAAAAACAGCAACTTATTCAGCAAGCGTTAGACTTTCATCAAGTACCTAGTAATCAAGCTCTTGAAATACTTGCCGCCTACGGTGGTTTTGAAATAGTACAAATATGTGGTGCTATGTTAGCGGCAGCTGAGTTAAATATTCCAATTGTAGTGGACGGCTTTATTTGTACCGCAGCAGCGATGATTGCTAAATTAATTCAACCAAATGTGCAAGATTACTTTATTTTTGCTCATTGCTCTGGAGAGCAAGGGCACGAGAAAATGTTGCAATGGTTTAATGCTAAACCTTTATTGCAGTTGGAGTTACGTTTAGGTGAAGGCACTGGAGCTGCGTTAACTTTACCGTTAATGCAATCGGCCTTGGCATTTTATAATGATATGGCGAGCTTTACCCAAGCCAATGTTGAAAACGTGGTGAGTGAAAAAGAATAATGGCGCAACTAAAGCTAAAATTACAACAGCAATTTTTGTTATTAAAACTAGCCATAGTGTTTTTAACAAGACTTCCTTTGCTTATTAAACAAGATGTTAATGACGATTTATTAAATAAAGCCACGGGTTACTTTGGGTTTGTTGGTCTGTTAGTCGGGAGTTTATGCGCAGGTGTGTTCTACCTGGTGACGTTATTTCTTCCATTACCTATTGCTGTCCTTATTAGTATGGTATTTGGTTTAATGCTCACAGGAGCATTCCACGAAGATGGGCTAGCAGATACGGCCGATGGTTTTGGTGGTGGATGGTCTGTGGTACAAAAGCTCACAATAATGAAAGACAGCCGACTTGGTACTTATGGCGCATCTGCTTTGTGCATGTCATTACTGCTTAAGTATCAGGGTCTATTAATGTTGGCTGAATTTAGTGCTACTACTGCCGTTATCTCATTGCTGTTTGCTCATGTGGTAAGTCGTGTGTTAGCGGTGAGTATTATTCCATCGCTAGATTATGTTCAGTTGGAAAATGAGTCTAAAACTAAACCTGTGGCTAAGTCATTAGCTGTCTCTAGTGTTGTACCGCTATTATTAAGTCTTATATTGGTGTCATTGGTTTTGGTTTCGTTTATCGATATTAACGTTTTTTATGGACTTGGTTTTTTCACTTTGGTTTGGCTGATACGTTTTTTATTCATCACCTTTACCAAAAAACAAATTGGTGGCTACACAGGAGATGTTTTAGGTGCGGCTCAACAAATTTTTGAATTGACGACTTACCTTTTTATATTTTCAATATTACCTTTTCAAGTATAGGAGTGGGTTAGATGAATCGTTTGGATGCTAATACCAATATAAGTACTGATAACGGAGCTATCATTCAATTTGTGTTAGGGGGCGCACGCTCAGGTAAAAGCCGTTTAGCCGAAGGTTTAGCTCAAGAGTCTGGGTTACAGGTTCATTACATTGCCACGGCAGAAAATAATGATGCTGAAATGGATGCCCGTATTACGCAACATCAATATGACCGACCTACACATTGGTTGTTAACCGAAGAACCATTAAATTTAGCTCAAGCAATAGAACACGCCATGAATACAGATACTTGTGTGCTGGTGGATTGTTTAACTTTATGGGTAAGCAATTGGCTATGTTCAAAACAAAGTGATCAGTGGCAAGCTCAAAAACAAAACTTGCTCGTGGTTTTACAAAAAGCAGCGGAAGCAAAATGCCAAGTGATCCTAGTAAGTAACGAAGTAGGCCATGGCATTGTGCCACTTGGTGAGTTATCTAGATCCTTTGTAGACGAGTCAGGATGGCTACATCAAGAAATTGCTAAAATCGCCCATAGAGTTGAGTTTGTCATGGCGGGATTGCCTTTGACGTTAAAGCAAATAGATATGACTAATTCAAGTGCCTGTAAATCAAGTGCAGTGCAATTAGGTGCAACGAAATAATGAAAGTGTTAATGGTGCAAGGCACTACGTCAGATGCGGGTAAAAGCACATTAGTTGCTGGATTATGCCGAGTATTTTCAGATTTAAAATATAAAGTCGCTCCATTTAAACCACAAAATATGGCATTAAACAGCGCCGTAACCGAAGATGGTGGCGAGATTGGTCGAGCACAAGCGCTTCAAGCAGTTGCCGCAAGAGTGCCAAGTCGAATTGATTTTAATCCAATACTGTTGAAACCAAATTCTGATACTGGTGCGCAAGTTATTGTGCACGGTAAAGCCATTTCAAATATGGAAGCGACGCGTTACCACGATTATAAAAAAGTCGCGATGGACGCTGTGTTAGTTTCACATCAACGTTTAGCCAAAGAGTTTGATATTTTGGTGGTTGAAGGTGCCGGTAGTCCAGCAGAAATTAACTTACGTGAAAACGATATTGCTAATATGGGATACGCCGAAAGAGTCGACTGCCCAGTTATTATTATTGCGGATATCGACAAAGGTGGTGTGTTTGCTCATTTAGTTGGTACCTTAGCGTTATTGTCGGAGTCGGAACAAAAGCGAGTGAAGGGCTTTGTGATCAATCGGTTTCGTGGAGACATTGCTTTACTGCAATCTGGTTTGGACTGGTTAGAACAAAAGACCAAGGTTCCTGTGTTAGGCGTTTTACCTTATTTACACGACTTAGCATTGGATGCAGAAGATGCCGTAAGTATTGCCAATGTGCAAACCCAAGTACAGCTCACTATTGTGGTGATCACTTTGCCTCATATTAGTAATCACACAGACTTTGATGCGTTACGTTTACATCCAAATGTGGATTTACAATACGTTAAAATTTTTGATGAATTACCAGCTTGTGACCTTATGATTTTACCCGGTAGTAAAAATGTAATTGGTGATTTAACTCATTTAAAACAAAATGGATGGTTGGCTAAAATCAATCGCCATTTACGTTATGGTGGTAAGTTGTTGGGCGTTTGTGGCGGCTTTCAGATGCTAGGTCAAACTATCAATGATCCACAAGGGATAGAATCTAATCAGTTGTCGATTGATGGTTTAGGCTTTGCTGAATTTTCTACCGAGTTAACCGAAAATAAGCAGTTAAAACAAATTCAAGGTCAGTCTTGTTTTTCAGCCGATGCGGCTAACTTTAAAGGTTATGAAATTCACTGTGGTGAAAGTTCAGGTGAGGCACTTAAAGTCCCTGCATTTAAAATAAAGACAAACAGTGATGTTAAGAGCTCTTATATAAAAAGCTCTGATATAAACAGCTCTGATATAAAAAATGACGGATTTATATCTGTAGATAACCAAATTATGGGGACTTATATTCATGGTTTGTTTGATAGCCCAGAAATGAACAAGGCTATTTTTGACTGGATAGATCCCAAGCATAATATTAACCAAGGTTTTGACTTGGATGCACACAGAGAACGTCAGTTAAACCAATTAGCAAATACGTTAACCACACATTTAGATATTGAAAAAATTAAACAAATTTTAGGAATAACAGCATGAGCGAAGATACAAAACCAACCAATTCTGAAGCAACAGACTCTCAATTATCAGACTCTCAACTATCAGAGAAAGAACAAAAACACGTAGCGCGCCAAAAGAAATTGAAAGCCGCAGTCGATGAGAGAATAGCAGCAGCGCAAACGGAACAAGGCGTATTCCAAGTTATTACAGGTAACGGCAAAGGTAAGTCTACCTCTGGCTTTGGCACGGTTGCTCGTTGTGTAGGGCATGGTAAAAAAGCGGCAGTTGTTCAGTTTATAAAGGGTGGATGGGAGTGTGGCGAGCGTAACTTATTAGAAAAAGTAGGCGTACCATTTACTCATATGGAAACTGGT
The DNA here is from genome assembly GCF_002954545.1 of Psychrosphaera saromensis. Taxonomy (GTDB): domain Bacteria; phylum Pseudomonadota; class Gammaproteobacteria; order Enterobacterales; family Alteromonadaceae; genus Psychrosphaera; species Psychrosphaera saromensis. Next base: position 323,312 of record NZ_MSCH01000003.1, on the reverse strand, counting down.
TTTACTTGGGAAACTCAAAATCGTGAGTCTGACACTCAAGCAGCGCAAGCAACATGGCAGTTGGGTAAAAAGTACTTAGAAGACGAGTCTATCGACTTAGTTCTATTGGACGAACTTACTTACATGGTGAAATACGGTTATATCGAAGTAGAAGATATATTAACGGCGATAAAAAATAGACCACCTATGCAGTCAGTGATCATTACAGGACGTGCAGCGCATCGTGAGTTAACTGAACTTGCTGATACAGTAAGTGAAGTAAGAAATGTTAAACATGCGTTTGAAGCTGGCGTTAAAGCGCAAAAAGGCTTTGATTATTAATCTATTGTCATCTGTAGAAATCGAAATAGTATTGATATAAGTGAGTTCAGATATGTCCAAACGTTTAATAGTCTTATCCTGTGTTTTTGCTTTAGCCACTAAAGTTGCAGCCACTGAATTAGCGGTGAAAGTGGCAACCACTGCAGAGAAATCAGAGGCCGCGCCAGCACAGCGTATTATCGCTTTGTCACCGCATATTGTTGAATCTTTATTTGCTATTGGTGCAGGAGAGCAAATTGTCGGAACTGTGAATTATGCGGACTTTCCAAAATCAGCATTAGATATCCCACGCATTGGTGGGCATCATGGCATGCAAATCGAGAAAATATTACAAATGCGTCCAGACCTTGTTATTTCTTGGCGCAGTGGTAATAAAGTCGAAGATATAGAGAAACTAAAAAGTTTAGGTTTAAAAGTCATATACAGTGAAGCTAAAAATGTTGATGGCGTTGCCGATGAACTAAGACGTTTTGGTAAATTGACTGGGCATGAGGAAAAGGCAGAGCAACTAGCGCTAGAGTTTTCAGAAACATTATTAAAATTACGCCAAACCTATCAAGACAAGCCAGCTATTTCTGTGTTTTACCAATTATGGTCAGAGCCGTTAATGTCAGTCAATAAAAATACTTGGATACATCAGTTATTAGAAACTTGTGGGGCAACAAATGTATTTGCAGATAACAGCACAAACTACCCACATTTGAGTATTGAGAACGTCGTGGTAGCAAAACCTGACTTGATAATCATGCCGCAAGAAAATTCAAAAACACCGCAACCTAAAATTAACTGGCAACAATGGCAAATGATCCCCGCAGTAAAACATAATCAATTTGTAGAAATTGATGCGGACTTAGTTCACCGCTTTAGTAGCCGTATGTTGATTGGTTTAGAAGACATGTGTGGGAAAATAGATAAGTCTAGGCAAACAATAGCGAGTTATTAAATTACTAAGTCATCCAACTTTTAATCGGGAATAGAGAGTGGTTGATAGGACGCAATAGATTGTATGTTGGAATGATTTGTACCACCTAAAGGTTTAGGTTTAGATGGTACAAGAATACTAACTAGATTTTATCTAGCTTAAGCTTATTCTGCTTCTATATTAGAAAGCTCTGACAATTTACTCATTAAGCTATCAGCAAAGTCGAAGAAGTCGACCTGGTTTACTGGATAGTCTTGAGGCTTTTGTAATTCGTTAATTTGCTTACTAATTTCAGAGAATAAATCTCTTGGATGATCAAACAAGGTTTGCAGTGTTGCTAATGTATTTTTCAAATCATTAGTGAAGTCAGCCAAAGGCTTCAATTCATTAAATGCATTCGTATTGCTGATCGGAGTATCAGTTTGATATGCTTTATAAGCGGTAAAGTTTTGAATTTGCGTTAATGAAATCGAGAATTCACTAATTTCATCCGCGTCATACTCCATTTTTACCGCTTTATTAAATGCAGTTTCAAGATCGCCACTATAAAAGTCTTTGGCTAAATCATTCACATTATTCAATAAATCATTGATAGCTTTCAGTTCATCTTCGTCTAGGTCACCGTCAACAGAGAGTCTAAATTCGCTTTCTCTCATTTCACCGTAAGATTGATAAGCCATTTCAACTAAATTGCCATCTTGTGATGATGAACTAAAGCCTGACTCACTTTGTTGTGCCATCAAACTACTCGTGTATATTGTTACTTTGTCGCCATCAGCGGTAACTAAATCAAAACTAAATTCTTGCGCTTGAGCATAAGAGCTGCCTTGCAGGAAGTTTTGAGTGTTGGTTACTGAACGCGTTAATGATGTGTCATTAGAGGTTTCAGTGACAGGCTCTTTTACTGCATCTGTATTCTCAGGCGTCGTACCTAAATAGGTTTGCTTTAATTGCTCGATACCTTCTAAGAACTTGGACTTGGTTAATGAAATTTCACCCTCAAGTTCAGGATTCAACAAACTAAGCTGGCCTAATGTATCGTTTGCTTGTTCATAGCCAAGCTCAAACCCTTCCAAGCCTGCTTCAATGCGACTAGCTAACTCCTCTGGAGTTGCTCCATCTTGCATATCTTGTTGCAGTCTTTGCTCAATAAATTTTAAGACATTGTTGGCCGCTGTGTCGGCACGTTGATCTTGGCGATCTAGTTCAGCTTCGGCCATTTGTTTTTGCATTGGGCTTTGTTCACTGCCAATGCTTTGCCCCACACTCTGATGAGTTGAGCGATAAAAAAATGTGAAACTTTCTTTGTTACTTTGCGTTAATGACACGGACGATGATTCAACACGATTAAATGAAATTTGTTCATTCTTTTGTTGTAATGTATCTCGTTGTCTAGACGAGAACAGATCAAGGCCACGCGTTAAATCTGAATTTAACTGAATCATGACTTTCTACCTTTATATAACTACCCAGTTCTTTAGCGGCTGAATTGTATGTTTCTTGAGCGTTTTTTGTAAAGTAATTCAACTTACCATACTTTCATATAAGATACATAATAGCTAAGTATGATAAGTAATTGAATCTATTATAAACTTTAGATTTTGGCTGTTTACTTTTAAGAATAAGTACTATTATGAGCTTGGTTATTAAGCGAGTATAAACTTTAATTGTTATTTTTCTAAGTTTACAAATTTAATAGAGTTGTTTTGTTAGTGTCTGAATAGACATGGAGACCTACGATGAAGTATATGTATCTTGTGTTGTTATTAAGTTTTGGAGTAAGTGTTCCAGTGTCGGCAGAAAGTAAAGAATACCATTATGTATCACCAGAATTAGTTGAACGAGAGTCTACCTTTTCGGCATTTGTGTCTGAAACGTTATTACCGTTTTGGGATAATGAGGTTATAAAAGGTCACTTTGTTAATAAACAAAAACTCGATATTCATTATGCATATGTATTAGTTCCCGGCGCAGAAAAAGCCGTGGTATTTTCACCAGGTAGAGTGGAAGGTTATGCAAAATACCAAGAACTATTATACGACTTTACTCAGCAAGGCTATTCGGTATTTATTCTTGATCATCAAGGACAGGGCTTATCTAGCCGTCGTTTAGATAATAAATATAAAGGCTATGTTGAAAACTTTAACGATTACGTTGTCGACTTTCATCAGTTTATTGAAGAAGTTGTAAAATCTAAATACGATGGTGAGTTAGTGCTTGCTAGTCACTCTATGGGTGGCGCTATAGGTTTAAGATATATAGAGCAATATCCAAATCAATTTACCAAAGCGGTGTTCTCCTCGCCTATGTGGGGATTAAATTCGGGCGGGCTACCTCAATGGATTGCTAAAAGTATTTTTAGTGTTGTAAATTGGACAACCCAATTAACAATGGATCAAAGTCCTTATTTTTTTGGTGGAGAAGATTACAATCCTACACCGTTTGAAGAGAATCAGTTAACCAGTAGTAAAACGCGATATGATTATTTTAGATCGGTTTATGCGGCTACTCCAGAGCTACAATTGGGCAGTGTTACCTTTAGTTGGATTAAAGAATCTGTCGATGCAATCGATATAGCATTTGAACAACTAAACTTAGTAAAATTACCTGTAATGGTATTTCAGGCGAAAGACGATGAAGTTGTTGATAATATGGCGCAAAATGAATTTTGTACTGAATTAGCAAAATTAGGCAATCCTTGTGTGAACGATGCGCCAATTATTATTGATGATGCAAAGCACGAATTGTTTATTGCACCAGATAAACAACGCAGCGAAGTACTAGATAAAATATTTACCTTTTTATCCAGTAAGTAAATAGAAGACGTTATTGCTTACCTCAATAAATACATGGGGTTTGCAGTATGACGTAATGAAAATTAAGAGAGTGTATGTTAAATATAGTTTTATACGAGCCAGAGATCCCGCCAAATACAGGTAATATAGTTCGCTTATGTGCCAACACAGGTTTCAATTTACACTTAATTGAGCCGCTAGGTTTTGATTTAGATGAAAAAAAGGTTAGACGTGCAGGTTTAGATTATCATGAGTTTGCAAAAGTGAAACGTTATCCAAACTTTCAAGCGTATGTTGACAAACATCCAGAATCTAGACTGTTTAGCTGCACCACAAAAGGCTCAAATTTTCACTCTCAAGTTAAATATCAAGCCGGCGATAGTTTGGTCTTCGGGCCTGAAACTCGAGGCTTACCTGATGACGTGCTAAATAGCATGCCAAAAGAGAATTGGTTACGCATTCCTATGCAACCGGATAGTCGTAGCATGAACTTATCGAACGCTGTTGCGGTTTTCGTATTTGAGTCATGGCGACAATTAGACTTCGCTGGAGCATGTTAGTTATTGCTCACTTTACTTGGCAATCTCTCAAATAAATGATAGATACAGTTAGTCCTTTTTAAATTTAAAAATTGCAGTGAGACAAGAATGAAAATTTCAGTATTAAAATTGGCGTGTTGCCTACTTATTTCTACTTTAAGTTTTGGCGCAAGCAGTAAACAATATACTGATATTTTCACAGTTCAATTAGCTAGTGAACATGCATTAGAACAAAGTGTTAAATTTATCCAAGATGATAATAGTCAGATTTGGCTTTTGTCGGAACAAAGCATTAGTTTATTTCGCGATGGAAAATTTGTTTCATTTAGAACGTTTGACTTCAGCAACGATGTATTAAGCGGCAATATAATTGATGATTATTTGTACGTAGCTACAAGTACTCAGATATACCAGGTCTCTATACTTGATAGTGCGTTACCAATTACCTCAGTATGGCAAATCAAAGATCATGAGATTGTAGATTTAGTCAGTTACGAAAGTTCTTTGTTAATTCAAACCAATAAAAATGTATACCAATTAAATAAGCCTGAAGCTGACCAAAGCTCCCCAACCGTTAAACCGTTTTTTGAACTCCCTGCTAAATTTAAAGAGTTATTGGTTATCCCACAAGGGGTATTAATTTTAGAAGTTAATCAATTAGACTTATATTCCACGGAAGAAAAAACTTGGCTAACCGCTAATATTTCTAACAAGTTAAAACAAGTTGTCGAGTATCAAGGCAATTTGTTATACCTGACTCAAAAGGGCAATGTGCAAGTTGCCAATCCATTTAACTTTTATACAACTAAAGATGTGAGTAAAAAAAGACTCAACGAACTCAATGCTGTCACGGAACTCATCTCTTTTAATGGTGCTGTTTATGCTAAAAGACGTGATCAATTGTATTCAATACAATCAGAAAGCTATTCGTTGGCCTTACCTAAAAAAATAAATGATTTGTTCTTTGATGACAATAACAACTTATGGGTAGTCGATTCATTCGGCGTTCAAGTTATTTGGAATCAACCATTTAACGCTGATATATTTAAACCTTCTAAGGCCAACTCTACTCAATATACCTTTGATTTAATCAGTATTAGTGGCACTTATGCTTTAAAAGGGAATCGTTTATACCAGCAAAAAATGGTGAACGAGACATTAGTTTGGCAATACAAAGTTAACTTTCCTCATATTAAAAATGTAACTCAGCTTATAGAAACCAATCGTCATATTTGGTTTGTTAGTCCAAAACAGATCTGGAGTTATGAAAAACAAACTTTGTTGTTATCTTTAGAACTGCCTATTTCAAATCATGACTTAGTACTTCCTCATACGGACAATAATTTATTAATTGTTCAGTCAGGTCAGGTTGTCTCTATCTCTGCCGTAGGTAAACAAACTCAAATTCAATCCAAAGAATTATGCGGCACAACATGCTTGCCTGATTATAAAGTAAGTGAGTACTTGTTAGATGGACGAACCGTATGGCTAGCGACAAATCGAGGATTACATCAATTAGACTTAGCCACTTTAAAATTCACATCCACACGTTTGGATTTATTAAATACCCAAGCGCCAGTTATCAAAGTATTAAAGGCAACAAAGCAGAAAATTTGGGTGGTTTATCCTAATAAAGTAGCTCAAATGGATAAAAAATCGTTAACTTCTATGTTGTATTTTACTCCTAATAATAAAATTTTAGATGCACTAACCAGCAGCGATAAACAAATTGAGCTGTTAAGCCAAAAAGGTTGGATGCGATTAACCACAGAACAAGAGTTAACGTCAGATAAACCTAATCGTTTTTGGATGCAGAAGTACACCAATAGAACGAATACCTTAGCGTTAAATACGGTGGCGGATAACGTAGAGTTATCGGATAGTGAGCAGGAACTCAAGCTGTTATTTAATTTAACTAAGCAGCATCCATCAGAGAATGTATTTGTTCGCTTTAAGTACACAGATGATAGTAAGTGGTCAAATATAGATACGTTAAATCAACTACTTACGTTAAAGAACTTACGACAAGGCCGTAATCAACTAGAAGTACAAGCGCGCCTAGAAGGTCAAGATTGGGAACCAACCCAGATATTTAGCTATGTATTACCGTACAGCGCATTACAAACAAAGTGGTTGATCGTTTATGGCGTTATTTTTCTATTAATTGCCCTAGCTGTGTTTTTATATGCCCGTTTTAGTGGTGTAAAAGTTGCGTTTAATGCGGTGAAACAACAAGCGTTTATTACGTCATTGTTAGAGTCGACCAAAGATGGTGTTTGGGTTGCCAATAAAGACCGCGAAATAAAAAGCGTTAATGGCGCATTTAAAGAAATTACCGGTTATGAGCTTAAAGATATAGCGGGTAAAAGTTTCCCGTTAATGACGGAGCAAGGGCGTAACCATGAAGTTGAAACTCTAATATGGCAAGAAGTAACTAAATCTGGTTTTTGGTCTGGTGAGGTTTGGAGTAGACAGAAAAATGGAACGCCAGTTTCTTTCGACTTATCCGTTACACGAGTTGAGACTGAAAACAAACTGTCGTCGAAAACCGATGTAACCTTTGTAGGCGTTTTTTCAGATGTCACTATACGTAAGAAAAGCGAACAAGACTTACGTCATTTAGCTACTCGAGATTCAATAACGCAATTGCCAAATAGAACCTTATTTATTGAATACGTAAACAATGCAATTAACACATCAAGTCCGTTAAATCCGCATTTTGCTGTTGTGTTTATAGACTTAGATAACTTTAGAAAAGTGAATGAAAGCTTAAGCCATTTACAAGGCGATGCACTAATTAAACAAGTTGGTGAACGCTTAAGTAATAGTTTAGATAAAGGTGTTGCTTTAGCTCGACTTGGCGGTGATGAGTTTGCTCTATTGATCCCCAACGTATTATTAAGTAGTGAGCCACGCTCTTATATTAAACGTGTTGCTGAGAGTCTAAAAACGGCATTGCAAACCCCATTTTTACTCGGCGCAACAGAAGTAAATATTACTGCGAGCTTAGGTGTTTCAATTTCCCCTGAAAATGGCAAAACAGCAGAAGTGTTAATGCGTTGTGCTGATACGGCATTAAGTATGGTCAAACGCAGTGGTAAAAATAATTGCCATATTTACCGCCAAACCGTTGATGCAGCCGGTACTGAATTATTGTCATTAGAAAGTGAACTGATAGGTGCATTAGATAACGACCAATTTGTTGTCTATTATCAACCTAAATATAAATTGAAAGAGAAACAAGTCTCAGGATTTGAAGCCTTAATTCGCTGGAATAATCCAACTCGTGGTTTAGTGGCGCCAGATCAATTTATCAGATTAGCAGAAGAAAATGGCTTGATCCGTAAGTTAGATACTTGGGTATTTAAACAGGTATGCCAACAGATTAAAGTATGGCAAAAACAAGAGTTATCCTTTGGTAAGGTGGCCGTTAATGTGTCGGCATTAAACTTCCAGCAAATTGATTTCTGTCAAAACTTAAAAGACATTGTATTAGAAGAAAATATCTCAGCCGAATATCTAGAGTTAGAAATAACAGAAACCGCTATGATGACAGACCTGACTAGAGGCTTAGAGAATTTACAAGACTTACGAAGCGCAGGCTTTACCATCGCCCTGGATGACTTTGGCACTAGCCACAGTTCGTTAAGTTACATTAAGCAATTCCCAATTGATCGACTGAAAATCGACCGTAGCTTTATCATGGACATTGAAACGTCAGAGCAAGATAAAAATATTACCAGTGTTTTGGTGCAATTAGCAGAGCACTTAAATATTTCGGTGATTGGCGAGGGTGTAGAAACGGCCGAGCAAGTTAATATCTTATTGGGAATGGGGTGTAATGAAATCCAAGGGTATATTATTAGCCAAGCTATGATGCCTGATGATGTAAACGCGTTTTTGGAAGTCGGGGTTAATCAACTTCCCGACTTTGAATAAATGACTAAATAAGAGCTGCATAAAGAACTGATTAAACGATAAGTTCAAATGAAAACCTTGCGCCTTTGTTACCGCTATAACAATAGCCATGATTTAACATTTTAAATTATGGCTATTTGTATTAAATCATCTCGAATAATTGGGCACTCACTTGCCCTGCAATTTTTTCTTTTTTAAGACTAAACAGCTCAGAAAAATCAGAGTCCATTAATTGATAACCACTACTCAATTCTTGCTCTAAATAGATTAAGCTACCGGACACAATAAGGTGATTATCTAGTAAAGCTTGCATGCATGTTTGCACCATATCTTTATGAAATGGTGGGTCGATAAACACTAAATCAAATGGTGTGTTAAAGGTTTTTATTGCGGTAAAAAAGTCAGCTTGAATAACATTTAGTTGATCACCTGCTTTTAATAACTGCGCATTGGCTTTTAATTGATTGGCAGCCACTTTGTTTTTTTCAACACAAATTACTGAATTTGCACCACGAGAAGCAGCTTCAAAACCAAGCGAGCCTGCACCTGCAAAGCAATCTAAAACATTTGCTTGGCGCACATCCATCATTAACCAATTAAAAACAGTCTCTTTTAATCTGTCAGTGGTTGGTCTCAATCCTTCCTTGTCTTGCACTTTTAGTTTTCGCCCGCGCCATTGACCACCGATTATACGTATCTCACCCAACTGGGAACTCGACTTGTTGGTTGATTTACTTTTGCTTTGAGACTTAGATGATAATTTCACAATAACGCCCTTTATAACGGCTAGGTTTAACATATTTACTAAATAACAGATAAATTACGGTTAGATAGGATCTTAACTTGCTCGATATATTTGATCGTTCAACGGTTAATTAATCACGAAAATTAGGTTAACATACGGCCAATATCAATTTGCGTATTATCCCGTGCAATTTACGTCTTTTAAAGGTTTATTTCATGTCAAAGAAGTCAGGTTTATTTTCGTGGTTAAAAAAAGATAAATCAGAAAGTGCTCCCACTACTGAATCTGAGAATTTAATTTCACAAGAGTCGGAAGTTAGTACATCAGAACTAGCATCATCAAATGTCTTGTTAGATGAGGCTGATGAAATAACCTCGCCTACAGAAACAGAAACAGAAACAGAAACAGAAACAGAAACAGAAACAGAAACAGAAACAGAAACAGAAACAGAAACAGAAACAGAAACACCTGAAACGGCAGACGCTGAAAAAGCTAGTTTTTTTAAACGCCTAAAAAATGGATTATCAAGAACTCGCCAACAAATAGGAGGCGGCTTTATTTCTTTGTTTAAAGACAAAGAAATTGATGACGATTTATATGAAGAACTTGAAACCCAGTTATTAATGGCCGACGTTGGCATGGATACAACGGTGAAGTTAATTGATAGATTAACTGAACATGCGGACAGAAAAGACCTAAAAAATGCAGATGCACTTTACGGACTGCTAAAGTCTGAAATGAGTGACATTCTGAAAAAGTCAGATCAACCTTTAGTAGCAAAAGCAGATGACGGACCTTTTGTTATCTTAATGGTTGGCGTTAATGGGGTTGGTAAAACAACAACCATTGGTAAGATGGCCAAGCAATTTCAACAGCAAGGTAAAACCGTCATGTTAGCCGCTGGTGATACGTTCAGAGCGGCAGCTGTTGAACAATTACAGGTATGGGGCGAGCGTAACCAAGTTCCAGTTATCGCCCAACATACTGGTGCTGACAGCGCATCGGTTATTTTTGATGCTTACCAAGCGGCAAAAGCCAGAAAAGTCGATGTATTAATAGCTGACACCGCAGGGCGTTTACAAAATAAAGATAACTTAATGCAAGAGCTAGAAAAGATAGTTCGTGTTCTTAAAAAGTTTGACCCTGCGGTACCACACGAGATTATGCTAACGATTGATGCCACCACGGGTCAAAATGCCATTAGCCAAACTAAGATTTTCAATCAAGCTGTGGGCTTGACTGGGTTGTCGATAACTAAGTTAGATGGCACAGCCAAAGGTGGCGTTATATTCGCACTTGCGGAACAGTTTGGTATTCCTATTCGCTATATTGGCGTGGGCGAAGGCGTTGAAGATTTACGGGTATTTGAGCATGGAGCATTTATCGATGCTTTGTTTTCTGAATAACCACTAAGTACCAGTAATATCAGGTGAAGATATAAAAACATCGTAAGATTATTCCATGCAAAAGCCAGAAATTTAACATCTGGCTTTTCTCTATTAGCTGCATGAGTTAATCTATCAAAATAACATCAATACCATTTTTAATTTGGAACGCGTTAATGATCAAGTTTGAGCAGGTAAGTAAAACTTATCCTGGTGGCTTTCGGGCTCTAGAGAGAGTCTCGTTTCACCTAGAAAAAGGTGAGATGGCTTTTTTAACAGGGCATTCAGGCGCAGGGAAAAGTACACTATTAAAATTGATCAGCATGATAGAAAGACCTTCTATCGGTAATGTATTCATCAATGGTAAAAATCTAAATCAAATATCTGCCAAGCAAGTACCTTTTGCGCGTCGAGATATAGGCATGATCTTTCAAAGCCATCGTTTGCTTCAAGAGCACAGTGTATTTGATAACGTTGCTTTGCCTTTGGTTATAGAAGGGACTTACACTCAAGGTGAAATAACCAAACGAGTACATGCTGCACTAGATAAAGTTGGGCTGTTGAGTAAAGTCAGGTTACTGCCTAAATACCTTTCTGGTGGAGAACAACAACGAGTTGGTATTGCTAGAGCGGTTGTCAACAAACCACCTTTGTTATTAGCGGATGAGCCAACGGGCAACTTGGATCCTGAGTTATCAAAAGAGATCATTAACGTATTTCAGCAATTTAATGATGTGGGTGTATCGGTATTAATCGCGACCCATGATTTAGGCCTAATCGCTAGAATGAAAAACCGTAGTTTGACCTTAAAAGACGGTCGTATGATAAATGATGGTTTGGCTGTTGATGATGAAAAATCATCTACAGGTGGTATGTTTCTATGAGTATTCTATTTTCTAAAGACTCATCAGGCGCTAATGCAAAATCAGTCAATCCTTTACAAAAATTCATCTATTTTTGGATCCATAATTTACGTCAAATTATTACTAGTATTGGTGAGATTTGGCGCACACCACTTGCATCCGCAATGACGATAGGTGTAATGGGGTTAAGTTTAACGTTACCTGCTACCTTGCATATTATTGTTAAAAACGTGCAGTCGATAAATCTAGAGTGGGATAGCGCTTCAGAGATAAGTTTATTTTTAAACGATGGTTTATCTGAGCAACAAATCTCAAGTGCAATACGTCGGCTTCGTAGTTACGATGAAATTGACGAATTAAGATATATCAGTAAAGACGATGCGGTTACCGAATTTAAGTCTTTGTCAGGATTTGGCGAAGCGCTAGATTATTTAGAGTCTAATCCTTTACCCGCATCCTTTATCGTCACTCCGACCAAATATCATAAGCAAGCTGATCCGGCGAAAGCCTTATTAGCTAAGTTAGAAAAAGAGCGGGAAATCGACTTTGGTAAATTAGATATTGACTGGCTGGCCCGATTAAATGCAATTGTCAGTATGCTAGAAGAAGCGGTTATCACAGTGGCTTTGTTATTAATGATTTCAGTGGTGCTTATTATAGGTAATACTATTCGACTCTCCATTATTTCTCGTAAAGAAGAAATAGAGGTGATGAAATTGGTTGGCGCAACAGAAAGCTTTATTCAACGCCCGTTTGTTTATACAGGTATTTGGTATGGTTTAATGGGCGGTCTTGTCGCCTTTTTAATTGTTACCTTTGTCATTTGGTGGATGCAGTCCGCTATTGGTGAAATATCTGGTTTATATATGGCTGACTTTCATATTGAGGGCTTAACATTTAGTGAGTTTGGAGCTTTAATGTTAATAGCTTCTGGCTTAGGCTTCATTGGTGCATTTTGGTCTGTGCATCGTCATATTAAAGAAATAGAGCCTGACTTAGATTAATAAGCACAACCCCATAGTTATATCCGCTGTGTTGTAACTATGGGCTAATTTTACTTTTTATTTGTTATTCATTTTGTAGTTCATCCAAAAATCTTAGCTTCATTCTCTGCCTTTCACATCTGTTACAAAACTCTCATTTTATACATTAAATTAATCGGCTTGATTAATGCCTCTTTTACTTAACGTATATATTTAAAATGTTATTTAATATATTGATTTTACAAGTAAATATATTTTGAACTAATGGCAGTGTAACTAGTCTGACCTTGCAGTTCCTATTGCACATGAACCATGTGTAATTGTATTCAAATAAGTAAACAAACTAAGCCAATTAACAGATAGAACTAAAAGATCTATAAAGCTTTAAAATAAAATTAGCACTCTAGCTTTGAGAGTGCTAATATCATCTCAACTTATTAAAAGGAGTGATTGATCATGTCGAAATTAAGTCAATCTATGAATTTATCGGTAACACCTCATAGCGGTAGCATTGAAGCTTACGTGTCTTCTGTTACCAGCATCAGTATGTTAACTGCAGATCAAGAGCGCGAACTCGCTTTTGACTTATATGAAAATGAAAATTTAGCCGCAGCAAAGCAATTAATTATGTCGCATTTGCGTTTTGTTGTGCACATTGCAAGAAGTTATTCTGGTTATGGTTTACCTCAAGCGGATTTAATCCAGGAAGGGAACATTGGCCTAATGAAAGCGGTAAAACGTTTTAACCCTGAAGTAGGTGTACGTTTAGTATCATTTGCGGTTCATTGGATTAAAGCTGAGATACATGAATTTGTACTTAAAAACTGGCGCATAGTAAAAGTTGCTACAACTAAAGCACAACGTAAATTGTTCTTTAACTTACGTAAATCTAAAAAACGTTTAGGTTGGTTTAGTAATGATGAAGTTGCAACGGTTGCTGAGACTTTAGGGGTTTCCAAAAAAGAAGTGTTGGAAATGGAATCTCGGATGAGTAATTACGACATGGCTTTTGACATGAGTAATGACGACGATGATTCGGAAACGCCTGCGTATTCACCTTCGTTATACTTAGAACGTGATAATTCAGATGTTGCAGAAAATGTTGCGAACAAAGAGTGGGAAGAGCATACAAATAAACGTTTGTTCTCTGCTATCAAAACATTAGATGAACGTAGCCAAGATATTTTGCACAGCCGTTGGTTAAATGACAATAATAAATCAACATTGCAAGAACTTGCAGATAAGTACAGTGTTTCGGCTGAACGAGTTCGTCAATTAGAAAAAAATGCAATGAAGAAAATTCAAGGTTTGTTAGCTGCTTAAGCAATAACGTCCTTTTTAAAAACCAGTCAATTGACTGGTTTTTTTATGCCCCAAATATATTCCATCAAGTAGATATTGACTCTGACACTTGAGTCGGTCGGTTAAATAAATCGTTATTGAACAACAGGATTATGTTTCCTGTGCTAAAATTACGTAGCGATTAACAGTAAATAAAAATAAGAATAAAAAATGATTGGGTTTGTAAAAAAAATGGTTTCCTCTTTAGATTTGGAAACTGGAGAAGTTGAATATAAGTTACCTATCGGCGATGAACTACTGCCTTTAAATGCCTTAATAGGCAAACCTCTTACTTTAACGCACACTGGCAATATCAGTTGCTTAAACTGCCATAAAAAAACCAAGAAAAGTTTCTCACAAGGATTTTGCTTTCCATGCATGAGAAAGCTAGCCTCTTGCGATATGTGCATCATGAAGCCTGAGACATGTCACCATGCGGAAGGAACCTGCAGAGAGCCACAATGGGGCGAAGAAAACTGCATGATTGAGCATTACGTTTACCTGGCTAACACATCGGGTTTAAAAGTGGGGATCACTCGTCATACTCAAGTGCCTACTCGTTGGATAGATCAAGGTGCGACACAAGCGTTACCTATTATAAAAGTAAAAACTAGATATCAATCTGGTTTAGTTGAAACGGCTTTAGCTGAGTTTATTGCTGATAAAACCAATTGGCGCGCCATGTTAAAAGGTGGCAATGAGTCGATTGATTTAAAAGCCAAAGCTCAAGAGCTCATTCCTCAAATTACGGAACGTTTATCAGAGATTAAGCTTAAATTTGGTGAAGACAGTATTGAAATTCTTGATGAAGATGTAGTGAATATCGAATTTCCAGTATTAAAGTATCCAGTTAAAATTAGCTCATATAACTTTGATAAAGAAGTGGGTGTGTCGGGTGTTTTGAAAGGAATTAAAGGTCAGTACTTAATATTTGATACCGGCGTTATCAATATTCGAAAATTCACATCTTATGAGATCTCTGCGGAATATTAAGTATGAATCAAAAAAAACTAATCTATTCAATTTTTCTAATATTTATATTGTCATTAACGTTATTTTATTTTTACTCTATTGCAATAAATAAACCTTTAAAAACTAACTTGGATAGTGAAACGTCAACACTTGCTCTAGTTAATTTAGATGGTGAGAAATTAAATGAAGCTTATTTAGAAGAAAAGAAGGTAATAATCTCTCAGAATACTCCTAAGCCTATATCTAATACTAATAAAAAACGTAACTCTGATCATGAGCAAGAACTTCTTCAGCAAGAAAAAATATATCCAACAAATCAACAAATTATTGAATTCCAAAAAGAGTTTGATAGAAAGAATGATGAAGCATATGGATACTTTATGAAAATACGAGACTTTGCAGAGGCTTTTGAAAGTGATGAATATGATTCAGAGTGGTCAAGTAGAATGATTAATGATATTAACGACACTATTTTATTTGATATTGAAAATGGGAGTAATCGGTTCTCTGCTATCGCGGTTGATGAATTAGAATGCCGCGGAACATTATGTAAAATCGATTTTCAAAATGTATCTGATGATTTAGCTGATTGGGAGACTCAAAAAAGAGAACTTCGTAATGCGTTAATGAGGCTTGGAAGTACTAATAATGAAGGCACTCGAGCAATTAAAACACATTGGCTTGATAATGGGAAAATTCGTTATTACATAAGTAAGGGAATAAATGATTAGGATATATGTTGAAGCTCAATGTATTAAATTACTAATAAGTTATCACAAAGATTAATTAACTACTTGTTTGCTATCTGGTGCTATGAAGTTATTATTAATGGTGAGTTCTGTTGGCAATAGCCTTGATAATGGCACTAGTTCTATTCCCATGCTTGATAGCAAAGGTAAGTTATCTCGTAAAAACTCATAAGTTTCTGGGTATGGATGGGCAATGGCAATCGCAGAGCCGTATTCTTGAGCTATGCTAATCAAGCGTTTAAATTGAATATCCATAACATTGGGCTTTTTAACATTATCTAAAAAAATATTCCGATGAAGTGCATTAACCCCGTACTGATCTGCAATAGATTCAACCTTACTGTAAACCGTAGTTTTACTGTCTAAAAAGAACATGTTGTGTTGTTGTAACAGCTCCATAGTCCATCGCATTGGCTTATCTAGTCGTGTTAACAAACTCCCCATATGATTATTTATTCCAATGGCGTAGGGAATATCTTCAATTGCGGCAATTAACGTTTGTTGATACTGGCGCTTAGACATGTCTTCGGTAAGAGCGCCTGGGCCAAGTAGGATGTTTTTGGTGGTCGCTTGCATTGGTAAATGGATTAAAATATCACGTTGTAGTTCAGCTGCTTTTTTAGAAAATATAAAGCTGTAAGGCGTGTGCGGTAAAATAGCGTAGGTTAAATGTTCGTTTAAATTAAGAAGTTTTTCATCACTCAATTGATTACCAATATCATCAATCACAATTGCAATTTTTGCTGCGTGGGCAAAACCTACAGATAAGATATAAAGTAATACTAATGTGATTGATTTTATTATGCGCAAAATTGTCTTAATTTTTAATTCTTATTATTGGGTTAAATAATTTAGTGAAGCCTTGTGGGCAATATAACCAGACAAGAGGCAGTTGCTAATTGCCTTACACTAAAGCTCAGGATAGCTGAGTCGCCTGTTAACGACACCAACGAGCAGGGTTAACGGTTTTACCTTTGTAACGTATCTCAAAGTATAAACCTGGGTCGGACTGCCCACCGCTTTGTCCTACCAATGCAATCGGTTCATTTGGTTCTACATAATCGCCTGCAGACTTTAACAAGGCTTGGTTATGACCATATAAGCTCATATAACCTTTGCCGTGGTCTATTACGGTTACCCAGCCAAAACCTCTCAACCAGTCAGCGTATAAAACAATGCCTTCTGCGACACTATTTACTCTATTACCTAATGACGCTGAAATCATAACGCCTTTCCATTTAAGAGCGCCATTTCGTCTTTGTCCAAACCGGCTTATTATTTTACCTTTTGTAGGCCAACCCAATTTTTTCTTTAATTTATAAAGGCCAACTAAATTTGCTGGGTCAACAGCAATTACATTTTGAGCCGCATCAATCGCGTTGGTTAATTGTTGTTGATTGGCATGTAATTGTTTTAACTTATCCTGATTAGACTTTATATTTTTATTGAGATTGCGTAGCGCTGTTTTTCTTTCTTTTTGAGAAATTGCTAACTGTTGCTTTTCATTGTTTTGGTGTTTTTTCAGCGCTAAAAGATCAATTTGACGATTGGCTAATTCTTTGTCAATTTCGTCGAGCCGAGTTAGTACTCGTTGAATATCTTCTAATTGTTTAACTCGAGCTTCATTAACTGATTTGTAATAAGTAATTAATCGCTCTAGTTGAGCAGGGTCATCTTGATTAAGCAGTAATTTGGTGTAGTCGTGCTTGCCACTTAAATAGGCATTTTTGACCATAGATGCTAATAACGTCTGTTGAACTTTCTTTTCTTTGTTAAGTTTACTTTGTTCTTTTTTTAACTTAGCAATTTTATCCTTTAAATCGCGTAACGAGTTAGTGGTTTGAGTTAGTTGAATAGCAATTTCAGCCACTTTTAATTCAGCCGCTTTAAAGGAATCTTCAATACTCGACTTTTGGTCGATACGCTTATTTAGCGCGTCTCGTTGCTGTTGAATACTAATTTGGACTTGTTCTAGTTTTTTATTGTTTGTACTGATGTCTTTTTCTGAATTTTTGCTTGGGCTTGCTAAAACAGAGGCGCAAAAAAACAAAGCGGCTGTTATTAAAATAACAGCCGACTTAATACACAATTTATTCATAATTAGTAAAAAATGATTCACAATATTCCTGATGTTAAAAACGTCCCTGTCTATCTAATCAGATTAATCAGCTGACATCAATCAACTAACATTAAAGGTTTACCTGTCATCTCTGCAGGGATTTCCATACCAATTAAATTAAGTATGGTAGGGGCTACATCACTTAACTTACCGTTTTCAACTACTTTGGCATCACGGCCAACATAAATGAAAGGAACGGGTTCGCTGGTGTGAGCCGTATGTGCTTGACCTGTTTCAGCATTTGCCATTTTTTCTGCATTACCGTGGTCAGCGGTTATTAAACATTCGCCGCCTACACTTTCTAACGCGTTTACTATGCGTCCAATACAATGATCAACTGCTTCACATGCTTTAACCGCAGCATCAAATACGCCAGTGTGACCAACCATGTCACCATTTGGATAGTTAACAACGATAAAGTCATATTCTTTTGATTTGATTGCAGCTACTAACTTATCGGTTAACATTTCTGAGTTCATTTCAGGTTGTAAATCGTAAGTTGCCACTTGAGGTGATGGAATTAGCTCGCGCTTTTCACCAACAAATAATTCTTCACGGCCACCAGAGAAGAAGAAAGTAACATGAGCATACTTTTCTGTTTCTGAGATACGTAGTTGAGTTTTGTTATGTTTCTCTAACCATTCACCAAGTACATTTGTTAATGGTGTTGGCGGGAATGCCGCAGTGGTTTTGATGTCAGCTGCATATTGAGTCAACATCACAAAATCAGTAAGTTTAGGCGTCATTCTACGTTCAAAACCGTCGAAGTCATTATCAACAAAGCTGCGAGTTAATTCGCGGGCTCTATCGGCTCTAAAGTTCATGAAGATAACGGCATCACCATCTTGCATTGGAACTGGCTTACCAATAACGGTTGGTTTTACAAATTCGTCATTTTCTTCACGGTCATAAGCATTTTGCAAACCGTCTAGGGCTGAAATTGAAGTGAATTCACCTTTTGCAGATGTTAATAAGTCGTAAGCTAATTGCACTCTATCCCAACGGTTATCTCTATCCATTGCATAATAACGACCAATTAATGAAGCAATTTTACCTTTACCTGTTTCGGCAAAGTGTTGCTCGAACTTCTCTAACGCATCATGAGCACTGCGCGGTGGAGTGTCGCGTCCATCTAAAAAGGCATGTACATAAACTTTATTACAGCCTTGTTGTTCGGCCATTTTCACCATAGCTAGGATATGTTCGTCGTGACTATGTACGCCACCTGGTGACATTAAACCCATTATATGAACGGCTTTGTCATTTGAAACTGCAGCATCAACCGCATTAACTAGAGCTGGGTTAGTATTAAATGTGCCATCTTCAATCGCCTTGGTAATACGAGTAAAGTCTTGATAAACGATACGCCCGGCACCTAAATTTACATGACCAACTTCAGAATTACCCATTTGTCCATCCGGTAAACCAACATCTAAGCCGCTACCAGAAATTAGCGTACTCGGTTTGGTATTCCAAAGGTTATCTAAATTAGGAGTGTTTGCTGCTGCAATCGCGTTGTTTTCTATTGCAGTGCTGTGACCCCAACCATCCATAATAACTAAAACAAAAGGCTTTTTATCTGTCATGAAATTTCCCGGCTTTTTTTGAGTGAATGCATTTCTTGTATGAAATGATTCTAACCTGTTTTAACTTGAGTGTTTAACAATTTTTAATATCATCTTATAAGCTTTTGGTATCTTAACGTTAAGCAGGTATAATCCCGCCACTTTAAGAAATTCTGAAAACATTTCAGACAATAATAATTAGGTAGTTAATCTATGGAACAGTTTGTTGAGTTTATTGGCAATCATTATATGTTAGGAGCTGCGTGGGCTCTGTTGTTTTTAATGTTGGTAATGAGTTGGTTATCTGGTGCTACATCTTCAGTTAAGATGGTATCCAGCCACGACTTAACCATGTTGGTGAATCGTTCAAACGGTCAAGTTGTTGATACCCGTGCGATTGCTGATTTTAATAAAGGTCGTATTACAGACTCTATTCATTTACCAATGGATAAAATCACTAGTGGTCAATTTGGTGCGCTTGAAAATAAAAAGGCTGACCCCATAGTAATTGTTTGTAACACTGGTATGACGGCCAAAGGAGCAGCTAAGCAAATGAGCAAAGCTGGTTTTGAACAGGTTTCTGTACTGCAAGGTGGCATTCAAAGTTGGATAAGCGCAAGCTTACCTGTAGTTAAAAAATAAATAAAAATAAGACTCTTAGATATGGCACATATAGATATTTATACCAAAGGATATTGTCCTTTTTGCAGTAGAGCACTTGCTTTGTTAAATGCAAAACAAGTTGAGTTTACTGAAATAAAAATAGATCAACACCCAGAACTAAGAGACCCAATGATAGCTAGAACAAAAGGACCGTCAACGGTTCCTCAAATTTTCATTGGCGATCATTACGTGGGCGGTTGTGATGATTTAATGGCTTTAGAACGTGCGAATAAATTAGACGCGTTGTTATCAAAATAAATAAAATTCAGGAATAAAATAAAATGGCAGAACAAGAAGCGGCAACTCAAACAAATGAAACAGCTCCACAATTTTCAATTCAACGCATTTATGTAAAAGATGTTTCGTTTGAAACACCTAACTCTCCAGCTATCTTTACTAAAGAATGGCAGCCAGAAATTAAGTTAGACTTAGACAACAAAAGTGTAAAAGTTGAAGAAGGCGTGTTTGAAGTTACGTTATCAGTAACAGTAACGGCAACAGTTGAAGGACAAACTGCGTTTTTGTGTGAAGTTCAACAAGCTGGTATTTTTGTAATTGGTAATATGCCAGAAGGTCAAATTGCACATATGTTAGGTGCGTTCTGTCCAAATACATTATTCCCTTATGCTCGTGAAACGGTTTCTAATTTAGTTAATCGTGGAACTTTCCCTGCATTAAACCTTTCACCTGTTAACTTTGATGCCTTGTTTGCTCAATATATGCAACAAGCTAAAGCACAAGCTGAAGGTCAAAAGTTAGACGCGTAAACGTTACTTTATAAATTTTGTCGCTTAAAGTGGAGACAGTATGAGTTCTGATAAAAAATTCAGAATTGCAATTTTAGGGGCGGGCTCTTATGGCACCGCCCTTGCTTTTTGTTTTGCCCGTAATGGTCATGAAGTGATCATGTGGGGACGAGATAAAGAACAAATGGCAGATATGCAATTACATCGTCAAAACCGAAAATACTTACCAGGTGCTGACTTCCCAGAAACACTCCATGTAACCAATGATTTGACCGAAGCAGTTACTCAGTCAGAGTTACATTTGGTGGTTGTTCCTAGTCATGTATTTTCAAATGTATTAAAACAAATACAACCTTTGTTACCTGAGAATCCAAAGATTTGCTGGGCAACAAAAGGATTAGACCCTGATACCGGCCGTTTGTTAGATACGGTTGCCCGAGATATACTTGGTGATTCCGCGTCACTGGCTGTTTTGTCAGGACCGACGTTTGCTAAAGAAATGGTACAAGGTCTACCAACTGCGGTTTCTTTATCTTCTGAAGATCAAGAGTTTGCCGAAACTATCAGTGGTATGTTGCATTGCGAACGCAAATTTAGAGTTTATACAAACTCAGATTTTGTTGCGGTACAGCTTGGTGGTGCGGTTAAAAATGTTATTGCTATCGGTGCAGGAATGGCTGATGGAATTGGTTATGGAGCCAATGCAAGAACCGCTTTGATCACTCGTGGACTCGCTGAGATGATGAGGTTGGCAGTAGCACTTGGTGCTGATCCTAAGTCATTAATGGGCATGGCAGGTTTAGGTGATTTAGTATTAACTTGTACCGACAATCAATCTCGAAATCGACGTTTTGGTTTAGCTTTAGGATTAGGTAAATCAGTTGATACAGCGATGGAAGAGATAGGCCAAGTTGTTGAAGGGTATCGTAATACTAAAGAAGTACATATGTTAGCAAACGAAGTAAATGTAGAAATGCCAATTACTGAGCAAATCTATCAGGTGCTTTATAAAGGAAAATCTGCACAAGAAGCTGCCATGGCTTTGTTGGCCAGAGATCCTAAGTCAGAATAATACGTTTGTTAATATGAAGTGTATTCATATAAAAAAAGCCAGTTGTTAAGTTAATAACAACTGGCTTTTTTGTTTTTATATTCTGCGGTAGTAGATGACCTATTTAAAATAACTACAGCAATAATCAATCACAGTGGAGGCTTTTACTTTAAAAGATGAATTAGCAGGCACTTCAAAACTTTCCCCACCTTTGATTGAAACCCAATCTGCATTTGGTAATAACACATCTAGCTCACCAGAGCTGATTTCCATTAATTCTTGATCGCTAGCGGCAAACTCGTAATCACCAGGCATCATAATACCTAATGTTTTATGGGTGCCATCGGCGAAAGTAACAGTACGACTTGTTACTTTTCCGTCGAAGTAAACATTGGCATTGGTTGTAACAGAGACATTGTCAAATTGTGACATGGGTGATCCTTATAAATTTATTTGATTAGAGAGTACGGTATTCGACACCAAGGTAAAAGCTTATATGGCTATAATAAAGATCAAATTATTTACTAACTAGAATATTTAAGCGAATTAGTTGCCACATAGGCGATTTCGCCCAGATTTTTTAGCCTCATAAAGAGAGGTGTCTGCTCTTTGGATGATATCAGTTTGATAAAGGTCACTAACCGATGCTTCAGATAAGCCTAAGCTGATAGTAACTGGTTCGAATAAACCATCTACTTGAATAGCTTCAACTGCAGCTCTAAATTGTTCTAGCGACGCATAAGCCGCTTGATAGTTTTCTGAGTTGAGGATAATTAAAAATTCTTCGCCGCCATATCTACCAATAGGTTGTTCCGGACCAAAGTGCTTGATAGCGCAATCCGCTATAAGTTTTAACACTCTATCTCCCATCACGTGACCGTATAAATCATTTATTTTTTTGAATAAATCTAAATCAAACATACAAACATATAATACGTCTTTCGATTTTTTAAATTGAATAAAACGTTCGGATAAAATTGCCATGATTTTTCGACGATTATATAACCCAGTTAAATAATCAGTGGTGGCTAACTTATCTAATTGTTTTTGTAGTTTGATATTGCGCGACAATATAAAGGTAACAAAAACGGCGGTGCAAATAGAGAGTAACGATACAATTAACAGGAAGTTGGTTTGTTTCTTATGTTTGTCTAGTTCAACTTTTTTGAGTTGGTTTTCTAATAGCAGCAATTGGTTATCTTTGGCGTAAATAGAGTTTTTTAGTTTTTCAAAAGCTGACTCTGTGGAGGCGTCTAGTTGCTTTTGGTGATAATCCTTAAGTTGTTCAGTATAATTTTTCTGTGCTTGGTAAGCTTGTTCAAATTTATTTAACGCGAAGAATAAACTAGCCTGTGTATTCATAGATTGAATGTAAGTATAAGCTGATTTTTCTGTTTTATATGATGACAAGGCGCTTAGATCTGACAGTGAGGCTTGAGCGTCGTCGTATAGTTTTAAATGCAATTGAGCACTAGCAAGATCGCCATAGATTTGAATTAAGCTCTCAACAATATTTTCTGAGAGAAAGCGTTGTTTAGCGTCTAATAAAACCCTCAATGCTTGTTTATAATTTTTCGCTTGTAAATAACCTCGTCCCATTCCCATATAGGCATAGGCAATACCAATTATATCTCCGCTTTCCCGGCTATATTTATCCGAATTTTTATACGCATTAATGGCTTTTTCGTAGTCATTGGTACTGATGTAAATATCAGCAAGGTTGTAATAAGCAACCGATAACTGCTGTGTATTACCACTTTGTATCACATAGTCGATAGACTTTAACATTGCCTCTATCGCGCCATCTGTATGACCTGTTTTTAAATAAATGTTACATAAGGCGTTGTACATAGTCGAAAGGGCATCAGGGCTAGTTACACTGTCAATAAGCTCATAGGATTGGCTCATAAACCTCATCGCTTGGTCAATACGGTTATTGTCAGCTAATATATTGCTATATGCCGATACCATTTCGACAATCAGAT
The DNA here is from genome assembly GCF_002954545.1 of Psychrosphaera saromensis. Taxonomy (GTDB): domain Bacteria; phylum Pseudomonadota; class Gammaproteobacteria; order Enterobacterales; family Alteromonadaceae; genus Psychrosphaera; species Psychrosphaera saromensis. The sequence goes on along the minus strand of NZ_MSCH01000003.1, from coordinate 299,650 downwards.
TTGGGTCTTCGGTTTTCTTTGCGTATTCAATAGCTTGCTCTAAATACTCAAATTGTTGTTGGGTATTTTGTTTATATTGATAATAATCCGCCAATGTTAGGTACATATAGGTTTTGTCATAAGCAGATATATTTAATGTGAGTGCTTTATTTGCATATTCATAACCTAACTCAAACTCGGAAAATATTGGATATAACCTGCCTAACCAAGTAATCACTTCAGCGTTGTCTGGATATTCAGTGATTAATTCTTTAGCTAATATTAAGGCTTGTTGACTGTCCGCTTTGTAAACAGATTCAATTGCTTTTAATTTGGGGGAAATCGATGTTGTTGCGGTATTGGCAGAGACAGACAAAGTACAACACAGACAAAGGCTGAATAACAAAACGGCTATTGATTGTTTCATCTTGCTCATTAATCCTTTAATTATGTCTGCTGTATTTTCCATAAATAGTATGTTCAGCGTATTAAGCTGTTGTTTTCCTATTTTTAGGTGGCACATACCCTGGTATTTTACTTTTATCTATATTGTCTATTTGTGCTTCAGCCAAGAACTGCTGTGCGTATTGCAGGTAAACTTCTTCATCGATAAACACGTCAAATAAATCTGGATCTATGTGTTTGTCTAGCTTCATGAATCCCATAATATTTAAACATTCACTTAACATTTTTGCTTTTTTGTAAGGTCTGTCTGAAGCGGTTAACGCTTCAAATATATCAGCAATTGCCATCATTCTTGCTGGCACTGACATTTGCTCACGGGTTAATCCTTTTGGATAACCTGTGCCATCCATTTTTTCATGATGACCTCCGGCATATTCAGTGACATTACGTAAGTGTTTTGGAAATGGTAGTGATTCCAACATTTCTATAGTGATCACCATGTGATGATTAATGATCTCTCGCTCTTCTGGTAACAAGGTCCCTTTGGCAATTTCTAAATTACAAACCTCATTACGGGTAAGCAAAGGCTGTTTAATTCCATTTATAGTGACATCATATTTGTTGGCGATGTCTTGAACTCTTTGCTGATCTTCTGGTTTCATGAATTCACCACCAATATTAGCGGCGCATAAAAACAACCTATCATCTTCAAGCTCTTGAATTAACGCTGGTAACTGTGATTCAAGGCTAGTTATGTCTTTACCTTGTTTTAACTGATCAATAATCTGTTGTTGATGTTTAATTTTTATTTCAGATATGGCCAGTTCAATACGGCATTCGACTAAAGCAATGCGGTCGAATATGGTTTCTAACTTAGTGGACTTATCCATTACATATTCAGGCGTGACTATTTTTCCACAGTCATGTAACCAGCCTGCAACAGCAAGCTCATGCTTTTCAGCGTCATCCATGTGGAAGTCAGCTAAAGGCCCTGTATTGGTAAAACATACGGCCTCTGCAATTAACATAGTTAATTCCGGAACTCGATTACAGTGACCACCAGTGTATGGCGATTTTGCATCGATGGCGCGTGCAATTAAGCGAGTTAGTGATTGGAATAACTCTTCCATACCATCAATTAATTGTCTATTGGTCAGTGCGACAGCGGCCATTGATGTGAGAGAGCGAATAATGGTCTCTAACTCAGGAGTGAAGTCTATGACTTGATCATCTTGTTGTGCATTAAGGAGTTGAATAACACCAATCAATTCTTTCTCATGGTTTTTCATTGGAATGGTTAAAACAGATTTGGTTCTATAACCTGTTTTTTCATCCATATTCCGAGATGCACTCATGTCATAGTCGCCGGACTCATAAGCATCTGAAATGTTAATAACTTGATCTGTGGCTGCTGCATATGCCACTAATGCATTTGCGTTTGGTTCACCATTAACAAACATTGGTATTTCTGGAAACGGAATTGGTACACCAGAAGTTCCACCCATATACATATTAAGGGTGTCATTTAATAAGGTTTCAAACTTAAGAGTGTTTTTTTCTGTAATAGAGTAAATAGTACCACCGTCAGCATTCGACAGCTCTTTAGCACTAAGTAGAATGTTCTCTAGTAACTTGGTCGTATCCTGCTCAGTCGATAGCTCAACACCAACATTAATTAAATGCTGTAGAGCCGAGTCGCTAAATTTATTAGTCATGGTTACTCTCTATTACCTGTCAGTTTTTTTATTGTTATCACTAACATAAGCGTAATTATTGTTAAGTATATGGTGTTTTTTTATTCAATGCGAGTGAACAATATTCACATCATAGTTGAATACACTGTTGTTCTTGTGCGAAGAAGATATTGCAATCTAAATTCATAGCATCAATTTTGTACTGCCATTTGTCTAAATCGTCATCGGTTCGGTCTGGATCATGGCTATAAATTGCTAACTGTTTAATGCGGCTAGTCGTCGCTAAGTCAATGGTTTCTGCGATTAACGAATGCCCCCAACCGTGTTTTAGTGGCATATCAACATCAGTGTACTGGCCGTCATGAATAACCAAATCTACACCGAGTAAAAACGCTTTCCATTCACTGTGTGTAGTTGATGGTGCTGACGGTGGACTAAGTTCATTATCGGTAACATAAGCCATTCTCTTGCCATTAGACTCTATAATGTAAGCAGAACCACCATTTGGGTGGTTAATCGCTCGTCTGTGGACATGAAAGCCATTAATACTAACGGGTTGTGCTTGCCAATTAGGATGTTCAAAATTCAAATTAGCTCGTAACTCATGTTCATCTAACGGGAAGTAACTGCCGTTTATCTGCTCTACTATCGCTCTTGGGTGATTAGGTGTGGTTTCACTTGGATAAATATAGATGTTCCTATTTTTTTGGTAAATAGGTTTGAAAAATGGAAAGCCTTGAATATGGTCATAATGATTATGGGACAATAAAATATAAACATCTTCTTTATGTTTCACAAATTCATCACCGATAACTCGAATACCAGTACCAGCGTCTAAAATCAGTTTTTGTCCGCCTTCAGACTCTACCATTACACAAGCTGTATTGCCGCCATACTTCAACGTAGATGGTCCCGGGGTAGGGCATGATCCCCGAGTACCATAAAAAGTTACTTTCATTTACCTTGGTTATCCATTAGAGATCGTATAGGAACTTGCATTATCGTTGTGTTGCTCTGTGAACTTCATAATTGCGCTATTATTCGAACTACCTGAAGAGTCAGGCAGCAGTGCGTGAATAATCAGTGAACCATCACTTGCAATCGACACTCTGTCATACCCAAGAATGTCACAAAGGTCGCCTTCGTTTTGACCTGTATTTAAGTAGTTGCAACCTGCATCGCCATTTGGAATAGAGTAACCGGATAACGAGTTTTTGCCTACAAGGCTATCAGCTTCACCGTTAAGTCCGTTAAATTTTGCAATAAAACCGGCATCAATTTCAGTGGTACTGACATTACCAACTAAAATAATTTCGTCATTTGAGTTAACGGCCAAATCTTTTACTTCAATATTCAGTGGATTGGCACTTAACGAGTCCATATCTAATAAAATAATACCATCGACTCCGCTATCGCCAGCAGATATGTCATCAAAGTTAACATCAATTGCATATTTTTGAGTTGAAGAGGCATCTGTATCAATTAACCTGACTAAATATGATTGGGCATCCGATTCAGTTTGAGTGGCGATATACACAAGAGAAGAGTCTGATAATTGGACTAACTTTCCAGAATGAACATTATTTGAATTGCCAGTCGAGATCTTTAGAACATCATCACCATCATCCTTATCTGAACCATCGTTTGGTGAATTATCAAAATCAGGATCTATTATTCCAATAAAAGACTGGTCAAAATTCATTTTGAGTAAAAAAACATCTTCTTTTAGAGAGTCATCTACAGCACCAAAGCCAAGTGCAATAACAGAACCGTCATCTTGTATCACACCAGAGGTGAGTCGATTATAGGATGATACCAGGCCTGGTGTGTTTGAGAACTCTTGCACGTCAAAAGCTGGGCAACTACTACAATTAAGCTCAATGGTGACTAACAGTGAATTATTTTCAGTATTTTCGGTTTGACCGTCGCTATAACCGCCAAGTAAGGCAACTCTATCCGCTGTGCTATTGTATGCATTATTTTCAAAATAAGCGTAGTCAGGTAAGATTTTTTCTACTGGAAAACCAGAATAAATCTCCCCATCAATAGTAAATTTAGTAACTCGTAAAGTGGATGTACTTACGTCTTCAATTATTTCAGCAGATAATAAGTAATTGTCTCCATTGTCATCTGTTTCAGCCAATTCTATCAATTGGGTGCTATGGCGCTTAATATAATTGTCACTATAACCATTACGCTGTAGTAGACTGTTCTGTTCTTGGTTTATTAAGCCAGTTACAAAATCATGCCTAGTGATAGTATGACCTTCCGCATCACTATTATCACCAGTTCCAGAGTCGTTATAACGTGGTGTTACTGTAATTATTTTGCCTGATGAATGTAGTAATTTACTATCAACTGCTAAGCTATCAGCAATTTGAAACTCGTAATCAGTCCGGCTAGTTAATACCTCTAACGAAGTATTGTTGGCAAGAGTCTCGTAATATATTTCAAGTTCGGTATTGATCCCTTCTGATGGAGATAAACCATTATCATTCTCTTTTTCTAAGGAACTAAAAATATTTATCGTATTGGTGGTATCTGAGTTATCAAAAAGCACTACTGCATGAATATTTTCATCAGCAATACCACTGCCTGATGTATTTGTCAGTTCTTTAGTTTGCAGCGAGGTATTTACTTCGGTTGGTAGTCCCACACTATCCAATTGACCTGGGATAAGTTCATAGAGGCCAGAATCTAAGACAACTTTACTAATGTAGGTAATGTCACCAGCAGAATTGAAATCTAAGCTAACCACACTTTCTTCAACGCTTTGGGTATCAATAGTTTGATATCCACTGCCATTAAAGTCAGTGTCTAAAATTGGAATTGAATTAAGTTCGCTAATTTTTAGCTTTATGATGACTGAATCTGTTCCTGTTGAACCACCTAATAAAACCGTATCACCATCAATTTGTTTATATGTTGCGACTGTGTCACTTGTGCTACCTAAATCGAATTTGCTACGAGCTTTGGTATTATTGGCCTCAGTAGATAAGTTATCGATTAACATTTCCAGCGTCATACCATCGACATTGCCATCACCATCGTTATCGGCATAACCCAATGCAATTAAATTTCCAGCCGTATTTTCAACTAAACCAACGACATATACATTTGAGTTTGGGCTAATTAATTCGTAATTATATGCTTCGCTTTGGCTTCCTGAAGTTGATAATTTGGCGAGTTTGAAATTTGCTGCTGGATTGGTTTGGCTTAATGGATTGTATTTACTTGAAATTGCTAGATATAAAGAACCATTTGAGTGGATGACTAGGTCGACAGCTTCGGAACTGTCGCCGGAACCTAAGTATTCATATTTACCGTCTTGACTAAACGTATTGTCGATAGTGCCATTGTGATTAAGCCGCAGAAGAAATGGCTCTAAATCTGCGGCTGTATAACCTTGATAACCTAACACATAGATTTTGTGGTTTAGGTTATCAATTTTTAGTTTTGTGGGGGTAAAGGTGTCAATGGACGCTCCATCATCAAATTCATCTACATTAGAGTCGTTTAAGTTATCAAACTCTAGGTGTTTTCTACCGTTCTTACCAAAAGCTAAGTCAAACGTGCCATCTTGCTTTATTTTGGAAACGGTAAATACATAATCGGCTTCATCTATAGGTTTGTCACTGTAAGATAAAAGGTATCTGTTATTTTCATCGTCTAATACCGCATCGACAGGATAATCATTATTAGCTGTATCAGCATAAGTATTAAAATCTGATATACCGTTATTAGAAAAAGAGGTGTCTAATGCAAATTTACTACTTTCAGTTACATCATTCACTTGAACGATTATAGTCAATGAGTCGGATAATGAGGTTTCATCCGTTACTGTCATGTTTAGTTCATAGCTGTGAGGCTGAGTCTCATAGTCTAATAATCCTTGGTTATTAACATACACAACGCCTGTTTTTGAGTGCATTTGAAATACACCATGACCATTAGATAGACTGTATGTTAGTTCAGCATCCTCATCTGGATCGGTAACGCTAGGAGTATAAACCGGAGTACCTTCAGGGCTATTTTCATCTACAGTAACGATATGACCATCTTGATCAGCAAATCTAGGGGCACTATTTTCAGTTACTATAGTGGTCGTATCATCATCACCTAACATAACTTTATCACTAAATGCGCTTTCGCCACTGCCATCAATACCGCTAACTAAAATATAATAAATATCGTTAACTGGTTTTTCGGTGAAAACGGTTGATGTACTGGTTAGTGCCAACTTAGCTTCACCACCGTCCAAATCAACATAATTTTGACCTGTTAAGCTTTCATCGTTACTTATGTAAACGTTGTACCTTAGCATTCCAGTTAATGCATTCCAGCTTACTGACAATTCTTCAGACGATTCATCTAGCGTAACGGTTACGCCAGAAATAGCTAATTCTCGCCAGGTTAAACCTAGGCTAGTGACTTGATATGTATCATTGTCATTATCTTCAACCCATAAGGTTATATTTTGCTCACGACCACTTAGTCCAAATAAGGTTGGATTAATACCGTTAACAAAAGCTGAATACTCAGTGCCACAGTCTTGTTGGCAAATAGGTAATGTTAAATCAGAACCTTCAAAACCAATAAAAACTTGCTTAAGGCCTTGGGGATTCGCCACATCAAAAGCAACCGATATATTGCCAGAAAACTCCGATAGGGTAGTTGGGTAGTTGAAGCTACCTGTTGTATCAGTAGCCTTATTTTGACTGCCTGATGAATTAGGCCCTGATTTTTGCACTAAAGTCACTTTAGAAGCATCAATCACATTACCTGAAAGCGTATTTGACTCTAAGCTTGTTTGCTCTGAATCTGAATTGCTCTCACTACATGCATTAATAAATAACATGGCCGTGGATAAGGCAAAAATTTTATACATCTTTGTTTTATTGGGTACTTGTGTGGCTATATTCATAATATTCACTACTTAAGCAAGAAACTGCCATCAGCCCTAATGTTGGGGTTACGTACTTCATGTAAATCAAACTCGCCAATAATAGAATCTAGTCCATCAAAGAATGATGCATTAATATCACCATCAGCAAGGTTGTTAGCATGAGACGCAAAACTTACATCTAAATTAAGTTTATCTGCCGAAATAATTCCGCTAAATGCAGCGAACCATTCTCCGTCATTATCATTAAATGATAATTGGCCGGTAGGAATAGTGGCAAGATCAAAGTTAACATCCATCTCCATACTAAAATTGGAAACGGATCCTTCGCTAGAGTTTACTTGGAAGCTTTCAAGATTACTGTAGGTGAAACTACCACTTCGTTCAGATAGTAACTCTTCTGTTGATGTGCTTTGAATAGAGCTGAAAGCGTCATTGGCTGTAGAGGCGATATCATCCTCAACCTGTTGGAAACTATCATCTAACATATTAGCAACTACTTCTGCGTCATCTGATATCCCAACATCTTCGGCTGCAGCTTCAGAGCTATCTTCATCGCTTGAGTCGTTTTCAGCGGTTTGTTCAGAGTTACTCTGATCTTCACTTTCTTCTCCACTGTCGTTAGTACTGTGACCTTTATTAAAATTCTTAGGAGCTTCTAACAACTCAGTCACTTTACCTTCAGCACTAACTACACCAAATGAGAAGTTTTCGCCTTCGCCAAAAGAAACTGTGTTGCCACCAGTGTCAGAATCGACAGTGACATCAACAGCACCGTCCCAAACCGCTAGAAACATATCACCGTCGATTAACTCAACTTCGTAATGAGTTCCCCGTATACCGATACTACCAGTTGGAGTTTTTAAGTTGTAATCACCACCATTCTTGGCTTTAATTGCACCTGTTACTGAGCGTAACCCACCTTTTACCAATTCCATCACAACAGAACCTTTACCGTTTTCATCAGAAAAGTGGTAATCGGATATTTGTAGTTCAGTATTTTGTTTTAACGCGATCATACCGCCATCAGTCATACGCAATTGCGCCTTACTGTTATCACCTGTGGTGATCATATCGGTATCGAATATCACAGAACGACGTTTTAAATCGCGGCTAACGTCATTGGCACTGGCAGTAACTTTCCCTTTAGAGATAAGTGTTTTGCCTGCAGTAGATTGCGCATTAACATTAAGCGCAGTTAATAGGCTAAGCCCTAATATTACTTTATACGTATTCATAAATACCTCTATAGCTTATATTGCCAGCTGGCACCAAGCTCAACTCGGTCATAACTGTATAATTTTATGTTACTGTTTTTATTTTGTACATTTAAGTAAAGCTTCAAGCGTAATTTGTCGCTTGTATTAAACAGTAATTGTGATGAAAACATGGACAGAGTTTCGTCCTGCTTTTGTAAAAATAGAGGATGAACACCTTGGTACATATGTTGTTCAACCAGAATGGAATTATTACTAACAATTGAATCTGTAATTGGCCAGGTTAATTGATACATAAGGCCTACTACATCTTTGTCTCTATAAAAATACTCTCTGTCATCACTAACATCTTGTTGCCAGTGAGCCATTAAAGTATGGATTTGATTTGATTTGAAAAGGTAAGAGAATGAGGCTCTGGTACGAGATAAATCTAACGCTAAATTCACATCGTTATTTATTACTGAATAACTCAGACTCGACATTAATCCGTTTCGTTGTGATATGTCTTTTTTCCAATTGGAACTAGCGCCTATTTCGGTTCGGTAGTAAGTACCATCTAACCATAGCGGACGCGCAAAACCTGACACTGATATGGTGCCAAATTTTGATTCTTGCGCATAAGCTAAATCAAAGTTTGTTATTAAGCGTTGATATTCTTTGTACTCTATATAATCAACATAATTAGCACCAAAGTTAACGTTAATCGATTTGTTTTGGCTAATAGGATGTTGGTAATGAGCACGGTAATTAAGAGAGTATGTTAAGTCACTGGTTTTCTGTGAGCTATCAAATAGGTCGATGGTACCTAAATTTGGAATGAAAATTTCATCTTCGCTCGTTCCACTATTTATATTGTTATCAAATGCCATCATGCCAGAGATGCTATGTTCCCAAGCTTTGTTTTTATTCAATATAGTATTGTTGATGCGATCTCGTAACTTACTTGCTTTGTCTTTTTGCACGCTTGTTATCGGTTTATTTAGTAATAGGTCTAGTTGTGCAACGGCCGCAGGAAGGTTATCTAATTTCTTATATGTATGCGCTAAATAGAAATTAGCTAGATAGGAATTTGGAACTTCAATCGCAACACGCTCAAATGCAAATACGGCTTCTTGGTACTTCTGATCTCCATAGGCTGAAAAACCACTCAATAAATCAAATTCAGGAGAACCTCCATATTCATAAGTGTATTCATCGGATAATTGAAATGCAGCTGCGTATTGTTTATTTGTTAATAAATCATTAAGTTGTTTTATAACATCTGGATATGACATAGCCTTAGCATAAGCGTTAAAGCTTACAACTAGCACTATCGTTAACAAAAACGTGAAAATTCGACTCATTGTGATTCTAATTCCTTGGCACTTTTAATAGTCCTTTAAAAAACAAACGTTATTTAAAGACATTGTTTGCAAAAAAAGAGGATTAACCTCGTAAAGTTAAGCTTTGACCTTCTTTTGCAAAAAAGAAACTGAAGCTTGGATTTGTTTTTAATATTTTAGCGGTTAAATCATCAATCTGTTCATCAGAGCGTGACGGATCATGACTGAACAAGGATAACATTTTAACATTGGCGTTGTGCGCCAGATTTAACGTCTCAGAGACTGATGAGTGACCCCAACCAAATTTTTGTGTCATTTCATTATCAAGATATTGTGCATCATGAATTAACAAATCTGCATTTTTACAAAACTCAGTCCACTGCATTATACTATGAACATTATGGCTTACTGGTGCCACCAGTTCATTATCTGTGGCATATACGAGTATTTGGTTATCACACAATATTCTATACGCTGATCCACCATCTGGATGGTTCATATCCATTGCTTGTATAATAAAATCACCTATTTCGATTCCATCATCCACTGAGAAGTTAGTCTTCTTTATCGTGATAGTCGATGGCAATTGATGAAACTTAACTGGAAAATAGCTTTTACTCATTTGATCGAGTATAGCCGTATCATGATTAAGTGTGGTATTTCCCGGATAAATTGTCAGATTTGTGCCTTTATTGAAAATGGGAGCAAAAAATGGAAATCCCTGCACATGATCCCAATGATGATGACTTAACAATAAATGAATCGTGTCATTGTAGTTCTCAAACTCATTACTTGCCAAACGTAGACCGGTTCCTGCATCTAAAATTAACTTTTGACCAGCATCACTTTCTAAGACAACACATGGAGTATTCCCGCCGTAACGAGCTGTATCAGGTCCCGGTGTTGGGATAGAGCCTCGAACTCCGTAAAAGGTTACTTTCATTTGCGCACAACTTAGTTTGATTATTAATCAATTTATACGTTAATTAGTGGCAAGTTACAATTCTCCAAACCCCTAAGTTTAAGTAAACAGCTGCGTAGTTTTTGATATGTTTATTTGGAATATCTTTATTCGATTTCTGAATTTGGGTATTATGGTTTTCATTATTAAGCTTAAATATATAAAAGCACACAATATTTAATGAATTTAGATAACTGGTCGATAACTTTAGCATTGCACAGTTAGTGTAATAAAAATGTAATAAACCATCTAAAAAAATACAACTATTCTGAATTAATCTCCTACTTTCTATTTTAAAGGATAAAAAATGAAACTCTTAACAAACTTAACGATTAAAACTCGTTTGTTTGCCAATGCCATTGTTGTAGCGACAGCTCTATCAATCTTATTTGTAATCATGTTGTCTAATGCGGATACGTTAAGTAAGTTGGGTCTATCACTGGCTAAAGTTGAAAAGTTAGAGGCTCAGGTTCTTGTACTACGCAAGCATGAAAAAGACTTTTTAGCTCGGAAAGATCTGAAATACGTTGGTAAATTTCAAGATACAGTTACTGAATTACAGAACAATATTTTAAATGTTCGACGTGTAGCTGCTGATTTTGGTTTTGAAATCGCAGAAATTAATGATTTTGAACAAGCGATAAAAAATTATTCAATCCAGTTTAATCAAGTTAGTGAGCTGCAATCAAAAATTGGAATGAACCCTAAAGACGGATTTTATGGTGAATTAAGAAGTGCCGTACATAACGTTGAGGAAGATTTAGAACAATCAAACTCATATCAACTACTATCTTTAATGCTGCAGTTAAGACGTGCTGAAAAAGACTTTATGCTACGTCGTGATTTAAAATATATAGATAAATTCAATACAGGTGTGCAAGCATTTAATGAGCAGCTGCTTGATGAACCTTTAGATCCTTCTAACGCAAATAGTATTCAAAATAATCTTGGTATTTATAAAAGTAAATTTGAACAGTTTGTTAATGCTGAAGTACAAATCGGTCTTAATGAAAAGTCAGGTGCTTTAGGGCAATTAAGAGCAACAATTCATCAAACCGAATCTTCGTTAGATGCAATCATCACTAATTTTAATGTGGCACTAGAGCAGGAAGTAGACTCAACAATAACTAAAGCAATCATAGTGTTTGTTACTGCTGTGATATTTACGCTATTTATTGTTTACACCACAAGTCGAAGTATTTTAATGCCGATACTAGCGGTAAGAAATGCGATTTCTCATATCAGAACAAATAATGATTTAACCTGGTTAGTCAAAACTAAAGGCAAAGATGAATTAGTTGAACTAGGTACGGATGTAAATTCATTAGTGGCTGATTTTAAAAACTTAATCGTAAACGTTAATTCGGCATTAAATACATTAGATAATGCCACAGAGGAACTTGCTTCTAACACCCAGAATACATTAGAAGGTATGGAACAGCAGTTCACTGAAAGTGACATGGTTGCTACATCAGGTGCAGAAATGCAGGCAACAGTTGCTGATATAAGTCAAAACACTCAACTAGCTACTACCACAGCACAAAAAACCGGTGAGATGGCACAAGCGGGTTCTAAAGAAGTTGGATTAACCGTTGAAAGCATTGGTGAATTGGCCAGCCAGTTAAAAAATGCATTAACGCAAATGGAAAAGCTAGAGAAAGATAGCCATTCAATTGGAACCGCATCGGATGCGATACGCAGTATTGCAGATCAAACAAACTTATTAGCCCTTAACGCAGCTATTGAAGCGGCTCGAGCTGGTGAGCAAGGTCGTGGTTTTGCTGTTGTTGCTGGAGAAGTAAGAGACTTAGCCATGCGTACACAAGAGTCGACTGGTGAAATTGAAACAATTATTACTTCGTTACAAGCAAGCACTCAGACTATCGTTGATGTGGTAAATCAATGTTATAAAAGTGGTATTGAATGTTCTGAACAAGCGCAAAACGCAGGGAAATCGTTGCAACTTATCTCGGATCAGGTTGATGAAGTTATCGGGATGAATAGCCAAATCTCTGCATCATTGCAAGAGCAAGATATGGTGGCGACAGAAATGAGCAAACACGTTATTAAAATTCGTGATATTGCTAGTGACTCGCAAGAGCGTGCTGCGGTAAATGCTGATGCGAGCAAAGATATTGCAAAACAAGCGGCTATTTTACAACAAGAAGTAGAGCGTTATAAAACAGTAAAATAAAGCGATTTATATCGTTAAATAATTGTTAGTAAAAAGCCCGAATTATCGGGCTTTTTTAATGTTTTAAACTGGACGCTTTAAATAAAGACTTAGAGAATAAATCGACTTAAATCTTCATCTTCAACTATCTCATCTAGATTACCTTTAACAAACGCTTGGTCAATCACCACTGAACTACCACTGCTTTCTGATGCGGTAAATGAAATCTCTTCCATCAAACGTTCCAGTACAGTGTGTAAGCGTCGAGCTCCGATATTTTCGCTACGCTCATTAACTTTAAATGCCACTTGAGCAATTTCTTTAATGCCATCTTTCGTGAACTCAATAGCTAAGCCTTCGGTGGCAAGTAAGGCTATATATTGTTCAGTTAAAGATGCATTAGGCTCAGTTAAGATTCGTTCAAAGTCTTCAGGTGTTAATGCACTTAACTCAACTCTGATAGGTAAACGACCTTGTAACTCAGGGATTAAATCAGACGGTTTACTCATCTGGAATGCGCCTGAAGCGACAAATAACATGTGGTCGGTTTTTACCATACCGTACTTAGTGGATACTGTACTGCCTTCCACTAACGGTAGTAAGTCGCGTTGCACACCTTCACGAGAAACGTCTGCGCTACTTGCGCCTTCGCGTTTACAAATCTTATCTATTTCATCAATAAACACGATGCCGTTTTGTTCGGCGGCTTCAATCGCTTGTTCTTTGAGATCGTCATTGTTAACTAACTTAGCGGCCTCTTCGTCAATTAACATTTTTAACGCAGCGCTCACTTTTAACTTACGCGGTTTAGTTTTATCACCTGATAAATTTTGGAACATACCTTGTAATTGAGATGTCATTTCTTCCATGCCCGGAGGAGCCATGATCTCGACACCAATTTCGCTTTGAGCTACGTCAATTTCAATTTCTTTATCGTCTAACTCACCCTGGCGTAAACGTTTACGTAATACTTGGCGAGTTGTACTTTCTGGCTCTGTTGATTCAATGTTTTGGCCGAACGAATCACGAGGTTTTGGTAATAAAGCATCTAAAATACGTTCTTCAGCCGCTTCTTCTGCTTTGTATTTGTTTTTCTTCATTGCCACTTCGCGAGTTAATTTAATCGAAATTTCGACTAAGTCACGAATGATAGATTCAACTTCTTTACCAACATAGCCAACTTCAGTGAACTTAGTTGCTTCCACTTTTATAAACGGAGCATGAGCTAATTTTGCTAAACGACGAGCGATTTCTGTTTTACCAACCCCCGTTGGGCCTATCATTAAGATATTTTTAGGGGTAACTTCTGCGCGTAATTCTGCATCAAGTTGCATTCTGCGCCATCTATTTCTAAGGGCAATTGCAACCGCACGTTTTGCATTATTTTGGCCAATAATATGTTGGTCTAACTCGTGAACGATCTCTCTTGGGGTCATTGCTGACATTTGATCACCTTTTTAAATTCTATAATTCTTCGATAGTTAAATTGTTATTGGTATAAACACAAATATTGCCGGCAATGTTTAAACTTTTTTCTACAATTTCTCGGGCTGATAGTTCAGTGTTTTCCATTAAAGCTGTTGCAGCGGCTTGAGCAAACGGACCACCAGAGCCAATAGCTATTAAATCATTCTCGGGCTGAATCACATCACCATTACCTGTGATGATAAGAGAGGCGGTTTCATCGGCAACCGCGAGCAAGGCTTCGAGTTTGCGTAACATTTTATCGGTACGCCAGTCTTTCGCTAACTCAACGGCCGCTTTAGTTAAGTGACCATTGTGCATTTCTAATTTAGCTTCAAATTTTTCAAATAAAGTGAATGCATCTGCTGTACCGCCAGCAAATCCTGCTATTACTTTATTGTTATATAAACGTCTTACTTTTACAGCGTTGCCTTTCATTACTGTGTTACCTAGTGAAACTTGACCATCTCCACCTAACACAACATTGTTACCTCGACGAACTGATACTATAGTAGTCATTGCACATTCCTAAAAACTTAGATTAAAGAGTATGTAATGTTTTTTTCTTTGAATTCAAGTCTGGCATTTTAATAGTTGTGATTAATCTGAATTTAACAGGATTAAATTCAATAATTCTTTGAGTTAGCCGATATTACTTCATGATGCGATGAAAGTTATTTTGACTATATTCGTTCTTTATTAGCTTACATTAATGTTTAGAAGGCAGAGCTTTGTTAAATTCAATAAGTAAAAAAGTGGTTATCGGCTATTTATCAATTTTAATTGTATTAGCGCTGACCACCAGTACTTTGTTTTCTAAATTGTTAACAATTAATTCAATTAACGATGAATTTGTTACTGACACTTTACCGACACTACAATCTGCAAATCAGGCAATATCCAGCCTTAGCAAATTATCAATATCAGCTTATGGTTTATACGGATACACCTTAACGGCTGAAGAATTTACCCTCGTGGTTGATGAACAATTTAAGCTGCTGTCGAGCGCTTTACCTAAAGTAAGCAAACATATAACTAAGCAAGATCTTAAGCTAACGGACTTATATGAATCATTAACTCAATTGAAAGCGCAAATGACTTCAGATTCAGTTGATTGGGACGTAGCGAGAGACTTGTTGTCAGAATTACAGATGCAATCTGAACAAATTGAAAACTCACTCGATATGGCGGAATCTGCGGTATCGACCCAGGCAAATGTTAGAGTCGATGATATCACTGTAAATATAGACAACATGCTGACCTGGTTAGTGCTCACCATTATTATCATTGTAGTGATCACATTATTTGCTTTGCTGTTAGCTCGAAATACCATAGTAAAACCGGTGAAGTCTTTATCTTCACAACTAGATTACATCGTAGATGCCCACGACTTAAGCCGTGACGTAAGCATTAACAGCGGAGATGAAATTAGTATTACAGCCAACAGTGTTAATGAACTATTACGTGCTTATAGAAAAGTAAATGGTGAGATAAGTAATTCTACCGATGTGCTGTGCCAGTCTATAGAGTTGTTAAATCACAGTGCAGGTTTATCGGATGAGCAAATTAAGAAATTATCTGCCACCGTAGGCACTATGTTATCTAGTTTAAGCGAATTAGAGCAAAGTATTGGTGATGGCGCTAATCGCTCAATGTCTGCATCAGAGCAAGCAATGCTTGGCGCTGAACAAGTGGAACTGGGGTCAAATAACATTAAACAAACAGCCGCTATCATTTCTGAATTATCTACAGATATTGACGTATCTTCAGATATGTTACTGAGCTTGAAACAGTCTGGTGACAAAGTAAGTTCAGTGGTTAAAACCATTGCTGAAATAGCGGATCAAACCAACTTATTAGCATTAAATGCAGCAATAGAAGCCGCGAGAGCTGGAGAGGTTGGTCGAGGTTTTTCTGTTGTAGCGGGCGAAGTAAGAACGTTAGCAACACGAACGCATGCATCTACTTATGAAATAAACTCGATTTTAGCTGAAATTGTAAGTGCTATCTCTGTGACTGTTGAGTCAATGGAAACGAATAAAATTAAAGCTAATGAAGCGGTAAATGCAACTCAGACCACAGTCGAATCATTAAGTGAACTTAAGACTACGGTTATTAAGCTAAGTGATGAAAATAATCAATTGGCTGAATTTGGTAAGGCTAGCCAAAAAGATGTGACCTTGATACGTGAAGATATTGATGAAATAAATGATTCAGTTGAGCGAGTTAAACAAACCAGTGCAGAGACCAGACAAGCTACTGGCTCACTTGGTCAGTTGGTGTCAGGTTTAGATAAATTGTTAAAACAGTTTAAGACTTAGCCTTTGTAAATTAAGTGCTTAAACCGTTTTAACCTTTTGATATTATCTGAATAAACAACCATGAATGTTGTTACGTTTTAGTTCATGACGTGTTTTTTCTGCAGTACGTTTTTTCTCATAAGGGCCTAGGTCAACACGATACCAAACGCCTGAAGTACCTTTGTATTCTTTCACTTGTGACTCAAATCCAGCAAAAGCGATTTTGGCTTTTAACGCTTCAGCACGCTCTCTAGAACGAACCGTTGTACAACGTACAATATAAGGGCCTTTGTCTTCTAATTCTTCAGTGCTTACTTTTACTTGTTTGTTTTCCAATTCTTCAATGAACTGCCACTCTTCGTCTTCTGGCGGTGGTGGTAAGGTTTGTTTGGTTTTCTTCGTTGTTGTTTTTTGCTCTCGTTCAACAATATCGGAAGATGACTCACCATCGATTTGAGATAGGAAATAAGCAAAGCCAAACACAGCGACTAAAATCATAGATAATTTAAACACAGGGAATGGTCTAGTCTCTCTTGCTTTAGAAGCTCGTCTAGGTTGTCTTTTGTTTTTATTTTGGCTTACGTAATCTTTATTTTTCATATTGGGGCGAGAACCTTAATGTTAAAATTCGTTAACTTAAATCCAAAGGATCTATGTCAATTGACCAGCGGATTCTATTATCCTTTTGCACACTATCCAAGTTTTCAATTAGCCAATCTACCACTTTATGTAAATAAGGGCGTGATTTACATTGAATCGTTAGCATGTGACGAAATTTCCCAGCCTTTTTTGTCATCGGCGCAGGACTTGGACCTAACACTAATAAGTCGTTAAATTGGTTTAAGTGCGGGCTAATTGATTGTAACCAATGACTGGCGTATTGCTCATTAGTCGCTTCTGCACGAATAAGAGCTTGATAGGAATACGGTGGTAAACTTAACATTTCCCGCTCGGTTAAGGCAAAACTAGCAAAGTCGGAATACTTGTTGTTAACTAAATCTTGGATCACTGGATGTTCTGGGAATTTGGTCTGTAGCCAAACCTCACCTTTAACACTGCCTCTACCAGCGCGTCCGCTTACTTGCACAATTAATTGAGCAAGCTTTTCAGGTGCTCTAAAGTCACTACTAAATAGCGAACCATCCACATCAACAATCCCGACTAAACTCACATTTGGGAAATGATGGCCTTTGGCAACCATTTGCGTACCAACAATAATTGAAGGTTCACCTTTATTGATCTGCTCTAATATAGCGTCAAACTCACCTTTTTTACTTGTGCTATCTCTGTCTAAACGTATAACAGGATAGTCAGGTATGGCGGCTTGTAAGGCTAAGTGTAATTGTTCTGTACCAACGCCAACGGTTGATAGACGGGTAGAGCCACAACCTTTACATTGATGAATCGTCGGTTGTTGATCACCACAGTGATGACAAATAAGTAAATTTTTACTTTTATGAAAGGTGGTGAAACTACTGCAGCGGCTACATTCAGTTAACCAACGGCATTCTTCGCACATGAGTACAGGAGCAAAGCCTCGACGATTTATAAACAACATAACTTGTTGTTTAGCCGCTAAACATTGTTTTATCTTTTCAAGTAATGGCTCACCAATGCCAGAATCTACTCGGCATTGATTTAAGTCTAATAATTTCATCGTCGGTAATTGACTACCCGCTGCACGACTTTTTAATTCCAAATGATGAAACTTACCAACTAAAGCATTTTGTAACGTTTCTAAGCTTGGTGTAGCTGAGCCGAGTATCACTGGAACGTTAGCCAATTTTGCACGAT
Source organism: Psychrosphaera saromensis (assembly GCF_002954545.1). Taxonomy (GTDB): domain Bacteria; phylum Pseudomonadota; class Gammaproteobacteria; order Enterobacterales; family Alteromonadaceae; genus Psychrosphaera; species Psychrosphaera saromensis. The sequence continues at coordinate 281,438 of NZ_MSCH01000003.1, read as the reverse complement.
ACAAAGCAAGAGAGCGACAATGATACTTAAAACCTTCTTGCTGTTTAAATGAAGCGTCATGCTCTTCATCAATAACTATCATGCCTAACTTGGAAAAAGGTAAAAATACACCTGAGCGTGTGGCAATAACAATTTTAGCTTGTCCGTTACGAGCTTTATACCAAGTGTTAAATCTTTGTTTGTCTGTCATACCAGAGTGCCAAAGTTCGACATCTAAATTAAAGCGTTGTTTAAATCGACTAATTGTTTGTGGCGTTAATCCTATTTCAGGCACACACACTAGCACTTGTTGCTGCTTTAATAATACATGTTCAATAGCTTGTAAGTAGACTTCGGTTTTACCACTGCCGGTAACGCCATCCAATAAAAAGCAGCTAGATACATTACTACTGGCCGATGAGCTATTTATGGCCGACACAGCAATTGCTTGCTCAGTATTAAGTGATAGTTGCCCAGAAATATCGTCAGGCGTTACTTCTTTTACATTGGCAGGCATCGCTTGCCAACTCGCCCAGCCTTCATCTACAAATCGTTTGATGCTGGTGGATTTGATATCGGCGCTTGTTAATTCAGGACGAGTATATGTGCCTTGTTTTAGCAAGGTAAGTAACTTATGTAATTGCGTCGCGTTTTTAGATAGTTGCTCATCAACGCTTTTGTCATCAGATAACACGAGAGCTTGCGGTGCTAATTGGGCTATGGTTTTATTTTCACGTAAAATACCAGGTAATGCTGAAGCAAACACTTCGCCTATTGGGTGTTTGTAATAGTCGGCAGCCCAATGGAGTAAATTTAATTGTTGAGTATTAAAGCTACTTTCATTTTCTATCAGGGCTTTAATAGGTTTAAGCTTTTCAATCGGATACTCAGATTTGTCAGTGACCTTGATCACAACGCCAACTAAAGTTTGGCGTCCAAAAGGTACGATTACCCTTTGACCTTGCTGCGGTTTATTAGATTCTTGAGTATCAGATGTAGGCTCTAAATAGAGATAGTCGAAAAGTCTCCGCAATGGAAGAGGTAAAGCGACTTGCAGAACTTGATTGTTAAATAAAGACATTACACTCTATAACCCAGATGGATAAGTTGACAAAACAAAGGCAATCACTTACTTTTGCTAGGATTTACGTAACTATGAATAGTAAAAACAGATGAAATTATGTGTACCCAAGATGTATAAAATTATATTTTCATGCTTAATTCTAAGCGTGAATGTTAACATATATGCCAAAGAAGCAAGAACCTATTCTACTGAAGGTTATTGTATTCTCGCGTTTGAACAAGTAGACAATGATTACTTAAAACTGTACGAAAGTCGACTTGGTTTTCGTCCAAAAGTTAAACTGTGCAATAGAGTGAATAGACTTGTTGCTGAATTCCAACCAAAAAGCTGGATTTATCAGTTTGGCCAACCTTATCCGGGTAGCAGTATTTATTTGAACCCTGAGCAAGTAGAGAAGATCATTGAAGCTCGAGGTAAAAATAAAACTCGACGTCGATAATTGAATTATCTTTACTTTCTTGTATAGATAGCGCTTGATCTTTGGTAGAGACCCATTATAATGCGCGCTCGAAATTTTATTTAACTTCGTATGGTATTCGGCAATGACCGGATGGCGATACGGCCCAATGAGGTATTCCCATGCAAAAAGACATTCATCCACAGTACGAAGAAATTAACGTATCTTGTTCATGTGGCAACAAATTCGTAACTCGTTCAACAGTATGTAAAGATTTACACTTAGACGTATGTTCTGCGTGTCACCCTTTCTATACTGGTCAACAAAGAGAAGCTACTACTGGTGGCCGTGTTGATAAGTTCAAGAATCGTTTTGGTATGCTTGGCAAAAAGTAATAATTGCCTAATGTACAAAAAAAGCACTGAAAAGTGCTTTTTTTATGCCTGTAATAAAATGTTTTTTTCTCATTTCCCCTCGTTTTGTTGTTATTAAGTAACAAACACTTTCTCTTATGACTTATCGCTCTTGTATGAAAATAGGGCAGTTTTGTATTTAATTGTACTAATTCTTTAACAAATGGTGATTAATTGCATTCATCTAACTAACGAAGTTAATGTCTCTGTATTTATTTTTTGATGCTAAATGTTGTTAAATTACATCTAACTGGTATGAACAGCGTTAAAGCTTATAAGTTATTACTAGCATGTGGTTCTTTCTCTAATACTTTAGTAGTACATTAGATCTAATATAAAGTCCGTTAAATGTTAGTTGGGTAATCATTGAGTTTATCTACAACTGACATATAAATAGTCAACCTTATTGCTATGAGTAGCAAATATCAGGAATAAATTAAATGTCTGATTTGAAAAGAAGAGCACTGGAATATCATCAATTTCCAAAGCCGGGGAAAATAGAAGTAGCCTTAACCACATCAGCTGAAACCGTTGATGACCTAGCGCTAGCTTATAGCCCAGGTGTTGCAGAACCCGTTCGAGAAATTGCGCTAGACCCAGATAATGCATACAAGTATACCGCTAAAGGGAATACCGTTGCTGTGATCACCAACGGTACCGCGATTTTGGGATTAGGCAATCTTGGTCCTTTAGCGTCTAAGCCAGTAATGGAAGGTAAAGCGTTACTGTTCAAGCGATTTGCCAATATAGACTCGTTTGATATTGAAGTGACACATACAACCACCGCAGAATTTATTAATACGGTATCGAGTATTGCTGACTCGTTTGGTGGTATTAATTTGGAAGATATTAAAGCGCCAGAGTGTTTTGAGATTGAAAAAGAATTAATTCGCCGCTGTAATATTCCGGTATTTCATGATGATCAACACGGAACTGCAATTGTAACCAGTGCCGGAATGTTGAATGCGTTGGAAATTCAAGGCAAAAACATCCACGATTGTACCATCGTCTGTCTTGGTGCCGGTGCGGCAGCTATCGCTTGCATGGAACTCCTTATAAAATGTGGAGCGCAAAGAGAACGTATTTATATGTTAGACCGCAAAGGGGTTATTCATACTCGTCGTGACGACTTAAATGAATACAAGATGCGTTTTGCTAACAATACCGATAAACGCACATTGGAAGAAGCTATCGATGGTGCTGATATTTTTGTTGGCGTTTCAGGTGCAAACTTATTAACGGCTGATGCATTAAAGCTAATGGCACCTAACCCAGTGGTATTTGCATGCTCAAATCCCGATCCTGAAATTAAACCTGAAATAGCCATGTCAGTACGTGACGATTTAATTATGGCAACAGGGCGTTCAGATTATCCAAATCAGGTTAACAATGTTTTGTGCTTCCCATTTATATTTCGTGGTGCATTAGATGTAAGAGCAACCGTTATCAATGATGAAATGAAAATTGCTGCGGTTGAAGCTATACGACAATTGGCCAAAGAAGTTGTGCCAGAAGACGTATTAAAAGCATCAAATGTAAAAACGTTAACCTTTGGTAAGGATTATATAATTCCAAAACCTATGGATCCGCGCTTATTGGAACGAGTATCAAAAGCGGTCTCAGATGCGGCCATTAAATCGGGTGTTTCTAGGATTTAAAATAAGAGTGTGCCTTTTTTATAGCTATGAAAAGGCAGATATAAAAAAACCGCAGTAGAATTAATACTGCGGTTTTTTATTTGAAAAAATAAAAATAAATTTGAATTTATTTCACTTATTCTTCAATTGTTGGAATTTCTTTACCCATTTTAATAAGAATGTTTCTTACTTCTTCAGGAATTTGCTCTGGGTTTTCTTTCATTAAATCATTATCTGCAGGTAATGGTTGCCCTGTAAAAGCATGTAAAAATGCTTCGCATAATAATTCACTGTTGGTCGCATGCCTAAGATTTTGCACTTGACGACGAGTTCGTTCGTCGGTCAACACCTTTAAAACATTGAGCGGAATCGATACTGTGATCTTTTTTACTTGCTCAGATTTTTTTCCATGCTCTGCATATGGGTGAATATATTCACCATTCCACTTTGCCATAACAAACCTATTTATTTTCAATCCAGCTATTAATAATTTGATAACTGAGGTACTAAATTTTTAAGACGGTGAAATTGTATTGAATTTATTTATTTAGTCAATTATCGCATTCTAAAAGTTTAGACGTCTAGATGGTTGACAATAGGAATTATCGGGTTATAGTTTAGCCATCTAAACGTATAAAAGTCTGAGGTCGATATGTCAAACGAGTTATTAACAAATCTTGATGCTGCAACTATAGCGGTTCAGTCAGGACTAAATTCTGATACAAATCATAATTCTGTTGTTGCCCCAATTTATTTGGCGACTAACTTTGAGTTTGACACTATAACCAATAAACCAAACTTTGATTATAGTCGTGGTGGTAATCCAACCAGAGATTTATTAGCACAAGCCCTTACTGAATTAGAACGTGGTAAAGGTGCTGTTGTTACCTCATCTGGCATGGCGGCGATTAATTTGGTTTTGCAGTTGCTAACACCACAAGACACTTTAGTCGCACCAAAAGACTGCTACGGTGGCACACATAGACTATTCACTAGTTTAGCTAAGCGTGGCGGATTTAAACTGGTTTGGTTAGACTTTTATGCTGATGACTTAGACAAACAACTTATTCAAACCAAACCGCAAATGATCTGGTTAGAAACCCCAAGTAATCCTTTATTACGTTTGACTGATATTGAACATATTTGCCAAGTAGCAAAACAAGTAAACGCAAAGGTTGTTGTGGATAACACATTCTTATCTCCGCTAGGCCAGTCTCCTTTAGCATTAGGTGCCGACATTGTCGTGCACTCTAGTACTAAATATCTTAACGGCCACAGTGACGTTGTATCTGGTGCAGTGATCTCAGCGAGTGAAGATATTCATGAACAAGTTCGCTGGTGGGCTAATAACACTGGGGTGACAGGTGCGCCATTTGATAGTTATTTAATTTTACGTGGTATCAGAACCTTGCCGATTAGAATTAAACAGCACAGTGAAAATGCACAAGCGATAGCTGAAGTTTTGCAAGCACATAAAAATGTGACTACGGTTAACTATCCAGGTTTGCCTCAACACCCAGATCACCAGCTGGCTAACCGTCAGCACAAATACCATGGTGGTATGGTTAGTTTTGAAATTAATGCGAATGCTAGTCAAATCGATGCATTCGTTAAAGAATTTAACTTATTCACCTTAGCTGAATCATTAGGTGGGACGGAAAGTTTAATTTGTCACCCTGCCAATATGACCCATGCAGCTATGGATGCAGAAGCACAAAAAGAAGCTGGAATTACCGCACAGTTGATCAGACTCTCTGTTGGTATTGAAGACAAAGGTGATTTAATTAACGACTTAGTGAATGCGTTAGATTCATTAGGTAACGTAAAGCGTTCAAGTGCATTTTGTTCAGACGGTGAAACGTCTATTGCACAAGAAAGCTTAACGGATGAAGACGTTTCTGCAACTTGTCGACTAAGCCCAGCATTGGCTGCATTATGGTAAATAAGGCCGTTGGGAAGTTAAACATCGCAGACGTGAACATAGTTTTACTTGGTAAAGGCAATGTGGGTAACGCTTGGTTATCTTTATTTGAAGAGCAAAAAGCACGTTATGCCGATACGATTACAGTTAACTTAGTTGCGGTAGCGAACTCAACAAAATATTTACTTAATCTTGCAGGATTAAGTGTTAGTGAATTTAATGACTTTTCTGACAATGCGATTACTGGAAACTTATCGGCATTAACGGAAGTAGTAACAAACGCTAAATTAGATAATATTGTTGTTATCGATGTAACCGCTAGTCAGCAAATTACGCATAGCTATCCTGAGTTTGCATCTTTAGGTTGGCATATTATTTCAGCCAATAAAATACCGGGGACGGTATCGTCTGAAAGATATAAACGTTTGATCAGTTTGTTAAAAAGCAATGCTTGTTACTGGGGAATAAATGCCACTGTTGGGGCTGCTTTGCCTATACAGGCGAGTCTGGTTGAGTTAATTCAAGCAGGTGATCGAATACTATCAATTAGTGGTGTTTTTTCAGGAAGTTTGTCTTATCTTTTAGTTAAGTATGATGGTAAAACGAGTTTCACTGATTTAATAAAACAAGCCCGTGAGGCTGGATTTACTGAGCCAGACCCAAGAGACGACTTATCTGGTGCCGACGTTCAGAAAAAGTTATTAATTTTGGCGAGACTCGCAGGCTATATTATTAACTTAGGTGATATTGAAGTGCAGCCATTATTACCTGAAAAATTGTTAAAAGGCAGTTTAGCTGACTTTTGGGACAGTAAAGACCAAATCGATAGCTATATGGCGGAGCAATTCTCGGCTGCAGAACAAGAAAATAAAAAGTTAGTTTATCAGGCAAAAGTAAGCTTTGTGGACAAAGTTGCTTTAACGTCTGTGGGCTTAACATCATTATCAAGCAGTAATGCCGTGACGCAGCTATCACCAACTGATAATGTATTTACTCTGAAAACTGACTTTTATAACGAAAACCCTTTGATTATTCGAGGTCCAGGCGCAGGTGCAACGGTTACCGCGACAGCCGTGAATATTGATTTAAACAAATTTGTAACTCAGTTGGCGATTGCCAATGAGATCAACAACCATAAAAATAATTAAAAGAGAGCGACATGAGTTTTCATAATGCACAGCACTTAGAGTCAATAAATAACAACTTATTGGATATCAAAGGAAAAATTGATGTTTCATTTGAATTTTTTCCACCAAACTCTGTGGAAATGGAAACAACACTGTGGAATTCAATTGAGCGATTAACGCCATTAAATCCTAAGTTTGTCTCTGTTACTTATGGCGCAGGCTCTGGTACTCGTGATAGAACGCATGATGTTATTAAACGCATTCAAAAAGAAACTAATTTATCTACTGCTGCGCATTTGACTTGTATTGATGCCAGTAAAGAAGAGCTGATCCAAGTTGCCAAAGATTATTGGAAACATGATGTTCGTCATATTGTTGCCTTACGCGGTGACTTGCCAGATAACTCAGAAAAACCACATATGTATGGTTCTGATCTTGTCACTTTATTAAAGTCAGTGGCCGATTTTGATATTTCAGTTGCGGCTTATCCAGAAGTACATCCTGACGCTCGTAATGCTCAAGCAGATCTTATTAATTTAAAACGTAAAATAGATGCCGGTGCTAACCGCGCTATCACTCAATTCTTCTTTGATGTAGAAACATTTTTACGCTTTAGAGACCGCTGTGCGGCTGCTGGGATTGAGGCTGATATTATTCCAGGCATATTGCCAGTTACTAATTTTAATACGTTAAAACGCTTTGCAGGCTTAACCAATGTAAATGTACCTAATTGGATCCACGACTCTTTCCAAGGTTTAGATAACGACCCGACAACGCGTAATATGGTTGGTGCTTCCATTGCTATGGATATGGTTAAAGTTTTATCTAAAGAGGGCGTTAAAGACTTCCACTTTTATACATTAAACCGCAGTGAGCTGACGTATGCTATTTGTCATATGCTAGGCGTGCGTCCTCAAGCTCAGCCGTAATATTCTTGGTCTAAAATAGAGAAAGGGATTTGTTTATCTTTAAACAAATTCCTTTATTTCAGCTTTTTTTTTATTCGTATTTACTCTTTTAAAATTCTTCTTCTATTATTCCCAATATCATTTTTTACACGTATTTAAGAAACTTATTTAAAAGATTGGGTAGATTAAACCTCGAAGTGCATTACAGATCATGTCTACAATGATATAAATGAAAACTGCTTAGTTATTATCGATAGGGCATCAAATTAGCATGAACCAAGTTACAGACTCAGTTGTAAAAGACACTTCACCAGAAGTGGACAGTGAAATTAGCCCAGAGCTAAATGCACAGCAAGAAAATAAAAATCAGATGGCGCAGATCATTGCTCAAACTGAAAAGGTTAATAAGCAATTAACCTACTTCCATAAGCATAAATTGTTTAAAGTTTATAACTCAATACCTCAGTTGTTATGGTTTAACTTGTTAAAAGGTGTGGCTTTTGGCTTAGGCAGTGTTTTAGGTGCAACGGTTGTTTTGTCAGCCTTAATTTATTTGTTGTCGCAAATTGAATTTGTCCCTTTTATAGGTGAGTGGGTATCCGAGATACTTGAAATAGTAAAAACCGAAGTGCCGAACTAAGACTATTTTCGCATAGTCGCTATTATTGAGCTGAAGCATCTGACAAGTTCGGATAGGTCAAATTGTTATGAAAAATGAAATAATGCAGTTTTTATAACTATATTTGAGGTTATTTACGGACAAAAATAGGCTAATACTTTAAATTTATCGCACAAATTGGCATAATCCGCCCTCATATAATTGAGCTTAACGCTCAGCTAGGTTTATTTTAAGGATTATCATGGCAATCGAATCAGCACTAAAACAAAGAAGTAATGATGTGTGTGAGTTATGCGGCGCAACTGATGGGCTAACAGTGCAAGCTGTTGCACCAAAGGACGCTTCAAATTCAGATGATTGTGTTTTAGTTTGTTCAACATGTTCTTCACAGTTAAGTGGTGCAGAGCCATTGAATATTACTCACTGGCGTTGTTTAAACGACAGCATGTGGAGTACCACACCTGCGGTTCAAGTATTATCATGGCAACAGCTTAGTGTCTTAACTAAAGCCGGTGAAGGTTGGGCTCAAGACTTATTAGACATGATGTACCTAGATGATGATGCAAAAGCATGGGCTGAGTCTGGTATTGCACATTTAATGTCTGACGATGATGCAGAAGCATTTGACTCAAACGGTGTTAAATTGTCAGCTGGTGATAACGTTTACCTGATAAAAGATTTACAAGTTAAAGGCGCTGGTTTTACCGCAAAACAAGGTACAACGGTTCGTGGTATTTCGTTAACATCAAATCCTGAACATGTTGAAGGTCGAGTTAACGGACAAAAAATTGTTATTTTGACTAAGTTTGTAAAAAAAGTTTAGATTCATACTAGATTTAGTTAAACACCAGAAACTCTGATTTATTCATATCACCTTGGTAATAAATCAGAGTCATCTCTTTACTATTTCGCACAACCAAAGAGCCCCTATGATTGAAGGCAACTCCAGAAGTATTACATCGAACCAAGTCGGCATTAACGACGATTTAGATAAGGTTGTGACTAAACATTTAACTTCTGAATTTAAGAAACCATATGCGCCTTACTCTTTGGCTGGTTTTGAAGAAATTAAAACTAAAGTTAATGCATTTTTGTTGGATAATCCAGATGGAAAGCTAATCTTAGATTCTTGTTGTGGAGTCGGGGAAAGCACTTACCATTTAGCCATTAATAATCCAGATATGTTGGTGATTGGCATCGATAAATCTGAACATAGAATTGATAAGTCTGAGCACCATTTTCAACAAAAGGTGAATAACTTTATTTTGATCCGTGGTGACTTAAATGACTTGTGGCGATTAATTGCAGAGGCTCATTGGCCAATTGCACATCACTACATTTTATACCCAAACCCTTGGCCTAAAGGTAAACACTTACCAAGACGATGGCACGGCGCACCTGTATTTAAATACATACCTTTATTAAGTGAAAAGCTCACAGTAAGAAGTAATTGGGATATTTATATTAACGAGTTTGCTCAAGCGCTTACACACGTAAACGTAACGGCGATCGTAACTGAATATGCCAGTGATAATGCAATGACACCATTTGAACGTAAGTATTGGGCTAGTGGGCAGAAAAGTACGGAATTGAATGTAGAGTTTTGAACTCGATTTGATTGCGCTTAGATGCAGATGCAGATGCAAAAAGCGAATACATAAGCCCTTTTATTCTCTTAATAAGAGAGCTTATGCAAGTGTTTAACGCGTTTTTACCAAAAAAGCTGCCAACCTTTCCACTGAACGTCAAAACCATCCATTGGGCTACGAGTAAAGCCTGAACGAACAAATTGATTCATCTTCCCTTCAGTATAAGCTAATAGCATATTAGCAAACGCGGCTTCATCAATTGGGAAGGTTTTACCTTCTCGCAATTTACGCTCGCGTAATACTTGTTTGAATTGGGTTTCTATTTTTTCAAATAATGCTGCCACACGTTCTCTTAAACGGTCATGTTCACCCATAAGAGCGTCACCGGTTAGAATTGCAGTGATACCACGATTCATTTCAGCGAAGCCTAGAATAAGCTTCATCATATTGGAAATACGTCCTTCAGTGGACTTGTCTTTTTCTAATATGATATTGATACGTGATAATAACGTGCCTTCAATAAACTCAATTAAGCCTTCATACATTCTAGCTTTACTAGGAAAGTGACGGTATAAAGCAGCCTCAGATACACCTACTTTTTCTGCTAATTTTGCAGTTGTAATGCGTTGACCTGAGTGACTTTCCAACATCTCCGCAAGGCATTGTAAGATTTGCTCTTTACGGTTTCCTTTTTTTCCTGCTGGCATAACGTTCCTCGAATTTAAATTTTAGCGATTATAGGTTTGATGAATTAACGATAACAAATGTTTGGCTAATGCATCTTTGTTATCTAGAGGTAAGTCCTTACTTCCATCATCCCAGTATACTTTAAGCGCATTTTGATCAGAATTAAAGCCCTGACCTGAAACTGATACATCATTTGCACAGATCATATCCAAGTTTTTGCGTTGCATCTTCGACTTAGCGTATTGTTCTACGTCTTGAGTTTCTGCTGCAAATCCAACCACAAAAGGGCGGTTAGCGGTTAGCGCAGCCACATCTTTAACAATATCTGGATTTTTGGTCATGGTAATTTGCATCACATCATTATCTTTTTTGATTTTTTGTGTTGCTACATTATCTGGTCGGTAATCGGCTACTGCAGCACAGGCAATAAATACATCAGAGCTTTTAGCTAAATCAAGACTGGCTTTATGCATTTCACAAGCACTAACTACATCAACTCTAGATACATTCGCAGGCGTGGCTAAATTAACCGGGCCTGCAATTAGATTTACCTTTGCACCAAGTTGTTTAGCTACTTGCGCTAAAGCAAATCCCATTTTTCCACTTGAATGATTTGAGATATAACGAACCGGATCAATACCTTCACGGGTAGGACCTGCTGTAATTGTAATTGTTTTTCCTTGCCAAATTGGCAATGCTGCTATTGTCGATGACGTATTCAATGTAGCATCAAAGTGTTGCATACAGGTTTCAACAATCTCTGCCGCTTCTACCATTCTGCCTAAACCTACATCACCACAAGCTTGTTCACCGCTTGCTGGCCCACAGATAGACACTCCACGCTGAGTTAGAATATTCAGATTATGCTTAGTTGCTGGATGAGCGTACATTTGTTGGTTCATTGCAGGACAGATAATTACCGGAGCTGAGGTTGCTAATAATAAGGTAGTGGCTAAGTCATTTGCTAAACCCGCTGCCATTTTTGCAATCATATCGGCGGTTGCAGGAGCAACCACAACTAAGTCTGCCCATTTCGCAAATTCTATGTGTCCCATTGATGCTTCTGCTTGAGGGTCTAATAAATCCTCTGCAACAGGCTCGCCACTAACCGCTTGTAATGTTAATGGCGTAATAAACGCTTTAGCACCAGAAGTCATAACGACTTTTACATTACAGCCATGTTCTTTAATTCGGCGAACAAATTCAGGCATTTTATAGGCAGCAATACCGCCTGTAATAATAAGGAGAATGTTTTTATTAGAATTCAATTGGGAGTTCATGGTCATATTTTTGTTGCCAATATTGGTAAAAATGAAAACGGGCACTATAATTTTTAGGGCTATACCTTAACGTTTTTCGAGTTTGGAAACCATTGTTTAACTCAATAATGTTTAACTTAACTAGGACCTGTTGATCTTTTGAGTTTGTTTTTGCAGCGAATTGTTTGGTATTTAGACAAGTCAGAACATGTGAAGTGTAGTTATTCTACATAAATCATGTTATGAAGCAGTATTAATGCCAAACAAACGCTGTCCGAAGGATTCAACCAAGCCGCCTTGCTCTTTGTTGCTGATTTTTGACTTAGCCCACTAGGCCTGTAAATTAGCGCCGCGATCAAAACGGCTTGGGTTGAACAAAATTCATACTCGAAAGATCAACAGGCCCTAATTTAAAACCATAAAAACAATTATTGCACGGAGGCAGTATGTCATTAAATCATTGGCCACAACATTTAAAACCTCGTGAGAAATTATTAAATCAGGGGGCAGACTCGTTATCTGATGCTGAGTTGTTAGCAATCTTTTTACGCACAGGCGTGGTGGGTATGGATGTTGTTAGTCTCGCTACCCATGTACTGCAACACTTTGGTTCGTTAAATCAGTTATTTAACGCTGACGAAAGTGCGTTTTGCCAAACTAAGGGAATGGGGCAAGCTAAATTCGTGCAACTACAAGCTGTGTTAGAAATGTCGAAACGTTACTTTCAAGAGTCGATGTTTCGAGAAAATGTACTAGACTCGCCAGAAGTAGTAAGAACGTATTTACATCAATTGTTAAGAGATGAAACTTATGAAAAGTTTTTGATTATACATTTGGACAATCAGCACAGAGTCATTAATGATGAAGTATTGTTTACAGGAACAATTGACGCCGCCGCGGTTTACCCAAGAGTGGTTGTCGACTCGGTTATTAAACACAAAACGGCCGCTGTGATTTTTGCCCATAATCACCCATCTGGAATTTCAGAGCCCAGTAATGCCGATATAAACCTCACCAATAAACTTAAACAAGCCTTGTCCCTTATTGATGTTAGAACACTCGACCACTTTGTTATCGGCTATAACGAAGTGGTGAGCTTTGCTGAACGAGGATTGTTATGAACCCCGTTTAGGCGGTACCTTAGCTGGTGGTTTTATTACAGACAAAAGCACCAATTAACATGCTGACAATAAAGACTGCCGTTTGCCAATAACCATAACTAATTGAGGCAATCGCAGGGCCTGGACAATAGCCAACTAAACCCCAACCTATACCAAACATAGCCGCGCCAATAATTAGCTTACGATCTATCTGGCTGAATTTTGGTAAATGAAATAACGAATCAAATATCGGTTTTTCACGTTTTAATATTAACGGGAAGGTTAATAGAGTGACAATTAACGCCGCTAACATAACAAAAATCAAACGACTGTCCCATTGGCCAAATACATCTAAAAACCCTTGTACAACATGAGTGTCATTCATACCTGAAATTGCCAAACCTATACCGAATAATAGGCCAGCTAATAAAATGATTAAATAGCTAAATAATGTATTCATTACAATCCTATAAGGTGTTTGAGGGCATAAACTGAAATAAATCCAAATAACATAAAGGTTATCGTCGCCACTATGGATCGTGAGGAGAAACGAGCTATGCCGCATACACCATGACCGCTGGTGCAACCGTTACTCAGTTTTGTACCAAATCCAGTTATTAAACCGGCAAGGATCAACAACGGAATATTGTCTGTTGGCGCGTCTGGGATTGGCAGTTGATAGATTTGATGGACTAACATTGGACCGAGTATCAGGCCCAGTAAAAATACCCAACGCCAAGGCTTATTAATTTCATTGGAGTCCAATAAAGAAAAAGTAATGCCACAAATCCCGGCTATTCTGCCAATAAAATAAAGCATTAAAATAGCAGATATTCCAATGAGACTACCACCCAAAGCTGCTAAGAAAAAATCACTAGAGGTTAATTCAACCATTTAAAAAGCTCGATAATTGCCAAAAATGTATTTTAGCAATATCTAATCTAATGGTCTTGTATTTAAGTTATAGGTTATATAACTTAAATATCTATTCAATTAAGTTTAGGTAAGCTTTAACTGCAGAGTCAATTGAGAATTGTTTATTAATATACTCAGAATCAATACTTGGCGGTGATTTAAATGCCTGAATTATTTTGCTTGCTAGGGCTTCTGGATTATTTAGTGGTGTTAAAAACTCAGCTTGTTCACCCGTTAGTATTTCACTTGGACCATAATCACAATTGGTACTAACCACAGGTGTTTGGCAAATGAGACTTTCGATTAAAATCGTAGGTAAACCTTCAAAATCCGAACTGGATACAAGTAATTTTGCATTAGCAAGCCAATTATAAGGATTAGCTTGGAAGCTTGGTGTTATGAGTCTATGCTCTACGCCATATTTCTTTGCAAGCTTTCGAGCTTTGTCAGCATATTTGCATAGCAGGACTAATTTAATCTCAGGTACTAACGCAAGAGCTTGAAATAAAATGTCGTGACGCTTTTGTTTTACCACTCGTCCTGCATGAATTAAATATGGTTCTTTTGGTATCTCATCGTTTAATTCGTTGGCTAGTTTAGTTATTACTGCAATGTCAGAAGGATTATAAATTCGGGTTACCGATTTAGGTTTTATATAACGTCCAGATAATGCTTCATTTTTAACTCCGTCCGATACTGCAATTAACTGTTTATTATTGTAACTTTTCTTTTCTCTTAGTTTGCGAAAATATTTTATTGGACCGAGTTTAGCTTCACGTTTTAGTTCTTCAGCCATCGCATTGTGTAGAATATAAAATGTATTGTTGAAATCACAACGCGATAGAACTTTACTACTTGGATCTAGATTGACTAAATGTAAATCAAATAGACCATGTGAAGTTGATATACCATTAACTAAACGAGTCATATCTGACGTGGTTTTTTTTATATTTAACCAGTTTGTGCTTTTACGGTGAGTAATATTGTCATATAAAACATGAACAAAAAAATCGCTAGAACTAGCATATTCGACTCTAGGTTCTAATAAAAAGAAATGTACTTGATGGCCTTCTTTTTGAAATCCAGAGGCTAGCGTTAACATGACCTTTTCCGCACCACCACCACCAAGACTATCAATAAATATCGCGATATTTTTTTGTGTCATTAAATATTCCTAGAAGTAGTAATTCAGTCCGATAGAGAGAGATTGAATATCATGAAACGAATCTGGCCCAAAATCTCCACCTTGTGGATCTGCATCGGTTAATTTATCCCTTGCTAGAGCATCAAAATAACGACCTTCTAACTGAACCCCCCAGTTCCCCCAGTTTTGGGGGTGATACAACAAACCAAAACCTAAAGCATAGCCATAAGCTGGAGTCCTAAACTGGTAGCGAGCAGCTCCTAAATATACATTTGTCATAAATGATTCCGATATAGCAAATTGGTAATCGATCGCTCTAACGCTGATAAGTGTATGCTGGTTAATTTCTTGGATATCTATACGAGAGCCTAATTTATTATTTGGAGATACATATTTATATGCAGCTATTCCTATGTATGGGTCTAGATTGAAAGAGTCATAACCAGGCAAATCTTGTTTAAGATTTTCAAAAAAACGACTGGCGTATATATTAACACCAGTGTCTAACCTTAATTGGTATGACTCGGTGCTATAACTAGTCGCTGAAAAATGCAACAAAACCAAATGTAAGATAATTAGTATTTTTTTCATCATGAGATCACCAAGCTATTGAGGTTGATATTGAATAATAAGACTCGTTAAAAATATCCTTGCCATATTCAATGGAAGACTCCCATGAATGTTCGTCACCCACTTTCAGCCATTCCACTCTGAGCTGATAACTTGTATCGTAGTTGTATTGTGTATAGCTTTCATTTTCAGTCATATTAGCTGTAATTGTGATGTCATCCCCATTGTTTAGAGACCAGTATATTTTAGCCATCGCATTATATGCACCAACACCATCACCTGAAAAAGAGGTTTCTCTATAGCGAGACTCGGCAGCCCAATTGCCTATAATATTACCTTTATTAGTCAATCCATCTTTATATACATGATGCACATACCAACCATTTTGCCACTCAGCCATTTCTAAGCGCAGCCCTATACTATCGGTAAGGGTCGGTATGTATAAACCAGCGGAAAGAGCTGAATTTCCTAGTTTGTAATTAAAGCCTCTACTAGTGTCTTCGCCTGCATACTCAAAGTATAACGAAAAAGGTACAGTCCCAGTAAACGTGAATTGGCTTACTAATGATGCTACTTGGTTTCCAAATTGCTCATCTACAGACAAGTCTTCACTTGTATTATCATTTGTAGCAGGTTTTAAAAAAGCACCAAAGAAATCACTCAAAGAATTTGAGTCGCGTTCACCACCGCCAGACTGTAATAATCTATTAACTCCTAAACTAAAACCTTGCCAAGGCGTTATAGAAAAGTGCAGGCCAGTTAAAATAGGCTTCCCACTGATGTATTCGCCCTGGTAGTAAATTTTATCTGAAGTGGATAGTTCACCCACAAAAATCTCATAATTTATCCCAACACTAGTTAATGGAACCGAATTAGAAAATGATAGCGTAGGAATCGTGGAGGCGTGAGTACTCAATAACATGGCAGAGTTGTCCATCGGAGATAACCAATGAGGTTTTGTTCCCAAGTCGAACTGCAGCCAATCTGTCCCCACGGATAAATAAGTATTCTCCATGGTTAAGTTGTCTTCATCCATTTGAATGCCAGCAGAAAATGAAATGTAATCATTTATTCGACTGAACCCCGTAGCATGTCCATGATAATTAGATTGATACTTTATGCCTCTTTGATTTGCTAATGCGGCATCATCTCTGTTTGATAGTTGAACCGTCACTTTTGCATCTATTAAATTGGCAGCACTTTCATATTTTTTAAGATGATTTCTAATGTCACTACAAAGTACGCTATTTTGTACGGAACAGACTTTTTCAACAGCTTTGTTTACTTGATTAATTGCAATTGGTTTTTTTAAAGTCGTCATATTGGCTAATAACAACAATTTATCAATTTTACGTTCGATACTCGCCGATTGCTTGATTGGTAAATACGCAGAGGCTGCAACCGTAGAGTTCGCGGTTAAGAATACAGCTAAATAAAACGCTGGATAGAAGAATATTAGAAATTTTTTAATATGCACAATAGGTAGTTAGCTCTGTCTTTAAGTAGATGCTAGTGTAATGTCTTTAAACTCGAAATTCACTATTTCATTAACTTTTTGATAATATCACTGTAATATTCGGCAGATTAGAATGTTACGCAATAATTAAGATAATAGGATTAGCTTATTTTGAAGCCAAATACAGTCCAACAAAAATATTTATTTATTTCCCGTAAATCTTCGCATTATCGTTATTATCAAAAGTTAATCTCATACTTAGGCAATAGTGCTTCATTACATCAATTAAAAACATTTGTTTTTCCTCGTTTTAGCCAATGGGAAAAACTAAAGCAATTGGATATTGATGATCTAGTTGATGTTCACTTAAAAAGAAAACAAGTAAGACATCCAATTTTAAAGCGCTCTAAATTCTTATATGACTTAGTGCAATCATTTTATCGCTTCAGAGAAAAATCTAGAGCGAGTTATTATTTTCAGTTACTAAGTGAACATCCATGTGAAACCGTTGTGATATGGAACGGGATGAAGCAGCCAAATCGCACGCCGTATGTTGTTGCAAAGATGGTTGGCAAAAAAACTGTTTTATTTGAAAATGGATTATTACCAAACACCACAGTTTTGGATACTAAAGGCGTTAATGCCGTAAATTCATTACCACGAGACCCTAATTTTTACTTAAACTGGCAAGGGAAAGTTGAAAATGCCGATAAAACGCTCGTTGCTAGAGAAGCACATAAAAATAGAAAAGTGAGCAAGGCTGAAATTACATTACCTGAACGTTATATTTTTGTGCCATTTCAGGTGCCGAATGACACACAGATTGTTTGTCATTCGCCTTGGGTACCTGATATGGAGTCTTTCTATCAATCAATAGAGAGTGCATTAACTTTTTTACAGCAACAAACTGATTGGAAACCTGTGAAGTTTGTGATTAAAGAGCATCCTAGTTGGCCTCGTAGTTTTATCGATTTACATAATAAAAACAGCAATATTATTTTTGCTAATGAAAATAATACACAAGCACTGATAGAGAATGCACTCGCGGTTATTACTATTAATTCAACCGTTGGTATCGAATCTCTATTATTGAATAAAAATGTGATCACATTAGGTAATGCGTTTTTCAATATAGAAGGACTCGTTCACCACGCTGACACGCAAGAAGAATTAAATAATATATTATTAACTATTGATACAAAATCAGTTAATCAAGAACTCGTTAGTAAGTTTTTAAGTTATATGAAAGTGGAATATTTATTACCACAAAGTTGGAATAAATTAACGGATGAGAATGCACATTTTCAAGCTGTTTCTCAGCGATTAGATAATCCTTATAGTCCCTGTACTATCCAAGAGAAAGCCAATGAAATTTAAAGTTTTTTTAATAAATTTAGATAAAAGCACTGACCGTTTAGAGTTATGCAAAAAAGAGTTAGAAAAGTTTGGGGTAGAATTTGAGCGAGTTGCCGCTGTCTATGGTAAAGATTTGTCACAGCAGCAGGTAGATGATGTATACAATGCGGACAATAATTATAAATTATATAAAAAATCATTAAGCTTAGGTGAGATAGGCTGTTATTTAAGTCACATTACCTGTTGGCAAAAAATTATAGATGAAAGCTTGGATTATGCCGTAATTCTAGAAGATGACTTTATACTGTCTGATTCGTTTAAAGACTTTGAGTCATTACTAACTCAGTTAAAAAATTGGGATTATATCCGTTTAGCATTCTCATCAAGGGAAGTGCCAGCATTGCAACGGACTGAGATTTCTGACTCGTATGACTTAGTAAAATATGAAAAGACTCCAATTAATACATTAGCCCAAGTAGTGTCTAATCAGGGAGCAATTAAGTTAGTGGCTAATTCACAACAAATTTTTAGACCTGTTGATGTCGATTTTAAACATTATTGGGAAAAAAACATTAATGTTTTAGGTATAGATCCTCCGCTGATTAAACAACAGAATAGTGAAACGAGTGAAACGAGCGAAATTAGTAAAATTGCTGCTGGAAAAGGACGGGCTGAAAAAAGTTCAACTTGGCGCAATATAAAATATGCAATATCCTTCTATTTAAAGAATAGAAAACAAAATAACGCTAAGCTTAATTTAAGCCAATTTATTAAAAATAATTAACTGTATTTTAAGTCGATTTTCTCCGATAATTGTTTGCGCATCAGAGGACGTAAATTGTACTGAAAAAGAGCTTTGCCTATTTATTGAACTTAATTTACATAAATAAGCATTTTTTACGCCCTTAATCATAAAAGAACTTGATCTTGGTCATCAAATTCTGTATAAATTGCGCCCTTTCGAATGCCCGGACAAATCAATTGGCCAATAGGGCGAATTAGATTGACGTCAGAATTTTTGTTTTGGAGTAAATGACATGGCTAAAGTTTGCCAAGTAACAGGTAAGCGTCCAGCGGTTGGTAACAATCGTTCACACGCGCGCAACGCTACTAGACGTCGTTTCTTACCTAACCTACAAACACACCGTTTTTGGGTTGAAAGTGAGAAGCGATTTGTGAAATTACGTTTATCTACTAAAGGTATGCGTATAATTGATAAAAAAGGTATTGATACAGTGCTTGCAGATATGCGTGCAGATGGTCAAAAAATCTAAGGAACTAACATGCGTGATAAAATTCGTTTAGTTTCAACGGCTGGAACTGGTTATTTTTATACTACTGATAAAAATAAAAAGCTAATGCCTGAAAAGATGGAAATCAAAAAATTTGATCCAAAGATCCGTAAACACGTGATCTTCAAAGAAGCTAAAATTAAGTAAGCTTTTTGATTCTATTGAAACTTTTGCAAAAGTTTAAAAAACCTGACTAACGTCGGGTTTTTTTATGTCTAAAATTCAAGTTCGGTTAGAGGGGGGATCTCTCTATATTGCAGAATATGAAAGATAAACAGCCCCTAGACTGTATTAATTAATTTTAAGCTCGCACAATAAGTTTAAATTGTGCGATTATAATTTGTGATCTAATAATTTCGATAGGACGTATAATGAGAACAGGCTTAAGTCAAAGAGGGTGGAATAATGTTTTAATTTTTGCCTCGTTATTTATGATCGTATTATTTAACAGTACACATCAGCGCTTCGTATCAAATGAAAATAACAAAGTTAAACGCACGCTAATCGACTCAAACAGCTTAATTCAGAATATAGATTACAGTGGTCTACGTTTTGAACGCATCGGCGCTAATTGGCGTACAGTGAGCGCAATAACGCTAGATAAAGAGTTAATACCAGCCGATGTTGTAAGTCATTGGACTTCGACTTCGATTGAACTTTTGACTAACGAACCGGCGATAAATAGTTCAAATACTCGTTTACCAATTTCCGTGGATGTATTGGGGACCAAACAAACGCTCATTTTTGAGTTTATTATTGATAATGATTTAGGGCTAGTTTATGTTTTTGACCATCATTTAGCACAATGGATGATGATTGATCAGTCCCAGTTACCTTTATTTATTCCACTCGTTTTACTCAATATAACTAGTTAGGTTAATACGAATGCCTGAGTTACCAGAAGTTGAAGTTAGCCGTTTAGGTATTTCACCTCATATAACAGATCAAGTCGTGACTAAAGTCATTGTTCGAAACGGACGCTTGCGTTGGTTAGTGCCGGATGAAGTTCAATTGTTAGTTGGCCAAACGGTTAAAGCGGTAACCCGTCGAGCAAAATATTTATTTATTGAAACTCAAGCAGGAAGTGGCATTTTACATTTGGGGATGTCGGGTAAATTACGTGTTGTCGACAAAGATGTCGAATTGGTTAAGCATGATCACATCGACATAGAGTTTAGTAACGGTAAAGTACTCAGATATAACGACGCTCGTCGCTTTGGTTCGTTTTTATGGCAACAACCTAATACAACCCACAAGTTACTAATGAAATTAGGCCCAGAGCCGTTAACGGACGAATTTGACGCTAATGTATTGTTTGATCAATCCAGAGGCAAAAACACTGTGGTGAAAAACTTCATTATGGATAATCACATTGTTGTAGGTGTAGGTAATATTTATGCCAATGAGAGTTTATTTAAAGCGGGCATAGACCCAAGAAAGCCTGCTGGAAAAATTACTAAGAAAAAATATGCAGAGCTGACCGTGCATATTAAACAAACCTTGGAACAAGCTATTAAACAAGGTGGCACAACATTAAAAGATTTCACCCAATCAGATGGAAGTCCAGGTTACTTTGCTCAAGAATTGTTGGTGTATGCTCGAACAGGGAAGGAATGTTTAACCTGTCAAACTATTATAGAATCGGTAAAAATAGGACAGCGTAATTCGTTCTATTGTCCAAGTTGCCAAGGGTAACAAATCAAGTTATCTTCGGTATTAGAAAATCAGTGATGAGGCGTTGTAATAATGGAATTTATTTCTCAATTTAAAAAGACATTTACTAGTGGAAAAACCAGATCAGTAGAGTGGCGTCACGGCCAACTATTGGCGTTAAAACAAATGTTAGAGGAAAACGAAAAGTCTATTTATCAAGCACTCCATGATGACTTAGGTAAATGTGAATTTGAGTCACATATATCAGAATATGCTTTTGTATTAAAAGACATCGCTTTGTTTCTTAAGAAAACCAAAACATGGGCGAAAACAAGAAACGTTAGTACTCCATTATTGTTACAACCCGGACACAGTAAAATCACGCCTGAACCGTTAGGTACAGTGTTAATTATGGGGGCGTGGAATTATCCATTACAGTTAGTGTTAAGCCCTTTGGTTGCCGCATTAGCTGCAGGCAACTGTGTTGTGCTTAAGCCTTCAGAATTGTCTGTGGCGACATCAAAACTGCTCGCTGAGTTAGTGCCTAAATATTTAGATAAATCCGCTGTAGCTGTATATGAAGGTGATGTGGCAGCAACCACTGAACTACTGAAGCAGCGCTTTGACCATATTATGTATACCGGTAGCGAAGCGGTTGGCAAAATAGTGATGCGCGCCGCAAGTGAATACTTAACCCCGGTTACTTTAGAGTTGGGTGGTAAAAGTCCGTGTATCGTTGATAACAACACTAACTTAAAAGTAACGGCGGCTAGAATTATTTGGGGCAAATTTATTAATGCAG
Organism: Psychrosphaera saromensis; assembly: GCF_002954545.1. Lineage (GTDB taxonomy): Bacteria > Pseudomonadota > Gammaproteobacteria > Enterobacterales > Alteromonadaceae > Psychrosphaera > Psychrosphaera saromensis. Next base: position 259,530 of record NZ_MSCH01000003.1, on the reverse strand, counting down.
GACAAACCTGCATCGCACCAGACTATATATTAGTTACACCTTTGATGCGTGAACCACTCATTAAAGCCTTACAACAAGCTCTAATCAAACAGTTCGGACGCGATCCAAAACAATCTGAGGATTATGGTCGAATTATCAATGACCGTCACTTTCAGCGGATCTCGGGTTATCTAAAAGAGAATGAAGAACGATTGATCATTGGTGGGCAAACCGACAAAAAAACAAAATACATAGCGCCAACGTTAATTTTTAATCCAGAGTTAACCAGTCCAATAATGGAAGAAGAAATATTTGGTCCTTTACTGCCTATTATTGAAATTGCATCGATGGATAAAGCGATTCAGTTTATTAATGACAGAGAAAAACCATTAGCGTTATATTTATTTAGTAACGATGATCTAACAATTAAAATGGTAAAAAATGAAACCAGCTCAGGGACATTAAGCATTAACGATACACTTACCTTTATGCTTAATTCTGACTTTCCATTTGGTGGCGTTGGTCATTCAGGTATGGGGTCTTATCATGGGAAGTGGGGTTTTGATACTTTCAGCCACTTTAAACCGATTTTACATAAGAGCTTTTTTGCCGACATGCCAATGAGGTATGCGCCATACTCTAACTGGAAACAGAAAATATTTAAGTTTTTAGCTAAGTTTTAGCGGTTAGCATAGTTAGAAAGTGGATTGAAATAACAGAAAGTGATGTTCCAAGGAGCATCACTTTTTTGTTGTGCGGGTATTAAATTTCTTAAGAGTTCGAGTTCTGTCGGGACGATTACCGTTATAAACACAATAAATATGATCCTCAGTTTTAACAAAAACCTCATCGGTACAGTACTCTTGTGCAACCTCGGCATCGATATAAATTAACTCACCGGGATTGCAGACGTACGGAATTTTACCTACGTATACTTTCTCGCATTGATTAAACTCAGGCTGGTAGTCAGTTAACACAGGCTCAGTTAAAGAAGAACGCCATAGATACATTACAACCAATGCGATAGATAGGGCTGCAATAATATAGATAACTGGTTTTGACGCTTTTTTCATAATCTTTAATCCTTCCTGTTATCTATATTAGTTAGTTTCTTTTAACGATGCTCAATCAAAGCTCGGTTTAATCTCAGCACAATCTCAGCACAATCTCAGCTTAACTAAAGCTTAGCAAAATATACTTTAGCTGCGGCTTTCACTTTAGGTGCCAATAAAATAGCTGACAACATAGTTGGTATGGCCATAAGTCCGTACATACCAATCATAAAGTTAAATATAATATCTAGCGTAACTAAACAGCCGATCATAATTGTGGTTAAGTAAAACGGTTTGTAATATTTACGATTCGCTTCACCTAATAGATAGACGAAACATTTCTCACCGTAATACCAATAAGTGAACATAGTACTGGCGGCTAAAAACAGAATTTGAATGGCTAATAAGACTTGTCCAATAACACCTAGTTCTTGCCCAAATACTTGCATAGTTAACTCAACGCCTTTAACGCCTTCCACATCTTGCCACATACCTGATGCCAAAATAACTAAGGCAGTACAAGTACACATGATTAAGGTATCAACAATCGGTCCCAACATACCAACTAATCCTTCACGGATTGGCTCATTGGTTTTTACTGCGCCGTGAGCAAGTACTTCAGTACCAATTCCAGCCTCGTTGGAGAATACACCACGAGATACACCAATAATAAGTACACCTAATATGCCGCCAGAAACCGCTTGTGGTTGGAAAGCTTCAACAAATATAGATTGGAACAATTGCGGGATTTCAGGTAAATGATTGAACAACACAGCTAATGTCATCAATACATACATTATCGCCATGCTTGGCACTAAACGTGTTGTGACATAAGCCACGCGTTTTAAGCCACCCATAATTACGCCTGCCACTAATAAAGTAATAACAATAGCAACAACAAGGTTGAACATATCAGGAGATGAAAACCATGATTTAGGAATTAACTCTTCACGTAACGCTGCAGTTAACTGATTCGCTTGGAATGACGGTATGGTTCCCCATAATCCAGCAAATGCGAATAAAACCGCTAACGGTTTCCATTTCTTTCCTAGCCCTTCGGTTATCACATACATAGGGCCGCCATGCACTTCACCGTCTTTGTCGGTTTTTCTGAACATAACACCCAAAGAACAAGTGAAGAATTTGGTAGAGATACCTAATAAAGCGGTGAGCCACATCCAAAATACAGCACCAGGTCCGCCAGCGGTAATTGCCAACGCAACGCCTGAAATATTCCCCATTCCTACAGTACCAGCCAATGCAGCTGACAATGCTTGAGCATGAGTTAATTGACCTTTTTCTGAGTCTTTATCGTGCTTTCCCGTTAACAGCGAGATACCGTGACCAATATAACGAAAAGGGGTTAGTCGAGAATAAACAGTAAAAAATATACCACCACCCACTAATAAGACAATCATGGGCATTCCCCAAACAAAGTTTGAAAATGCAGTCATGATAGAACCTAGCCAATCCATAATTATTCCTTAACTGTGTGTATTTTAGTGAGTGTATATTTATTTTTTAATTGCCAACTACGCCAGTACAACACAAAAAATGCTGCAATTAGCAGTAATGGGATACAAATAACTAACATTGAATTCCAGCCAAGAGTATTAATAACCCAACCAGCAGACAAGGACGCCACTGCTTGACAAGAAAACATAACAAGATCATTTAGACCTTGGATCTTATATTTTTCAGAAGGTGTATAACTTTGCGGTAATAATGTTGTTGCAGTTATAAACATAAAGTTCCAACCAATCCCTAACAATACCAAAGCTCCCCAATAATGCACGTACTGATGACCAGCAAAACCGATAATTATGCAAAGTGATAAAGCAAAGATACCGCTGAATAAAATTTTGGCTTGGCCAAATCGTTGGATCAACTTCCCGGTAAAAAAGGAAGGTAAATACATAGCGATAATATGACTTTGAATAACCCACTTAGTGTCTTCTATATCAAAGCCACTGTACACATGCATACTAATGGGTGTTGCCGTCATAATAAAACTCATTACGGTAAAGCCAACCGTTGCACTAATGATTGAAGCTAAAAACACAGGTTGTTTGATTATTTCACTTAACGCACGTTTTGGTGCATGTACTTCTTCTTGCGTTTTACTCAGTGGTTTATAAAACCAAACAAAGATAATAGACAGCAGTAATAGAATTGAAACGCCAACAAACGAACCAACAAACTCAGTCGCAAACCAGTCTTTACCAACAAATGCGATTTCAGGCCCAATAAAAGCAGCAATTAAACCGGCTAATAAAAGAATAGATACTGCTTTACTGGCCAATTCATCAGATACAGATTCCATAGCGGCAAAACGGAACTGTTGTACAGCGGCAATCACAATACCAAATAAGGTAATACTTAAACAAAACAACCAAAAGTTAGCGACTTCTATGGCGTAGGCGGCAAATAAACAATTAAGTGAACCAGAAACAATCGCAATAATAAAACCGTTTTTACGACCAACTATAGATAAACCTTTAATAACCGGCAGCATAAATAAAGCAATGCCAACCACCATTAAGGCAATCGGCATAGTCGCTAATATTTTCGTTGGTGCTAGTTTTAACCCAATAAAACCACCGACAAAAACGATAACTGGGCCAATTGAACCAATTAATGCTTGAGCTAACATGAGTAGCCATACATTCGGATGCATAACCTTGTGTGTGTTGTTCGTTTTGTATACAGTGGTATCAAGCTGCACTAATTCTTACTCAACTATAATAATGGAGTTATTCCATTAGGTTATAGAATTGGTAACAGTAATTCAGTATTTATTTCGTACTAAGATAAACTTATTGAAACAAACGTTGAAATTGGCTGTTATAAGCTTTAACGGTCAGAGGTAAAATAGAATCTTCAAATATTAAGGAACAATAATATGAAAACATTTATCAATAAAATATTAATGAATAAACTTTTATTTTGCGTATGCATTTTTACTGCATCACACACTCAAGCCGCTAATGTTGAGGTGAAATGGCAAGAACCTGATAGTTATTCAGATATTCGCCATGGTAATTCACATAAAACTAAATTCAGAGAAAACTTATTTACTCAGCTAGAACAACATCTCAGTCAACTTGCTGAAAAAGCACCGTCAGATTTGACATTAAAGATTAAGGTAACCAATCTTAATTTGGCAGGCGATGTGAGTTATAACTTTTCAATGAGTCAAGACATTAGGCTGGTGCAACAGATGTACTGGCCATCAATTGAATTTGAATACCAACTGATGCAGGGTCAACAACTCATTAAGAGTGAAACTGTAAAGTTAAAAGATACTGCATTTATGAGCAGAGGTGGCAATTCTCATTCAAGTCGTGATTCTTATGATTATGAGAAGCGAATGTTAACGGATTGGTTCAATAAAGATCCTCAAGTCATCATCACGGATTGGCAACAGCAGCAGGTTGGTTTAATCAGCGAATAATTAATATTTGAGCTGTTATGATTGTGCTGTGCATTTGGCCTTACAACTAAGGCTGAAGTGACAAAAAAAGCGAGTTCAATTAAATTGATCTCGCTTTTTAGTTATTGGATATTTATTTTTATATTAAACAGAAGCTTAATCTATTGGGCAGTCCATTGGCGTTATCGTATCAATAGTGACATCGTCCACAGGTACATCGGCATAACCATTGGTAGTTGCTGTTTCAAGTGCTTCTATTGCGTCAACCACATCCATACCTTCAATCACTTCACCAAATACCGTATAACCGTAACCATCAGACGCATTCCCATAATCTAAAAATGCATTATCAACGGTATTGATAAAGAACTGCGAAGTTGCTGAATCTGGTACTGACGTTCTTGCCATGGCAATACGACCACGATAATTCTTTAGCCCGTTTTTAGATTCTATTTCAATAGGAGCTTGAGTTGCTTTTGGAATTAGTCCAGGTTCAAAGCCGCCACCTTGGATCATAAAGTCTTCGATAACTCTATGAAAAATCAAACCATCATAAAAACTATCTTCAACGTAATTGTAAAAGTTTAAGCTGGTGGCTGGAGCATATTTTTCATCTAAAGCTAATTCTATATTGCCGAAGTTGGTAATAATTTCATAACAAGCGTATTCGCCGCGAGATAAATCAAAGGGTGTATTAGAGTCGCCCTGTAGTACAGGGTAATTTAGTTTTTCATCTTCATCCGAGCAAGCGGAAAGGACAACAACTAATGATAATAAACTGGTTTTTAACAAAGACTTCATAGGGGACTGCCTAAAATTTGTAATAATTAATTAGTGATTTTTACATGTTGTTTTGATGTTCACATCAATAAACACGCAATATATATTTATTCTGATTTGAATGAATACTAATGATTTAAAAGCTTTTTGGTAGTGTTAATTTCAACGGAAAATTATATGATGCTCCACAATCAGTAAATAATTATTTTTTTGAGCGTGAATATAATGCAGCAACAATTATTAACCATGTTACAAATGCAGGACGATATGAATACAAAAGTTCACCCTCAGTGGCGTGAACAAGGCTTTTCATGGCATAGAGCTATGTGGGTTGAACTGGCTGAAATGTTAGATCATTACGGTTGGAAATGGTGGAAACACCAAGAGCCAGATATCGAGCAAGTACACTTAGAATTAATTGATATTTTTCATTTTGGTTTAAGTGCTCGTTTGGTTTCAGGACAAGATGTTGCTGATATTGCTGCGGACATTGAAAAAGAATTAAGTAAACCATTAACGCAACCAACATTTGCCGAAACTATTGAAACTATGGTGAGCAATACATTGGCTAATAAAGGTTTCGATGTAAATACCTTCGCTGGTTTAATGCAACAAACAGACTTGAGCTTTGATGAATTATTTAGACATTACGTTGGTAAAAATGTTTTAAATTTCTTCCGTCAAGATCACGGTTATAAAACCGGTGAATATATTAAAATTTGGAATGGTAAAGAAGACAACGAAGTATTAATGGACGTATTACGTTCCACGGATGCGTCGAGTGCCAATTTCAAAGAGCTAGTTTATAACGGTTTAAAATCGGCTTACCCAGCGTAATTAATCTTTATACTTCTTAGTGATGAATAACGCAAAAAGAGCCATAATGTTGGCTCTTTTTTGTATGTAATACACTTGTAATTAAGTGTTTCTAAACTAAGTTGAATTGTGGGTTGAACACTAGAGTACATTGTACATTGAAAGTAAAGATTGAAACTAAACCAAAACTAAACATTGTTCAATAAATCCACCGAGTTATAATAGCCTTAGAAAATCTTCTAAAAACAAATTTAATTAAGCGAGTATAAATGCCTAAACACGACCCGAATTTCTCACGGGAACAAGAAAAATACGACACACCTATTGCAAGTCGAGAGTTTATTCTTGAACAAATTGTAAAAAATGGTGGGCCGTTAGGTTTTGGCGAACTGGTTAAATTGTGTCATATCCCCAACGAAGATCTGAAAGTGGCGTTAAAGCGTCGACTTCGTGCCATGGAGCGTGAAGGTCAGCTTTTATATAATCGACATAATAAATATGAAATCCCATTGGAAAGTGACTTTGTAACTGGCAAGGTGATCGGTCACCGTGATGGTTTCGGTTTTTTGCAACTTGAAGGCACTCGTCCTGGCAAAAATGACTGGTATATTAGCCATAGCCAAATGCGTAAATTATTCCACGGCGACGTTGTTAAAGCGCAAGAAATTGGCGAACACAAAGGCAAAACAGAAGCTAGAGTGGTTAAAGTATTAGAACCAAGAACCGCACCAATTATTGGTCGTTACTTTGTGGAAATGGGTGTGCAAGTTGTTATTCCAGATGACAGCCGCATCAAACAAGAGATTATTATCCCACAAGGTGAAGAGCTAGGCGCTCGTCATGGCCAAATGGCTGTGGTTGAATTAGTGACTCGCCCTGATAAACGTTCAAGTGGTATTGGTAAAGTAGTTGAAGTACTTGGCGAGCATATGGCGCCGGGTGTGGAAATTGAAATCGCGCTTAGAAATTACGAAATTCCTCACGAATGGCCAAAAGAAGTAAGTGACTTTGCTGAGAACTTATCAGCAGAAGTAACAGAACAAGACAAAGAAGGCCGCGTAGATTTACGTAAACTGCCATTAGTGACGATTGATGGTGAAAGCTCACGAGATTTTGATGATGCCGTTTACAGTGAAAAATTAGAAACCGGTGGTTGGCGCTTATATGTCGCAATCGCCGATGTATCGCATTACGTTAAACATAATTCGCCAATGGATAAAGAAGCCATTGAACGAGGCAACTCAGTATATTTCCCTGATCAAGTTGTGCCTATGTTGCCAGAAGAATTATCTAATGGTTTATGTTCACTAAATCCACAGGTAGACCGCCTGTGTCTAGTCTGTGAAATGACCATTAGTGCCAGCGGTGAATTGTCTGAACACAAATTCTATCAAGCTGTAATGCACTCACATGCACGTTTAACGTATACCAAAGTAGCGGCAATGTTAGATGGTGATGAAGAACAAAGAGAACGTTATCAGCACGTCTACCCACATATTGTTGATTTGTTTGAGTTGTACACTCAACTTAAATTGGTTCGTGCAGAGCGTGGTGCGTTTGAGTTTGAAACTATTGAAGCTAAATTCATCTTCAATGCTCAACGTAAAATTGAATCAGTAGAAACCGTTGCACGTAATGACGCACATAAGATCATTGAAGAATGTATGATCTTAGCTAATGTGTCGGCGGCGCAGTTTATTGAACAGAATAACGCAGAAGCCTTATTCCGAGTGCATGATAAACCGGATCCAAGTAAGTTAGCTGCATTTAGGAGCTTTATTGCTGAACTTGGTGGCGAACTTACCTTTGGTGACGAACCAACACCAAAAGAGTTAAGTGCTCAGGTTAACAAATATTTATCCAGACCAGATGGTGAGTTAATTCAAACCATGATGATCCGCTCTATGCGCCAAGCTGTATATCAAGCAGACAACATAGGTCACTTTGGGTTGGCACTGGAAGGGTATGCTCATTTCACATCACCAATTCGTCGTTATCCTGACTTAATTGTTCACAGAGCAATTAAAGCAATCATAAACAAACAAGGTCAAAAAACATCTGGGCATTATGCGTATAACTCAGAAGAGTTAGAGGCACTTGGTGAACAATGTTCCATGACTGAACGTCGTGCTGATGAAGCTACTAGAGACGTAGAATCTTGGTTGAAATGTGAATTCATGCAAGACCATATTGGTTCTGAACACGCAGGCGTTATTTCATCAGTAACCTCATTTGGTATTTTTGTTCGCTTGTTAGATTTACATATTGAAGGTCTAGTTCATATCACTGCTCTAGGTAATGATTATTACCAGTACGATGGAGACCGTCATGTCTTGGTCGGTGAACGCAATCGTCGAGTTTTCCGTTTGGGCGACAAATTTGATGTTCGTGTTAAAGCAGTAGATTTAGACGAAAAACAAATAGATTTTGAATTGGCCGAGTTACCAACTCAAGGTGGCAGAACTAATTCAGGTAAAGCTAACGCAGGAAAAGGTTCAAGAACTCGTAGTAAGGCCAATGAAGAAAGAACCAACAACACAGCTACGTCAATTAGAGATAAATTGCGTAAAGGTGATGTACCAAATACTGCGAAATCTGACGGTTCTGGTAAAAGAGGCACTGGCAAAAGTAAAACCGCCGAGTCGACTGACGAGAAAAGCCCTAAAAGAGCTTCTCGTAAAAAGCCTGTAAAAAGTGGCAAGAAAAAACCTAAGTCACGAGCGGGTAAACGCATAGCTGCTAAGAAAACGGATTCGGCTAGTTCAGGTAAATCAGCCAAAAAGTAGCCATAAACAGCTAGCAGTAATAAATAGAAACTCGCAGTTAACAGTAAGTAGGTAAGTTAAAAAATGAGCGTTGAATTAGCGTACGGCATCCATTCAGTGGCTGCAATTTTACAGCATGAACCAGAACGTATTATTGAAGTATTTGCATTAAAAGGCCGTGAAGATGACCGCGTTTTACCCATTATTAATGATGCAAAAGAGTTAGGCGTTTCTGTCCAGTTTATGTCTAGAAAAGCTCTAGATGACAAAAGTGATGGCGAACAACACCAAGGCATCATGGCTAGAGTTAAAGCCGGCAAACAAAAAAATGAATCTGACTTAAAAGATTTGTTAGATGCAAAATCTGCAGCTGGCGAAGCGGCATTTTTATTAGTATTAGATGGTGTAACCGACCCACATAATTTAGGTGCGGTTATTCGTACTGCTGACGCTGCGGGTATCGATGCGGTTATCGTACCAAAAGATAAGTCAGCTAAGTTATCGTCTATTACTCGTAAAGTGGCATGTGGTGCTGCTGAGGTAATGCCATTAATGGTTGTGACTAACCTTGCAAGAACATTAAAGATGTTACAAGACGAACAAGTTTGGATCATAGGTACGGCAGGTGAAGCTGAAAAAGATGTATTCCAAATGAAATTTGACGGTCCTTTGGCTATCGTAATGGGCGCTGAAGGCTCTGGAATGCGTCGCTTAACTCGTGAGCATTGTGACCAACTTGTAAAGATACCTATGGCTGGCACTGTGTCTAGTTTGAATGTATCTGTTGCAACTGGGGTTATTTTGTTTGAAGCTGTGCGTCAAAGAAGCTAGTTTTTCTGGTTCGAGGAGTTTAGTAAAAGATGATGTTTAAAATTAAATTACTAGCCATACTTTTTTTATGTAGCTTCTCGTTATTAGCACTAAGTGATGAGCCCGAATTAGATGAAGATGGTAATCCCATTGTCGAAGCCGTTATGGCGCCGGCTTGGCAGATCACCAATGACACTATTGAGCTTTCATCACAAAGCTTACTCGGTAAACCGTATGTTCTTCACTTTTGGGCGACTTGGTGTCCTTACTGTAAAAAACTACAACCGGGTTTAGAAACAATATCTAAAGGGTATGTGAAAAAAGGGATTGAAACATACGCCGTCAGTTTTTGGGAAAATCCAAGAACAAAGCCGATAAAAGAAATGAAAAGTCGTGGACTCGACTTTACCGTATTGGTCGATGGTGATGTTGCCGCTAAATCTTTTGACGTAACTAGCACCCCAACGACTGTGTTTATTAACCATCGTGGTGAAATAGTATTTACCTATGTGTTGTCAGATCCTAACGATCCACAGCTTAGGCTGGCATACGAAACACTCGTTGACCAAGTGAAAGCCGACCAACTAAAAGCCGCAGAAGAGTTAGCAAAAAAACAAGCAGAAGAACAAGCCAGCAAATAGTTTGTTAATTAGTCAGTTAATTCTTGTTTTATCAGCCAATCCCAGTATAATTCGCGCCCAAATCAGCCATTTATTTTAATTCCTTGCCTTTGTTCAAGTGTGGCTGAGCTTGATTTTGAGGCTAAAAATCCATAAGGAATCTAACGATGCGTCATTACGAAATCGTTTTAATGGTTCACCCTGATCAGAGTGAACAAGTTACAGGTATGATTGAACGTTATACCGGTACAATTACAGAAGCAAACGGACAAATCCACCGTCTAGAAGACTGGGGACGTCGTCAATTAGCTTATCCAATTGAGAAACTACACAAAGCACATTATGTTCTTTTGAACATTGAAGCGCCAAGTGAAGTAGTTGCTGAGCTAGAAGAATCTTTCCGCTATAACGATGCGGTTTTACGTAGCTTAACTATCCGTAAAGATAGTGCAGTTACAGAAGCTTCTCCTTTAGCTAAAGAAGAGAAGAAAGAACAAGCTGCTTAATTTGTTTGGAGTGTCTTAAGTGTTGAATCAAGTTGTATTAAGTGGCCTGATTTGCAAAGCACCTAAGTTTTCAGATAGTCCAGCAGGGGTGGTTCATGGTCAATTTTCAATTGAACATAAATCCATTCAACAAGAGTCAGAGTTTAGTAGAAATGCTTATATTCGAATTCATGTTGTAACCTGTGGGAAAGAGCAACAACAGTTAATAAAAAATTTTATTGTGGGTGATGCAGTTCAAGTGAGTGGTTTTTTAAATCGCCACGAAAGTAATAAAGGGACTCCCATTATTGCCTTGCACGCTCAACATATAGAAATACTCAATTAGGAGAATTCAAATGGCACGTTATTTCAGACGTCGTAAAGTATGCCGTTTCAAAGCTGATGGCGTAAAAGAAATAGATTATAAAGATCTAGCTACGCTACGTAACTATGTTACTGAAAGTGGCAAAATCGTACCAAGTCGTATCACTGGTACAAGCGCAAAGTATCAGCGTCAACTAGCACGTGCAATCAAACGCGCACGCTACGTTGCATTGTTACCTTACACAGACTTACACCAATAAGAGGTTTAATAATATGAATGTAATCCTTTTAGACAAAGTTGCGAACTTAGGTTCTCTTGGCGACAGCGTTAATGTTAAGTCTGGTTTTGCACGTAACTTCCTTTTCCCTCAAGGAAAAGCAGTTCCTGCAACTAAAGCTAACACTGAACAGTTTGAAGCTCGTCGCGCAGAATTAGAGAAGAAAGTTGCTGCTGAATTAGCAGCATGTGAAGCTCGTTCTGACAAAGTAACTGGTCTTGGTGAAGTGACTATCGCTTCTAAAGCTGGTGAAGAAGGTAAACTATTTGGTTCAATCGGTACTCGTGATATTGCTCTTGCAATAACTGAAGCCGGCGTTCAAGTAGCTAAATCTGAAGTTAAAATGCCTGAAGGCGTTATCCGTGAACTAGGTGAATTTGATATTGCTATCCAATTACACCCTGAAGTTACTGCATCAATTAAAATTGTAGTAATCGCGGAAGCTTAATTTATTCACCGCTTGCGGTAATAAGTTAGATAATAAAAACACTGTCCTTGGACGGTGTTTTTTTATGTCATTTTTTCAATACGTTTTGCTGATTATTGGCTTTTTTGTAAAAAAATCATTTAGTGTTTTTAGAGTTTATACTCGAAATCAAACGGGTAAAAACATATACTGCAGGCCAAATATATTGAGGTAAAAATGAAAAAAATTGCATTTGAATGGTACGCGATAATTGAAGGTTGTTTCTTAGTCGCTTTAGGTTTTTTCTTTTTACAATCAAGCAGCTTGCTAATTGGCGGAACCGGTGGCCTGGCGGCTATCACAAATAACCTGTACGAGATAAGTCTTGGTACTTGGTTCTTCTTAATTAACCTACCGTTTTTTGTTATTGCGCTTAAACAAATGGGCAAATCATTTACCTTTAAAAGTATCGTCTCCATCGCATTAGTTTCCGTTTTGTCAGACGCCTTATCTTCTATGATCGTTATTGATGTTATTCCACTATGGTTAGCTGCGATTATTGCCGGTGGTTTAATGGGCATTGGCCTATTACTCGTTTTCCGAAATGGCGCCTCTCTTGGTGGTGTAAATATTTTAGCTCTGTATTTAGAAAAGCATTATGGTATTCATACCGGAAAAGTGATCTTTATCATTGATATGATAATTCTGACCATAGCGTTTCAAGTTTATTCGGTTGAGCAGGTTTTATATTCAGTCATTGCTTCGTTAGTATTAACTTCCGTTATTGGCCGATATCATAAAAAAGCACCAATTAGTCAGTTACAACCAAAAACCGACCGATTAAAGTCGAGATTTAAACGTTTTAGACTATTCTCCAAATAAATGACGCTAATTTAACCAATAATGTAGGTATTAGCTTGAATAAACTACAAAATCCTTGATAATCGGGCTAGTTAAAATTTTAGTTTAATAAAAGCACACTATAGGTTAACAATGTTTATGAAAAAGTTTATTTACCTTTGTTTATCTCTGTCGTTATTTGCTTTTTCAAATACAGTTATGGCAGTCACCAAGTCTAATTTAGATTTGAGTAAACTAACCCCAATCACGTTTTACACCGAAATATTCCCTCCGGCTAACTATATGAGTAATAATGAATTAGTTGGTATTACAGTGGATTCGTTAAAGTTGGTATGGAGTGAGTTAAAATTACCAGAGCAAGGTATAACCGTTCTGCCTTGGACTCGCGCTTACCGAAACACTTTAAAAACTCCAAACACCGCCTTGTTTACAATGGCTAAAACTCCCGCTCGTGAACCTTTATTTAAGTGGGTTGGCCCTTTGTTTAAGTCGGTACATATCTTAGTGGCAAAAAAATCGTCTAATCTAAAATTCACCAATTTAGCGGATGTGTTAAATTACAAAGTATCCGCAATTAAAGGTGATATTTCAGAAATCTCACTTCGCCAAATTGGCTTTCCAGATTTTAATATAGCCAAAGTAGATGATTTGGAACGCTCATTCATCATGCTGCAATCAGGCCGTGTTGAGATGATGGTGGTATCAGTGCATAGCTTTCAACACTTAACCAATCGTTTAAGTATAGATACAAGTCAATATGAACAGGTATGGAAAGTGAATGAAATTGATAATTATATAGCGTTTAACGTAGACACTTCTGATGATGTGATCCAGGCTTACCAAAGCGCACTAGATAAGTTAGCAAGTCAGCGTACTTTAATTAAGCAAAGCTACATACTCCCTGCAATTGAATATTAACTTCCCCGACTCACCTTCCAGGTAATTAAATAGAAAATGATGACGAAAAAGCTAACTGGCGTATTTTTAGATGTAGCTACATTTGGTCAAGATATCAATCTTGAACCATTAAATGCATTACCAATAGACTGGCAAATGCATTCCTATTCGTCATCAGATGAAGTATTGCAACGCTGCGCAGACGCACAGGTGATCATAACTAATAAAGTGCAGTTAGACGCTCAGACATTGTCTCAACTACCAGAGTTGAAACTGATATGTGTAGCAGCGACTGGCATGAATAACGTTGATTTAGTTGCTGCGAAGAGTCATGGTATAACGGTCAAAAATGTAAAAAACTATGCGGGTAATTCAGTCGCTCAGCTAGTGATCAGTTTAATGCTGGAGTTACTTAATAACACCAGTAAATACCGTGAGCGTGTTGCACAAGGGGCTTGGAGTCAGAGTAAATCGTTTTGTTTGCTGGATTTTCCAATAACTGAAGTCACTGGCAGAACATTAGGTTTAATAGGGTATGGCACCTTAGCGAAATCAGTAGAGAAAATAGCATTAGCCTTTGATATGAAAGTGCTTATTGCAGAGCATAAAAATGCGAGTGTTTTAAGACAAGGTCGAACGAGTTTTGATGATGTAATTAAACACTCAGATGTGATTAGTCTCCATTGTCCATTAACCGCAGAAACTACTGATTTGATCAGTAAAACAGAATTGGAATTAATGAAAGACACTGCTGTCATCATTAATACTGCAAGAGGCGGGATAATTAATGAGGCGGATTTAATTCAAGCATTGCAGAAAAATATAATCGCTGGGGCGGCATTAGACGTTGTTAGCGTAGAGCCACCTCCAGAAGAACATATAATGTTAACTCAGTTAGATAACCTAATCATTACTCCACACATTGCATGGGCGAGTATAGAAGCCCGTCAGCGTTTATTGAATCAAGTCAGTGACAACATCAAACAACATTTTTTACAGCCTTAGCTACCGATATACGTAGCTACAATAGTTCGGCTGCTTGCGTGATCTCTATGTTCACCCAAATAAACTCCCTGCCACATTCCTAATAATAAGCTGCCATTATTCACTGGGATACTGACTGAACTGCCTATTACGGATGCTTTAATATGGGCGGGCATATCATCGCTACCTTCATAATCATGAAGGTAGTATGGTGCGTTTTCAGGCACAAATTTATTAAAATGAGACTCCATATCAATTCTTACGGTGGGATCTGCATTTTCGTTTATGGTTAATGAGGCTGAGGTATGTTGGATAAATAGATTTAGTATGCCAATTTCACAGCTTTGTAGTTGCGGTAATTGGTTTAAAATATCCGAATCTATTAAATGAAAACCGCGTGAACGCGGTTTTAAATGTATTTGTTTTTGCCAGTTAGACATAAATATTGCTCTAACCTTTATTCGTCATCTGCCTCAAGTACATCAAACGATACTTCGATAAATGCTTTGCCGTTTTCTGAGTCAAAAGGAATGATCAATGTAGATGCTTCACATTTATGGTTTATGGTATGACCTTTACCTGAAACAACCATAGGCGTTGCCATGTCAAATTCGTAACCATTATCGGATAGAATATTCTTAGCGCCACCAGTAACCATATTAGTTATTTCACCAACCATATCCGTTACATCTTCATTAATAGAGTCAGGGCGTTCACCTAGCATTTTTTCCATAATAGAAAAGGCAAGTGACTCTTCAAAGGTAATAGATAATGAGCCTTTAGTTTGAGGGCCAACCATGCCCATTAAGCCGGATACATCACCTTTGGCTATTTGTTCTTTTTTCAATGATGGTTTACCAGGCACTAACGTAGTCATGGCCATAGTTTCAAGTACATTCATTAACGATGCTAAAAATGGGTTTATAAATTTTACGTTCATATGGGGTTATATTTACTTTTAGTTGATGAATTTAGAGAATGATTTTATTTGCCTACGCTAAACTTAGAACGATATGTGATTAATAACAATGTTTTTAGTTAATTTGATCTCATTAATTTGGATGTAATCCAATATATTAGTAAGAAAAACGCTACATTTGAGGTTTGTTATTTTTCATTTTGTACATTCTTCGGTCAGCTTGGTCAATCAGTTCTAATACATCACTAGATTCATCAGGGTAGATAGACACACCAATACTAACCCCTATGTGTATTTTTATGCCAGCCACATCGAAAGGTTGAGAAATAGAGCGGTCTATTTTTTCTTTGATAACAGAAATAACATTATCGTCAGTCAGTGGAGAAATTAAGATAACAAACTCATCGCCACCATAACGAGCAATAATATCTTCGTTGCGAATATGTTTGTTGAGCCGTTTCGCCACCTGGTACAAGACTTTGTCACCAACGGCATGGCCGTGAGAATCGTTTACATTTTTAAATCCATCTAAGTCACAGAACAAAAGTGCAAATCTATCAGAAGAACGACTATTCTCCGTGGTTAATGATTCCAATTTTCTTTCTAAATAAAGGCGGTTTGGGATGTCGGTTAAAGGGTCGGTATTGGCCGAGACCGACAATATACTTTCTGCTCGTTTAAATTCAGTGACGTCTTTGGCGATAACGATAATGCCAACCACTTTCCCGGTTTCTTGTGAAACGTGGGGCAGATAAGACATATATAAGAAATGAGGTTGTTCTAACTTGTTGGTAGTGATCCAAGATTCGAAGTTAACTGGTTTTTTACCATTAACACATTGACTTAAATACGGGCTGATCACTTCTTTATAAGTACTACCATCAAAAACCTTTTTAGGGCTTTGCTGAATCAACTCATCAGGTTTAAATCCATAAAAATGAGCATAGCTATTACTGACATATAGATATTTATAGTTAATATCTATATAAGCAAACAGGTCGAGGCTGTATCCCAACACAGTTGAGAATACTTCTTTATAAAAGGCATTTTTTTCCATACAACACCGAACTAGCTAAATTTTAACCGATGTTTAGTCTATTCATCTTAGAGTGAAAAACAACCGTAAATGTTAAATAATCTTCCTCAATAAATTCAACGAATTACTCATTGTTAGTGGCAATAGCAAAATAAGCTGCCTCAACCTGATTCTTTTTTTACCCACTATTTTATTATTCGTGTATAATGCGCGAAAATTTTAATGTAGTAGATAACATTTAATGGTCCAGAGGTTTTGGCTTTTATATAGTAAATTGCGCTACGTGTACCCCCAAAAAATGAATTTGAGAGAATTAAAATGAACAAACCAGCTGATGCTGCTCACTTACGCAATATTGCTATCATTGCTCACGTTGACCACGGTAAAACTACCCTTGTTGACAAACTATTAGCACAGTCTGGAACATTAGAGACTCGTGGTGGTGCC
Source organism: Psychrosphaera saromensis (assembly GCF_002954545.1). Taxonomy (GTDB): domain Bacteria; phylum Pseudomonadota; class Gammaproteobacteria; order Enterobacterales; family Alteromonadaceae; genus Psychrosphaera; species Psychrosphaera saromensis. Next base: position 242,638 of record NZ_MSCH01000003.1, on the reverse strand, counting down.
GAAGAACGCGTTATGGACTCAAACGATATTGAGAAAGAACGTGGGATTACAATCCTAGCTAAAAATACAGCGATTGACTGGAAAGACTACCGTGTAAACATCGTAGATACTCCAGGACATGCTGACTTCGGTGGCGAAGTTGAACGTGTTATGTCAATGGTTGACTCAGTACTATTGATTGTTGATGCGCAAGAAGGTCCAATGCCGCAAACTCGCTTTGTAACACAAAAAGCATTTGCACAAGGTCTTAAACCAATTCTAGTTATCAACAAAATCGACAAGCCTGGTTCTCGTCCTGATTGGGTTATGGATCAAGTATTTGACTTGTTTGACAACCTTGGCGCAACTGACGAACAATTAGACTTTAAAGTGGTTTATGCTTCAGCATTAAACGGTTGGGCTTCTCATGAAGAAGGCGAAACTGGTACAGACATGACTCCATTGTTTGAAACCATTATCGACCAAGTACCACCTCCGGCTGCGGACATTGATGGTCCATTACAAATGCAGATCTCTCAACTAGATTACAGCTCATACTTAGGTGTTATCGGTATTGGTCGTGTTACACGTGGTACAGTTAAACCAAACCAACAAGTAACAATTCAAACTGCTGCTGGTACGGTTCATAATGCTAAAGTAGGTAAAGTATTTGGTTACTTAGGTCTTGACCGTTACGAAGCTGAAGGCGCACACGCAGGCGATATTATTGCTATTACTGGTGTTGGCGAATTAAAAATCTCTGACACTATTTGTGATCCATCTCAAGTTGAAGGTTTACCGTTATTATCTGTTGATGAACCAACAGTAACAATGACGTTCCAAGTAAACACTTCTCCATTTGCTGGTCAAGAAGGTAAATTTGTAACTTCACGTAACATCAAAGAACGTTTGGACAAAGAATTAGTTCATAATGTTGCATTACGTGTTGAACAACTTGACGATCCAGATAAGTTTAAAGTTTCTGGTCGTGGTGAATTACACCTAGGCATATTAATTGAAAACATGCGTCGTGAAGGTTTTGAATTAGCGGTTTCTCGTCCTGAAGTTATCATGCGTGAAGTTGATGGCGAAAAACAAGAACCATATGAAGCAGTAACCATTGATGTTGAAGAACAACATCAGGGTTCTATCATGGAAAAAATGGGTATCCGTAAAGCGGAGCTTACTGACATGGCTCCAGATGGAAAAGGCCGTATTCGTATGGACTTCATGATGCCTAGCCGTGGTTTAATTGGTTTCCAAACTGAATTCATGACATTAACGTCTGGTTCTGGTTTGATTTATCACACATTCGTAGAGTACGGAGCTTTCAAAGGTGGCGTAATTGGTCAACGTTTGAATGGTGTATTAGTTGCAAACGCAACGGGTAAAGCATTAACAAATGCAATCTTTAACTTACAATCTCGTGGTCGTATGATGATTGGACACGCAACTGACATCTATGAAGGTCAAGTTGTTGGTATCCATAGCCGTGATAACGACTTAACAGTTAACGTACTTAAAGGTAAGCAATTAACTAACGTACGTTCATCTGGTACAGATGAAGCTCAAACGCTAACTCCACATATCGTAATGACATTGGAACAAGCTTTAGAATTCATCGATGATGACGAATTAGTAGAAGTTACACCAGAAAGCATTCGTATCCGTAAGAAATTCCTTACTGAAAACGAACGTAAGCGTCATTCACGTCCTAAGCCTAACGATATTTAATCGATAGACTTAATCAAAAAAACCGAGCTAAGCTCGGTTTTTTTATATCTGTAATAACAGTAAATTTAGCTAGAAGATGAATGCAATTGCTGTGGAATAAAGAGCATGAATAGTTAGTAGCGGGGAGTAACATGTCCAAAAATAATCTAATTGGTATCGGAAGTGATTCACCAACTGTGATATTACATATTGCAAATCGACCGCCCGTTGATGGCTTTGCCGCAATTAATGGCGAAGAAGATATTAATCGCCCGTTACAAGTATCAGAAGCTGCTAGTATTATTCAACAAACGGGTAATCATTGGCGTAAAGTGTTTTCAATTTTGGCTAAAATATCTTTTGCGTTATTTGATACAGGATGTAAAACATGGCAAGAGTACCGAGATACAAAGCTGTTAACAGAGCAGGGCTTTGAATATATTTGTTTTTCGTCATTAGTCGACACGCGTAGTCAATTAGACTTAGCCAAACACAAAACCGTTTCTATTGTCTGTGGTTTTAGTTATGCGCAAAGCCAATTAGATGTATTACCATTAATATCGCATCAAAAATTCGATAAATTAAAATGGTCTGAACCACATCAATGCCTTGTCACTCCTTATTTTGATTGGCGACAACTTAATAACGAAATGCTTGATGTTGTCATCAATATCCTTAAATCTAAACTAGATGTTGAGACTTTACCGTTATAGCTTACTAAGTTTTTAATTAAGCTAAATAAGTTAAATATCACATTAAAAAGCAAGTTTACCTACTATAAAGTGAAGACATTTTCCGTCAGTTACAGTAAAGTACTGGCAACTTAAATCGGCTGAATTTAGCTATGTCTGACAAACGAATTGCTGCGGCAACAGAAGAAAATTTATATCGGATCTTCACAATACCTGAAGATCCAGATTCAACGCTGTCGCTGATTGAACAAGAAGTATCGCAAAACCTAGATGGTTTTTTGCGTGATCATATTGTTGCAGTCGAAAAACCTCTATCAGAAATTGAAAAAGACTTTCTAGATTCGGCTATGCCAGAAAATCCTCAGTTTGTCTCAGACATTGCTGATGAATTACTGCATAAATTAGTTGCTCAGTCAGTACACACTTCGTCTCCGAGCTTTATTGGTCATATGACCTCTGCGCTTCCATACTTTTTACTACCTCTGTCTAAATTGATGGTGGGTTTAAACCAAAACCTAGTAAAAATAGAAACCTCCAAAGCATTCACGCCATTGGAACGACAAGTTATCGGTATGATGCATCGCATCGCTTATGGCGAAACGCGTGAGAATAATGACGGCTATTATGAGCATTATATGCACAGTGCAAATCATTCACTGGGTGCGTTTTGTTCAGGTGGCACGGTGGCCAATATAACGGCATTGTGGATTGCACGTAATACCGTTTTGGGACCAGATGGTGACTTTAAAGGTGTCGGCAAAGAAGGCTTATTCCGCGCAATGAAGCATTACGGTTACGAACGTGTTGTCGTATTAGTATCTGAGCGTGGTCATTATTCGTTAAGTAAATCAGCGGATATTCTTGGTATTGGTCGTCAAGATATAGTGACTGTACCGACGGATGACGATAATAAAATCCGAATCGACTTACTTGCTGAAACTATTAAAGAATTAAAACAACAAAACGTAGGCATTATGGCGCTGGTTGGTGTGGCTGGTACCACAGAAACTGGCAGCATAGATCCTCTCGTTGCCATGGCTGACTTAGCAGAATTACATAATATTCACTTTCATGTGGATGCAGCATGGGGCGGAGCGACGTTATTATCCGCTAATCAACGCTCTAAGCTTGCTGGCATAGAAAGAGCCGACTCTATTACCATAGACGCTCATAAACAAATGTATGTGCCTATGGGAGCAGGCATGGTGTTATTTAAAGACCCACATGCGACCGACGTCATTGAGCATCATGCTGAGTATATATTACGTAAAGGCTCCAAAGATTTAGGTTCACATACGCTGGAGGGCAGTCGCCCAGGTATGTCGATGTTAGTTTATGCGTGCTTAAAAGTAATGGGACGCAAAGGTTACGAAATGTTGATAGATCGCAGCATAGACAACGCCAACTATTTTGCCGAACTAATCCAACAAGATGATGACTTTGAGCTGATCACGCACCCTGAGTTATGTATTTTAACCTATCGTTATGTGCCTAAAGCAGTACAAGATTTTATGGCGATGTGTGGGAAAGAAGAAAAAGTTATCATCAACGATCTACTAAATGACTTAACGCGTTTTATTCAAAAGAAACAGCGTGAGTCTGGTAAATCGTTCGTTTCAAGAACACGTTTAACGCCGAAACGTTATGACGGAAAAACCATTACGGTATTTAGAACGGTATTGGCTAACCCTTTAACGACAAAAGAAATATTAAAAGATATTTTGGATGAGCAAAGAGAAATTGCTAAAGAAAGCTGGCGCAGTTTACCGGCTATTTTAAAGAAAGTTCTTAGCCAATAAGTACACGTTCATTAATAAAACAAACAAAAAGCCAACTTATAAAAGTTGGTTTTTTTGTATTTTAGGACGAGACATTAGTATTTCAATCTTGGACATTGTCGATACCAGATTAACAATTAACTGAGTTAACGTTTGAAAGAGACATTATCTAATAAGCGTGCTTTACCTAAATAAGCAGCCGCTAAAATAACAATCTCTTTATGGCTATCCGCAATTGGTTCCATAGTCGTCGCTTCACGAACCAGAACGTAATCGGTTTTTAATCCTGCTTCATCTATGAATTCAGTTGCCAATTTTTCTAATGCGTCGATATCAGATGAACCGTTTAGCACAGCTTGTTTTACTAAGTTCAGAGCTTGATTTAACGCAGGCGCTAAAGTTTTCTCTTGTGCAGTTAAATAACCATTACGTGAGCTTTTTGCTAAACCACTTTCTTCTCTTACCGTTTCAACGCCAATTATTTCAATAGGCATGTTCAGATCCGCAACCATAGTTTTTATCAGGCGTAATTGTTGATAATCTTTTTCGCCAAAGACCGCAACGTCAGGCTGAACCAAGTTAAATAACTTAGTTACTACGGTAGACACGCCACGAAAGTGACCAGGCCTTTGGGTTGCTTCACCACACAAGCTATGAGCAGTATCTGGTACTTCAACATAGGTTTGAGCGTCTAAGCCATTTGGGTACACTTCTTTGGCGTTAGGATAAAAAACAGCGTGATTATTGACGGCTTTTAGTTTGTCGCAATCCGCTGTAAATGTGCGTGGATAAGCGTCTAAATCTTCGTTTTGGCCAAATTGCATTGGGTTAACAAATATAGACGTGATCACAACGTCGGCATATTTATGAGCTTCTTCAACTAATTTAATATGCCCTTCATGTAGGTTGCCCATGGTTGGTACAAACGCTAATGACTTACCTTGTAATGCTAATTCTTTACGCCATTGACGTAATTCGGAAAGTTGATTGAAGACTAACAATGCAATAACCCTTAATTAAAAGAACGAGATTCATCTGGGAATTCACCAGATTGTACTTCAGATACATATAAATCTACTGCTTCACGCATGTTGCCCGTTAACGCGATGTAGTTTTTTGAAAATTTAGGAATATAACCTGAGCTAATACCAAACATGTCGTGCATAACTAAGATTTGTCCATCAGTTTGGTTACCTGCACCAATACCAATGGTTGGAATTGAAATAGCGTCGGTTATTGCTTTAGCTAAATCGGTTGGAACACATTCCAATACCAATAACTGTGCGCCGGCAGCTTCTAAGCCTTTTGCGTGTTCAATCATTTCTAATGCTTTTAGATCATCACGACCTTGTACTTTAAAACCACCAAATACATTAACTGACTGCGGGGTTAAACCTAAATGACCACACACTGGAATACCGTTTTGTGTCAGCTTAGTAATGCTGTCGTATAACCAGTCACCACCTTCCATTTTGATCATGTTGGCACCAGCGGCCATTAATTCATGAGCATTTTCTAAGGTTTTATCCGCGCTGTAGTAAGTCATAAATGGCATGTCTGCGATAACTAACGAATTGGCCGCGCCAGCTCGTACACAGCGAGTGTGGTAAGCAATTTGTTCATTGGTCACACTTAATGTGCTGTCAGCACCATGTAAAACCATCCCCATTGAGTCACCAATCAATAAAACATGAACACCTTGGGCATCAAATAATTGAGCAAAACTAGCGTCGTAAGCGGTTAACGCTGCGATTTTCTCGCCGTTTTGTTTCATCTTTAATAACGTTGAAGTTGTGATCTTTGCCATGATAAACCTTTGTAATATGCCTAACGATTATTTTAAATGCGTGATTTTATATGTGCTTTAAATTGCTGTCATACCATTTAACGGAATGTTATTCGTTAATGATGAAACTGATGTCCCACAAGGTAGAACAAGAGTTGGGGTAATGTCCAATAAAGGGTAAATAACAAACTCACGTTGCTGTAAACCATAATGAGGGACAATTAAGGTTTCGTCATTTATGTTGTGTTGACCAAACAATAGAATATCTAAGTCTAACGTACGAGGCCCCCAATGCTCACCTACTCGCGTTCTGCCATGTTTATCTTCTATGGCGCAAGTATGGATAAATAACTCGTGAGCGGTTAATTCCGTTCGAATTAGCGCTACGGCGTTAACGTAGTCGGGTTGATCAGCAGGTCCCATAGGCTTACTGCTGTATATTTTAGACGCCCCAATAAATTCAGAACTAGGTAAAAACGTTAACTCTTCTATCGCTAACTGAATTGTTGCCAAAGGAGATTGTAAATTAGCCCCTAAGCCAATATAAACCAATTCACTCATGTTTAGCTTCCTTGGTTTTTGGCCTTAGGCTTATCATATTGGCGCGGTTTACGTTTTTTCTTCGGATACGTTGAGTTTGAATTTGTCGATTGAAAGTTCGGCTTATCTTTAGGGCTAGAGTAGGCGTGTTTTTTACCTTCATCTGACTTTTGGTAATCCGTCCACCACTGGGCTAATTCAACTAACTCGCCACCTTCAACTTCAGCACGTAATACTAAGAAGTCATAAGCGGCTCTAAATCTTGGATTTTCAATTAACACTGACGGACGTTTGCCAGTGATTTTGGTTAATCTATGTTGGAAAGTCCAAATCTCACGAGCTGCAGCGGTAAAACGCTTTGGAATCGCGATAGTCTGCACAGCTTGTTGTAGTACGTCATTAGTCGCAACTTGGAATGCATCGTATGGATGTAAACCACCTTCTTGTTCTAGAGAGGTTGCAATAGCTTCCAACGGATACCAGAACATTGCCGCTAAAATATAAGCTGGAGAAACTGACTTACCAGAGTTTATGCGCGCATCGGTAGCTGAAAACATAGTAGACAATAAGCGTTCTTCTTTATCATCTAAATTACCAGTTAGCTCTTTATCAACAGCAGGGTAGAAATAACGGAATAAACCATATTCTCTTAACGACTGATAATTTACCTGTGCTTTGCCCGCTAACATTAGTTTTAATGATTCATCAAACAAACGTGCCGGTGGGATATTTTGTAATAAGTGAGCCAGTTCAAAAATTGGTTTTTCGGTACGTTCTGCAATTTGCATGCGTAATTTATTAGAAAAACGAACTGCGCGTAACATACGCACTGGATCTTCACGATAACGAGTTTCAGGATCGCCAATTAAGTCAATTAAGCCTTTTTCGATATCGGCCATGCCATTAGCAAAGTCGTAAATAGAAAAGTCTCTGATGTCGTAGTACAAGGCATTAATGGTAAAGTCACGACGTTCCGCATCTTCATTCATTGAACCAAATACATTGTCACGTAGTAATTGTCCCTCGTCGCTTTGACGAGAAACTTTTTTAGCTAATTCTTCTTTTGTTTCGTTTTCTTCAGGTTCGGCTTCTGCTTCGTGATGACCACGGAACGTTGCAACTTCAATGATCTCTCTACCAAACATGATATGCGCCAAACGGAAACGTCGGCCAATCAAACGACAGTTGTTAAAACAACGTTTAACTTGTTCTGGTGTGGCGTTGGTAACAACATCAAAATCTTTTGGCTCTAAGCCTAATAAAATGTCTCGGATACAGCCGCCAACTAAGTAAGCTTCATAACCATTGTCTTTTAGACGATATAAAACTTTAAGCGCACTTGGACTTATGTCCTTTCTGGACACAGGATGTTCGCTACGTGGAATTGTCGTGGCGCCCTCGATCACTCGAGGAGTTCGAGCAACATAATTTTTTGTCGGTGCCTTTGACTTGCTTGGAGTTGTAGCCGCTGCTTCAGGCTTACTTTTACTAAACCAAGATATTACTTTTTTAAATACCACTAAGAGATTTACCCAATTTTATTAATTATGATTAGACGCATGTAGCGATGGCTACGAAAGCGGCGCATTTTACAGCAATAAGCTGTAAATATAAATAAGTTAACGATGAATCAAACATCTTTAATTTTTTATTTGTGTATTCTGCCGTTAAATCAATATATCTAATTGAGCTGGAACCTTGTTCATATCCCAGTTTTGTATTGCCCAATCAATAATTTCTGCCACGGTAGCAGAGCCTAATAACGATTCTTCATTAATAGGTAACCCCAAACAGCTTAAGGCTTTAAGCAGTTCAGGCTTTGGATTATTACAGTTAATGGCCGACGCTTTATTTTGTTTACTTAGCTTCTGCCGATTTTCATTTATTATCAAAGGTAAATGCAAATAGGCTGGCGGCGTAATTTCAAATAAATTAAATAAACTTATCTGCCGAGGCGTTAATTCCATGATATCGGCACCTCTTACTACGTTAGTAATGCCTTGATCTATGTCATCGACAACGACAACGAGCTGATAAGCAAACAAGCCATCGGAACGCTTAACGATATAGTCTTCGTTAATTAAATGATCATCCACGGTCACTTTGCCATGCAGTAAATCGACAAACTCAGCTTTACCTGGTGTTTGTTTTATCCGTACCGCATGACCGTCAAATTGGTGTTGTTTATCACGGCAATGGCCAAGATAATTGCCACCCATTTGCTTGATGTCTTTACGGGTACAATAACAAGTATACAAGAGTTCTTGCTGTTGTAATTGTACAAAAATTTGTTGGTAACGAGCTAAACGCTTGGACTGAACAGCGCAGCCACGATAATTGTTATCATCCGGCGTTTGCAGGTCTTGATCCCAAATCATACCAAAGCTGACAAGAGCATCTAAAATGTCATCAACAGAACCGACTTGCTCTCTTGGTTTGTCTATATCTTCAATCCGGACAAACCATAAGCCACTTTGTGATTTGGCATGTAAAAAGCTACCAAGGGCGGCAACTAAAGAACCAAAATGTAAAGGCCCTGAGGGAGATGGCGCAAAACGCCCACGGTATTGGGAATTGTCAGCTTGAAATTGTTTTTGCAGGTGAAACGGATTCACAAGTGAGGCTTCACTAAAATGGATAAACACTAAAGGGAAAAAGGGTTAAGGCTTAAGCCTTAACCACCTAGTTGTTTCTCTTTAATTTCAGACAATGTTTTACAATCGATACATTGGTCTGCGGTAGGACGTGCTTCTAGGCGACGAATACCAATTTCTATTCCACAAGTCTTACAAAAACCAAAATCACCAGATTTAATCAATCCAAGTGTTTTTTCGATTTTCTTAATCAACTTACGTTCACGATCTCGAGTACGTAATTCCAATGCAAACTCTTCTTCTTGCGAAGCACGGTCTACTGGATCTGGGAAGTTTGCTGCTTCGTCTTGCATATGAGACAAAGTACGGTCAACTTCTTCGCGTAACTGAGTACGCCAAGCGTCTAAAATTTTACCAAAATGAATGTACTGTTCATCAGACATATACTCTTCATTTTTCTTCTCAACATACGGCTCAACGCCTGCTAAGGCTAGCAATCCTAATGATTTTTTATCTGCCATGCGTTGTTTTCTCCTGATAATTCAACTGGTTAGCGCATTTTAAGTATTTTTATCCAGCAACCAGTGGTGTCACTGCTTTAAAAAACGGCGCTATCTATAGCAAATAATAGCGGTCAGGGCAATTTATTTATTTAATATGGACAAAATAAATCTTACTGTGACCACTGAAATTTACTGGTGTTATTCGCCGTAATACCATCAACATCGATTTGTGTGTGTAATACAATTATTTCTAATCCGGCTAAAAATGCCTTTTTTAGTTCATCAGCATATTTAGCATCAACATTATCGGCCACTTTCATAAAATCTATACCCGAGTGTTGAACTAAAAATACTAATACGGCTCGGTGGCCTTGTTGGATCATTTCAGCCAGTTCTCGAATATGCTTCTGACCACGAGTGGTAACTGCGTCTGGAAACGCCCCTAAACCACTTTCTTCATCTAACAATAAAGTGGTCGACTTCACCTCTATATAACAATCTGGTTTGGCACTGTTATTCTCAGAGCTAGTATTAACAGAGCTACTATTAACAGAAACGGCATCTAGCGTATTGTCCGTGAGTAATATGTCAATTCGACTATTCTCGTTACCGTATTTTACTTCGGTCTTAAGCTCACTGTAACCATTAAGACTTGGAATTACGTGGTTTAATATAGCTTCTTTCACCACATGATTTGCCCGTGTGGTATTTATCCCAATAAAGTGACCCAAGTGATTTTGAGCTAACTCAAAGGTATTTGGATATTTGCGTTTTGGATTGTCGCTAGTACTGTAATACACGGTATAACCCGGCTCAGCACATCCAGTCATTGCCCCAGTGTTGGGGCAATGAATCGTGATCACGTCACCATTTTCGGTTTCCACATCGGCTAAAAAACGCTTGTAGCGTTTTATTAACGTGCCTTTTTCAAGTGCAGAGCTATGCTTCATAAAAGCCACCTTTCATAAAATAGTGTCTCATAAAATAATTCTGCATATAACCGTTACGCTTTTGTTTTTGCAGGTAAAATGTGTGCCAACAGATGTAACAAACCCGCTACTAATAAGCCGGCAATAATACCGTAACTACCATCTAATAAAACACTAACAATCGTATGAGTTACGCTACTGCCTACGGGTAAGAATCCCAAAACAAAATCAGAGATATGATGCAACCAAGCCATATTGTGCGTTAGCATGCCGCCACCAACCAAGAACATAGCAACCAAGCCAATCCAACTTAAACTTTGCATTAATCTTGGTGCAAACATTAATAAGCCTGAGCCTATTTTATTGCGTAATTTGTTAAATAAGTTACTCGGCTTTAGCGACTGCCAAGCTAAACCAACATCATCCATTCTTACAATAAGAGCAACAAGTCCGTAAACGCCAGTGGTCATTACAATTGCGATTACTGACAATACCAATACTTGATCCATTAACGTTTTATTGGCAACCGTGCCAAGAGCAATAATGATTATCTCGGCGGATAAAACAAAGTCGGTTCTTATTGCGCCTTTTATTTTGTCTTTTTCAAACTGGACTATATCCACTTCAGGCTCATTTAAAGCTGACACCAAAGCTTCATGTTTTTCTGCTTTATTTGTTTTATGAGTCATCATTTCTATGATTTTTTCTGCGCCTTCAAAAGACAAAAACAAACCACCCATGATCAATAACGGCACAATTAACCAGTTAGCAAAAATACTAATTAATATAGCGGCGGGCACTAACAAGGCTTTGTTAAAAAAAGATCCTTTTGCTACAGCCCAAACAACCGGCAACTCTCTGTTGGCTTTAACGCCAGAGACTTGCTCGGCATTAACGGCTAAGTCATCACCCAATACGCCAGCGGTTTTCTTTGCTGCCACTTTTGTCATTGCAGCCACGTCATCTAAAATGAGGGCGATATCATCAAACAATGCAAAAAAACTTGCTCCAGCCATGGTTATTTTCCTTTGGATCTATTATTAAATTTATATTGAGACGTCATATCATTGGGCGATTAAGTGTTTTTATTTGCTATTTAATCGTTCAATTTGCGAATGTCGCTTTTTTTGTACAAGAATTCAATAACTATCTGAATGATAAAACAAGGAATAAACTGACTAATGCCAATTAATTTTCTATTATAGAGGCAATTAATCAACAGATGAGAGTAACCCATGTCAGATATCCTAAACGTAACCGTTTCAAAACAAGCTGCACCAGCACAATGGGGGACAAATAATTCAATTAGTATGAATGCCGAAGGTCAGGTAATTCATCTAACGGATACAGATTACAAATCCCAATTATCAACTATCCAAACGTCGGCTCGCCAAATTCAATCTTTAGGTGTTAATGCGGTAGCACTGACGAAAGCGTGGGACATAGAACAACAATGGAGTTTCTATCTTGGTTTTACAACAGCCAAAGGTGGCCAAACGGTTGTTTGGGCTGAAGGTGATACGACTGAATTAAACAATCGTAAACTAGCGTTTGATTGGTCAAAAAATGTTACCAATCAATCTCCACAAGATATGTATCCATTAGCATTAGCTAACAGCGCAATAAACCTTATTACAGAATTAGCGCCAGATTGCGTGACTCACGAAATCGTAATGGGTGATGACTTATTGGAAAATGGCTGGGTTGGACTGCATTCAGTTGGCCGCGCTAGTATTCATCCGCCAGTGATGTTGACGTTAGATTACAATCCAACGAAAGATAAAAATGCACCAATTTCAACAGCACTAGTTGGTAAAGGCATAACCTTCGACAGTGGTGGTTATTCGATTAAAGCGTCCGAAGGCATGTTGAGCATGAAATGCGATATGGGCGGAGCAGCAACAGTAACCGCTGCACTTGCATTAGCTATTTCTCGTGGTCTTAATAAACGCGTTAAACTTATTTTATGTTGTGCAGAAAACCTTATTGGCGGTAACGCTTATAAACTAGGTGACATTTTAACTTATAAAAATGGCACAACGGTTGAGATTGTAAATACAGATGCAGAAGGCCGAGTTGTATTGGCAGACGGTTTATTACACGCAGGCGAGTTAAAAGCACAACGTGTTATTAACGCAGCGACGCTAACTGGTGCCGCTATGATGGCGGTTGGTAGTGATTACAATGCGGTATTTGGTTTAGACAAACCATTTGTTGCACAAGGCTTACAAGCTGCTGAATTAGAGTTTGAAGGCGCGTGGGCATTACCATTAGAGAAATTCCATCAAAAAGCGTGTCCGTCACCGTATGCAGATACGGCAAACAGCCGAGCACAAAAAGGTGGTGGTCAAGGTGGAGCTTCAAACGCAGCAGGCTTCTTATCACGCTTTGTGTCTAACGAAGGTCAAAACTGGTTACACTTTGACTTAGCAGGCGCATTCAACCCTGCAGGCAATGGAAAATACTCAGCCGGAGCAACAGGTATGGGCGTACGTACTATTGCAAGAATATTGTTAGATGATTAATTGTTAATATTGGCGCTTTATTAAATAAGCTTCCAATTTAATAGGTTAACAACTTATCTAAGGTCAGTGACATTGTCTCTGGCCTTTTTTGTATGTGAAGCTTCATGAATTTATCAATCAACTTAAGACTTTAACTAAAATTAAGTTGTAAAGTACAAAATTTGGTACATAATTAAGTTGTTTTAAGTGTGTATTCAAATATGAGGTGATGTATGGCTATTCAATCGATATTGGCTGAAAAGACGGTCTCAGTTTCAGAGTTAAGAAAAAAACCAACAGATTATTTTATAGATGAGCCTGTGGCTGTATTGTCTAACAATAAAACGGCCGGTTATATGGTAAGTGCAGCGCTTTATGAGCAGATGGTTATGTTATTAGAGTCTAAATCACAAATGTCTCAGTTTCGTCCATCAAGTTCACGTTTAGCGACTATTGCATCTTTAGGTGCTGAGCAATTACTTGCAGCTTCTGAGCAAGAGTTAGGTGACTTTGAAGAGTGATGCGAGTTTTTAAAAGTCGATTAATACAGAGCGTATTATCAACGGATGAATTAGAGTCTTTAGTTAAGGACTTTAAGTCCTATAAAAGTACAGGCGTTGTGCCTTACAACTTTGGTAGGGACGTTCCGTACGATCATCCTAATACAATGCCAATAGTTAAGTCAGAAGATGTTCAACATATTCATTTGGGCAGTGATGATAATCCTCTTCCTTTGCATAAAATTCAATTTCATAGAACTAGTGATATTCACCTAGTTTACTGCCAAGGTGCATCAAGTGACGTTGATTATTTACTGATGACGATTTTGTCTCCTGACGGGCATGCGCAAGCTAGGTCGCGAGATATAATGTATAAATTAGGACTAATGGCGAAACTCTTTAGAGATAAATATTAGAAGGAATTAATAGATAAGGTACGTTAACTTTAGGTTTAGCACTTTATGTTTTGACATGTTTCAAGTAGCTTCTAACATAAAGTAATTAATACAATATCAAGGATGGTTATGTTTTCGTTAAACCCTGCAACCTATAAATTAGCACTAATATTCGCTGTAATTTTTTTAATCATAATTACCATTATTGTTTTTCGTCTACGGAAAAATATTGGATTACTCAAGTCTAATTTACTTACCGAAATCAAAGTTAAATCTCAATTACAAAACAAAGTGCAAGAATTTGAAGACAAATATTCGGATGTTTTCGATCGAGAAAAAACAATTACTAGTCTTGATCAAGAAATAGCAAAAAAGAATAACGATATAAATTCTTTACGCAGTAGCTATCAACAAAAAAAGAAGATTTTTGACAACTTAATGGCTGAAGCGGCAATTTATGATGAAACTATTGAATTAGCAGATTTAGGGTTCTATAAACCAAGTTTCTCATTTGATCATTCAGAGATATATAAAGAAAAGATTAATGAGATTAAAGCTGAACAAAAAATAATGGTGGGAGATAAAGCTGCTATTACTTGTACTACCGAGTGGTCTGTCGAAGGGAGTAAAGTGAAAGGTCGAACTATGACTAATAGAAATATTAGAATGACCGCTAGAGCTTTCAATAATGAATGTGATGCAGCTATTGGTAAAGTAAAATGGAATAATGCTCAGCGAATGATTGAACGCATTCATAAAGCTTTCGACGCCATTAATAAACTTAATGAATCTAATATGATTTTTATCAATGATGAGTATTTAGATTTAAAGATAAGTGAGTTAAAACTAACGCATGAATATCATGAAAAAAGACAGCAAGAAAAAGAAGAACAAGCTGAAATTAGACAACAGATGCGTGAAGAGTCTAGGCTAGAAAAAGACATGGAGGAGGCTCTTAAAGAAGAAGGGAAATTCCAGACTTTATTAGATAAAGCTACAAAACAGGCGCAAAAATCTACGGGCGATAAATTATCTAAATTAGAAGAACAAATAGCTAAATTACACAATGAATTGGCTGAAGCTCATGAGAAGTCAGAACGTGCCAAATCAATGGCAGAACAAACTAAGGCAGGTCATGTTTATGTCATATCTAATGTTGGTTCATTTGGCGAAAATGTTTATAAAATAGGTATGACTAGAAGGTTAGAGCCGCTAGATAGAGTTAAAGAATTAGGAGATGCTAGTGTACCTTTCCTATTTGATGTTCATGCAATGATATACACCGAAAATGCACCAGATCTTGAGAAATCACTTCACAATGAATTTAATGATAGAAGATTAAACTTAGTTAATAGCCGCAAAGAGTTTTTTGATGTGGAACTATTAGAAATTGAAAAAGTAGTTAAAGACAAACATGGTGATGCTGAATTTTATATAACCGCTGAAGCTCGACAGTACAATGAATCAAGGGCAATAAGGGCTAACAGGGAAGAAGCCATGTCTCAGGTTATTGAGTTTCCAGAAGAGATTTAATTACAGAATTAATAAAAGTTAGAGTTAAATCAAATCTATAAAACCGACCTTGTTTACGTTAATCTCTGAAAAATAAAAAAATACAGGGTCTTGAAGGGATTCAGAATGAAAAAATTAATACTATCAAGTGCAATCGTATTATCGGCACTTGGTCTTATCTCCGCTAAACTCATTACCTATAAAACCGCAGAACAACTGACCTCAGTTGTTGGTGGAATAAATGATATTCCAGGTTATTCAGCTTCCTTATCTGATATGCAAACTGGCTGGTTTTCTACTCGTGGAAAAATAGCGGTTGAGCTAGCACCAGAAGCGTTAATGAATCTCATTGGTGAAAGAAGCTCTTTCGATTTTAATACTGTGAAATTTGACATCGACTTTACAACTAACAGCGGATTAGTGAATGGCTCTGGCTTAAATTTAATTAATATAAAATTAGAAGTGGCGGGTGAAGCATTAAGAGAATATTTTACCTGGGAAAAAGACGCGCCTTTATACTACTTTGATGGGAAGGTTGGTGTATTAGGTGGTTTGTCTTATCAAGAAAAAATCAGTAACTTTGAATTTCACGCTCCAAAATCGGGTGTCGGAATTAGCTTAACTGGCTATTTGGGGCAGGGCGAGACCGTTGGCAATCAGTTAGTTCATCACAGTGAGCTAAATAATATTTCTTACTATGGCGCTGATTTCAACGGTGAAGCTATTAATCTTGTCGCAGACCTCCAGGTCCCGCGTAATATCTTTGCACTGTTAGCTAACACGTCTTTCTACGATTCACTACTAACTGTATCGGTAGAGTCATCGCAGGCTGAATTTACGGTAAAAGGTCAACAATATAGTTTATCTATTGAAGGTCTTGTAACAGAGATAGTGTCGGACTTAGATGAAACGACAAGAATTCTAAACTCAGGCATGGATTACCAATTTAAGGCGTTAAGTATTAATGATTGGCAAGCCAGTGATTTTGAATTTAATACTCAGTTTAATAATTTGGACAGCAAATTTTTTGATGGGCTCAATGTCATTGTTAACGATAAAACTGGAGTAAATAAAGATATGAATCTTCACCGAATCTATGGTTTTGTTGAAGATAATCTTCTTTTATTATTGGCGCCTGATCCAGAGTTAAATATAACTAAACTGTCCGGAACTATTCCAGAAGGAAGCTTTGACCTTCAATTAAATAGTAAAATTTCTGATGTAAGAACATTACCTACTGAGCTTAATAATATGACTTTTTGGGGCAGTCATTTAATAGCGGATAGTCGCCTTGAGTTAGATGCTGAGGTTTTAAATCTATTTTTGAACAGCGCCATGAATCAACGCCTTATGAATAACTCTGAAGTTATCAATCAAGATATATCTAGAGAGGAAATAAGCAGACAGGTTGAACAGGAAATTTCTACGATACTGGAAATGCTAGTGCGACAAGGCTTTATAGTAATTAAAGGTGAAAAGTACTTCACAGAATTTACGCTTAAAGACAAAGTTGCAGATATAAATGGTATAAAAATCCCTTTGTTTTTCTAACTTTATGTTAAGTGGGATTTAAGTTTAGCTTCAATTTTTAGCGATTAAAAAAGGCTCGTATTTTTAAATACGGGCTTTTTTTATAACGCCATTCACCAACCTAATTATCAACTAAGTTTACTCATAATAATCCCGCATCACCCTACAGGCTTAATACACAAGTTAAAATATAGTGATTTAAAACTTGAAAAACAAATGAGAATCATTATCATTGCGCGAAATTGAAAAGATATAAAACACACATATTTAATAAGGGTATCCTCTAATGCGTTTCAAGCTTAAACCTACATGGCCGATTTCAGCTGCTGTAACCATGTTAATGGCAACAACTTCACCTCTAACTTATGCAAACGAAGACACTACAAAAGTAACTAAAGACGGTGAAATTGAAAAAATAAGCGTATATAGCAAACATAATAAACTTATTGTTGATTCTGGAACTGCGACTAAATCTAATATGAATTTAATGCAGACGCCTGCAGCCATTGTCGTGGTAGACAAGTTGTTATTCACAGAGCAGTCTGGCGCAACATTACAAGAAAGTTTACGTAATGTAAGTGGATTAAGCCAAGCAGGTAATAACTATGGTGTTGGTGATAATCTAGCTATTCGTGGTTTAGGTGTTAATTATGCTTACGATGGTATGTATGGCGGAGCTGACTTAGAAAATAGTTATAACCCAACACGTACAATGACCAATGTTGAGAGTATTGAAGTATTAAAAGGTCCTGCAACAGGGCTTTATGGTATGGGTGCTGCTGGTGGTGTTATCAATTTAATTGAGAAAAAACCACAACAAGAAGCTGCTTATCAAATCCGTGCAGTTGCTGGGCAATGGAATAACCAAGGTTTAATGATTGATGCAACGGCTGGTTTAACTAAAGACACGGCTTATAGAATTGTTGCTAATTATGAAACATCTGACGGTTACCGTGGATTAAGCTCAGAACGCTCAGAGTTTTACGCTTCTTTAAGTCATAACATCTCTAGTGGTAATTCATTACTTTTCTCTGCCGCTTATGTTGATGATGCTGTGCAAATTGATTCTGTTGGGCATCCTGTACGTTTAGTTGATTTAAGTCTAATTGATGCCGAAGCTGGAAGTATTACTGCAGCAGATTTACCAAATGGTGATACTGCTATCAGTGCAGACGCCTTGCAACTTACTGACGCTCAGCGTGAAGAATTAGCTGACAGTTTAAGTAGTACAGACGGTTGGCAGCCAATTGAGTTAGGTGACACTGCATTAATTTCACCTATCTCTACACCAAACCAAGGTGAAGAAGTTAGATTTAAAGTTCGTCACGATCTTGAAATTACAGATAACTGGGTATTAGCGCATCAATTACAATACCGAAGCTATTCAACAGATTACATTCGTCAAACATCAGCAAATAATTATATCTTCACGGAACGTGGTGAAACTACTAATGTTAATCCTAGAGCACCTTTAGTGATTGACGATGTATTGTATCCTTATGCAGCTCGTCGTCAGGAATATCGTAGTATTGAAGCAAATGAAACAACTTGGCAATACTTTGCTGATTTGTCTAACGCATGGACATTCGGCGATATAAGCGGTGAGCATTTAATAAGTGCCAACTATGAAAACCGTGAAATGGATTACCAACAATATTCAATTTGGGATGCTGACGATACTAGAAGTGATGCAGTTCCTTATATTTTAGATATCCGTAATCCTAACTGGCCTACAGGTACTTTTGAAGATTATAACCCTTCACTAAGAAGTAAATATGATAAGTCAGCCACAGCGTGGGGCTTAAGCTTACAAGAAGTGGTTTATATTACAGATGAACTAACCGCTCGTGTTGGTGGCGCATACAGTAGTATCAGTCAAACATATCAAAACCAAACTTCAGACAGCAACCCTGAATTAGATGCGGATGACAGTGGTTTTACTTACAACCTAGGTTTAAATTACCAACCAATTGAGCAGTTAAGCACATTTTTAAATGCATCAAAAGGCAGAACCGCATACAGCGTATTAGGTAGTTTAAGTGAAGACGACAACCGCCCAGATTCAGAGTCTGAGTCTTTTGATTTAGGTGCACGTTTTACCGCATTTGAAGAAGACTTACTTGCCTCTGTTGTGTTCTTCCAAACAAGTCGTACTAACTTACGCTACTCAAATCCTCTTTATGATGATGTAGATAACTTTGATGTGACTGAGTATTACTACGACGAGAAAGACCAAACAGAAGGTGTTGAAGTTGATTTAAACTTAGCGTTTAACGACCAATGGACAATGAACTTTAATGCAACATACCAAACACCGGCAACTCTTCCAGGCAGCTACGCAGCTAGCCAGGATGAAGAAGTAACTAAAGGTCTTGCAGAAAACCTTGCTAGTTTATGGACAAGTTATAGCTATAAGTTTGAAGCTTTACCAAGTCCAATTAAATTTAGCCTTGGTGTAACGCATGAAGGTGAGCGTTCTATTGCAGCGTCTGCATTTGGTGTTGACTACGCAATTGTTGAAGCTTATACCGTTTTAGGTGGCGCAGTTAGTTATGTAGGTGAAGAGTGGAATATCCAACTTAACTTACGCAACTTAACGGATGAAACTTATTACAGCAAAGCTATGTACTTAGGTGGTTTACCGGGTGAAAGCCGTAACGCAAAATTAACCGCTACCTATAGCTTTTAACATTACACAATTTTGAATTGTAAAATGAAACACAAGTTAGATGTGTTCTCTCGTGTTATAGCCGCCGTCATTGGCGGCTATGCTTTGTCTGTTGCATTCAGTTTTGCATTTGCTCAACTGCTTGTTTGGGGGAAAGTTTGCGAGCTAAATGAAGCGGTAATGTCCGCGTCAATGTTAAGTTATGTCGTTTACTTTATTGTGATAATCGCCTGTTTTTGTCGTAAAAGTGCTTGGCTATTATGGCGAGATATATTGTTAAGTCTCTGTTTGTTTGGCGTTATTTATTACATGTTAGTCGTGAAATGGTAGGAAAAGAATGAAGCCTGACTTTAGAAAGTCGATGATCTGGTTACACACGTACTCAGGGCTCGTTATTGGATGGTTGCTGTTTACGATATTTTTAACCGGCACGTTAAGTTACTTTAACCCAGAAATTACTCAGTGGATGAAACCCGAATTAGTTCAAGTTTCATCAACGCAAAATATGGTAAACCGCTCACTGGATGTATTACATAAAGAAGGTACAGACTCAGATCGCTGGCGTATTAATTTACCAGATAAAAGAACCGAACATTGGTCTATCCAATGGAGTAAAGGCCGAGATAGGCAGAATCTTAGTTTAGGGCCTGACGAAGGCCAAGTTGTTACACCGCGTGAATCTGCTGGTGGAAACTTTTTTAGAGTTTTCCATTACACATTGGAATTACGGGGTTATGGTGGTCGTTATATTTCAGGTCTCGCAGCAATGTTTATGCTGATAGCTGTGTTTAGTGGCATTTTTACTCACAGGCGATTTTTCCGAGATTTCTTTACCTTACGTTTCAATAAAGTAGGTAAAGCGTTAACCGACTTTCATGCGTTAGCTGGCGTCACCACAATTCCTTTTTGTATTATGATCTGCACCAGCGGCATTATGATCTACAACATTATGTATATGCCGTTTAGCGCCAATTATTATGCTGGTGGAGAGCGAGCGTTAATTAGGCAGCTAGCCCCTAACTTAGCTCCTCATTTAGCCCCTAATTTGCCTTCCATAGAGTCATCTTCAAACGCTGTATCTGAGATGCCATCACCACTAAAAGACTTTGCTGTTGTTCAGCAGCAAGTACAACAAACGTGGGCTGGTGAAGATCAAATTCGTCGTATTACATTTGAACAACCGTTTAGTCAAAACGGCCGTATTATAGTCGACCGAGTAAAAGACAACACCTTGTCTCGCCAGTCTGAACGTTTGGTGTTTTCTTCTCACACTGGTGAAGCGCTTGAAGGCTATCAACCAGCCAGTACAGCAACAGAGGTGAGACGAGTGTTCTTTGGTTTACATGAAGGACACTTTGCCGACACCGGTTTGCGTTGGTTGCTGTTTCTGCTTGGTTTGTTATCCAGTGCATTAATCGCCACTGGTCTTATTATTTGGTTAAAAAAACGCAAAGAAAAACACCAGGGTTTTCACTTGGGTTACTTTATTGTTGAACGGCTAAATATCTCGGGAATTGCCGGTTTGTTGGTGGCAACCACTGCATTTTTTCTAGCCAGTAGATTATTGCCCATTGAAATAGCAAACCGGGCCAATCTAGAAGTTCATGTGTTCTTATGGACCTGGTTAATATGCTTAATTCATGCATTGTTACGTCCTGCCAATAAAGCATGGTTTGAGCAATTACTTGTATCTGCTGTGGGATGTATTTTACTGCCGTTTGTTGATGTTATGCAAAATAGTCAATGGCTCGTTAATGCGATAATCCAGACTAATGTTACTTACCTTGGCGTGACTGTCGCTATGTTTATTATTGGCGTCATTTTATTAAAAACAGCGCTTTGGTTAAAAGTAAGAACGTCGGTTAATTATTTAAAGGTTGAGGCCAAGTCATGTTAATAAGTATTGTTTTGCAGATGTTTGCCTTGCCTTGTTTATTGTTAAGCATGGATAAACATTTCAAAGTTGTTTTTAACACCAGGTTAACAAAAAAAGCGCGGTACACATTTAAAACAATTGGCTGGAGTGGAATAGCAATTTCAACTTTACTAATGCTGCAATTAAGCGGTGTAGAAATTGTATATTGGCTGGCTTATTTGTCGTTTAATATTGCACTCCTAATTGGCTTGTATACTTGGCTTTTTGCAGGTAAAACGTCTTCTAGATAAATATTATCGCTTAGTCTTTATTTCATTGAACAAATCACCCTATCCTTACTTATTTAGTGATCAGTTATTACGTTACGTGCTCATTTTATGACCGTAGGTGCGACAATATGTCACTGTTGTATAATCATTTTTCTAATTAAACTTATGGTAACTTGATCAGTTTGAAGATGTGGCTACTAGCACATTAACAATGACTGAATGTGACAATTTAGATTTAAGATGAGAATTTAATGGCTAATACCAACAACACATATCGAATACTTTGGCGATGGCATTTTTATGCTGGGTTATTTTGCATTCCTTTCATTATGATTTTAGCTATTAGCGGCTCTATTTATTTGTTTAAACCACAAATAGAAAATTTGCGAGAAGCCGATTATGTAACAACATCAACTTCAGGTGTGCGGACGCTTCCTGCCGATCAAATAGCAGTTGCGATGTCCGCAATGGAAAACGCTAAGTTTCGAAGTTATCGTCTACCTCAAAATAATCAAGATGCAACTAGGATCACAGCGCTACAAAACAAACAAAGCTATTTTGTTTATGTAGATCCTTACTCTTTGTCCGTTATGGATGTTGTTGAATCGGACAATCGATTTATTGAATGGGTAAGGGAATTACATGGCAGTTTACTGGCGGGAGAAAATGGCTCTTTGTTAGTAGAATTGGCTGCATGTTGGACTATTTTCTTAGTGTTAACTGGCATGTATTTGTGGTGGCCAAAAGACAATAAAGGCATGGCTGGTGTTATTTACCCTAGATTAACAGAAGGTGGTCGTCGTTTCTGGCGAGATTTACATGCGGTTATTGGTATGTGGATAAGCATCTTGATTCTTTTTTTATTAATAAGTGGCTTGCCTTGGACACAAGTCTGGGGAGCTGGTTTTAAAGAGGTGCGTAAAGCAATTACACACATGACTAGCTCTGATTGGAGTATAAATAAAAAAGAACAGTTGCAAACTCTGCAACGTCAATCTAGAGCTTATATACCTTTATCAAATGAAGTTTACAAAAAGGCTGTTGCCCTTGATTTCGCATCGCCTGTTGAATTGTCAGTAAGTGATGCAGAACAGAGAATATGGAAAGTATCTTCAAGGTCGCAAAACATGATGCTGTCGCAAAATGCCTGGCTGGATAATAATGGCGACATCATTAAGCGTAATGGTTTTAGTGATAAAGCATTGTTAGATCGCATTATTGGCATTGGAATATCAGCACATGAAGGGCAGTTATTTGGTTGGGCTAATCAATTATTGGGCGTTATTGTTGCTTTAGGTTTATTGATTTTGTCGGTGAGTGGTTTTGTATTATGGCGAAAACGAAAACCGGCTGATCGTTTAGGCGCTCCTAATAAACTGCAAGACCAAAAACTAACAAAGAGTAAAGGCGTAATCGTATTGATCGTGACCTTAGCAGCACTGCTGCCTATGTTATTAATGTCGCTTATTGTTATTTGGGTTCTAGAAAAATGGGGGTTTCCAAAACTACCTAAAGTCCAAACGTTTTTGGGATTAGCTGATAAGTAAGCTCAGAACGAACCTAGGAAGCGCTTTAGGCTTCCTACGGATTTTTTACCTTCTTGTTTGTAAAAACTGCACCGCTTTATCTGGAAAGTCTGTAAATACGCCATCTACGCCAATGTCGAAGTAGAAGATCTTTAAAAGATCATCGAAGTCCTGGGCATATTCTGGAATACGGCCGCTATCTGCTCTGAACGTGTAGGGATGAACAACTAATCCCGCTTTATGTGCAGCTTCTAATAAGCCATTAGACTTTACTGGCTTACTTTTAGAGTCAACTAACATAGGTTTCCATGGGCCTATGCCATCCGCGTAAGTCGCAATTTTTTGCATGGAGCTTGGCTGCAACATCCAATCGTAATTATAAACACTGGTACTATCTTGTTGGTAAATTAAGGTTTCTTGCCAGTCTGTCATGGCAATTAACTGTACGAGTTTTATCTGCATGTTTAGCTCAGGTAACAACTGCTTTTTAATGCGTTGCAAGTCAATAGCATCAAAGCTTTGCAGAAACACTTTATCGTTAGTCTTGTCGTAACCATAGCGTTTCAGCTCTTTTAATACCGCTTTACTGATGTCTTTACCTTCGTGTAAATGAAACGCTGGCGATTTTATTTCTACGTAAATACCGATGTTTTTGCCGGTACTTTTATTTAAGCCTTGAATGAGCTCAATCTCTTCAGCCAAGGTATGTACTGCAAATGTAGATTTCCATAATGGAAAACGTTCTGGAAATCCGGCTTTTTGTTGGCCACTTTCATCCACACTAAATCCTTCTGTCATCTTGAGTGTACGGATTTCTGTCAGGGTAAAGTCAATGGCGTAATAACGACCGTCTTGACGTTTTCGGTTAGGGAAAACAGTCGCGACATTGGTGACTCGGTCAAGGTAGTGGTCGTGCAATATTAGCAGTTGGTTGTCTTTGCTCATCACGACATCTTGTTCAATGTAATCAGCGTTCATAGCATGAGCCATCGCTTTAGCTGCTATAGAGTGTTCTGGTAAATAACCGCTTGCACCACGATGTGCAATGACCAGCTTATCTTGAGTATTAATTTGAGGTGCAAAGCCGCATGATGTTAAGAAACAAAGTAGAATTAAAAATATAAATTTCATGGTGATTTACGCTTAATAAGTTGGGCTTAAATTAGCAGAGCTAACTTTAGTAGGTCTAAAGTTAATAGAGCTAAAGCTAATTGAGTTCACAAAATGGATAACAGAAGTATTATCCATTTATATTACAATCATATTAAACAGGTTACCCCTAGTGACAATAAAAATATATCATGACTCTTTAGATTACAAACTAAACTAATTTGATTTAAAATGGCTAGTTATTATGCTTTATAAGGATGTTTATGACTTTTAAAAATGAAGAGCAGATATTGGATTTAATCCGTTCTTGCGGACAAGTTAATAGCGATCTACTAGAAAATGAAGTTGTTGAGTTTAAAGAGTATCGTTCTCTAAAGGCATTACATGATAAAAGAAAAGATCTTTCAGAAGAAATTGCTGCTTTTGCTAACCATAAAGGCGGGACTGTAATCGTCGGCATAAAAGATGGAAGTAATGTAAAAGATAATAATTGGAGCAAGCAGCTCGTCGGAACTGAACTCGGAGATCCAATTATAGTTAATGACTCCATTCAGGGGAACCTTCAGCCAAGACAGAAACTACGTACCGCTTACCATGCTATTAACTCAGTTACATATTTATCAATTCAAGTGGAGCGCTCTGTAAACAGTCTTGTTTCTACTAGTAGTGGTAAATATATGATTAGAGATGGTCGTTCAAGCAGACCATTACAACCCCACGAAGTTACTACAGCAATAAATAATTTACGAGCTTATGATTGGACGTCGCAGACTATTGAGGACATAGAATATCAAAAATTATTAGATGTTCACTCTATCTCTGCTGCTTATGCGGATTATGTCGCTAGAAAAGATATTGCAGATGATGAACAACCATCGTTAGAGCAGTTTTTAGAAGCCATAGGCGTTACTTCTGATGGTAAAGTTACAAAAGCCGGGCTGCTATTTTTAGGTAAATCTGAGCAAATAAAAGCTTTATTAGGAACATATGAGTATCGTTTTAGTTGGATAAAGAGAAATGGAACACTAAAGGTAAATGAGGTGTGGGATGGCAATTTATGGGATACAAATATAAAGGCCAAAAAGCATTTTGATGACTGTAATAGTAGTGAGGTATTTACATTTAAATCAAAGTCTTATACTTGTAAATTGTTAGATGTGGACGCATTTCATGAAGGTTTTTTAAATTCTTTGGTACACCGGGATTATATGTTAGAGGGAATGGTGTCAATAGAGTTTGATTCAACTCTGATGACAATTACAAATCCAGGTTGTTTTTTTGGCGGAGTTTCCCCTGAAAATATTACTAATCATCACCCAAGGCATCGAAACAAAGCTCTTGCAAACTTAATGATGAACTTCAATTTAGTTGATCGTGCTGGGATGGGAGTTAAACGAATGGGATTGGGGTCATTAAAGTACGGTCGTGAGTTTCCCACATTTAAAGAAGCAAACGATACAGTTGAAGTCGCATTTTCAGCTAAAGCTCTTATCCCTGCGATATTCGTGATAACTGTAGAGTCCTCTGAGGATTTTGGATTAATGGAACTGATTCTTATTAATAGCCTATATAAAGTAGGACATATATCAGTTTCTGATTTATTGAAACGAACTAAACATCTTAAAAACAGTGGATGGCAAGAAATTAAAGAGATAGTCGAACAACAACAATTTTTTGAGCTGTGTGGTAATAATAGCGGAGTTTATGTCAAAATAAGCAAGAGTTGGAGTAATAACTTTGGTATATCAAAAAACTTTAAAGTACCTCGAACATCTGAAAAGTACGTTAAGTTATATGACTTTCTAAATGCATATGGAGAAGCCACTAATGAAGATGTATCAAATTTGTTAAATCAAAGTACAAGTCATACTAGTTTGTTTCTAAAAAATACTGAGTTTGCCAAAAGGCTTGGTAATGGGCCTAGCTCTAAATGGGTTTTTCATAATGATTAGTTCTCATATAAGAAACATAAAAAAACCGCCAATGAAGAGGCGGTTTATTATCAGTTCAGTGATCGCTATCCGTTATCAGCGCTTAGCTATCTCCTGCTTTTTCAACAATCTATAATGATGCAATAAAGGTTCTGTATAACCGCTAGGCTGTGTCGTGCCTTTTATAATCAAGTCTCTTGCCGCTTGAAATGCCAGTGAGTCTTCCACATTTGGCGTCATGTTTTCATATAACGGGTCGTTTTGATTTTGTTTATCTACCACAGCCGCCATTGTGACTAACACATCGTTCACCTGTTGCTCAGTGCATACGTCTTGATGTAACCAGTTGGCGATGTGCTGGCTTGAAATACGACAGGTTGCTCTGTCTTCCATTAAACCTACATTGTTGATGTCTGGCACTTTTGAGCAACCAACACCTTGGTCAACCCAACGTACTACATAACCTAATATGCCTTGGGCGTTGTTTTCTAATTCTTTGTTGATCAACTCTTTGGTTAACTCACATTCATCAGTAATTAATGGAATAGCTAAAATAGTGTCTATGTCGGAGGTTATCGTGCTCAGTAAGTGTTGCTGAATGCCGGTAACATTAACTTGGTGATAATGCATTACGTGTAATGTCGCCGCAGTTGGTGATGGAACCCAGGCGGTATTCGCCCCTGCTTTTGGATGACCAATTTTAACTTTCATCATTTGCGCCATCTGATCCGGAATAGGCCACATGCCTTTACCTATTTGCGCTTTGCCTTTAAAACCACAATTTAAGCCAACAGCTACGTTTGATTCTTCATAAGCGTGGATCCAAGGTTTCACTTTAAGTTCAGCCTTTGGTGCAAATACGCCAGCATCCATACTGGTATGAATTTCGTCGCCAGTGCGGTCTAAAAATCCAGTATTGATAAAAACAACTCGGTGTTTGGCTTGTTCTACACAGGCTTTTAAATTAAGTGATGTTCTTCGCTCTTCATCCATTATGCCCATTTTTATGCTGTGGCGTGGTAAAGCCAACATATCTTCTACTTTATCAAATAAAGTATTGGTGAAAGCGACTTCGTCGGCACCGTGCATTTTCGGTTTTACTATATAAATAGAACCTTTTTGCGAGTTTTTAATTGCTGATGTTATCGCAGCTGGAGTAGCAGATTTTAACAAGTCTATTTTGCCTATGGCTGATGTCATAATTGCATCTAAAATACCTTCAGGTATTTCTTTGCCATTTACCAAAATAGCGGGATTTGTCATTAAGTGACCCACATTACGCACAAACATAAGTGCACGTCCTGTTAAGGATGTTGTTATGCCACTTGGGGTTAGAAACTCCACATTACTCGCTAAAGAGCGGGTAAATTGTTTGCCATTTTTATTAACGGTTTCTGTTAAATCACCTGTCATTAGGCCAAGCCAATTACGATAAACAATGCATTTATCTTCAGCATCGACTGCGGCAACAGAGTCTTCACAGTCCATAATCGTGGTTAGGGCAGATTCCAGTGTAATATCTTTAATATGCGCAAGGTCGGTTTTGCCAATAGGGTGATTGGCGTCAATGTTAATGATGATGTGTAATTTATTATGCTGTAATACGATATCAGTAGGGGCGTTAACATTACCACGGTAACCAACAAATTGACTTGCTTGGGCTAATGACGTGTCACCAGAATTTGTTTGAACAACTAGCTGCCCAGCTTCAATTTTAAAGCCAGTAACATGATTAAAGTCACCAGTTACTAAAGGTGTGTTTTTATTTAAAAAATCACGACCGTATGCCACCACTTTTTGTCCACGTATTGGATTGTAAGTACTTTGTACTTCTGCCCCCTTGTCTGAACTAATAACATCAGTGCCGTATAACGCATCGTATAAACTACCCCAACGAGAATTTACCGCATTAATTGCATAACGTGCATTCATTACAGGCACAACAAGCTGAGGGCCCGCCATTGTTGCAATTTCATCATCTACATTGGTACTCGTGATGTTAAAATCTGCAGGTTCTGGTTGTAAGTAACCAATTTCAGTTAAAAATTGTTTGTAATGTTTTGGATCTAAGTTTGTCTGCTTTTTGTGATAGTTATTGATCTGCTGTTGCAATTTTTCTCGGGTTTGCAGCAGCGCTTTATTAATTGGCATCAACTCTTTGGTAAGTTTTTCTACATCTTTCCAAAAGTTTTCTTTACTAAGATCAATTTTATCCAACACCTGAGTATTCACAAAGTTATACAACTCGGCGTCAACAGATAATTGACCAGATTTAACGTGTTCTCTACCTTGCACCATATTATTCATAACTATTCTCACACTTAGGCTGACATTTATTTATAGCGACAGTGTAAAGTTATTTACTAAAATTCATCTAGCTTTGTTTTTATATAGCCATCATAGATAGTATGAATAAAGGTGTGATTTATCTTTAAAATCAAAGGGTAAAACCCTAAGTTAGATCATTTACTGCCAACATCTACAATCAAACGTCTTAGCCAAATATGACCAACATCGTGGTGTAATAACGGTGACCAAGCCATTTTCAAGGCAATTGGTGGAATATCGAATGGTGGCTCTAGTACCTTAACGTTGTCATTGTCGGCATATAGTTCTGTTGCTTTGGTTGGTAATGTTGCAATTAAACCTTGTTCTTTAGCTAGCCACATCGCCATATGATAATGACGAGTAAAAACACGGATATTACGTTTTTTACCTAATTTATCTAACTCAGCGTCTACCCAGCCTAGCTTCTGAACCTCATTAGGGTCAATGCCTACGCCCACACCAAAGCCCGTTTTGCTCACCCAAACATGCTGATGTTCTAAATATCTGTCGAGGTCAAAGTTTGGCAGACAAGGGTGGTCTTTATTCACCATACAGCTGAAGGTATCGTACCAAATTACTTTTTGGTGGAATGACATTGGCAGCTCTTCAAACCGATTGATGGCCATGTCTACTTTACCAAGTTCAACATCGTGAAAACTAACGTCTGATGGCGTTACTATATCTAAAGTAACACTAGGCGCTTTGGTTCGTAACTCTCCTAAAACCTTTGCCAGTAGCGTAGTTTCTGCATAATCACTGGCCATTATTCTAAAGGTTCTATTTGAGCTAATGGGTTCAAACTCAGTTTCTGGCTGAATCGTCGCTTCTAGTTTAGACAGTACATCTCGCACTACAGGTTGTAGCTGTAATGCACGTGCTGTGGGCATCATGCCTTCTGAAGTACGCACTAATATAGGATCTGAAAATAAATCTCGTAACCGTTTTAGGCCATTACTCATAGCCGGTTGAGTGATAGAAAGCTGATCTGCTGAGCGAGTTACGTTTTTCTCTCGTAATAATACATCTAGGTATACCAATAAATTGAGATCTATCTTACTAATATTCATTCTGTGAATCCTATGTATGCGATTTATCTATTTGTTGAATGTTAGTCGTTTGGATTAGAGTTGTCATCAACAGATTTACTCCAGCTCACAAAAAGTGAGTCGTTAAATGAGTAAATTTAAAATAACTATAATTATTATAAATGATATTAAGAGGGTACAACTATGTCAGCATATACAAATGAGATTCAGCTATTAGAAGCTATTCGCGCCTCTCGTGGTGCAAGTTGGGATGCAATTAGCCCTGAGTATGCAGCAAGAATGCGTACGCAAAATAAATTCAAAACGGGTTTAGATATTGCTAAATATACTGCCGCTATTATGCGTACAGATATGGACAGATACGATGCTGACAGCAGTCAGTACACACAATCGTTAGGTTGCTGGCATGGTTTTATTGGTCAGCAAAAAATGATCTCTATTAAAAAACATTTCAATAGCACTGACCGTCGTTACTTATACCTTTCTGGTTGGATGGTTGCGGCACTACGTTCTGAGTTTGGCCCTTTACCAGACCAATCAATGCATGAGAAAACCTCAGTAGCTAGTTTAGTCGCCGAGCTATATACCTTTTTACGTCAAGCCGATGCTCGTGAGTTAGGTGGTTTATTCCGTCAACTTGATGATGCAAAAGAAGCAGGCGATAAAGCAACTGAGAAAAAAGTACAGAACGAAATCGACAATCATCAAACGCATGTTGTGCCAATTATTGCAGATATTGATGCTGGGTTTGGTAATGCAGAAGCCACTTACTTAATGGCAAAACAAATGATTGAAGCGGGTGCCTGTTGTATTCAAATTGAAAACCAAGTATCTGATGAAAAACAATGTGGTCACCAAGACGGTAAAGTTACCGTTCCGCATGAAGACTTCTTAGCTAAAATACGCGCAGTACGTTACGCGTTTTTAGAATTGGGTATAGATGACGGTGTTATTGTTGCGCGTACTGACTCATTAGGTGCAGGCTTAACTAAACAAATAGCCGTTACTAATGAACCAGGTGACTTAGGCGACCAATACAACAGTTTCTTAGATTGTGAAGAAGTTGCACCAGGTAAATTGCAAAACGGCGATGTTATTCTCAATCGAGATGGTAAATTATTACGTCCGAAACGTTTACCATCTAATCTGTTCCAATTCCGTGCCGGTACAGGTGAAGACAGATGTGTACTAGATTGCATAACGTCATTACAAAATGGTGCTGACTTATTATGGATTGAAACTGAAAAACCACATGTAGGCCAAATCGGCGGCATGGTTAATCGTATTCGTGAAGTAGTGCCAAATGCTAAGCTAGTTTACAACAACAGCCCATCATTTAACTGGACGCTAAACTTCCGTCAGCAAATATTTGATTTGTATGTTGAAGCAGGTAAAGACGTATCAAGTTATAACCGTGCTGAACTTATGAATGTTGATTATGATGGTACTGAGTTGGCAATTGAAGCAGATGAAAAAATCCGTACTTTCCAAGCAGACAGTGCACGTGAAGCTGGCATATTCCATCACTTAATTACATTGCCAACGTATCATACAGCAGCGTTATCTACCGATAACTTAGCCAAAGAATACTTTGGTGACCAAGGTATGTTGGGTTACGTTAAAAATGTTCAACGTGAAGAAATTCGTCAAGGCATTGCCTGCGTTAGACATCAAAACATGGCGGGTTCTGATATGGGCGACGACCATAAAGAATACTTTGCTGGTGATGCTGCGTTAAAAGCCGGTGGTAAAGACAATACAATGAACCAATTTGGTTAATAGACTAGATAAACAGGTTCAGCTACAGAGTTAAAACCGTTTTTATAAAAGAGTGTTTGTAACAATAGTTCCCAACTGGAGTCAGCTCCACTATTTGTAAAAACAGAAATAAAAAAGAAGCAAAATCAAAACCGCCTTTATCGGCGGTTTTTTATTATCTGTCGGTTTTAATAAATTTAAAATTCACGCCTATGTATATTATTTTTATGAATTTATTCCAATTAACACTGTTTCCCAATTAGTCGTAGATTGTGTATCCTTGGCAAAACGAGCTGTTAATTCAATGGATATAGCGAGTCTATATTTTTAGGATTTACATTTTAAATTAATGCTCCAAAGCATTTATGAAGGAACTTATTATGCGTCATTTATTACCCTTAGCATTAATGCTATCAACCATGTTAATGCCATCAGCTGCAGAGGCTGGAAACTTAACCGTATTAAGTGCAGTTAAAAAAGATAAAACAATTAACCAAGCCAATGTAGTTTGGCAACGTAATGGTGAAAGTTCTCAACAAGCCGTCACAAATAGCAATGGACAAGTAACCTTGCCTGCAAATTTAGCTGATGACTCTGACACGATAATGATCATCCGTAAGGCTGGCTTTTCTACACTTGTAACCAAATGTCCATGCGATAACTTCATTTATGCATTATCACCTGTAATGGATAATTTAGATGGTTTACGAGTGGTTCTAACTTGGGGAGCTAATCCTTCTGATTTAGATGCACATCTTAACTTCCCTAATAACCATGTTTTTTTCAGCCAGCAGCAACAACTTGATGCCAATCTAGATGTAGATGACACAACAAGTTATGGACCAGAAACAATTACTATTGAGAAAAAGCATGAAGGTAAACGTTATGTTTATGCTGTTCACGATTACACTAATGGCGTAAATAATACTAAAAATTCAAAAGAAATGAGTTTCAGTGATGCACGTGTACAGGTATATGTAGGGCAAACGCTGATCCGTACATACAACGTTAAACCTTCAGCCGAAGGAACAAGTTGGGTTGTGTTTGGTATCGATGAAAATGGTGCATTTCATGACATCAACCAGTACTTGAGTTTGAACAGAGACGGAGTCGCAAGTCATCTAAATGAGTTAATTCAAGCATCTTCATTTGATAATCATTCATTGATCACAAATGCGATCAAAAAAGAAGCTAAGCGTATTAATACCCGTGGTGAAAAAATATATCATCAAGGTAAATTGGAAGATGCTATGTATGTATTCCAAAGCGCAATTGACCTTTATCCTAGCTACGGTCAAGCGTATAGCAACTTGGGTCTTACTTACCAAAAATTAAACAGAACGGCAGAAGGCCTTTGGGCAAATCGCAAAGCAATTGAGTTAGCTGAAGGCGATAGAAAAGATAGAGTTAAGGCGAGTAGTTATTACAATATAGCTCGAATCTATGAGTCAAAAGGTTTGTGGCAAGAAGCGCTTAATAACTTCCGTAATGCTAAAGCCTTACGTAGTCATAAAGCATACGATAAAGGCATCGCTCGTATGCTAGAAAAACTGTAACCAAAGTTAAATATAGAAGCATGAAGTGCCCTTTGATGTTGAATACATAGAGGCACTTCATTATCTATAGAAAATACCAACGAATAATTTAGAGCTAATCAAATTAGTACAGTTAAAAAATAGTTAAACAAATGTAGTTTCATTCTTATTTAAAAGGCTATTCATGCGTATTCTACTTCTCATTCTTTTATTATTGCCTTCTTTATCTATGGCTGCTGGACCAGAAAAAGTTGCAACACTTGATCGTAACTTATGGCCTTATCCAATAGAAAACAATAAAGATTTTAACTACGCATCGGCCAATGAAATCCTTTCATTTGTACGTGTTTTCGAAAAAACTAAACTTAATACTGAAGCCAAGATCACCGCCTTCACTGGCATCAGTAATATAAATCTGCAAAGTGTAGAAAAATGGCATTTAGAAATACGACAAAAACTACAACAGAATTACCAGAATGCTTGTGATAATTGCACGTTAGATAACTGGGATGATTTAGTTGAAAAAAGTCGGGTTCAATTGCCAGCCGAACTTGCAGCTTGGGCTTTAGCGAGTGAGCGTTTCTACTTACGTTATTTATATGAACAAGCCCGCTTAGCGACTTTATTTCCTAGGATCACCAGCGAAATTGATAGCTTAGATTCGGCGCGCGAGATAACGGGTTCTGAGTTTAAAGATGGTAGTTTTTTATTAACATACGATGATGGCCCATCGGCTAACACAGTAAAAAATAATATTAGAACAAACCATACTCAGTCATTAACCGACGCTTTACGTGAACTAAATATACACGCCACTTTTTTTGTACTCGGTGAAAGGCTCGTATCGTCAAAGCCCCCTAAAAATATGTATGACGAACAATGCTTAGGCTCACATGGTTATCAGCACAAAAGTCATCAAAAGTGGGACGAGTGGGAGTCATCATTAAAAATGACTCGGTCTGCATTAGCTGAATATCAAAATGCGCCTTATTGGTTTCGGCCTCCTTATGGACAACGTCATGTGAACCTTATTGAATCACTGAAAGAGCATAATGAAAAAGTCATGTTATGGAATATTGATAGCCAAGACTGGAATAGAAAACTAACAGACCAAGACGTTCAAGATAGAGTTATTACGCTTATGTTATTTTGGCGTAAGGGGATCATTCTTTACCACGATATCTATGCCAAAGCATTAAATAACCTACCACAGTTACAGACGCTTTCTTCTAAAGCTGAATTAACTTGGACTGACTGTAGACTACTACCACAATAGTCTACAATGACTTTATAAAACTCATGTATCCCATGAGTTTTATAATCGTCATAGGGCTATAAGCGCGATAATTCACAGTTTTCCCAACTTAGAGCTTCAGCTCGTTTATTCCTTATTTATATTAAAAAACTGTGATTGATTAATGTGGGTAATGAGGTAAAAATAAGGCATACTCATTTGACTCAGGCTTGACGATATAACGACGGGGAGATAAAGAGAAAATTGAATAAAATCAAACTTAGCCAAGATGAAAACCTTTCCATAAAAGTCAGTTACCAATTATTGCCGAGTGATAAGCAGCGGGTCGACCTATATTTCTCTTTACCCGATGAAATGGGGATTAGCCCTAAAACCTTAACTGAAGAAAATTACTTCCATAATAGTATTCAGAACAACAGCGCCTACTATTCAGATCAATTGCATCTACCTTTAGTGCGCAGTCGTTTTATTAGTCAACAAAAAGGTGAACAAACCGATTATCGTTTAAACCTTAATTTGTTTTCCTATCAAATTCGTCTTGCTTTAGACACCGACATAAAACAAACGCTCAAGCTAACTGAGAGCGAAGAATTCTATCCGCAAGCCATCATACTGGCAGAGCAAATTTCGGGTTTACTGAAAAAACTAAGACGCTACGCACCACCAGATAAAAAACTTAGAGCTTATTTTGAAAATGCCGACAACTATCTTAGTTGGCAAGTTGAGCAGTCATTTTTAAAACTGTTATCCAGAGCACCCAAAAGTAGTGACTTTACCAGCGAGAGAAACTTCTTGTTGACCTTATGCCGCAGTGAAAGCGAATACAGAAACGATAACCAATACAATACACAAGTCACACTCGGCGATCCTAATCGCATCACCAATAAAATGCGCTTACTGCAAAGATTAATTGAATATGGTGTGGTGTTTAAAAAAGAAGTTAAAAACCTCAATAGAAACTTAAATCGTATAGTCCGTGGCACTGTAACCGCTGTAATTATGGCTTTTGTTATGTTGTTGGTACTAAATGCCCGAACTAACTTTACCGAAGTAACCGTTGCCTTGGTGGGTATGTTAGGGATTATTTATGGATTACGTGAAATATTTAAAGAAGATCTTACCCGTATGATTTGGCGGCGTATTCAAAAAGGCCTACCCAAATGGAAGATCATTTATAGTCACAGTGTTAATAAAAGCAGAATAGCGGGGCAAGCAATTTGGCTGGAATATATTCGTAATAAAGATTTGCCCAAACACGTAGACGAGCTGTTTCAAACACGCCGACAACAAAATAAACAAGCCGCGCAATTATTACATTTTCGTAGTGATACTCGTGTATCGGCCAAAAGCTTTTTACCCGGTTACGACGAAATTCAACAACGTATTACATTTAATTTAACACCTTTTATTCGCTTCTTAAAAAAAGGCGAAGGGCGTTTATATTCACTTGAAGGTAGTAAAATAACCAAACAAGCGGTTGAACGACGTTACCAGATTAATGTCGTGTTAGTACATACAAATAAGCAACATCAACAGCATACTCAGCGCTATAAAATCACGCTAAACCGCTCGACTATTATAAACGTAGAGGCAATCAGCTCAGATACTGATTCTTAGTTCTTGGTGGAGCATGAAAGTTATAGAGGGGAGTTGCTGAAACAAAAAAGCGAACTTAGAAAGTTCGCTTTTTTGTAATAGAATACGAGTTTTATTAAATTTAAAACTCACCTTCATTTGGTCTTTTACCAAAAACTACAGTGCCATCTTCAGTTTCTATCCAAACTTTAATTTGTCGATTTTGAACCGAATATTTTGCAAGGTATTTCTCGTTAGCTTTAAATTCAAACTGGCTAACTTTAAAGTCAGCATATCTATCATCAAAGCTCCAATGAAGTGTAAAATTTCTTTTACCTGGTGCTAATTTCCACGAACTTTTATAGTCATTGAAGAATTTAAAGCCTTCATCTGTGAACATTAACGAAAGTGAAGGTTTACTTGTGCCTAAAAAGTAATACTGTCTTTCGCCTTCAGCACATATAATCTCGGCTAAGTTTTCATCACCTTGCTTAGCTGATTGATTATAAGTAGGGCTAACATCAAGTGGGATAACCCCTTTGTGTTGTGGGAGTGAAGCACAGCCCGTTAGAATTACTGCCATGATAATAAGGATTATCTTTTTCATTTTATTCCTTTTTTTATATAAATATTTTTTGCTAGGCTGATAATACGCAACAGTAATGAACTCATCAATAGTTACTTTTTAATGTTGAGAACTTTAATTGTTAGCTAAAACTAATTCGAACAAAAACTTAATTATTTTCTTTGGCGTTAATCTCATTTGCAGTTTCCGTTTTAAAGAATAAGCCAAACGGATTGCCTAACTTTTTACGGCGTTGATATAAAACGCCAATAGTTAAAAATAAGGCTAATAATTCAGAGCTCGGGCCTGCTAACCAAATACCTGTTTCGGCAAACAAGATTGGCAGTATAAAAATCAACGGCAGGGTGAATAAATACACTTTTGCCAAACGTAAAATAGCGGCTCTTTTTGCATCGCCCATGGCTTGGAATACAACACCAATCATCATTAACGGACCTAATAAAAATAAAGCCGACGACATAATAGGTAAAATACGCGCCACTTCTGTCGTCACATTTATATCGTTAACAAACACACCGCCCAATTGGTTTTTAAGTAGCAAAACAAACAACTGGCAAAATACACAATAAATAAAAGCGATGATGATGGCGATTTTAATCGCGCTGTTCGATCTTAACCATTCTTTTGCGCCAATGTTATTGCCTAAAATGGTTTGAAACGCCATGCTCAATCCCAACAAAGGCAGAAAAATAAACGTCATAATTCGGGTGATAATGCCATAAGCCGCCACAATCATGCTGTAGTTTTCATTACTCCAAATTTGTAAGTTATATAAAATAAAAGCAGAAGAGAGCGCAACACCTACATAAGATAAACTCGTTGGTGCGCCTAACGCTAAAAAGTCTGACCATAATTTACGGTTTGTAGTAAAGCGCACAATAGACACTTTTAAAGCGGTTTTACTGTAACGGCGAAATAAGTACACAGCTAACAGGGATAAGGTTTGCGCTAACAAAGTGCCATAAACAGAACCAACTACGCCCCAGCCAAGCATCGCAATAAAAATGTAGTTAAATACAATGTTAAAGAATACCGATAACAAAGGCACAACTGCCATAAAAGCCATTTGTCCTTCACAACGTAAACTGTCGCTATTAATGGTGAGAATAAACAACAGTGGCGAGAAAAATATCATTAAAGACAAATAATCGTAACTCATGCTAGATAGGCTTGCTGAGCCATTATTAACAAACAATACCAATTGTTCACCGCCGACTAAAAACAGTAAAATCAGCACCATGCAAACAAACATAGACAGGGTCATCGCCTGTCCGTAAGCCGAGATCGCTTCATCTTTTTTATTGGCGCCCAACAGCCTTGCCATCACACTTGAAAAGCCCGCAGACACCCAGCTTGATAACGCCACCAATAACATAAAAGCAGGGAATACAGAGGTAACGGCCGCAAGTGCATGTGCTCCAACATACTCGCCAAGAAAATAAGCGTCTACCAATGAAAATGAACCATTGACCAACATCATTAAAATAATAGGTGCGGCGGTTTTCATAAACACAGACGGTAACGAACCGACAAGAAACATATTGTTAGAAGAAGTCGTCATATTTTAAACATTCCTAATTGGATAAAGCTCATTAATAAAAGCTTGCGAATAAAAGTCAGTAAGCAAAAACTATATAATTGGTAAATATATATCAGTGATCACTTCATGTTCAGGCACGTCGTGAACAAAATTAACATAATGAAAAAACACAGGGAAATCTCGACATTGTTCACCACTTGTTGGCAACCATTGTTGATATAAATAATAAACACCTTTTTTTAAGTCATCACGATTACCAATATCACGAACAACGGCACAACGTCCTGCTGGAATGATTTGATTTACCACACCAAATTCATTTTCTGGAATGTCTGCCTTGACCGCGCCACAAAGATCAAAATGAAAATCTTCTGCTTTTACCACGTTCGGATCAGAATAAGGAATGCCGTAAGTATTGCTGGTTTTTATTGGTGACAACTTGCTGGCTTTACGCCAAGCAATAAACTTCATAGATGTTTGGTAGTGCAGTTTTGGATCTCCACGATGCGCCAGCGCCGCTACTTTCTGTTGTTGAAAATTAACAACCTTTACATCCATTGTATGATCCGTTTTTTCAGGTAACGCTAGGGTCAACGTATCTGTTTTATCATGCCAGTTAAGCCATTGAGGAGACTTTCTAAACTCAGAAGGGCTTTGTCCAAACTCGCGCTTAAAGGCTCTTGAAAATGCCTCGGCACTTTCAAACCCAGCTTCAAAAGCAATGTCGATAATTTTAATGTCAGCTTTAAATACCAAGCGATATGAAGCCCGTTTTAGTCTGGATATTTGAATATACTTAATTAAGTTAAGCCCAGTGAAAGCTGAAAAAACACGATGAAAGTGATATTTAGAAAACCCCGACACCGCACTTAACCTATCTAAGGTTAAGTCATCATCAAGGTTCTGATTAATGTAATCACAAACCCTAACGATACTCTGTTGATATTTATCCATTTACTATATTCATTTTTCAGTTTAGTGATTCTTTAAGTAATGTAATGCTCAAGTTTACACGCATAAATCATTCAGTCTTGATTGAAATTGCGGTGAGTTTCATATTACTTAAATAGTGATAGTTTTTAAAAATGTTGGGCGATTGAAACTTAACATAAGCTGATTTAGATGAAAGATTAAAATTAGAGTACAGTATGTATATTATGAAATGATATTAAAGGCTTAAAAATGCAAGTAGGTGAACAAACAGAAAATAGGTTTTTTAGTTTGCTTGGAGAAGCCTTACGATTGTTATATGAAGCTGAAAGAACCGAAGAAACTTTTTTACAAAACTGCTTAGTTACATCCTCTATTCTGACTATTACATATAGTTTAGAGGCTGCTGCTAATTGTATACTTGAAGCTTTAGAGGAACCTGTAAATGAAAGGCAATATGATACTTTAAAAAAATTTGAGTTGGTATTAAATAAAAACACAGGTAAAAGTTTAGATAAGTCATGTAAAGAATATCAAGGCATTAAAAATTTAATTAAACTACGAAATGACAGCGTACATCCTAAGGTTTCCTCGAAGAAAATTCAGTATAAATCACAAAAATTAGAAGGTGAGTTATCTTGGCTTCACAAATCAATAGAAAAAAAGAAATTGAAGAAACAGAACGTACAAAATATGACATATGAGCGAGGACGTTGGTCTATTAGTGAAGCTGAATTAGCGATAAACGCCGTAGTCGATTTCTTAAATATTTACGTTTGTGATTGGTGGGAATTAGATCAAGATTATCGAGATTATATATTTTTACCCTTAACTAATATTGCATATAACGATGACCCAAGAATGTATGACTGTGATACTTTGAGAATGCTCGAAATATTTAAAGACAGAATACAATTAAAGATTGTAAATTTACCATCACTTCCCTCAAGCTTATCTAACTTTTAATTGTTGACTGTATATAATAACGATACATCATTTTTCGCTTACAGCTTACAGCTTACAGCTTACAGCTTACAGCTTACAGCTTACAGCTTACAGCTTACAGCTTATTCCAGTCTAAAGCTCATGCGTTTAGGATAATGCGGTGGTTTACCTTGTTTGGAACTTGATACGGACTCAAATAAATGAAACTCAGTGAAGTTTAATTCAAGCTTTGGTGGTTCAAACATGATAGGAACTGCTTCTGCGTGTTTACGATTTAGTGTTATATGCGGACGGTATATTTCATGTGGACTAGGCAATGCTAATTTTCCATTAACCCCCAAACATTGCTTGGCTAGCTGTTGTAAACTTGGCGTTAACTCCACACC
Organism: Psychrosphaera saromensis; assembly: GCF_002954545.1. Lineage (GTDB taxonomy): Bacteria > Pseudomonadota > Gammaproteobacteria > Enterobacterales > Alteromonadaceae > Psychrosphaera > Psychrosphaera saromensis. Next base: position 202,419 of record NZ_MSCH01000003.1, on the reverse strand, counting down.
CAAATACAATATTTTAGGTTTACTAAATACACCAAGCTCATTGGTTATTGTGTTAACTCTTTGGGTTGAAATTGCATCTAATAACGTTTCCAACTGCTCAAGTTTATTCTGAGTAACTTGCCCCAAAAACGACAAGGTAATGTGAAAATTCTCAACTGGAACTGGCTTGTCTGTCGCTGCAAATATTTGCTTGTCACGCCAATGAGCAATAGCCAACTTGTCAGTACTAGATAAATCTAAACCAATAAAATAACGCGAGTGATTTTTTTGCATTTTGTTGACCTTGTGTTTTTAGGGCTTTACCATTTCAAGCATTCAAGCATTCAAGCATTCAAGCATTCAAGCATTCAAGCATTCAAGCATTCAAGCATTCAAGCATTCAAGCATTCAAGCATTAATAGGTAGTTTTGCTACTGCAATATGAGTAATATTGTATAAAGCCTATAATAAAATCTATTAAGATTATGCATGCCACAAAAAATATCATCTTTTCATTTTTGTACTTCTACGCTTCCTACTGAACATAAAAAAGTGGCGTGGCGAGATGTTATGCATCCATTTTATCAAACATCAAATCTTACACCAGAGCAAGCTAAAGGCGCTAACGTTGAAGATGCTAATGTTGAGGATGCTACCTTTGAAGCTAAAGTAAGTGGTTATTTTTTTAAAAACTTCCTATGTATTAACGCAGGAGCCACTCCGCAAAAATATTACAGTAATACAGAGCGAGCGCTTAAATCTGGCTATGATGGCGTAATTGTTAAATTAATATTAGATGGATATTGTGATTTCTCTGGTGACGGTAGTAGCATTCGTAATGGTGCTGGAGGGATAACTATCCTTGATATGTCACGGGAGGTCACTGGCATTACCCCTATAATTGATACTATAAGTCTTGTTATACCAAGAGATGTTATAAGCAAATATGGTATAAACATAGAGGGATTACATCTACAAACGTTAGACCAAGCAAGTGTGATGACTCGCCTATTAGTAAATCATCTGAGGATGTTAAGACAAGAAGCACAATATATTACTCAGAATGAAATTTTAGACGTTTCTAAATTGACCATTGAATTGGTTATATCAGCCTTACAAAATCATATCAAAACAGCTGTTCTTACTCCTCCTAGATCAGATAATTATCTATTATTTAAAATTAAAGAATATATCTGTGCAAATATCCAAAGTGTTGATTTTAATGTGGCTGATATTTGCACAAAATATAATATTTCTAGAGCAAAACTGTATCGTATAACAGAGGCTTTAGGCGGCGTTGCAAATTTTATTAGGAAGCAAAGATTACATCATGCGTATCACTTACTGTGCAGTAACGAAGAAACAAAACCACAAATATCGACTATTGCCTTTCAGTCAGGGTTTAAATCTTTATCTAATTTTAGCTTGTTATTTAAAGAAGAGTTTGGGATATCACCTTCAGAATCTATCCAGCTAACTAATACCTACAAAATGGTTGATTTGAATGATCCCAATGAACAACCTACAGCTAATTCTCTGTTAATAAGTGCATGGTTAAATCGAGTTTTATTGCAAAAATAGACCTGCATGAGACAAATACGATAAAGATTGAGACATTTAAGCAAACATTCCTCACCTCTGCATATATCGACACATCTGTTTTTTCTTTACCATTGCTACCAAGGTAATTTAATTTGCTACGTGCATTTTGCCACGTGTACTTTGCTACTTGCATTTGTCACGTGCAATACCGTGCAATATTGTTCAGTTAATATTCTTGTTATTTTAAATGTCATTTTATAAGTATGAAACACCCACGATGTTTATAAAAAAGAGACTGTTATAAGAGCTAGCACAAAAGCTTAGCCATAAATCCACTATCCCAAAAGGTAGGTACACACATGTTTAACCTGACACATAATTCAAAAAAGAAGTGGTTAGTTTCTTTTGCACTTATTACGAGTGTTGGCGTTATTGCCGCAAGCGTTACTTTCTCTGAAGGCTTTTCAAGTGACGCTTCAATTGACACTTCAAAAACTACGGCAAATTTATCTACTGCAAAGCAAGCCTTATATTTGGCTGGACCAAGGCAACAAGAACAAGGTCTACTTGACGGAAATACACTAGGATTTGACTCGAATAGTAGTGATTCGGATGCTACTACAAGTATCACCGTTGCGGATGTGGACGGAGATGGTGACCTTGACCTTGTGGCTGGTAATAATGGTCAAACCAATAAGTTATATCTTTATAACCCTGGTAATAATAGTTTTGCAGCAGGTACAAATATAGGCAGTGAGACGGATGTTACCTATCATGTCGTTTTAGCCGATGTTAATAAAGATGGCTACCTTGACCTTGTGGTTAGTAATTCGGGTGAAACCAATAAGTTGTATCTTTATGATAGTAGCGCCAGCAGTTTTGCAGCAACAGGCTCAGATATTGGCAATGAGACCGATGAAACATGGGAACTTGCTTTAGGGGATGTGGATAGTGATGGTGACCTTGATGTAGTAACCGCAAATAAAGGTAAAACCAATAAGTTATACCTTAATAATGGAGTGGGCGGTTTTACCGTAGGCACAAATATAGGAAGTGAAACCGATAGCAGCCAAACTATCTCATTAGGGGATGTGGATAGTGATGGCGACCTTGATGTCGTGGTCGGAAATAAAGATCAAGCCAATAAGTTATACCTCAATGATGGAAGTGGTAGTTTTTCAACAACAGGTACTGCTATAGACAGTGATGCAAATGATACCGTCTCTGTCTCCTTAGGGGATTTAGATAGTGATGGCGATCTTGATTTACTGGTTAGTAATTATGATGCAACCCATAAGTTACACCTTAACAACGGGAACGGTAGTTTTACGGCAACAGCCACCGCCATTGGCAGTGGTACCGATAAAACCTATTTGGGCGTCTTAGCAGATGTAGATATTGATGGTGATCTTGACTTAATGACAGCTAATGATAGTCAAACCAATACATTATACCTTAATGATGGTAGCGGCGTTTTTGCAACAGGCACAGCCGTAGGCAGTAATACGGATGACACTCGTAGTCTAGCGCTTGGTGATGTGGACCATGATGGCGACATTGACCTTATGACAGGCGATTATAATCAAACCAATAAGCTTTATCGGAATGAAAGTGATCGTGGCCTTACATCAAGAGGGATCAGCTTTGGTACTGATACAGATTCTAACATTAGTGCTGCTTCGGGAGACATAAATAACGATGGATATGTTGATATAATCGTTTCTAGTTATTACAAACGCAGAATCTACTTTGGTAATGAAAATGGCACTTTTGCAGAAACAGGTACGATTATAGACACTACCGAGGAAGAGAGTATTTCTATTGTATTGGCTGATGTGGATGGCGATGCAAATCTTGATATAATTATTGGCAATAAAAATGAAACCAATAAGCTCTTCATTAATGATGGTAATGGCGGTTTTCCTGCAGTACCTACAAACATTAGTAGTGATATAGATGCAACTTTGTCTATCGCTTTGGCTGATTTGGACAACGATGGCGACTTGGACATAGTGGCAGCTAACGTTAATGAAACCAATAAAGCATACTTCAATGACGGTAGTGGTGGTTTTTCCAATACCGGAGTTAACATTAGTAATGACACAGATATTTCTGTTCATGTTGCGCTAGTAGATGTAAATGTGGATGGTTTTATAGATGTGGTTATAGCGAATAATTCTGAAACAAACAAACTCTATATTAATGATGGCAGTGGTGGCTTTTCTGCTACAGCTACTAGCATTGGAACTGAGACAGATGCTACTGGACGCGTTGTCTTTGCCGACATGGATAATGATGGTGATTTAGACCTTGTGACAGCGGAGGATAGATCAACAAATAAACTTTATCTTAATAATGGTACTGGTGAATTCCCTACGACAGGTACCAGCATTGGTAATGATACAGCTCCAACTCTTGGGCTTAAGTTGTTCGATATAGACAATGATGGTGATATAGATGTGATGACCGCTGATCCAGGTGAACCCAATAAAATTTACCTTAATGACGGCAGTGCTAATTTTCCTACCACAGGTACAGCTATTAATATTGACACTTATGGTGAAGAGATCGAACTTACCAATGCAATAACGTTTGCTGATGTTGATAATGATGGCGATTTTGATGTTTTTATGGCGAATAAAGATAATAGCAGCACCAACAGACTTTACCTTACCCATACGCGTGGTACTTTTGAGTCGAGAGGTACTGATATAAGCACCCAGGAGGATTATTCCACTGCACTTGCCTATGGTGATGTTAATAAAGATGGCTATTTAGATCTAGTGGTAGGTAATACTAATAATACCAATAAACTTTACCTCAATGACGGAAGTGGTAACTTTCCTGAAACTGGTACCAGCATTGGTAGTGAAACTGATAATACTAATGCGATTGCCTTAGCCGATATCGACAAAGATGGTGATATAGATGTGATAGCCGGCAATGCTTTTGGAGAAGCTTCTAAAGTGTATCTTAATGATGGTACTGGTGGCTTTTCAGCTACAGGCATCAACATTGGCGATGATACGGATGACACCAGTAGTATTGCGGTAGGTGATGTCGATAAGGACGGGGATATAGATATAGTGCTTGGTAACCTTGATCTCACTGTAAGCAATCAGCTATATCGTAATGACGGCAGTGGCGGCTTTCCTACAAGAGGTCGTGACATTGGTGGTGATTACGAGGCTACTTATGCAATCGTCTTAGAGGACATCAATAATGATGGGTACCTAGATGTCGTGGCAGGTAATAGCAAGGATGCGACTAATAAAACTTACATGAATGATGGTACTGGAGATTGGCCTATAATAGGCACGCCTATTAATACAAATAAAGATGATACCGCTTCTCTTGCTTTTCTCGATGTCGATTCTGATGGCGATCTGGATATGGTTGAAGGTAATTATTTGGATGTGAATAAGCTTTACTTGAATGCTGGGAATGGCACTTTTGCGGCGGGTACAAATATCGGTACTGAACTGGACGAGACCCGTACAGTGGTTTTCATGGATGTGGATAATGATGGCGATAAAGATTTAGTTGTAAGCAATGCTAATCAGACTAATAAAATCTACTTAAATGACGGCAGTGGCGCGTTTTCAACCACAGGCATTGACATAGGTGATGAGACAGATGCGACTAGGGCACTAGCCTTATTTGACGTTGATAACGATGGGGATGTAGACCTTGTCGCAGGCAATAATGGACAAAGTAATAAGCTGTATAAACAAGCTTACTACAACACTCATGCTAATCAAGTCTACTCAAATAAAGTGAATGGCACTTTGGTTGATGTTATCAGTGTTACGCTAACCGCCACAGCAACAACCAATACCGCTACCACCCGCAATACGTCTATCGATTATTATGTAAGCAATAATGGTGGTGACAAATGGTACAGCGTAAAATCAGGCACTGAGTTTACCTTCCCAGAAACTGGCACTGACGATATACGCTGGCGTGCACAATTGAATTCACTGTCACCGGTTATTAGTCCGGTACTGTCAAAAGTTGAAATGTTACATATCGTATTTCCTGAAATTACAGGTGTTATTTACGATATTTTAAATGGCAAATTAACAGTAACTGGCATTAATTTTTCTGATAAAACTGGTGCAACTAATGATATTGACGTTTCAATGTTTACCTTTACAGGTGAAGCGAGTGACAGTTATACATTAACTGATTCGGTCGATGTTGATATAGCCAGCTCAACAGAATTTACGTTAACCTTAAGTGAAACTGACAAAGCGGAAGTAAATGCGTTAATCAATAAAAACGGCACTACCTCAATGGATGGTACTGTCTATAATTTAGCGGCTGCAGAAGATTGGAATGCAGGGGCTAAAACTAGTTTAACCATTGCTGATAGCACCATAACAATCACAGCAAGTAATCTTAATGGATCATCAACACCTAGTGTTAATGGATCATCAACATCTAGTGTTGCAAATTTAACGGTTAGTGCAGTAGCCACAACACCAAATAACACATCGTATGACATATCTTATGAAATCACGCTTACCAATAGTGGTGACGAGGCGGCTGAGAATGTACAAATAACCACGACGATACCAGAAGGTGTTGTATTGAGCGTTGTACCAGATAACTGTGAACTAGTGGGTACTTTATTAACCTGTACGATTGCAAGTGTTGAAGCAGGGGAGACGGTTACCATTACGTTAGCTTTAGTTGGCAGTGCAAATGTTAATGGTGCAATAGTGACTAGCATTGTAGGTGCTGACGCAAGCAGCGAAGCCAGTAGTGCAAGTACAACATTTAATTCTGTGTTTAAAGAAGTGACAGTAAAAGCAAAAAGCAGTGGCGGCAGTATGCCAATCATGGGCTTATTTGGTTGTTTGATATTGTTACTAATACGCAAAGTTAAGCTTACGTCTATATCTACAGCGACACCGACACCGATAAAAAAGCTAATGGCGGCATTCTTGGTGTTATTTGCCACTGGCGTTCAAGCAGCAGAGACTCAATCACAAAGCTTTAAAATGAGTGATTTGACGATTGATTTAAGCTTGGGCACTGCAAGTAGTGAAGTAAGCAATAAAAGCGCAGAGCAAGGTTTAGCTAATAATAGCCAAGAGCAAAATGGCATATCAACGGACGGCAGTCGTTTTGGATATCACGCCGAGATTGGGTATCAAATTTATAGTGACTGGCGTGTACTCGCTGGTTATATGGACTTGGGACCAGCAACGTTAACCTTTAATGGCGTAACGTCTTCAGTAGAAGATTTGGTTGATGCGTTATCTGAGCTTGATATGGTCAGCGGCAAAGGCTTAACGGCGAGTGTTGAATACACTTATCAATACAAAGGTGCCAATAACTATAACTTAGAGAATTGGTACTTAGCTCCACAAGTTGGTCTGTTTTCATGGAATGGTGAAATTGGCGTAGACGTAGGTGATGAATCACATACATTTAAAGAAAGCGATATCTCATTATTATATGGATTAACGCTAGGCTACCAATTGAATAACAAAGCTAGCTTGGGACTTAGATGGTTAAAGACCAGTGTAGAGCGAGATGTAAACACAGTGATGTTGAGTGTTTCGTATCGTCTTTAGATTTACTGGATTGTTAATTAAACAACTGAGTTATTAATTAACAGGGTAAAAAACAAAATAAACACACAAGCAAACGGCGTTTAAGGTAACTTAAATGCCGTTTTTTTATTTATAAATACGTTTATTATTAGGACATAGGTTTGAGGAAAAACTATAAAACCTAATGATCTGCTTTATTGAGATGCAGAGGGAATTCAGTTGTTATCGTTTTTAATATAAAAATGAGTTTATTACGCTTGAATTCAAGGTATGGTAAAGTTGCATTCTTTTTAAGGGCTCTTAATAAAAAAGCGCTTTTTGTAAAAGCTATTCATATAAAAGCACAATTTATATTCTCTTCAGCTTTGCCCGCTCTGCTCTTTGTTTATGGACTTAGGTGGACTGAGGCGGGCTGAGATAAACCGAGATAAGTCGACTGCATGACCTTACCAATAGATGATATTTTCCCACAACTGGCTGAAGTACTTTTATCGTCAAATCGTGTTATTTTGCAAGCGCCGCCAGGGGCTGGTAAGTCAACTCGGTTGCCGTTATTGCTATTACAAACTGGGCAATTTAATAACAAACATAAAATCATAATATTAGAGCCGCGTCGTGTAGCTGCTCGGCAAATTGCAGCGTATTTGTCTGCACAGTTAAATCAAAAAATAGGTGAGCAAATTGGCTTAGTGATGCGTGGTGAAAACAAAACCTCGCAAGATACGGTTATTACCATAATGACCGACGGCGTGTTGGTTAGGCAGTTACAAAATGATCCTGAGCTTAACAATATTGCTTTAGTCATTTTTGATGAATACCACGAACGTGCATTACAAACCGACTTAGCGCTCGCCTTAACTTTAGATGCACAAGAGTTAAATGAAACGGTTAAGGTACTGATCATGTCGGCCACCTTAGACTTGCAAGCCTTATCAACCTCCTTGGATGCACCAATCGTAGAGTCAGACGGTAGACAATACCCAGTTACAGTAGAATACGTAAACGCCACGGCTACGACTTATACCACCCCAAGTATTGATGATATTTGCCGTGCTGTTGATATGGCGATTAACGCAAATTTTAATAATCAGCAGTCTTCTGTTTTGGTATTTTTATCTGGCATAGGTGAAATTAACCGAGTGCAACAAAGGCTAAACCAAACCTTACCAGCACACATTAAATGTTATCCGCTATTTGGTGGCCTCACCATAGAGCAACAAGCGAACGCAATAAAACCAGCCGAAAAAGGCATGCGTAAAATTGTACTGGCCACTAACATAGCTCAAACCAGTTTAACCATAGACGGTGTGGATATTGTGGTGGATGCAGGCATTGAAAAAGTCATGGTGTATCAACCAAAACTTAAATCTGAGCAGTTAGTGACGCAACAAATTTCACAAGCGTCTTCTGTACAACGAATGGGACGTGCAGGGCGTTTACGCGCAGGACTTTGTTATCGTTTAGGATCACAAGAAAACTTTGACCGCCGCAGAAAACACGACACAGCAGAAATAGAACGAGTAGATTTAGCCCAGTTGTTACTAGAAGTGTATTTGTGGGGCGCACAATTTGACGATTTGTTTTGGCTCACCAAACCAGAACCCTTTTTATTAAATGTAGCGCAACAAAAACTACAAGGACTAGGCTATTTTGAACAAGGCATAAAAGGTGTTCAGGTAAGTAATTTGGCAAACCAATATCAAAATATTGGAGCCGGATTACGCTTAAGTAAAATGTTGCTTAAAGCCGCAGCTTTACAAAACTCGCCAAGCGAACAAAGCGGTTTGTTACCAACCGCTTGTGTATTAGCCGCATTAATTGAGCACGGTAGAGCGTCTAACAACGAAAGTGACTTAACTGCGCAAATAGAAAAAATGGATCATTACACCTGGTCACAGTTATCTGAGTTTATTAACCGTTATGGCAAACGTTTTAAGCTGACAAAAATACAAAAGTCTCAGCTAGAGCCAGAACATATAGGCTTGTTATTGGCGTTGGCATTTCCAGACAGGATAGCCAAAAATATAGCCAAAAAGATTGGTAAACAGTGGAAGTTAAGTAACGGCGTTGGCGTGCAATTTCATCCCAATCAAGTGGAGCCAAACGCAGAGCTTATTGTGATAGCACAGTTTAATGCTGGGCAATATGGCCAGTATGTTCAGTCTTATGCCGCAGTGAGCTTAACGGAAATACAAGAGGTGTTACCTGAGCTTATCGTATCTGAGGATAAAACCGGTTGGTCAGACGCGTTACAAAAACCGTATCAAGCCCAGCAAGTAAAAATTGGCGAGCTGGTTATATCGGAAAAGGCTAAACCTTTGACGTTAACGCCAGAAGGTTGGCAACAAATTTGGTTGGATTACATTAAGCAAAAAGGCTTGAACTGCTTAAACATTAATGAGCAAACTGATGTACTGATAAAAAAATTACAGCTAGTAAAACAGCATTTACCACAAGCTCAATCAAACCAGCCTTGGCCTGATTTTAGTTACAATACCTTGTTTGAGTCTTTATTCACGGGGATTAATAATCCGCAGAACTGGTTAGTGAGTTATTTGGCGGATGTAAAAAGTGTCGCGCAATTAAAAAAACTCAACATTACTGACATACTGTTAAACACAATGGACTGGTCATTACAACAAGAACTCCAAAAAGCCTGTCCAGACACTTATAAAACGCCAGCGGGTTCTAGCCGAAAAATTGATTACTTGGCCGACACGCCAAAACTGTCTGCCAAATTACAGGAAATGTTTGGTGAGCCAACTAGCCCAGCTATCTGCCACGGTAAACAACCTTTGTTAATAGAGTTGTTATCGCCCGCACAAAGGCCGTTGCAAGTGACTCAAGATTTAGTTAATTTCTGGAACAATGCGTATCAAGATGTAAAAAAAGAAATGAAAGGTAGATACCCTAAGCATCCGTGGCCAGACGACCCAATTAATTTTGTGGCCACCAGTAAAACTAAGTCTCAGCTTAAGAGAAGTTAATGGTTGATAGACGTTAAAGCTTAATAGCCATTAACGTTTAGATAACATAAAATCATTCAGCATGTTAACTATAAGATGATAAATTAAAATCACGCACGTTCAACCTAATAGGAATGTATTTTGTTTACTCGTTCATTCAGCCAAGTCCTTTCAAAGACACTCTTAACAGCCAAGCCAAAAGCATCTTCATTTTCTGCTGTGCTTGTTATTATTTTAACCCCTTTAATGTTCACCATAACTGGGTGTGATTTAGATTCTCCTAGTTTGGCTTTGGGGACATTGGAACGTGACCGAATCTCCCATACCGCCACAGCCAATGAAGTTGTGGTTTATTTGCCTATCGCACAGGGCAAGCGAGTAAAAAAAGGCAATGTATTAGTACAGTTAGATACACGTTTACAATTGGCCATGACAGCAAAAGCCAGAGCTAACGTAAAAGAAGCGGTAGCCAACTTAGAAAAACTCCGCAACGGTGCTCGATCAGAAGATGTAGCATCTGCCACCGCAAAGTTAGATGGTGCTAAAGCGTCTCTGCTGGAAAGTGAAATTGGTTACAACCGAGCAAAAAACTTAGTTGAGCAAGAGCTTGTTAGTAAGGCCTCGTTAGATCAAGCGTTAGCGTCCAGAGATGCCAATGTTGCAGCGGTGCAGTCGGCAAAAGAAGAATTATTAAAACTAACCAATGGTACACGTCCAGAAGACTTAGCCATTGCTAAAGCGCATTTAGCGGCAATGGAAGCGATAGCAGCCAGCGAGTCTAAAAAGCTATTAGACTTAACTGTAGTGGCAACCCGTGACGGAATTTTAGATAACCTACCTTGGAACCTTGGCGAACGTGTCACTCTCGGTAGTCCTGTGGCTGTGGTATTAGCCGGCGTTGCGCCTTATGCTCGTGTGTATATCCCAGAACCTTACAGAATAAAAATATCGGCAGGGGATACATTAACCGTAAGAGTTGATGGTTTAAAACAGTCAATGCCGGGCAAAGTGCGCTGGATTTCATCAGAGCCTGCATTTACTCCTTATTATGCGTTGAACCAGGGCGAACGTTCTCGTTTGATGTATTTGGCAGAAGTCCAATTACCGGATAGTTACGCCACTTTACCTAATGGTGTTGGTGCACAAGTAGAGTTGCCATGAATAATTCACCCGTGTCTGAATACGCGATTCAAGCCAAAGGATTAAGTAAACATTTTGGCGATCTCAAAGCGATAGATAACCTTGATATTAGCGTTGAGAAATCACGTATTTATGGTTTTTTGGGTCCAAATGGCTGCGGAAAAACCACGGCTATTCGTATGTTAACAGGCCTGTTAACGCCAACTTCTGGCGAGATTGAAGTGTTAGGTTTACGTTTGCCGCAAGAGGCTGAAAAACTCAGACTTAAAATTGGTTATATGACGCAACGATTTTCTCTGTATAACGATTTAACGGTAAAAGAAAACCTACAGTTTATTAGCAAAATATACGGCATTACTGGCACTCAACAAAAAAAACGAATTGACGAATTACTGTCTATTTACGGTTTAAATCATAAACAAACCCAATTTGCTGGCAGCATGAGTGGTGGACAGCGTCAGCGTTTAGCATTGGCCGCCGCAACTTTGCATAAACCAGAATTGTTGTTTTTAGATGAACCAACGTCTGCTGTCGACCCAGAAAACCGCCGTGAATTTTGGGAGCAGTTATTTGATTTATGTGATCAAGGTACCAGTGTTTTGGTGTCTACCCATTACATGGATGAAGCTGAACGTTGTCATAAGCTTGCGATATTAGAAGACGGTGTTAAACGTGCCGACGGTACGCCTGCGGAGCTAATGGACAATATGGCGGTTCATGTTATTGAAATTGAAGCATCTGAACTTCGTGAGTTAAAACAGCAACTAATACAATTGCCCGAGGTGATCACCGCCTCTCAGTTGGGTGCTCGACTCAGAGTATTAATTAAAAATACGGTAAATGACCCAATTGGTTTTATTGCGCTGCACAGCAATATAGGCAAACAGGCTTTAAATTTGGTTAGACCAAGTTTGGAAGATGTTTTTGTTACTTGTACTGGGAACAGCCGACAATGATGTTAAGTTTACTTCGTATTCAGGCGATATTCTTCAAAGAATTAACCCAACTTAAACGTGACAGAATGACCTTTGGCATGGTGATAATGATCCCACTTGTTCAGCTGATGTTGTTTGGTTATGCGATTAATACCAATATTAGACATATTCCAGTTGGCGTGGTTGATCAAAGCCAAAGTGCGTTAAGCCGAGTGTTAGTGCAAACTATCTCCGCCACTCAAGTGGTTAAATTTGAGCAGCAATTCCAAGATATAAAAACGGCAGAAGACGCACTTAAACGCTCTGAAATCCGCGCAATATTAATTATCCCGCCAGATGTCACTAAACGTGTTGCTCGTCACCCTAGCACAGGCTTTGGTTTACCCGCCTCCAGTGATGAAGAAACCAGTAGGCCAATTGCACAGTGGCTGGTGGACGGCGCCGATACTGCAATTGCTGCAACCATTAAAAGTTTACGCAATATGCCCTTGTCTGAATTAGTGTCGGTAAAGCCTGCAAATAGAAGTACGCCAACGTTTGAAGTCACCTTGTATTACAATCCAGAACAACGAACGGCGGTAAATATAGTACCTGGTTTAATCGGTATTATATTAACTATGACAATGATCATGTTTACTTCGGCAGCTATTGTGCGCGAACGTGAACAAGGCAATATGGAAATGCTGATCACCACGCCAATTCGTTCGATAGAGATTATGTTAGGTAAGATCATTCCGTATATTTTTATTGGCGTAGTACAAGTGGTGATTATTTTAGGCTTAGGTTATCTGCTATTTGATGTGCCGGTAAATGGTAGCTTGCTGTCTCTGTTAGCCATTACTTTGTTATTTATCGCCGCCAGTCTCACTTTAGGTTTGGTGATTTCAACTATCGCGAAAAACCAACTGCAGTCTACTCAAATGACGATATTTGTTTTGTTGCCATCGATACTCTTGTCGGGTTTTATGTTTCCTTATGAAGGCATGCCGTTGGCGGCTCAATATATTGCAGAAGCCTTTCCTGCCACGCATTTTATGCGGTTAATTCGTGGTGTGGTGCTAAAAGACCTGGAGTTTACCGATCTTACGTTTGATATATATTGGTTAGCCCTGTTTACCATTATTGGTTTAGCGGTCGCATCTATGCGTTTTAAGAAAACGCTTGGCTAGTAAAGCTGGCGAATACGAATGCAGTACAAAAACACAAAAGAATACAATTGGGATAATTTACTTTTTAATATGTTAATTAGTCACAATAAATGACAGTATTCTCTTTTTGTCGCCTTATATGTAGATCGCTACATGTAAATGGCGATTTAAGCAGCCGAAATATATCAGCAGCAGAATAAGCACCGACATATAACTAGCTCTCTATTAAATCAATGAATCAATAGAGAGTGTGAAAATATTCGTATATAAGAACCCCATTTATCTATAAGAGCAAAGTATGACAGACGTAGTTGACCCTAATCAGTTCCTAAAAAAGTGGAGTATCCGTTTTCTAAAGGTAGGTGTTCTGGTATCTATTGTTTTAGCATTTTATGTTATTTACATGGACGCTTGGGTGCAAACTCGTATGACAGGACAAAAATGGGAAACGCCGGTTAAGGTATTTGCTCGTCCTTTATCTTTGTATCAACACAAATTTTTGCCTAGAAATGAATTAGTAGCTGAGCTTAAAATTCTGAGTTATAGGCAAGTCGATAACGTTGTAGAGCCAGGTCAGTACAGCGTGTCAGGCCAAACGGTAGAAGTCTACCGCCGCGGATTTATTTACGTTGACGACCAGCTTGAACCTAAAAAATTAAAAGTAACATTTAGCGACGACCGTATTGTCTCGGCACAACGCGAGCAAGACGGTCAGTGGTTATTGTCTAGTATTGAAAGCTTAGACCCTTTATTAATTTCCCGTAAAACCAACTCTAAAAATGAAGACCGCGACATTATCAATTTAGCCACAGTGCCAGAGTGGATGATAGATACCTTGTTGGTGGTGGAAGACAAAAACTTTTATCATCATCATGGTGTATCGCCTTTTGCTATTTTACGAGCCTTATGGGCAAATTTAGTTGCAGGGCGTAAAGTACAAGGCGGTAGTACGCTTACTCAACAGCTAGCTAAAAATTTACTGCTAAACGACAACAGAAAAACCTATTTAAGAAAATTCAAAGAAGCGATAACCGCATTAATTTTAGATTATCGATTCAGTAAAGATGACATTCTGGAAGCCTATTTTAATGAAATATATTTAGGTCAAAATGGCAGTCGTGCGGTACATGGTTTCGCCTTAGCCAGTAAGTTTTATTTTAGTAAACCGCTGGTAGAGTTGCAGCAACACGAATTTGCGTTACTCATCGCTATTGTCAAAGGGCCGTCTTATTACAATCCGACCAGACACGCCGAACGTGCTAAAAAACGCAGAGATCTAGTGCTACAGCTAATGGTGTCCGAAAACGTAATGGACAGTGCTGAGTATGAAAAATACATAGTTAAACCTATGGTAATAAGACAACAAAAAACCAAAGGCCGAGACTTATATCCATCTTATATGCAACTAGTGGAACGCGAATTAAAAGCGTTGGACGTTGATGAATACAGCGCCAATGGTTTATTGGTATTCACTGGACTTGACCCTGTGCTACAAAAAAACTACCAGAAGTTGTTTGGTAGTAGTGTTAGAAAGTTAGAAAAGAGATACGGCTTAAAAGACATTAACGGTGCCGTTGTTTCTATTGATAGTACCAACGCGAGTATCATGGCGTTAGTGGGTGATAAAAATCCTAACTCGTTTGGATTTAACCGAGCGTTAGATGCCAACCGTAATATTGGCTCGTTGGTCAAACCCGCTATTTATTTAACTGCGCTGCAATCCCAAAGATATAACTTTGCCAGCGTGTTATCTAATAAAGCCCTTGCCATGAAAAACAATCAGGGTGATCAGTGGCAGCCGCAAAACTACGATAAAACCACATCAGACTCAGTGTTATTGCAACAAGGTTTAGTTAACTCAATTAACTTACCTACCGTGCATTTAGGTCTTGAATTGGGGCTGAATCGGGTGATATCGACACTAGAATCTTTGGGTGTTGAACAACGTATTCCACAATATCCATCTATCTTGTTGGGTGCTGTGCCTATGTCACCACTTAATGTCGCCAAAATGTTGCAACCTATTGCAAGTTATGGCCAAAAGCTAACAAGTTCGGCCATTCTTGATATTACCGACGTTAATGGCTTTGCTATCTGGAGTAAGTCTAAAGACGTCACCGAAGTCGCCGACTACTCCACCAGTTACCTGCTTAATGAAGGACTAAAACAAGTAACTAAAGTGGGCACTGGAAAACGTTTAGGTATGTATTACCCACATGTCCAATATGCAGGTAAAACCGGCACCACCGACGACTCAAGAGATAGTTGGTTTATGGGCTTTGACCAAAACAAGTTAACCACCATTTGGATAGGCAAAGACGATAACTCACCGGTTAAACTTACGGGTAGCCAAGGGGCGGTAACTATATTTTTAGACTTACAAGCCGCCAGAAAAGCGGAGTCTATTGTCACGCCAAAACCAAATGATATTGATGTTTACCCAGTAGATTTAAATACAGGTGAGATCCTTTCCGGTGAATGTGGTGACTATATTTTACTGCCGATCAGAAAAGCCGAAGTGGCCTCAAAATCAGATCAAATTAAAGAATGTCCCTCGTTTTTTGATTTTTTGAAATGACACAAGAGCAGCTGCGAGCTAAGAGTGACGAGATTCGAGTCTCGAAGTTGCTCCATCTTTTCCTCGCCACTCGAAACTTCCTTCAGCAACGAGAGTCGAGTTTCGAGGTACGAGTAAAAGCAAAAGTAAAAGCTTAAACTGGTTTTGTACTCGAAACAGCCTTATCTTTTTCTCGCCACTCGCCACTCGCCACTCGAAACTTCCTTCAGCAACGAGAAACGAGTCTCGAGGTACGAGTAAAAGCAAAAGCTCAAACTGGTTTTGTACTCGAAACAGCTCTATCTTTTCCTCGCCTCTCGCCACTCGTAGCTCGAAACTGCTTTTATCTCGCAACTACTTCTATCTCGAAGTTTACTTACAGCTGATATACCGAATTTATACTTTAAAGCCTGCTATATCAAAATCTTACTTAATGTTAGTTTGTTTAAACATCAAAAGTAGTATGTAAATTGTGCAGGGAATGTTGACCATTACTAACTGGTACAGTATTATGCGCGACTTTCCATACTACTCGGTAAAGAAGATGGCTTTACCTATCATGGACTAATTTACAACTACTTTATTGCTGTATTAGCTTAATGCTAATTAAAGGAAAATTTAATGTTTTTATCCACACTCACAACTTTCGGTCTTTTTGGCAATCGGTTTATTAAAATAAACATGTCTAATATAACGCAGAAAAGCATACGTATACTTGCTGTTATTGCTTTTTCAAGCGTATTAACCGCTTGTGGTGGGGGTATTGGTTCGTCTACACCTGACGATGATACGGTAATAGAAGTACCTGTTGATGATTCTGACAGTGAACAGATTGTAGATACAACAGCTCCTGTTATAACCTTAAATGGCGATGCTCAAGTAACGATTGGACTTGACAGTACATATTCTGATTCAGGCGCTACAGCTAATGATGAAACAGATGGTAATGTTGATGTAATCACAACTGGTTTGGATGAGATAGATACATCCGTATTTGCAACTTACACTATCACTTACACAGCGACTGATGCTGCGGGTAATACAGCTAGTGCAACGCGTACAATAACGGTTGCTGATATAACAGCACCTGTTATTACGTTGGAAGATCCTTCAGATGTAAGTTTTGTTTTTGGCAGTCCTTACAATGTTTATGAATCAAGTAGTGCAACGGCAGTTGACCTTATAGATGGTGAAGTTGATGTTGTTATTACAGGCGAAGAAAATATAAACCTTGATGCGGTCGGCATCTATGTCGTGACCTACACAGCAACCGACGATAGTGGTAATAAAGCTGTTGTAACTCGTACTATTACGGTGGCCGCCCCAACACCATTTATTACAACATGGCAAACTGACCACCCAAGTGCTGGCAGTGATGCGTCAGATGACAATCAAATAAAAATTGGCACACAAGGCACTGGTTACGATTTTACCATTGATTGGGGGGATGGCACTATTGAGTATAATCAAACTGAAGGTAAAACTCATACTTATGAAGTTCCTGGCATTTATACAATAAAAATTACCGGCAGATTCCCTCGTTTGTATTCTGATTTGGACAGCAGTGGTTATGATAATGATAAATTATTATCGGTTGAACAGTGGGGTAATAATCAATGGTCGAGTATGTCTCAAGCGTTCCATTCAGCAAATAATATGGTTGTTAACGCAACTGATGTACCTGATTTGAGTCACGTAACGGATATGTCTGAGATGTTTTACCGAGCCTATTCATTTAATAGTGATATTAGCCAGTGGGATGTTTCCAATGTCACTGAAATGCAAAGTATGTTCTATGATACTGAGTCTTTTAATCAAGATATTAGTGGGTGGGATGTTAGCAATGTTACAGCAATGGATTATATGTTTCGTGATGCTGAAGCCTTTAATCAAGATATTGGTGGCTGGGTAGTTACAAGCGTTACCGACATGGAATCGATGTTTGAAGGTGCAACAGACTTTAACCAAGATTTAAGCCAATGGGATGTATCTAACGTCGATAGCATGGTAAGTATGTTTGAAAACGCTAAATACTTTAATCAGGATATAAGTAGCTGGCAAGTGAAAAACGTGAGGCTCATGGATAACATGTTTACTGATGCTCATTTGTCAGTGGCTAATTATGATGCGTTATTGATCGCGTGGAGCCAGCAAAAACTAAAGACATCTGTAAATTTAAACGTTAATTCATACTACAGTGCAGCATCTAGCGACGCTAGAGATAAACTAGTAAACGACTTCAATTGGACTATTTCTGATAAGGGATTGCTACCAACAGAAGCTGATAGCGTTAGCCCAGAAGTTGCCTTAATTGGTGAGTCTAATGTGACTATTTCAGTAGGCACTGATTATGTTGAGCTTGGCGCTCTGTTTGTTGATGATCGCGACGGTGCTATGCCAGTCACTATAATCAGCGGAACAGTTGACACCACAACACTAGGTGAATACACCGTCACTTATACCGCAAGAGATGCAGCGGGTAATGAAGACGTTATAACGCGTACTGTGAATGTGATTGAGGCTGACACTATTGATCCTGTTTTAACTTTAAACGGCGCACCTACCATTACGTTAGGTCAAGATGAAGCGTATATTGATCTGGGCGTAACAGCACTTGATGAAAGAGACGGCATATTAACTCCAGTCATCTCTGGAACAGTGGATTATAGAGTAACTGGCACCTACACCATTACTTACACGGCAGCAGATGCAGCAGGGAATACGGTGACAACATCGCGTACAGTTATCGTCCCTGTTGATACCACTCCTCCGGTTGTTACTTTAAATGGTGACGCTGTCATCAAGCTTACTATAAATACGCCTTATACCGAGTTAGACGCTAGAGCAGAAGATTGGCGAGATGGTATTGTTAACGTTGTTATTTCTGGCACTGTAAATACTGCCGTAGAAGACGATTATGAGATAACGTACACAGCAACCGATGCTGCCGGTAATGTCGGAAGTGTTACGCGTACTGTTCAAGTGTTAGATACTGATGGTACTGAGCCAGTTATTACCCTAACAGGCGGCAATACCATCGACTGGACTCAAGACTTTAGCTTTAACGAGTTAGGTTTTTCTGCTTATGATGAACGTGATGGCGAACTTACTGTTGTAGTAACTGGTAGCGTTGATACGACGACAACAGGCAAGAATGAATTAACATATACCGCCACTGATGCTGCAGGCAATGAAACGGTAGTAACTCGTATTGTTAATGTCGTTGCAGCAACGCCATTTATTACTACTTGGGAAATTCCGGCTGGTGATCTTGCTTTAACAATACCGACTTCTGGTTCAGGTTATGATTACTCTATTGACTGGGGAGACAGTACTGTTGAAGATAATCAAACAGGTAGCGTTACGCATACTTACCCTTCTGCAGGTACATACACAGTAACAATTACAGGTCCATTCCCAAGATTGTATATAAACAGCAATTCATCGATTGAGACTAAGATTACCGCTGTTACAGCTTGGGGTAATAATATTTGGTCAAGTATGGACAGTGCGTTTGAAGGGGCTGAGAACCTAGAAATTACAGCGACAGATTCACCAGTACTACATCAAGTGACCAGCATGAACGAAATGTTTAAGGATGCGACCAACTTTAATAGCGATATTAGTAGTTGGGATGTATCGACTATTACTACAATGCAAAGTATGTTGGAAGGCGCTGAATATTTCAATCAACCTATTGGAGATTGGAGTGATAACACCTCGAGCGTCACAAATATGCGCAACATGTTCAAAAATGCTAAAGCGTTCGACCAGGACCTTAGTGCTTGGGATGTTTCTAGTGTAACCAGTATGAATTCAATATTTTATAATGCTGCAATCTTTAATCAGGATATTAACGCGTGGGACGTTTCTAGTGTGACCGACATGACTAGCATGTTTTTTGGAGCCTTTACTTTTAATCAACCATTAGATGGTTGGCAAGATAAACTGTATAATGTGACAACTATGTACAGCATGTTCGTGAACGCAAGTAAATTTAATCAAGATATTAGCGAATGGATTACTCCTCATGTCACTGATATGACTCAAATGTTTTACAACGCAAGGGCTTTCAATCAAGATATTGGTCAGTGGGATGTGTCAAATGTCACAAACATGTCTTCTATGTTTAGTGGGGCTAGTGCTTTTAATCAGGATATTAATGCGTGGGATGTTTCTAGTGTAACAACCATGAATTATATATTTAATGGTGCCACTGCTTTTAATCAGCCATTAGATAATTGGAAGTATAACCTGTTTAATGTGCAGAATATGTACAGCATGTTCTCGGGCGCAAGTAAATTTAATCAAGACATTAGCGAATGGATTACTTCTAATGTCACCAATATGGCTAATATGTTTGAGGGCGCAGCCTTGTTCAACCAAGATATTAGCGGTTGGGATACATCTAATGTGACGAGAATGGATAAAATGTTCGCAGATGCAGCCGCTTTCAACCAAGATATTAGCGGTTGGGATACATTTAATGTGGAGAATATGGGATACATGTTCGACAGTGCAGTCGCTTTCAATCAAGATATTAGTGAGTGGGATACATCTAATGTGACGGAAATGCAATACATGTTCCGATATGCAGGCGTTTTCAATCAAGATATTAGTCGTTGGGATACATCTAATGTGACGGAAATGCAATACATGTTCCAAGGTGCAGTCGCTTTCGACCAAGATATTAGTAACTGGAACATTGAATCTGTTACTAGAATGAGTAGTATGTTTTCTAACGCTAATTTATCGGTGGCTAATTACGATGCACTACTTATTGGATGGAGTGCTCAAACCGTACAGGAAAACGTGACTTTAGGGGTTGATAGTTATTATAGTGATAGTGCTAGTGCAGCACGTGACCTGCTAGAGAGTACTTTTGGTTGGAATATTACTGATGATGGTTTAGAACCTTAAATCACTGCGTGATTGTCATCTTGTGCGGTGGTATGAGATGACAGAGTAAATATACATCATTTTAAATGCCGCTTTTTAGCGGCATTTTTTATGAATGATAGTAAAGTGAAATCCTGTTTGTTAACAGCCTTAGTCAATAGCTGACATTAATGATTACTATCTGTTGCAGTATTAACCATCCTTGATAATCGTTGCTTTTTCCTACAACCATTGTTCACTGTTGTGGTACCAACAAGAAAGCCATTACCCCAAAAATACCTTTGGATAACGTTCTTTATATTAATACTTACTCTTTGGTTTTTACCTTCTGATTTTATGGGAGGGTTAGATAATGATGGGAGGTTTATAAAGAAAACTGCAGTAGCTTATTAATATCTTGGGATTCCAATGTTTGTAAAACATGTAGTTTTCAAATATGAATCCCCAGAATAATAATTAACAAAAAAGCTTGAAAAGAGTATCACCTCAATTCAAGCTTTTGTACGAGCCACGAGCCACGAGCCACGAGCCACGAGCCACGAGCCACGAGCCACGAGCCACGAGCTCAAAAATTTATCTCGAAACTCGCAGCTCGAAACTGCTCTATCTTTTCCTCGCCTCTCGCCACTCGTAGCTCGAAACTGCTTTTATCTCGCAACTGCTTTTTTCTACAGCTGCTCTAACGCCTTACCAATCCCTGCAATGGTTTTATCCAGTTGTTCATAGCTGTGGGCGGCTGATACAAAGCCTGCTTCAAAGGCTGATGGTGCTAGGTAAATACCTTGCTCTAAACATAGGTGGAAGAAGCGTTTAAACTTGTCTGCATCACAGGTCATTACTTCTGCAAAGCTTTGGACTTTTTCTTTGTCAGTAAAGAATAAGCCAAACATGCCGCCAACTTGTGAGGTGGTCATAGCTACTTTGTATTTAGCCGCTTGTGCTTTTATGCCATTTAACAAATAAGTGGTTTTGTCTGTTAGCTCTTGGTAGAAACCGTCAGCTTCTAACTGTTCTAATGCCGCTAAACCTGCTGCCATCGCAACTGGGTTACCTGATAATGTTCCGGCTTGATACACAGGGCCGTCAGGTGCTAAATGCCCCATGATGTCAGCTCGGCCACCAAATGCGCCTACAGGCATGCCGCCGCCAATGATCTTACCTAGTGTAGTTAAATCTGGCTTAACGTTATACAGAGTCTGACAACTGCCTTTAGCAACACGGAAACCTGTCATCACTTCATCAAAAATCAAAACTGCTTTGAATTCATCACACAAGTCTCTAAGACCTTGTAAAAAACCGTCGTTTGGTGGAATGCAGTTCATGTTACCCGCAACTGGCTCAACAATAATACAAGCGATATCATCAGGTTGCGCTTCAAATAACGCACGTACAGAGTCTAAGTTATTAAATTCTGCCGTTAACGTATGCGCTGCAACATCGGCAGGAATACCTGGAGAACTAGGTACGCCCATGGTCAATAAACCAGAACCCGCTTTAACTAATAACGAGTCTGCGTGACCGTGGTAACAACCTTCAAATTTAAGTAATTTGTCACGACCGGTAAAACCACGTGCTAGGCGAATTGCCGTCATTGTGGCTTCAGTGCCTGAATTTACCATACGTACTTTTTCAACTGACGGTAAAAATTCACATACCTTGTCAGCCATTGTCACTTCAACTTCTGTTGGTGCGCCAAAGCTCAAGCCGTTTTCCACTGCTTTAAGTACTGCTGTTTTTATTGCTGGGTGATTATGGCCTAAGATCATTGGCCCCCAAGAACCTACGTAATCTATATATTCTTTACCGTCTACGTCGTAAACACATGCGCCGTCTGCTTTAGCGAAAAACACAGGTGTGCCGCCTACGCCATTAAATGCACGGACTGGTGAGTTAACGCCACCTGGGATATGTTTTTTTGCTTGTTCAAATAACTCTGAAGATTTGTTCATAAGGATTCTTAATATATTTGTTTGTTATAAATACCTCAGCCGATGACTGAGGTTTAGACGAATTTGTTTGTGCTGTCTTATCTATTTATTTTTTACTGGCGTATTTTCTATCTGCTTATTTTGCGCTGTAAAAAGGCACTTCACATTGGTATTTATCAACTTTGTCAGCCACACCCAATGTCATAGCAAACAGCGCCATGCGAATTAATACGCCATTATCTGCTTGGCGGAAAATAGCCAGATTGGGATTTTGATTTAAGTCGTTGTCTAGCTCATTCGCGTCGGCACGAGAGTCACGTGGTAATGGGTGCATAATCACGGTATTAGACTTACAAAAGCGCGTGTAGATGTCGCTGTTTAAACGGAACTGGCCACGGTATTTATTAGCTTCTAATTGGCTTTCAAAACGTTCTTCTTGAATGCGTGTTTGGTAAACAATATCGGCATTTAAGTTTTGTTCCATATTGTCTGAAATTGTTACCTTGTGTCCGGCATTTTCAAGGGTATCTATCACGTAATCTGGCATAGCTAATTCAGTTGGTGAAATTAAGCTTAAATGCACATTTTTATACATAGATAATAATTTAGATAAAGAATGCACCGTACGGCCATTTTTTAAATCCCCTACCATAGCGATATGCATGCCATCTACTTTTTGGTCAAACGCTTTTAATTCAGACTGGATAGTATAAAGGTCTAATAATGCTTGAGTTGGATGCTCGTTAGCGCCATCGCCACCGTTAATAACGGGAACTCGGCTACCTTCTGCAAATTCAGCAACAGAACCTGCTTGCGGGTGACGCATAGCGATAACGTCACTGTAGCTGCTTATTACGCGTGCGGTGTCGTATAACGACTCGCCTTTGGCTAACGCTGAGGTTTCCATGCCTGTTGTTTCTCTAACTTCACCACCTAACAAGTTAAAGGCACAACCAAAACTAACACGAGTACGTGTTGATGGTTCAAAAAATAGGTTGCCTAAAATAGCGCCGTCCAACACATTAGTGCGAACTTTTCGTTTAGCGTAGGGCTCCATTTTTTCAGCAATACTGAAAATGTATTCTAAATTGTCACGCTCAAATTGATTAACTGAAAGTACATGTTGACCAGAAAAATTCATACAAAGATCCACGCTTAAAAAGGACAAGAATAAGTGGGGGCGATTATAGCTGAGCAAATTAAAAGGCTAAAGCTAAGATTACACCCGTTGGTGTAATTACCTAAAAAGTATTAAGCGTGTTACCGAAGGTAAATTCACAACTTAATACTTAAGTAATTACCAGCTAAAACGCTGGTTTTAAAACCGCCAGTAAAATAATGGCTAGCAGTATTAGTACTGGTACTTCATTAAAAATTCTGTAGAACTTGCTGCTCTTTGTATTGCGGTTGTGTTTAAAGTCACTTAATAGTTTAAAGCAGTAACCGTGATAACAATATAAGATGGTAACGAGCAGTAATTTGGCGTGTAACCAATGAGCCTGTTTAAACCAAGCTGCGCCATATTGGCTGATCAGCAAAGTGCCAAAAATTAAAGTGAAAATGGCAAAAGGAGTAACAAAAAATAACAACCGTCTTTCCATTACTTTTAAAGTGTCTGACGTATGCATGTTAGCGTTAGTCGCACTGTTATTTTCTGAGTGATAAACAAATAACCTTGGTAGATAAAAAATACCTGCAAACCAGGCCACCATGAAAAATATATGAAATGCTTTTAACCATAAAATAGTCATTATGCTAATGCGTACCTCTTCATTAAAATTGTATGTAATTGTTCCCATAAAACGATGCCCATGACTTTATCACCGTCGGTAGACATGATTAACGCTGCGCCGTCTCGTTGATCTTCTAGCACTTCGTATACGTGAGCCATGGTTGTACGTGTATCAAGTGTTTGCAGTGGGGTGTATTTGATTTTACTCGCATCACCAGTAATAGTGGGTTCAGTTTCCGCTAAAGAATAATCTGTACCTAAACCGTGTTTAATGGAGACCACAACAATTTCATCATCTTTGGCTTGTTTCAAATGGAAACGAACGTCTTGTTCGCTTCGGTATTCTATAAGGCTAATATTGGTTTTCATTTCTGCTAACACGCCGGTTTTTGACAGTACATCAATAACCGGTGGCGTTTGAAATGAGAGTTTTTGATACTCAAGTTGTTGTAAGAAAATAGAGCGGTTTTTTAATACTTGAGCACTGGTAATGTAAGACGTAGCAATAACTATGATGGCTGGCGTTACCGCATCAGCAGAGCGAGTTAGTTCCATAACTGCCACAAGTGCAGCTAATGGAGCGTGTAAACAAGACGCCATTAATCCAGCCATACCTAATACGCCAAAAGTACTGACAAATTGAATGTTCGGATCAAACAGCATAATCACATTCGCGACACTTAAGCCCACTAATACTCCAAGACCAAATACTGGGCCAATAATACCGCCAGGAATACCTAACCCTAGGGCGACCCAAGTTAAGATAAGTTTGGAGAATAATAAAATAATAATAAGCTGAGTATTGGTAGGCGAAAGCATAGCTTCGTTTATTGCGCTGGTTCCATCACCTAATGCTTCTGGTACAAAAAAACCAAATAAAGCCGTGATAACACCTGCAAATAATAAACGAGGAAAAATAGACACATGACGGAATGTGCGCATCATACGCATTAAATTAGTATTAAAGACATAGGCCGACGCACCTAAGGTAATACCCAATAAAATTAAGTACGGATAATGATTAACCGGTAAGTTAAATACACTTAAATAAGCAAATTCAGTTTGTTGACCAAACACAGCTTGAGTGATGATGGAACCTGCTGAAGAGGCCAACATAACTGGAATAAAGATATGGATTTTGTATTCTCTTAGTACCACTTCCATAACAAAAATAACCGCAGCCAGTGGCGTATTAAACGACGCTGAAATGCCAGCTGCTATACCACATGCAGTTAACGTTCTCACTGCGTTGTATGGCAAGCGTAACCAATTACCTAACCAACTAGAACCAGATGCGCCAATATGTACAGATGGTCCTTCACGACCAACTGAGAATCCGCTCGCTAAGGCTAATATGCCACCAAAGAATTGATTGATTGCATTACCAAATGGCATGTTGCCGTAATGCGCTTTAATTCTGTGTAATACAAAAGGAATGCCGAGTCGGTAGTTTTTAAATCCGGTTAAATCCGCAATGATGACAATTAAAATTGCAGCTAATATAGGAAGGGACGGAATAATATAAGGTGAGATGTCGCCAAAAATACCGCTAGGGGTAAATGATAATTGAATAAATTCTATTGATAATCGGAATAGGACTATTAAGCATGCAGCTATAATTCCACCAATTAGCCCTAAAAGACTAAGTTGCAAGCTAGTGTAGGGAATAGCCAGTCGTTTCCTTAATGCATAAAGGCCAGCAGAGAGCATTAAAATTCCGATATAAGTAGTGGTCAATCAATAGGACAAAAGTGTACCATAAAGTGAGTAAGTGTAATTAAAATTATCTGTGTGTAATTCCAATTGAATAACGAGCTTGATATTACTGATCTGGTTTGTCATTTAGTTGTTGAACGCGAGTTAATTTGCAATCTTTTCGATAGGAAAATCTATGACTCCTTGGTGGAGCTTTAATGGCCTGAAATACAAGCTAGGCCGATTCAAATTTATGTTGGCTCTTTTAATTATCACATCGCTAGTGGGTTACCTTGGGTTTTCCTTGGGCGGTGAAAGTGATATTTGGCAAGAAAATAAAATAAAAGACCAAGATTATCGTTTAGACAATCTATACAGCGAGCTTGATGAAAAAATCAGGCAAATAAACTACCTGACCGTTGAGCTTGAAGTTGAACAAAGAGCCAATGAACAAATTCAGCAAGAGTTATTGGATATCCGTGAAGAGTCGTTTGCCCTTAGACGTGAACTTAACTTTTACCAAAAAGTGTTAGCGCCTGAGTTAGTTGCCGATGGTATTTCCGTTGAGCAATTTAATGTTGAAGCGACCAATATTGCTAACCGTTATGTATTTAGGTTTGCACTAGTTCAAACAAATTCAGCGAAGCGTTATGCCAGAGGCAACATTCGCGTTAATTTGGTCGTGAGCCAAAACGATGAAAAGCGCACGTTAGACTTAGCTAAGTTAGCTAAAATGTCGAAAAAGAATCTTACGTTTAGTTTTCACTTTTTCCAATATTTTGAAGCTGAGTTTGATTTAGAACCAGGGATGATAGCTGAACAGCTAGCGGTTAAAGTAATACAACCGAAAAATAAATGGCAGCCATATAAATCGTTCACACAAAAATTTGACTGGCCAGAGTTAGAGGAATAAGTACTCCTCGTTAATAAATTGATATCACTAGTGTTTGTGCTAAATGCATTAACCTAATTGCTATTGTTGGGCATTTTACTGGATTTGAATACTTGACTAAAACTGTCGGGTATTACATAATCTTGCCCTCAAATTTTAGAGGTTTTTTCATGACTGAACTTTTTACTCCAGCTGAAGCATCAGCCGATATTCCTGAGCTGCCAATCCAGTTTTCAGATGCCGCCGCGACTAAAGTTAAACAATTAGTGGACGAAGAAGAGAACCCAGCATTAAAACTTAGAGTTTATGTAACCGGTGGTGGTTGTTCTGGTTTCCAGTATGGATTTACGTTTGATGAAGACGTAAACCCAGGCGACATGGCGATTGAAAAACAAGGCGTTAGCATGGTTATCGATCCTATGAGCTTACAATACCTAGTTGGTGGCGTAGTTGACTACACTGAAGGGCTAGAAGGCTCACGCTTTTTTGTTAACAACCCTAACGCAACAACAACTTGTGGTTGTGGTGCTAGCTTTAGCGTTTAGTTAAACATATATAGTTACAAAGAAGGCCGCTTATAGCGGCCTTTTTAATGTTTTTTTGGTATATACCAGAAGTATGTAACGTTATATGTGAAGACCTAGAAATAAAGTGTTTGATTGTTCCTACCTTAATCCCAATAAAAGTTAATTAACTCAAATACATAAATAGACTGTTTTTTATGTTTATTAATAAAAAATAAAAGTACTAAGTACATTTATTACCGAATGAAAACAAAAAAACGAACAATTAATTGTTCGTTTTTTTGTGGTTAAGGCGGGATGATTTTAATAACAGTTATAGATGAACCTAATTTTCAAATACCGTGATCACTTTAGTAACGCCGCTTACATTTGATGCAATGGTAGCGGCAAGTGCGGCTTGTTCTTTACTGACTAAGCCCATTAAGTAGACTTCATTATTCTCTGTTACCACTTTGATGCTATGGCCTTTTACTACATCATCAGTTAGTAGTTCTGATTTAACTTTAGTGGTTATCCAAGTATCTGCTGTTTTAGTTGAAAGCGATGCTGGAGTACCTAGTTTTATCTGATTATGTATTTTTGTCACGCCATCAATATTTCTCAGAATATTAATAGCTGAATGAATTAAGAATTTATTTGGCGATTGACCAACCACTAATACTTTACCGTTGTAACTAATAACATTGAGATGGGTATGTTTACTTATGCCGTCGTCTTTCATTAGCTCTAAGCTCGCTTTAAGCTCAATGCTGCTGTCATCTATTTGGGCGCTGATAGTACGAGGGTCATTAGCTGCTGAAACGGCGGTAACGGCAGTTCCTGCGACAAAAAGTGTTGTACAGCCTTGTAAGGTCGACAGAGATAGTGCCAAAATTAATAGCTTTTTAGTAAATGTCATATTGGTTTTCTCATTTTTATTATTTATTACATCGAAAAAGACGGATCACATTGAAAAGATAACTTCATCTATTAACTCACTTAATACATGAACTGTGAATAATTGAATTTCTAACGTTCTACTTGGTTTGTTGGTAGGTAAACGAATTTCTATGTCGTTTTCACCGAGTAGTCCTGCAATTTCACCACCATCATCGGACGTAAATGCAATGACTTGTATATCGTTCGTTAATGCAGCTTCGATTGCTGACTTGATGGAAAGTTCCCGGTTGTTTATTGAAAACACAACCAGTATGTCTTGTGCATTGCCCATCGCTCTAATTTGACGAGCGTACACGTCAATTAAGTGATTGTTATCTAAAGGCTCAAACGCACAAGTATGTGCGGTATTGGATAAGGCGATTGCCGGTAAAGATGGACGCTCAATTTCATAGTAGTTTACTAAAATGCCAGCAAAGTGATCCGCAATCATAGAGCATAAGGTATCACCGCAAGTTAGAACCTTGTTGCCAGATAATAAAGTCTGTGAAATTAATGCAGCTGAAAGCGCTAAAAAGTCTGCGTTTTGTTCGCCCGACGCCATCAGGTTTTGTATGTTATTTGTATATAGCTGTTTTATTTTATTGTCAGTCATGTAAATGCACATTGAATCCAGTTTATTTGCTCATTATCAAAAGCAACAACATCAAATCGGATAGATGGAGTAATTTTACTTTGGGATAGATAAAAAAGCGCGGCTTTTTTTATTTTTTGTTGCTTGGTTGGTGTAACTGATGCGGCTGCACCACCAAACTTGCTACTGGAACGATACTTAACTTCAACAAATATTAAAATGTCAGTGTCAGGATCTGAAAATATCAGATCGATTTCACCCAACTTACAATTAAAATTTTGTTCAACAAAGGTCAAACCTTGAGCTTGTAAATATTTTTTGGCTTGTTGCTCTTTAATATCACCTAAAGAACGTTTATTAATTAAGTTGCTTAAGAACAACGATTTTTCCTTGTTGGTATCTTGACCAATCTAAATATCGTTTAATCGTGTTTTTATCATTTAAGCTTAATTTACCAGTAAGACCCGCCACTTCTAAACCAGATAAGGTTTGTAGTTGTTTTAATAATGGGATCAGATATTTAGCATCATAACCAAAGGCAAATAGCTTTTTAAGTTGGGTATGATCTTCACTAACTTCACGGTAAATAGAGGTAGCTTCTAAGTTAGTATCTTTAACCAACCAAGGCATCTCAGTAAACGTTAAACCATTTAAATCACGTTTTTGTGAACGAGTTTCACCAATCAAATAACTACGACTAGATGCATAGATAGGTAATAGTTTGTTAAACACACTTACATTAGTATCAAAAAACGGTTTAATCAAACGTGTCTGCTGTGAGTTAGCAATTACGTAAATAGCATCAATGTCGTTACGGCTACGACTTTCAGTTTTTAGATGAGAGCCAAATAAACGTTTCATATCTCTAACACGTTGTTCACTGTAATTTACGTCTAATAAGTTCTTAACTGCGACACCTAGTTTTAACTTGTTTTTAAACGCTATGGTTTCTATTTCTTTGTCCGTTTGGAATAACCATTGTTGCTTAAATTGTTCAGCTAAACGTCGGCCTAATGAATTGTCGGCATAAATAAGCGCAGGGTAGGCTATTTTTTTACGGATAAAGTAATCTACCGCTTGATCAATTTCATCTTCAGGTGCTAAAGAGAAGTAGAACTGAGACGGATTGTCGTATTGTTCTAATTCTATAGAGTTTAAATATAGAGTTGGAATATTTGCTAATAATTCACTTTTTTGGAACTCAGTGATTTTATCTTTTTTCAATGGACCAACAATAAAGCCAACACTTTCTGCAAGAAGCTTCTGCTCTATGCTCTCTAAAGTCTCAACTTCAGTATCTAAGATTGTAACTTCAACATTGTCATCAAAATTTAAGCTAGCTAAAAAGCCGTTTCGGATAGCTTGTGCTTGAGCCGAAAGAGAGCCTGTAAGAGGTAACAATAAAGCTATTCTTGTTGGTGAATAAGGCGCAACAGAGATCAGGTCTTTTATTTGTTGAGGTAAATACTCAAAGTCATCAAACCTTGAATAATTGGTATGCCAGCGAGCTAACTCAATAGGGAATTGCTCTGGTGCGCCAATATTGTTGCGTACGATTTTAGCTAGCTGTACCCAACTTGCGGCTTCGCTACCAAAGTCTTTTACAAATGTATTTAGTGAATCTTCAGGAACTTGAACGATATGTTTCCAAATCAATTCATTGGCTAATATTTTATCAAAGGTGGATAACCTTTTGGCGTAGAGATCTTTTACTCTAAATAAAGTTCTTACTGTTTTAACGTGTTGATTATTGTTAGAGCTAACTTGCGCTGTTAATAACCACATAGGTACTTGGTAGTTGATTGGTAATACACCTCTTTTTAAGCGTATTAATAATCGTTCTGCATCCTGGTTACTTTTTATGTGTAATAACAGTTTTATTAAAGTGATGTCGTTGTCTAACGTGCCACGTGCATCTAAGTCGATGTTAACTAGAATTTTTTTAATGTAACCAATACTGTGGTTTTCCTGAATAGCGAGTTCTGCAGCCGTAATTCGGTAAGGTCTACCTTCAATTAAACCAAGCTCATCGGCTCGATTTAAGAAATATTCACTATTGTAAACAGGGTTTACTTCTCTAAGTTGATCGTGTCGCTGAGGTTTAGTTCTTTTTGAACGAGGTTCTTTTGATGGCTCAGAAGAAGAACAGCTCACAATAACTATCATGCAAACACACAGCTGAGTTAAGCGTAACCAGTTACTAAAAACAGATTTGCTTGTTTGTCCAAGAGTCACGTACATCCACCTTAATTGAATATAATTCGATACATTTTAACGCAATTTACTCTAACTTAAACCAGAATTAATTGTATTAATGGGTATTACTTATTCGTCGAATAAAAAGGTATCATACAAGCCAATTATCATCTACACAACGGCCAAGAGACATTCAAACATGATAGACGCTGGAACTCTTTATATTGTTGCCACTCCAATCGGCAATTTATCTGACATAACACAACGTGCGTTGGACATATTACATAGTGTAGATTTGATTGCTGCAGAGGACACACGCCATAGCGGTAGGCTGTTGTCGCACTTTGGGATCAAAACCAAAATGTTTGCTTTGCATGATCATAATGAAAAACAAAAAGCTCAGTATTTAATAGATTTAATTAATGAAGGTAAAAATATTGCATTAATAAGTGATGCCGGCACGCCATTAATTTCTGACCCAGGTTACAATTTAGTTAATATTGCCAGAGATCAAGACGTTACCATTCATCCTATTCCAGGACCAAGTGCGGTGATCACGGCATTAAGTGCTGCTGGATTACCAACGGATAAGTTTTTGTTTGCTGGTTTTTTACCAGTAAAGCAGCAAGCCAGAATCGCCGAAATTGAAAAATATAAAAATGCCGACTTCACCACTGTATTTTATGAAAGTCCACGCAGAATTATCGATACTTTAGAATATATCAAGCAAACACTAGGTGAAGATAAAGAAGTGGTATTAGCCAAAGAGTTAACCAAACACTTTGAAAGCTTTGTTAAAGGTAATGCGCAAAAAGTCATAGATTGGTTTGCTGAAGATAAAGACCGCCAACAAGGTGAAATGGTGTTGATGTTAGCGCCAAATAAAACCGAACAAGCCTTGTCGCCAGAAGCCGAACAACTAATGAAGTTGTTAATGGCTGAACTACCAACTAAAAAAGCCGCTGCGATAACCGCTCAGGTACATGATTTAAAAAAGAATGATTTGTATAAGTTAGCACTGACATGGCAGGAAGAAGGGGAGTAGTGAGACTCGAGCGGCGAGCAGCGAGTCTCTAGCCACGAGTCTCGAGCTACGAGCCACGAGTAAAAGCAAAAGCAAAAGCTCAAGCTTGGAGTTTTTTCGAAGCTCGTCGCTCGAAGCTATTCCATCTTTTCCTCGCAACTAGTAACTCGTCACTCGTAAACTGTTCTTATCCTCGTATCTCGAAACTGCCGTATCTTTCCTCGCTTTATTGGTTTACATCAATTATAATCCGCGCCGCGAGATGGCCAAGACAATCGCCGCTATATCGTTGTACTTTAGCCTTCGGGTTTTAGTAGACGGATGTGGGGGAGGAAAGTCCGGGCTCCATACGGACAGGTTGCCAGATAACTTCTGGGGGGCGTGAGCCTACAACTAGTGCAGCAGAGAGTATACCGCCGATGGCCTTTTCTTGTAAAAGTGCACAGGTAAGGGTGAAAGGGTGCGGTAAGAGCGCACCGCGCGACTAGTAATAGTTCGTGGCACGGTAAACTTCAGCCGGAGCAATTTCAAATAGGGTTCCTCGATCCTTAGAGGTCAACGCGTGGTCCGCGCGGGAACCGGGTAGAAAGCTTGAGCCTTAGAGCGATTTAAGGCCTAGACGAATGATTGTCCTAGACAAAACCCGGCTTAACGGCCATCTCGCAATTTTCTTCAGCTCTGAGCTACGAGTTTGTAGCTACGAGCAAAAACATAAGCTCAAATCCTTTCGAAACTTCATTCAGCAACGAGAATCGAGTCTCGAGCTACGAGTAAAAGCAAAAGCAAAAGCAAAAGCTTAAATTTCGAAACTCGCTGCTCGCAGTTCGAAACTGCTCTTAATTTCTTCAGCGTCGAGCCACGAGTTTCTAGCTACGAGCAAAAGCTTAAATTTCGTTTCTTCTCCAAAATGCTCTGTCTTTTTCTCGAAACTCGCCACTCGAAACTGCTTTTATCTCCTCGCCACTCGAGCCTCGCAGCTCGGAACTGCTTTCAGGTACGAGTAAAAGCAAAAGCACAAACTTCGTATTTTCTCGAAACTCGCTGCTCGCAGTTCGAAACTGGCTTCAGCTTTCAGCTACGAGTAAAAGCAAAAACAAAAGCTCAAGCTCGTTTTGGCCTCGCCACTCGAGCCTCGCAGCTCGGAACTGCTTTCAGGTACGAGTAAAAAGCAAAAGCTCAAACTTGTTTTGTACTCGAAACTCGCCACTCGAATCTCGAAACTGCTTTTATCTCCTCGCCACTCGGAACTGTTCGTATCCTTTTATAACACTAAAACGGGCTATTGTGATTGAATACCCAGTTATAAGTATTTTCAATGTACTGCCATGCATCCAACCCTGCAGAGCTAACAGTAGCGTTAGTCGAAAAATTTAAGTTCGGTTTTAATATTTGCGTGCTCCATCCATTCAATAATGCGTCATAGTTAACTGTTGATAACCCACTGCTGCTTAGCATATTAGTCACGTTGGTTACATTTGACATGTCCCATTCACCAAGGTTTTGATCAAAGGCCGTAGCGCCATTAAACATATTTGATGCATTAACTAAGCTAGAAGTGTCCCATTGACTAATGTCCTGGTTAAAAACTTCTGCTTTATAAAACATACGGTCCATAGTAGTTACATTGGAAACATCCCATTGGCTAATGTCTTGATTAAAAGCTTCTGCTACACTAAACATATCGTGCATATCGGTTACGTTTAACACGTCCCAATCGTTCAAACTTTGATTGAAAATCTCAGTATTGGCAAACATTTCACTCATATTAGTAACACTCGATACGTCCCAAGCACTAATATCTTGGTTAAATGCATCTGCATATTTAAACATTCTACTCATATTAGTAACACTGGATACATCCCAAGCAGTAATATCTTGATTAAAGCTATTTGTTTCTTCAAACATAGCACTCATATTAGTGACATTAGAAACATCCCAATGGCTAATATCACTATTAAAAGCTAAACAATCGTAAAACATGTTATTCATTCTTGTAACTTGGCTTAAATCAGGTGCGTCTGTGGCGTTAAATGTCATTTGATTCGTTTCATTAAATGCGTTCTCCATACTTTGCCAAGGGTTGTTACCCCACTGCTCAACAGATAACAATTTGTCGTTATCGTAGCCCCTAGTATGATAGCCAAAATATATCCCTGGAAATTCCCCAGTTATTTTGACTGTGTATTCACCTTCGGCTGAATAAGTATGGGTTGTATCTCCTGTTAAATTTTCTTCAATGATGCCATCACCCCAGTCAACAGTGAAGTTATATCCCGAACCATCTGTGCCTATTATTATTTGGTTACTTGCTGAAGAAAAATTAGTGCCGGCAGGGTTTGTATCCCATACCGTAATAAATGGCGTTTGCTCCTCTACATTAACGCTGCGAGACAGTGTTGTTATGTTATTGCTATTGTCTGTTGCGGTATAAGTAATGGTGTAGGTGCCAATTGCGCTATGATCCACATCGCCAGTAATAACAACGTTAATGTCTCCATCAGCTAGATCAAAGGCCGTAGCGCCAGACTCGCTGTACTTACTGTAGCGGTTATTTTGTACTAAATTGAAATCTTCATCATCAGCTAGAGTTATAACAGGCGGTGTTGTATCAACAACCGTAACTGTGCGTGTTTTTGTTGTGGTATTGTTTGCTGCATCAGTTGCTGTGTAAGTAATAGTATAAGTAGAAAATGATGATGTATCTATCACATCTACACCTGTAGTAATAACATCAACCACAACATCCACATCATCAGTCGCAGTTGCGCCTAAATCAGTGTATGTACTACCAAATTCAGCATTTACTTCTGCATCACCATTTAAGGTAATTATTGGAGCTGTTGTGTCTACAGCTACTTCACTACCAGCATCAGTAGCATCATCAACAGGTACCTCTATTATAACTTCTTCACCCGAATCACCACCTCCTCCACCACAAGCAGCTAGTGTTAATGCAAAAGAGATTGCAACAAGCAGACGAGAGCAATTACGAATAATATTTGAGAGTCCAAGATAACCGAAGTTAAAGACAGTGAGAGAGGATAGAGACATTAAGGGTTCCTTTAATTAACTTTAAGCTAATACAACATTTGAAATAAGTTTATATTTGTCCGCCTAGATAATGGTTACGACAAAACCTTACCTTTGGGTACAGGTCGCGCATGTTACTTTACCAGTCGGTAGTGGTCAACGTTAAATTGTATATTAAATGCGCTTTTTGCTGGTGGGTGTTGGGAATGAATTGTATAGATAGGGGATGAGTTACTCTTTGTTGTACGAGTAGTAACTCATCCTTTGTAATTAGCCTAATGTTTGCTTAATCTTGTGTATTAATCTTTTTTAATTAGTCTTTTTTGTTAATAACGACTTCAATATTTTTAGTATCGCCAGCAAACCATTTTTGCACATAAATACTACCAATAATTGGCGGCATGCCTTCTTCTGGTACTTCTTTGTAGCGCACACTATTCTTAGTTGCTTTCTCAAATTCAAACTTAACTTTTTTCTCAGACATAATATTCACTTTAATGTTTATTTTGAGGTCATTATATATATTACACTTGAAATCGTGATAATTATTACCTGCTGGGGATTAACTTTTTATAGTTTAAAATGTCTTAGTATAAAACTCGCTAATGTATTTCCCGCCTTTGATTTCAGCTATCAATCTCAGTTTGTGCTTATCACCTGAATTTGACGTTAACTGCCTTAGCTGAGTTTCTTGTTTCCAATAAAATGGGTTGTCGTGCATCTGTAGTTTTACTTCTGTGCTTTGGCCGTTTATATCAACCAAAAATAAAGTCGCTTTAGTTAATTGAAATGTAGAGTTGACGAAGGTTGTTCCGTTTTCATCATAAATGCTTATTTGTAGATCGTCTGCTTCTAATACGCAAGACTTGTTGATAATGTCGCAAACACCAATTGGTGATAACTGAACGACTTTGTCGTCGTAGGCTTTGTTCTCTACATATATATCCGACAATATATAACCTAAAATTATTAACACTGGTGCAACAAATAATGCAGTTTTGGTATGTTTGTTCATTTCGTATCCGTTAATTGTAATTGATTTTATTAAGGGCGAATAAGGGCTTATATAAAATTTCTGTAAAAATAAAACTCATGTAAAAGACTATATCAAAAAAGCGGTATTAAATAGTTAAATTAAAAAGCTTAATTTGAGAGCTAAGTCCAATAGCCAAAACAAGCAATAATTAAGTAAATAGCTCACTAAAAAGTATGAGAAAAAAAAGGCCTCTAAGAAGAGGCCAAGTTAGGAACGGTGTTGCTTAAAGTTTAGTGATCGTGTGCCGCAACTACTTCACCCACTGGAGTTCTGAAGTTTTCTACCATCTCTTGAATTTCTTCAGGAGCATCTTCTGAGAACTGAAGGATTACAAAGGCAACGGTAAAGTTAACAACTGCACCGATTACACCAAATGCGTTAGGTGAAATTCCAAAGAACCAGTTTGGCTCTAAACCACCCAAGAAATCAGTGCCTTGGATAAACATAATGCCTTTATGTTGGAATACATACAGCATAGTTACGCCGATACCAGAACACATACCCCAGATAGCGGCTTTACTGTTCATACGTTTAGAGAATATACCCATCATTAGTGCAGGGAAGATAGATGACGCAGCCAAACCAAAGGCTAACGCGACCGTACCTGCGGCAAATCCAGGCGGATTGAGTCCGAGATAACCTGCGACAATGATCGATATTGTCATGACTACTCGACCTGCCAACAGTTCATTCTTTTCCGATATGTCAGGCGTAAAGACTCCTTTCATTAAATCGTGCGAAACCGATGACGAAATAGCTAATAATAAACCTGCTGCGGTGGACAGTGCTGCTGCAATCCCCCCTGCGGCAACCAGTGCAATAACCCAGTTCGGTAAATTCGCAATAGCAGGGTTAGCAAGAACCATAATGTCACGGTCAACTTTAACCATTTCATTTGTTTCTGCATTTGCCGTGTATTGAATTTTACCATCACCGTTTTTGTCTTCGTATTTTAATAATCCAGTATTTTCCCAATCTTTAAACCATTGAGGACGTTCTGCATATTCTAAATTTTGACCAGCGACTGGTTCAATCGTATTCATAAGGTTTAAACGAGCCATTGCGCCAACAGCTGGAGCAACTGTATAAAGTAACGCGATGAATACTAAAGCATAACCTGCAGATGAACGTGCTGCTTTTACTGAAGGAACCGTGAAGAAGCGCATGATCACATGAGGAAGACCCGCAGTACCTATCATTAATGATAGAGTATAAGCGAACATATTAACTGAACCGCCCATGTTGTCTGTGGTGTATTCTTTAAAGCCTAAATCTGTAACGACTAAGTCGAGCTTGTCGAGTAAGTACATACCACTGCCATCGGCAAGTGTACTACCTAAGCCAAGTTGTGGAATTGGGTTACCCGTTAATTCTAATGAAATAAATACAGCTGGGATGGTATAAGCAAAAATAAGTACACAATATTGTGCGATTTGCGTGTAAGTAATACCTTTCATGCCACCTAAAACAGCATAAACCCAAACAACCGCCATACCTATGTATAAACCATTGTCATATTCAACTTCTAAGAAGCGAGAGAAAGCAACGCCTACACCTTTCATTTGACCTATGATGTAGGTTAATGAAGCGATGATTAAACAAATAACAGCAACTATACGAGCTGTTTTTGAATAATATCTATCAGCGATAAATTCTGGCACGGTAAATTTACCGTGTTTACGCATATAAGGGGCAAGTAGCATAGCGAGTAACACATAACCGCCAGTCCAACCCATTAAAAATACAGAGCCACCATAACCAAGGAAAGCGATTAAGCCCGCCATAGAAATAAACGACGCGGCGCTCATCCAGTCGGCACCAATAGCCATACCGTTTTGTAGTGGCGTTATACCACCACCTGCAACATAAAAATCGCTAGTTGTGGTAGCACGAGCCCACCAAGCAATAGCGAAATATAACGCAAAAGAGCCGAATACGGCGATATAGGTAAAGAGTTTCAGCTGTTCCATTATTCTTCCTCCACATTATATTTTTTATCTAGGTCATTCATTTTTTTGGTATACCAAAAAATAAGACCTAGGAAGGTATAGATAGAACCTTGTTGAGCGAACCAAAATCCGAGTTTGTAACCGCCTAATCGTATTGTGTTAAGTTCTTCGACAAACATAATGCCTAGACCAAATGACACAACAAACCATATTATTAAGCAGATAAATATTAGGCGAAGATTTTCTTGCCAATATGACGTTTTATTTTCCACAACTTACTCCAAATTAATCTCTGTTAATTGCAAGGGGAGATGTGATGTATCGCTGTCGTGGAAACTAAACTCTCAGAAGCTAACCCTGTTAAAGCCGAATCGTAAAAGTTAAGCACGTAGACCTTCAACAACATTGATACACCAACCAACTAGAATTACATTAACAATGAGATTACATGTGCGGTATTCAACTTTAGTCTAAAGAGGTGATTTAAATCTTGTAAAAATGGCGTTAACCCTTTAAAAATAAAGCATGTAAATAATTAATGTGTAATGAAATTGCAGATTTGAATGGATTTAGGGAAAAGAGATGAATAGCGAGTTAATAGAACATGTCATGTTTGTTCAACAAATTCCTCCATTTGATATCTTGCCAAAGCAAGTCTTACAAGAATTAACAAAAAACATAACCATTACTTATGTTACCGCAGGCCAGGTGCTCACCGACAATGACGAGTTACAAGACACGATATTACTGATCAAAAAAGGCATATTGGTAAAACGAACCTGTATAAATAATGAAACAAGTACCATTGAAAAATACGGCGAAGGTGATTTGTGTCGTCAGTTAATTTTAAACAACAACTCAACCTTAGTAGTAGAAGAAGATGCCTTAGTCTATTGCTTAAAACTTGATGATGTTTTGTCGGCCGTGGGTGAATACCCAAGCGTTATGCAATTTTTAACTGTCTCCCATGAGACTAGATTAAAACAAACAATCATTAGCCAACATGCCACTGAAATAAGTGCATCTCCGTTAAATAATACTTTAATTGGGGATTTAATTTCCAAACAAGCTGCCACCATTTCACAAGATGAAACGATTCAGCAAGCGGCAGAGAAAATGACTCGTTTAGGCTACTCCAGTCTGGTTGTTTTAAAGCAGGAAGGCTCAATTGGTATCAAAGAGTTAGGTATAGTCACAGACAGAGATATTCGTGTTCGTTGTGTCGCCGAAGCTTTGCCGTATACCACTCAAGTTAGTGAGATCATGACCAAAGATTTATACAGCATAGATGCCAGTAGTATTGCTTTTGATGGACTGATCATGATGATGGATAAGAATATCCATCACTTACTTGTTACTAAAAACAGCCAGTTACATGGCGTTATCACCATTACCGACTTAATGCACAAAGAAGCACAGAATGCCGCTCATCTCATTAGTGTTATTCGACGAGCGAAAACCGTGGATGAATTAGTTAAAGTTGGCGTTATGTTACCTGACGTGCAATTGAAAATGACTAAGCTAGGCATAGCCGGATTACAAATAGGTAAGAGTATTAGTGCATTATCAAAAGCACTTACTGTAAAACTAATAGAGCTAGGCCAAGAAGAATTAGGACAAGCTCCCGTTCCTTTTGCCTGGTTTTCGGCAGGATCATTAGCTAGGCAAGAGCAGTTAGCCTATTCGGATCAAGATAATGGTTTGATAATCAGTGACAGTGCATTACCTGAGCATTTTGACTGGTTTAAAAAATTAGCTAATTTTGTCTGTGATGGCTTAAACCTATGTGGTTTTGTTTATTGCCCTGGCAATGTGATGGCGAGCAATATTAAGTGGCGACAGACTCAAAAAGTATGGCTTGATTATTTTCGAACTTGGATTGACACCCCATCGCCACAAGCGCTATTAAATTCTAGTATCTTCTTTGACTTAAGTTTTGTGTATGGCGAAATGAGTTTAGTTAGTGACATCAAAAAATACGTGCTGAGTAAAACCACTAAAAGCACATTGTTTTTGGCTCACCTAAGTAAAAATATGCAGTCCAATCGCCCGCCGTTAGGTTTTATTCGGGACTTTGTCTTAATCTCAAGTGGGGATAATAAATCTACCATGGACTTGAAACATAATGCTATTGCGCCCATTGTCGACTTGGCTCGTATTTATGCTTTAGCTTTGGGAATAGAAGAAACCTGCACAATAGGCAGACTACAAAAAGTGGCAGAATGTAAAACCGGCAATAGTGTCGTGAGTCGCTCATCAGCCCTTAGTTTGATTGATGCATTTGAATTTTTGGTCCAATTAAAATTAGGCTTGTATCTGAAAAAAAGTTTGGCTGATTTACCAGTTAACAATTATTTATCACCTGGGGATATTTCACGGCTGGAACGCACACATTTAAAAGATGCATTTAAGGTAATTAAAACCTTACAAGATGCTCGACAGGTAATGTTGTAATGCCTTTGGCTTGGTTGCTTACACCGGCAAATCGTAAGTATGAAAAAGTGCGACTGTCACTACTGAAACGTTTGCCCAAAGATAACGGGCTTTATGACTTTTTGTCTGTGCCAATGCCAGCGTTAAATGCTCAATTGTCGTCGGTTGATATAGTGTCTGTCGATTTTGAAACAACAGGATTAAATGCAGAACAAGATAAGTTATTGAGTATTGGCTGCGTAAATATGTCCCATAGCCAAATTCAATTGGGTTCAAGCTTCCATAAAATCATTGCCATTGACCAAGCGCTTGATGCTGACAACGTGACCATTCATACAATTACCGACTCTGAATGCCAATCTGGTTCGCCACTTAGGCAAGTTATGGATGAGTTTTTAAAGTTGATAGCCGGTAAAGTCATGTTAGTTCACTTTAACAAAATTGAACGTGAGTTTATTAATGAAGCTTGCATAAAGTTGTATGGCGTCGCGCCAGTATTGCCTATGATTGATACTTTAGTGTTAGCAAACAAAGCATTTAATCGACGAGGGCTGCCTTTTGAACCGCAAGATTTAACCTTGGCTAATTTAAGAAAACGAGCCAAATTGCCTTTTTATCAGCAACATCATGCCTTATCCGATGCAATTGCTACCGCAGAGTTGTATCTCACTATGATAGATGAGAAAAAAGCGAGCAACATGCAATTAAAAGATGTGTTAATTTAGCTACTTAGCATCATAGATGTGCAAATAGTGGCGACACAGATAAACGTACTTAGTTTATGAATTCGGCACACAATACAGATAACGCATAAGGAAAAATGAATGACCGCAGTGATAATTATAGTTTCAGCTATATATGCAGGGTTAATGTTCTCAATTGCTCGTTGGGGCGATAGAACTAATAATCCGTTATCACAAAAGATCACTCATCATCCTATCATTTACGCTTTTGCGCTGGGCATATACTGTTCTAGTTGGACTTACTTTGGAGCTGTAGGCACAGCATCTACCGACGGTTGGCAGTTTTTACCAATTCTTTTAGGCCCCATTTTATTGATGTTATTTGGTTATCCGATATTAGCCAAATTAGTTAAAGTATCTAAGAAACAAAATTTAACGTCTATTGCCGACTTTATTTCTGCACGTTACGGGAAACGTCAGCAAACGGCGCTTATCGTCACGGTAATCGCAACCTTGGCCATCATTCCTTATATTGCATTACAACTAAAAGCCATTAACGCGAGCTTTTCAGCTCTTACTTTAGTAAACGATAGTGTGACTGGTATTGAATACACCTCCGCATTTTTAGCCGCATTATTAATTGCGCTCTTTGCCATTTTATATGGTGCAAGAAAAGCCGATGTGACTGAATATAGATCAGGATTAATTTTTGCCATTGCCTTTGAATCACTGTTTAAGCTACTCGGTCTAATGGTTTCAGCCTGGATTGCATTCACTTTATTTGATCAAATAGAAATTGCTGATTTACCACCTCTGCCAGAAACGATTTGGACCACAGACCGTTTTTTTAGTTTAGATTTTATTGTCCAAACCTTTATGGCGGGTGCTGCAATATTATGTTTGCCAAGGCAGTTTCATGTCATGGTAGTAGATAATAGCGACTCTAAAAATTTACAAACAGCACGCTGGTTGTTCCCTTTATATTTAATACTGACAGCTGCTGCGATTATTCCTATTGCTCTTGCGGGTCATTATTTCTTATTGGATACTGGCGTAAATAAAGACATTTTTACAATGGAATTGCCAATGTACGTTAATAGTCATTGGGCAACTATCTTTGTATTTTTAGGTGGTATTTCGGCCGCTAGTGCCATGATCATTGTTGCGACATTAACGTTAAGTACCATGATCACAAACGATGTATTTATGCCGTTATTGTTAAAACGCGACAGTCATCAAATCCTCGACCAAGGAATGTATAAATTTAAAGTTGTGCCTCTTAGACAATTTACCATAGGCGCTATTTTACTCTTGTCCTACGCCTATTATTTATCCTGGGCCAATCAAACGTCGTTACACAGCATAGGGCTTATTGCGTTTTCGTTAGTGATCCAATTACTACCGGCTATTATTGGTGGCTTATACTGGCGTAAAGGCCATGCTAATGGAGTTTACGCTGGTTTAACTCTCGGTTTTTTAAGTTGGCTGATGTTTCTACTTATGCCTCTTGCTTCCGCAAGTGATGTCTCACAGCACAGTGGGATCATTAGCCAAGGCGTGATCATTAGTTTAATTGTCAATAGCTTGGCTTATTATGTATTTTCGTTAATGGCTAAAGAGCGATTAATTGATAAAATTCAAGCAGCTGCGTTTGTTCATCCTAACGTTAAGGTGCCAATTGCTCGTCAAAAATTACTGCACACCAGCGCAAGTGTAAAAGACTTAACCGACTTGTTACTTACCTTTTTAGGTAATGGTAGATGTGATCAGCTATTACTGGAGTACGAGCAAGACCAAGAAGAGCTGGCCATTAAAGAGGGCAGCCAAATCGTTAAGTTAAAAGACACTGAGGAATTAACTCATCACTTTGTCGAGTATTGCGAAAGAATGTTAGCCGGTGTGCTCGGAGCATCATCAGCTCAATCTTTGGTGAATATTGTATTGTCCGGTAAGCAATTAGATGTTGAAGATGTTGTAAATTTCTTTGATGACACCACGATGGCATTAAAAACCAACCAGGCTATTTTGTTTAGCTCGTTAGAAAATTTAAGTCAGGGTATTAGTGTTATAGATAAAGACTTAAATTTAGTCGCCTGGAATAAGCAATACTTAGAATTATTTGATTACCCTAAGTCGATGGTAAAAGTTGGATTACCAATTAAAAACTTAATCAAATTTAATGCATTAAGAGGCGAGTGTGGTCATGGCGAAATTGACGAGCTAGTAAATAAACGTCTATCGCATTTAAAAAGCAGTCAAAAACACAGTTTTATCCGCAGACGCTCAGACGGTCGAGTGATAGAAATGGTTGGTAATCCATTACCTAATGGTGGTTTTGTAACGAGTTTCAATGACATCACCAGTTTTATAGAAACGGAACAAGCATTAAAAGACGCCAATATTAACCTTGAACATAAGGTGAAACGTCGAGTCGATCAAATAAGTGAAATTAGCCAAGAATTAAGGCTAGCAAAACAAGAAGCTGAACAAGCAAATGCCTCAAAAACCCGATTTTTAGCGCTAGCGAGCCACGACGTATTACAACCATTAAACGCAGCAAGGTTATATGTTTCATCATTAAGTGAAGACTCACTTACTCAAAGCCAACATCAAACCTTAGATAAAGTCGACCAGTCCTTGTATGCAATGGAAGACTTACTCGCGACGTTATTGGAAATATCTAAATTAGAGCAAGGGGCATTAGTGCCGACCTTTACCCACTTTAAGTTATCCAGCGTGTTACGACCGTTATGTGATGAAATAGCCGCCCAGTGCCAACAAAAGGGAATTAAGTTTATTGAGCATTGGCATGATGAGGTGGTGCATTGCGATGCTACGTATTTACGTAGGATCTTGCAGAATTTTTTATCGAATGCCGCTAAATATACTCATGAAGGTAAAGTGTTAATTGGGATTCGTTATGTAAAAAGCAGCAATGGACAAGGAAGTATAAGAATTGAAGTATGGGATACCGGAGAGGGCATCTCACAGTCTGACCATCAGCATGTTTTCCAGGACTTTTATCGTACTCATACCGGAAGCA
This sequence comes from Psychrosphaera saromensis, assembly GCF_002954545.1. Classification (GTDB taxonomy): domain Bacteria; phylum Pseudomonadota; class Gammaproteobacteria; order Enterobacterales; family Alteromonadaceae; genus Psychrosphaera; species Psychrosphaera saromensis. The sequence goes on along the minus strand of NZ_MSCH01000003.1, from coordinate 158,014 downwards.
TTAAAGGACTAGGATTAGGCTTAGGTGTAGTTGAACGTATGAGTGAGCAGCTTAAATGCCCAATAAAACTAAGCTCTCGATTTGGTAAAGGTTCTTGTTTTGGTGTGACGATTGAACTTGGCGATCCTAACCTAGTTGCAGAAGCATCACAATTTGCTCTACATGAGTCTAGCCAATTTAATCATTTGAATGTTATTTGCGTTGATGATGAGACTCAAAACTTGGATGCGATGAAGTCATTGTTAGAGAAATGGAACTGTCATTGTTTATGTTTCTCAAGCGTAGAAGCTCTGAGTGAATACTTGCAACTACCTGAGTGCGTTTGCCCAGATGTATTATTAATTGATTATCAATTAGTACCTTCCACTACATCAGGTTTAGAGTTGATTCAGCAAGTTAGATCTCATTGGGACTTAGATATTCCCGCCGCGCTAATAACAGCGGTAAAAGAAGAGAGCTTAAAAGAAACATGTAAGCAATTAGATGTACGCTATATGCCAAAACCATTAAAACCAGCAGCGTTAAAATCTTGGCTGAAGAGTTTGGTGCAAAAGCAGTAAGAACAATAGGAGAGGTAATAGCGAGTTAAGTTAACTAACACTTGGAGTACGAGAGTCTAAATCTATTTAATAAGAATAATATTTTAGTTTATTGATTGGAATATTGTACTTGGTTGAATATGTATATATCGGAAGTTTATTTTTGTGGATGTATGTATTTAGAGGTAAATTGGAATCTATTGCAGGGGAAGTATAGGAAAGCCAATGCGCAATGCGCACCAGCTGCCTATTAATTATCGCTTAAACAGCAACAACTTTGTTTGCACATGGACCTTTAGGACCTTGGCCAACTTCAAACTCAACAGCTTGACCGTCATCTAATGTTGCAAATTGACCGCCTGCTTGAATTTCTGAATGGTGAACAAATAAATCTTTGCTTCCATCTTCAGGAGTAATGAATCCGAAACCTTTATCTGCACTGAACCACTTAACTGTACCTTTACTCATAACTTTCTCTTTCTCTTCGGTGAAAAATAAATTTCTGACTTGTTATCACCATTACAAATCAGACTTTGAATTCTATTCAACTAACTTTACTTTGGCTAGTTTAAATTTTTTATTAGTGTTTGGCTACACCAAACTTGCAATCAATGCTTACTATTGTCAATTATAGCTAAATTATTAGCCTTTACCGTTTCTTTTTTTCATTCCAACTACCTTTCTTGCTATTGCAAGCAACTCAGGTGAAACGTCGCCAGCGCCGTCTTTTATCAATTTACTGACATCGGCAGAAGAAAATAGTGAACCACGTTCAGACATTATACCTAATGCTCTAACAAAATCTTTTGTTTTACCTGTGCTACCTGTATCAATGTAATTAAAAAGCACTCGTTCATTAAAACTTTGTGGTTTTTTCTTTAAAGCAGCAATACTAACGTTAAGCGAATCAATTTCGGCTTCATAAACTTCAATCAATTCTGCAATATTTGAAAATGTCTTCATTACGTTATTTTACTCTTTATAAGATTAATTGACACGGCCTAAGGCTGTTAGTTCGTCACTATAACAAATTGTAGCCGTCAGTATAACCCACAGATTCGAAACTGATGTTTAAATTATACTACCGTGAATATATTTGAGTAAATTGCATTGGAGCCAGTAAGCGCTATTTAAGCTTAAATACATAGCTCGAATTTACTGGATATAAATATCACAGTTGCGTTATCAGCTTGTCTAAAAGACTAATTAAAGATGATCCTATCGCTATCCCCGCAATTAATGCGAGGCTAAAACCAATCATAAAATAGAAATCTTTAAATGTTTTATTGTTAATTTCACTTTCATTTTTTGCTGAGTTCACTTTATTTATCCTTCTATGAGTGGCTCGACACGCTAGGCTCTAACTGTAGTTTCTCTGCAAGTAACACAGCTTGGGTTCTATTATTGATCCCCAACTTTTTAAATATTGCCGTAATATGGGCCTTTATAGTGGCTTCTGTCACATTAAGCTCGTAAGCAATTTGTTTGTTTAGCATACCTTCGTGTAATAAATATAAAACTCGATATTGCTGAGGCGTCAACTTAGCGACTCGGTTAGCTAAGTTTAAGTCGTCGCTAGACAGCGCTTGAATTTGATTGGCAATGCCAGGCGGAAGCCAAGTATCACCTTCTAATATGTTGTTAATTGCTTGGGCTATTTGAACTGACGAGGATGACTTTGAAATAAAGCCCATTGCACCAAAGCCCATCACTTTTGAGATGATGTCCAATTGATCTGAGCCAGAAATTACTGCAACTGGTAATTCCGGAAAGTCTTCTCTAATTCTAATAATGCCATACAAGTCGCCGCTACCGGGCATATGTAAATCTAGCAATACTAAGTCTAGATCATCGTGGCTTTCAATTTGCTGAATAGTGGATTCAAGCGAATCTGACTCCACAATACTCAGCTCAGAAAATTGACTTCGTAAAGCGCCAATAAGCGCTTCACGAAATAAAGGGTGGTCATCTGCAATTAAAAAGTTAGCCATACACTCATCTGTTTAGTCGATTTTCTATGATGGAGTCCACCACACTTGGATCGGCCAAAGTAGACGTGTCGCCCAATTGAGCAAAATCATCAGCTGCAATTTTTCTTAATATACGGCGCATGATCTTTCCACTTCTGGTTTTTGGTAAACCGTTTGTCCACTGGATCATATCTGGTGTTGCTATCGGACTAAGGTCGTGACGAACCCAGTCGCGTACAGACTTGGTTAACTCTTCCGTTACTTCCGTCCCAGATATAGGAGTGATATAAACATAAATACCTTGGCCTTTAATATCATGAGGATAACCTACAACGGCAGCTTCTGCGACTTTTTCGTGCGCAACTAATGAGCTTTCAATTTCAGCCGTACCTAACCTATGACCTGACACGTTAAGAACGTCATCTACACGGCCTGTTATCCAGTAATATCCGTCGGCATCACGTTTACAACCATCACCGGTGAAATAGACATTCTCGTATGCTGAGAAGTAAGTTTCTTCAAAACGCTTATGATCGCCATGTATGGTTCTGGCTTGTCCAGGCCAAGAATCTTTAATGATTAAGTTACCTTCGTTTTCGCCTTCAAGTTCATTACCTTCAGCGTCAACTAAAGCTGGTTGCACACCAAAAAATGGGAAGGTTGCAGAGCCAGGTTTTAATTTTGTAGAGCTAGCAAGAGGAGTGATCATTGCGCCACCCGTTTCAGTTTGCCACCAAGTATCAACAATTGGGCATCTAGATTTACCAACAACTTCGTAATACCACTGCCACGCTTCAGGATTAATAGGTTCACCTACACTACCTAATAAACGTAACGAATCACGGTGAGAGTCTTTTGCTGCCAAGTCACCTTTTGCCATTAATGCTCTAATCGCAGTAGGCGCTGTATATAGAATATTAACGTTATGATTATCAATTATTTGGCCAATACGACGTTCATCTGGGTAAGTTGGAATACCCTCAAACATTACGGTTGTTGCTCTATTAGCAAGTGGCCCATAAACAATATAGGTATGACCGGTAACCCAACCAACATCTGCAGCACACCAGTAAACTTCGCCAGGCTTATAATCAAAAATCATTTGATGGGTCAGTGATGCATAAACTAAATAGCCGCCAGTGGTATGAACTAAACCTTTTGGCTGACCAGTTGAACCTGAAGTGTACAGAATGAAAAGTGGATCTTCAGCATTCATAGGTTCTGCTGGGCAATTAGTATCACAGTTTTCAGTTAATTTGTGCCACCAAATTTGACCATCTAATAATGGCATTTCTGTATCGTCGTGATTAAATACGATGGTTTTTTCAATTGTAGTGACGTCATCTCTAGCTAATGCTTCATCTACATTTGCTTTTAATGGCAAGCTTTTCCCGCCACGTTTACTAATGTCTGATGTGATAACTACTTTTGCTTCACAGTCTATAATACGATCGGCAATTGCATGAGGAGAGAAACCTGCGAATATTACAGAATGAATGGCACCTAATCTGGCACAAGCTAACATTGCATAAGCGGCTTCTGGCACCATAGGCATATAAATAACAACTCGGTCACCTTTTTTAACCCCAAGTGATTTTAAGCCGTTTGCTAATTTGCATATTTCATCGTGTAGTTCTTGATAATTAATGTGCTTACTATGACCTGGGCTATCAGCTTCCCAAATAATGGCACTTTGGTCCGCGTGATCAGGTAAGTGTCTATCTACACAGTTAGTACAAACATTTAGTTCGCCATCTGCATACCAATCGATTTTCACATCACCTTTGTTAAAGCGTGTGTCTTTGACTTTTGTATAAGGTTTTGTCCAATCTAGTCTTTGCCCTTGAATGTCCCAAAAATTGTCAGGTTCGTTAATTGAGGCTTGATATAAATCATGATATTGCTCAATAGTTAAAGGGGTTGAATTGTTATGGTCAAATTTTGGTATTGCATATGATTTTGAGGTCATAATAAGGCACCTAATGAGTAGATTGATTTTGGACTAAGTTTTATGACAACTAGTTCTTTTTAATGGAATAAACCTTAGTCGAAATGACCTTTCGAATGCTATTAGACCTTAGTCGAATAGACTAATTGCTAATTGTTTAATTTTTATTCTTTTCAAATAATGGATTCCGAAAACTACAACTCGAAGAAGTTGCATAGCAGTAGAGTGTCAACTATAAGTAGATACTTCACATGTTTGAATTTAGATGAAACAGGGTTTAATAAAATGAAAAAAATAATAAATGTATTAACGTCTGCAACTGTACTATCAACCGTATTACTAAGTGGTGCCTCTTATGCCGCTTACGAAATAAAAGTAAATGATGATGAAACTATTAAATTTGGTGGTTTTATTAAAATAGATGGACGCCATGTAGATGGTAATGTTGGATATCGTGATTTCTGGATAGGTTCAGGGACGGTATTGGCTGAAGATGCTTCACAAACTAAGTTTTTTGCTAACGAGTCTCGGATCAACACCACATATACAGGTAATGGTGTAACGGCATTTATTGAAATGGATTTTTACGGCGGCGGTGGTAATGAAATTATCTCTAATTCATCTAATCCGCGTTTACGTCATGCCACGATTAAATATGACAACTTTGTTATTGGTCAAACATGGACCACGTTTATGAATACCAGTGCTTTGGCAGAAACAGTTGATTTTGCTGGTGCTATGGTAGGTGAAGCGTTTGTTCGAAACACACAAGTTAGATATAGCAAAAATGGTTTCTCAGTAGCGTTAGAGAATCCAGAGTCATACGGTGGTGATCCAACCAATGATTCTATGCCTGATATGATCGCCAAATATCAATTTAAAGGTGACTGGGGTAATGTTTCTGTTGCTGCTTTAGTAAGACAATTAACTACATTAACAGGCGAAACTGAAAGTGCAGCCGGCGTATCTGTTGCGGGTAAAATTAATGTTGCAGGTAAAGATGACTTTAGGTTCCAACTTCATCAAGGCAATTTAGGTCGTTATGTAGGTGTTGCCGCGGCACAAGATTTAGTGGGAGAAGAAGTAGAAGAGTCGAGTAGTTTCATGGTGGCGTATCGTCATTTTTGGACAGAGGCTGTTCGTAGTTCAGTATTTTATGGCAATATCACAACAACTGAAAGTGATGTAGACAGAAGTCATTGGGGTGTAAACATATTCAAAAATTACACACCTAAATTTTCAATTGGTGCTGAAGTTGGTAACTTTGAAATGGCTGAAGCCGATGCTGATTCAACTTATATGCAAGTATCAGCAAAACTCGCTTTTTAATTATCAGTTAGTCATGCACTTAGTTAACCGCATTTAACTAAGCTGTAGTTAACTAGCCATATTAAATTTGGTTACGTGTAATTAAATAGCAATTTATACGGGGTGGTTGATATTTCATTCACCTCGTAATATTTTTACTTCATATCATTTATCTTTTTATCCTATCAATTTACCTGTATTTTACTGCTACTTACATTGGCATCAAATATACGGAAACCCGCGTGAAATATCTTTTAACATTATGTTTATTATTTAGCTTTTCAAAACCAGTATCAGCTGACGATTTTGCTTGGCAAAAGCTGATTGAATTAACCGACGAAACCTCAGGTATTGGCGCAAGACCCGCCGGCTCAGATAAAGAAAAAGAAACCGCCGTTTGGATCAAAAAACAGTGGCAGTTATTAGGTTATACAGTTAATGGATTTCCATTTGAATTCTCTCTTAAAGGTCAAAAATTAACGTCTGAAAACTTGTCTATCACCATAAAAGGTCAGTCAGATAAAATCCTAGTTATTGGGGCTCATTATGACTCAACAGGTGAAAAGCAAGGCAGTCTAGGCACGACGGATAATGGTTCTGGAGTCGCAGCAATTCTTGACTTAGCGAATCGTTTAAAAGCACAAAAGCTAGCGGTTACGGTTAGATTAGTTGCCTTTGGTGCGGAAGAATTTGGTTTGCAAGGCTCTAAAGCCTATGTGGGACAACAACAAGAATCACTTAAACATGTTGTAGGTATGATTAACTTAGATACCATAATTGGTGGCGATAAACTCTACGTGCATAGCGCTCATGAAACGCCTTATAAATGTAAAGCTGTAAGCAAACCTAATTATAACTCTTCAACAAAATTAAGAGATGAATTGCTTTCTATCTCTAAAGACTTATTTGCTGAAAATAGTCATCAATTACATCCTGCATTTCAAGGTTACCCTCAAGGGCAAACGGGCAGTTGGTCTGATCATGCTCTTTTTGCCTGTAATGGTATCCCCATTGCGTATTTAGAAGCGACAAACTTTGCCATTGACGGACATTCAGGTAATGACGGTTATTCACAAACCACGCACAAAGATGCTTGGAATTGTTTAAAGCAAGACGGGTTAACGGCTTGCGATAGAGATACTGAGAAAAAATGGGGCATGATTTGGCACACTGAATTTGACCGACTTGATAAATTGACGGTTATGTTTAAAGACAGATTAAAGTTACAGCTAACTCAGAATATAGATGTATTAGAAGCCTTTATTAGGCAGCCGAATAACTATCTATAAGTGATTGTAATTAATAGCTGTGGTCACTCATCTGTCGCAATTAATCTATTCTAATCAGTACACAACAAAGTAATACAATCATTGAAGAGAGCTTATAGGCTCTCTTTTTTTTAGAGGATAAATAACTACGTACTTATTTATTTTGCTAGCTAAAGGCGTATCAGCAAATATTAAGAAGGTTTGTTATGCGATTTTATCAAAGTAATCGGAACAATCTTTTAAGCATTCTACAATTGTGTTGTGTAAATCTTTTGGCTGAGTTGGTTTTGCAATATGAGCATTGATACCAATGGAAAGGTAGTACTGAATATCATCTGACATGACATTGGCTGTCAGGGCGATAATTGGAATGTTAGCTACTTTTTCGTTAGTAGAGTTGCGTATGATTTTACTTGCTTCAACACCATCCATCACTGGCATGTGGATATCCATTAATATTAAATCAAAGTCTTCATTTTCAATCGCTTGGGTGCAATCAAAACCATTGTCTACTAGTTGAAAAACAATGCCTTCTTTCTCTAACATTTTGGTTATGACCAATTGATTAATCACGTTATCTTCCGCGACTAATACTTTTAATCCGTCTAATGATTCTCCATTATTTGGTAGTGCCAATGTTACTGAGTTCTCAATGTTAGTTTGAATAACGCTATATAATAAACTGGTAAGAACGGGCTTTTCTAAAACGGTATTGATATTTAGTTTGTTGGCTAAATCGTTTATTGCACTTTTACTATAGGCCGTAAGGACAATGATAATGTCGCAAGGCTTAGAGTCCATATTTTTTATATGGGTCAAAAAGCTTTCACCATTCATAATTGGCATACTCCAATCGGTAATAATGACTTTAAACTTATCTTGCCGTTTTTTTATAAGATCGAGAGCTTGCTGCCCAGATGTACACAAGGTACAGCTTAATCCCATCAGTGAAAGTTGTTTCTCAATTGCATTTAGCGCTAAGGTATTGTCGTCGACCACCAATACATCAAAAACGTCCGGGAATACTAAGTTCTGGCAGTTAGGTGTTAGTACTTGAGTATGAAGTTTTAGTTTAATTGAGGCGGTGAATACACTACCTACATTTAGTGTACTGCTTACCGAAATGTCACCACCCATTAATTTACATAAACGTTTACTAATGGTTAAACCTAGGCCAGTTCCACCAAACTTTCTGGTAGTTGAGCTATCTTCTTGAGTAAAAGCTTCAAATAAGTGTGGTACGTTTTTAGGTGCTATACCTATGCCTGAGTCTTTAACGATAAAGTGCATGATCACTTCTTCATGCTCGTTTATCGTAGGTTCAGTTTGAATGCTTATGGATACCTTGCCATGAGGCGTGAATTTAATCGCATTAGAACATAGGTTTAGTAGTACTTGATTGATACGAACTACATCACCGATTAAATCTGGATTAACGTTATCGGTAACATTAATGACAAACTCTATGCCTTTTTCTTCAGCTTGGCTTTCAAATGTGGTTTTGATGTAATCGACAATCGAGTGAATCGAAAAAGGGAAGTCTTCAAGATTAATATTACCGGATTCAATTTTAGAAAAGTCTAAAATATCATTGATCACTATGAGTAATTGATCTGACGAGTATTTGATTTTATCTAGGTATTGTTTTTGTTTTTCTGGTAAATCGCTATTGAGTAAAATATTGGTGAGCCCAATAACGCCATTCATTGGCGTTCTTATTTCATGACTCATATTAGCTAAAAAGTCTGATTTTACGGATGTTAAATGTTCAGCTTCTTCTTTTGCAATTAATAGTTCTTCAGTTCTTTCAATAACACGAGATTCTAATTTCAACTTTTCGTTATCAAGCTCTTTTAGCAGTTGTGCTCGTTTATTATTTGAAAATAATACAAAAGCTAAAAAGCCAGTTAACATTGCTATAACGGCAATTGCGCTATAAATAAGCGTGTGATTTTTTTCAAAATATGAAGGTACATAATAAGAAATTACTGAGTCGGTAGGTAATTTTTCATGGGCGATGGCAAATTTATCTAATTGTCTCCAATCATAATAATAAGAGCTTAATTCTTCCGAATTTACGACTTTTAAACTTTTATAATCATGAAAGTAAATTATTGAATCGGCCGCTTTTTTACCAATAATTTCACCTGATAATAAATAACCCCCAACAATTCCAGAACCAAACAATGAATGCCAGTAACTAAAAATAGGTGCTGGGCTTTTACTCGTTATCAACTGTAAGAATTGATATGGGTTAAGTATATTATCGTTATAACTTCGAAAAATAGGCATGAACAATATAATGGCGTCGGATGGAGCATTATTCACTTTTTCAATTAATTCTTCTGTTGGAATATCCAACCATTTTTCGACGGCTAGATGTGAAAAATCATCATTAATAATCGGCATTATACGTCGGTAAAAACTGAGGTCTAAGTCACTTTTGGTATCCAAGATAAGTATTATTTTTTGAGGATTAATTAAATCAACAGCGTCTTGAGTTGCTTTTTTATAATTTAATCTAGGGCGAATAGTTATCCCAACGTCTTTATCTGGCACTGTAAACTTAGAGCCCGGTCTTAAGTATATTTTGGGTATTTCGGTAAAAAATGGTTCTAATTCAGACAACAATGCGGCAGCTGAAACGCCTAAGCTAATAATGATATCTACTTTTTTCTCACGATATTTTTCTTGTAAGTAAAGCTTCATTACTGATTTTTGCTGAGCTTGGTCAAATCGTCCCGTATCCATATTTTCAACAAACAGATCAAAGCTAGACGCTTGTTCGGTTAATTCGTTACGTAATCCTGACTCAATCGTTTTTTGCCAAGGCATATCTTGATTTAACGAGTTTATAAATAAAATTTGCGTTGCTTTTTCGGGGATAAAAGATTGTTCTGTAGATGCTTGTATATTTGGGCTGAACAGCTGAAAAATACAAAATAAAATAACGACATAAATTTTCATATTTCTCAGTAGTAATTCAACATAAAAGTCAGTAGAGAGTAGTTTGTAATGATGAACTTATCAACTAACTAAAGGTCAAAACTCCGAGTTTATTGTATTTATTTTAATTTTTATTATTCGTGAGTAAATTATTAATATCCTTAGGGAATGCTTACATGAGACTAGTAATTTCAGCTAATTAAGAGATAATCCCACAATATTAATTACACCCCCTCAATTAGGAAGAAGTATGAACGCTGTTGTTGTTGCGGTATTGCTTATGGTTGGCTTAAGTTTAGTGCGCGTTAATATTGTTATCGCTTTACTCTTAAGCGCGTTAGTCGGCGGCGTTGTTGGCGGTCTACCTCTGCTAGAAACTGTTAACGTGTTCACTCAAGGTTTAGGTGGTGGTGCGGCTATTGCGTTAAATTACGCCATGTTAGGTGCTTTTGCTGTCACAATTTCCAAGTCAGGCATTACTGATGTGTTAGCCAATAAAGTGATCACTCAAATTAGTGGCAAAGACGCTTCTGTTGGCAGTACCATTTGGGTTAAAAGTATTCTGTTTGGTGTTATTTTATTAGCCGCCATTTCTTCACAAAATATTGTTCCTGTTCATATCGCCTTTATTCCAATTTTAATTCCTCCTTTGTTACATGTAATGGCCCAGCTTAAATTAGATAGAAGAGCGGTTGCTTGTATTTTAACATTCGGGCTAACGTCTACTTATATGTTGTTGCCTGTCGGCTTTGGTAAAATATTCCTTAATACTTTGTTGTATAACAACTTAGTGGATAACGGCGTGAATATTCAGGTCGACCAATTACCGTTAGTGATGGCTATTCCTGTTTTTGGTATGTTGTTAGGTTTGTTATTTGCGTTGTTTGTATCTTACCGAGGAAAACGTGAATATTCTTTGGATAAAATATTAGCCTCTGAGCCTGAAAACCACACAGTACAAACAAAACATTTATGGGTTGCAGGTGTGGCTATTGTCAGTGCGCTTTCATTACAGTTAATCACGGACTCCGTCATTATTGGCTCGTTAGCGGGTCTTATCGTATTTGTACTAGGTGGTGTATTAAAAGTAGAAGAAACCCAAGACGTATTTACCAAAGGGGTTTATATGATGGGAGTATTTGGTTTTATTATGATATCTGCAGCAGGCTTTGCCGAGGTTATGAAAGCCACTCATGCAATAAATTCGTTAGTGCTAACGACAACAGATTTAGTAGGGGACAATAAAGTATTAGCGGCATTTTTAATGTTGTTAACTGGCTTGTTGGTAACGATGGGAATTGGTTCGTCTTTCTCTACCATTCCAATTATAGCGTCTATATATGTGCCTCTCGCACTAGGTTTTGGTTTTTCACCACTTGCGACAGCTGCATTAGTTGGAACGGCTGCCGCCTTAGGTGATGCTGGTTCTCCTGCATCAGACTCAACCTTAGGTCCAACATCAGGTTTAAATGCAGACGGACAACATGATCATATTTGGGACACGGTTGTTCCTACATTCCTTCATTACAATATTCCTTTGGTCATATTTGGCGTTATTGCCGCCATGGTATTGTGATAATTATTCATACAGAAACAGTAATAAATTTAGAGAGAGATAAATGGTAACAGCGGCATTATTGAAAGGGTTGATTTTAGGTGCAGGAATGATCATTCCTATTGGCGCACAGAACTCGTTCATTTTAAATCAAGGTATTAAACGTAATCATCATATTCTTGCGGCTACAATTTGTATTATTTGTGACGTGTTATTAATAAGTATTGGTATTTTGGGTGGAGGTAAACTTATCTCTAGCAATGAATTATTAATGTTGTTTATTACCATAGGCGGCATTCTATTTTTACTGATTTACGGTGGAATGTCGTTAAGATCCGCTTTTCGTAATCAATACCATAGTGTTAAGGCTAGTGATAAAAGGCCTAACCGGAAAATGATCATAGCAACGACTTTTGCGGTCACCTTGTTAAATCCACATGTGTACTTAGACACCATTATTATTTTAGGGAGTGTTGGTGGTACATTTGAAGGTGACGATAGAGTGGCTTTTGCACTTGGAACGATACTCGCATCTGTGCTTTGGTTTTATGCATTAGCAATCGCCGCCGCTAAGTTAGCTCCCTGGTTAAGTCGTTCAAAGGTACAGCAAGTAATCGACATTGTTGTTGGTATGATCATGTTTGTGGTTGCTTATTCTCTGTTGGACTCGTTATTAACCACTCTCAGTCAAAGTTGAATGTGAGCGTTATAAAACACCAATACGTATAAATAAAAAAACAGCCCTTTGGCTGTTTTTTTGTTTTAATATTATTTTTAACGTAAGGCTTAACGCAACTTTTAACAGAGTGCTCAATGCATAAGGTCAGTTTACAAAGACATCACAAAACTAACTAATTGTGAACGCTGTACTGACGTTAAGTTAGCAAATAATGTTCGGCTAATAGCCGCTTCACCACCGTGCCAAAGTATTGCTTCTTCTACTGTGTTTGCTCTGCCGTCATGTAAAAAACCAGCTGCTGGGTTTACTGTCTTAGTTAAGCCTATTCCCCATAATGGTCTGGTTTTCCATTCAAAACCGTCAGCCATAAAGTCGCGTCGGTTATCCGCTAACTCGTCACCCATATTGTGTAATAACATGTCAGTGAAAGGGTAAATTTTCTGACCCTTTAATGCCTCAGGTGCATCTTTACCGCCAATGCTTAATTCACCAGTTTGAGTTGTAAATGATGGCGTATGGCAAGCGGTACATTGACTCTGCTCAAATAAAATACTGCCTGCCAATACATCCTCATCATCAATGTCACGTCTTGCTGGCACGGCTAATGTTTCGGCGTAAAAAACCACGTCGTCAGAAAAGCTTTGGCTTGCTTCTGTATCGCCATAAATATCTGTGCCTGTATCTTCATTATTGGTTCGGGTTAAGTAGCTTTCATGCATTGAGGTATTAGCTATGCTTTCATCCGGAAATAAAGGATTGGTGATACCCATGTCGCCACGAAGAGCGCCAAGGGATTGAACTCGTACGCTTGGTGTACTGGCTTTCCAACCAAAACGACCTAATGAAATAGGTGTGTCATCACCGTCTCTTGCTTTTATTGGGTCAAATACCCAATTGGCTCTGCCTGAGATACCATCTGAGTTGGTATCATCTTCATCTTCCAGTGCTAAAATGTCTTCTTCGGCAATCAACTCTAATAAACCTAAACCGAAAACAGGCATACCGTTTCTTGGGCTAAAACGTACATTGTCTTGCATAATCGCGCTGCTCGTTTGATCATCACTTTCTACGTCGTATGGAATTTCAATATCAAATAGTGGTTTTTTTAATTCAACACTACTTCCGTCTGGATAAGTGTAAGTTGAACTCTCATAAGATAAATACACATTAGCTTGTCCAATAAATGGATTGGCTGTATCTGGCGCTTGTGCATTCCAATCATCACGGGCTTTTAATACGCCACGGTGAAATAGCTGAGTGCCAAAACCCTCGACTCCAACGTTATTACAATATTCATTGTCTGCATCTGGGTACTCACATAAGCCGTCTTCTATGCTCATGCGCAAAAATATGCCCGCGCTGCTGCCTAATAGTATTCTGTCTTGTGTTGATGGAATTGTTAATGTGGATGAACGACCATCACGTTGATGACATGAGTTGCAATCTTGATTGTTAAATACTGGCCCTAAACCATCTAATTCTGGATGTTCAGTATTTGGTGCAGTGGTGAACGCTGTTTCAAAATGTACATCACCCGTTAAATGCTGAGCTAGTTCATCGTCTGTTAATGTTGGGATTGGAGTAGAAAAACCATGTCCAGAATTACTGGCGTTCTCTGCTGTAGCTGTGTCACCTAATTTTTCGACTAAGGCGTAATCTGGATATTTGCTTGAATTATCATTTGAGTCACACCCAATAATGATTTGACTGAGCAGTAAAGTCAGTGAGATAAGTTGTATTTGTTTACAGGCCATAATTATTAAATTATCCGGTTTTAGATGAACGAAAAGGCTCTGCATAAGAGCCTTTTGTTAATTACTTGAATAATAAGTACTTATTAAATTTTCACTTATTATCTATTCATTGTTATTGAACGTTCCACTCATTAAGAAGTAGTAATACATCGTTCTCTAAAGACGCTTGTAACAGGGTTAATGAATCAATAGCTGTTTGTATGCGAACTCGTGCATCAGCATCACCAATAGCCTGTCTAAACGGCAAGTCGTCAGTGCCAGCAATAGCTTTGATGTTAGCAATCGCGGCTGAAATTTCGTCATCAATTCTAGTTGCTAACTCAGAATCGGTAGCGCTTACAAAGTCGATAATACCTTGTGCGTCTGCAGCATCTTCAAATTCACCACGGTAAACATTTTGCACACCAATGATGTTATTAGTGAAATCGGCCAATGAATTCCAGCTGTACTGTGACTCAACTAATGATGTATCGGTATTGTCGATATCTGAACCAAATGGTTCTGCAATTTTACCGTTGCCTACCTCGTCCACGATACCAATTAGGCCATTAATTAATTCTTCCACTACACCAACTTGTGAAGAGTATACTTCGTTGTCAGTTTCTAATAAGTAGTCTTTATATGCTTCTGAACTCGCGTTATTCGCATCACTCGCTACAAGCCAAGCGTCTTCTAAGTCTTGAGTGTAACCTTCAAATACTTCTGCGGCTGAAGCTAAATATTCAATTTCTAGGTCTGTCATTTCAGTAATAGCTTTAGTGTTATCTTCTACACCATCACCAAATAACAAAAACTCCATTGTATGGAAACCTTGAACATCATCATTTGAATTACGTACACCGTCAGCGGTAAAGCTACTTTGAGAACTTAAAAGATCTTCTAAATCGCTTGTGTTCAATGGCCAGCTATCTAAATGCGGGTCAATACCCAATGAATCAACTGGACCAAATATGTGAGACTCGCCTTGTTCCCAAGGTTGTCTAACATTTTTCCATGCTTGCTGTGCAGCAGCTAAGTTAGCTTCGGTTTTATCAGTTGATAATGTCGTTATCGCAGCAACAAACGCTTCTGCTTTAGTATTCAAATCAACATAACCTGCAACAATCACGTCTTCCGTTAGGTTAGTGATCATTGGCGTAGCGTCAAAATCAAACGATGTATTGTCGTCATCATTATCTGAACCACAGGCTGATAATAGAGTGACAGAAACTAAAATTGATAAACATGACTTCTTGAACATAATTTTCTTTCCTTAAAATTAAATAAATTTGTTAAATATAAAACTAAATAGAGAATTGATAACCGACTGAAATGCCAAATGAGCTTGTGTCATCTATGGCTTCAACGGCATATTGTTGAATAGCAAATTGGCTCTTAATAACTATGTTTTTAACTGGTTTGTAGTTAATGCCAAATGCCAATTCTGATGTGTCGAATCGGTCTGTTGCTGTGGAGCTTTCAACTTGTTTTACCGGATTGGCGAAACTGTAAGCAACAAATAAGGTGGTTGGGTTGGTTATATTGAATAAGTCGTTAACGTGAAAGCCAGCTTCAACAAAGCCTGCGTGAGCTTCACTTCCAATTAGAGCGAAATTACCAGGTTGTAAGCCAGCCGTGGTTTTATTTGCTTGAGTGATCACTTCACTGTCTTGTAAATTACCTAATAAGTATTGAGCTTTAACAGTAAAGTCGTGACTACGCCATACACCATGTAAACCTAAAATAGATACATGACCATCGGCAGACACATTATTGTCGTTATGGCGATTGCCAGAAGTGTTGCTAGAGTAATAACTAAAGCCAATGCCACTTTCTTTTCTAATGTCACCGTAATCTAGACGAACCGTTAATGCTAAATCGTCGGCATTATTGGTTTCAAACCGTTGTTGATGGCCGCTAGCAATCCAGTTATAAGTTCTGAAGTATTCAGAGTTTAAACCTGTAGTAATTAGGGTTTGTAAGTGGAAATTCTGCCAGTTAGTTAATAAATTAATACCGGTTTCGTGCCAAGTTTGTGGAATAAGAGTCGCTTCACTCCAATGGCGCTGAGTTGTAAAATATTGGTCAGGTTTATGGAAGTCGGTACCTAAACCAACTGGAAGTGCAATGTGACCAAATTTGACACTGATATTGTCATTGTGTGTGTATTTGAATTCAATTTTCTCAACTAAAACTTCACCACCGGCTTCTATTTCAGTTTCAAATTCACCGAATTCCTCAAATCCGTCGTATTCTAAAGCCGCGCCTGTTCCGCCGTGCTCAAATTCGATTTCAGTTTCTATTTGCCATTTATCAGACGGTCGATATTTTAATTCTAATACAACACGTTCAAGGTCAGCTGTGCCTTTATTTTCAGCGTCGGTGTCTTGAATATTACGAAATACAGGGGCGTTACTGTAAGCAATGCTGCCATAAGATATAATCTGCCAGTTTTTATCTTGCTTTTGGCTTAATGTTTGAGCCGTAACTGTTTTTGTAGAAAGTAATTCAACTTTACGTTCTAGCTCTTTCAATCGCTGAACAAGCGATTCAGTATCTTGTTCTGTGGTATTAGCAGACACAGATTGAAAAAAAGAAATGTGGCCAACTAAAGCAACAGTAATAAATGAGGTGATAGTTTTGATGATAGGTTTCATATAAAAAGCTTTAATAGTTAGATGTTAATGGAAATTGTTATCATTTAGATGACTTATACTAAGTGATAACTATTCTCATTAGCAAGGGGTAATTATTTATAATTTAGTCTAGGTTATGCAATTAATAGAAAATTGAAGTGAATTGTTTACAGATTTGCATCTAGATTAAAGTTAAAGATATGATTTTTTTGGTTTTTTCTGGATTGGTTTTTTGAAATTATTTTTTAGGAGGATGTACTAAGTTATAAGAATGGCTTCGCCACAATTTTTTTGGGGGTAGGAAAAGTTAAGTTGTAAGTAAGGGCGTAAATTTCGTTATTTTGAAGCTTAAGCTTTATCCCATCTTTGTTGTGCTTTTACATCTTTATCTTCGGCTTCTACCCAACGTTCGCCAATATTAGTGACTTCTTTTTTCCAAAACGGCGCTTTGTTTTTTAAAAAATCCATAATAAATTGAGTCGCTTCAAAAGCCGCTTCACGGTGTTTACTGGTGACGCCAACAAATACAATTTGATCAGACAATGCCAGCTTTCCAATTCTATGTATAACTCTAACCTTACCTAAAGGCCATTTACTTTGCGCTGCTACTACGATGTCTTCTAACGCTTTTTCTGTCATGCCTGGGTAGTGTTCTAAAGTTAGGCCTTCAACATGATTACCTTGGTTATAATCTCGGACTAAACCGACAAAAGTAACAACCGCACCGTCGCTGCTATTACTCGTGCCGTCGGTGTTAGCAAGCAGGGCTTGGTATTCTGCAGCCATATCAAAATCTTGAGTTTGTACTGAGATCATTTCATCCATTTATTACCCACCTGTAACTGGAGGGAAAAAGGCGACTTCGTCTCCATCTTTTAACACTTGGTTACCATCGACTATGGTTTGGTTAACGGCCATTAATAACTTGCCAGTTTGCAAACAAGACTGCCAGTTGTCGTCAGTTAACGCTAACTCAGTACGTAATTGTTCTAACGTACTCACTGCTGTAAAACGTGTGTCTTCGGCTAAATTAATAGTTAGCTCTGCGCAATTTAATTGCTCTCTGAGTTGAGCGAAAAATAAAACTTTTATCATAATGGTTTATCTAAGTTTTCGTTGTTATTGGTATTGCTGTCATGTAACCAATGGCCTGTTTTACCACCCAGTTTTTCTAGCACTTTAATACCTTGAATTTCCATATAAGGATCAGCGGCCTTACACATATCAAATAAGGTTAAGGTTGCCACGCTAACGGCGGTTAATGCTTCCATTTCTACGCCTGTACGGCCTGTTAATTTACACATAGCTTGTACACGAATTCGGTTATATTCTGGCTGAATGTCAAAGTCTACATCCACCTTTGATAACGCCAGTGGATGGCACAATGGAATAAGGTCGGCGCACTTTTTGGCAGCTTGAATACCAGCTATTTTGGCTGTGGTGATCACGTCACCTTTTTTATTGGAGTGATTGATCACTTCCTCAATAGTCGCGGCAGACATTAGAATATAACCTTCGGCAATCGCCGTTCTCACGGTTGGAGTCTTGTCGGTAACATCAACCATGTTTGCCTGACCTGTTTGGTCTACGTGGGTTAATTTAGTCATGATTTTTTCCTTGAACAATTGTTTTCCTTCAGTATTAGCCTCTAGAGTCAGCACAGCTATCAGTAGATACTGACTTTAACTGATCAACAAAGTTACAAGGGCGGTGTGACGCATCCAGTTGAGATTCAATAATTCCCCAAGCGGTTTTACATGCGCCAGTAGAGCCTGGCATACAAAATATAATTGTCTCATTTGCCAAACCTGCAACCGCACGAGATTGAATAGTGGAAGTACCAATCTCTTGATAAGACACATGTCTGAATAGCTCGCCAAATCCATCCACGACTTTGTCGAATAATGGCAACATAGCTTCAGGCGTTGAGTCGCGTTTGGTAAAACCGGTTCCACCAGTTATTAAGACGGCTTGTACATTGGTACTGGCAATCCAGTCGGAAACCACGGCGCGCATTTGATAAATATCATCAATGACTATTTTCTTATCAGCTAAGTGATGGCCTGTTTCATTTAAGATTTCGACAAGGTAGCCGCCAGAGGTATCGGTCGATTCATCTCTGGTATCCGACACAGTTAATACCGCGATGTTAAGTGGCTTAAAAGGAACTGATTTTTTTGCTGACATCTTATTACCTGTTACTAATTATGGAGTTGTTTATGTAATGCGACTGACTTATGTACTCAAGCTATAACATTAATTATGCTACTTAATGAAGTTGTTAACCATGTCACCCCACTGCTCAGGGGTGTTGGTATTAACTAACTTTTCAGCTTCTGTGGTGCTTAATTGCACTGCGCCAATTCGTTCTAAAAATCGTGTAACAGAGCGGCTTGGTCTAGCGGCCGTTACGTCTGACAATATGGTTTCCAAATATTCTCTAACTACACTTGAGTTGAGGATAAAGGCAGGAAGTGGATGTTCAGCATAATGCACTGGACTACTCATAGTTAAACCTGCTTCCACCAAACATATCAATAAGTCTTCGGATAATAACGGCATGTCTATTGGTAGCACCAAAATTGGGGTACTCAAATGATACAAGTTACTCTGAAATAGCGCGCTATGAATACCACTTAACGGTCCATGATGCGGATAAATATCGGGTAAGCTACCTTCCGTAAAATCATTACGACTAATAAACACGTCGGCTGCACCTATTCTTTTTAATAAGGCGATATTACGTTGTAATAAGGTTTCACCGTTAATTTCCAACAATGCTTTATCTGCGCCCATACGTGAGGAATCGCCACCGGCTAATATTAAGCCAATGAATGGTCGAATAGTTTGTGTTGTCATTATCTACCTTCCTATATTTATCCGCCAAGCATGGCTAAATGGGTAGTCGCACCGGTGAAGTTTTTAGCTAATTCGTGGCCTACTTCTTTATTCGTCATCGCCGCCAATAACGCATCACAAGTTTGCTCAATGCCATCTTCGGTTAAATATGGTCTTAAATCTATGCCTTGTTCGGCAAACAAACATAAGTGTAATTTGCCATTAGAGGCAATGCGTAAACGGTTACAGGTTTTACAAAAGTCAGTGCTGTACGGCATGATCAAACCAAATCGGCCTTGATAATCAGGATGGCAAAACTCTTGAGCTGGGCCTGCTAATTTTCCTTTAATAACTTGAGTCCAACCTTTGGTTAATAAATCTTGTTTTATATATTCGCCAGATATATGGTTGGTGGCAAAGTAGTCTTTGTTATCACCAGTTTCCATTAGCTCGATAAAACGTACCGTGACGGACTTATTTTTAATCCAAGATAAGTACTGGTCGATTTGATCTAAGTTGAATGTTTTAAGCAAAACCGCATTAAGTTTAACGTTGGATAAGCCTAAAGATATCGCCTTGTCGACACCACGTAAAATGGACTCTAAATTTTGATGGCCTGTAATGGCTTGAAATAACCTAGGATCTAAACTGTCAGCACTAACATTTAAATGAGTTAGTCCAGCTTCAACCCATTGCTCTATGTTATTTTCGAGATTAAAACCATTGGTGGTAAGGGCAATTTGCTCTATGCCTTGGGTATTATTACAGATACGAATAACGTCGACTAAGTCTTTGCGTAAGCCTGGCTCACCACCTGTGATACGAATTTTCTTCATACCGAGTTTGGCAAAGGCGGTGACTAAGGTTTTGATTTCTGACAGAGACAGGAAGTCGCGTGCCCCAGAACAGTCGTAACCGTCGGGCAGGCAATAGTCGCAACTAAAATTGCAGACATCAGTGATGGATAACCGCAAATATTCAAATTTACGGCCAAAATTGTCTTGTAACATAACACCTTTCCAAATGTGGGAGGCCAATAGCAACATTTCTATTGTGACCCTGGTAGCACACTTCAAACAGTGAAGTGGCTACGGCTAATAAGCCATATTTATTTGATGAAAAATGTAGTGATACATTTTAAGTTCAATAAGGTTAGGCAATAAAACGAGTGAACGTATTAGCTCGGAGTTAATTTTTGTGAATCTCCATCATAACTGTTTTTGTTAACAAATAAAGGCCTGTCTAAAGCTATTTTTAGACCCAAATGAAAGTGTTAATAACAAATAAAAACAATAATAAAATAAATAGTCAGTTAACAATATTTGTTGTTTGTAATAAACGGGGTATTCTCCCTGTACTATTCAAAAGTACTCAGTCGTGTTTTGCCGCACTTGTAACCATAGAAGTATAACAATCAAAGTATAAAATAAGAGAAGTGTATTAAGTCATGTCTAAAACCGTAAAGCCTCACTCATCAAAACCTTTGTCAGACGACCAGTTAATGCGTTATAGCCGTCATATTATGTTGCCTAG
The DNA here is from genome assembly GCF_002954545.1 of Psychrosphaera saromensis. Taxonomy (GTDB): domain Bacteria; phylum Pseudomonadota; class Gammaproteobacteria; order Enterobacterales; family Alteromonadaceae; genus Psychrosphaera; species Psychrosphaera saromensis. Next base: position 137,061 of record NZ_MSCH01000003.1, on the reverse strand, counting down.
CATGGATATTGATGGGCAAGAAAAGTTGTGGAATAGCAAAGTATTAATCATTGGTGTTGGTGGATTAGGCTGCGCTGTAGCACAGTATTTGGCGTGTTCTGGTATTGGTCAGTTAACGCTGGTGGATGACGATTTGGTAGATAAAACCAACTTACAAAGACAAGTTTTACACGCTGAAAATAATGTGGGTATGAATAAGTGTGAATCTGCCAAACAAAGTCTACAGCAGCTAAACAGTGAAATAACCATTAACACAACTGAACACAGATTAGGCTGGGCTGAGCTGTCAGCGGCCGTAGAAAGTCATGATGTGGTGGTGGATTGTTCTGATAATTTGGACACCAGAAATGAACTGAATTTATGCTGTTTTCAGTCGAAAACGCCATTGGTATCTGGTGCCGCAATAAGAATGGAAGGGCAGGTTGCGACTTATACAATGCAACAGGGACAACCTTGTTATCAATGTTTAAGTACCATTTTTGGTGGTAGCGGTGATCAAAAATTGACGTGCTCAGAGTCAGGCGTTTTATCACCCGTGGTCGGTGTTATCGGTTCATTACAGGCAACAGAAACCATTAAGTTGTTGGCTGGAATTGGCACTGTACTGTCATCAAGGTTATTAATGTTTGATGCCAGCACAATGAAATTCAATGAATTTAAAGTGGCTAAAAATCCCAATTGTCAGGTTTGTAGTTAATCGCACTAAAGCAACTTTAGTTAACTTATTCTAGCCCCAAAAAACCACCAGTTTGATGTTGCCATAACTTGGCATAAATACCGTTTAATTCAAGCAACTCGGCATGACTACCAGACTCAACAATGCGCCCTTGATCCAATACTAACAATCGATCCATTTGCGCAATAGTTGATAATCTGTGAGCAATCGCCAATACAGTTTTTTGTTCCATTAAATTGTCTAAGCTTTTCTGAATGGCTTGTTCTACTTCTGAGTCGAGTGCCGATGTTGCCTCGTCCAAAATAAGTATTGGTGCATTTTTCAAGATAACTCTAGCAATAGCGATACGTTGACGTTGTCCACCAGAGAGTTTTACTCCGCGCTCGCCTACTTGTACGTCGTAACCTGTGTTGCCACTATTATCACTTAAGTTTTTGATAAACTCGTCGGCTTCTGCCGATTTTGCAGCGGCAACAATTTCGTCAAATTCAGCATTTTGTTTACCGTAGGCAATATTTTCTTTTATAGTCCTGTGTAACAAAGATGTGTCTTGAGTCACCATACTGATATTTGATCTCAGGCTATTTTGACTTACTTTTGATATGTCTTGGCCGTCAATAAAAATGCCACCTTGGTCTAAGTTATAAAAACGTAATAACAAGTTAACCAAAGTAGATTTACCCGCACCAGAGCGACCAACAATCCCGACTTTTTCGCCAGGTTTGATCTTGATATCCAATTGATCAAAAACACGGTTTTTCTTATCGTAATTAAAGGTGACGTTTCTAAAATCAATCGCACCTTGGCTGATGTTAAGATCCTCTGCTGTACTGGTGTCTTGTACGTCAATCGGCTGAGCTAAGGTATTAATACCATCTTGCACTGTGCCTATGTTTTCAAACAAGGCCGAGACTTCCCACATAACCCACTGAGACATACTATTGATACGTAAACATAGCGTGATGGCGATAGCTATTTCACCCGGAGTTGCAGCTTGCTGAAGCCAAAGGTAAATGGCCATGCTCGACATGCCAAATAATAAAACGGCATTGTTAAACCATACCGCTGAATATAACCCTGTAGCCAAACGCATTTGTGGGTATACGGTTTGTAAAAAGCCATCCATGCTGTCTTTGGCATATTCTGCTTCTTGGTCGGTATGAGAAAATAACTTTACCGTTGAGATATTGGTGTAACTATCAATAATGCGTCCTGTCATCAGTGAACGCGCATCCGCTTGTTTTTGTGACACCTTTTTTAATTTTGGTAGCATAACTCTTAACACCAAAATATAAACGCAAAACCAAACTAACAAAGGGGCAGATAAACGCCAGTCGATACTAAACACAAGTACGGCGATAGATAAAAAGTACACGCCAATGTAAATTAATATGTCGACCACTTTCATTACGGTTTCTCTTACCGCAAGTGATGTTTGCATTACTTTAGTGGCGACACGTCCAGCAAATTCATTTTGAAAAAATGACAAGCTTTGCGCTAACAAATAATTGTGTGCTTGCCACCGAACTTTCATCGGGTAATTGCCCAATAAAGTCTGATGCGTCACTAAACATTGTAAAATCACAATACAAGGTAAGCCGACTAAAACTAACACACCCATCCACATTAATGTGCTTTGGTTGTCACTCAAAAAGGTTGCTCTATCTTGTGTAGTTAACCAGTCAACTAGCTGACCTAAAAAGCCAAATAACGACACTTCTAATATGGCAATAACCGCACTCATAACCGCCACTGCGATTACCGGAACTATCATGCCTTTTGAGTAATGCATTAAAAACGCAAATAAAGTGGAAGGTGGACGTTGGTTGTCTAGTTTTGGAAATGGCTTAGCTAGATTTTCAAAAAATGAAAAGATCATAATGCGTATTTATCTCGTTAAATAATGGAAGCGCTTGCCTTTAAATAAATAGCAGCGCGAGCTCTTAGAAAGACAGCTAGGAAAGCGGGGATTTTATATTAATTGCACTCCAAGCCCAACCGTTAAACTGATTGTTTAGTGATTAATTGCCAAAGTGTTGTATCTGAATAACGTTTATCTAAAGCGCTTTGAACTGAGCAAATACAGTTTCACCAAGTTGTAAGTTTAAATTACTAAAACTTAGCAGTGAAATTTCTGCGTACAGTGTTTGTCCTTGCACGTTTAATGTCACCAATACCAAGTGTTCAATATGCGTAATATCGGTAATGTTTGCTTCAAGGTGATTTAACATACTGGTGTCTAAATTGGCTTGCCTGGATAAACTCACTCTATTGGCATCAAGCGTTACGAGCTTTTTGCTGGATTTATTATCCAAGTTTTTGCTTTCACAGCCTGCACTTTCAGAACCTATGTTTTCAGAGCCTTTGCTTTCAGATCTTGTGGTTTCAGATCCTTTGGTATAAATGACTAGATTTTTATCGCCGTCGCTAAGTTGCCATTTGGTTAAATGGTATTCAGTCAAAGCGACTGGGTTTGTTAAGGTTAAAGTAGAAAATCTTGTTTGGTTACTAAAGCCTGCGTCTGTTTTTGAACCAGAGTCTATTTCAGAGTTTGAACTAGCATGAGTTAGCTTGTCGATTAACTCGGTTGTTGAGCCAGATTGCACCAGTTCACCATTATCAATAACCAAGATGTGTTGGCTACACAATGCCAATTCTTTTAATGAGTGACTGACAATTACAAAGTACAATTTGTAGTCTTGTTGTAACTGCACCAGCAAGCTTAAAAGTTGGGTTCTGGCATTCCAGTCTAAAGCAGAAAATGGCTCGTCTAACAAAATAATAGGTTTACCGCACAATAAGCTGCGGGCTAAGTTAACTCTTTGTTGTTCACCGCCAGATAAGCTGATACTTGGTTGCGTTAATAAATGTTCAATGCCACACCATTGAATAACTTGCTCAATAGTGAAAGGTGTTTGTTTGGCCCAATTAGAATATTTTAAAACAAATTCTAGGTTTTCTAATACGGTTAAGTTGGGAAATAGCTGAGCTTGTTGAGTTTGTAATAAACATGGATTTTGTTCGGCTTGGACATTGTTATATTCTTGTTGTTGCCATGTGATTGTATGCTCTGCGTTTTTTTCAAATCCATGCTTCTTTAAAACAGTTTTTTCTGTAGCCGCCTTCTCTAAAGACGCAAGCACGCGTAATAAGGTAGACTTTCCTGCGCCAGATTTTCCAAACACGCCAACTATGCCTTGGGATAATGGCAAGCTGGTATCAATAGATAAATTCAAATGACTATTTTTGATTTTTATATGTAAGTTATTCATTAATCTACCGCACTGTTTTGATTTCTATTGCTTGTTCTGTGGCTTTTATCATTGCTATAAAACGGTTTATTAAATTTGTATAACAAGGTCAAACTAACAAAAGAAAAACACAGTAAAACCAAGGCCAAATTATGGGCTTTGTCATAACTTAACATTTCAACGTGATGATAAAGGGCAATGGAAAGTACTTGAGTTTCACCTGGGATATTACCGCCAATCATAAGTACTAAACCAAATTCACCCAACGTATGCGCAAATCCTAACGTTGCTGCGCTAATAAGACTTGGCTTTATTAAGGGCAAAATTAAGAACACAAAACGTTTAACAGGAGGTACACCTAAGCTTGCTGCTACTTGACCATATTGATGCCCCAATTGAGAAAAACCAGCCATAAGCGGCTGCACAACAAATGGCAAAGAGTAAATTAACGAGCCAAGTAAAATCCCACTAAAGCTAAATACCAACTGTTCGCCAGTTAAGGTGATCCACAATTGGCCAAACCAAGAATCAGGGGAGAAAGCCAACAATAAATAGAAACCCAAAACGGTAGGAGGAAGCACCAAAGGCAAGGCTACCAAAGCTTCAAAAATAGGTTTTAAACGGCCTTGATATTTTGTTAACCACCAAGCCAACGGAATACCAATCAATAACAACAAAATAACCGTTAAACAAGCCAGCTTAATAGTCAGCCAAAGGGCTTGAGCATCGGTAAACCAATCTGTCATTTATAAGCTCCTGTCTGATAATTGTTTGGGGGAGTTATAGCCCATGTTTTGTATGCGTTGTTGGATGTTGTCAGACAATAAGTAATCCACCAATTCTTTCACTTCTGTTTGGTATTTACTGCGTTTTAAGCTAACTAGTTGCTGCTGGATAACTTGGTATTGTTGTTTTGGAATCAACCAATAATTTTGATATTTTTTTTGTTTAAGTTGCTGCTGAGCTTGTAACAATAATGATTCAGGAACAAAGCCAAGCGCCACATTTCCAGAGTCGACAAATTGAAACACTTGATTCACGTTGTTACCTAAAATTCGGCGGTTTTTATATTCATCATCTAGTTTTAAATATGACAATACTTGCTGTGTTGCTATGCCAAAGGGCGCAAGTTTGGGATTAGCGTAAGCTAGTTTACCTTGATGTGAGCTTAATACTTGAGAGTAGGATGTACGTTTTTTTAACTGGGCTCTGTCCTCTGTTAGTAGCGCTTTTTCATTAGCCCACAGCACCAATTTACCTAATGCGTAGGTATGGCGTGAAAGGGTTAAACCATCTTGTTCCAATAAATTGGGGCGTAAGCTATCGGCGGATAAAAATAAATCAAAAGGCGCACCTTGTTTAATTTGAGCGTACAAAAGTCCACTGGAGCCAGAAGATAATTTAAATTGCACGTTATCTGCTTGCGGATAGCTTTTTAATAACTCTGATAAGGTGTAATAAAAGTTGCTAGCAACCGCAATTTTAACTTTACTGCTTGTGTCAGCTTGAGCATTCGCGGCATACGAGATGAAACTAGTTAGTAGTAAAAGACTTAGGCAGCAAAAATGGAGAAAAGAAACGAAAACGTGGCTTAGCTTTTTATTGGTATAGAACAAAGTGTTGTTTAATAGGGTCATTAATTAGCATGTGCAGATTTAGCTTGTCAGAATCCTAAAGTAACTTAGAGCAAATTGAAAGTGGAATCACCTGCTGTCGTTACAATGAAAGCGGTTATTGCTTGGCTTATTACAATTTGTCTGGGACAATACGCCCTTAACCAAATGTATCAATACAACAAGCAGGCTTAGAGATGAAAATATTAGTGCGTAACCTTTCACGTTCTACAACAGAAGACGAGTTATCAGAACTATTCTCCAAGTTTAGTAATGTTGAATATTGTAATTTGGTCCTAGACAAAATGTCTGGCAAATCTAAAGGTTTTGGTTTTGTTGAAATAGCAGACGATAAAAAAGCATTGTTAGCTATCGTAAAACTAAATGGTACCGTTTTAGGTGGCAAGCCAATCCGCGTTAAAAAAGCAGACGAAGTATAGCTGGTTTTTGATTGTCAGCTATATAGCTGGCAATAATATAGAACCTTGAGCGACTACAGCCTTGTGGTCGCTAGTAATTCAATATTCCCTTTCACTGTTTACTTGTGGCGAAGCCACTCTTATAGCTTACAACTTACAGCTGCTCTTAACTGCTCTCAAACGGCAAAATAATTAACACACATAAACCGCCTTGTTCGCGGTTGTTAAACAGTAGTTTTCCGTCATGGGCTTCTATTATTTCTCGGCAAAGCGCTAAGCCTAGACCTGTGCCTGAGTGTTTGGTGGAGTAAAATGGCAGTAGGGCGTTTTGTAATACTTCTGCTGACATGCCACTACCATTGTCGTTTACTGTCATTTCTATGGTGTTGCTGGTGGTTGTGAATGCCATTGATATTTTGCCGGAAGCGTCCGCTTCATGGGCATTTTTAAGCACGTTAATAAATACTTGTTCAAGTTGGGCTATGTCTGCATTTAAAGTTGCTGTGGGCAAATCTGTGGTGAGTTCAAATGCATACAAGGCTTGCAGTTGCTCTATTAATGCCGGCCAGTTAATTGGCTGTTTGTTTGGCAGTTTGACTTTAGTTAGGGTGGCGTAACCTTTGATGAAATCGTTAAGGTGATTAACTCGCCCGCTGATTGTATTAAATACGCGATTTAAGCGTGGTTCGTCTAGATTTTTCGCCAGTAACTCTCCGCTGTGACACATAGAGCTTATTGGCGCTATAGAGTTGTTCAGCTCGTGGCTTATTACACTTATTACTTTTTTCCACGTCGCCACTTCTTGTTTTGATAATTCTTGGGTAATGGTTTTTAACAAAAATAATTGATGACGAGCTTGATGAATGGTGACGTTAGAGTTAGTCACGTGCCAGGCTTGTTGTGCGCCTTGGTTATCCGTTAAGGTAAAAATGGATTCACCTTGATGATTTAAAGCGTGTTGAAATTCAGGCGCTAATGATTTAACTAAGCTTGGCCAATTGCGCCCAACAATAGAGCCGTTTAATTCAAACGCTTGTTGAGCGCTGTTATTGGTGAACACTATAGTGTCGCGATGATCCACTAATATGGTGACCATAGGAGATGCGTTTAATACCTTGTCTAACATCATTTCACGTTGGTATAAACGTTGGCGTTCGTCTCGTAGTTTCTCACTGGTTTGATTAAAGGCGTTAATAAGTGAATTGTAACTGGTTTCTTTTTGCTGGTTTAAGCTGATTGAAAAGTCATTGTCACGCAAGCTTTGCAGGCCATGATCTAGGCTTTGTAAAATTATCTGGTGGCGCTGGAATTGCTTTTTTAATAAGACAAAAGTGAGCCATAAAGTAATAACAAGTAACACAATAATGGCACTAGGATATTGGGCCACAAAATAATAAACCGCGATCATTAAGGTTAAATGCAACGAGCCTAAAAATAGTATGAGGCGCATGCTATTTCCCCTGTACTTTTTCAAGATCTTGTTTAGCAACTTGTTTTTGTTGAGGTGCAGGCTTTTGTTGAGAATCAGGCTCCCGTTGAGATGAAGGTTCTTGAGTCAGTTGATGCTTCTCAATGCGTCTGTATAGGGCTTGGCGACTTAAACCCAGCTCACTGGCTGCTCTTGCTATCACCCATTGGTGTTTATCTAATACAGCTTTGACATGGGTTTTGTCATCTTCATTGGTACTGGTTGAGCTTGCAGTTGTTGATGTATAAGCTGTTAATTTAGATGCTTTTAACTTAGATGATTTGCTATCAAGCATAAAATGCTCTGGCAATAGAATGTCATCGCTGCAAAGTACCATGGCTCGTTGGCAGTGGTTTTCTAATTCTCGTACATTGCCAGACCAAGGTTGTTGAGTTAATAACTGAGCCGTTTCATCCGCCAATGTGTGGCTGCCAGATACAAAGTGCTGAGCAAGGGGAATAATGTCATCTTGGCGTTCACATAACGGTGGTAAGTTTAATTCCACAACATTAAGACGATAATATAAATCTTCACGGAATAGCCCATCTTGAATAGCTTGAACTAAGTTACTGTTGGTGGCGCTAATAACTCGCACATCCACACTTATGGTTTGGCTTGAACCCACACGTTCAAATTGTCCGGTTTGCAGCACTCGTAATAATTTCATTTGGCCAGCAAGAGATAAATTACCAATCTCATCTAAAAATAAGGTACCACCGTCGGCTGCTTCAAAACGACCTACGCGTGCAGCAGTTGCGCCTGTATAGGCGCCTTTTTCAGCACCAAACAGTTCAGCTTCCATCAGTTCACTGGCAAGTGCGCCCATGTTTACTTTAATAAAAGGATTGGCATGTCGTGGGGAGTGTTGATGAATATAGTCGGCAATACGTTCTTTACCACTGCCGTTGGCACCCGTTATTAATACGCTAATTTCACTGGCTGCGACTTTGTCAGCCATAGATATTAGTTGCTTCATTGGCAAGCTTTCTACAATAAATTGAGGCGTGTTGGTTTGTTGGTTGTTTGCTTTAGTTGCTTTGCTTATTTGATTTTTTACATTCTTAGATGACTTTAAGTTAATGTTCGCAGCAATCACTTCTAGTAATTTTTCGTCATTCCAAGGTTTAGGCAAATAGTCGGTCGCGCCTGATTTAACCAGTTCAACGGCAGTTTCTAACTGGCTCCATGCGGTAATGATAATAATGGGCGTGTTAGGTACTAATTCTTTTAATTGATAAAACAGTGATTTGCCTTCATCGCCAGAGGTTGTCCCTTGGCTGAAGTTCATATCCTGAATAATTAAATCTATCGACTGATTGTTAGCGGCGATAACGGCGTCTTTTACTGTGCTTGCAGTGACTACTTGGTAGTTATGCAAACTCAATAATAAATCCAGTGCATCTAAAATATCTGGATTGTCGTCAACTACTAAAACCCGCTTCATGTTTAATTACCTTGTTTTTGATGTGTCGCATTAGCGAGTTTAGTAAATGTAAAATGGCCGTTAACTGTGAACGGCCAATTATTTATTAGAGTCTCGTGCTCGAGTACCCAATTGCAGAACTCAGTTATAACGTTTTAGTGGCTATCACTGGTGATATCTTTGTTGTCTTATAGGCTGGCAACCAAGTTGCGAGAGAGCCTGCTGCAAATACTACGAATACAGCCAAAGCATATAACAATACGGTTGGTTTATCGATCTCAATAACCTGTGATAACGCAATATTTAACCCAATCATAGTCGCTATGCCAATAATGCTAGCACCAAAGTTAAGTAACCAGTTTTCACTAAATACATACAACATGACGTCTTTTTTACGCGCGCCAAGGGCACGGCGGATACCAATGAACTTACGCTGTTGGGTAACATGGAAATGAGCGTGAGCGAAACTACTGACAACCGTTACCACTATCATTAAAAATGACAGCATAGCAAACAAACTCGCTAGACCTGCATCTTGGCTGTAAAAGTCTTTTAATCGTTCTGGCATGCTTTCAACACGAAGTATGTCACGCTCAGCTTGAACCGATAAAATGGTGTCAGCTAATTTTGCTTGCACTTGTGCTACTTTTCCAGGCTCTACGCGCACAATATAATGCTGCTCAAAGTCTGGTTGTGAAAATAAAAAGTTACCAAACAAGCCAAAGGTTTTATCTATGCCTTGGCGGGTAGGGCTAATAATGAAATCTCGCGCTATTCCTACCACTCGGCCATTATTGGTTAACTCTCCAAGTGCTGACTTGTCAGGAAAAACCGCTTTAGCTAATGATTCTGTAAGGATTATATTCTGTTCAATTTCGCCACGTTTTCCTGTGGTATAAAAATCGGTAGTAATATCATCCGCATCGGTTAATGCTCGTCCTTCAATAATCTCGACCCCTAAATTTTCTAAGCCTATTTTACTGCTGTAAAACTGAGGTACATAACGTAATTCTCGGGGGGTTACAGTATCTTCAGGTGCGTCAGCTGCTCGTATGTTACCATTCCACCCACCTCGTTGAATTGGTAGTTGATTATAATGAGCTGCGCTAATAACGCCGTCCATTGCCGATATCTTTGCAATGTCTTGTTTGGTTATAGACTGATAATAATCCGTGTCTCGATAAGCACCTGACGTTGGCAACAAATCAACTGAAATAAGTTGCTCTACATCAAACCCTAATGGCTTGTTTAACTTTTCAATGGCTGAGTTAGTTAAGATTACAGTGTTAACCATTAAACCTATGGTTAGACTCAGTTGGAGTAATAATAGTCCTGTCGCAAACTTGCGCAGACGAAGTGCTTTTAATAATGCTTTGATATTCATGATAAGACCTACTTCAACGTCGTTGATAAAGGCGTTCTACAAGAACGGATTAATGGGTACAACATGCTTATAAATGAGGTAATTAGTGCAATACCAATTCCCATCAATATTAATGTTATGTCTATGTCGCTAGTTTGTTGAAGTGCTGGAAATAGAGTTATTGAAATTTGTAAAAACAACCAGCCAAATATTAAGGTCAATACCGCGCAACATAAGCCAATTAACATACTTTCAACCACGCCTTGGTAAAACACATCTTTTATTCTGGCACCGACAGCACGTCTTAAGCCTGTTTCAAATCTTGCGCTGTGATAACGAGCCAGTAATAAGCTACTGGCATTAAAAATACACACAGCTAAAAATAGTGAGCTGGCTAAAGCAAACGCTAACATGCGTTCATCAACAACTTTTTGGTGCGTAAGCCACTGGTTTACGTCTAATAAACGGTTGTCATTAGCGCGTAAAAATTCACCCTGTGCTTTTCTATATTGTGAGTAGTTATCTATGTATTCTTGCATTGCATTTTTTTGTTGCTGATTCTCTAGTTGAACAAAAGCCTGAATAAAGAAACCGTTTTTACCACGATTATCCGACACCGAATTAATACGCTCTGATGACATACTTCTTAGAGCAATAGCCCATTCGCTATCTAGTGCGGTTTCTATAGGTGCATAAATGTCATCGGTTTTTGCGAATTTTTGTCCAAATGATGCGTTGTAAAATAAAGGTTTTAATTCCCACGGTTTTAATACACCTACAATTTCAAAAGGCTTGCCGTCTATTTCAAGTACTTTACCTACACTGTTGCCCCCACCAAAAACTTGCTGATTAAGTGTGTCACCAATAACGATTTGTTTCGCGTAGTCTTGTTGCCAAACACCACCAAAAGCAAAAGGAGCATCAGTTAATGGAAAAAATTCAGGTGTTGTTGCGCGCACAACCGCTTGGTGACGAGTAAGGTTTTTGGAATTAATATCTCTTGTATAAACCTGTGATTGGTAATGCACCATAGTATGAGTTGCTATGTCATTTTTTAAAATATGCATAGCGTCGTCATAACGCATAATTTCAAGTAACTCTGCATCCGAGTTATCCAGTGGCCAAACATTAAGTGAGACATTAAATATTTTGTCACTTTTATGTGGAATAGGATCCGCTGACATGGATTTTATAATCGCGATATTCGCTAAAAAAACACCAACCCCAACCGCTAGGGTTGAGATCATTAATATAAAAAATAGTCGGTTACGGATTAAATTCCGCACGCTCAACTTTATGTAATAGTTAAACATTTCCATGATAATTCCTTAGTATTTAACCCTTAAACGCTAACAACAATTGAGGTATTGTCGTGACTTGGGGCATACACGCTGTGATCGGTAATTTGACCATCAATAACTTGTACGTTACGTCCTACAGCACGTGCTTGCTCAGGGTCATGCGTTACCATAATAATGGTGCTGCCTGCTTCGTTTAATGAATGTAATAATTCCATAACTTGGCGAGCCATTAATGAGTCAAGGTTACCCGTAGGCTCATCGGCTAATAATATTTTTGGCTCACCGGCTAATGCACGAGCAATAGCAACACGTTGTTGCTGCCCACCTGATAACTGGCTTGGTAGGTAGTTGGCTCTGCTGGCTAAACCAACTTGCTCAAGAGCATGAGTAATGCGGCGCTTTCTCTCGGCTGCATTAAAGCCACGGTAGCGTAATGGCATATCAATATTATCAAAAAGGTTAAAGTCGGGAATGAGATTATAGTTTTGAAAAATGAAACCAATTTTTTCGTTACGTAAACGCGATAGTTCGTCATCGTTAAGCCCTTTGATATTAACACCGTCTAGTTCATAAGAGCCTTCGTCAAAGCTATCTAATAATCCAGCAACATTTAAAAATGTTGATTTACCAGAGCCAGACGGCCCAGTTACCGCAACAAACTCGCCTTCTTTTACTTCTAAATTAAAGTCACGTAATGCGTGAGTTTGAATAGTGTCACTGCGGTAAATTCGGCTGATGTTCTTCATGTTAAGCATAATTTTATTCCTAATTTTTTTAAGTTTTGTTAACTAAATTTGGTTGTTCGTTTAAACGATTTTTTAATTTAATAAGATGGCTGGGTGAGCATCAAACTCTTCTGTAGATGAAATTATGATCTCATCTCCTGCATTTAATCCTGATATTATTTCAATAAATTCAACACTTTGTGAACCTATTGAGATTGGCTTTCTGTCAGCGTTATTATCAGTGATAACATAAGCTGCTTTACCCGCGTTACTAGCTAAAAAGCCTCCGCGTTTTACCATTAATACGTTGTCTTTTTTCTCAAATTCAATGCGCGCATTTAAGCGCTGATTTTGACGTAGTTGGATATCACTAATATCAGCGATAGAAACTCTTACTGCTACCTGGCTATTTTTAACTTCAGGGGAGATTGAAATCACCTTGCCTAATAGAGACTTACCAGAGATAGTGATTTGTACATCTAAGCCTAATCCTAAGTCATCGGCGTAGAATTCTGGGACATTTAGTTCAGCTTCGTATTGGCTTAAATCAACAATGGTCATAATTGATTGAGCATCAGTAACTCGTTCTTTCTTTTGCACTAACCAGTTACCCACTACACCAGTTACAGGCGCTCTAACATTCAGTAATTCAACACGACGTTGTAATTCGTCAACCACAAGTTGTTGGCTTTTAACAAAAAACGTACGAGTTTGGCTTTCAAAGGCTAAGCGTTTTTTAGATAACTCAACACGTTTGTGAGCATGTTTTAACAGCAATTCACTTTCAGTTTTTGTGTCACGTCTGGTGACTAGTTCTAGTTCGCTTATCACTTGTTTATCAAATGACAGTTCAGCACGAGTGAGCTCTCTAACACTGGCATTGTAAGTAATTTGAGCTGAGTCTAGGCTACGCTCTAAATCAAGTAACGCTTCGTTATCGCTTAATTCTCCACGACTTGCTTCTATTTTTAGACGCTCTAATGTGGCTGTTGCTTGTTTGACTGTAGATTGTAATTCAGGACTTAAAATAGTCGCTACTATAGTGTCCTTTTTAACTAAGTCACCGGGTTTAGCTAATAAAGTCACTTGGCCTGCTTCTGAGCTATAAAGTGTTGGTGCGTTGGCTGCCACTAACTTACCATTAACAGCAACATCTCTAATGAGCGTGCCTTTAAATACTTTTGCTCGGCTAATAGTTTGCGCATCAACACTAGGTACTCCACCCATCCATTGGCTTAATGTTGGTAAGCTAATCCAGATAATGGCAACCGTGATTAATAAGGTAATCATTATCTTTTTCCATGGTTTTGCACTTATGGTTTGGCTGATAACTTCATCTTGTCCGCTGGTATTGTTGATCATAATTTTTTCAGTCGTGTTGAATAATATATCTAAGGTATTGCCAGTGACGTGCCAAAAGATTAACCGTCTGTTTTATAATGTTTTTTTGTATTTTTATGATTTTTAAAGTGTCCGACCGGACAGTGGAAAGTGTCCGGAAGCTCAGTAAAAGTGTCCGTTTTTAATCAGTGGACAGTGAGTTTTGTAACTGTTTTTCTTACTTATATAATTGAGTAGTAATCAACATTTAATTATAACGAGTCTTGCAAGCAAACTTGTTATAACATGCTGTTTTACCTTAGGAGCGGTTATGAAGAACGTTATATTATTTTCCCTACTTATGAGCTTTGGCTCTGTGGCAGCTGACTTTGTTGTCACCACACAAAAAATATCAGAGGGTAATCGTTTTCAAGCTATTTCTATTGATGAAAAAGGTGGTTTATGGGTAAGCGGAACTAACTCTGCCGTTTATCATTCTGTCGACTCCGGTGAGTCATGGAGTGCGGTAAACACTCCTAATACAAGTAAGGCTTTACAGTTTAGAGATATCCAAGTGGTTAACGACACTATCATTTTAATGAGTGCAGGCGAAGGCGCTGACTCAAAACTGTATATGTCAAAAAATGCGGGCGAATCTTGGATATTAACTAATCAGGGTGGAAACAAGTCTACTTTTTATGATTGCTTTAGCATGTTAGATGACTCAACAGGTTGGTTATATGGTGACTCGGTCAATGAGAAGTTTTCTATGTTAAAAACCACGGACGGAGCAAAATCATGGAAAGCAGTAACCTTACCTTTTGCAGCACAAGAAGATGAAGGTGGTTTTGCATCGAGTGGCACTTGTTTAAATCATAATGATAAAGGTGACATTGCAATTGGTACTGGCAATGCTGAAACCCCACGGTTGTTAATCAAGAAAGCAGATCAAGCTTGGCAGTCAATTCCTTCTCCGTATGACGGTGGCGAAGCTGCGGGTATTTTTACCGTACAGTTTGATGAAAATAATTTATATACCTTTGGTGGCAGTTTAAAAACAAAAGAGGCGCCGGCGGTAGGTTACAAATATTCGTTAACTAAATCTAAATGGATGCCATTACCTGTATCGCCATTTAATGGCGCAGTTTATGGTTCCGCCATAACTGAAAAACATGTATTGATCACAAGCCCACAAGGGATTGCCGTGATGAATAAAAGTGAAAAATACACTGAAACTAGCTATGAAGACGCGAGTGCAAGTAGAACTACCACTAGCAGTAAAAACCTGCTTAAAGACAACCTCAGCTGGAAAAAACTATCAGACTTAGATATTTGGGCAATTGCTTGCTCAGATAGTCAATGCTGGGGTGTTGGTGCTAATGATGTTGTTGTGACTATTAGCTGGTAAGTCTTTGTTATAACTATGGCCAGTTAAAATTGGCATTAATATTTTTAAAAATAAACAGTAATGCAAATTGTATTGCTTAAAATAGAGTAAATCATGAATACAAAAATATATACACACGTACATTCTCTGGCAGAAGAGTTAATGGTCGCCGTACAGAAAAAAGATCAAGTTCGTTTTGATAAAAGTTATCAAGAATTAAAACAAGTGTGTGACGACAACGACAACACTGACAAAGATCACCCTGTTCAATGGGAAACTCTAGCCGACTTCACAGATGATTTAGAGCTGGCTATCACTATTTACGACAAAGCCTTAACGAAAGCTCAAGAGATAAATTCAAAAGACTTCTTGTCATCAATCGCTTATTCGACTGCATTATTAAAATTAGAACTAGGTGAGAAAGACAGCGCAATAGAGTATTTAGAGAAAGCTAAGGTAAGCAGCAATAAAATAGTTGATAAAGAATTAAAGGCAGAGATCCATGACTTGCTAATGGACTTAAAAGACCAAGAAACGGTTAATGAAAGTGAATAACTAGGTCGTCTTAATTTACCTGTTAGAATGAAAGTAAGAGCTAACAAGATAAACAGTCTCTAGTGAAATACGCTAGTTATTGTAAATAAAAGACATAAAAAAACGGCACATAAATCATTAGGTTTATGTGCCGTTTTCATATCAAGCATACTGTCATATAACATGTGCAACTATCGCAGTTACAAAATTATAGAACCTAACTTATTATTACATACGCGTGTAACGAGACAAGCTAGTGTAATCTGTAGCTGGGTCAAATAAGCATTGAAAGCTATCAGCTTTTACATTGATCAAATGACATGTGTAAGTTTCTTGAGTTGCTTCATTGAATTCTTGGTCACATGTATCACGAATTTGGTCGCTACCGTTAAGCTCTAAAGTATTACCTTTTTTAGCCCATGTGTAGTTTGATTCATATAAGTTACACGAGTTATTATCAGATTTAGACTCGTAATAACCTGTACCGTCAGCTTTTAAATCGTCAACAGTGGTACCTGTCCATTCACAATTTTCATCCATATATTCAACGCGGTATTTACCTGCAACTTCGTTACTTACCGCTAAAGGCTTATCCATACTTCCTGCATATTTTGTCACTAAGCCATCAGTTTCTACACTAGTAACCATGCTCATATCCATTTGTAAGCTGCTAAACATGTGAGCCATTTCATATTGTTCAGTACAAGTATCAACTCCGCCCATGTTAGACGATAAGCTATTGAATGTTTTTGAAGTGATTAGCTGTGAAATCTCACGGTAGTTAAATGCCATACTAAGTAAACCATTACTGTCGATTGACTCACTAGATTGTTCATTAGCAACTTGCTCAGATTTCTCACCTGAAAACACGACAAGATGTTTGCCTTTAATAGCGGCTTTTAACTCAATTGTTGGTGGTAGCATAGGCAAGTTTAATAGTGCTGGAGTGCCATCGTCAGATAAGTTTAAATCAGCGAAAAATGGTAACATTTTTGCCATATTTAATAATGTCGCAGGATTTTCAGTCGCAATGCTTGCAATAAAGTCTATACCTTGTGGTAGAGGACCATTTTCACTCATAGTGATATCAAACAAAGAAACACCAACGCCTTTAACGCCTTGAGCCATTGCTGTCATCATACCTAACATAGCCGGATTTTGTTCACGAGCCATGTATTGAACCATTTGTAATTCACTACAATTATATTCTGTGGTAGTTAGTTGCGTCCATAATGCGGTCACTGCCGGACCTATGTTATCTGCATTTACACCTACACCCATTGCGAATATTTTATCTTTAGATGTTGTGCTATGCATAGGTAAGTGACCTTGCATTTTTTGTAGTTCACTAACAACTGCAGTATTTGTTAACTCGAATGCCGAGTGCATATCAAACTCTATGCTGTTGCCATTAATATCATAAGATTGGTAACCCATTACAAAACGTGGCATTGAATCAGCAAGTTGACCATATTCAGTTTTACATTCAGCTGTTATGCTATTTTGGAATTGAGCAAACTGGTCTTGAGGTAAGTAAGTTATTAAGTCACGGCCTAGGCTGTTACTTTCAGGTGATAATATTGCTTGAGCAATCTGGTCAAATTGAATGAAACCAACCATACTGTCAGTGTAGCTGTAACGATTTTTTAAGTCTTTAACCGTTGAGTTAGTCGCTAATGACATTTCTGGTTTAACGATACCGAAACGGCGTTGCTTAGCCATTAAGTCATCTTTATTAGTTACAAAGGTGATAACCACATTACCTTCATGATTAGATATTGCTAAGTAAGCTTCATCTTCTTTATCATCGGCGGTTAATTTCCAGGTACGAGCTTTGAATGCACCTAAATCTTGCCATTCATATTGCCATTCACTGTTTTGTACTGCGTCTTCTATTAACGCATTAAATACGTCTTCATTAGAGACGTCCATACGTAGAACCGGCACTATACCATCACTATAGAAAGCAAAAGAACCTGTAAGTGACATACCACTAAATGCAGCAAGCTCGCCCATTGTTCCTTCACTAAAATCATTGTATTTATTCATTAAATGAGTAAAGAAACGAACTTTAGGTGAATTTTCTTGGTCACTATTTATTGACTCTAACAGCGTCTGCCAAACTTGTGATTGACTAGGCGAAGACGGCATAATTGGGTAGTCTTTTACAAATTCAGCGATTTCATCCGTAGAAGTACCACCGAAGTAATATGCTGTGTCTGCTGATATATAAGCTAAATTTTCGTTAGATTTTTGCATTGGTAACCAACCAGCATTCCAAGCGAGAAGCCCGCCAGATACCACAATAGCTGCAGTAAATAATGTCCATTTTTTCATGTAAAAAGTCCTAAATATTTTTTGAGAGTTTAGAGTTGAGTATTACGATCACGTACTGGATGTAAATTGACCGCATACTTTGTCTCTTTTAACCTTAAAAATCAATAGGGTATTTCCTAGTAGACTTTATATTCAAACCCAATAGTATTATCCGTCGCTCTTGTTTTAGTCATACAACCAGCTTGAGTTAATGATAAATAAAACCATTACTGGTATAACAATGGCAAGCACAATTAAGGTAAAAAATTACCTTTTCCTTCTTTAATTAGTTAGACGTTAAATTTATTAGAAGTTAAATTGTTCAGGGGCTAATATGAATTCCACATTTACCAAAAACATTAAGCCGTTTGTTGACGCTGAATTGCAATTAGCTTCTATTGCTTATTCTCAAGCTGACAAAGTTAACGCATTTAAGCACCTAGAGAATGCACACGTGATTGGTCAAAACTCCACATACTTACACGTTAAAGTACATTGTTTGATGTTTGTCTGGGCGCTAAAAGAAAGAAAACTTAAAGAGCTTTTGGGGCAAATTATGAGAATATTTGGTGCTGCAACAAAGACAGCTATAGGCTTAGTGCCAGAGGGAAATACTGGCGGCGCTAATGTCAGTCCTTTTAAGGTTATGCCTATCAGTACTGAACATGCTCATTATATAAAAACCGCAAAAATGACCAAATAACTAAAATAAGAAAGAGTAATGCCTGTGATCACTTGTTATCTTAATTACGTAATTGACCCATACAAACTGAAAGAGTTTGAGCATTACGCTAATCTTTGGATCCCGTTAGTAAATAAGTTTGGTGGTGAACACCACGGTTATTTTTTACCATCTGAAGGCGCTAATAATAAAGCATTAGCTTTGTTTTCTTTTCCAAGCTTAGCGGCTTACGAAGAATACCGCACAAAATCCCTGCTAGACGCTGAGTGTATGAGTGCATTTCAATATGCTGAAGACACTAAATGCATTTTAAGTTACGATCGTAGCTTCTTTCGTCCTGTCTTAGGGCAAAGTTAGGATAACAATAGTTTACTAATTGCGTTTAAATGACAGCGTTCAAATAACCTAACTCAAAAATAATTTAATTTAACCCATACAGCGGTAGGGAACACCAATGCGCAGTACTACTTATTTTGCTTCACTCTTTGCTTCATTTTTTACTTCAGTACGTTTTATCTCTTTTAGTACTGCTTATTTGCTTATCTTATGTAGCCTCAGTGCAGCCTTTACCGTTCAAGCTGCACCTTTTGAAGACCAAGCGACTCAAAGGGAACCTGTCATTATGGTAAAAGAATATACTTACCGCGCTAGTGAAAATGACTCAAAAGTCAGTGCCAGACGAGCAGCGTTAGAGCAGTTACAAAAAGCCGCGATAGAAGAGGTTGGAGTACACATACAATCGAGTGTTGTTAATCATGAGTCGGTTATCCAAGGTAAATTAAAGCAAGAGATGCAGCTTAATTTTAAAACTTTTTCTCAGGCACTAACAAAAACAAAAATATTAGATGAAAAGTGGAACGGCGAAACCTTTTATATTAAAGCAGAAATTGAAGTTGATCCTAACGGTATTACCAATGCAATGAATGGTTTATCTGCCAAACCTAAGGTAAACACTTGTGACGCTAATACTAACCAAGTAAAAAAATTAAGAAATAAACCCGCCAGTACAGAAAGAAATAAAATACTGGCAGAGTTGGCAATGAAAGCCAATTTTAATGACGAATGTAATGCTTGGCAGTACAGTGTTTTAAATACTCTTATTTATTATAAACAATATCCTGTAAACGGTTACCGAGAGTTTTTGTTTGACCAATTAAGCAAAATTAAATCAACTGAATTGTTAGAGCTACCAGCAAAGGCAATTCAGTATGCAATAAGTCAAAGCGGTAAGGTAACCAATGATGAATGGGCTATTACTTTAAAAGTAATGGTAAGTGCTTCGTATCGTTCATTACAAAATTTAGTTAGGGAAATCAGTTCGTTAGATACTAAAAGCTATAAAGAAAAAGTTAACGACATTATTGAATTAGTGGATGAACAAAAATTTAAAGATAAGACGCTTACTAAATCTAAAGTTACTCAGTTATTAATCTACCAGTCTTTCTCTACTTATAATAAAGATAATGAGCATAATCAATTCTCAGCTAACCTTTACCTGACTTACGCAGATGATTTAACTGATGTGAATAAAACTACAAAAAACGTGATTAAATTTTACCAGTGGGGACATTCACCAGTAGAGCGTGACTCAAATGAGCTTAACGCCGTGGAATTAGCTGACAAAGTAATGCATCACTTTTTAGATAATAATGATGTTGAAACCTTACCTGATAGCTCTAAAAGTTCGTTATACGAAGTGTTAAGACCTTTGATGAATGACAGAGTAAAAAAAGACGGTGTTGATTATCAATACCTTAATGACTTATTAAAAGACTACCCAGCAGAATTTACTTACTTAGTCGAATCTAGGAATATGCATGCGTCTTACAAAAATCTATTTTTACTTAAATATAATTTACCTGCTGTGAACGTATGTAAACCAGTTGAATGTACTAAGCAAAGTCGTAACAAAGATTTGAGTGCCAGAAAACAAGGTACTTACTTAGACTATTTAGTGGCTTATGGCAGCAGAGCGAGTTCGGCAGAGAAAGAAATTATTAAGCAATTTGAACGTCTACAAGCGTTGCATAAATCTGGTTACCGTTCACGTATAGAGTTAGCGTTTATAACTGTATTATCCAATATCAAAAGCACAAACCCAAAAGCTATTAACTTGATGTTAAAGACTCTACAAGAAAGCAACAAACAAGTTGCGGAGGCCGCAGTGGATGCATTAGCCGTTATTGGCAAACCTGCGTTTGAGGGAATGAAAAAAGCATATTCAAACACCAACAGCAAAGCTCAACAACGTATCATTGAATCTATCAGTAAAATGAAAGTATTTGATGGGCTGATTGAGTTTTTAAAAACGTTGCCAACACCAACCAACTCAAGTGTTAAGTATGCATTGGAAGATGCAATTGAAGCGTTAGAATTAAGAGTGGGTAATTAACAATGAAAAATAATATGAGTAATATTCAAAAAGGAAATGAAATGAAGAAAGTAAATATTCCAGTAAAAACAATCGCTGGCATTTTAGTTGGTGTGATTGGTGTTATGGGATCTATTTATACAGTAAATGAAGGCCATATCGGTATTGTGAAACGTTTTAGTGAAGCTAAGCAACAAGTTAACCCAGGTTTGCATTTTAAAATTCCATTTATCGACAGCGTTGAAGAAATAGAAGTAAGAACACGTAAGAACGAAGAAAGAATGGCATCAAGCACCAAAGAGCAAATGCCAGTTACTATCAGTGTTTCAGTGAACTGGACGGTGGATAAAGCAGCTGCGCTAGATTTATTTAGACAATACGGTGGTCTTACGCAATTTGAAAACCGAATTTTAGATCCTAGATTCCGTTCTGCCACTAAAGACGTTATTCCTCAATACGATGCTGAAAAGTTAATTCAAGACCGTGCTGGTGCAATCCAAGCCATTGAAGCAAACTTAATTGAAGAAATGAAAAGCTTCCCAGTAACGGTTGATAACATTCAAATTGAAGACATTAAATTGCCTGCAAAATACTTAACGTCTATTGAAACTAAGCAAACAGAAAAAAACCTTGCTGATGCTGAAAAACATAAATTAGCAAGACAAAACCTAGAAGCTCAGCGTGATGTTAATACGGCAAAAGCCAAAGCGGACGGTATTAGACTTGTAGCGATTGCAGAAGCGGAATCAATTCGTATTAAAGGTTTAGCAGAAGCTGAGTCGATTACCGCCAAAGCCAAAGCGTTAAACAACAATCCGTTGATCATCAAGTTAACAGAAGCGCAAAATTGGGATGGTAAGTTACCAGCAACCATTTTAGGCAGCGGTAATATGCCAATTTTGGATATGAGAGAAAAGTCTAATAAATAAAGCGGTTATGGAATTTAAAGCTTTAGGGGATGAAGCTGTAAGGCTGTAAGGCTTTAGGGTTGTAGGGAGATAAAGCGATAGGGCGATAAAGCGTTCCAGCTTCCAGCCTTAAAACCCTACAGCCCTAAGGCCCTAAGGCCCTAAGGCCTTCAAGCCCTACAGCCTTCAGACCTTATCGCCTTCCAGCCCTCAAACTTTAAAGATTCTTATCAAAATAGCGCACGATAGTTTTAGCTAAATGTAAGCCTGTCTTTTTACCACGAATACTATGTTTACTACCCGGATATGTCATCACATCAAACGGTTTACCTAGGTCTTGTAAGTGTTTAAATAACTTAGTTGAGTTGGTAAACAATACGTTGTCGTCCGCCATTCCATGATAAATCAACAAGTCACCTTTAAGGCCTTCAGCGTATTGGAATACGTTGCTGATCTCGTAGTCTTTATTGTTTTTACCAGGATGTCCGGCAAAACGCTCTGTGTAGTGTGTGTCGTATAAACCCCAGTCAGTAACTGGTGAGCCAGAAACGCCTACTTTATAAACATCAGAGGCTTTGAACATGCCCATAATTGTCATGTAACCACCGTAGCTGTGGCCATAAATCCCAATGCGATTTGGATCTACAAAGTCTAAGGTTTTAACGTACTCAATCCCCGTTAATTGGTCTTTAAGTTCAACGTTACCTAAATGCTTGTAAATTGGATCTTCAAACTTTTTACCACGATTAGCCGAACCACGATTGTCTAGGGTAAATACCACATAACCTTTTTGCGTTAAGTGTTGGAATAGGGCATTACGGCCACTCCAGCTATTGGTGATTTGTTGCGAACCTGGGCCGCCATAAACAAAGTTAATAACAGGGCGTTTACCTTCAAAGCCAACTGGCTCGAAAATACGGTAATACAAAGTTTGTCCATCTTCGGCTGTTAACGTACCAAATCTTGGTTTGATAAAGTCAGACTTGTACGGATAAAAAGGATGATCTTTATCTACTTTATTTTCTTCCATCCAAGTGATGTGCTGACCATTGGCTTTATGTAAGCTCACTTGCGTTGGCTGCATTATGTTGGAGTATGAGTCTAAGTAGATGCTGGCATCTTTGGAAAAGTTCACTCGGTGATAACCGTCACGCTTTGATACTCGGGTAATTACATTTGGCTTATTAAGGTTTACTTTATAAACTTGGCTTTCCAGCGGTGTGTCTTTACGGCCAGTGAAAAAGATATCGCCTGTTTTAGTGTTAACCGCTTTAAGTGCGTCGACAACCCAATCACCTTTAGTCAGTTGAGCAATTAATTTACCTTGGTAATCAAACTGATAAAGATGATGAAAACCATCACGCTCAGAGCCCCAAATAAAGCTGTTGTCTAAGAACTTTAACGAGTCATGAATGTTTACCCAGGTATCTGACTTTTCTTGAATAATGGTTTGTTGCTCTAACGAGTCGGCATTAACAAAACGTAATTCAAGTAATTGCTGCGTACGGTTTTGCCATTGGTAACTGAAGGTTTTGTTGTTTGGTAACCACTTGCCACGGGCAAGGTAAATGTCTTTGTCTGCACCCTTACCTTCAACCTGATCTTCACCAAGAGCAATCCAACGAATGTCGTCAGCTTTACCTGCAACATCCATAATACCTAATTCAATATTTACATTAGGCGTACCAGCAAATGGGTAACGTTGGTCAACTAATTTAATGCTGTCGGCGTATATTTCATTACGAGTCACCACTTTAACCGGAGACATATCAACTTTGGTTAATGCAATTTTAGACTCATCACCAGACCACCAGTAACCTGTCATGCGGTCTATTTCTTCTTGTGCTACAAATTCCGCCATCGCATATTTAATATCACCGCCACCAAGTGTGGTTAACGCTTTAGTTTTACCCGATTTAATATCAATAATGTACAGGTTTTGGTCGAGTACATAAGAGATGTAATTGCCTTTTGGTGAGAACTTAACGTCAGTGGCAAAGCCTTCTGAGTTAGTTAACTTAACGGCTTTTTTTGCAGCTAATTCATAATAATAAACATCACCTGCTAAAGGGAACATAAGTGCCTTGCCGTCAGCTGACCAGGTGTATTGCAAGATACCTTTGCCATAAATACGTAAACGTTCACGGCGGGCTTTTTCTTCATCCGACAAATTCTCTGAACCAGACATTAATGCTTTGGAGTCAACCAACATAGAACGTTTGCCAGACTCAACATTGTATTCCCATAAGTCATAACGATTGTAATCGTCAGTACGAGATTGAATGTAAGTGGCACGTTTTCCGTCTGGCGATACCGTTAGGTTTTTAGGTGTTTTACCAGATAACGAAGGGTCTGAATAGATACGTTCTAAGCTAATTTTTTCTGCCTGTGCTGTTGATGACAAAGCCATCAATCCAGCAAGCAAGGTACTGAATAATTTGTTCATTATTAATTCTTATTTTTGAGGTTATAAGACCATTAGAAAGCTAATTTTTACTATCAGTTCTAATTTGCAGTAGATAATGCCAGAGTAAAGCCAAGGATGAAATCCTCAGTAACAAAACTTGAGATAAAAAAGATGGATGATGGGATAAGGGGGGATAGGAAAAGTATATGAAAGCTGTCTTAGTAATTTATAAGGGCTAGAAATAATAGGGCAGGCATTCAAATTCGATAGTTTTTAACTGACGGTGTTTTTACTTTTTCTGGTAGGCTGTCTATTCATTGTATCTGTACTGGCTCTGAAATAGCTTTTAATCAGATCTAACTTGGTTCTTCTTTTAGCGGAGTAGTAAATAATGGGAAAAATCTCAGCGTTATTAATGACTACAATATGTGCTTTTGTCTTGAGTGCTTGTGTTAAAAACGATAATGAAGACCTTCATGTGGAAGGTTTTGTTTTAACGAGTTCTGCAATGACTAGCGGTGGACAGTTACCAATTACTTATACCTGCGATGGCGAAAGCGTTAGCCCTCCATTTTCTTGGGTTGGAGCACCTGAGTTGACACAATATTATGCGCTAGTCATGCATCATGATGCACCTGATGGAGTACATTGGTATTGGACTATGTATAATATTCCATCAAACAAGAGCCTGATAAACAGTGGTGAAATTCTAGGTGAAATAGGCGGTAATAGTGTTAATGATTTACTGCGGTATGCGCCGCCTTGTTCTAAAGGTCCTGGCGAAAAAGCTTACCAATTTACTCTCTATGCGTTATCGACTGCAGCTACAGTGAACCACGAAAAACCAGTAGATAGAGCCACATTGCTCGCAGCAATAAAAGGTATCACTCTTGGTGCAACGACTATGACAGTAACGTATACGCGTGATTCTAATAAAGCTGATGTCCAACCAAAAGACAGAGCCAAGCCAGAGATCAACTCCAAAGCAGAAGATAAAATTTAACTAAAAAGTCAGACAAACTTAATCTAGTTAAAGCAAAGTTACATCTTCAAATAGAACTCTTTACATAAGTTTATATATTCTGGCGTGTAATTTTGCTCTTGGTCTCTAATTGTCAAAGTGGATGTTGTTACTGTTTTATCCGCTTTTTGCAAATCTTCTTTTAAATCTTCTTTTAAACAGAGCAGCACTCGGCTCACCGATTTATTGGGTGTGGTTTTCACTAACAACTGTCTTGTCAGTGTTAAGCCAATATTCATTCCTAACTGGATAACTTTGTTTGCTTGTTCTGGTGGTAACACTAAATTAAATTCGCCACCTCTTGTTAGCAATTTATCGGCCGCGAATAACAGCTGTTCAAAACTCATGTGTTTGGTATGGCGAGCTAAATTTTTGTTTTGATCATCGCTTAATAACGAATCTTCAAAATAAGGCGGGTTTGAGATTAAAACATCAAAGCTTTCAGATTCAATTTTTTGTTCACGCTGCCAAGTTAAAAAGTCATGATGAATTAATTGTAAACGAGAAGACCAGGGTGACTGCTCAACGTTATATTTGGCCTGTTGGTAAGCATTTAAGTCTATTTCCAATGCGCTGATATTAGGTTTAGAGATTAATAAGTCAGTACGTTGTGCCAACATTAAGGCGATAAGCCCAGTTCCTGTGCCTATATCTAAAATATTTTTTGCATTACCTACATTTGCCCAGGCACCTAATAAAATGCCGTCAGTGTTTACTTTCATCGCACATTGCTGGTGCCAAATTGAAAATTGTTTAAAACAAAAGTCGGCAGGAGGAAAACTGGGCAAGATTAAGGTATCCGTCGTATAACTAATTCCGCTATAATACCAAAATATTTTACTTTGATGTTTTGTAAGTTAAGATTTTATAACTAAATCATTTATTTTAGTTATTTTTTAAAACCTCACAAACCTATAAACATCAGAGCCGTGTTTTATCCATAGATAGTATTTCAGGAATTTTTAATGTCGTTTAGTGAATTTGATTTAGACCCTCGCCTTGAGCAAGGCATTTATGCAATTGGTTATACTCAGCCAACCAGGGTTCAAAAATTAGCGATACCTGAAGCGCTAGAAGGGTTAGATATTTTAGCCAGTGCGCCAACAGGCACAGGTAAAACCGCTGCGTTCTTAATCCCTTCTATTCAATACTTATTAGATTTCCCTCGTAATGCACCGGGTTTTGCTCGGGTATTAGTATTGGCACCAACTCGTGAATTAGCGTACCAAATCTTTGAAGTTGCTCAGCAGTTAACTGCCTTCACCGACTTAAAATCAGGTGTGGTAACTGGCGGTATTAACTACGGCAGTCATAAAGAAATATTTGAAAAAAATAACGATATATTAATTGCGACTCCAGGACGTTTAACTGAATACTTAGAAGCTGAAAGCTTTCACTGTGAGAATGTTGAGATACTTGTATTAGACGAAGCGGACCGCATGTTAGACATGGGCTTTCGTAGCTTTATGGCAACCATTGCTGAGCAATCTCGTAACCGTAAACAAGCCATGTTGTTCTCAGCCACATTAGAAGGGCGTGGCATTATCGAGTTTAGTCATCAGGTATTAACGGAAGCTGCTCGTATTGATGCTGATGCGCCACGTAGAGAACGTGGAAAGATAGTACAGTGGACGCATTTGGCCGACAGCACAGATCATAAATTTGCTATGTTAATGCATTACTTGAAGTCGGAAGAAGTCACTAAATCAATCATCTTTGTTAAAACCAAAGAACGTTTGGAATTAGTGGTGCAAAAGCTACAAGCGGAAGATATATCAGCAACGTATTTACAAGGTGACATGCCGCAAGATAAACGTTTAAAAGCCGTTGAACGTGTTAAGTCTGGTCGCTCTACAATATTAGTGGCAACCGACCTTGCCGCTAGAGGATTGGATATAACTGATATCAGTCACGTATTTAACTTTGATATGCCACGCACGGCTGACATCTATGTTCACCGTATAGGTAGAACCGCACGAGCGGGCGCTAAAGGTTATGCCATTAGTTTGATTGAAGCGCATGAAATGGCCGTTGTTAAAAAGATTGAACGTTATACAGAGCAACAATTTAAACATAGAAAAATTAAAGGTTTAGAGCCTAAGAATAAAGAAGCAAGTGTGCCGAAGAAACATAAAAAGCCACATAAAAAGAAACTTGCTAAAGCGGCTGTAAAGAAAAACAAAAAGAAGAAATAATCCAAATACACATAAGTTAAAGGCAACTAAATATCTAGTGGTAGTTAATTAATATGAGCAATCAACCTAAACAAATAGGTAAAACTTTCGCATTCATTTTTTGGGGACTGTTGTTGGTCGGTCTATTTTATTTTTTCCAAGATAAATTAGCCCAACAAGAAAACCCAAATTCTCAGCCGAACTCTTATCAAGTTGGTGATGTTCAAGTGCTTGAGCTACAACGTAATCGTTATGGTCATTACGTTACTAGCGGCTTAATTAACCAGGTCAGTGTTGAATTCATGTTGGACACAGGTGCAACCAATGTTGCCGTGCCACAAGCGGTAGCCAACAAGGTTGGTTTACGCAAAGGACAGCCTATCCAAGTGAATACTGCCAATGGCATCGCCACGGCTTACACCACAGTGATAGACCAGTTAAATCTTGGTGAAATTCAATTGTTTGATGTGAAAGCGAGTATCGTTCCTGGTATGCAAGGTACTCAAATTTTATTAGGCATGAATGTATTGAAACAAGTAGAATTCCGTCAGTTGGGCGACCAACTTACGTTAAAGCATCACATTAATAATTAAAACTGCACTAGTTAAATAAGAAATAATAAAATAATAACTATTTTCAACCGCCAATATTGTAAGTAATTGAAATGCATAAACCTTATATAAAGCAACAAGTTAGCCAAGCCTTAAGCGAAGACCTAAATGGTCAAACTGCCTTTGATGGTGACATTACCGCACAACTCATTCCTGCTACGCAACAAGCCACAGGCAAAGTGATCACTCGTGAACTTGCCGTTATCTGTGGTGTTGAGTGGGTAAATGAAACCATGAAACAAGTTGATTCTAGTTTAGTGGTTACCTGGTTGGTAAAAGACGGAGATGAAGTTAAACCAGATCAAACGTTATTTATTGTAAAAGGTGCTGCAAGAGCCATTTTAACAGCGGAACGTACCGCGTTAAACTTTTTACAAACCTTGTCAGCGACCGCAACATCAACGCATAAATACGTTTCTAAAGTTAAAGCACTAGGTAGCACAACTAAGATTTTAGACACACGTAAAACTATCCCAGGTTTACGTTTTGCTCAAAAATATGCAGTTAAATGTGGTGGCGGCGAAAATCATAGAATTGGTTTGTTTGATGCGTACTTAATAAAAGAAAATCATATTCAAGCGGCTGGTGGCATTACTCAAGCAGTTGCACGAGCGCAAGAATTAAATCCAAATAAAACCATTGAAGTAGAAGTTGAATCTGAACAAGAATTGATGGAAGCAATAGAAGCTGGCGCACATATCATCATGTTAGATAACTTTGACGTAGCACAAACTGCCAGTGCGATCGCATTGGCTGATGGCCGTGTTAAATTGGAAGCATCTGGTAATATGGACGGAGAAAAGTTTAAAGCGTACGCGCAACTCAACGTCGACTTTATTTCAATTGGTGGCTTAACCAAACATATTGAAGCCATCGACTTATCTATGCGTTTTACTGAAATATAATTAGCAACAGATCCAAACTGGCATCTTCATAAATGTGAACTATTATCTATTTTGGGAACAAAATAGATAATAGGGATTATTGTTATGCCATCTTCTAATATAAAAGGGTTTACGCTAATAGAACTTATGATAGTGGTTACTATTTTAGGTATCTTATCTTGGTTAGCGGTTCCCAAATATCAAAACTACAGTTTAAAAGCCACAGTCTCTACCCAAATCAGTTCGGCCATTCGGCCGCTGCAAAATGCCATCTTTGAATACGTTTCTTACAATGGTGAACTACCTGAAAGTTTTACCGATTTAGCCAGTAGTGGTTTTGTTGATAATGACGGACTGCAATACGACAGTGCTACCGACTTTGCCAACGGGGCTGTGTCAGGTATTGATGTTAGTTTTCCAACGGACTCTTCTAGTGAACTTATTTTAGGTGTTAAGTTTGCTTGTACTGCAGTGTCCTCTAGCTGCACTACAGTTGCCCCTAAAGCGTTGCAAACATTAACCGCCGAGTTAGTGATTAGCTTAAATGATAATGGTTCAGTCAATATCCTGTTAGACCCAAGCCGTGACGCAAATTTAGCATTTAAAGGTTTTCTCCCTCGTTTATAGGCTTTTAAATATATAGCTTATAAGGCCTATTTTCCTGGTAAGAGGAAGGACTAAGTAAAAGGAGATACATTATGAAATCTGTTATGGAAAACATACTAATAAAGCAACTGCTGAGCCACAGCATGATCAATAAAGTGGATATTGAATTACTGGCAAAGCAGGCTGATAACTATTTAACAATTCCTTTGGCTTTAGTGTCGGAGGAAATTTTAACATCACAACAGCTAGCTCATTTTTGTTGCAAGGTATTTGACGTTCCTGTTTTAACTGTTGGCGAACTTGAGGTTGCTAGGTTGGAACTTGCTGATGGGAAATGTCTGCATAGCGCATTGTTGAAAAGCCAGGCTGACTTTATGCGTGAGCATCAAGTTTTACCTATTGCACAACAAGATCAACTGGTGACTTTAGCGACTGCGGAACCATCTAACTACGCAGTGCAAACTAGCTTTGAATTTAATACTGGCTTACATGTAGATTTAGTATTTTGTGATCCTATAGTGTTACAACAAAAAATTGCGCAATTGCTACCGTTATTACAGTCCACAAATACAAGTGCTAAAACAGGCACAAATACAAACAACAACCTGAAAGGAGCAAGTCAACTCAATCCGCAATTAGTGCAGCCGGTTACTAACCTAGAAGTAAGAGATTCTGACGCCGTGACGTTTAATCAACAAGATGATCGCATTATTTCCTATGTAGAGAAAATATTAAAACAAGCCATCAATCAGAGTGTTTCAGACTTACATTTTGAACCGTACGAAAATAGTTACCGCATTAGATTTAGAATTGACGGGGTATTAATTAATAAAGGATCGCCACCAGAAAGTTTACATTCTCGTTTGGCTGCTAGGATCAAAGTTATCGCTAATATGGATATCGCGGAAAAACGTAAGCCGCAAGATGGTCGATTAAAACTAGACTTAGACAACAATAAACATGTTGAATTTAGGGTGAGTACCTTACCAACAATCTGGGGCGAAAAAGTTGTACTAAGAGTCCTAGACACTCAAGGTTATATGGCCGATGTTAGCCAATTAGGCTTTGAAACAACACAACAACAAAGTTATATCGATACACTTTCTGAACCACAAGGACTTATCTTAGTCACAGGTCCTACGGGCTCTGGGAAAACGTTAACTCTATACAGTGGCCTCAATTTTCTAAATTCAGAAGATAGAAATATATCTACCATTGAAGACCCGGTTGAATATCATTTACAGGGGATAAACCAAGTACAGGTTAATCAAAAAGCCCAGTTGGATTTTGCTAGTAGTTTACGGGCGTTTTTACGTCAAGACCCTGATGTCGTCATGGTCGGTGAGATCAGAGATTTAGAAACCGCACAAATAGCAATAAAAGCCTCTCATACCGGCCATTTAGTTTTATCAACATTACATACTAACTCGGCCGCAGAAACATTGAATCGCCTTACTAATATGGGGCTACCCACTTATAACTTAACTAGTGCAATATCTCTTATTATTGCGCAAAGACTAGTGCGCTGTTTGTGTGAGCACTGCAAACAACCGGAACTGAATATCCCTGAGCAGGAATTAATTAAACAAGGCTTTAGCTCTATGGTGAGTGCGGACATTCCAAATGTGATTAACACTAAATTAAGTGGTATCACGTTATATAAAGCCGTTGGCTGTCGTCGTTGTAATCAAGGCTATAAAGGGCGTACCTCTATTTTTGAATTACTAAAACCAAATGAAAAAATTAGACGACTTATTATGCAAGGTTCTGATGCATTGGATATACAAACAGAAGCGATGCAAAGTGGCATGATGTCGTTAAGACAAGCTGGGTTATCTAAGGTATTACAGGGCATAACTAGCCTGGAAGAAGTTAATAGGGTAGTGAGCCATTAAATCATTAACCCGATAATCATTTAGCATCATTCACGGATCAACAATGTTGTTTAATAAAGAGCGTACATACATTTATCAAGGCGTTGATACTAGCGGACAAAAAGTGTCGGGCAAGCTCGCCGCTATGTCTAAATCATTGGCGCAACAGCAGCTAGATGATAAAGGATTTACCTCAGTTCGTTTAAAATCTAACTTTAAAATTAGGTTTTTTAATAAATATTTGTCTAAAAAGCAGGTTAGCGATTTCACTCGCAGCTTAGCAACACTTTTACAAGCTGGCCTACCGATAGTGACTAGCTTAGAGATCATCAAAAAAGAAGTTAAGCATTATGGTTATGCAAGGTTACTTGCTAGGTTAATCGGTCGAGTAAATATGGGACATTCATTATCAGCCGAATTGAAATTTTGGCCACAATATTTCAGCTCCTTCTATTGTGAATTGGTTGAAGCTGGTGAGTCCGTTGGACGAATAGATGAAAGTTTTGTCAGACTTACTTATTATTTAGAGCATAAGGAACAGCTGAGAAATAAAATTAACAAAGCCATGATGTATCCCACCGCCGTGCTTATTGTCGCTTTCATTGTGGTCGGCATTTTAATGGTAAAAGTGATCCCCAGCTTTGAGGATATCTTTTCTAGTTTTGGTCGAGCGTTGCCAGAGCCAACAAGGTTAGTGATATCTTGGTCGCAAAGTATTCAGCAAAATTGGCATTTAATATTAGCGGTTATCTTGTGTGTTGTTGTCACTTTCAAATTTGCCTGCCGCCTTCATTGGTTTTGCTTACTCAAGGATACATTGGTATTAAAGCTGCCTTTATTTGGTTCTATAATGACTAAATTTATTTATGCCAATATAAGCCAGACTTGCCATACCTTATTCTCAGCCGGCATTCCGATGCATCAGGTTTTGCATTCAGCTGCAAAATCGTCAGGTAATTTGATTTATAAAAATGCACTTTTAGAGATTCAAGCACAAGTTTCTTCTGGTACTATGTTGCATATTGCTATGGAAGATAAACACCTGTTTTCTGATACCTTTATTCAGCTGTTAGCAATAGGTGAAGAGTCCGGGAAGTTAGAGCATTGTTTACTTAAAATTAACAATATTTATCAAAACGAAGTTGAATACGATATTGATAAGTTAACCAATCTTATAGAGCCTAGCATTATGCTATTGTTGGGAATATTAGTTGGTGGGTTGGTACTGGTTATGTACTTGCCTATTTTTGACATGAGCAGTTCCATATAATTGTTATACCTTAAGACGGAATGTTAAAAACCTATGTTTGAGCCTTTATTATCGTTACTAGAAGCCAACCTTATCTTCTTTGTTATAAGCGTTGCGCTACTGTCATTAATAGTCGGAAGTTTTTTAAATGTGGTGATCT
Source organism: Psychrosphaera saromensis (assembly GCF_002954545.1). Lineage (GTDB taxonomy): Bacteria > Pseudomonadota > Gammaproteobacteria > Enterobacterales > Alteromonadaceae > Psychrosphaera > Psychrosphaera saromensis. The sequence continues at coordinate 104,318 of NZ_MSCH01000003.1, read as the reverse complement.
ACCGATTACCTAAAATGATGGAAAGTGAATGGCAATGTGACTGTCGTGAGCTATTAAAAGATGAGCTTAAAACACCATCAAAACCTCAAGTTGAGACTCAATCAGAGTCGCAACCAGAACAGCAAGCTGAGACTAAAACGTTTAACTTAGCAAAGCCAGACTCACATTGTCCAAGTTGTAATACGCCAATAAAAGCATGGCAGAATATTCCGGTTATTAGCTACTTATTATTAAAAGGTAAGTGTGCCAATTGCCAAACTAAAATATCGAAACGTTATCCAGCGATTGAGTTATTAACCGCTTTTTCATCTGCTATCGTAGCCTACCAATTTGGTTTCTCGGCTCAAAGCTTGGTACTTATTCCGTTAACCTGGGCATTTATCTGCTTAATTTTTATCGATATAGATAAGATGTTATTGCCTGATCAAATTACAATTCCACTTTTATGGGGCGTGTTAATTGCTGCCAATTGGAATGTATTTTTAACCCCAATGGCGACGATTTTTGGTGCAGTTGCAGGTTACTTATTCTTATGGACAGTTTATTGGTTATTTAAACTGGTGACTGGCAAAGAAGGCATGGGACACGGCGACTTTAAGCTATTAGCTGTCATAGGTGCCGTTGTTGGTGTAATACAATTACCTATGGTTATCTTAATGTCTTCCATCGTTGGGGCCATTGTTGGTATTGGCTTGATGTTTACATCTGGTGCTGGGCGTAATACTGAAATGCCATTTGGTCCGTATTTGGCAATAGCGGGTTGGATTGTAATGTTATGGGGTGATCAAATATTTAACTGGTATATAGGTTTAATGTAATGACTGAAACAGCGAACACCAATCAATTGAATCTTAATGATAAATTAATCATAGGGGTTACCGGAGGAATTGGCTCGGGTAAATCAGCGTTAACGGCCGAGTTCGAAAAGTTAAATGTAGTCGTTGTTGATGCTGACGTTGTTGCCCGTGAAGTAGTGGCCGTAAACTCTCCTGCTTTAATGCAAATTGTTAATGAATTTGGCCCTGACATTTTATTATCAACTGGTGAATTAAACCGAGTCAAATTAAGAGAAATTATCTTTAGTGACGAACAAAGTAAGCAGACATTAAATGCCATTATGCACCCAGCTATCCGTAATGAATTGATACAACAACTTATCCATGCAAAATCGTCGTATGTTATTTTATCGGCTCCTTTGTTATTTGAAAATAAGTTAGATAAGTTAACCGACAAAGTAGTCGTTGTGGACGTGCCTGAGCATGTTCAGGTAAATAGAGCGTCGAGTAGAGATGATGTAGAGCAAGAACAAATTAAAGCGATTATGGCAAGTCAGTTCTCCAGAGAGCAACGAAACGAAAAGGCGGATTATTTAGTAGCCAACGAACACGACATTTCGCTGTTAGCGAAACAAGTAATTAAGTTAAATACTGAATTTTTACGTTTGTCCGCCGATAAGCTTGGTAATAGAGCAATTTAACATGTAGCGAATTAAGGCAAAATGCACTAATGTTTAGTTCGTAGTCATTTTAAAAGTTATGATTAAGCTTTAGTCTAATTGAGTTATCTACCTTTACTAATATTAATAATAAAAAGACAGAATAATGAATTCAGCGATTTACGAACATCCTTTAAATGAAAGAGTACGTGTTTTGATGCGCTTAGAGTTATTGTTTGGTTTGTTAGATGGCCACAAAGACATAAGCCAAAGAGTGAATATCCAATCGTTCTTTTCAGTTTTATTTAACTGCATTGAAGTACTGGAAAGAAATGATATTAGACCGACCCTTTCATTTTATTTGGATTTACTTGAAAAAAATATGGTTCGTTGGTCAGCACATCCTGATATTTTTGATGAGACCCTGCAAAATAACCTAAAACAAGCGGTTAAATTACAACACCAAGTTAGTAACATGAATAAAGTTTGTCACGATTTAAAAGAAGACAAGTTTTTAGCCAGTTTACGCCAGCGTTTTTCTATTGCTGGTGGCTCATGTTGTTTTGACCTTCCTCAGTTAGATTACTGGTGCAATAAGCCTATAGAGCAAAGGCAACTTGATGTTGATGAGTGGACAAGTATCCTAAAACCTTTAAGACAGGCATTAGACTTTACTTTGCACTTTTTACGAGAGCTAGACCCATTTGAGAATAAATCAGCGGTTAATGGCTTTTACCAAGATTCCTGCAGTAATAAAATTTCATTGATCAGAGTAAAATACGACGCAGACCTTGGTGTGTTTCCAATGGTCAGTGGCAGTAAACATCGTTACACCATTACCTTTATGGTGCCAGATAAAGTATTAGTCAAAACTGGTGTAGATGATACAATCGAGTTCGGATTATCAACCTGTTAAAAGACGTTATGACTACTGTAGTAAAATGCCCAACCTGTGAAACCGCCGTTATATGGCAACCTCTTTCTGAATTTAGACCATTCTGTAGCGAACGCTGCAAGTTAATTGACCTAGGTGAATGGGCTAGTGATACAAGAGTGATCACCCAACCAATTCAAGGTGCGGTAATGTCAGAAGCTGATTTAGACGCGATGGAAGATTTATTAGCTGAGCAAGATAACCAGTTTTTTAAAGAATAGGTTACTAAGATCCAGTGATAGTTATTTCAAACAATGTATCCATACCAGACGAAGACGTAGAGCTGACAGCAATCAGAGCACAAGGTGCTGGTGGCCAGAACGTTAACAAGGTCTCTTCAGCTATTCATCTTAGATTCGATGTTACGTCTTCAAGCTTGCCTGAATTTTACAAGCAACGTTTATTAAAGTTAAACGACAAACGCCTTACAAAAGAGGGCGTTATAGTTTTAAAAGCTCAATCACATAGAACACAAGAAAAAAACCGAGACGACGCAATCAAAAGGTTAACTGACCTTATTAAAAGCGTAAACGTACCAGTGAAAGCAAGAATAGAAACGAAACCGACAAAAGCCTCTAAAACCCGCCGCCTAGACAGCAAAAAGAACAAAGCCCAAGTTAAACAGCTACGCGGTAAAGTAGGCTTTGATTAAATCTTTTGATGAAAATCTAAATTATACGGCACAATAATATTGCTTTATTTGTACAATTAGTCATATTAAGTAGATACGGACTATATTAAATGGTCGCGAGAATTAATAATTCTCGTTAAACATAATCATTGTATAAAGGGCTAACTAAAATGAAGAATATTAAGGTCTTACTAATATTAGCATTAGGTACATCTATTTGGGGATGCAGTACTTTTCCCTTTGAAAAAACGATTAAAGATGGCCATTTTAAATTTACAAATTTACATGAAGGACGTGGAAGTAATTCACAAACAGTATATTTAATGTGCTGGAAGAATAGGCCCACGCTCTGGTCTGAGCCTAAACAATACTTGGCAGGTGAACATGATCTATGGATTAAAGCTGTTATCCATAGTCGTATGGATGGAATGAAGGAAGCATATGCCAACTTTAAAACTAATTTGAGCGGCAATAAAAGTTATAGACTCAATAAAAAAATAGAAGATAATAAAATTTCTATCTGGATAGAAGACGTTGCAAACGGCTCGTTAGCCTCTGAAGTGTTAGTTCGAGATTTAAAACTCCCACCGGTTGTTGAAGATAATTACTTACAGATTAATCGCTGTAAGGAAGGTTCAGTTTAGAGTTAAATAAATATGACAACGCCAACCGTTAGTTTTTAGGTTGGCGTTTATTTTCTATAATTAGAATGGTTCAGACTTCTTCTGTGCACCAAATTTGTCTGCATCCACGCCTTGTTTCCAATAACCAACCGCCGTACAGTTTAGTCTGTTGAGCTCTAATTGCTCTTCTAACATAGGTCTGAGTGAACGTATTTTACTGGCTTCTAATGCTAGAAAAACACAAGTGTCTTTTGCCATGTTTTTGGCTAATGCCAATACTTGCTGTTCTAATGAAATACTCATTTCATCTTCAATAAACCAATATGTATTCGCTGAGTCATCATAATCCATTGTTATAATATCTGAGCGTGTCGGCACTGATATCACAGCTTGAATATCGGCATCTTGAGTAAACTTAGGTACAAATCCGTTGATTGCATTTACTGAGGTAATATCACCCACTAATAAGTAACTACTTTGATTATAATCCGTGATCTTTAAAGGCCCTGGTCCTGCAATAGCGAGCTGATCACCCAGTTTAGCGTTTTTAGCCCAGTCGGTAGCCGGACCCTTATGTCGATTTATGACAAAATCTAGTGTTAATTCTAGCGTGTCTTGATTGAAGCTACGTATAGTATACGAGCGCATTTTTTGATTTTTATCGGCTGAGTTAGTTTGTTGCTCTGACGGTAGAACCACTTTTACATGAGCACCTTCTTGGCCTGTAGGAAAGCCATTAAGGCTATCACCTGATAGAACGATGCGGCGTAAATGCGATGACAATTCAATAATGTTACTAACTTGTGTTACACGAGCATTGGTTTTTCTCTGAGCCATGGTAAATCACCTTTAACTTGTATATTAGATATTAAGTTGATAAGGTCTACTATATTCTTTATTGGTTGATATTGTCAACTAATACTTTAAAAGGTAATAAAATGCACGACAACTCAATTCCAGATACTGTTTTTGCTTTTGTTCATTCTTACAGACTGGCGATGAGATCAGGGTTAAATGCGAGTGAACTTGGCTTGAATTATATGCACGTAAAATGTTTAACCTTTATCGATTCAAATAAATCCTGTACTGCCAATGATATCGTTAATTTTTTTGCTAGAGATAAAGCCCAAATTGCCAGATTGGTGAAAGATATGATTGCCAATGCTTGGGTGATAAAAACCGATAATCCGCAAGACAGAAGAAGTCAGTTGTTATCATTAACGGATGAAGGAAAACGTTTAGCCTTATTGATTGCTGAAACTCAAGGTAAAGTCCATCAACAGATGCAGAAAAACCTTACCGACGAAGAGCTACAAGAATTTAAAAGAGTAACAGACATCATAGTGACGAACCTTACTGATCTTAATCGTTAGTCATTTTGTTGCTATGTTTTAGCTTATTGCTGGACTTATTATTGAACTTATTGCTGGACTTATTATTGAACTTATTGCTGGACTTATTATTGAAGCAGTCCCTAAGAAATTATTGAAGTAGCCCCTAAGAAATTATTGAAGCAGTCCCTAAGAAAATATTGAAATTATGACTAAGGAAGAAACACTGAAGACAAAAAAGCCATCTTAACGATGGCTTTTGGCTATAAGTTTACCGTATAAACTAAATGTCTTTCACGCCCATGTTGTATAGGGTGAAGCCATAAATATCTGCATACTGCTCTATTGTTTTGCTAATTGGCGTACCTGCGCCATGACCTGCGTCTGTCTCTATGCGAATTAGCGTTGGGTTACTACCCGCTTGTTTAGCTTGTAGCTCAGCTGCAAATTTAAATGAATGTGCTGGTACAACACGGTCATCATGATCGCCAGTAGTCACCAAGGTAGCAGGGTATTGCACACCAGCTTTTACGTTATGTACCGGTGAATAACCTAATAGATAGTTAAACATCTCTTTGTTATCTTCAGACGTGCCATAATCGTAAGCCCAGCCTGCACCTGATGTGAACGTGTGGTATCTCAGCATATCGAGTACACCAACGGCAGGTAAGGCTACTTTGAATAGCTCAGGGCGTTGAGTCATAACCGCACCTACTAATAAACCACCATTTGAACCACCCATTACTGCAAGTTTTTCTGACGAGGTAACTTTAGTGCTGATCAAGTACTCGGCAGCAGCTATAAAATCATCAAAAACATTTTGTTTTTGTAACTTGGTACCAGCGTCATGCCATTTTTTACCGTATTCACCACCACCACGTAAGTTAGCGACTGCGTAAACACCACCTAGTTCTAACCATGCCGCGCGAGTTGAACTAAATTGAGGTTGTAAACTTACGTTAAAGCCACCGTATCCGTAAAGAATGGTTGGGTTGCTGCCGTCTAGTTCAAGGCCTTTTTTGTGAGTAATAATCATAGGTACTTTTGTGCCATCTTTTGAGGCATAAAATACTTGTTTAGATTCAAACTCGTCGCTGTTGAATTTAACTTTAGATTTCATATACACGTTAGACTCACCAGATTTAACATCTAAGCTAAACGTCGTACTAGGTGTTTTTTGATTGCTAAACGAGTAATAGATTTTTGCTTGAGTTTTCTTACCAGAGAATCCACCTGCTGTGCCAACTTCAGGTAATTCAATATCACGCACTAATTTACCTGTTAGCTCATATTGCTGAACAAACGACGTTGCATGACGCATGTATTTAGCGAATAAGTAACCACCACCGGTTGACACTGATAATACGTTTTCAGTTTCTGGAATAACATCAACCCAGTTTTTTGGCTCTGGTGATAACGCATTTACTTTTACAACACGTTTATTCGGCGCATCCATATTAGTTACTAATAAAAGATCATCACCGTCACTAGTTAGTAAATAGTTATCAGAGTCTGTGTTAGTCACGACTGGAATTAGTTTTGAGTCAGACTTAGTTAAATCTTTTATGAATAAACGATTGCCAGAGGTAGAAACAGCAGCCGAAACTAATAAGTATTTTCCATCGTCGGTAACATTACCACCAACGTATCTGTGTTTTTCTGCATCAGTGCCGCCAAATACTAAAGTATCGTCAGCTTGAGCAGTACCAAGCTCATGATAATAAAGTTTGTGTTGATCAGTCTTTGCTGACAACTCACTGCCTTTAGGCTTGTCGTAACTAGAGTAATAAAACCCTTTATTACCAACCCAGGATAAGCCGCTGAATTTAATATCAACTAATTCTTTCTCTACCATCTCTTTGGTTTCGGTATTAATTATTCTAGCTTTACGCCAGTCGCTGCCGCCTTCAGAGATCATATAAACCGCAAGAGAACCGTCTTGGGTAAACTCCATACTGGCAAGGGAGACTGTACCGTCTTCACTAAAGGTATTTGGGTCTAAGAATACTTCAGCTTCTTCATTGCCTTTTTGACGATACAAAACGTATTGGTTTTGCAATCCATCATTTTTGTAAAAATAGCTGTAATCACCTTCAACAAATGGCGTTCCAACTTTTTCATAATCTAAGAATGCAGAAAGGCGTTTTTCAATTTTATCTCTATAAGGGATATTACTTAGATAAGCTTGCGTGGTTTTATTTTGTGCTTTTACCCAGTCTGCGGTTTCCGCGCTCATGTCATCTTCTAACCAACGATATGGGTCTGCTACTTGCGTACCAAAATATTCGTTAACAACATCACCTTTTTTAGTGATTGGGTACATAACTTTTTCCATTTTTGTTTGTTCACTGCTTTTTACTGTATCTGAAGAGTCAGCAGATTGACCACAACCTGCTAAAAACAAGCCTGAAATGACAGCTAAACTTAGTGATAGTTTTTTATTATTCATTAATTATTATCCAGTTAAATTGGTTCTGTGCTTAACCTATTTAAATGTTGAAGCAATGTCTAGGGGGAAGTGATAAATAGGCGATAAATGTTATGAAATAACGGTTGGTTTTGTGAACCTGAATACTAATTCAGCAAAGGATCTTTTAATATTAAGCTCAAGAGTCATTGTATTAAGAGGCGTATATCCTACCTATAAATCAATGTTTACATTTAAAGTTAATTATCCCAATAGTTTTCAGTTATCTCGTGGCGAAATTAGTTTACATTTTCGTGTTTGTTTGCATTAATGTAGCTTGAAATTATTTTGCATTAATAAGGATTTTTTTTATGGAAATGTTACTTACTCGGTTATTCACGTTTGAGTTTGCAATACTTGTGTTAGTGATTGTATTACTTAGGTCTTCAGTTAAATTTGTTCCGCAAAACAGAGCTATCTTAATTGAACGTTTTGGTAAATTTAATAAAACAATCGAAGCTGGCTTAAACTTCATTGTGCCATTTATTGATAAAGTTGGTTACGACCGTTCGTTAAAAGAACAAGCGATTGACGTACCTAGCCAATCAGCTATCACTAAAGACAATATCTCGTTAACGGTTGATGGTGTGTTGTACTTCAGAGTTCTTGACCCTTATAAAGCGTCTTACGGTGTTGACGATTATATCTTTGCTGTTGTGCAATTGTCACAAACAACAATGCGTAGCGAAATTGGTAAAATGGAGCTAGATAAAACCTTTGAAGAGCGTGATGCGTTAAATGCGAATATCGTATCTGCAATTAACGATGCTGCAGCGCCTTGGGGTGTTCAGGTATTACGCTATGAAATTAAAGATATCGTTCCACCATCTTCTGTAATGGAAGCGATGGAACGTCAAATGAAAGCAGAGCGTGAAAAACGTGCGCAAGTACTTGAGTCTGAAGGTGACAGACAAGCGGCAATCAATGTTGCTGAAGGTCAAAAACAATCTCAAGTATTAGCAGCTGAAGGTGAAAAAGCTGAACAAATTTTAAGTGCTGAAGGTGAAGCGCAAGCTATACTTCAAGTGGCTAAAGCACAAGCTGAAGCATTAGAGATGGTTGGTTCTGTAGCGAAAACGGCTCAAGGCCAAAGTGCAATCCAATTAGATTTAGCGACCAAAGCAATTGCGGCTAAACAAGCAATCGCCAAAGAGTCTACCGTTGTTTTACTTCCAGATAGCAGCACAGATGCTTCTAGTGTTGTAGCTCAAGCAATGACGATTATTAATACGCTAAACACTAAACAAAGTTAATTAGGAGTTAGTTTATGTGGTTATTTTCTGATGTGAGTCAGACGTTAATGGCTGTTGGTTTATTAATGGCAGTTATTGATGTACTGGTATTTGGTTTTGCCACTTTCTACTTAACCTTAATTGGTCTAGCTATGCTAGTTACTGGCGCATTAATTCACTTTGGGGTTATCTCAGATAGCACTACAACTGTGTTTATATCAGTGGCTTTTTTAACTGCATTATTTAGTCTTGTATTGTGGAAGCCGCTAAAAAACTTGCAGGCAACTAGCAACAATAAAAAAGTGAGTACCGACTTAGACGGTTATCAATTTACCTTAGAGCAAGATGTTGATGCAGGCGTATTTGGTAAACATCATTATTCGGGTATCGATTGGAAAGTTGAGTCTGACTTACCTATCGCTAAAGGCTCAAAAGTAGAAGTACTAGAGTTTAAGGTGGGTATTTTATTGGTTAAAGCTTGCTAAGTAGCTGAGCTAATTAAAGTAAACGAAAGGGAGTGTTTTTAAACACTCCCTTTTTTTATGCTTGTTTTTTTACTGCAAAGCTTTGAGGATTTAACTTTGAGCGTTTAACCTTCATTGCTATCACGGACATCATTTAACTTTACTGGCATAGGTTTAGTTTCACTACCGCTATAAAGGCTTAGATGTGGGAAAGGTATTTCAATGCCTTGCTCGTCAAAGGTTTTCTTAATTTGTTGATACATAGAGTTTTTCAGTTCTAAGAAGTTTTCTCTTTTGGCCCAAACAGAAAATTGAATATCCACTGACGAATCACCAAAGCCAGTTAAAATAAACAATGGCGCAGGCTCGTCTAAACAAATAACATTTTTAGCGGCGATGGCTAATAACACTTCACGCACTCGTTCAATATCTTCTTTGTAGGCGATACCAACTTTTATATCGGCTCGTCTAATTGGGAATTTGGTTAACGTGGTTACTGGCGTTTTGATCATGCTTTCGTTTGGAATACGCACAAATAAATTGTCGTATGTTCTGAGTTTCACCGACAATAAATCAATAGATATCACTTCGCCAGTTATGTCATTAATTCTTATAATGTCAGATATTGAAAATGGTCTTTCAACCATCAAAAATAAGCCGCTAATTAAGTTAGAGGCCGAGGTTTGTGAAGCAAATCCTAATGCCACAGTAAATAGTCCCGCAGCACCTAATAAGATACTTAAATCAAAACCTGCATGTTTAAGAGCCGATAAGGCAAACAAGGCTAAGATGACATAAAAAACCGTTCGTTTTAATAAAAATTGGCCATGAGTGGTCATTTTATTATCAACAATTTTAGCCACAATCCCACTGAATATCCGGCCCAGAATGTAGCCAATAATTAACAATAACACGGCCTGAAATAACACATATAAAAATGAGGTTTGTACTAAGTTAATAATCTCGCGAATAGAATCCATATCTTGGTTATCCAAATAAGTTGCTGATATTACGTATTAATTTATTTGTTTCTGACTTAATACGAGGCGTACTTATCAGCTCATATGAATGCACTTCTGACGGAACTTTTTGATTAATGTGCATTTCTACATTTTTTGAGTTGTTCTCCGTTTTAACCGTAATGCCTGAAGTCCAAAATTGATGGTGATTGTCACAATATAAATGCAGTAAGTTAACTGGCACATTAATGCGTTCTATCACAAGCGGTGTGTGCTGATGGTTAATAACGGTAATTGGCGTTATGGCTCGATGAGAACGTTTTTCCAAGTGCTCTAACTGTACTCTAGCCGAGGTGTATTTTGCGTAACACAGTTGACCATCTATGGTTGATGCACCAAACCAAGAGTCGGAAGGTCGCCAAAATGGTAAGTCTAAAAATAACTGCTGAGTCGGTAACGTTTTTTGATCTGTGAGAGTTTGTGCACTAAACCAGATTGGCGTACTAATAAATAGTCGAGCACTTTCACCAGCCAATAAGGTTAACGGTGTTGCAGGACGCGTGACTACTGAACGGTCTGCCAGTAAAGGTAATATTCTGATCTTACCTTCTGAATGGTTTTCTAGGTAACGGCCAAACATTTTTTCAGCCGTATCCGACTCTTGATTATTGTCGGTCAATTCTCGCTGCACAATAGGTTGGTCTATTTCATCTTCGGTATCCAAGTTCCAACAATTCCATTCGTTAACGGAACGTTTTATGGTTATTGCTCGTTCACCAATTTGCCAACTTTTGATCTGCTGGTTATCAAAAGAAAAGTCGCCCCACCATTTATTGTCAGTCATAACCTTGTTGATCCTAAAAGCTGAGTTTAAAAAGTAAGTCGCCAAAACCCCAAATGAATGTGCCTGTTAATAACAGTGATACTTCCAGTATGCCTAGCTGTAATCGGAATTTGTTTCTTAAGTCTTCCACTTTACGTTCGTGATCAGATTCAATGGACTCAAGTTCTTTTTCTGCATATTCTTCTGGTGCAGCAATTTTACGTAATTTGACTTTGGCACGAGATAACGCGATACGGCGCTGTACATCCAATCGACTACTTAATAAACCTTCTTCAATTATTCCGCCCATACCAGACCAAATACCCAACATCACAACAATACAGCCGCTTCGAGTTAACCATTCGATATTACAAAACTCTATCATGGTTAGATAAACACCAAGCGCAATGACTAAAATACTAATTAGCCAAATACTAAAATGTTGTACTTTACGAATTACGCCAGTTTCGACTTCTAGTTTATTATCGCTCAATTTAATCTTCTTTTACTGTTAATCATAGTTGGTTACTGATGCCATAATACATGGCTTTATGCTCATCAACTAAGTGATTTTTATTTTAGAATGTACTAGTTTGATTGATGGTAGACTTTAACAAATAAAATTTATTGAGTAGTGAATAATTTATTAAGTTACTTTATTTAGTATTAGTCTATATTCACGACCTTATTTACTTATTAGGACATAACTTATGTCAATGGACATTCTTACTTGGTGCGCAATTGCATTTTGTATTTCACAGTCAGCGATATTTTCAGGCTTGAACTTAGCGCTATTCTCAATAAGCCGACTACACCTCGAAGTGGAAGTTAAAAAGGGCAACAAAGACGCTAAGAAAATACTCAAGTTACGGGATGACTCTAACTTTTTGTTAGCCACTATTTTATGGGGCAATGTGTGTATTAATGTATTGTTAACCTTGTTATCAGATTCAGTGTTGGCGGGGGTAAGTGCATTTTTATTCTCAACCATAGCTATTACTATTATTGGTGAAATTACGCCACAGGCTTATTTCTCGCGTAATGCATTAAAAATGGGCAGTTTATTGTCACCAATAGTACGCTTTTACCAAATGGTATTTTATATAGTGGCAAAACCGACAGGGCTTGTACTTGATGGTTGGTTAGGAAAAGAGGGCATTACCTACTTTGCAGAAAGTGAATTACGTAACATTATACGCTCCCATATTACGGCGGAAGAAGCCGATCTTAATCATGTTGAAGGCATAGGTGCGTTAAACTTTTTTTCTATGGATGAAATTAAAGTAATAGAAGAAGGGGAGTTAATTGCACCTAAATCAATTATTGCCTTACCTACAAAACTGGATTTACCCATTATTCCAGAAATGACAAATAAAACCGATGATCCGTTTTTAGTTTTAGTTAATCAAACCGATTACAACTGGGTTATCTTAACCAATGAGGAAGGTTGGCCTTTGTTAGTGTTAGATGCCGATGGGTTCTCAAGAGCTGCATTGTTTCAGCCTAATGAATTTGACCCTTATCGTTATTGTCATCGTCCAGTGGTGTTAACGGATGAATCAACCTCGCTAAACCAGGCAATATTGGATATGAAAGCTAATGGTTCAATTGACAAAAACTTTGATGGCGTTATTGAGCATGACGTATTGTTAATATGGGGTGAAAATAAACGCATCATTACTGGCGCTGATATATTTGGCCGCTTATTAAAAGGCATGTTACCGCCAAAAAATAAAGACGAATCAGTAAAAGGATAACAGTCTTTATGCTGCTGAGCCCTTATCTGAGCTCTTAATATTACTGTTTCAAAGTACAAAAAAGCAACGTCATTATTTCTTATAATATGAAGACTTTTATTAAGAAAGGTGCGCGTTGCTTTGTTATTTGAGCTGTAGTGTTTGTATTTAATTCCATCAAGCAAGTTCAAAATCGGCAATGTTAAACTCAGTTTTAAATTTAAGTTATGTGGGGTAAACTCATTGCTGAATTTAAAACGGAATTTATAAATGTATAAATCATCTCCTTTCAAGTTACCTATTTTCAAATCATTAATATCGTTAGTGTTTTATATTTTCATCTGTACTTTTAGTTACCAAGCTATTGGCAAAAAATTACATGAAGCGGTTTCTATTGAGCAACAACCTGATTGGGTTGAAAGTAGAAAGGTTGTTTTAAACAGCCCAATCCCAGTTGATGAAATTAGCGGTGGTGTGTTTTATCGATTAGTCGACAACCAAGTTAAAGTAGAAAGTGACGGCTCAAGAGCTACATTTTCACGTTATGTTGAGACTGTGGTTAATCAAACTGGAGTTGAAAGTTCATCTCAGATTAATTTAAATTTTGATCCTAGTTACCATACTTTGCATTTTCATTCCCTCGATATTATTAGAAATGGTAAGCGGATCAGCAAAATAGACTCGTCGAATATCTCAGTTGTAAATCGTGAAAGCGACTTGTCTAATCAGATTTATAACGGCTCTTTGTCGTTAAATATAATCATCGACGATTTACAAACAGGGGATGTTCTTGATTACAGCTATTCTAAGGTTGGTGCAAATCCAGTTTATAAAGGAATTTTCTCCTACTCTCGTAGCATTAACTGGAGCGTACCGGTTCAAAATCAATTTGTGCGAATATTATGGGGAAAAGATAAGCCTTTAAACGTAAAACTTACCAACCTTGATAAGGCCGTTAAACAGTCAAATTGGAAGGAATACAAGCAATATCAAGTGAGTTTAAACTTTGAGACGACGATCAATAGACCAAGCCAAAGTCCTAATTGGTACGACTCTTATGCTCATGTGTATTTTAATGAAAGTCAGAGCTGGGGCGATGTCGTTAATTGGGCTGAACCTATGTATAGTTTTGACTTGGATCATGACTCAATTAATGACGTGGTCAACACAATCAAGAATACCTATTCTGGTAAAGACCAACAGATAGTTGCAGCACTAAAGTATGTGCAAGACGAAATTAGATATTTTGGTATCGAGATGGGCGAAAACTCCCACATGCCTACCGCACCTGAAGAAACGATGAAACTTAAGTATGGTGACTGTAAAGACAAGGTTGTTTTATTTCTGTCGTTATTAGCAGGGTTAGATATTGAAGCCTACCCAGCATTAGTTAATACCGATGACACTAAATTATTAAAGTCATTACCTCCAGGTGTCGGACGTTTTGACCATGTTATAGCAAACGTATTTTATAAAGGTAAACAGTTATGGCTTGATCCGACCATGTCCAATCAATTTGGTCAATTAGCTGAACTTTACCAACCTAATTTTGGCTACGCTTTAGTTCTAAAAAAAGGACAGAGCGATTTGACCGAGATGCTCAACGTTGACCAATATTCGAAGTTAGCAATAACGGAAACATATTCAGTGGGATTTGGGGATGATGCCGATGCGATATTAGCTGTTGATACTGAATATTATGGCCATGAAGCGACTTTGTTTTTAAACCGTGTTGAACGAGACGGCAAGGCGGCAATGTCAGAAGATTTCGAAATTTATTATCAAGGTTTTTTTGCGTCGTTATTAGCAACAGCTGGTATTGATATAAAAAATGATCCTATATCTGGTGTTGTTACATTGAAGGAGGCATACCAAATTCCTAAGTTTTGGCGCCAAGGTGACAACCTTTCTACGGATTTTTATCCTACTGATATACGCAATGCCGTCAAAAAAGTTAAAGAAATAAATCGTACTACTCCGCTTTCTTTAGAGTTTCCAAATAGTATAAATAATACTTTTATCGTTAAGTTTGCTACCAATGGCTGGAAATTTACTGATGAAAGTACATTAGAAGATAATGAGTATTTTAAGTTTAGCGAAGCAGTCACGTTTTCTAATAACATACTGACTATCCATAATGAGTATCAAGCAAAAACGGATCATGTTCCAGCCGAAAAAATTACCGACTATATTGAAGCCCGAAAACGACTACGTAAGGTGGCTTATTTTGGAATTACAAAATACCCAGACAAAGTAGAAAATTCAGACACCAGCCAAAGTACTGATGCTGAAATTACAGACAATGAAACTACCGATAATGAAATTACAAATAATGAAAGCGTAGATAGTCCAGGAAAACGTGATTGGGCAGTAAAATTAGTGTGGGCTTACATCATTGTCTTGACCATTATAATTATACTCTGGCGTCAAGAGTCTAAAAAGCGTCCACAATTTGATGGGGTTGTATTTTTTCCTATCTCAATCGTGAAATTTTTGGTTTTAAGTACTTTGACTATGGGGTTATTTAACGTTTACTGGATGTATCGAAATTGGTTGGCAATAAAAACAGCTCATAAGCTACATATTATGCCAATTGTCCGTGGATGGTTTATTATAATTTGGTTTTATCCATTTATGGCTCACTTAATTGACGACTCTAAAAAACGATTTGGCGATAACCGAGCTATGCCAGTTTATGCTGCTATTTTATTAGCGGTAGGTTATGTCGTGATGTCGATTATTGATGTGTATGTCGATTCTAACTATGGATATATAACCTTCTTTCTTACGCCATTGTTATTTTTGCCTTCACTTGCCTATATCAATAAAGTGAATGAAAAAGAGACTCAAGCTTATAATTACAATTCTACCTGGCGTATTACTACGTATTTAAGCATTATTCTTTTTGCTCCATTATGGATTTATACAGCTGCTACTTTCACTAACTATCTACCAAATTCGAGTGTTGTAACTGAACAAGATATTTTATCAAGTGATCTCAAATATCTTTATCGTAAAAATGTCTTGTCGCCGAATGAAACTATTTCTCACTTTTACAGTGCAGGAACGTTTGATGTTCGTGAAGATGGTAATGGTTTCACAGAAACAAGAGTGTTTTCGTATTGGATGGATGATGACACTGGCTTCCAGATTAAGTCGGCTACTTATGACAAAATAAAAGCTATCAATGTGAAGCAATCAAAAAATGCGTCTAAGGATACAATTGTTACCATAGTGTTAGATGATGAAAGTGAATTTCTACTATTTGTGTCAGCGGTTGATAAAGGTGATATTGAATTTGTCGATACGCTAAAACTTTATTGGAAAAAATATAAATAAATGTAATAGACGTTAGTACGTAAAACTAAAACTATCATCAGAGCTATTTTATATAGCTCTGATTTATATAGCACCAATTTATATAGCTCTGATTTATATAGTTCTGATTTATATAGTTCTGATTTATATAGCTCCGAGCATAAGACGTTCAGAATTAGATTTTCTGTTTAGCAATCCAGTCTTTAGTTAACTCTTCCAATAGCGCTAACGGCAAGCTACCATTTTTAAGTATTTGATCGTGAAAAGCCCTTACATCAAATTGTTCGCCAAGTTCCGTTTCTGCAAGTTTTCTCAGTTCTAACATCTTTATCTCACCAATTTTGTAAGATAACGCTTGAGCTGGCCAGCTAATGTATCTGTCTATTTGGCCAATTACGTCAGGCATGCTCAATGCGGTATTTTCAGCTAAATAATCAATTGCTTGCTGACGAGTCCAACCTTTGGCATGAATGCCGGTATCAACCACTAAACGGCATGCACGCCATGCTTCATAGGTTAAACGGCCAAAGTCACTGTAAGGGTCTTGGTAAAATCCTATTTCTTTGCCTAATTTTTCTGAATATAAGCCCCAACCCTCGGTAAATGCTGAGTGTGACAATATTTTTCTGAACTCTGCCATGTCTACTTCACGGGCGATTGAACCTTGTAGATGGTGACCTGGTTCGGCTTCGTGGAAGGTTAATGCTTCAAGTGTGTATAAAGGTTCGCTTTTTAGGTTTTTAGTGGCTAGAAAATAAGTCCCAGATGTTTTACCTGAACCATCAGAGCCAACATAATAAGCGCCACTGGCACTAGATTTAATATCAAATGGCGTACGCGGTAATACGGAAAACCACTTAGGTAGTTGTGCTGCCATTTTACGGCTTATGTAACTGGCTTTTTCTAGTAAGTCGCGTTCGGTTGTCGCGTAAAATTGTGGGTCGGTTCTTAAGAATTGAATAAAGGATTTAAAGTCACCTTTAAAGCCAACTTTGTTTATGATTTGCTGCATTTCTTGGCGGATACGTTTTACTTCATCTAAACCTATTTGATGTATTTCATCCGCTGTCATGTCTGTGGTTGTAAAGTAATTAATGAGATATTTGTAGTAATCTGCTCCACCTTCAACACTACTAATTCCAGCGATGGTTCTACAATTTGTCATGTAATCTTCTGTGAAAAAGTTATAAAACTTTTGGTATTCAGGGATCACTACATCAGTGATAAGCTGTTTGGCTTTTTTGCGATAGGTTTGTTTATCTTGTTGGTTAAAGTTTGCTGGGATATTGGCTAGAGGTGCCCAAAAGTTACTGTCTTCAACCTTATCAACTATGTGTTTACTAATTGATTTGTGGTAATCCTTAAAGGTTTCACAGTACTGGGTATAGCCTTTTTCAATTGCTATGGTTAAGTCATTAATATGTTCTTGGTTGTAACGTGGGAAGTCAGCCAAGCTTACTAAATAGTTATCGTAGTCTGTGGTGGTTAAAAATGACATGTTAGCTGGTGCGCCAGCAAAGTAGCTGTGGTAACCCGCGTAATAATTCATTGGGAAGTAGTGATCTATATTCTGGTAACTTTTAGCTTCAGTTTGACGTTCATATTTAAATAAACGGTAAGTAACTTGGTCATCGTCTGATAAAGCCGTTACGTCAATGTTATCTAATTCGGTTAACAAGGCTTGATTGTATTCGGCGCGGCGCTTTCTGCCTGCATCAGACATTTCTGGCAGTTTGCCATTCATTCTAAAGGTGTCTGGATCGTTTCTAAAAAAGACTTGCTCTGTGCTGGCATTTTGCCAATGTTTATCTAATAGTTGCTGAAACTGAGCTGTGTTATTGCTGCCAGCATCAGTACAAGCGTTGATGATAAATAGGGTCGATAGGAAAAAAATAGCTTTTAATTTCATTGGGCTCTCTTGAATTCGTCTTAGTTTTGACACACCTTAGTTTACCGATAGTTCGCTGAAATAAAAGGGAAATGCCAGAATGTCCAAAGGTCGAACATTCTGGTTCAATGCTAGTTTGGTTTTAATCTGTTATCTCTACGCCAAAACTTCTTATGCTCTAAATCGATTTGCCAAGCTTCTGATGGATTCCAAAAGTAACCATTAGGGAACTGTTTTTTATAATAAGACGTATCGAATTCTGAGTTTTTACGTGCTGTACTGTTTGAAACTATATAATCCTTAGTGACCGCAACTTGGGTATGGTCGTCCGCATAAACTTGGCGGCGAGTAAGTTGTTTGACTACTGCCGTTGTCGGCTCTGGAGGGTTCAACGCCGATACAATTGCGCGTTCTGGATAGCCAGTTTCTAAAGATATAAACGAAATACCAGCTCCTAGCGGATATTTGCCGACCATATTTAAAAATACTTCAGCATAAGGTTGGTACACCATCTTTTTTTCTATACCGCTGTTTAAGATATCGTAAGCTTTGAAAATAAATCTAAAGTCATGCTGGTGCTTAGTCGACAAGGTAAATGACGAATAGATCATTGGAATACGGAGTAAATTACCCATAGGATCTTGTGATTTAGGGTAGTTCTTAACAATGGACTCTATAATATCAAACTTATCTAATTCAATATTAAGTTGCTCTTCACCCCAATAACGCTCTAATGGTTTACCGTATCCCCAATTTAAGTAGATGTTGGTATTGTCGCTGATGGTTTTAATTAATACCTTACGGGCATCTTCATCTAATGCCTGGAAACGATCACCTTGATAAATAGCTTCTGCTTCCATGCAGTAACTGCCAATATTATGCAGCAGGGCTGCGATGATAATTGGATTGAGAACTTCTGTTATATAAATGTCTAATTCTTCAGCGTGATGTTCCACTAAGTCGGGATCTTTTTCATGCTCTGACAGAGAAGGAATACGACTTATAATATAATCATCATCAATAATACCTTGGCCAATAAGCTGAGTTAACAGTGAAATTACCAATGCCGATATATAAATAGGTTTGGTTTTTTCGTTGATCTCACAACGATTATGATCGGCGGGTAGTGGCGCGCGTAACATCATAGTTGCAATAAACTGACTCGCGTCTCTTTCCTGTATCGTAGATTTGGCAATGGATGTGGCGATATCGTTTAACAAAGCTTGGCGTTTTTTAAACCCTGCAAATATTTGAGGTTCAATTTTATCTACTTCAGCTTGAGACCTTAGTTTTATCGCTTCTAACTCTAAAAGATAAGATTTAGGATCACTGTGACCTTTTATTTTAGGTAAGACATTATGCTTTTTTTTGTAATTATAAATAGTGGTAAGCTGATGCTGTATTTCCTCGAATCTTTTAGATTCCTTAGCGTATACCATATGTAAGGCTTTATATTGGGCAAAAAAGTCAACGGCATCATCTAACACAAGTTGATATTTTGACTTTAAAGTATTTAGTAGTTCAGTTACAAACTGAGGTTGTGACATTAAATTGAGCCCGTAATATGTTTATTTAATAAGCACTTAGGTGATAAGTCTTATTTAATTTCAGATCGTGTGAGTAATAAGAATAGCGCAATTAATATAAGTTTGTGAATAGTAGTTTTTACCATATTTATTTTTAATTAATTAACGTATAATTCGCGCCCTAAATTTTAGAACCCTTAATTATTAAATTTAAACCTTGGAGTTTAACTAACATGGCTTTAGAACGTACTTTTTCAATCATCAAACCTGACGCAGTTGCTAAAAATGTAATCGGCGCTATCTATAACCGTTTCGAATCTGCAGGCTTACGCATTGTTGCTTCTAAAATGGTTCACCTTTCAAAAGAGCAAGCTGAAGGTTTTTACGCTGAACATAGCGAACGTCCTTTCTTTGGTGCTTTAGTTTCTTTCATGACTTCTGGCCCAGTAATGGTTCAAGTTTTAGAAGGCGAAAATGCAGTATTAAAAAATCGTGAAATCATGGGCGCAACTAACCCAGCTGAAGCACTAGCTGGTACTTTACGTGCTGACTATGCAGCTTCTATCGACGAAAATGCTTGTCACGGTTCTGATGCTCCTGAATCAGCAGCTCGTGAAATTGCATATTTCTTCTCTGCAGACGAACTTTGTTCACGTACTCGTTAATTTAACTTTTTGCTTAAGCACAACTATCGTTAAGCAATATTAAATAAACAATACGTTAAAAGGACTTAGAAATTCTAAGTCCTTTTTGTTTTTCTAATCACTCTTAAATATTGCACAGAATTAGCTATAAATTAGAGTTATTAGAAAAATTAGTACGCGTGTAATAACGCATCCATTTCTTTTAGGGAGCACTCCCTAATAAAGAACCAAGATATAAGTTACAAAGAGGCTTTTATGACTGTAGAAATAACCACACCGGCGACCCAACTTACCGCTGCAAAAATTAATTTAATGGATTTTGACCGTAAAGGTATGCGTAAGTTTTTTGCTGATGAATTTGGCGAGAAAGGATTTCGTGCTGACCAAGCGGTGAAGTGGATTTATCAAATGGGTAAAACTGATTTTGATGAAATGACCAATTTTTCTAAAGTCTTAAGAACCAAATTAAAAGAAAAGTGTGTGATAAAAGCACCAGAGATCAGTGTTCGCCAAGTATCGACTGATGGAACAATTAAATACGCTTTACTATTAGAAGATGGACAAGAAGTAGAAGCCGTTTGGATCCCTGATGGAAATCGAGCAACCTTGTGTGTGTCTTCTCAAGTCGGTTGCGCGTTAGAATGTCCGTTTTGTTCAACGGGCGCACAAGGCTTCAACCGTAATTTGAAAGTCGGTGAGATCATCGGTCAAGTTTGGCGTGTAGTGCAAGATATTGGTTGGGATGGTTTATCAACCAACCGTGCTGTAACTAACGTGGTTATGATGGGCATGGGCGAGCCGTTATTAAATGTTAATAATGTGGTTCCTGCTATGGAACTAATGATGGATGACTTCGCTTTTGGCTTGTCTAAACGTCGAGTTACGCTTAGCACTTCTGGTGTTGTACCGGCTTTAGATTTATTAAAAGAAAAAATTGATGTGGCGTTAGCTATTTCATTACATGCGCCAAATGATGAATTACGAGATATCTTAGTTCCAGTTAATAAAAAATATAATATTGAAGCCTTTTTAGCATCATGTCGTCGTTATATTGATGGCTCTACTGCCAATCAAGATATTACGGTTGAATACGTTATGTTAGACGGTATCAACGACTCCATGGAACAAGCTCGTGAATTAGCCAAAACATTACGTGGCACGCCTTCAAAAATAAACCTTATACCGTGGAATCCGTTCCCAGGAGCACCGTACGGTAAATCGTCTAACTCTCGTGTAGATAGATTTGCTAAAGTGATGCAAGAAGAGGGGTATACTTGTATTGTACGTCGTACTCGAGGTGATGACATCGATGCAGCTTGTGGTCAACTTGCTGGTGATATTGTTGATAGAACTAAGAGAGTATTGAAAAAACAGGCGAAAGGTGATTCAATCTCGGTCAAAATAGTTTAATAGTTTTAAACACTTATACTAAAAATAATTGAGAAGAAATATGCGCACTAGTATTTTGCGAGCGATCATATATAGCTTAGGGTTAATATTTATATTTGGCTGTGTGACAGAACAGTCTTATATTGACTCTGATCAGCAAGCTCGCTCGTTAGCGTTTGATAAAGAAGATGCTGCAAAGTCTAGACTGTTATTAGGTCTAGGCTACCTACGTAATAAAAACTACCCACAAGCTAAATACAATTTAGATAAAGCCTTAGAATATGCGCCGATGCGTGCCGATACTCATTCCAGTTTAGCTTACTATTATCAAGCGGTTGGTGATGTGGTAAAAGCTGAACAATCCTATCAGAAGTCATTGCAAATTGGTCCCAACAACCCTAATACATTAAATAACTATGCCGTATTTTTATGTAAATTAACCGATTACGATCATGCAATAATGCGTTTTAAGCAAGCCGTTGCAATTCCTCGTTACAGCCAAATCGCTGAAAGCTATGAGAATATGGCTTTGTGCATGCTAAAAGCTGATTATTTTGAAGACGCTCTCAAATCGCTAACTCAATCCTACCAACATAACCCGAATAGCTCTGAAACCTTACTCGACCTTATTTCAGTGCATTATGCTATGGGGCATTTATCAGAAGCATTTAAGTTATATAACACCTATTTAGCTAGGTCAGAACAAAATGCCCAAAGTTTGTTAATGGGGATTTTGCTGGAAACTTCAGCAGGAAAACATAATAAAGCTAAACAATACCGTACTCGTTTAACCTCAGATTTTCCGCTAAGTCACCAAAGTTTGTTGTTAAGCTCGAATTTAATTCAGGAATCTATTTTTGAACAGCGAAAAATACGCTACTTACAAATAGTTAAACAAGGTTCAAAAGCAAATACTCAAACGGTGAAAGTACAAAAATTATCAAAAAATCAAGAAATTGTTAAAGTAGAAAGTAAGCCGAGTAGTCCGCATTCAGTGGTCGGTATTGGGAAGTCGTCAGCTTTACCTAGTGAAATTATTGTTTCACAACAAGATGATAATTCTAAGACTGAGTCGGTTAAACGAGCACCTACTTTAGATATAAATGTCGATAATGTTGAAATTCCAAGTTATACAGTTCAATATGGAGAAAATTTATATCGAGTGTCGCTTAAATTTAATGTTCAAATTTCAGCTTTAGTGAAATGGAATAAATTAAAAAGTCAGCAAGTAAACTCTGGCGATAAGTTGTTTGTTCAAAACCCAGATATTTTTTATACGGTAAAACAAAGTAAAGATTTGTCAGCAATAGCCGATGAATTGAATATTCCTTTGGCTAAGTTAATGGCTTGGAATAAAGTGAAACATGACGGTTTAGTCGCCGTAGGTACTAAAATCTTAAAAGTGGAAGTGGAGTAGTTTTGGTCATGAGTGAGCAATCGAACGACGAACAAAAACAAAAACAAAGTCCTGGACAAATTCTAGTTGCGGCTCGACAAGCACTAAATATCGATTTAGTTGATTTAGCAAAACAAATAAAAGTACCATTACATGTATTAGAAGCGATTGAAAAAGATCGAGTTCCTAAAAACTTACCTGATACTTTTGTTCGTGGATATATCCGCTCTTATGCTAAAAAAGTAAATGTATCAGAAGATTCAGTTCTTCCTGTAGTTGAAACTAAAGGTGTGGTTTTTGACGAATCAGCTAAAGAGATGCAATCTTTTTCTCGTAGAACGAAACGTAAAGAATTAGAAAGACGATTGTCTTTTGTTACCTGGATCTTTGCTATGATTGTTATCGCAGCATTAGGTTTTTGGTGGATTCAAGATAATCAATATAGTGACTTTGCTCCAGTAGCTGGTGATGACGATCATATTATTGTACAAGCCAGTGAAGTGAAAGCGGTAGTGCCGGTTAAACTACCTGTCATTTCAGATGAAGAGACTTCTACTATAGCTGCTGCAACAACAACGGTTGCTGCGGAAGAATTACCTAAATTTGTAGAAACGGCGGTTCCAGTTAATAATATTCAAAGACCGGTTCCATTAAGTGCATCACAAAAATCTATGGTTGCCGACAATGGTACTGTTGATGCAGAAGGTTACATTAAAGTAGAGATGCGTTTTGAAAGTGAATGCTGGGTTGAAGTTTATGACGTAAACGGTGACCGTATTGCCGTTGGTAATAAACCTGGTGGTTACGTAATGTCATTAAATGCACAAGGTCCACTAAGTGTGTCACTTGGTAAACCTGAAGGTGTGAGTGTTTTTGTAAATGGCAAAGCGTTCACTCTTGATCATTTACCTAAAAATAGAGTAGCTCGTTTTGAGTTAGAAGCTTTATAATAGGGTAAACTGCCTTAATAGCTTATTCATAAATAAAAGGCTGTCACGTTCAGCCTTTTATTTTGCCCGAATTTAATTGTAGAGAGAAATAAATGTTTGGTGAAAACCCAATAACTCGCCGTAAATCAATACAGATCATGGTTGGTAATGTCCCTGTTGGTGGCGATGCTCCAATTTCGGTTCAGTCGATGACCAACACTAACACTTCTGATGTTGAAGCAACTGTAAACCAAATTAATGCACTGCAAAAAGCCGGTGCTGATATCGTTCGAGTTTCTGTACCAACGATGGATGCTGCTGAGTCATTTAAACAAATTAAACAGTTAGTGGATATTCCATTAGTTGCGGACATTCATTTTGATTATCGTATTGCGCTAAAAGTTGCTGAATATGGTGCTGACTGTTTACGCATCAATCCAGGTAATATTGGTAGTGAAGACCGTATTAAAGCGGTGATAGATGCAGCAAAAGAAAAAAACATTCCAATTAGAATCGGCGTAAATGGCGGTTCTTTAGAAAAAGACATTCAAGAAAAATATCATGAACCTTGCCCAGAAGCTTTATTAGAGTCGGCTATGCGTCATGTTAATATCTTAAAGAGCTATGACTTTCATAACTTTAAAGTCAGTGTGAAAGCGTCTGATGTGCATTTAGCGGTAGGTGCTTATCGTTTATTGGCCAAAGAAATTGAACAACCCATTCACCTAGGCATTACAGAAGCTGGCGGTTTCCGCTCTGGTGCGGTTAAATCGGCAGTTGGTTTAGGTATGTTATTAGCCGAAGGTATTGGCGATACAATGCGCATATCTTTAGCTGCGGATCCGGTAGAAGAAGTGAAAGTGGGCTTTGATATCTTAAAATCACTAAGTATACGTTCTCGCGGAATTAACTTTATTGCTTGCCCTAGCTGCTCAAGACAAGAGTTTGATGTGGTACAAACCATGAATCAGCTTGAAGAGCGTTTAGAAGATGTCATTGAACCAATTACTGTATCGGTTATTGGTTGTGTTGTGAACGGTCCAGGTGAAGCTCTAATATCAGATTTAGGCTTAGCAGGTGCGAACAAACGCAGTGGTTTTTATATTAATGGCCAACGTCAGAAAAAACGCATAGACAACGGCAGTGCTGCCGATCAAATGGAAGCTGAGATCAGAGATTATCTAGCTAAAAAGATACCAATTGAAAATCTGGATTAAGTGATCAAACTTTATAGATGATCGTATAAAAGAAAAGGCCAATGAATATATTGGCCTTTTTTATAGGTTTGTCTCCTACACTATTTGTATATTACAAAGGAGAGAGTTTATTTTGCGGGCAACAACATAATAACCATTATGGTTAAACTTGTTACTAGTGCAAAAATAAACAACCAATTAGTTATCGTGCAGATAAGAGTACAGTAATTTGAGTTTATGTTGGTTAAGAATAAACTCATGCTAGCTTGGTTTTTTCTAATAGAACGCCAAATTTGCAACATCAAATAAGTGGTTAATATTAACCACAGACCAACGACTGCTAATATAACTTCAATTTTTTCAACGTTATTGAGAAAAATATAACAGACATAACTTCCAATTAAAAATAAAGCAATGGACGTTAAATTACCCTTTAATAATATAAAGTTAACTATTTTTATATTGGGCCATTTCATCTTTATTTCTGCTTTTGGTGCTAGTTTAAACTTGAGCTGTAATATGAAAATACCAGCACTATAAGCGTATATACTTGCTGTTAAAGCAAGGTTTGACAACGACCAGTCGACTTTTGCATAACCTGCCCAAACACAAACATGTAATAAAATAGTAAATTTAAAAAAGGTAAGTAATAGATTCTTGTTAAAATTTCGGCCAAATAAGTACTTGAAAAATATCAACTCTTTGTTTTGCCAAACGGACAAGAATAAATACCCTTCGAGTAAACTAACAAGAGTAATAATAAGCCAACCTACAAGATGCGATACGTAATTATCAGTACCTTGATAAATCAAAAAGCTAGGTAAAGGTGACAGTAATAAAATTACTGGGCTAAACAAGAGCAAGCAAAATATAAGAACACGGTAGAGTTGATCTTGCTGTTTATGAATGCTTTGTTTTTTACTGAATACTTGGCTAAACATGCACGGAGTCATCAAAGTCTAAAATATTTTCGTGGTCGACAAAGATTAATTTTCTGTCATCTGCCTGGATGATTTTTTTGAAAACGCTCTGGCTGTCTTGATCTAAACTGGCAAAGGGTTCATCCAAAATTAATATTTCTGAATGTTGCGATAAAGCCCAAAGAACAGAAAATTTCTTCTTTGTCCCTGAAGATAGCTTAGCAAACTTTTTATGTTCAAATTCACCAAGGTCCAACTGCTTAATAACATTTTGGTAATAGGTGTTATCAAAATGGCTATAGCGTTGAAATAGCTCAGTGACTTCAGCTGTAGATAAAAACTCTGGTGGGGTAATGCTGTCAGAGCTTATCGATATTAATTCGGTTAATGGCGCCGAGCTATTTATCTTGCCCTTAGTTGGCATTTCTAAACCAGCTAATAATCTTAGTAAGGTTGATTTACCACTGCCATTTGGGCCAATAACTTTTGTGTTGTTAGTTGTAAAGTCATGACTGAAGTTATTAATAATAGGCTTTGAACCATATCGTTTTACTATAGAAAAACATGTCAGCATAAATTAAATACTTCTATCAGCATATTCACTAAAATCGGTAGCGTGTACTTGTGGCTCTTCAAATAGCGGACTCTCAATAACAAAGTCAGCGGTTGCAAAGTTACAGGCGACCACGCAGTTATACATAGTTGATAAACGCAATAGTGCTTTAATATCAACATCGTGTGGTTGTGGAGTCATAGGATCTATTATGAAAAACAGAATGTCTAATTTGCCCTCACAGATCATAGCACCGAGTTGCTGATCGCCACCTAAAGGGCCACTTTTTAATGGCGTAATATCTAGTCCAGGAACCGCTTCTTTAATTAATTTCCCAGTTGTGCCGGTGCCATATAAGTTGTGTTTAATTAACTTATCTTGATGTCTTTTAGCCCAGGCAATAATTTCTGGTTTTTTTTTGTCGTGTGCTACAAGCGCAATATTTTTAATCATCAAACAATCTCTTATTTTATTATTATTTTTAATGAGTTATAAA
Source organism: Psychrosphaera saromensis (assembly GCF_002954545.1). Lineage (GTDB taxonomy): Bacteria > Pseudomonadota > Gammaproteobacteria > Enterobacterales > Alteromonadaceae > Psychrosphaera > Psychrosphaera saromensis. The sequence goes on along the minus strand of NZ_MSCH01000003.1, from coordinate 77,428 downwards.
AATGACTGTTTTTTGTTTTTAAATCAAATTTAATTCTGTACTTTTTATCATCCCTTGCTAGAATTGTTGAGAATAATTCTCAATTGCAATAGCTCACTCATTGGATTCTCTATTATATGAAAAAATTAATATTAGCTTTTTTAGCATTAGGTACATTTGGCGTTTTAGCAGAAACTACACAAACGGTTAATATTTATTCTTTTAGACAGTCGTTTTTAATAGACCCAATATTAGAAAAATTCACAGTAGAAACGGGTATTCAAACCAAAGTGGTGTTCGCCAAAAAAGGTTTGATTGAACGCCTTAAACGCGAAGGGAAGTACAGTCCTGCTGATGTGGTTTTAACGTCTGATTTTAATAAGTTACTGCAATTAAAAGATGAAGGCTTAACTTCAACAATTGAAAGTAGCAATATTGATAAAAATGTCCCAGCTCATTTTCGTGACGATCAAGGTCAATGGATTGCATTAACTAAACGTATTCGTAATATTTATGCATCTAAAACCAGAGTGAGTAACCCTCAAGCATTAACGTATGAGTCATTAGCGGCACCTGAGTTTAAAGGCAAAGTATGTACTCGCAGTGGTAAGCATCCTTATAATTTAGGATTAATTGCTTCTATGATTGCTCATAAAGGTGAAGCTGAAACTCAAACTTGGCTACAAGGTGTTAAAGCAAACTTGGCACGTAAGCCACAAGGAAACGATAGAGCGCAAGTTAAAGCAATTAAAGAAGGCTTGTGTGATGTGTCTTTAGGTAATAGTTATTACTACGGTAAGATGCTTGAAAATGCAGAGCAAAAACCTTGGGCTGATGCAGTAAACATTGTTTATCCAAATCAGAATGATCGTGGTTCACATGTTAATGTTTCTGGCGCTGTGATCACTAAATACGCACCTAATAAATCAAACGCTCTACAATTGTTAACTTTCTTATCCTCAGAAAAAGCGCAGCAAACGTATGCGTCGGTCAACATGGAATACCCTGTTAACCCAGCAGTAAAACCTGCAGAGATAATGTTAAGTTGGGGGGAGTTTAAAGAAGATACTTTACCGTTAACTAAAGTTGCAGAATATAGAGAAGCTGCGTTAAAGTTAGTTGATAAAGTAAAGTTCGACCTATAAATGAGTTGTCGGTATTAATGAATCTGTATTATAACGGATGAGTAATACACGCTAGCGTAAATACATGAGCTGTAAATGAATGATTTAAAGCCAACGGACGTTATTAACAAAGTAACCTCCGTTGGTGTTTCACCTTCCTCCTCAAACACATTCTTATCAAAATTGGCTTATCGATTGCCGAGTTTTAAACACGTCAAAATTATAAGTTTTTTATTAGCACTAGTGATGGCGTTACCATTAATCACTTTGCTATTTGAAGCATTCTCTAGCAGCGGCGATAGTTTTGCTCACATAAGAGAAACCGTATTAACCGATTACGTAATAAACACCGTGTTATTAATGGGTTCTGTTGGCACTTTAGTTTTAATCATTGGCATACCGTTAGCGTGGCTGATTGCCAATTGTGACTTTTGGGGAAAACGCTTTTTTAATTGGGCATTAGTTTTACCCCTTGCTATGCCGGCTTATCTAGTGGCTTACACTTACACTGATTTATTAGATTACGCTGGACCTATCCAGGTAGCTCTTAGAGACTGGTTTGGGTGGACAAGTGTGAATGATTATTGGTTTTTTGACATTCGTAGCTTATCTGGTGCTGCGGTTATGCTGTCTTTGGTGTTATATCCTTATGTGTATTTGATGGTTAGAGCGAGCTTTCTTGAGCAAAATGCCACGTTAACCCAAGCGGCAAGAGTGCTAGGTAAGTCACCTTTTAAGTGTTTTATGCAAGTGTCTTTACCTTTAGCAAGAAACGCTATTGTTGCCAGTTGCGCTTTAGTCATGATGGAAAGTATGGCGGACTTTGCTACCGTTAATTACTTTGCTGTCAGTACCTTAACCACAGCCGTTTACGATACATGGTTAGGACATTATGATTTAGCCAGCGCCGCCAAGTTGTCATCTATTATGGTTATGGGGGTTTTTGTACTTTTGTTCCTGGAGCAATTACAAAAAGGAAAACAAAAAAGCAGTAATGATGCCAAAGTAAGTCAGCAGTCACTGACTTATAAATTGAGTAAAAAACAAACCGTATTTGCTGTTAGTTTTTGTTCAGTTATTTTGTTTGTTGCTTTTATCGTCCCTGTGTTTGTATTGCTGCAATATGCGGTAAATTACTTTGAGCAATCTTGGAGTACACAAGTGTTTGAGTTTGCCCTCAACAGTGCAGGCATTGCTTTTATTACTGCGCTGTTAGCGTTACTTTTATCGTTAATACTCAATTATGCATACCGAGTTAAACCAAACAAGGTACAAGCATTTTCATTAAAGGCCGCTAGTTCTGGTTACGCAATTCCTGGGACTGTGATGGCGATTGGCGTATTAGTGCCATTAACCTTTTTAGATATACAAATGAATGATCTTGCGATTTGGTTGGGGTTTTCTGCGCCTGGTCTGTTATTAAGCGGCTCTGTCATTGCTATTATCTTTGCTCACTTGGTGCGATTTATTGCGATTGCCAATAAAACCTTAGAATCGAGTTATGAAAAAATAAGTCCGTCGTTGGATATGGTAGCCAAAACTATGGGAACTAATGGGGGAAGTTTATTAAAGAAAGTACATATACCGTTAGTGCGAAAAAGTGCAATGGTTGCAGCGCTGCTTATTTTTGTTGAGAGTATGAAAGAGTTACCAGCTGCTTTGTTATTACAGCCTTTTGACTTCCAAACGTTACCGACTTATGTATATCAATATGCCAGTGACGAGCAACTTGAGTTAGCCGCATTAGGCGCAATTTTGATAGTATTAGTTGGCCTTATCCCTTTGTTAATTTTAAACCGTTCTATTGACTCAAGTAGCATTGACTCAAGTAGCATTGACTCAACTAACATTGACTCAAGTAAAGTGATTCAAAATAGAGTGAATGGCAAATAGAGTGAACCTTTGTATGGAATTATTACCATGTCAGTATTGAGCTTATCTAAGTTAAATGTCAGTTATAAAAGCTCTGCAAGCTCCCAAGGCAAGATTCAAATAATTGATGAGCTCGAGTTACAAGTTAATTCTGGGGAAATCGTTGCCTTGTTTGGTCCATCTGGCGGTGGAAAAAGCACAGTGCTCAAAGCCATTGCTGGATTATTAGATGATGTCTCTGGTGACATCATCATTGGTGGCAAACAAGTTCTTGGTATTAACCGTCACGGTAATACGAGTATTAACATAGCGACTGAAGATAGAAAGATAGGTCTTATTTTTCAAGACTATGCGTTATTCCCGCATTTAACTGTGGCACAAAATGTGGCTTTTGGTTTAGACAAGCTATCAGATCTGCAAGGACAGCCAAAGTCGACTCTTTATTAGAGTTAATAAAGATGGCGGAATATTCCGATAGATATCCACATGAATTATCCGGTGGGCAACAACAACGAATTGCAATTGTTAGAGCATTAGCGTGTGAGCCTGAGTTGCTGTTGTTTGATGAATCCTTTTCAAATATCGACCCGCAATTTCGCTTTGAGCTGATAAACGATATTCGTGCGTTATTGAAGCAACATAACATTGCGGCTTTATTTGTAACGCATAACCAAGATGAAGCATTTGCTTTTTGTGACAAAATTGCCGTGTTAAATAAAGGAAAAATTGAGCAGATAGATCATGCCGAACGTTTGTTTAATTATCCACAAACCCGATTTGTCGCTGAATTTCTAGGGCAAGGTTTATGGTTGCGCTGTAAAGTGGCATCGGCGCTTGTTCTGTTATCAGAATTAGGTGATATCGCTTATGCCGGTGATAAAGATTTACTTAGCGTAATGTCGTTACAAGTTGAAGATGAAGTGGATGTTTATATTAGGCCACACCAGCTTAAATTAACTTTGTCTGATGATTCTCATGTTGTAGTAACAAACGAACGTTTTGCTGGTGAGTTCTATGAATCGCAGGTTCAATGGTTAGGGCAAACTATCGTTGTAAAAACCCCAAATTCATTTTTAAATCAATCGGTAAAAATTGACATTAACACAGCTGTTTGGTCTGTGTTCCCAGTCGTTAAATCCCCAAATTAGTTCGCACAAAGGTGCACGTTAATAGTGCACCATAACTGTACATTCAAATATCCCAATATGGTGCAATTGTAATTAATTAACGCCTTTCCTTTTCGGAATAATTTTATATAACAGTTACTTACATTACTGGCATTGATCTTCCTTTAGTTTCTTTGATAATAAAAAAAATAGACTAAGGAATAACAATGAAACTGGTAACAGCCATAATCAAGCCATTTAAACTGGATGATGTACGCGAAGCCATCAGTGAAGTCGGAGTTGAAGGACTTACAGTAACTGAAGTTAAAGGTTTTGGTCGTCAAAAGGGTCACACAGAGCTATATCGTGGTGCGGAATATCAAGTAGATTTCCTACCTAAAGTAAAACTAGAAATTGCTACATCAGATGAAAATGCAGAGCGTTTAGTTGAAGTAATCGCCGAGGCAGCTAACACTGGTAAAATCGGTGATGGTAAAATATTCGTAGTAGATCTAGCTCAAGCCGTACGTATCCGTACTGGTGAAACTGACGACGAAGCGATATAGGGGAATAACAATGGAACAAAATATTTTTCACCTCCAATATGCAATGGACACATTCTACTTTTTAGTTTGTGGAGCATTGGTTATGTGGATGGCTGCTGGTTTCTCTATGTTAGAAGCTGGTTTAGTTCGTGCTAAAAACACAACAGAAATTCTTACTAAAAATGTAGCCTTATACGCTATATCTTGCACTATGTATTTAATCGTTGGCTATTCAATCATGTATGACGGTAGCCTGTTCCTAGCTGGAATTGAAACCGTAGACGTTGAAGCAACGCTTGGTGAGTTTGCAGCACGTGAAGATGGTTTTGCTGGCGATTCAATTTACTCTAGTGCATCAGATTTCTTCTTCCAAGTTGTATTTGTTGCAACCGCTATGTCAATTGTATCTGGTGCCGTTGCTGAGCGTATGAAGCTTTGGTCATTCTTAGCATTTGCAGTTGTAATGACTGGGTTCATTTATCCAATGGAAGGTGCTTGGACTTGGAACGGTGCATCTGTATTTGGTATGTATACACTTGGTGATTTAGGTTTCTCTGACTTTGCCGGTTCTGGTATTGTTCATATGGCCGGTGCTTCAGCTGCATTAGCTGGTGTATTGTTGTTAGGCGCTCGTAAGGGTAAATACACTAAAGACGGAAAAGTAAATGCAATCCCTGGTGCAAACATGCCAATGGCAACATTAGGTACGTTCATTTTATGGATGGGTTGGTTTGGCTTCAACGGTGGCTCAGTGTTAAAACTTGGCGATATCGGTAATGCAAACTCAGTTGCTATGGTATTTTTAAACACTAACGCAGCAGCGGCAGGTGGTTCAATTGCAGCATTAGTATTAAGTGCGATATTGTTCAAAAAAGCAGATTTAACGATGGCACTTAACGGTGCGCTAGCAGGTCTAGTTGCAATTACAGCTGAACCTTCTACTCCTACTGCATTACAAGCAACATTGTTTGGTGCTATTGGTGGATTGCTAGTTGTTGGTTCTATATTAGCATTAGATAAATTGAAAATTGATGATCCAGTAGGCGCTATCTCAGTGCACGGTGTTGTTGGCTTCTTAGGTTTAATGTTAGTTCCTTTGACTAACCCATTAACTGAAGATGGCGGGGCGTCATTCTCTGGTCAGCTAATTGGTGCAGCAACAATCTTTGTTTGGGTATTTGGCACAAGCCTTATCGTTTGGGCAATTCTTAAAGCAGTGATTGGTATTCGTGTTACAGAAGAGCAGGAATACGAAGGTGTTGACCGTTCAGAATGTGGCATAGAAGCTTATCCTGAATTTGTGAATGCAAATAACTAATATTTAGTATTCTAGTATTATCTTAAAGCCGTCCTAGTGACGGCTTTTTTGTGTCTGTCGTTTACTACCAGAATTAGGCATAATGCCAATTGCATAAATTAGAATAGTGGTAATTAACACATATGGTAATTAATAAGGAGTGGTCAGTTCTAACAATTGGCGACGGTGATCTATCTTTTTCTCGATCTATATTTGACAATTACAAACCTAAAAAACTTACCGCTACGGTATTGGACTCAGTAAATGAGTTAACCAGTAAATATGGCAGTGAGCACTTAGATTACTTACAGAAACAAAGTGACGGCGTATTAAACGAGGTTGATTGTCAGGTCGTGACTGAATTTGATATCACTGATTTAGATAAGGTTCGCCAATTAACCCAAGAATACGACTTAGTTATTTTTCAATTCCCTTTAGTGCCTAATTTCTCCAGCCAAGGTGAATTTCAGCAACATACTAAAACTCGCACCCAAATCGGCTCTCAAAGCAGTGAACAATTTTTGAGTATTAATACAATTAACAGAAGGTTGTTAAGATTATTTTTAATCAACAGCTTTGATTGTTTATTAGCACAAGATGGCGCTCAGTTAGCTTATATCAGTTCCAAAGACGTTAAACCTTATATTGAATGGGATATTGAGTATTCCTTAACAAAAGAGACTGAGCTTAGCTGTATTGGCTCAATGGAATTTATAACGGAACAGTTCCCTGGTTATAAAATTAGGAATGTGGATAGAGACAAACATGTAAAAGATACCGCCTCTTTAACTTATGTATGGACATCAAACCACAATAGAGAGGCTAGGTTAGACTTATTCCCAGCGATGAATCCTCTACCGACTTTATTCGGCGAGCTAGGTTGTGACATTTGCCATGCAGGACCATTTGAAACTGAACAAGAGAAAACAAGTCACCAAGCAGGTAAAAAGCATAAACGTATGAGTGAATATGAAGCTCAGTGGCAGGGCTACCTGCAAAGTTCCTAGGTATTTTCAATAAAGACATTGGAACAAGGCATTTATAAGATAGTTAAATAATATGGCTTGAATGCGATAGATATTTAAATCGGTAAGTACTTTAATCGGTAGATACGTTAATAAATAAGGATACAAATCTTAAATTACAGGCATAAAAAAAGTAGCCTCAGCTACTTTCTTTATATTCCTTTTTGGCATCCTACCAAACAAATCCGTCTGTATGTTCTTCCTTTTTGCTCCATGCTGCCCAATCCCTAGACTTTCCTTCCCTTTTTTCCCTTTCCTTGCAACAAGCTTCCCGCTTTCCTTTATAATCCCTATGGCATCCAGCCAGTCCTTTCCTTTTTTTCCTTGAATTCGGTTTGGCGTAATACTCGCCTATCCATTTCGCATCTTGCGATCCATGTCCCTGTTGGTCCTAGTTTCCCTGTCAAAAAAGCTCCTGCTTTCCTAATTAAATCCGTTTTCGCATCCAGCGATTCCAATCCATGTTTGCTAAGTCATTTAGCAGTCTCGTCGTTAAGATGGAGCTATAGTACGTAATTTATAAATAGTAAAAAGGATAAGAACCTACAAAAATATACGCACTAATAATTTAGATTTGACGGAATGTTGTAAAAATACATATAAAACAATAGGTTGATTGTTTTATTAAATTGTAATTTAAGTAAATAACAGTATTATCCCTATCGAATGTGAGATATATCTCACAAGCTAACTAGAGATGGTGCATTGAAACTCTGCATAGCACTTTTGCTAGATTCACATATACTTCATAAACAAACCGTACGTTTCGTAAAAAACGTATTAAAATCAGTTTACTATAAATTACCAGGGACTAAGTATGGATTACGAATTTATCTTTGATACAAGTACTAAAATACATACTGTCGAGGTGGTTGGTGAGCAATTCGCTGTCGGTCGCTTTTTAAATACCGAATTTGGCGATGCTAGCAATGCATCTGAACAACTAAATGACTTAGTTGACGTGTTAGAATCAAAAAAAGACGGCGTTATTCAATTCACAGAATGGTGTATTGAATTTGATAACGATGAATTAACAATAATTCATGCCAGTCAGCTTGAAACTAAGTCTGAGCAGGATAAACTAACTGAGTCAGAACAAAGCTTGTCTGATGTGGTGTGGGATTTTCAGTCAGAGTGCGGCAAAGCTGACTTAATTGAGTTGTTAATTGCCTGGTCTGATTTTAGAGCCGAGTAATAAAGGAATTGTTTTGTTAATTAAGCCTAAAGCGGTATTACATTCGTCATTAATTTTCTCGTTTTTGATTTTTATTGGTAGTTTAATCACTGCTCAATTTATTCATCTTGATGTAACTAATTTAAATACTTATCAGGCTATTAGCTTAATGAAAGGGCTGGTATGTTCTTCTGTATTTTTGTACTGGTTATTCATTAGATATAGCTTGGCGGCAATGACGCTATTTAGCCTGTTTAAAACATGGCAAATAGGGTTTGTTCTACTGTTGCAAGCGGTTGAAGGGCTGTATTTATTTTTCACCCATGACCAAACCAATTGGTCCATGGTTATTGGTATAAATTTATTCATTACCTGCTTACTTTATTTAAACTTATACCTGACTTTTTTATCCAAGCGTCTTGCCGATCTCATCGTGATCACGTTATTAAGTTTGAGCTTTTTCCTTTTTATTGGTTATACCTACGAGTGGACCAACACCACTGAAATTCTGCACTCAGATCTTTCCGTGATGATGATATTTAGTGCGTTTAGTTGTTCAATCTTATTGGCCGTTGGGTTAATGAGGATTCAATTTAAATTAACTCAATACTCTGAATTTGAATTACTGCCGGTGTTAATTATGTTCACCGGTTTTCTTGGTTTAGTTGCCGCTGAAAATGCCATCTTATGGTCCGCCGTGACTTTATTGCAGATGTTATTTGTCGTGGTCGTGATCAGTTTGGTTGTTAAAGTAGACAAATACTTTGCGGCAGATTGGACATTATTATCAACCGGTTTAAATTCGTCGAAAAATGCCTACTTCTACTGCACAGAACATAGCGAAATACGTTTTGTTAACGACGCGTTTAAGAAGTTATTTGGCGTCGTTGAGGGAACTCGATTAGATAAAGTAAAACATCCTCTGCATACACACCCGTTATTTGAAACGATTTCTAAGGCACTTTCCAGTCAAGGTTATTGGTCTGGTGAAACGGTTATTATTGGTGATAATGGCAATGTGATTTCTGTTCGTGTTGAGTTTAAAGTTATTGATATTAATGGCGAACGTTATCACCAAGCTTGGTTTTTAGACTTAGCCGAAAAAATAGCATTACAAACTAACGAACATACCATTCGAGAGAAGTTAGAAAGACTGTCATTTAACTTGATGGATAAACAAGAAGAAGAAAGACGTTATTTTGCCAAAGAGCTACACGATGAAATTGGGCAAAGTTTAACCTTATTGAAAATTCAGCATCAACTACCTGAACCAGATAAAGAATTAATAACATCTGTTTTATCTGAGTTAATCGACAAGGTTAGAAATTTATCATTAAATTTAAGGCCATCAATTTTAGACGATATGGGACTGTCTGCGGCATTAGACTGGTTAACCGACCGACAACGAAAGTTCAGTCAGTTGGCGATTGTCAGTGACATTATGCCAGGGTTACCTAGGTTTAATGACAAGTTTGAAATATCCGTATTTAGGATTGCCCAAGAAGCGTTTACCAATATTCATAAATATTCACACGCCGATTTAGTAACGATTCGTTGTTCAATTGAACATAATTATCTGCAGCTAAGCATAGAAGATAACGGCGTTGGTTTTGATGTGAGTTCTAAAATCAACAGTGCCATTAAAGGCCAAAGCTTAGGATTGTTGGGTATTCAAGAAAGGGCTTTTTTAATAAATGGTTTGATTGAGATTTCATCGACACCAGAAGAAGGCACGTTAATTGAATTAAGAGTACCGGTTTTGGATAATGTATTAGATGGCGGCTCGTTTGGGATGGAGATAAATGATGAGACTGTTTAAAGCATTATTTTTGTTATGTGTTAGTTTAGGATTCAGTGGTAAATTAATCAGTGCAGAAAGTGAACCTGCTGCTTTCACTGAAGTTTATAAGCTAGTCGAGTCGTCAAATACCGACATTTATCTTATTACCGACACAGGCACTTGGTTATTAGATAATGACAAGCTCATCAGAGTCGACAGTAAAAGCAGTGTTGAAGCTGTATCCGTGGATGCTAAGCCTTATAAAGGGGTAATTGCTAAAGCCAACGTAGAATTTAAAAGTGCATGGCAACGATTCGTTGGTGTTAGTTCTATTTTGATTGTCGTTATTTTTGTGGGTATTTACCTTTACTATCAATCAGCGTTAAATAAACGCCGACGAGCTTATTACGAGCGCATGAAAATTCAACAACAAGTATTGAGTATTTCTTCGTTAGCAACAGGGGATGAGGTTTTAGACTGTGACATAATGAATAATACGATTAATCGTATTAATAAAAATGCCACGATCGGCTTACCAGATAAGGTTTATTTTCAATCTGAAGCCTTTATCGAGACCTTACATCCGGATGATAAAAGTGTTTTCTTAGGCCACTTTGAATCGTTAATGCAAGGCGGTAAAAATAACTACGAGATTGAATACCGCATTTCAGGTAAAGAACAAGAATGGGTTTGGTTAGTTGAGCGCGGTTGTGTTATTGAGCGTGATGATAAAGGCAAAGCCAAACGATTAGTATCGAGTATGAGAGACATCAGCTCTATTAAACAAGAACATGAAAATTTAGTTCGTTTAATAAGTGAATTAGAGCTTCGCCTAAAAAGTGCAGAAGCGGCATTAAACAATTAAGGCTTTTTTATGAATAAGTACAGTATTTTATTTGCAGACGATCACACCTTGTTACGTCAAGGTTTGATCAGCTTGACCCAGAACTTTTCATTCATTGATAAAGACCGAATATATCAAGCGGCTAATGGCCGTGAAGCGGTTAATTTCGTAAAGAAAACTCAGCCACAATTAATCGTTATGGATGTTTCTATGCCTGAGATGAATGGGCTTGAAGCGGTCGATGCAATAAAAAATCAATTTCCAGAAATAAAAGTATTAATGCTATCTCACTATAATAATGAACCTTATGTGATCAGAGCATTAAAAGCTGGAGCTGACGGCTATATGCTAAAAGATGCGGCCGTGGACGAGCTACAAGATGGCCTCAAAAATATTATTGATGGCAACATGTATATCAGTCCGGATATTGACCAAAACATTATTGCTAAAATTAACAGTAATGATGATGTCGCCGTTGATGCGTTAGACATACTAACGTCACGTCAACGCAATATCTTACAGTTGATAGCAGAAGGGCATTCCACTAAAGACATCGCTGAGAAGCTGTTCTTGAGTGTTAAAACGATAGAAGCACATCGAGCTAACATTATGGATCGATTAAGTATTAGAGACGTTGCTGGCCTGGTAAGGTTTTCAATTAGAGTAGGTTTGATAGAGGCATAAGCCTTATTCACATATAAATAATACAGATACAAAAACGCCGCAAGCTAATGATTTAGCTCGCGGCGTTTTTTTATGCGGGGATTAATAAGAACTAATCAAAATAACAAAGTTGCCTACTATGGCTGCAAATCCCATTAGAACAAAAGTATTTGGTAATGAATTATTCTGATCTATGTGCAATTGGATTAATCCGTTTATATTGCCGATTTTTGCATTTCTGATCACGTTTTGTTTTAACGGCTCAAATATCAACTTGGCTACTAAATAACCATAAAGAAAACTAACTAGACTAGCTCCAGTGGCCGGGTATATTTCGGCGGTAGTTGTGACGTTTGACAGCATAGCTAATTGACTGAGTAAAGTTCCTAAAATACCTGCGATAATCGCCGTGTTTGATAGGTGATCAAAAAACGACACAGCTAAAAAGAATTCTTTTTGTGAAGTCACAGGGCGAGATATGTATTTAAAAGCACTAAATGCATGAATGCCATAACTTAAAAACATAACACCAAACACCATGCCAAAGATAAGCAGTAAGCTAAATCGGTCAATGAAAAATTCGCTGTAGCCTGTTAGAAATATTACACCGGCAAAGGTCGCGATAAAAAGTAAATATCCAATGAATTTATTCATGTTACTTGCCTTGTTTCTCAGTCGAAGAATCAACATTTAAACGATTAAGTAAAATGCCATGTTTAATAGGTTGTATGATGATAAAAGAGAAAATCAACCCATAAATAATATTAAGCAATGTGATCGCAATCGCAGGACCTAACATTTTCACGTCAGTAAAATTAACTAAGACAACCACAGCGCTAATGAAGAAAGCACAAATGCCTGAATATAATGTCAGTCTAGAAATATAGTTAAAAAAGTTTAACGCAGGCAGTAAGTCCTTAGACGGAATTTGCTTTTTTCCGGCTAACATAAAATAATAAATCGTTTGTTTACCGTAACCTACAATCGTGCCAGCTAATGTAATGCCAAACAATAATAGTAACGTTGGTAAATCAAGATACATGTTAAACCCGCCTCCTGCTTTCATAACAACAGCAATAGATGCGATACAAATAAATAAACCAATTAACTTAAACATAATACTCCTCAGGTAGATCGCAAAATGATAACCCAATCGCCAGAATAATTAACTATAAAAATTAATACATTATTAACTTATTGTTAGCTGCGGTGCCTGTATGGGTTATCTTTTTAGTTAACTTATATAGCGGCGGCGGTAAGCTTTTATTTAGTTTTCATTTGCTTAGAACAAAAAAAATGCCAGCATAAGCTGGCATTTTTAATTTGAAAACTTTAGTGACTAGTGTGCGTGACCACAACCGCCTGCAGCATGTACATGGCCGTGAGTGATTTCGTCAGCCGTTGCTGCTCTAACGTCTAAGATTTCGACGTCAAATTTAAGATCGATACCTGCCAGTGGGTGGTTACCGTCAACAGTAATAAACTCATCAGTTTTATCGACAACGATAACGGTTTGGTCACCTTCATCAGTACCCGCTCTAAGTTGCATACCAACTTCCACTTCAAAGTCAGTGAACATTTCAGGCGGAACTTGTTGAACTAAGGCATCAACACGAGGACCGTATGCATCGTCTGATGCAATAGTTACTTCAAACGTATCACCAGCTTTATGGTCGTTTAATGCGTTTTCTAAACCTTCGAGTAAGAAGTTTGTGCCGTGTAGGAATTCTAATGGCTCAGCATCGTATGAGCTGTCGATTAAATTACCTTCACCGTCGAGTACGGAATAGTGCATTTTTACTACTGTTTTATCTGCAATTTTCATGTGGAAACCTTGTTAGCTTTGTTCTAAAGAATATGGCAGTGCCATTAATGTTATGGAATGTGACGTTGTTTGATTTACAAATATAGGATCAGCTAAGTCAGTATCATTAGGCAATACAAGTTGTAAATAGGTCTTACTATCGGCATGACAAACGTTGATAACTTTACCTGCAGAACGTTTGTTGCCGTTTACTTCACGATAAACATCATCACCTATATTTATCGATTCAATGTTATCAGACGATGCGATATACAAAGCGCGTTTATTTTTCCCTAAATAACGCATGCGGGCAACCATTTCCTGGCCCATATAACAGCCTTTATTAAAGGAGATATAATCGAGTGCTTGCATATTGATCATTTGCGGCACATATTCGCCAGAGGTTGCGCTATATAAATGTGCACGGCCTGATAATATTTCCGTTTTCCACCAAGAGTCAGAATTTGTTGTTTCTGTTAACTCTTGTTTGGATAAATTGATAAAGTGCTTGTCGGCTAATGGAACTGAGATCTCTGCGCTTTGGGTTAACGCTAGGTTTTCATCTGAGCCATAAATAAACCAATTCTCACTTTCGTCGGTAATGTCGACCTTAGCAAAAACGCCGTATTTATTTAATTCCGCTAAAGATACTTCAGCACTTTGTTTTGTTAATACTAAAAGAATATCCGCGTCATGCTGAAGCGCAATAAATGTTGACCATGTTTTGCCTTTTGCGTTGCAATGGCATCCAGGCATGACTTTTTGCTCGGCGAGTTTAGTTACGTCACAAGATACTTGCCCTTGCAAGAAAGTAACTGCGTCTGGACCGGTTAATTTAATAACGGAAAACTCTGGTAATCGTGTAATATTTTGAGCAGACATTTAACAAAACTTAATTTTAATAAATTAGAACAGTTAATAATGGGGATAAATAGCTAAAGCTCAAGTAGTTTCATATATAATCGCGAATATAATTACAAAAATTTGTTATTATTCGCTCGTTAACAAATTATTAGACCAATAATGGCGCACAAATAAGATGACAGATAAAAATCCGAAAGCAGAAATAGTTTATGTCGATGTTAGTGGCAATAAATTCATACTAGACTCAAAGCCTAAACTTAAATGGGCATGTCGTCGAGGTATGCTGGAATTAGATGTTTTGTTGGAACCGTTTGTTGATGAAGCTTATGACGCTTTATCTACGCATCAAAAAGCAATATTCCAGCGTTTATTAACCAGTGAAGATCCTGATTTATTCGCTTGGTTTATGGGCCATCAAGAATGTAAAGATGAAGAGTTAAATAGCTTAGTTAAAATTATTTTAAACCGCGTGAAAGCGGATTAGTTAAGCAGAACAAATAAACAAGGCGGTTAAAAACCGCCTTTATATTATTTAATGTTAACTGTTGTTTTGAACGGCATCCAGACTTAACTTCTAGCTTTAAATTCCAATACTGTGGCATTGATGCAGTATCTTGGCTGTCCGTTTGGACCATCATCAAATTTATGACCTAAGTGGATATCTGATTTCTTAGCTCTAATTTCTAAACGTTCCATACCAAAGCGATTATCTTCTTTGTAATAAACTGAATCATCTATCGGTTTAGTAAACGATAACCAACCAGTGCCTGAGTTAAATCTATCGCGTGTATCAAATAGCGGTGCGCCAGATATTTTATCAATAAATACGCCATCTGGTGTGTTTTTGAAAATCTCATATTGTTTACAAAACCGTGAATCGGTTCCTTCGGTAAACGCCACATTAAATGCTTCGCTGTCACCTAGCTTAAAATAGCCTAATGCTTTATAAAACTTAGGTGCATTCACATAACCTTGAATCGCGTATTGCTCCTTACCGTCTTGCATAAATAAAATGGTTGGAGTTGCCCACGTTGGTGAAGTTATTGTTAATCCATCAAGTTGTGACGCGCGGCGAAAGTGCATTGGAATGCTACCTTGGTAGTCATTCGCTACGTCAGCTTTAAACTTGTCGCAGTAAGGACAAAATTCAGAGTCGATGATCACTATGTGTTGGCCAGATTGAATTGCAGTGTTGTCTTTCTTTTCGACTTTATCCGATGGTGAGCCATCTTTTTTTAAAAAACGCACACCGGTGGAATGATCTGGGCAATAACCATTTGGGTTCTTAACTAAATAATCTTGGTGATATTCTTCTGCTGGATAAAAAGTATCGATTAGCTTTATTTGGGTTTTAATTTTACCTAGGCCAGCTTTTGTTAATAAAGTTTGGTATTGAGCTGACACGTTATTGGCCAAATCAATTTGCTTTTGCTCTTTGAGTAAAATGGTTGAACGGTATTGTGTGCCAATATCGTTACCTTGTTGGTTCATTTGAGTTGGATCGTGCTGCTCAAAAAAGCTTTGTAATAATTGAGTCAGGGTTATTTGATCAGGATTATAAGATACCTGAATAACTTCAGCATGATTGTTAGGATTAAATTTATTTTGGCGTAGTGTTACGGCTTGGTAGTTAGCTTTAACCCCTTTACCGTCGGCATAACCTGAGATAACGTCGGCAACACCTGAAAGTTGAGCAAAGCGTTTTTCTGCCCCCCAAAAACAACCTAAACCAAATACCACAGTATCAAGATGCATGGTTTTAAAATCAGAGTCAGCCAGTAGTTTAGCGGCTGGTTTTGACTCGGTACTGCAACTAGCAAAGCTAAACGCCATTAAACTAATGACTAATGCATGTAATGTATATCGTAAATTCATTGGTAACTCCAAAATGGAAGTAATGTTACTGTACTGTATATAACCAGAGATAACGGATAAAAATTTCAGCACAAGCCCATAAAATATAAATTTAACGTTATTAGTCTGTTTGTTAATATCAATTTTTCTTTAACTAACGGATTGAAATATAGATTTATTTTTATATAGTAGTCGCGCCGATTGATCGGCAATTAAATATAACTTAATGGAATTAAATTAAATGAAAAAAACATTATTGGCTTTAGCATTAACGGTTGCCACATCATCTTCTTTTGCAAACGAAATGTTCGATATGGAAAACGCTAAGAAAAGCGCCACTGTAGGTTTTGCAAGTGTAGGTGACTACTCTGGCGTAAAATTTGGTGGTCGTATTGATTTAGCATCAGGTCTTTATGCAGACGCATCTTATTTTACCGTTAGTGGCGATGAAGGTTATGGCTCTTACACTTTTGATGTTGAGACATCTCAATTAAAAGCAATTGTTGGTATGCACTTTCCTTCAACTGATCAATTATATTGGTTAGCAGAAGGTGGTTTTGTGCGTAGTGCAGCTGAAGTGGCTGGTTTTGAAGTTACTGAAAATGATCTAGCATATAAATTTGGTGCTGGCTGGGACTTTGGAAATAAAGTGATCCTTGAAGGTTACGTAGCATCGGAAGGTGGTGATACCTTTATTGGCGGATTCGCTAAATACGAAATTAATGAGAAATTTGACGTAACGTTTGAGTATAACCTTTACTCTGATGCTCACATGTTCATCATGGCTGCTTACAAATTCTAGTCGTTAAGTTAATCGTGTTATAAATATAAGCGCTTAGGTAATGTAAACTTAAGCGTTTTTTTATTGGTTAAATAAAAATCCCCCCAAATTCACTTTAACGCTATTGCTTAAATAACTGTCTAATCAAAAGTTAAAATAAGCGTTATTTCAGTGTTTTAAATAAAAAACTACAAACCTTAAGCGCCTTCTTATATATTCAACCAATCGTAATATTGGATCGTCAAAAAATGGAAAAGCCGGATAAGCCAGCACCTAATGAATGTTGTGGTGGTGGAAGTTGTTGCCCTTGTGTATGGGATGATTACTTTGCCAAGCTCAAGCATTGGCAAGAATACCAAGACTTGTCTGATCCAAAAGAATTACAAACACCAGCTGATAAAAAGTAAGCACTCCTGAAAATGTAAGACTGAGAGACTAATAACGTGGTAATGAGTACAGTAGAAATAGACATTATTTATATGATGAACTTAATTGGTTGTGGCGTGTTTGCTATTTCTGGTGCCATCATGGCGTATAAACAAAAGATGGATGGCTTTGGTGTGTTAGTACTCGCTGCGGTTACAGCAATCGGCGGTGGTACAGTTCGGGACTTATTATTAGATGCGCCCGTTTTTTGGTTAACTCAGCCCAGTTATATTTACGTGGTCATATTTGCGGCAGTGCTGGCAATTATTTGGTTAAACTATTCTGAAAGAATTCCAGCCAAAGCGTTAGAGATTGCCGATGCGATTGGACTGGCATTATTTGTGGTGATGGGCACAAGCAAAGCATTAAGTTATGGTGTTTCTGATGTAACTGCGATTATTTTGGGCATGATGACAGGATGCTTTGGTGGCATGATACGTGACGTATTAGCTAACGAAGTCCCGATGATCTTGCAAAAAGAGTTATATGCCATCTGTTGTATTGTTGGTGCTAGTTTATATGTTCTTATCATTCCATTTTACGAAGAGGTGGCGATTATAAGTGCTTTCTCTGCTGTGCTGCTTCTCCGCTTAGCGGCAATTAAATGGAAATGGCAATTACACGTATTCAAGTATTAAGCTCTATCATTGGTTCAGGCTTAGGCTCTGGTATTTGCCCTTGCACTAATCTCCTGTCTTAAAGGGCAGGCGAGTTTCACAAGCTTGCATATAATGTTTGTTCTGTTGTTTTTCTTGTAGGCAAAAGTTTTCAATGGCTTGATGAAAAGGCGCTAGTTCTATCTGGTGATAGGAGTAAGTGGTGATGGGTTTAAAACCACGGGATATTTTATGCTCGCCTTGAGTGCCAGGATTAAACGTCTTTAGTTTGTTGCTAATACAATATTCAATGCCTTGGTAATAACAGGCTTCAAAATGCAGGATTTCGTGCTCTTGCATCTCCCCCCAATAACGGCCATATAAGGTATCGTTAGAGACAAGATACAAAGCTGCAGCAATAATTTCATCATCATGAAAGCAAAACAGTATTTGTACTTTGTCTAACATAGTACGGCATATTTGTTGGAAAAACTCTGGATTCAAATAACCAGTTTGTCTGCGTTTATAATAGGTGGATTGATAACATTGATAAAAAGTCTCTAATTCCAAATCAGAAACCACAGAGCCTGAACGCCACTGTGTTGTGACTCCTGCATCGCGTACTTTTTTACGTTCTTTAATAATGTTTTTTCGTTTTCTCGCCGTCATTAATGATAAGTATTGGTCAAAATCAGTTAGCAAACTGCCGTCTTGGTATTCGTTAAACCAATGGAACTGATGTCCTTCTCGCTCAATCCAATGTATATCCTTATTGTCATCAACAGGTATAAGTAAACGTTTATCTGGAAAAATATAATGACTGCTGCTGATATCAAACTCTTGTACTGAAAACTGCCTAATGTGCTCAAAAGCTTCTAACTCAGACATTGATGAATTAGTTAACCATTTACTGCAAGGGATAGGCGAAAATGGAACGCCTGCGAGTAATTTAGGGTAATAATTTAATCCGTTACGTTGATAAGCCTCTGCCCAAGCCCAATCAAATACATATTCACCATAAGAATGTGTTTTTAAATAACTAATAAATAAACCAAAACGTGGGGCAGATTTCTCAGCTTCTAGAGTCTTGGTGTATAAATTCTCTTTATATAGAAAGTAATGCGGTATCCAACCTGAACTTTCACCAATGCATTGAGTCTGTTCCAAGGCGAGTAAAAACGCTAGGCTAGTGAATGGATTATTTGAATGTGCAAATATTTGTTTTTGTAATTCAGGCTCAATGTCATTAAGCGAATGAATTAATTGCCAGTTATTATTAGTCACGAGTTATCTTAATTAGTTGTTCAATTTAGTTATTTAATTAGTGGCTTTCAACGATGGAATTCCACAGCTAATAAGGTATGATTACTCACTTTGGTACTAAATACCATTATCAAATAATTATTACAGATCAGCATAGTTTAAATTGATTGTTGAATTACGGAAAATAAGTAGATTTTATGAAGCTTGTCGTTACTAAAACAAAGACCCTAAACGCCTTTACTTGGATTAAACAAGGATGGAGTTTATTTACCTTACAGCCTGGTCCATTTATGGCTATGAGTGCCATAATTATCGCGATTAGTTTTTTAGGTAACTTGAATGCCATTTTTGGCGTTGTTGTGATTTTTATGATGCCGTTTTTATCTGCCGGATTTTATCAATGTGCATCCAGAGCTGAAAAAGGCGAAAGTATTACTGCCGTTGATATTTTTGCTTACTTTTCTCAAATACAAACCCATAGAGTATTTATCCACTTGGCGTTTGTCAGCATAGTACTAAGTATTCCAATGACACAAATCGCCGTTTCTGTTGCAGCTGATGTTCAAGCTATGATCGAAGGTGTGGGGACAATCGATTTTAATAACGCATCTTTGTTAGTTGTTTTGATGTGGCTAAACTTTATGTTGTTAGCTTTTGCTTTACCTGCCGCTTGGATTTCACCAGAGACTGACGTATTAACCTTATTAAAACAAAGCTTTAAAGCGTGTTGGATAAACGTACTGCCGTTAACTATATACGGTTTTATGATTATGGCTCTTATTTTGATAAGCATGCCTATTATTCTGGTAGGCTGGTTAGTGATGTATTCAGTAAGCGTGTTATCTTTTTATCAAATGTTTTTATCTATTTATCAACCTGAAACGCCAATAAAACATAAAACGATAATTACCAATGGCGCTGGTGAAATTGTTAAAGATGACGAAACTGACGTAAGTAGCGAACAAGATACGGATAATGAACAAGTTTCAAAAAACAATACCCCTGATAACTGATCCTGCTAAATTACGCGCTAGAGGATTGTATTGGCTTGGCAGACAAGAGTACTCAATACATGACTTTAGAGTTAAGTTAGAAAAGGTTTGTGAAAATATTGAATTAACGGAAGCGTTAATTACCGACTTCGTCAGCCGAGATTGGTTAAACGAACAACGTTACCTAGAGGGCTTTGTTCGTATAAAGTTATCAATGGGATTAGGTTGTCAACGAATTCAGCAAGAGTTAAAACAACACGGTTTAAAAAGTGATGTTACTAACTTATATATTGAGTCACTAGAGATAGATTGGTTTGAACAAGCCAAATCCACTTATGAGCGAAAGTTCGCAAATAAGCCAATGGATATAGACCAATTAGGTAAAGATAAATTTTATAAAGAAAAAGCGAAACGTTATCGCTATATGTCGTATCGGGGATTTAAACCCGATGAAATAAAGTATTCAATGGAAAACCAGTCAGACGATTGGTGATCAAAGAGTATTGTAAATAAGATAATTAGAACTTAGGTATTATTGTATGTATAACACGACGGCCGGTTTACGACAGGCATTTTTAGATTTTTTTGCAGATAAACAACATCAAATAGTTGCTTCAAGTTCTTTGGTACCAGGCAATGATCCAACCTTGTTATTTACCAACGCAGGTATGGTGCCTTTTAAAGATGTATTTTTGGGCGCTGAATCTCGTCCGTATACTCGCGCAACTTCTTCTCAGCGTTGTGTACGAGCTGGTGGTAAACATAACGATTTAGAAAACGTAGGTTATACCGCTCGTCATCATACATTTTTCGAAATGCTAGGTAACTTCAGCTTTGGCGACTATTTCAAACAAGACGCCATGAGCTTTGCGTGGGAATTTTTAACCAAAGAGTTAAAACTACCAGAGCATAAATTACTGGTTACTGTGTATGAATCTGACGGTGAAGCATTCGACTACTGGAACAAAGTTATTGGCGTTCCAGCAGAAAAGATCATTCGTATTGGTGATAAGTCAGCGGACAAAAAATACGAGTCTGATAACTTTTGGTCAATGGGCGATACGGGTCCTTGTGGTCCATGTTCTGAAATATTTTACGACCACGGTGAACATATCTGGGGCGGTCCTCCAGGATCTCCAGAAGAAGATGGTGACCGTTTTATCGAGATTTGGAATCTAGTGTTCATGCAGTTCAACCGTACTGCTGATGGCGTAATGCATCCATTACCTAAACCGTCGGTTGATACCGGTATGGGCATTGAACGTATTTCTGCAATTATGCAGGGGGTACATTCAAACTACGAAATCGATATTTTCCAAAACCTTATTAAAGCAGCCGCTGAGTTATTAAACGTAACGGACTTAGAAAACAAATCATTACGTGTTATTGCTGACCACATTCGCTCATGTTCATTTTTAATCGTTGATGGTGTTATGCCGTCAAACGAAGGCCGTGGTTATGTATTAAGACGTATTATTCGTCGTGCTATTCGTCATGGTAACAAGTTAGGCGCTAGCGATTTATTCTTCCATTTATTAGTGAAAACATTAGTAAAAGAAATGGGTGCGGCTTTTCCAGAGCTAACGCAAAAGCAAGCCATTGTTGAAAAGATGTTGCGTATTGAAGAAGTGCAATTTGCTAAAACATTAGAACGCGGATTAGCTTTATTAGAGAGCTCACTGGCTGAATTAAAAGGTACAGTAATTCCGGGCGAACTAGTCTTTAAGTTATACGACACGTATGGATTCCCAGCAGATTTAACGGCTGATATTGCACGTGAAAAAGAATTAACCATAAACGAAGAGGCGTTTGACGCCGAGATGGCTGCACAGCGTAAAATGTCGCAAGCGGCTTCTGGTTTTGGTGCAGACTATAACGATCAAGTTAAGTCTGAGCATGAGTCGGTATTTAAAGGTTATGACAACTTAGAGTACTCAGCCACTGTGGTTGAGTTATTCAAAAATGGTGAGTCGGTAACTGAATTAAGTGATGGCGAAGAAGGTATTGTTATTTTAGATAATACACCTTTTTACGCTGAATCTGGTGGTCAGTCAGGCGACCACGGTGTACTTGATAATGACGTCGCTCAATTTACGGTTACAGATACACAAAAAGTCGGTAACGCGATTGGTCATTACGGTAAAATCATTGGTTCATTAACGGTAAATGCTCGTGTTAATGCACAAATAGATGCGGCTCGTCGTGATGCGATTAAACAAAATCACTCAGCAACTCACTTATTACACGCCGCATTACGCACAGTGTTAGGCGATCATGTTGGTCAAAAAGGATCGTTAGTTGAAGCTGACAAATTCCGTTTTGACTTCTCACATTATGAAGGTGTGACGGCGGCTCAGCTACAACAAGCTGAACGTTTGGTGAATGAACAAATTCAACAAAACCATGACTTAACCACAGATTTAATGCAAATTGATGCTGCCAAAGAAAAAGGCGCAATGGCGTTATTTGGCGAGAAATACGATGATGAAGTACGCGTTGTTAGCATGGGACCATCTTCAATTGAACTTTGTGGTGGTACACACGTATCGCGCACTGGTGATATAGGTTTATGTAAAATAATATCAGAGGCGGGGATTGCGGCAGGTATACGTCGTATTGAAGCCGTTACCGGTATGGCAGCGATTGAAGCTTTACATCAAACTGACAATACCGTGAATACGGTTGCTAGTTTATTAAAAGCTGATACAAGCTCTTTAGTTGAAAAAGTAGAACAAACCTTATCTCGTAATAAAACATTAGAAAGAGAGTTACGTCAGCTAAAAGAAAAAATGGCGAGCCAACAAGGTAGTGACTTAACTAAACACGTTACTGAAATTGCAGGTGTTAAATGTCTAATTGCTAATTTAGAGTCGGTTGACCCTAAATCGTTACGCGGCATGATTGATGAGCTGAAAAACAAATTAGGCTCAGTGGTTATTATGTTAGCAGCGGTGAACGACGATAAAGTTAGTTTAATCGCAGGCGTAACTAAAGACTTAATTGGTAAAGTAAAAGCCGGTGACTTAGTTAATCACGTTGCTTCACAAGTTGGTGGTAAAGGTGGCGGTCGTCCAGATATGGCTCAAGCTGGTGGTACTCAACCTGAAAATGTTGATACTGCATTAGCATCGGTTAGTGCGTTTTTAACTGAAAAACTATCTTAATGACGTACCAATTTACAACACGTTAATATCTTAATAAATGCCGCTCTTATATGGGAGCGGCATTTTTGTTCTTGTTCTGATTGGAAGGCGTTTATTTTGTATTTAGCGATTTCTTATCTAGGTGGAGTTTGTTTCATTGAATAAAATAAAAATACCTTTTTTAATTAACACTAAGGTGAGAATACAGTCCGTATTTATTATGCTTCTTAGTTTAACTGTGTTGCCTAAGGCGGTAATGGCACAAGATGCCAATGAATTATTTACTACCTTTAGCCCAGCCTTAGTGCAAATAAAGTCAATCAACTTGGAGTCGGGACAAAAGTCTTCAATTGGTACTGGTTTCTTTATTTCTAAAGATGGCAACTTAGTCACTAACTATCATGTTATTTCTAGCTTTGTGCAGTCACCTGAAAAATACAAACTTGAATATGTTGACGACCAACAAGGTACCTATAGCGTAAAAGTGATCGCGGTTGATGTTATCAACGACCTTGCTTTGTTATCCAGTGGCACAAACAGCGATGTATTTTTTAAACTGTCTGAACAAGAACCTGAAAAAGGGGCCGATCTTTTTGCCTTAGGTAATCCTCATGACTTAGGCATGATAGTGGTTCCAGGTACTTATAACGGGATTCAATTAAAGAGCTTTTATCAACGTATTCACTTTACCGGTTCAATAAATCCGGGTATGTCAGGTGGCCCAACGGTTAACCATGCGGGCAATGTGGTTGGTATTAATGTCGCAACCGCGGGTAATCAAATCGGCTTTTTGGTTCCAGTTGAGCGCCTTTGGTTGTTGGTTAATAAATATAAAAATGTAAAAACAGCAGAAGTGGATTTACTTGCAGATATTGGTGAACAATTAATCGCTAATCAAACCGACTTATACCAACAGCTATTAGCAAGCGATTGGCCGACAACGTCTTTAGGTGGTGCAATTGTGCCAAACGAAATGTCGACCTTTATGCCTTGTTGGGGTGACTCAAACCAAGACCAAGAAAAGAAACAATATAATCAGGCAACTTCAAACTGCCGTTTAGAAGAAAGTATTTATATCAGTGATTCCCTGCGTACTGGTTTTGCCCAAATTGGTTTCAATTGGATTGAAAGCGATAAGTTAAATACTATGCAGTTAAGCCATTTATACACATTAAATTTGAATGCACGTTATGGTCATAATAATGCGGGCCGCGATGATGTTTCTGACTTTCAATGCAATGAAAATATTCTAGAAAACGCAGTTGGTAATACCGTAAAAGGTCTTATGTGTATAAGAGCTTATCGACAATATGCGGGTTTATTTGATGTTAGATTTACGTCGTTACTGCTAGAAAAAGATGATCAAACATTAATAGGTAAATACTTTTTACAAGGTGTAACAAAACAAACGGCCAATGCCTTTTACGCTAAGTTTATGGAGAATGTTCAATGGAAATAATAATTGAGCTTATCACCCGTAATAATAAAGTAAAAAGCTTTCAGAAGTTGTCAGGTGACTCTATAAAAATAGGTCGCTCGTACGAGAATGACTTTATATTACAAGATGAACATATCAGCCCACATCATGCTGAGATTGTTCAAGCTGAAAATGGCAGCTTAGTGTTAATCGACAAATGCTCGGTTAACGGTATTCGTGATAATAAAAACAAAGATGTTGGTGCTCAGGTCAATTTAAAATCTGGCGACGTAGTTACCATAGGTAAACATTTAATCAGAATTGTATTACCACATCATCCTATTGCTAAAACTAAAAAATTGAATCCACTTGAAGATATCGCCAGTCATGCAAACCAATGGTATTTAGCATTGTTTGCTGCGTTAGTGTTCTTCTCTAGCATGTTAGTTAAATCTTACTTCTCTGCGATAGACGACATCATTTGGACTAAGTTATTTGCCACCGCTTTGTTAGTGACAATTGGACTTATGTTATTCCCTTTGTTAATTGCACTTTCTGCTCGGGTATTTAAAAAAGACGTTAAGTTTTTTACTGCGGTTGTGTTCAGCTTTACTATGTTTGTCGCTTGGCAAATTACTGCAGGTTTAGGTCAGTTATTACTATTTAACTGGGGCGATTCTGGCTTAGTTAACCTAGGCGCGGATCTTGTTGAATTTGTGATGATGGTACTGTTCTTTTGTGGCTGTTTTTATCTAGCCAGTAACATGAGCTTAAAACGTATCTCCATTGTCTCATGTTCCCTAGTGGTCTCGATTGCTGCTTTATTCTATTTTAGTAGCCAAGACGATGGGGCGGTTCAACCATACCCAATGTCATATGCGGTTGTTTTACCGTCGGGCATGTTACTTAACTCCGCCATTTCAACTGAACAATCGGTCGATCAATTTGATGCGCTTTTTGACTCAGCATTAACAGAAGCTAAACAACGAAATAAAGAAGCTGATGAGCACGAATAATATAGAAACGCCTGTAGATATAAAACCGTCTATAGATATAAAAAGCTCACCAAGCTTTAAAAATAACTCGGTGAGAGTATTAAGAGATTATCAACGTCAGTTTTCAACTCGTGAATTTAAAGCCCGTGGATATTTATTAAAGCGTTGTGAGTCTTGTTTGTTAGCGGAAACTCGATGTGTTTGTGGTTTAGTGCCGCAGCTCGACTCAACGCTTGGCGTGTGTATGCTGATGTATCATGCAGAGTATTATAAACCGTCAAACACTGGCCAATTAATCTGTGATGTTATTAAAGATAACTTTGCATATCGTTGGCAGAGAACGGAATTAGAGTCTGAGCTTGAGCAATTGTTAACCTCGAAACTCTGGTATCCAATTATTGTATTTCCGCACGACAACGTTGAAGTTGAACGTCAAATTCAGCAAGTACCTGAAAAACTAGAATTAGGCGGGAAACGTCCATTATTAGTATTTTTAGATGGTACTTGGCGTCAAGCCAAAAAGATGTTTGTGAAGTCACCTTATTTAGCCAAGTTGCCTGTACTGCAAGTGTCGCATAAAGCCAAAGGTGATTATCAATTGCGCGAGGCATATCATGATCACCATTTAAGCACAGTTGAAGTAGCCGCTGAAATTTTCAGACAAGTTGGTGAATTAACCATGGCTGAGAATCTTACTCATTTATTTCAAGTGTTTAGAGATAATTACAAAGAGTTCAAACGTTAAGATCTAGACTCTGTAATTAAATTGTAACTAAGTGTTCCCAATATTGACTTTAATGTCACAATCCGTACTCTAGTTGGGTCTTTTTTACAGTGTCTTGTGCGTTGACGTTAGCTGTTAAAATTAGAATAATAATATTGGAAATTGTCTAAAACTAAGTTTAGTCAATTATCCTGTAAGTCATTTTTGGGAAATCATTATGAAAAAAATTAGTGCAATTGCAGCAAGTGTTGCATTGAGCCTTGGAGCGTTGTCGTTAACAGCATGCTCACCAAAACAAGATGCTCAAGCAGAACAAGCTGAAGTTAAACCGTTAACCTCAGGTATCGCACTTGAGAACATGGATAAAAGTTATAAAGCAGCTGACAATTTTTATCGTCACACCAATGGTAAATGGTTAGACACTACGGAAATTCCTGGTGATAAATCTAACTATGGTTCTTTCTCTAAGTTATATGACGATGCTCAGCAAAATCTTAAAACTATTATTGAGCGTTCATCACAGGCAAAAAACAATAAGCCTGGTTCTGACGAACAGAAATTAGGTGACTTCTATAATTCATTTATGGATGAGTCTCAAGCTGAAGAAAAAGGTTTTGCTCCGTTAGAAGGTTTGGTTGCTAAAATCAATTCAGTAGAAACTCATAACGACGTAGCATCGTTAATTGGTGGCTTATATAGCGCTGGCGTAAGTGGTCCTTTAGGTTGGTATGTAAATAACGACGCTAAAAAATCTGACCAATATGCAGTGTATGTTGTGCAATCAGGTCTAGGTTTACCAGACCGTGATTACTATTTAAAAGACGACGAAAAATCAAAAGCTAACCGTGCAGCATACGTGAGCTATATCACTGATATGTTAACGATGGCTGGTTCTGAAGATGCGGCAGGCGCGGCGTCTCGTATTTTGGCGTTAGAAACTCAAATTGCTGAAAAACAGTGGTCTCGTGTAGAAAGCCGTGACGCGAATAAACGTTACAACAAATACAGCACAGAAGAGTTCACAAAATATATGGGTGACTTCCCTTGGGAAGTATACGCAAAAGCAACAGGTCTAGATAAAGTAGACAGCGTAATTGCCTCACAAAATACTTACTTAAAAGCGTTTGGTGAAGTATTTAATACTGTTGATGTGAATACTTGGAAAGAGTACTTAACTCTACATTTAGTGTCAGAATACGGCAGTAAATTGTCTAAACAATTTGTAGACCGTAGCTTTAGTTTTTATGGAACAGATTTACGTGGGATAGAAGAGCAACAACCTCGCTGGAAACAAGCCGTTAACGGTGTTAATTCAGTATTGGGTGAATTGTTAGGCCGTTTGTACGTAGCTGAACACTTTAAACCTGAAGCAAAAGCACGTATGGAACAGTTGGTTAAAAACGTAATCAAAGGTTATGAAGTTGCTATTAAAGAATTAGAGTGGATGAGTGAAGAAACTAAAAAATCGGCACTTGAAAAACTATCTAAATTCACGCCGAAAATTGGTTACCCAGATGAGTGGAAAGATTACTCTTCTCTAGAAATCAAACCAGGTGACTTGGTTGGTAACTACATGCGTTACAACCAATGGCAAATGCAAAACATGTTGGAAAAATTAGGCCAACCAATTGACCGTAATGAATGGCACATGACGCCACAAACGGTTAACGCTTATTACAACCCAGTAATGAACGAAATTGTATTCCCTGCGGCTATCTTACAACCTCCATTCTTTAACTTAGAAGCGGAAGATGCGGTTAACTATGGTGGTATTGGTGCTGTTATCGGACACGAATTAGGCCACGGTTTTGATGACCAAGGTGCTAAATACGACGGTGAAGGTAACTTACGTAACTGGTGGACTGAGTCTGACGAAGAGCAATTTAACGCTCGCGGTAAAATGTTCTCAGAGCAATACAGTAAGTTTGAAGTATTCCCTGGTGAGTTTGTAAATGGTGACTTAACTTTAGGTGAGAACATTGGCGACTTAGGTGGACTAACCGTCGCTTATAAAGCTTACTTCTTATCACTTGAAGGAAAAGCCGCACCAGTACTTGACGGTTACACTGCTGAGCAGCGTATCTTCTTAGGTTGGGGCCAAATTTGGCGTCGTCTGTACCGTGATAAAGAGTTACAAACTCGTCTTAAAACAGACTCACATTCGCCTAGTGAATATCGTGTAAACGGTATCCTACAGAATATGCCAGAGTTTTATGAAGCCTTTGATGTTAAAGAAGGTAATGGTCTTTACTTGAAAAAAGAAGATCGCGTTAAAATTTGGTAATTAATATTAATTACTAAGATTTACGATTAGAGAATGCCAGCTTATGCTGGCATTTTTTGTAAATTTTTTTAAAAGAGATTTTGTTTTTATAAGGCATATTTCTTCGCATCGTTTAAATAAAACGAGTCAGGGTTAAATTAAACTATGAATTGCAGACGGACTTAATAATCTAATTTACCGGTTTTTTTAAAGATTTTATTTCGAATATACTTGGCGGTTGGCTTTTCAAGATACATATACGATAAGTAAGCAATTGTAATACTAAGGATGGTAGAGGTTAGAAGCTTAAATTCTATTGAAATATTAAGATTATTAACTTGAACAATAATTGGCAGATGCAGCAAGTATAACGAGTATGATATTTTCCCAAAAAAATCCCCAACGCTATTCGCTAGTAATATATTGTTATTTGGCACTAAAAAAACAATAGCAAAAAACACCGAACTCATCACCAGTAACACCTCGTAACTTAACCACATTCTCTTGTTGGCATCTGTGGTTACAGGAGTGAACTCTGGATACATTAATGGGATTAATAAAAGAGTAAGCACAAACCAATTTTTATTAAGATATTGAGGTACTTTGAATGCCTTATAATGCATGCCCATTATTAGCCCAATAAAAAAATATGGAAGGCTTCTGAGTACATTAAAAATGTTATATTTAACACCGTGTAAGTCGCCGCTTAAGCGAGGGAAGTTGGTTAAAAATAAAATAATAAGCACGGCTATGATCAACACATAAATATATCCAACTCTATTTACAGCCAAATACCAAAATAAGGGAAATATTAAATAGAATTGTATTTCAGGGGAGATGGTCCAGAGAACACTGTCACCATAGATAAAGGTTAAATGGGATATTAATTCTTCGGTCGTTGTAATATTGTATAGCGTTTGGATGTCCCACAAAGACAAAAAATATGAGCAAAATACAATTAATAAATATAACGGAAGTACCCTAGCCAACCTAGCAAGGAAGTACTTCTGTATATTTTGTTTGTTGAAGTCTTGTTCAAAATAATGGTGAGACATTAGAAAACCGCTTAATAGAAAAAACAGCATGACGCCATATTGCCCAGCTGCGCCTCCTAGAATACCTCCAAGCCAGTTTGTTTCGTCGCTAAAGTGTGTAATAAATACAATTAGTGCAGCCAAACCCCTGAGAGTATTTAATTTTCTTATTTCCAAAACTTATTAGTTCCAAGTTTACTGTATTTACGTACATTTCCTTTAAGTGTCTAACATCTATTAACGAGTTTGCTTTTGCAAGCGAAAATGTGAACTAGAAGCCCCTAATAAAACTGCTCAGAGCTAATCTAAATACAAATTAATATTAGTAGTATGCTTTCAGTACGTATTTATAATATTTGCCTTACAGCTTACAGCTTACAGCTTACAGCTTACAGCTTACAGCTTACAGCTTACAGCCTATTTCTCGAAACTCGAAACTCGCCACTCGAAGCTCGAAACTCGTCACTCGCCAACTCACCCCTACAACTCTTCCATATCCGTTCTAACCCTAATAAACACCGGAAACCTTGGTAATCCTGTTTTTGTGGTGCCTGTGTAACGATAACTGATGATGTCGCCAATTTTAGGTGGCTGTAGTCTTTGCTGGTCACTAAAGCCGCTGCCTATTTTGAACTCTCTGCCGTTTTTATCTTTTACTAACAATGAGCCCATCATATTCTTGTATTTCCCTTTCCCCGTTAAGTGTTTTACTACTATTGCTTCTTTGTCTGTGAAAGGTTTTAGTTTTTTTATATTGTCGGTACGGCCAGTTTGATAATAGGCATTGGCTTTGTTTAACATGACACCTTCGCCATTATTGTTGATCACGCTTTCATAATAGGTTTTAAGCTGGCTGAATTCGGTAAAGGATTTATGGTCTATTAGTTTGAGCCAAGGCAGCTTCAAAGGCGTGATCTGGTTTTTTATGTAGTCGAGTCGTTGGCTGAAAATGAGTTTTGAGTCTGGCGCATCAAATAACATAAACTTCACTTTTTGCCAGTCACTATCTACAGGTGTTTGTTTGCGAATAATACCTGAGACTAAATCAAATTGACCTCTAGCTGTCCACAATTCACCTTCCAATTTTATATTCGGAAAGTCTTTAATAAACCAAGCTGGTGCATTAATAACTTTACCTGTACGTGACAATAAACGTTGACCATTCCAATACCCTCTTACTCCATCTAGCTTTTCACTTACTAGGTAGTCTTTGAGAATATATTTATTATATTGTTCATCGCCTTGTATGCTTTCTAAAGAGGTAGTTTTGGATAACATGATATTAGGCTTGACCGACTGCGCTAATGTTTGTGAAGGCATTACAGCTAAGCAAATGCATAATATTAAAAGAGTGATGTGAGTCATAACTGTCCTTGTTTATATTATTTATAAGTTGCAGGACAAGTATAGATTAAGTTTCTATTATAGGTAAATTATGAGTGGGTAATTTTTAAAAGGTCATAACTAGGCCATAAAAAAACCAGCCGAAGCTGGTTTTTTTAATTGGTGTACACCAATTAAGTGTACATTTGAGTATTTATGCGATGCCAAATATTGCTTTTAATATTACAAAACAGATAATCGCAAGGCCTGCACCAATAGGTAAGGTGATGACCCAAGATACAACGATGTTTCTTACAACACCCATATTAAGAGCTGCAATTCCACGAGCTAGACCAACACCTAATACCGCACCTACTAAGGTTTGAGTAGTAGAGATAGGAAGACCAGTACCTGATGCAATAATAACGGTTGTCGCAGCCGCTAATTCAGCAGCAAAACCTCGGCTTGGTGTAAGGTGAGTAATACCTGTACCAATTGTTTTAATAACTCTATGACCAAATAATGCTAGACCAGCAACAATACCAAATCCACCAAGTGGTAATATCCACCACGCTAATGTTGATTTTGCAGCGATTTCACCGTCGTTAGCAACTATGCTTACAACTGCAGCCAAAGGACCAATTGCATTCGCAACGTCATTAGAGCCGTGAGCAAACGCCATACAACATGCTGTTATAACCATTAATACTGAAAAGATTTTTTCAACATTATTGAAGTGCATTTTCTTGTCAGCTTTAGGATCCATCTTTATTTTACTAATAAAGTATTTCCCCACTAACGCCACAAGAAGACCGACTAAAACAGCGTACAAGTAAGTTTCAAATGTGCTAATTGCAAAGTCACTCGATTTTATTACATGCTTAAGACCTTTTTGAATGGTAATAAGTGACATAATAAAACCAGCTAGGAACATGTAAAAAGGTACATATTTCTTTGCATTTTCTAACGGGTTTTTAGTATTGAATATCAAACGTTGTGCGGACATAAAGATAACGTAAGCAAGAATACCTGACAGGGCAGGCGTCACAATCCAACTTAATACAATACCGCCAACTTTACCCCAGTTAACTGCATCCATTCCTACACCAAATGCAGCAAAACCAACTATGGCGCCAACAATTGAGTGAGTGGTAGATACTGGCCAACCTAAGTAAGATGCTACCGCTAACCAAATAGCCGCTGATAAAAGAGCTGAGATCATACCAATAACCAGTAAGTCTGCGTTATTGACAAACATTGCTGAGTCAATGATACCTTTGCGAATAGTTGAAGTAACTTCACCGCCAGCTAAATAAGCGCCGGCAAATTCAAATATCATCGCGATAACAATTGCTTGTTTAATAGTAAGTGCTTTAGAGCCTACAGAAGTGCCCATAGCATTTGCTACGTCATTGGCACCTATGCCCCAAGCCATAAAAAATCCGACTACTGCTGCCGTTATTACCAGCATTACACCGTACGTTGCGAAAAAATCCATAGATTTAACCTAATTTTTAATTAATAAAAGAACGTTTGAGATTAACGTGCAAGCATAAGCTCAAGACGTGAACCTACTCGTTCGGCCAAATCGGCCAACTCACCAATCCATTCAATCATGCGGTAAGTCACCATCACATCAATAGGATTTAATTCGCTTTCCAACTGTTTAAGTTGTAAACGTATGGCAATTTGCATGCGATCGGTATCATCTTCTATCGCATCCAATTCAGTTATCATGTTTTCAACTAAGTCTACTTCACGGCCTTTAAAACCAGTTTCAAGTAATTCGTCCATTTCGTTGATAGCATTTCTAGCTTGTTTCGTCGCATCAATGTTGCGTTGAACAAAAGCTTTGAATTCTGTTTGTATTGACTTAGGAACTGAAAGTTCGCGCCCTAAGAATCGCCCAGAAATATCTTTAGCTTTGTTAGCTATCTTGTCTTGTTGAGTAACAAGCTCGAGAATATCAGTACGCTCAACAGGCATGAATAAACCACGTGGTAAATTCATTCTGATCTCACGTTTAAGTACGTCAGCTTGCTTTTCTAGTTGTGATATTTCTTCACGAATTTTTGCAGCGGTTTTCCAATCGTCTACAAAGACAGCTTCAAAAAACGGAACTAGTAATTTAGCCGAACTGTGTACTTTATTAATGTGCTCTTCTAATGCTTTTAGAGGAGATTTTGCAAATAAGCCAAGTATTGAATTAGAGGCCATATTTTTATACCTTTTTGGGGTTGGTAAAAACGAGCGAATTGTAACTTGTAGACGTGACCATGTCACACCTGTTTAGTTGTTTCTGCGATTTAATTAATGATGCATGTCAACAAGAGTAGATTATATGTCCGTAATGTTACATTTATGTGACGAGATTATAGTTTATGTAACAAAATGGTAATAAAAAAACATTAAGCACAAAAAAACGCCTGAAATAGGCGTTTTTATTGGCTATATGAAAAGTGCACTATAATAAGCTACTACTTGTCCTGTTAACTTTAGGGCTAGCTTAGGATGTTTTGTTTAATATCATCTTCTGACGTATGACGAACATCTTTACCTTTTACAAAGTAAATAACGTACTCAGAGATGTTTTGGCATCTATCACCAATACGCTCCAAAGAACGAACCGACCATAAAACGTCCATTATTTTTGGAATTGAACGAGGGTCTTCCATCATATGAGTCATTAATTGACGCGCAATACCTTCGTATTCACGGTCTAATTCTTTATCGGCTTTGTGTACGTCAAACGCCGCATCAACATCCATTCTGGCAAAGGCATCCAATACATCATGCAGCATAGCAATGGCTTTTCTTCCCATTCCATCCATAGAAACTAAGAATTCTTGCTGTGTTTTATTAAACGACTCAAGGGCAACTTTAGCAATGCGTTTGGCTTCATCACCAATACGTTCTAGGTCAGTAATGGTTTTGATAATGGCTAATACTAAACGTAAGTCAGAAGCGGCGGGTTGGCGTTTAGCAATAATGCGGGTGCAGTCTTCGTCGATTTGAACATCCATTTTATTTACTAGGTAATCCGACTCTAAAACTTGTTTAGCTAAATCTCTGTCGCTTTTATTAACGGCGTTAAGTGCATTGGTAAGTTGCTGCTCAACAAGTCCACCCATTTTTAATACGTCGTTTCTGATCTGCTCTAATTCATCGTTAAACTGACCAGATATATGTTTGTTTATATTAAATTCCATCGTCTTACCTTTGTTAAATTTTGCTATGCCAAGTATCGAGTTAAAAACCGCTAAGGAGTAATTCGATATTACTAGCCGTAACGGCCAGTAATATAATCTTCTGTTTTCTTCTTACTTGGTGTTGTAAATAATGTGTTTGTATCAGCATGTTCAATTAACTGACCCATATACATAAAGGCCGTTTGATCAGAAACTCGAGCCGCTTGTTGCATGTTATGAGTAACAATAACCACTGTGTATTTATTTTTTAACTCTGTGATCAATTCTTCAATGGTTAAGGTTGAGATTGGATCAAGTGCTGATGTTGGTTCATCTAACAATAATACTTCTGGCTCAATAGCAATGGCACGAGCAATTACCAGTCTTTGCTGTTGTCCACCAGATAAACCTAAGGCACTGTCGTGTAAACGGTCTTTTACTTCATTCCAAAGTGCCGCATTACGTAAGGCGTTTTCAACTACTTCGTCTAACACACGACGGTCACTCACACCTTGTAAGCGTAGACCGTATACGACATTTTCATAAATACTTTTAGGGAATGGGTTAGGGCGTTGAAATACCATTCCAACTTTACGACGTAAAGAGGCAACGTCTACAGACTTGTCGTAAATATTTTGGCTATGTAAAAGGATTTGACCATCAATCTTACAAGTATCTACTAAGTCGTTCATACGATTGATACAACGTAATAACGTTGACTTACCACAACCAGATGGGCCGATAAACGCAGTAACTTGGCCTTTAGGGATATTCATGGTGATATTTTCTAAAGCTTGTTTCTCTGCATAAAATAAATTTAGGTTTTGAATTCTAAGGGCGATTTGTTGCTCTTGTAAGTTATTCAAATCTATTATTGATGACTTTTTATTACTCATATCAGGTGCCATGGAAATCATGTCTTACTCACTTAATCGTTTTAATTTGTTGTAACGGTATTTACACTCAATGGTTATAAATACCGCTTTACTAATCTATTACTAGTGTATTAATGGTCTAGCGCTTTATATTTTTCACGTAAATGGTTACGTATGCCAATGGCAGTTATGTTTAAAGCGACAATAACGGAGACCAGTAAAAAGGATGTTGCATAAACTAATGGTCTTGCCGCTTCAACATTTGGACTTTGGAAACCAACATCATAAATGTGGAAACCTAAATGCATAAACTTACGGTCTAAATGCACAAATGGGAAGTTACCATCAAGCGGTAATGTTGGTGCCATTTTTACTACGCCAACTAACATTAACGGGGCTACTTCACCGGCAGCTCGTGCAACAGCAAGTATTAAACCTGTCATTATTGCAGGGCTCGCCATAGGAATAACTATACGCCATAACGTCTCAGCTTTTGTTGCGCCTAACGCAAGTGAACCTTGACGTAATGAACCAGGAATTCGAGATAAGCCTTCTTCGGTTGAAACAATAACCACAGGTAAGGTTAATATAGCCAATGTTAAGGCTGACCAAAGCATACCAGGAGTACCAAATGTTGGACCCGGTAACGCTTCTGGATAAAATAGTTGGTCTATCGAGCCACCAAACATATAAACAAAGAAGCCTAAACCAAATACACCATAAACAATAGACGGTACACCCGCTAAGTTAATAACCGAAATACGGATGATTTTAGTAATTGCGCCGTTACCTGCATATTCATGTAAGTAAACCGCAGCGATAACCCCAAACGGCGTTACAATAACAGCCATCAACATCACCATGAAAACCGTACCGAATATAGCAGGGAATACGCCACCTTCAGTATTAGCTTCACGTGGGTCATCAACAATAAATTTGCCAATTTGTTTACCAAACTGTCCAACCTTTTCTATAGTGGACATGTCATTTGGAAAAATAACATCTAGTATATAATTTAGCGGTAAGGTAACTAATTCGCCACGCATATCTTTAACGATAACAGTGTCACGTTTTGCTAAATTACGATATTCAAACAACTGCTTTTCATACGTGAGGTATTCAGCTTGAAGTGCATCACGTTGTGCTGTTATATCGAGTTTTATTTGATCGGTTAAATCACCGTCTAGTTCATGTTTTCTTTGCTTAAGTCTAAGCCTTTCAAACTCGTAGTTAATCGCACCAATTTCACCGTTTTG
This sequence comes from Psychrosphaera saromensis, assembly GCF_002954545.1. Lineage (GTDB taxonomy): Bacteria > Pseudomonadota > Gammaproteobacteria > Enterobacterales > Alteromonadaceae > Psychrosphaera > Psychrosphaera saromensis. Next base: position 41,221 of record NZ_MSCH01000003.1, on the reverse strand, counting down.
TAAATCCAATGCTTTGTCATTTAACTCAACGGCACGATCTATTAGCTCAATTAATAATTCATTTTTATTGTCAGTAATAACCTTGCCGTCTTGGACAATACTGTCTAAGTAACCATAAAAGTTACCATTTTTACTGCGTTCAAAAACCGCTAAGCCAGTTGGTGTAGACTCTTGTTTAATATACGTAGTTAGTAACCACTGAAAGTCTAAATCAACATATTCACGGTTACCGGTTTTAATCAAAAATCTCTCTACTGTCTCACCTTGTGCTTCTTTAAATAAAACACCAGATTCAACAAGTTGTTGAGTAGGTACTTGTTCTTTTTCGTATATCTCACCAATAATTGTTTTATTCGCACCCGATTGAGTGACTATATCAAATTGATGGATATCTGCCGGCCAAAAATAAGATAGGCCACGGCTTGCGATTAATAGTAATAAGCCAATAACGGATATTAAACTGACACTAACTGCACCAGCTGTCATCCATACCCACGGTGACCCAGACTTGAACCATAATTTCATTGTTATACTCCTGATATCTTCAAGTTACGGGTTAAAGTGAACTGTACTTTTCGCGTAAACGTTGGCGCACAAATTCGGCGATGGTGTTTACCACAAAAGTAAATATAAATAGTACAAAGGCGGCTAAGAATAAGATGCGGTAATGTGAACTACCCACTTCAGACTCAGGCATTTCTACCGCTATGTTGGCTGATAAGGTACGCATACCTTCAAAGATGCTCCAATCCATAATTGGTGTATTACCGGTTGCCATAAGCACAATCATAGTTTCACCAACTGCGCGGCCTAAGCCCATCATGACGGCTGAAAATATACCTGGACTGGCGGTTAGTAATACCACTTTAACTAAGGTTTGCCATTGGGTTGCACCAAGGGCTAATGAACCGTTTGAAAGTGTTTTAGGTACGCTGAATACCGCGTCTTCTGCAATAGAGAAGATGGTTGGAATAACAGCAAAGCCCATAGCGATACCAACAATTAATGAGTTACGTTGGTCAAAAGTAATTCCCAGCTCGTTAGTAATGTATAAACGTGTATTACCATCAAATAACCATTCCTCAACAAGTGGACTCAGACCAAATGATACATAAGAAACAATAACAACCACTGGTAACAATACGATTGAATCCCAGCCTTGTGGAACCGCATTTTTGATTTTTTGCGGTAAATTGTGCCAAGCAAACGCGGTTAATAAAATTGAAATAGGCAATAGTATTAACAACAATACGACCCCGGGCAGATGTTCCTCAATCACAGGGGCTAACCACAATCCCGCAAGGAAGCCTAGAATTACAGTAGGTAAGGCTTCCATAATTTCTACGGTAGGTTTAACAAATTTACGAACATTTGGAGCCATAAAGTAAGCTGTGTAGATAGCAGCCGATAAACCAATAGGAACGGCAAATAACATAGCGTACATAGCCGCTTTTAAGGTGCCAAACGAAATTGGTACTAAGCTGAATTTTGATTCAAAGTCATCACTGGCTGAAGATGACTGCCAAACGTAGTCGGCTTCAGGATAACCTTCATACCAAACTTCTTGCCATAATCCAGACCACGTTACTTCAGGGTGTTCATTTTCAACTTTTGAAATGTTTAACGTATCGTTGGCAATTGAAATAACAGCATTTGAGCGAGGTGAAAACGCCAACGAATCAATTTTTCCGTCAGCTAGTTTACCTTGCCATAATTCTGCTTCTGAGGTGGTGTGGAAAAGGTTGATATGACCTGATTCCGTTGTGGCAAGGAAAGTACGACGATAAAACTCTGGGTAAATAGCTTGAACCGCAGACCCCTTAGCTTCACCTGATAATTCAAATTGACGAACCTTAACAAAGTCACGGCCTTGGTCGCTGTTGGTTTCAAACCACTGTTCAAGCACACCGTTACTAAAGCCTACGATAACTGAGTTTGCGCCAGCTAATAAGTTTGCCGCCGTCACTTTAATATTTGAATTTAACTTAGCAATTAAGTTGACGTTATAAAGCAGCGATACATCACTTGAGTCACGGGTATTAAATACATATAACTGATTAGTGGTAATGATAAATGCACGAGACAAATCAGGAGATACAAGTGTATGTAGAATGTTGCCATTCACTTGAGTTAATTCAGTTGAGCTTGAGGTCCACTCAATTTCTTCGGTAAACATGTCTTCTTCACCTTCCAATTTGGTGAAGAATACTTTTGAATCAGAATGCTGATGAATTAAACCAATAGACTCTTCGTCAGTGGCAAATGAGAAGCTGTTAATGGTAAATAAGCTTTCAGTGTCTAACGGTATAGCGCTTTCGCCAAAAGGGTAGCTCATATAAGGCATAAGCTGTCTTTTGTCATTTGGGAATGTAACTCTAAAGTCTGGCTTTGTGATCAATAATTCGGATTGATCATTGATGTAGCCGTACAGCCCTTTTTGAGGTGCACTTGCATCAAATGCGGTTATTTCACTGGTTTCTGGGATATTTTCAGACAAGATTAATTGTCCGGCTTTGTCACCCGTTAACGCGTAAAAATCAATTAAGCCTTTTTCTGTCAGAGCAAACGCGATTTCATTTTGCTCTTCTACCGCGACACTTGCATAAGTTTGTGTCAGCTTTTCTATATTAGTGATCGGTTCAATCTCGGCTGCATTAAAAACCGGTTTTACGATATAAAGAAGGTAAAAGAATATTAGTAACAAAGCGCATAAAACCATTATGCCACCTGCGGTTACACCATACTTGGCTACTTTGTCTTTGAGTAACCTAGTCGACTCTGTTTTTAAAGCATTGTCTGAAGTTCTAGACATCTAAAAATCCAACTTAGTTTTGATTGACGCTAGTATATGGCGCTAATGTTACAGTTATGTGACATAAGTCATCTACCAATGTAATAATTTGATAATGTAAAATAAAAATTTGATTAAAAATCAATCCTCAAGTAGCGTATTGGGTTTTTATGCATTCGCTTTCTGGATTATTTATACTTTACCGTTAATACTCTGGAGACGTTTAAAAAAGGCAGTAGGGGCTAAAAGTTTAATGAAACGACTTATTTTGACAGTGATTGGTAAGGACAGATTGGGATTGGTAGAAATGCTTTCCAACGCTTTAGTTGATCATAATGCAAACTGGTTAGTGAGTAACTTATCTCACTTAAGCGGTTACTTTGCTGGCGTAGTAGAAATCGAAGTTGCTGCTGAGAATATCCAAGCATTAACATTAGCTCTTTCCAATATTGATGAATTGAAAATTGAAATCCATGATGCAGCTGGAGAAGAGTTACCTGCTGGCCAAGAAATTGAATTTGTTATTACGGGCAACGATCGCAAAGGTATCGTCCAAGAACTTGCAAGTATAATTACCCACAAAGGTGGCAGTATTATTCAGTTTGTTAGTAGTCGTCAAACTGCACCCAATTGGGGAGGTGGTTTATTTCATGCGATAGCAAAAGTGTATTTGCCTACAGGTATGAATGCTGATGTTATTGCCGATGCTTTAGAAGACTTAGCGTCAGATATTATTGTTGATTTAGAAGAAGCGTGCTGAAGTTTATAATGTAAATTTAAAGTATAAAAAAACCGAGCTATGCTCGGTTTTTTTATGAGTGGCTTATACCTACAAACGTGGGTATTAGTTTAAGCCAAGTACTTTAAGCTGTTTGGCTACAACTTTTGCAGGTAATGGAATGTATCCATCTTTTTCTACAATTTGCTGACCTTGTTGTGAAAGTACCATTTTAACAAACTCAGTTTCCATTGGAGAAAGCGGTTTGTTTGGGTGTTTGTTTACATAAACATAAAGGAAACGAGATAACGGGTATTTACCAGACACTGCATTTTCCATGTTAGCTTCAACGTAGTTAGTGCCTTTTTTCGCTAATGCGATAGCTCTAACACCAGACGTTTTGTAACCGATACCAGAGTAACCGATACCATTTAATGATGAAGATACTGACTGTACAACAGACGCTGAACCAGGTTGTTCGTTTACGTTGTTTTTGAAGTCACCTTTACATAATGCTTTCTTTTTAAAGTAACCGTATGTACCAGAAACTGAATTACGTCCGTACAATTGAATGTCTTTCGCAGCCCATTGACCTGTTAAACCAGTGTCGCCCCAACGAGAGATATCTTGGTCGCTACCACACTTACGTGTAGCAGAAAAAATAGCGTCTACTTCTGAGATTTTTAATCCTTTAATTGGATTGTCTTTATGTACAAATACGGCAAGCGCGTCAATAGCAACTGGAATTGCAGTTGGCTTATATCCAAAGCGTTTTTCAAAAGACTCAATTTCTTTTGACTTCATTTTACGGCTCATAGGACCAAAGTTAGACGTCCCTTCCGTTAATGCCGGAGGAGCAGTAGAAGAACCAGCTGCTTGAATTTGTATATTTACATTTGGGTATAGACGTTTAAATTCTTCAGCCCAAAATGTCATCATGTTAGCAAGAGTATCAGAACCAACCGTTGAAAGGTTACCTGAGATACCGCTTGTTTTTTCGTAGTCGGCAATTTCTTTATCAACAGCCATAGTTGATGTAGATACTAACGTAGTTAAGGTAAAACCTAATACGCTGAACAATGTTTTTAATTTCATATTTTACTCCTGCCAAGTTTATATATTTGGCAATGGGTTAAAGGTTTCGTTATAAAAATAGTTGTTTCTTAAAAAGCTGCGTTCATCATATTCGGGTTATATGTCAAAAATATTACAAAGTGAATTTAACTGAACAATTATTAAATATTAGTAAATACATAAGTGTCTTTGTTTGTAACAATGACTTTGAAAAGGCTAGAAAAAGCGGTAAGTAGAAGGCAGGGTTTAAACGTTATTAATATTAATTAATCTTGTTGATCCATGAGTTCAAAGGCAACACCTTGGCCGAGATCAGCTTGTGAAAACGCCATTTGGTCAATCTTTAAGGTACGGAACATAGCTATTAATATTGCTAAGCCCGCAGGGAAAACACATTTTCTATCTTCATTAATGACACCCAACTTAAGCAAGTTAGCGGATTTAAATGTGATGATTTGTGACATTAATGTTTCTAAATTGTGAAGGTTGACTTGGTTGCCAATTTTCATCATTTGCATAACAGAGAAAATACTCTCAATTGAACCTGATGTACCAAAGCAAACATCCCAACCATGTGTTATATATTCAGATGAAATAGGTTCTATTTCTTTACAGGCAGCCTCAATTGCTTGGTTAAATGCATGTTCAGTAAGCTCACCATGACTAAAAAATTGGTTGGTGAAACTGACACAGCCAATATTAATACTATTGAGTAACTTAGCTTGTATGCTTTGTCCGATAACGAACTCTGAAGAACCACCACCAATATCAATAACCAATTGAACATCACTAGCTTGCTCTCGACTAACCACACCTTTATAAATTAAGCGTGCTTCTTCTTTACCTGAGATAACTTCGATAGGGTAAGGAAACACTTTTCCAGCCTGGCTAATAAAATCTTCTGTATTTTTAGCGCTACGTAATGCCTGGGTTGCAATAATTCTGACATGGTCAATTGGGTAACTATCTACCACAGTGTTGATCTTTTTGAGCGCCTCTAAGCCATTTGAAATGGCTTGATGGCTGAGTAATCCAGTATTAATTAAGTCTTCAGCCAGTCCAACCTTGTACTTAGCTTTATGTAATATACTTAATTCATTTGGATTTAGGCTAACTATGATGAGGTGAAAACTATTTGAACCTATGTCTAAAACTGCAACGTTATTTTGTGTTGAAGATGTTAGTTGGTCGTTTTTGTTAGGCTTAATATTCAAATCGCTCTCCAGATATAAAATCAGTGACAAAGTGAGTAACTGACCGTCACCTAGCAATATTTCATTAGGGGCTATTTATATTGCACAATATGAAAGGTAAACGTTCCTTAACATAACGGCAATTTATATTTTTGTCTATTAATGGACTGGTTTTAACGACTGTTTAGTCGTTTTTTAATCATATCTAGCCACTTAAGCTCAATTGTTAGCTGGGTTGTATTGTTTTTCCTGGAGCTATAGTGGACATTTGGTTATTAATTACTCTTTAACAATAAACTGAGCGGGGATAGTGAAAGAGAAGGTACTACCAACATTCACCTGACTTGAGATCTCTAAGTCTGAATTATGATTTGCTAAGATATGCTTAACAATTGATAAGCCAAGACCAGACCCTCCAGAGTCACGCGTTCTTGCCTGATTCACACGATAAAATCGTTCTGTTAAACGGGATAAATGCTCGGCTGGTATACCATCGCCAGTATCACGACAGACAAATCTAGCTCCACCATTATCTAACGCTTTCCAACTAATATTGATGCTCTTGCCCGCAGGTGTGTACCTTGCTGCGTTAAAGATTAAATTAGAAAATGCGCTGCGTATTTGCTCTTCGCTGCTGCTGATAAATAAATTCGGCTCTATATCCAAATTTATTATGTGCTTGTTGTCAGAAAGTGTTTTTGCTTCCTCTGCAATCATTTGCAGTAAACGCGCTACATTGACTTTACTTTGAGCCAACACAAATTGTTTGTTTTCTAATTTTGTTAGGGTTAATAATTGATTCACTAACCCATCCATTCTAATAGTTTGCTCATTCATCATGGCATGCGCTTTTTTCCAAATAGCGGCTTCTGGCACGTCAGATTCAGTTAATAGCTCTAAGTAACCACGCATAACGGTTAGTGGTGTTCTTAATTCGTGAGATACGTTAGCAATAAAGTCTTTACGCATTTGTTCAATTTGTTTTATTTGAGTGATGTCTCGGGCTATCAAGGTCCATTTGTCTTTTTCAAATGGCGCGATTCGACACTCTAATATAGTGAGTTCATTTACCGGGGAGGGGAATTCAAATGGTTTTTCGTAATTTTCTAATTCTAAGTACTCAATAAACTCTGGCTGGCGTAAGAAGTTATCGATACGGTTTCCCATATCTTCTGGCCATTTAAATCCTAGCATTTTTTGCGCTAAAGAATTACACCAAACTAAGGTTCTGTCATTGTTGAATACTAAAGCTGCGTCTGGCAGAGATTCAGCACCTAAACGAAAACGCCTAACTAATACCGTTAGCTCATTGCGTTTTTTTCTATGTTTACGTTGCTGCTGATAGATGCCGTCAAAAACATCGGCCCAAATACCTTTAGATGCAGGTGGGTATGCGCCTCGTTTTTTCCATAACCAGTCAATAAGTAGAGACAGTTGGTGATAATGCCAAACGATTAGACAAACAAGTCCAATACAAAGGCTCTCAATAGGGGCGTTAAAAAACATCCCTATTAAGAAAAAAGGCAGTAAGAATATCACCACCTTTATAAACAAATTTTTACTGCTTGGTAATTGACGCATTTGTTAATTCTTTATGTCATTTTAGAGAAACGATACCCTGAGCCTCGTACCGTCTGGATCATGGTATTAACTTCGCCAATGGCTTTTCTTAATCGTCTTATCTGGACATCAACCGTACGGTCTTCAACGTAAACGTTGGTTCCCCATACATGGTCTAGTAGCTGTTCTCGGCTATAAACACGGTCTGGGTGAGTCATGAAAAAATGAAGTAATCTGAATTCAGTAGGACCAAGGTCTACCAATTTGTTGTGCACAGTAACACGGTGAGATACGGGATCAAGGATTATACCGTCGGCTTCAACTGCTTCTTCAATGGCTGTAGGCGCTACTCTACGTAATACAGCTTTAATTCTCGCCATCAATTCTTTTGGTGAAAATGGTTTCGTCATGTAGTCGTCTGCACCAACTTCTAAACCTTTTATTTTGTCTTCTTCTTCGCCTTTGGCGGTTAACATAATAATTGGGATATGTTTGGTTAAGTCACCTTGTTTTAACGACTTGGCAATTTGAATGCCGCTAATATCCGGCAACATCCAGTCAAGTAATATTAATACAGGTACAGGCTCTACTAAGTGACGCTGAGCTTCTTCAAAGCTACCCGCTTCAAGAGCTTGGTAACCATTTTGTTCTAGTATAAAAACGAGCATTTCCCTAATAGGTGCTTCGTCTTCGATAATCAAAATTTTATTCATCATTGTTAATCTTTTTCAATAGGTTATACAAAATTCAATTGGAATGATGTTGAAATTATTCAGTGAGCTCAGTATGTCTAATAATTATGACACTTTTATGACACTAGAGTTAGTTTATAACTTATATTTAATAAAACTTGAATGTTTCTTGAATCCAGGACATAAAAAAACCGCACAAGGCGGTTTTATTTTTAACTTACATAACAGGTAGTAAGGGATTTATATTTGGTTAAAACTTATGTTCTAAGCCTAAAGCAAGATAAGACGCGTCGTCACCAACATCAGGAGTAAAGGTGGTATAGAAGGCAAATACTTTGGTACTTTTACCCAGTTTACGGTCCGCTCCAACTGAAATGCCAGCGTCATCTTCTAATGTTTGGTATTGGCCTTTTAAGTTATATAAACCGATTTTGTAGTCAGCACTTAACATTACACCTGATTTATCAACACCCGTTTCAACCGATTCTTGAGTTTGAAACATTAAGCCTAATTTAACATCAGACAGTTTAGTCCCTAAAGTGATACGAGTAGAGTCATAGCCACCCACTTCACTGTCTACCGCTACGGCAGCATAGTACTTGCTTTTTTTCAGTGCGCCATCACCGTAGGTTGCAGAGAATGATGTTGATGCATCTTCGTTTTCTTCGTCAAGGATGTAAGTTAAACCAAATTGGAAATCATTAAACTTCGGTGTTTTATAGGTGACAGAGTCATTAGCGCGATTTTCACCTTTCCAGCCAAGGTTTTTTATATCGGCTTCATAATCAGAGAAAAGGTCAAACTTACCTTGTGACTGTTTTAAGACAGTATCATTACGACCTAATAACACTTCACCAAAGTTACCTTTTAAACCAATATATTGGTTACGTGATTTAAGGTTTTCTTCTTTAGACTCATCAGTGACATCAACTTGAAATTCATATTTGTAAATTAATGATAAGCCGTCTTCTAACTGAGTTATTCCTTTTAGGCCAAAGCGTGAAGAGTTGCTTTTAAGCTCTGAAACTGCGCCGTCACCGCTGTCTGAGCTTTGCAGAGATACATTTAGTTTGCCGTATACGTCGGTGTTAGCTAAAGCTGGAGTAATTGAAGCAGAGATAACAGCTGTTGCTAGTATTGTTTTAAGCATTTTCATTTGAGGAGCCTTTATAAGGAACTAGTTAATAATAGATGTACGTAATAAAACGTTAGTCTTATTTAAGTTGATACTATTAAAAAACACAAATGTTACAGGAATATGACAAGTGTCATATTCTTGTAATAAAAAATACCAAAAACTGTAATTATTGAAATGTTTACCTATCGATTATCTATTAGTTGGTAATACGGTGGTGCATTCAGGTTCACATTGTTCTATGGATATAGCGTCAGGTGTAATATTCGCAATACCATATTTAACGTCTAACGTGTTTGCAGTTATAAAGTGGGGTAATTGAACTTCAGTTTTTTGCCAGTAATCAAATTTATGATTGTGAGCATGAAACATATGATCAAATCCAAATGATTTTAAATCATCAGTAAGCGTAGGCTCACTGTCCCAAGGCTCTATATGAGACATGCCTATTGTATGATTACGAACCTCACCAATAGCGATACTGGCTTCATCTTCTAGCCATTCTTTGTCAGGTACATCTTCAAATTCATATTTATTATCGTTATACGCAACGAATTTGGTATTTTTATAGGTAAACGAGTAATCATAGGGACCTATAGTTTCTAGCCAAATGACTGGTCCATACGCAAGTCCATCGTGATTGCCAATTACAGCCAAGATTGGCTTGGTAGAATGGCTAGCTGCTTTACAAGTCCACTCATACTCTTTTTCTACGCCAGTTTCCGCTAAATCGCCGAGTAACACGATGAAATCAATCTTATCAATGTTATTGATCTTTTTAACCGTAAGTTCTAAATCACCAGGGTACTGCTGAGGATCGCCAATAACAGCAACGCTGAATGAGTCTTGATCTGGGCTTGCTTGTTCTATTTCACTTAACCAGGCCAAGTTTTTTTCTAAATTTAAGGTAGCGCAACCTACATCGGTTTCCCATGGGGAAATATCAAACTTACACGATGCAACTAGCATTGTAATAATGGCAACAAATATAACTCTATTGACCGATTGCATAAATAACTTCATTATAATTTCACCCTAAAACCAACGCCGTAACTCACTATCCCTTCAAGACCAAGGAACCTATAATTATCACGGTAAAACTCAAAATTTCTTGCGTAATTAACCAAACCTACTTCTAATACACTCCAATCCCAGTAAACTTCAACATTGTCTTTAATAAGAAAGTTGGTCTGCATACTAAATATTAAACGCCTAGCTGTTGGTTGGTAATAGTTGGCAGGGATTTCATCCGGTAATTTTTTATAGATATCATTATCTTCACCACGTAAGAGAGTGACCGAAAAACTATAAGGTCGCCACTGTATTTTATGGTCCATTATATCTAGTTGATACGTTTTACTTAGAGTATATCTATACTTTAAACTGATTAATGTCATATCATCATGATCCGACAACTCAGGTACATAACCAAGACCAATAGAGTAGGTGTGTTTATCGTAAAAGGTCACACTATAAAAAGCATGGCCTAAACCGACTAATCCAGCAGATTGAAATTCAAACTCTTCAGTCGCTGTTTTTGCTGAGGCTGAAAATAAAAGTACTATAAATAAAAGAAGTATTCGCATTGATAATGTAAAGTATTCGTAATGGGTGTGGACAGTATAGACCGCTCGGTCGGTATCGTATAGTTTTGATCACAGTTTATTAATTATAATAACTTCATAAATGTAATAAGGGGCTAGCATGGCAAGAGAACAATGGGGTATTTGCTCTGAGGCAAATTTACATGGGCTTCATTTGTTTTTTAATGCGCATGACGGTTATGAACCAGTAATACGAGAAGCATTAACTCAGTTACCTAAAATATTTGAAGAGCTTAATGAGCAATTTTCTGAAGCTATGTTCAGTGGCGTTATTGCGATAGGGGCAACGTTTTGGGATGAACTTTATCCAGATAAAAAACCTGAGGGGTTAAAGCCTTTTACAGCCATTAACCATGATGATAGATATATGCCTGCAGAATCGATAGATTTATTTGTGCAGTTAAGATCGGATAGACAAGATGTGAATTATATAGCATGTCAGCGTTTGGTGAGTTTGTTCGGTGAAATGATAGAGTTAATTGAGCAAGTGCCTTGTTTTCGTTATTTAGATGGCCGAGATTTAACCGGATTTGTCGACGGTACTGAAAACCCAAAAGGGCGCAGTCGTAGAGAAGTTGCACTGGTTAAAGAAGGGGCATTTGCCGCAGGTAGCTATTTACATGTTCAGCGTTATCGCCATAATTTGGCTCGTTGGGATCAAGTTCCGACGGAAGATCAAGAGTTGATCATTGGCCGTACCAAAATAGATGACATTGAAATGTCGAAAGAAGAAATGCCAGAAACTGCCCATGTAAAACGAGCCAATGTAAAAGATGAAGACGGTAATGGTTTGGAATTAATGCGTCAAAGCATGCCTTACGGTAACGCATCAATTCAAGGCTTATTGTTTATATCGTATTGTGCACAACCTACTTATTTTGAACGTATATTAAATAGTATGGTATTTGGTACTGATGAAGGTAATTACGATCATATGTTGGATTATACAACGGCAGAGACTGGCTCCGCGTTTTTTGCTCCGTCTATCGATTTCCTTAAAAACCAAGGAAATATAGACTAACTGCAATTTGTATATGGATTGTGGTTGTTGATGTAAGTGGCACGTTAATACCAATTGTATTGGTACAATTGGTATTAAAGATTTAAGACTATTTAGACAGTTTCAAATAATTGTCTAATATTTTGAATCGTATGTTCAATATCGCTTACTTTTAATGGCGCTATAAAAATAGTGTCATCGCCAGCAATTGTACCCAAAACCCCTTCAGCTTTACCAACTGAGTCTAATAATCGCGCGATAAGTTGCGCAGCTCCTGGGCTAGTGCGAATTATAACCATAGATTCATTGTGTTCTATATCGAGTACTAACTGTCTTAATGGGCTTTTAGCCGTAGGCATACCCAACTCCGCAGGTAAGCAGTACACCATTTCTAATTTGGCATTTCTGGTTCTAACCGCACCAAATTTTGACAGTAATCGAGAGACTTTAGATTGACTTACATTATCAAAGCCTAAGCCTTTTAATGCGTCTACAATATCCCCTTGAGAGCCGAATCGTTCTTCTTTTAATAGTGCTTTAAATGACTTTATTAATTCTTCTTGTTTCACTTGGCTCATGTATCCCCCTTCAAACAGGAGCGCAGTTTAAAGTATTTCACTAAAATATACTAATTTAGACTAAATGCTAATTGAGTTTTTACTCAGATTTAAGTATGGTCTGTGCGTATAAATGTACTCTACACAAAATGACTTCGGAGAAGAATATGAAAGTTGCAGTATTAGGCGCCGCAGGCGGTATCGGTCAAGCTCTATCTTTATTATTAAAAACGCAATTACCAGCAGGTACAGATTTAGCGTTATATGACGTTGCACCAGTTGTTCCAGGTGTTGCTGTTGATTTAAGCCACATACCAACAGCGGTAAAAGTTGAAGGTTTTGGTGCTGATGATTTACCTAAAGCACTAAAAGGTGCTGACGTAGTATTAATTCCAGCTGGTGTTCCACGTAAACCAGGAATGGATCGTTCAGATTTATTCAACATCAATGCGGGTATCGTTAAAAACTTAGTAGATGCTATTGCTGATCATGCTCCAGAAGCTTGTATTGCTATCATTACTAACCCTGTTAATACAACTGTAGCAATTGCTGCAGAAGCATTAAAAGCGAAAGGTGTATATAACCCAGCTAAATTGTTTGGTGTTACAACACTTGATGTTATCCGTGCTGAAACGTTTGTTGCTGAATTAAAAGGCTTAGACGTAGAAGAAATCGTTGTTCCAGTTATTGGTGGACACAGTGGTACTACAATTCTTCCATTACTTTCTCAAGTTGAAGGCGCTGACTTCACTCAAGAAGAAATTGAAAAATTAACTAATCGTATCCAAAATGCTGGTACTGAAGTTGTTGAAGCAAAAGCTGGTGGCGGTTCTGCTACATTATCAATGGGACTTGCAGCTGCACGTTTCTGCTTAAGCTTAGTTGACGCATTAAATGGCGAAGACGACGTTTATGAATATACATATGTTGAAGGCGACGGCGAAGATGCACGTTTCTTTGCTCAACCTGTATTAATTGGTAAAGACGGCGTAAAAGAAATTTTACATTACGGCGATATCAGTGAATATGAAACAAAATGTAAAACTGAAATGCTTGATGGCTTAAAAGCTGACATCAAACTAGGTGAAGATTTTGTTAATAGCCCTGCTTAAGGGATAGAAAGCTGCGAGTGACGAGTTACTAGCTCGCAGGGCTTCGAGTAAAGCAAAAGCTTAGATACAAAAAAAGGTGCATATTGAATGCACCTTTTTTATTGCTTGGAAAAAAGCTGACATCAAACTAGGTGAAGATTTTGTTAATAGCCCTGCTTAAGGGATAGAAAGCTGCGAGTGACGAGTTACTAGCTCGCAGGGCTTCGAGTAAAGCAAAAGCTTAGATACAAAAAAGGTGCATATTGAATGCACCTTTTTTATTGGAAATGATTAAAAGTGTTTTCGAAAATCTTAGTGTGGAATACCATAAAATAATAATTACTGACTAATAAACTAGTTGCGCATAAATTTTCTTAAAGGCTTACTTTCTCGACACTCGACACTCGACACTCGACACTCGACACTCGACACTCGACACTCGCGCCTAAGCCGTTCTATTTACCGAAATATTAGCTAAGCCAATTAACGCTTGTTTGTAACTAGACTCTGGAATGATATCTAACATTTTAATTGCTTTGTCAGCTTCATCTTCTGCTTTTTGTTTTGTGTATTCCAGCGCCCCGGTTTGTTTCATCGTGGCTAAAATATCAGTTAGATGTTCCATGCCATTACCGTGCTCAATAGCATCGCTGATTTGTTGTTTTTGTTTTCCTTCACTATTCCACATAGCATACAGAAGTGGCAGTGTTGGTTTACCTTCAGCTAAATCGTCACCCACGTTTTTACCCATATCTTCAGCTTCTGAAGCGTAATCCATAACATCATCAATTAACTGGAAGGCCGTTCCTAAATGCATGCCATATAAACGCATCGCATCTTCTACTTCAGGAGTACTTTCGGCAATGATAGCCGCAAGCTGTGTAGTGGCTTCAAACAGGCGCGCTGTTTTTCCGTAGATAACATCAAAATAGCTTTTTTCAGTGGTGTCAGGGTCGTTACAGTTCATTAACTGCAGTACTTCGCCCTCAGATATAACATTGGTTGCATCAGCCAGAATATTCATGATGCGCATAGAGTCTAATGTCACCATCATTTGAAATGAACGTGTATATAAGAAGTCACCAACTAATACGCTGGCTTGATTTCCAAATACAGCGTTGGCTGTTTGTTTACCGCGGCGCAGTGTTGATTCGTCAACCACATCATCATGTAATAATGTAGCGGTATGAATAAATTCAATAATAGCCGCTAGGGTATGTTGATTTTCACCTTGGTAGTTTAGAGCTTTGGCCGCTAATACCGTTAACATAGGACGAATTCTTTTACCGCCACTATTAACTATATACATACCAAGTTGATTGATTAACGCAACATCAGAGTTTAACTGCTTGCCAATACATTGATTAACTAACTGCATGTCTTGTTCTGCTAACTCTGAAATTTGTATGATGTTCATTATTATCGACTAACTTTTGCTGGAGTCTGAAATTGAACGTATCTTACCTTAATATATTTAATTTCTAAATAACTTAACCCAGTTTCTTGTTACTATAATGCGCTCGGTCTAATGGAAAAATAGATTTCCCTTAAATATTTCGCAATTTTGGGCTAAATATCGATGAATATGCCAATTATTACCGATTTATTTAAAATTAAGTCAATTTATGCTTGCGTCTATATTTCATCTCCATTAGAATTCGCGCCCTGTTTTAAAGAATTAATTTGTGCGAGAAACGCACAGGAGACGGAGTAATATGTACGCGGTATTCCAAAGTGGTGGTAAACAACACCGTGTTGCTGAAGGCCAAACTATTCGTCTTGAGAAACTTGATGTAGAAACTGGTTCTATCATTGAGTTTGATCAGGTGTTATTAGTAGCTAATGGCGACGACGTTAAGGTTGGCGCTCCATTAGTAGCTGGCGGAAAAGTTTCAGCTGAAGTTGTTTCTCACGGTCGTGGTGAGAAAGTGAAAATTGTTAAATTTAAGCGTCGTAAGCATTCACGTAAACAAGCTGGCCATCGTCAGTGGTTTACAGAAGTGAAAGTTACCGGCATTAACGCTTAATTAATAGAGGAACTATAAAATGGCACATAAAAAGGCTGGTGGTAGTACTCGTAACGGTCGTGATTCAGAAAGCAAACGTTTAGGTGTTAAACGTTTTGGTGGCGAATCAGTTTTATCTGGCAGCATCATCGTTCGTCAACGTGGAACTAAGTTCCATGCTGGTTCAAACGTTGGCATGGGCCGCGATCATACATTGTTTGCTACTGTAGAAGGTAAAGTTAAGTTCGACGTTAAAGGTCCTCTTAACCGTAAATACGTAAGTATTGTTGCTGAATAATTTCAGTTAACCTTTGCAAAATTTGAAACCCCGCTGCTTGCGGGGTTTTTTGTTTTTGCGCTTGTAACATAAGTATTAATAATTGAATGCAAATGTCCAAAATATTTGGCAGATGTTTGGTTCAGTCATATAGTTGTAGTTATTCAACTTGGTATTCTCGTTAGCGTTGTTGAGTAATAACTTGAATAATTACAATTCTTCTTAAAATAAGAGTTATTCGTGATATGAAATTTGTAGATGAAGTAGAAGTTAAAGTAGAAGCCGGTGATGGTGGCAACGGTGCCATATCATTTCGTCGCGAAAAATATGTTCCAATGGGTGGCCCTGACGGTGGTGATGGCGGCGATGGCGGTGATGTATTTCTTGAAGCAGACGAAGGCCTAAATACTTTAGTTGATTATCGCTTTGAACGATTCCATAAAGCGCAACGTGGTCAAAACGGCATGGGCCGTAAATGTACTGGCCAACGTGGTGAAGATTGTATTATGCCAGTTCCTATTGGAACTCGAGCAAGAGACTTAGATACCAATGAAGTTATTGGTGATTTGACTAAACATGGTCAACGCTTATTAGTCGCTAAAGGTGGATTCCACGGTTTAGGTAATACCCGTTTTAAGAGTAGTGTAAACCGAGCGCCTAGACAAAAGACCAACGGTTCTGACGGTGAACTTAGAGAGCTACAATTAGAGTTATTATTATTGGCTGATATTGGCATGTTAGGTCTTCCTAACGCAGGTAAGTCTACCTTTATCAGAAACGTATCTGCAGCTAAACCTAAAGTTGCGGATTATCCGTTTACTACTTTAGTACCAAATCTTGGTGTAGTAAGAGCGGGTAATTCGTTTGTTATTGCCGATATACCAGGATTGATTGAAGGTGCATCTGAAGGTGCAGGTTTAGGAATTCGTTTTTTACGTCACTTAGAGCGTTGTCGTGTATTACTGCATTTAGTTGATATTTTGCCGATGGATCAGTCTGATCCAGTTGAAAACGCTAAAATCATCGTAAATGAACTAAAAAAATACAGTGAGAAATTAGCAGAAAAACCTCGTTGGTTAGTATTCAATAAAATTGACTTAATGTCTGATGAAGAAGCTGATGTATTATGTAAGAAAATTGCGGCTGAGCTAGAATGGGAAGGTCCTATTTATCAAATTTCAGCGGTTAATGGTATTAATACTAAAGCTTTATGTAATGATATCTCAGACGCATTAGACCTAATGCCAAGAGAGATAGTTACCGATGCTGACGATAAGCTTATGTTCCAATGGGATACGCCTCAACCAGAAGCATTAGATGATGAGCAAGACGATGATGTTTGGGATGATGAAGATGAAGATGATCATCCAAATGTTGTCTATACCAACGAATAGCGTTTAAAAGAATAAGTATATGACGAAAATCTCTTTAATAGCAGCAATGGCGAAAGATCGGGTTATTGGCAAAGACAATGACATGCCTTGGCACCTTCCTGCTGACTTGCAACATTTTAAAAAGGTTACGTTAGGTAAACCTGTAATAATGGGGCGCCGTACTTTCGAATCTATCGGTCGACCTTTACCTGGGCGTAAAAATATTGTTATTTCGCGCAATCAACAATGGTCTCACGATGGTGTTGAAGTCGTTTCATCACCTGAGTTAGCTCTAGAGCTAGTATCAGATGTTGAAGAGGTTATGATCATTGGTGGTGGTAATATTTATCAGCAGTTTCTACCTCAAGCAGATACCTTATATTTGACCTTTATTGATTTACAGGTGGATGGAGATACTCGTTTCCCTGATTGGCTTGAAGTGGCTGATTGGCAACAAGTTTCACATGAATCCTATCAAGCTGATGAAAAAAATTCTCTTGCATATGAGTTTGTTACGCTAAATAAAAAATAATTAGGGAACTTTTGCATTAAAGTTTAATAACCTATATTTTTATGTTAGTTTCAATTTGAAGCAACTAATAAGGGGTATTTTATGAAGTTTTTTGCAAGTATTTTAGCCAGTTTTTTGGTGGTAATGACGCTTAGTTATTCACCAGCAGTTAAATCTGCGGATGTTGGCGCTTTATTAGCGGGCATTTGTGATAATGTTGCAGCTGATAATAAAGGTCGATTCCGTAAAAAATTAAAAGAAGCCGGAGTTAAACTTCGCGATATTTACGATGGTATTTCTTGTGGTGGTCAAAATTTGGTTCGTCATGCGATTAAAACAGGCTCAGCAAAAACGGGTGCATATATCGTAAAACGAATGCCTGCATCACATTTTGCTGGTTCTGGTGATGCAGAATGGGCTACAGGTAACGGGTTTGCAGATTCACCAATCGTGACAGCAATTGCAGAGCGTTAGGCGTTATTCAAATTAACGACAAATATAAAAAAAACCGCATGTAAGCGGTTTTTTTATGGCTGAGATTTAATACATATATTTCATAATTGAGACTGTTCGGCATATTTATCTAGAGGGAATAGATCTTAAGGTGTGAATTTGAAGTCTTTAATTTGGTCAACTCTTAATGGTCTACTAATATAATAACCCTGAGCAAACTCAGCCCCTGACTTGCGTAATTCATCAAATGTAATTTTATCTTCAACAAATTCAGCAATACAAACTTTACCAAGCGTATTTGCGACATTGATGATGGCTGATACTAAAGATCTATCTACAGAGCTCGTTGCCATGTCTTTGACAAAACTACCGTCAATTTTTACGGACTCGGCAGGTAGTTCTCTTAAATAGGCAAAGGTACTAAATCCAGTGCCAAAGTCGTCAATTGAAAATTGGCAACCAAGCTGTTGTAGCTGTTGGATCATTCGTCTGGTCGCACTCACATTGGTTAAACTAGCAGATTCTGTTAATTCAAAAATAATCTTCGCGCCATCCACATTGTGAGCTTTTAATTCTTTTTGGATCAAAGGCAATAAACCTTCATCAGAAAATGCCTGGGCCGATAAATTTATCGCAATCTTATGTAACTCAGGATGCTGGCTGACTAGTTTTATTGCTTGGTGAACCACTTGGTGATCTAATAAATTAATATCTTCAGTGTGTTCTAAAGCGGGTATAAAGTCATTTGGGTATATTAACTCGCCATTAAAGTTTAGCCGAACTAGCGCTTCATAATAAGCAACCTCGTCAGTTCTTAAATCCCAAATAGGCTGGAAGTGTAAAACAATATTGTCGTTGAGTACGGCTTCTTGTAAGCGATGCGCCCACTGCATATTGTCATGTTGTTGTTTGCTGTCAGTATCGGTTTCTGAATAGCAATGGGTACGATTACGACCTTTGTTTTTAGCCACGTATAATGCAATGTCAGCTCTTCGTAGATACTCTGCAGCTGAGGCATTACCATCGATTTCAGCAGCGCCAATACTGGCACTGACTTTATAGCTGTTATTGCCAAATTGGAAATGAGCTTCTGCAATTTGATGACAAATACTTTTACCTATCGTCATTGCTTGTTGTAATTCAGTTTCCGCTAATAAAATCACAAACTCATCACCACCAACTCGACATAAAATATCGGATTGGCGTATACGTTTCTCTAACAATAGTGCGACTTCTTTTAGAACTAAGTCGCCCATTTGATGGCCTTCGGTATCATTAATGATCTTAAAGTGATCTAGGTCGATATATAAAAGGCAATGAGTTGTTTTGCCACGTGATGCCAGCATAGTTAAACGGTTTAATTCATTATCAAAAAAGTAGCGATTGTTAAGCCCAGTTAACGTGTCGTGTAAGGCTAAGTGTTGTAATTTTTCTTCAGCTATTTTTCTATCATCAATATTGTCAATAGTGGCAGCAAGGCCATGGGCTTGTTTATTTTTAATTAGTTGATGGAATTTAATTTCTACCCAAACACTGTGCCCTTGGGCATTTAACACTCTCACTTCTTCAGTAGAAGAGGGGGTGACTTGCATTAATAAATTGTTTAATTGATTTGAAAATTTAGTAACGCCTAATTCATCGGTGTCGATGAAATCCATAATATTACGGCCAATAGATTGAGAGATACTAAAGCCAGTTAAAGTTTTCCAGGCATTGTTTAAAAAGCGTATATGACCAGTCTCATCCAATTCCATAACCACGGAACTTAAATTCCCCAGTAATTGAGTATGCTCATTGGATAGTGCCTTAAACTTTTTCTCACTTTTTTCTAATTGATTAACTTTGCGAGTAAATTGTTTATTACTGATCATAAAGTCATTACGACGAGCCGCGCGTTCGCAAATGTTGATGACTCTTGAGGCATTAAACGGAATGTAGATAAAGTCACTCGCGCCATTTAATACAAAGTGTTCGGCACAAGCATAGTTATTTTTAGGTGCGAGGATCACAACAGGTAAACTTGGCATTTCAAAACGTATCGTTTGCATTAATGGCATCGCAGATTCGTGCTCTAACTCACTATCAATAATGACAAAATCAAATTCTTTTTGTCTAATTAACGCTAGCCCGTCTTTAGCGGAATAAACCGATTCAATGTAAAACTTGTCTTGTAATAAGGTTTCAAAATCAGCTGTGTTAGCAGATTGTGAAATGATAGTTAAGCCATTAAGTCGGTCTCTTAGTGGTAAAGAGGTAGAAAAAGCATCCGCTAAAATTTCATTTACCCGTGCTGAATCAGACTTAGCTAATACCGAATTGATACCAAAAGACTTAGCGGTAGCTTCTGCAATACGTTCACTATGGGTGTCAGCTAATAATACGATAGGGGTTTTTTTGTCACATTTATATATATCTGAACGGATTAAACTTGATAAGCACCAAGCATCTACGTCGCCAATATTAATGTCGGAAATGATGAACTGATAAGGGTTTTGTCTTAACTTATCGATTGCGTCCTTACTATCAAATGCTACGTCAACATCAAACAGTTGAAGTTTATTAATGTAATTCTTCAACTTTGTCCTAGTTCCTGCATCAGCAGAAATTAACAACAAGGGTAGTTGACTATTCATATTGAGTGAGACCGCTTATTAAAGTAAGAGTTGGTTAAAACGTGTTCTACTTTATAAAGAATATGAGGAATAAACAAGACTCTAAATCTTAAACGCTGATACAATATCGATTTATATTCATCAATTTTCTATGCCAGTTCGATTATGGCAACTTATCCTTGTAGAGGTTTGTAGTGCAGGTAGCTGATTTTCATTTTGATTTACCAGAAAAATTAATAGCCAAAGCGCCCAAAAAACAGCGTAGTAGCAGTAAACTAATGGCGTTAAATGGCCAAACTGGTGATATACAAGATTGCCAATTTGAACAAATAATCGAATTGGTCAACGAAGGGGACTTATTAATATTTAATAATACTCGCGTAATTCCAGCTCGCTTGTTCGGCCAAAAGGAAAGTGGCGGTAAAGTTGAAATATTAGTAGAGCGTTTAGTGGATGAACATACGGTTCTTGCACATGTGCGTGCTAACAAGGCCCCTAAACCGGGTAATATTCTGATTTTAGAAGGTGCGGTAAAAGCCGAGATGATAAAACGTCATGACGATTTATTTGAATTGAAATTTTTATCGGATGAAACTGCATTAACGGCATTAGAAAAATATGGTCACATGCCATTACCTCCATATATCGACCGTCCCGATACAGAAGATGATAGAGAACGATATCAAACGGTTTATAACGAAAAGCCAGGTGCGGTTGCAGCACCAACTGCAGGTTTGCATTTTACTGAAGAGCTTATTGAAAAGTTAAAGCAAAAAGGCGTTAACACTGAATTTGTTACTTTGCACGTAGGGGCGGGGACATTCCAGTCTATTCGTGTTGAAGATGTAAAAGAGCATGTCATGCACTCTGAATACGCAGAAGTACCATTGCATGTGGTTGAAGCGATTCAAAGAACCAAAGCCAACGGCAAACGAGTTATAGCAGTAGGTACAACATCAGTACGTTCAATTGAGTCGGCCGCATGGAAGTGTGACATGCCAAGTAAGCAATTTGATAAATTAACTACGTTCACTGGTGAAACCGATATTTTCATTTACCCAGGTTATGAATTTAAAGTGGTTGATGCCATGGTAACGAATTTCCATTTACCAGAGTCAACCTTAATTATGTTGGTGTCGGCTTTTGCTGGTAAAGAAAATATCCTTAAAGGTTATAACCAAGCAATTGCTAACGAATATCGTTTTTTCAGTTATGGCGATGCAATGTTTTTAACCAATCAAGCGGTTGATTAGCGCTTTAGTTGGGGCGTTTATGCCTGTAATTATACGCTTAGTTAGATCCTAGCTAATTTGATCTAAAGGGTTACTCTTTAAGCCCTCTGGTATATAATAGCCGCCATTTTATTACCTATCGCTGAATGTTAGTTACTCTCGTTCAGCCCTTAGTTTTGAGACTTATAATGAAGTTCGAATTATTAAATACCGACGGCAAAGCCCGTCGAGGTAGAATTACCTTTGACCGAGGTGTCATTGAAACACCTGCATTTATGCCTGTTGGTACTTACGGCACAGTGAAAGGCATGACTCCGGATGAAGTAAAAGAAACCGGTGCTCACATTTGTTTGGGTAATACCTTCCACTTAATGTTACGTCCAGGTACAGAAATCATTCGTAAACACGGTGATTTACATGACTTCATGGGTTGGGATAAACCGATTCTTACCGACTCAGGTGGTTTCCAAGTATTCAGCTTAGGAGATTTAAGAAAAATCTCTGAAGCGGGTGTTGAATTCCGTTCACCAATTAATGGTGAAAAGATCATGTTAACACCAGAACGTTCAATTGAAGTTCAGCGTGAACTTGGCTCAGACATCGTTATGATTTTTGACGAATGTACGCCATATCCTGCCACATTTGAAGAAGCTAAAACCTCAATGGAGTTATCTCTTCGTTGGGCTGAACGTTGTAAGAAAGAACATGGCGACAGTGAATCTGCTTTATTTGGTATTGTTCAAGGTGGCATGTACCCAGATTTAAGAGAGTCATCTCTTGAAGGCTTGGAAGGCATCGGCTTTGACGGTTATGCAATTGGTGGTTTGTCAGTTGGTGAGCCAAAAGAAGACATGATGAATATTCTGGATACCACAGCGTATAAATTACCTGAAAATAAACCTCGTTATTTAATGGGTGTTGGTAAGCCAGAAGATTTAGTTGAGTCAGTTCGTCGTGGTATCGATATGTTCGACTGTGTTATGCCAACGCGTAATGCTCGTAACGGTCATTTGTTTGTTACCAATGGCGTAGTTAAAATCCGTAATGCTCGTCATAAAGACGACCCATCCACGTTAGATGCTGAATGTGATTGTTATACATGTAAAAACTATTCTCGTGCTTATTTGCATCATTTAGACAAGTGTAACGAAATCTTAGGTGCTCGACTTAACACAATACATAACTTACGTTTTTACCAACGAGTTATGGAAGGTTTAAGAGGGGCAATAGAAACCAATACATTAGAAGAATTTGTTGCTGACTTTTATGCAAAACGTGAGTTGCCAGTACCAAGTCTATCTGACGAAGGTTTAGCAAAATAATATAAAAAATAATTATTATGAGGGAAATCAGTTGTTTCTATACCTGTTTGCCCTTATATAGAATTCCATATAAAAATTAAAATAAAATACTAAGGAAACATAATGAGCTTATTTATTTCAAACGCATACGCAGAAGGCGGCGCAGGCCCAGCTAGTGCAGGTCCAGACATGTTGATCATGTTAGCAATTTTCGGTCTTATCTTTTACTTCATGATTTACCGTCCACAAGCTAAGCGTGTTAAAGAACAAAAGAACTTAATTTCAGCACTAGCTAAAGGCGATGAAGTGCTTACCGCTGGTGGCATTCTAGGTAAATTAACAAAAGTACCTGACGACAAAGATTTTGTTAAACTTGAGTTAGCTGACGGTGTAGAGATTTCGATTCAAAAAGCCTCAGTAAGCTCTGTACTTCCAAAAGGCACCATCAAGTCAATATAAGTGTCTAAGAAGGCCAGCCAATGGGCTGGCCTTTTTGTTTTTTAATTACATAAATTCAAAAGGGTTAACACGTGTTAAACAAGTATCCACTTTGGAAATACATAATGGTAGTGATGGTATTGGCTATAGGCGCCTTATACTCAGCTCCAAATTTATATGGTGAAGATCCCGCTATTCAAGTTTCAGGACTTCGTGGTGCGGAAATTAACTCGTTAGTACTAGATAGCGTAGTAGCTAAGTTAGATAAAGCCCAAATCGGTTTTAAAAAATCTGAATTAACGACTGACCGTATTCTAATTCGTTTAAACAATTCAGATGATCAGCTTAAAGCAAAAGAAGCGATCGGTGATAGTTTAGGTGACAGCTATGTTGTGGCATTAAACTTAGCGCCAGCGACACCAGCTTGGTTAGACGCAATTGGTGCTACTCCGTTAAAACTAGGTCTAGATTTACGCGGTGGTGTGCATTTCTTGATGGAAGTGGACATGGGAGAAGCGCTTAATAAGTCGTTTACTCAAATGGAACAAGACTTCAAAGCTGACCTACGCGGAGAAAAAATTCGTTACCGTACAATTAAACGTGACCTAGCTAAAGAAGCGGTTCGTATTGAATTACGTAGCGAAGAAGACATTGAGATAGCTCAAGACTTCTTAGAAAAGCGTTATCAAGGTTATACCGTTTTTGAAGACAACAATACAAACGAATTTGATCTGTTAGTTAAAATGACAGCAGATAAAATAAAAGAAATTCGTAACTATGCGGTTGAGCAAAACATCACAATTATTCGTAACCGTGTAAATGAATTAGGTGTTGCTGAACCATTAGTTCAACGTCAAGGTCAAGACCGTATTGTAGTGCAACTTCCTGGTGTACAAGATACAGCTCGCGCTAAAGAAATTTTAGGCGCAACAGCAACGTTAGACTTTAGACTTGTTGATAAAAATGGTGACTTAAGTGCCGCGTTAAATGGTCGTGTTCCTCCACGTTCTAAATTGTACAAAGACTCAAAAGTCGGTCCAGTTTTATTAGAAAAGAAAGTGGCGTTAACGGGCGATCATATTATTGATGCAACGAGTTCTTTTGATGAATACGGTATGCCACAAGTTAATATTTCTTTAGATTCTAAAGGCGGCAGTAAGATGTCAGCGTTTACTAAAGATAATGTTGGCAATCAAATGGCGGTTGTTTTTATTGAATACAAAAAAACAGATAAACAAGACGCTAACGGCAAATTCAAACTTAAGAAGATTGAAGAAGTTATTAGTGTTGCTACGATTCAAGGCCGTTTAGGTCGTGACTTCCGTATCACAGGTTCTGGTTCACAAGCTGAAGCGCATAACCTTGCATTGTTATTACGTGCTGGTGCGTTAATTGCGCCAATTCAAATTGTTGAAGAGCGTACTGTTGGTCCAAGCTTAGGCCAAGAAAACATAGATGCAGGTATGAACGCAGTATTACTAGGTTTTGGCCTAGTACTTATCTTCATGCTCGTTTACTACAAGAAATTTGGCCTAGTTGCTAACGTTGCACTTGCTGCAAACTTAGTGATGATTATTGGTGTTATGTCGATGATCCCAGGTGCTACATTAACCTTACCTGGTATTGCCGGTATCGTATTAACGGTAGGTATGGCTGTTGACGCCAATGTACTGATATTTGAACGTATTAGAGAAGAGCTGAAAGATAATCGTAGTCCGCAACAAGCAATACATCACGGTTACGAAAGTGCATTCTCAACCATTGCCGATGCTAACATTACTACCTTTATTGCAGCGGTTATCTTATTTGCAGTAGGTACAGGTCCAATTAAAGGATTTGCTATCACGCTTGCGATTGGTATTGCTACGTCAATGTTTACAGCGATTGTGGGTACACGTGCAATTGTTAATGCCACCTGGGGTGGTAAACGTATTGACAATCTTTCAATTTAAAACGACGGAATAATTACAATGCAATTATTAAATCTTCAAGACACAATTAAATTTATGTCGATACGCCGTTTTACTTTGGCGTTT
This sequence comes from Psychrosphaera saromensis, assembly GCF_002954545.1. GTDB lineage: Bacteria > Pseudomonadota > Gammaproteobacteria > Enterobacterales > Alteromonadaceae > Psychrosphaera > Psychrosphaera saromensis. The sequence continues at coordinate 15,567 of NZ_MSCH01000003.1, read as the reverse complement.
TCACTGCTCCTTATTATTGGTTCTTTAGCGTCATTTGCGACCAAAGGAATTAACTGGGGATTAGACTTTACTGGCGGTAGCCTGATTGAAGTTTCTTTTGCTGAAAGTGCAGACCTACAAAAAATTCGTTCAGTGATGGATGAAGAAGGTTTTAGAGACGCAACAGTACAAAACTTTGGTTCAAGTAAAGATGTATTAATTCGTATGGCGCCATTAGAAAATGCAGGTAAAACCACTGCCGATTCTAAAATGGTGGGTGACCGTATTATGAAATCGTTAACAGCGATGGATGATACTGCCACTATGCGCAGAATCGAATTTGTTGGACCAAGTGTTGGTAGCGAACTAAGAGAGCAGGGCGGTTTAGCTATGTTAACTGCGCTTATCTGTATACTAATTTACGTTGCTATGCGTTTTGAATGGCGTTTTGCGGTTGGCTCTGTGTCAGCGTTAGCGCACGACGTTATCATAACGGTTGGCTTATTCAGTGTATTAGGTATTGAGTTTGACTTAACTGTGTTAGCGGCGGTATTAGCGGTTATTGGTTATTCACTTAATGATACGATTGTTGTATCTGACCGTATCCGTGAAAACTTCTTGAAAATGCGTCAAGGCGACTCAGAAGAAATTATTGATACTTCACTAACTCAAACGCTTAACCGAACTATGGTTACGTCAATAACAACAGCGTTAGTACTTGTTGCATTGTTATTAGTGGGTGGTGAATTAATCAAAGGTTTCGCTACTGCATTATTATTTGGTGTGGTTATCGGTACTTATTCTTCAATCTATGTAGCAAGTTCAATTGCACTGGGTTTAGGTATAAGTAAAGAAGACTTAATGCCAACGGTTGTTGAAAAAGAAGGCGCGGATCAAGATCCAATGATGCCTTAACAGCCATACGTAAATAAAAGTAATTTGTTATAAATAAAGCCTTTCTTATTATCCAAAATTAGGATTTGAAAGGCTTTTTGTTAGGAGAAACTCCATGCCATCGTTTGATATTGTTTCAGAAATAGATATGAATGAAGTACGCCATGCTGCGGATAACACAAAGCGTGAACTCGCCACACGATTCGATTTTCGTGGTGTCGACGCAAGTGTTGAATTTAAAGATGAGAAAGTGAAATTAGTTGCGGAAGGCGAGTATCAAATTAGCCAATTAACTGACATTTTGCGTTCGCAATGCACTAAACGCGGTTTAGATGCCAAAGCAATGAATACCTCTGCCAAAATTGATATTACTGGAAAAACCCATACGTTTTGGGTCGACTTTAAGCAAGGGCTTGAACAGGACCTAGCTAAGAAAATTGTTAAGCTGCTTAAAGAAGGTAAGTATAAAGTTCAAGCGTCTATTCAAGGTGATAAAGTTCGTATCACGGGTAAAAAACGTGATGACTTACAGCAAGTGATGCAAGTGTTAAGACAAGCAGACCTTGAGCAAGCTTTACAGTTTAATAATTTTAGAGACTAGTTATTTAATGCTTTCTTTAAGAATCTGACTTTTATGCTCGTTAAGAACTTAAATGACAGGCAATAAAAAACCCAAACATGTGTTTGGGTTTTTTTATAAGTGCTGTTTAACAGCTACTTATTTTTCATAAGTTCAGCGTCTAACTCATCTTGAGCTTTATACGCTTTAAACTCTTGGTATAACACTCTTTCTTGATCAGGAGTAACTGGACGTTGGCTGTCTTTTAAGATGCTAGCAAAAAGTTCTTTAGTTGAAGAAGAACCTAGTGCAGTTAATACGCATAATTGATTTTTACCATCAAAGTTTGCATAAGACGTTTTAATAACGCGCGAACCAGTTAAAGATTGTTCTGTAAGTTGTTTAGAAACAGAAGTAAACGTTGAACCTACTTGTGCTTGACCATCAACATCAATACGTTCTTGGTATGTTTTGTCTAAAGACTGAACACGAGTACCAATTTGTTGAGCTAAATCAACACGAGATAAAGCCGTTGCTTGAGCTTTATCAGTCGTCATGCTGCCAGATGCAGATACACAAGCAGCTGCTGCAATACCGTCTTCAACACTAGGGCTTAATACCCAGTCTGGAATATTAGCGTTAAGCTCATCCGGCGTTTCTGGAGTAGTGCCACATGCAGCTAGAGCTGCAGTAATAGCGATAACAGTTGATAATTTTGTAAGCTTATTCATGATCTATCCTTATTTTCCAATAACCAAATAAATATCTCAGGTTGGAGTTTATCGTTAATTTTCATCTTCATATCCGCAATGTATGCAGACACTATAGATTCGGTATATTGATGAGACTTTCTCACCAGTGAATAATAACCTTGTTCATTTATAACTAATTTAAGATTATTTTTCACATTTATATTTTTGGCTGTTGCCATTTCAAATAAAGCACGTCTAACAGCAACGTCTATTAAGTCACTTAAACGTCCCGTTGATGTTTGCCCTTTAGCATACCCGACAACACCTAATATATCACCTAGCAAGGGTTGATCCATCCAGTTATGTTCAGAGCCAATACTTTTTTTATTTAGGCTGACTTGAGCGTACAAGGTTCCCGTGTGACTACACATCTCTCCAATTGTTACTTTAGGCTGATGTTCAGTTAAATTAGTTATCGAGTAACGTTGTTGGGTATTCGATACTTTTATTTGATCAGTATTTGAGTGCAATGTATCAATGTAGCCTTTTACATGTGCATTATTAATTGTTTGAGCTATATCTTGGGCGTTTTGTATTACGCTTTTAATCTGAGTGTTAGGCATTGCTGTACGCTCAGAAACCGCAATAATAGCGATATTGTCACTGGTATTTTCACATAACCAAAGCGGCGAACATTGCTTAATGTCGCAAGAGTTAACCTCACAGCTTTGGCTAGTATAATCAGGGCTTGGTTTATTGGAGACTAAACTATAAATACGATTGTTTTCTTCGTACTCATCTAAAAAATAAACCGTATGCTGCTGCACTGAATACTGTTTCAGTGGTGCTAGATTTTCTTTAATTTGGACAGGGCTTAAGCCTTCAGATAACAACCAATTATTTAACGCATTGGCTTTAGCAAAATGCAGAGCCGGCATATTAGACGCACTTATTTTACTAGAGACACCATAAATGTTTTTGTTATCGGTATTTAAATTTGTTAACCAACAAGGTGAACTAGCAAACGCTGGAAATTGCGGAATAACAATCAAAGCCATAAAACTAATTACAGTTAATGTTTTTTTAGTGCTGCGTTTAATAAACACCGCATTAGCAAAAAACTGAGTAATTAAACGACAATCCATGAATCTAATCTTTCCAATTATTGGGTCAAGCCAAACTGCTTTAACCCAATAATATAAGCATAAAGCTAACCCTACAAGTAAACAGCAAGGATTAATTGTAAAAATGTGTAATCAAAGTGGTGATTAATCAATATCAAGCTATGCTTGATTCGATTATATAACTCACTAAAAAAATGTAGGAAAATTCATGGATCCAGAAGTATTATTAAATAAGTTAACTGAGTTAGTGCTAACTAACGGACCTAACTTATTAGCTGCAATCGCTGTTCTATTTATAGGTAGCTGGGTAATAAAAGCGGTTGTTGGTAGCGTAAGAATTGCGTTAGATAAGGGCAGCGTTGACCCGTCACTTAAACCTTTCTTACTTAGCATGTTAGGCATGTTACTTAAGGTGATGTTGTTCATCAGTGTGCTTGGAATGTTAGGCATTGAAATGACGTCTTTCATTGCTATCTTAGGTGCTGCAGGTTTAGCGGTTGGTATGGCATTGTCTGGTACGTTACAGAACTTTGCTGGCGGTGTAATGATACTGCTATTCAAACCGTTTAAAGTGGGTGATGTAATTGAAGCACAAGGTTATGTTGGCTCAGTTGCTCAAATACAAATATTTAATACCATTTTAAAAACACCAGATAATAAAACCATTATTATCCCAAATGGTGGTTTATCAACGTCATCAATGATCAACTATTCAACGGAAGAAAAAAGACGTGTTGATTGGACAATTGGTGTTGCATACGGCGATGACCTAGACAAAGCTCGTCAGGTAATTAAACAATTATGTGATGCAGACGAAAGAATCTTAAAAGACCCTGAAGTCTTTATTGCGGTATCTCAACTTGCAGACAGTTCAGTGAACTTTGCGGTAAGAGCTTGGGTTAAAGCACCAGATTACTGGGGCGTATACTTCGACATGAATGAAAACGTATACAAAACATTTGGTAAAGAAGGGCTTAATATCCCATTCCCACAAATGGATGTGCATTTACATAAGTAAGTGTTAACAGTAATTAAATTACTAAATATAAAACCGACCTTGTTGACTCAATAAGGTCGGTTTTTTTATGTATGGTAAAAAATCAAACAAAACAATTAGTTCAAATAAATCACTTCATCCGATGATAAATACAAAGGATGCTTCACCATGACTTTGCTGAACATCAAACTCTGTAAATAGCTGTTAAGCCATTTTTGTAAATTGGGGTAAGGGGATTGTAAATACCATTGGCGTTCAATTTTGGCAAACTGGCGAATAAATGGCAGCAATGCTAAATCTGCAAAGCTTTCTTGGTTGGAGACCAAAAACGAGTGCGCCGTTAATCGTTGTTCCAAGTCAGCAATATATGTTTCACAAACTTGTCGGCACTCAACTAAGTTATCTTCATGATAACGTTTGGCTGCTTTGTAATCTTCTAAGGCTGATTTAAATTCATTATCAAACTTAGCGACTAGTGCAAACATATCTGTTGAAGCTGCTGAATCTTGGCTGTGTAATAAATTGTCTGGATCGTTTTGTGTTAATGCCCACACCATAACGTCAAAGCTTTCATCAATGACTTGTTCAGGCTTTTCATTTTCACCTTTATCCTCAAGGTTAATTGTTGGCGGTAAAACCAAAACGGGTACTGTGCCTTTTGGTGAAGCCGTTAACATATCAGCAGGTTTGTCATTTAATACAATAGAACGCAGAATAACTTGAGTCTGTGAACGAAATATCGCTAACCTAGCGCGCATAGCAAAAGGGCAATTTCTCAATGAGTAGAGTATTGGTAACTCATTGGCTTTATTAAGATTCTCTTTCATCACGTTGTATTCTTTGCCTGGCGTATTAATAATAGTTGAGCATTTTAGTAGGAATAAGCATTTTAACCATATTCATTCTTTAATTATACAGGTAAAATCCCCGCCCAAAGTTTTGCAGATAACAAGTTGTACTTATGAGCCTACAAATGAGCCCTAAAATTGAATTACTCGCCCCAGGTGGAGACGCCGAAGCCATTAAAGCCGCAATCATAGCCGGAGCTGACGCCGTTTATTGCGGGTTAAATACATTTAATGCACGAAATCGTGCGGGTAATATCACATTTGAACAACTTGTTGGCCTAATTCGTTTGGCGCACCAGTATGAATGTCAGATATTCTTAACCCTTAATATTGTTATTTTAGAGCATGAATTTAAGGCGTTAACTAAGTTATTAAATAAGTTGGTAAACACCACGTTAGACGGCGTGATCATCCAAGATTTTGGTTTGCTTTATGTATTGAAAAAATATTATCCAACTCTTGATATCCATGCCTCTACGCAAATGACTACGCATAACGCTGGGCAAATTCCATTTTTGAAAAAGTTTGGCGCATCTCGTGTTAACTTATCCAGAGAAATGAATTTACGCGAAATCACCGAACTAACTAAAGTAGGTGTTGAACACGATGTACTAATGGAAGTATTTGTCCATGGGTCGCTTTGTGTTGCGTTTTCTGGTTTGTGTTACTCAACATCAGCGAGTGTTGGTAATTCAGGTAACCGTGGCCGTTGTAGCCAAGCTTGTCGTGAAGAATATGAAACCACAGAGTCTGGTAATAATTTCCCACTAAATATCAAAGACAATTCCGCCTTTTTTGACTTGCCTGCGTTAATTGAAGCCGGCGTTCATTCTTTTAAAATAGAAGGGCGTATTAAAGGTGCAAGTTATGTACACACTGTCGTGGATAGCTTCCGCAAGCAAATTGACGGATTCTTAAAAACCGGTGAATTGTTAGAAGATGGCGAACGTTTATACAAAGTATTTAACCGCGACTTCTCCAATGCCTTTTTGCGTGGTGACTTAAATCAGTCGATGTTTATCGACAACCCGAGAGATAACTCTAAAGTTTATGCATTAGAGAAAAACGGTGTAGAAAAACAAGTTGCAGAAAGCTTGGTATTAAGAAAACCAGGTATCGAGAGTCGTGATTTAATATCGGTCGTTCAAATCCAACAAGTTGAGAAAGATCTCAATAAAGAGAAAAGCGAACTGCAAGACATCATGCTAGATAAAATCAAACATCTAAGCATAGATAAAATACCATTAACGTTAAACTTCTCAGGCAAACTTGGCGACGTATTTACCGTTACGGTAACAACCCAAGAATATATTTCTAGCTTGTTAAAGACAGAGACTAAATCGTTTGAAATTAATTCAACCAGTTCATTAGTTAAAAGTGAGAAGTTAAGCTTAGATGACAGCACGCTAAGTAAACGATTCAGAAGCTTAAACAATGAAGAGTATAACTTATTAGCGTTAAACTCAGATGGGTTAGATGATGGCTTAAGTATTCCTTATAAAGAACTGACTGCGATTAGAAATGAAATATCACTCATTCTTAATAAAAACACGCCAATTCACCCAGAAGTGGTATTGCCGCCGTTAACTAAACATCAAAAACCGCAAACAGACGGCCTTAAAAAAGCAGACTTGAGTATTCTAATTTGTGACGAAGCGGATGTGATATTAGCGGATTCTACCGACGCGGATATTTACTTCAAATTGCCAGATGCTTACAAGCGTGACTGCACCCACTACATCGATTTCTTAAATCAAAACCCTCGTTTAATACCTTGGTTTCCACCAGTATTAATTGGTAAAGATTACGACGTTGCGGTAAATATTTTAAAGCAGGTTAAACCTAAACTGATTGTGACTAACAACACAGGTATCGCTTATGAAGCCAACGCGTTAGGTATTAAGTGGATAGCAGGTCCGTTTTTAAACACCACTAACTCGTATGCGTTATTAGGTTTACAGCAAGAATTTGATTGTGCCGGTGCGTTTATTTCTAACGAGATAAACTTCAAGCAAATTAGACACATGGCGCGTCCTGATAACTTTAAGATGATGTATAGCATTTATCATCCAATATTATTGATGACAAGCCGACAGTGTTTCTTCCAACAAAGTGTTGGTTGTGAAAAACCACGTATAGACAATGGTTGTATGTTGTCTTGTGATAAATCCACCAGTATCACCAACCTCAAAGGTGACTCGTTTGCCATCGACAAACAAAAAGCCGGTTACCCAAGTATTTATAATCAAGATCAGTTCTTAAATACTGAGATCATCAAAGACTTATCAGACTTGTTTGACAGCTTTATGATTGATTTAACCAACATTGGCGCTGGGGATAAAACCTCACCGGATAAAGTGACGTTAATTCAGCAGTTTGAACAACTGCTTAGTGGCGATATCGCACCAATTGAAGCTATTAACACCTTAGTGCCAGACTCAACCGTAGTGCAATATCATAACGGTTTGTAAGCTGTTTTTTTAAATCAGTTTGAGTGCTTGGTGGTAAATAGAGCTCTTTAGTACAGTGAAAACTCTTGAACTCAAGAGGCTGTAATAAAGAGCATTCTATTTTTGATGACTCTTTTGGTTACTCTTTTGATTCAGTTTATTTGAACTCAGGCATTTGAACTCAGGCATTTGAACTAGGCCATTTGTGCTAGTGAGTTTAAGCTAGCTCATTTAATTAGTGACTGGATTTAAAGCCCATTCTAAACCCACCCCAATGTTTGCCTTTTACAAAAATCGGCACAGATAAGTCATGTAAAATCTCCCCAGTATCACGCTTATAGGTTTGCAATAAAAAGCTGTCAGTATGCGCTCCACAACGACGACCTGTAGGATCATCAAAGATACGTTTGGTACGATTGTTGATTAAATCCTTATCGTAATCCCCCGTTAACGGCTGACTAAATTTGTTGTTATGGGTTGGGAAATACCCATTGGTATCTACCGCTCCAGCAAACATAACTTCATCATATTGTTGTAATACCGCCTCTTGAATTGCAGGGAAGTTTTGATCGGTAAAGTGGTCGTAACTGGTACTGAACTTTTGCGGGTTAGAGTTTTTAATGGGTTGATAATCTTTGGAGAACACAGCTTGTTCTGTTAACCCGCCACTATCAATGGCAGTTTCAAGTAAATCACCAAGGGCTTGAGCCGAAGTTTTAGCGGTTTTAACCAGGTCAGAGAAAAACAGGGATTGGTCTACTTTATCCAATTCTCTAAATACCACCTCAGCGCCATTACTTAAACCAGACGCCTCTTTAGATAAATGATCACTACGTTGGGATATATCGTTTAACGACGTGCTGATACGTGTAATAGAACCACTAATTTGTGCACTGGTTTCACCGAGTTTTTCACCGGCACTTTCAACTTCAGATAACACGACAGAAGCATTTTGAACTTCTTCGGTTAAGGTAATAAAACGTTGGGTTTCGCCTAATAATGTAGTGGATAAAGATTCGGTTAACGTCTTCAGTGAAGTCATTTCATTGTTGGTTAATTCGCTGTTAGTACGTACATCGGCCAACAATCCTGAAATTTGCTCGGAAGCGTCAGCGCTTTTCCCAGCTAACGCTCTTACTTCATCTGCAACAACGGCAAAGCCTCGCCCTAACTCACCGGCTCGGGCTGCTTCAATGGCTGCATTTAACGATAATAAGTTGGTTTGTTCAGACACACCTTTAATAACCGCAGTAATACTATCAATATCATCCGCACTTTGTGTTAACAGGGTTAATTGTTCACTGGCTTTTTGTACTTTCTGTGTCAGCTCGCTAACTTGTTCGGCACTTTGTTTTAAAGCCTGTTGAGCGATACGGCTAGACTCTGCGGTATCACGCATAGTGTGAGTTAATTGACCAAGGTTACTAGAGAGAGTCATGCCTGTGCTAGATAAGGTTTCTACCGCCTGGGTAATTTGTTCGCTGTCGTCGCGAGTACTATGTATGTCTTTACTTAAGGTATCGACAAAATAAGAAACTTCCGCTGCACCCATGGCCATTTTTGACGTTGCACTTGTGACTTTTTGACTTATTTGAGAATAAAAATTATCGGGCTCTACATCGGTATCTTTACCCTGTGAACCTTTATTGTCTGTATTTGATATTCCAGATCGTAATTGTGGTAGAAGAAGCAAACAGCCAAGTAAAATACCAACAATGGTAAAGGGCTGGGAAATCTCATTTTGTAGATAACCAATAATAAATAAAACAATAAGTCCTAAATTGCTGATTAATTGGAAGTAAACCATAGTAATTCCTCTTTTTTTATAGTGTTTAACTATGACGCTAGAAGGTCAACCTAAAAGATAGAAACTAAGACTAAAGTAGTAGAAAAAATCAGCATGTTAACCATATCTATCACTGTAGTACTATTTAGATAAAAGGCTTATTAATAATTGAAAACGTAGTGAAAGGGCGATTTATGAGTTTTAAGGTTGTAAGGCTATAGGCTTGTAAAGATGGAGGCAAAAAAGCGGTAAGCCATAACCGGTAAGTAAAAGCGAATAGCCTTAAATTCAGATAATCAAAACCGACTGTTCTTACATTAAGACAGTCGTTTTGTTTTAAACCTAAAGCTTCGCAGATATTTCAGCGGCAACAATAGACACTTCAACTAACAGAGCTTCGCGTGCCATATCCGCAGTCACACAAGCTCTAGCAGGAGCAAAACCGTCTGGCACCCAACTGTCCCAAACTGCATTCATTTGAGCAAAGTCTTGCATGTCTTTTATATAAATAGTGGCAGATAAAATATGCTTACGGTCGCTACCAGCTTGTTCAAGCAATGTATCCACTTTATCTAACATAGTTTGAGTCTGTTCAGTTATACCTTTGGTCGCATCTGCGCAAACCTGGCCGCATAAATAAATAACCCCGTTGTGTTTCACAATACGGCTCATACGTTGTTTGGTTTCTAGTCTTTCAATGGTCATTATTTTCATCTTTAATAAATAGTTTATAACTCAAATGTTAAACGACATTAACAAGAGTTAATACTGAAAGTTTATGTTTTAGATGGTAATGAAAATATAATGAATCCTAAAATCCCAGCAATGATTGACCCAAACAGAATACCTAATTTGGCTTGTTCAATTAATGCAGGCTGCCCTGCAAATGCCAACGCTGATATAAATAATGACATAGTAAATCCTATACCTGCCAAAAATCCTATACCAACAATATGATAAAAATGTATATCTGGTGGCAACCTGACTAACCCTATTTTTAAACTAACCCAAGCAAAGAGACTAATACCAATTCCTTTACCTAAGACTAAACCAAACATAATAGCGAGTGTGACTATAGTGTCATTAAAATTTGGTATCTCGGTGGGTAATAATACACCTGCATTTAAAAAGGCAAATAAAGGTAAAATAATAAGAGTGACGGGTTTGTCTAATGCACTTCCCCAACGCAAAATAGGAATGGTGTTGCTTTTAGCTATATCTTCGGCTTGCATAGCAAGTGCATGTTGTTGTTCATTAGCTAGAATAGGGGGGTTAGGTTTGTCCATATCTTGGAAGTCTTCGATAACGTCGGACATTTTATTACGAAACCATTTTTTTTTGGCGTAAGGTCGAGTTGGAACCATCATCGCAGCTAAAAGTCCGGCTGTTGTCGCATGCACACCAGATTGCAGGATAAACCACCAAAGTAGAAGTGCGCCAGTAAAGTAAAATATAGGCTTTCTTATACCAAGTATGTTCAACAGAAACAGAAATAATAAAGTGATACCAGCCCAAACAAGTGATTGAACAACAATTTGCTCGGTATAAAATAAACCAATAACAGCCACCGCTCCCATATCATCAACAATTGCCAAGCCTGTGAGTAAAACTGCCGCGGCTTTTGGAGCTTTAGTGCCCATAAGAGTCAAAATAACTATGGCAAACGCGGTGTCTGTCGCCATTGGGATCCCCCAGCCTTGATATGCATTAGTATCACTAAGCCAAATAATACCTATGTATATTAGAGCTGGAAGTACCATGCCTCCAATAGCCATAACAATCACTAATCCTGCGTCTTTTAAATTACTAATAGCACCAAAGAAAAACCCTCTATACATACGCTATTCTTACAGCGCCTTGCTCAAATATTGCCTGATGACTGCAAACCAATCATAGTAAGCGATGCAGGATTTAAAACGCCATGTTTTCGTTCTGTATTAGCGCAAGGTTGGGATTTTGTAGGACGTACGCGTTTACCTAATTTTTACAGCTTGGATGGTGAAAGTTGGCAATCCATTACCAACCTATATAAAACAGCAACAACATGCCCAACGTCCTACACCGGAACGATAGCAAGGAGAAATCCGTTGAATTGTCAGCTGGTTCTTTTTAAAGGAAAGGTCAAAGGCAGACATGCGGTCAATCGAAGTGGCCAAATCAAGCAATCTAAACACTCAAAGGTTCACTCTAAATCAGCGCATGACCCGTGGTTGTTAACGACCTCTTTACCACAAGGGGGTCAGCTAGCGAAAAGAGTAGTGAAAATATACCGTTTACGAATGCAGATTGAAGAAGGCTTCAGAGACATGAAAAGTCACCGTTATGGGCAAGGATTTGAATACAATAAAACCACCGAGACAAAAAGACTTGCCGTGTTAATTCTATTAACAACAATAACGCATTGGGTGCTGATGGCTATTGGGTTGGCTACAAAGAATGCAAAGCGCCATCGTCAATATCAAGCAAATAGTTTAAAAATCGATAACGTGCTATCACTGCATTTTATCGGATTTCGAGTCATTGCCGATAGGTATTCAAAACTCACTGTTAGGCAGTTTTTAACAGCAGTAAAGCAACTCCACTTAACAGGAGGAGCATACTTATTTGAGACACTTTAATTTGTGGGGATCGTACAGTCTCTGGCCCCATTGATTTCATAACGAAGAAAGGAGGAAATGTGAGCTCAAAAAATAAGTTCAGAGCTCGACTCGTTGAAAAGTATAAGCCCCAAAAAGTCAAAAGGGATAGTAAATACCGCTTCTGATACTCGAGACGTGGCATTTATTTAATAGTGTAGGAAGTTATCAGGAAGGCGTTTTCCTAATACTTCTTCGCCAATAATTGAAAGGTGATCTCCATCAGACCATAGTATTTTTTCACAGTTCATAAAATCCTGTGGAAATTGATACTTTAGAGTTTTATTTTGCGATATAAACTTAACCCTGTTTAAAGGGGGGGTATTACTTTCTATATACTCATCAAGCAAATCAAAAAACATTTTATGGTTATTTCTTAACTTAAAGTTAAAATCACAACCTTTCTGAAGTATTTGTTTCGGTGTAAAATGTGGCTCAACTCTACTACCGAACCAAGTGATAGGTGCATACTCACTTATCTCTGAAAGGTAGTTAAGTACAAGTTCTATATGTTCTATATCAATGCTTAAACCCTCAACGCTCATAGATATATCTAATTTACTAAACATATTTCTAGTGCCTTTATTACCATTTTCATCAAGTAACAAATAAAACCCTCCCTGCTCATAAATAATATGCTTAAATATCCGAGGATTAGCTGATAAAAATGTCTTCACTTCCTCATATTGGCACTGACTCTTCGGTGTATGTGGCCGACATCCTTGCGTACTTGTTATTCCAACAATAAAATCATCATCAAATCTGGAAGAAACCATTCCAAATAAATCTTTAGCGTGGCTATCTCCTAAAATCAATATTCCAGAACCATAATTAGACAGACATTTTGACAGCCTTGACTCAAGGTTAGGATTTAAGTTTTGGACATTAAAACGGCAATCAGAAAAGTCTTGGTTACCATCTACATCTCTTCCCCAACTATCTAATTCTGGCGACCTTTCACTAATAATAGTATATGTTTTCTGTGTTATTATATTTTGTCTAAGTAGCCAAGCATTTTCCCCCTTGATGCTATAAATATACGAAGCTAATAATCCAACAATTAACATTATATAAACAGGCTTACATTTTAGGTATCCCCAAAAAAAACCAAAATCACTTCTGAATCTGATTTTTTCAATATATTTATTACTCAAAAAACCAAGTAATACAGACATGGAAATACCAAAATAAACGAATATTTCATTCAATGAAAAGTAGTAAATAGCGACAACAAAAGGCCAATGCCATAGATAAATAGAGTAAGACCAAGCACCTAATTTTTGAAATATTAGATTACTGGTAATAAGGCTATCATTGCGTTGTGCTTGAATTATTAAGAACGAGCCTAAAACGGGAAATATTGCTAAATAACCAGGCCAAGGGTTATCTTTTGAGATTAAGAAATAAGAGCCAATAATTAATGCTAAACCAAGCCATTCTAATAGTTTTTTTCGTTCTTCTTTTATTGCCATAGGATAAAGAAAAGCAACACCGCCTATCATCATTTCCCACGCTCTTGTTGGTAATAGGTAGTATGCAGGGGTAGGCCATTTATAGGTAGCGATGGCGCAAAAGATAAAGCCTAAAACTGTTCCAAGTAACACAGTCGCTTTCATTGCATTTACTGACATAAACTTTCGCATAGCAACAAGCACTAATGGATAGATTATATAGAACTGCCATTCTGCAGATAATGACCAAGTATGTAATAACCATTTTTCGTGCGATGTTGCATCGAAATAGCCAGACTCTCTCCAATAAATTACATTAGATAGAAACGCCATACTACTGGCTACGTGCTTGCCTAGCGCTTTGTAATCCAATGGAGTAAGGTAGAACCAGCCAAATACCAACAAGACTAAACAAAGCACGGCCAAGGCAGGGATGATCCTGTTTGCTCGAGCAACATAAAACTTCAGAATAGAAAAGTTTTCTTGTTCGATTCCCTTAAATATTATTCCCGTCATTAAAAAACCGGAGATGACAAAAAAGACATCTACTCCTGCAAAACCACCGGGCATCCAACTAGCATTGAAATGAAATAGCACGACAGCGATCACTGCTATGGCTCTTAACCCATTGATATCTTTTCTAAATTGCAAGGTAGTATACTCAATAAATAAAAATCAGGGGCTCATATTATACGAATAAGATTGTAAGACAATATTATATAGTACTAATTAGCAATCAGTGGAGTCAGAACACTTGATTTACTTTGGCAAGTTGCTCTTATGGAAGATGCCCTCGTATACCAATTTTACTTCTTAGGTTTCATAAAGAGCAGGCATAAAAAAACCAGTATTCTTTATACAAAAGATACTGGTTGTTTTAGTTATGCTCTTAATAAGAACAAGGCGAAATGGTACCAGCGGTCGCTACTTTCAAAACTCAGGAACCGACACGCCTTTCGGCAGGGCGCTCTTATTGAAAGCGAATCCCCTTTGTTTACCCATTCCATAAGTATTATTATTTGTAGAAGATTACACTAAATTTCAGGCATAAAAAAACCGACTGCTCTTTATTACAAGAAGGTCGGTTGTTTTAGTTATTAGTTAGAAATGGTACCAGCGGTCGGACTCGAACCGACACGCCTTTCGGCAGGGGATTTTGAATCCCCCATGTATACCAATTTCATCACGCTGGCATTTCTATACTATAACTGATGCTTTAATGTAATTTGCTGCAACAATAAGTTTGTCACAACTGCGCTACATTTAGCGAGACGAATTATAACCACGCTTTGGTTGCTTGCAAGTGATTTATCAATATATAGCTCTTGAGTGTTTATATATTGTGCAAATTGCTAAATCAACGCGCTCTATGTTGTTTGGATTTATTGCTTTTGTTGATAGACTAGCCCCAATTATTATTAGCTTAATTGAAATTTATGTCTGAAATTTATCCTCGTGCTGGCTTTGTTAAACGTTTAGCAGTGATCGTTTATGATTTATTAGCGGTTATTGCCTTAGCTATGTTGCTTAGTCTTATCAATTTGGGTGGCCTATTTGCCTTAGAATCTTTTGGCTTGTTTACGTTAACGGGTTACCAAGATCATTCTGCGTATTTAAATCAGCAGTGGTGGTATAAAGTTGAAACAATTGCTGTGATTTGGGGCTTTTATGCTTGGTTTTGGCATGACGGTGGTCAAACGTTGGGGATGCGAGCATGGCGCGTTAAAATTCAAAGTACTAACGACGAGCCAGTTTCGTTTATTCGTGCTGCTAAAAGGGCTTTGTTTGCGTTATTTGGCCTAGGCAACATCTTAGTGTTGTTAATGCCTAAAACTAAATTGTCATTACAAGACAGACTTACTAATACAGAAATGGTGGTATTAACTAAAGAAGCGAATAAGCAGGTTTATTTACGTGGAATAGAAGAGCCTTTACCAAAAAAGACTCATATAGATGAAGTTGTACCAACAGAAAATGCAGTAAAAAAAGAACTATAAATAAAAGTTTATACTTCTTAAACGAACTATACTTGATATGACTCCACAAAAGTAGACACCTATTTTTAGGAATAAGGTGTCATGAAAATCGAATTCAGACGTAAGCACTCCATAGAGTTTAAAATAAAAGCCGTTCAACAATCGCTAGACTCTC
>NZ_MSCH01000002.1 GCF_002954545.1 Psychrosphaera saromensis | reverse complement strand
ACCATACAACCTTAAATGCTCTCGCACTAAGTCGTAGGTTATGCCATTTTGATTGCGTTCGCTAAAAACACAATCGACATAAATAACGCTTGAGTTTTCTCTTACAGTGATACAAATTACTTTATCTAATTCCTAAGAACTAAAATAAGATTTATACCTTTATTTTTTATTCAGCTTTCCAATTTGTTAAAGAGCAATTGAGTTTTAAAAAACTCAAATAAATAGACACTAAAGTTAACCACTTAATGTGTATTTATTTGAGCTTATGTTCATTTAAGAAGAAGTGGTGGAGCTATGCGGGATCGAACCGCAGACCTCTTCCGTGCAAGGGAAGCGCTCTCCCAGCTGAGCTATAGCCCCATCTATATGATGGCTTGGGTTCAATATCCCCAAAGGCTTGGTAGGCCTGGGCAGACTTGAACTGCCGACCTCACCCTTATCAGGGGTGCGCTCTAACCAGCTGAGCTACAGGCCTTCAGGTTTTTCTT
>NZ_MSCH01000008.1 GCF_002954545.1 Psychrosphaera saromensis | reverse complement strand
GTAATAATGCACCAATGTTCTCACCTGCACGACCTTCGTCAAGCAACTTACGGAACATTTCAACACCTGTACAAGTTGTTGTTTGAGTTTCTTTAATACCAATGATCTCTACTGTATCACCAGTGTTAACGATACCTTGCTCAACACGACCTGTTACTACTGTACCACGACCTGAAATTGAGAATACGTCTTCGATAGGCATGATGAATGGCTTATCGATATCACGCTTAGGCTCTGGAATATAAGTATCTAGAGCTTCTGCAAGTTCTAAAATCTTCGCTTCCCAATCTGCTTCGCCTTCTAACGCTTTAAGCGCAGAACCTTGGATTAATGGTAAATCATCACCAGGGAAGTCATATTCAGAAAGAAGTTCACGAACTTCCATTTCTACTAATTCGATTAGCTCTTCATCATCAACCATGTCACATTTGTTCATGAATACGATGATGTAAGGAACGCCAACCTGACGAGAAAGTAGGATGTGCTCACGAGTTTGAGGCATAGGGCCATCAGTCGCAGCTACTACTAAGATAGCACCGTCCATTT
>NZ_MSCH01000007.1 GCF_002954545.1 Psychrosphaera saromensis | reverse complement strand
GCTTGTACGTATACGGTTTCAGGTTCTATTTCACTCCCCTCACAGGGGTTCTTTTCGCCTTTCCCTCACGGTACTGGTTCACTATCGGTCAATTGGGAGTATTTAGCCTTAGAGGATGGTCCCCCTATCTTCAGTCAAAGTTTCTCGTGCTCCGACCTACTTAATGTGTCCAATATGCTGCTTCGTGTACGGGGCTATCACCCTTTATTGCGGAACTTTCCAGAACCTTCCACTACATCATACTGAATCGGCTGTTTCCCTTTCGCTCGCCGCTACTCAGGAAATCTCGGTTGATTTCTTTTCCTCCGGGTACTTAGATGTTTCAGTTCTCCGGGTTTGCTTCGCATAGCTATGTATTCACTATGCGATACTGCACAAAATGCAGTGGGTTTCCCCATTCAGAAATTCTGGTCTATAACGGTTTTTATCACCTTAACCAGACTTATCGCAGATTAACACGTCTTTCATCGCCTCCAATTGCCAAGGCATCCACCGTATACGCTTATTCACTTA
>NZ_MSCH01000001.1 GCF_002954545.1 Psychrosphaera saromensis | reverse complement strand
ACAACCTTAAATGCTCTCGCACTAAGTCGTAGGTTATGCCATTTTGATTGCGTTCGCTAAAAACACAATCGACATAAATAACGCTTGAGTTTTCTCTTACAGTGATACAAATTACTTAATCCAATTCCTAAGAACTAAAATAAGATTTATACCTTTATTTTTTATTCAGCTTTCCAATTTGTTAAAGAGCAATTGAGTTTTAAAAAACTCAAATAAATAGACACTAAAGTTAACCACTTAATGTGTATTTATTTGAGCTTATGTTCATTTAAGAAGAAGTGGTGGAGCTATGCGGGATCGAACCGCAGACCTCTTCCGTGCAAGGGAAGCGCTCTCCCAGCTGAGCTATAGCCCCATCTATTTGATGGCTTGGGTTCAATATCCCCAAAGGCTTGGTAGGCCTGGGCAGACTTGAACTGCCGACCTCACCCTTATCAGGGGTGCGCTCTAACCAGCTGAGCTACAGGCCTTCAGGTTTTTCTT
>NZ_MSCH01000006.1 GCF_002954545.1 Psychrosphaera saromensis | reverse complement strand
CGCCTAACGGGTGAGATTATACTGGCTCAGCCATTATCAATAAAATTAACGGTAGGTACGCTTGTCGCCATTACCGCTACAATTGTGTTATTTATTTTTACTGCTGAGTATTCTAGAAAAGAAACCGTTCGTGGCTTTTTAATCCCAATAAAAGGCGTGGTTAAAAGCGTAGCCACACAAGGTGGTGTGGTCGATAAGCTTTGGGTAAAAGAGGGCGATAAGGTAATAAAAGGTCAACCGCTTGTTAGTATTATTATTCAAAAGAAAAACGCCACAGGCATTGACTTAAGTGACCAGCTTATTGAGCAAGTTGAACGTCAAAAGTTAATGCTCTCTGATGAAATAAGCCAACACAACACACTCCAATTACAAGAAGTTAAACATTTAAAACAACGTTATTTAGCATTAAAAAATGAACAAGGTGCATTAACAAATCAGCTAACGTTAGCGGATGAAAAGTTAA